>JBKEET010000003.1:0-427523 GCA_047777475.1 Burkholderia sp.
TGCTGATGCTCTTTTACCTGCTCGTCGTCTTCGTGAGCGACCTCACCGCGAGCATCGCGAGCTCCTTCTTCGGGGGACGCAACCTCGTCTTCAACGACACGCGCACCATCAAGGGCACGATCATCGGCTGCCTCGCGGGCGTCGTCGCCGGCTCGGCGATGTTCTGGATCACGCCGTTCCGCTTCTGGCAGGCCATCCTGATGTCGATGGCGACCGTCATCGCGGGCGTCATGGGCGACATGGTGATCAGCGCCGTGCGCCGCAGCCTTGGCGCGGAGTGCCACGCCGACGAGGAAAACATCTACATGACGCGCGGCACGCTCGTGCGCCTTGCCCCGCTCACGTTCTCGGCGCCCGTTTTCTACCACCTCACGACGGTCTTCTTCATCCTCTACAAAGACCTCTGAGAGGCGCCCTCCGGGCAACAAAAAACCGGCTTTTCGCAAAGCCGGTTTTTTTTCGTTCGGGCCGAAGGAATCAGTGGCGGCGCTGCTGATTCGGAGCGCCCATCGGGGGACGGCCCTCGATGTGGCGGAACGTGATGCGGCCCTTGGTGAGATCGTACGGGGAGAGCTCAAGCGAGACCTTGTCGCCCGCGAGAATGCGGATGTGATGCTTGCGCATCTTGCCGTTGGTGTAAGCCACAAGCTCGTGGCCGTTGTCCAGTTTCACGCGATAGCGAGCGTCGGGCAGGACTTCGAGAACCTGACCCGTCATCTCAATGAGATCTTCCTTAGCCATATTCTTCCGTAAAAAACGGCGGCTCGGCGGAGCGGCGCTGCAGCTTGAGCGCCCCGATGATTTCCGCAGCCGTCAGGGGTAAAAAAACAAACCGGCGGCAGGCCGGTTCGGCAGTTGCGAGATTGTAGCACCTATTTTTTGTTACAGAATCAACTTTTTGACGATTTTTCAGGGAAAAAGCGCAAAGTCTTTAAGCTCTGCAAAATACTCGATTGGATAAAATGTCGCCATGAGCGCTTCCCGCCGCAGACAAGCCAGCGGCACGGGCGGCGCATTGTCAACCCCGAGCCGGCGGCCCTGCCGGCGCTGCCCGCCGGACCGGGCGGAAGAAATTGGAGAGCTAGAACATGAAAACGGTGCTGATCATTTACGACAGCCGCTCCGGCCATACGGCCCGCATTGCGCGCCGCATCCGCGACACGATCATTTCCGAAGGCCACCAGGCCGACATGATCCACGTGCTCGAGGCCGACCGCGAAGGCGTCGACTGGAACAAGTACGACCTGATCATCGCCGGCGCCCCGATTCTCTACGGCCACTTCCGCAAGCCGTTCCGCGCCTTCGTCAACAAGTGGAAGGCCGTGCTCGACAAGAAGCCCAACAGCTTCTTCTGCGTCACGGTGATCGCGCGCAACCCCGCCAAGGCCACTCCCGAAGGCAACGTATACTGCCGCAAGTTCCTGCAGACCAACCCCTGGCATCCGAAGGACGTCAAGTGCTTCGCCGGCAAGGTGGACTACCCGAACTGGAACTGGATCGACGCCAAGCTCATCCAGCTCATCATGAAGATGACGAAGGGCCCGACGGACATGACCGCCGTGATCGACTACACGGACTGGGACGCCGTCGAGGCGTATGCCCGCCACTGTCTCACGCTCGGCGACGAGCCCGCCGAAGGCGAGGCCGCCCCGGCGGAGGAAGCCCCCGCCGAGATCGCGGAAGCGAAGCCCGCGGAGACGAAGGACGACAAGCCCGCGCAGGCCTGATGCCCTTTCGCGGCTGAGCTGATAACAATTGCCCGGATCCTCGCGGACCCGGGCGATTTTTTACTTCGGAGAAGCTTAGGGCTTACTTCTTGGCCGGCTTGGCGGCGTCCTTGCCGGGGAGGCTGGCGTAGTAAGCGGCGAGCTCGCTGATTTCCTTGTCCGTCAGCTGCTCGGCGATCATGCGCATTTCGCGGCTGAAGTCGCCCGTGCGCTCGCCGGCGCGGTACTTCTTGAGCGCGGCCTCGTGGTAGCGCGCCGACTGGCCGTGGAGGATCGGCATGATGCCGGTCGCGCTGCCCGTGGCGTCCTTGCCGTGGCACATCGCGCAGGGCGCGATCATGCGCTTCGTGTCGCCCTTGGTGACCAGCTCGGGCGCGGGAAGCTCGGCCGTGGCGGCCGGCGCGCCGGGCTGCGAGGCGTAGAACGCCGCCAGGTCGGCGATGTCGGCGTCGGAGAGCTTCTTGGCCGCAGCCGTCATGAGCTCGTCCATGTGGTCGCCCTTGCGGAAGCCTCCGCGGAACTCAATGAGCGCCTTCTTGGTCACGTATTCCGGCTGTCCGGACACCGTGGGCCAGTTTTCCGTGGGTGCCACGCCGGCGGCGCCGTGGCAGCTCGAGCAGAAATTCGCCTCGTGGACCTTGCGGCCGCGCTCGGCGTTGCCGGCAGGCATCTTTTCGAGTTGGGCGCGGATCCCGTCGGGCGTGATCGGGGCCGCGGAGTTCGCCTCGGCCGCAGGGGCTGCGGCGCAGACCGCCGCGAACGCTGCAGCAAGAGCGGCTTTCATCAGCATTTTCATAATTCAGTCTCCAATGTCTTTAGAAGAAGCTGTCCGCCGTGATGGTGCGGATCCAGCTTCTCAGGTAGCGGGCCGAAACGCGCCGCTCCGTATCGCTCGCCGTCAGGAACTGGTAGCGGGCCCGGGTGTTCGTGCGGGTAATCTTGCCGTTGACGAGGCGGAAGACGTCCGCGACGAACATGCCCCACTCGTCGCTCGCGAGCGCGTAGCAGGTGTTGGACCAGGCGGGCTCCGGAATCGGGCGGCCGTTGACCGTCTCGACGATGGCGCGCGCGCACACCTTGGCCTGCGTGTTGGCGGAGAAGCCGCTCTTGGGCATCGCATCGGCAATCGAGCTGTCGCCGAGCACGTAAACCGACTTGATGACGGTCGACTCGAACGTGCGGCGGTCGATCGGGCAGAAGCCCGTCTCGTTCGTCAGGCCCATGTCGGTCGCGATGCGGCCCGCCCTCATCGGCGGGATGATCGTGATGACGTCCGCCTTGATGGTGCCGGCGCCTTCCGTGGTGACGGTCATGTTCTTCGCGTCGACGGACTTCACAGTGCCGCCGTCATTCTTGGTGATCCAGGAAAGCCGGCAGTCGGGGCGCGGATCCTTTAAGTGGCCGGCGAGCTTCGTCTTGAAGGGCTCCGGCGGCATGAAGCCGTAGAGGTGGTTCCAGGCGAGCAGCATCGTGATGTCGGCCGTGAACCCGTTCTTCGGGTCGGCGACGATAACCTTGGCGTGCGGCTTGTACTTGCCCGTCCATTCGGTGATCAGCGAGGCGCGCTCGTACGGCCCCGGCGGGCAGCGGTACGGATTCGGCGGCGGGCAGAGGAGAACCGTGCCGTTTTCAGGCATGGCGAGCAGCTGCTTCCTGAGAAGCGCCGTCTGCTTGCCCGGAATCCAGCCGCAGGTGATTTTCGTGTCGGCGATTTCTTCGGTGAGCCCGGGATACTTCTCATAGAGGAGCTCGACGCCCGGGGACACGATGAGGAAGTCGTAGGAGAACTTCTTGCCCGACTTGCAGGTCACTTCCTTCTTGACGCCGTCAAGCGCAACGGCCGTGTCCTGCACGAACTTGATGCCGCGCTTCTTCATCGGCTCGTAGCTCACGCAGAGGTCGTCCATCGTGACGGCGCCGGTGAGCACTTCGGAAGAGCCGTAGGGGCGGATGTAGTGGTCGTTCTTCTCGATCACGGTCACTTCAATGCCCGGATCGAACATGCGCAGGTACTTGGCGGCCGTGGCGCCGCCGATGCCGGCGCCGACGACAAGGACGCGCGCCTTGGGAGCGCCGGCAGCGGCGGCGAAGGCGGAGGGCATCAGCGCGGCGCCCGAGGCGGCGGCCAGGAGGCGAAGCAGGGCGCGGCGGCGCAGGCTCAGCATATCGTTAGTCATTTGTTCGCTCCTTTGCTGTCCTTGCAGCCCGTGGACGGCGCGGCATCCGACCTGACGGCCGGCTTCGGCAGCGCCGCGAAATACTCGGCCATGACTTCGATGTCACGGTCACTGTAGCCTTCTGCGATATGGCTCATGATCGAGCTGGGACGCTTCAGGTCTCTGAACTCCTTCATCGAGGTGATGAACTCGTTCTTCTTCATGCCGGCGATCGGCACGATGGTCTCGCCGACGGAAGAACCGTTGGTGCCGTGGCAGGCGCCGCAGGTGTGAGCGAGCGTCTCAGCCGGCGGCTCGGCGGCAGGCGCTGCGGCAAACGGCAGCGCCGCCAGCAGTACCGTTGCGGCTAACAGTTTTCTCATGATTCAATTCTCCTGTAAGGGGTGGGGCTGTAAGGACCTGACCGGCTTCGGCAGCCGTCTGTCTCCCGGCAGCAACCCGGGCGGCAGCATCGCTTTCCCGAGGGGATTGCAATGCGGTAGCGAGCGAATCGCCCGTCGATGCAAAGACTCTATCAAAACTCGCTTTCCTATACTATTCTCACGATGCACTAATCCCAATCGTTTGATATCCTGAACATATTAGGGATTTCTAATTAACAAAATTTCCTCCCTTTCGGACTAATAGGGTTAACCCTTATATCTAGGCACAAGTGAGCACACGGCCGCCCCGGCGCGCCCCGGAAACCGCCCCGGCTGTACGATTCAGTAACAAATCAGCGCCCGCAAAACGAAAATTGCCGTTTTTACCCTCTGTCTGCGCACTTTTCTCCCTTTAAACTTTCCATCTTGCCAATCGGGCGGCGCCTGTCATGCCGCCCCGCATCAAACGGCCCCTATATGAGTGAAAGTTATCCTTGGTTCTCAAGCTACCCCGAAGGCGTTCCGCACGAAATCGATCCGGACCGCTTCGAGAGCATTCCCGCCGTCCTCGACAGCGTCGCCGCGCGCTTCCCCGACCGGCCCGCTTACGTCAGCATGGGCTCCGCGATCACCTACCAGGAGGCGGCCGACCTGTCGTGCGACCTGGCCGCTTACCTGCAGAGCCTCAAAGGGCTCGAGCCCGGCGACCGCGTCGCGGTCATGATGCCCAACCTCCTGCAGTACGTCGTCAGCATCTTCGCGATCCTGCGCGCGGGCTTCATCGTCGTCAACGTCAACCCGCTCTACACGAGCCGCGAAGTGCACGGCATCCTCACCGACTCGGGCGCCAAGGCGGCGATCGTCGTCGAGAATTTCGCCAAGACGCTGCAGAACGCCCTTCCGGGCACGGCGTGCACCAACATCGTCGTCACCGGCGCGGGCGACCTCTTCGGCTGGCCGAAGCGCACGCTCGCCTCGCTCTGGATCCGCCTGCGCGGCTACGTGCCGCCCTACACGCTGCCCGGCGCGGTGAAGTTCCGCGACGCGCTCGCCAAGGGCCGCGCCGTCGGCATGCAGCCCCACAGCATCAAGCGCACCGACATCGCCTTCCTGCAGTACACGGGCGGCACGACGGGCGTCCCGAAGGGCGCCGTGCTCACGCACCGCAACCTGCTCGCGAACCTGCAGCAGGTGGGCGTCTGGATCTCGAGCACTTTCAAGGACGGCGAGGAGGTGGCGCTCACGGCGCTGCCGCTCTACCACATCTTCTCGCTCACGGCGACGCTCGCCTTCACGCAGATCGGCGCCACGATGGTGCTCATCGCCGACCCGCGCAAGATCAACGACCTTGCGCTGCAGTGCGCCAAATATGACTTTTCGATCATCGTCGGCGTCAACACGCTCTTTGCGGCGCTGCTCAACAACCCGATCTTCTGCCGCCACAAGTTCAAGCGGCTCAAGATGACCGCCGCCGGCGGCGCCCAGGTGCAGAGCGCCGTGGCCGAGCGCTGGAAGAAGCAGACCGGCAGCAGCATCCTCGAGGCCTACGGCCTCACCGAATGCTCGCCAGGCGTCTGCGGCAACATCCCCAACGCCCCGTGGGACGGCTCGGTGGGCACGCCGCTGCCCTCGACCGTGGTCTCGATCCGCGGCGAGGACTTCAGGGACCTCGGCTTCTGCCCGGAGGGCGCCGATCCCGCCGATTACACGGGCGAGATCTGCGTGCGCGGCCCGCAGGTGATGATCGGCTACTGGAACCGCCCCGAGGAAACCGCGCAGGTCTTCTGCGACGGGTGGCTGCGCACGGGCGACATGGGCCACCTGAGCGCCAAGGGCGTGCTCTCGATCACCGACCGCAAGAAGGACATGATCCTCGTGTCGGGCTTCAACGTGTACCCCAACGAGGTCGAGGACGTCATCGCCTCGATGCCGGGCGTGCTCGAAGTGGGCGTCGTCGGCGTGCCGAGCGAGAAATCGGGCGAGACGGTGAAGGCCGTGATCGTGCGCAAGGACCCCGAGCTCACCGTGCAGGACGTCAAGGCCTTCTGCCGCACGCAGCTCACCGGCTACAAGCGCCCGAAGATCATCGTCTTCGCCGACAGCCTCCCGAAGTCGCCCGTGGGCAAGATCCTGCGCCGCGAGCTCAAGAGCATCGTCTGAGCACGCCGCGCTTCGGGCTAATCGAAAAAAACGGCCGCGCCCCTTTTCGGGCTGGCCGTTTTGCTGTCTTAAAGAGACGATAATCGGTCACATTTCCATATGGAACTCGGCGCTGCGGCAGTAGCTCAGGCGGTATTCGACCGGCACGCCGCCGTAGGTATACCCGACGCGCGTGAGCTCGAGGTAGGGCTCGCCGATGCAGAAGTTCCCGAGCGAGGCGAGGTGCGCGTCGAACACCTTGGCCTTGATGCGGTCCTTCACGCTCACGATGGCCACGCCGAGCATCTGCTCGTAGTAGGAATAGAGGCTCCCGGTGTGATTGCTCAGGTTTTCCTCGGTCATCTTCTCAAAGCGCTTCGCGCCGAGCCAAAGTTCCGAAATGCCCTGGTCGCGCCCTTCCCAGGCGTAGACGCGCAGGGCGTGGATGAGCTTTTCGCCGTAGCCGAGGCCGAGGATGCGCGCGGGCGTCTCGGCGGCCGTCACCGGCACGGTCTCGTAGAGCACGGTGCGCATCGCAAAGGGCACGATCGCATCGGTGCGGTCCCAGAAGAAGCGCTGCGTGGGATTGGTGTAAGTGCGCTCGAAGCTCCTCACGAAGGTGCCCTTGCCCTGCACGCGGTTGACGATGCCGGACTTCTCAAGGGAGTCGACGGCGCGGCGGACCGTGCCGAGCGAAACGCCGAGCTCGGCGGCGAGATCCTTCTCGCTCGGGAGCATCTCGCCGGGGCGCCAGACGCCCTCGCTCAGGCGCCGCACGATGTAGGCGCGGGCCTTGGCCCAGAGCGGCTGCCTCGCGGCGTCGCCCTTGGGCGGGATGTACGTCCCGAACATAAAGGGGCCTCCTTATTTCTTAACCGGCGCGGGCGCGAGCAGCTTCACGCTGTAGCCGCCGGCCTCGACAAGCTCGCCGCCGCGGAGCTTGCGGGTTTTTCTCGTTTCCTTTTCGCCGTCAACCTTCACGAGGCCCTCGGCGACCATGGCTTTGGCCTGGGCGCCGGAGCCGGCGGCGCCGACCGCCTTCAAAAGCGCATCGAGCGTGATGTACTCGCCGCGGATTAAAAATTCCTGCGTCATTTTCACTGTTCCTAACCTAGGTCAAACCCTAATAAAGCAGCGCTTCGGCGGGAGTGTCAAAATCAAAAACCCTGCGCTGCTGAACATCTTTGCAACGTCTAGAGAATCATACTACGGCAGTCTTTTATGCTTTCCGCCATCACGCTTATTCTGGTCTTCCAGGTCATCGGCGAGTTCATCAGCCGCATCACCGGCATCCCGGTGCCCGGCTCCGTGCTCGGCATGCTCCTCATGCTCATCGCGTTCTTCATCAAGGATGACCTGATCGACACGATCCGCCCGACGGGCGGCGTGCTGCTCTCGAACCTCTCGCTTCTCTTCGTCCCCGCGGGCGTCGGCATCATGCGCCACGGCCAGCGCTTCATGGACGAAGGCGTCGGGATCATTGCCGTCATCCTCATCTCCACGGTCATCGCCATGCTGGTGACCGCCTATACGATCGTCTTCGTCGAGAAGATCATGCACATTGAGGACGGCGACTGATGCTCGAACACCTTTACGCCGCCATGGCGAAGCTCCAGGAGAACGCCGCGCTCTGGATCGCGCTCACGCTCTCGTGCTACATCTTCGGCCAGTGGCTCTACAAGAAAGCGCGCTACAACCCGTTCGCGAGCCCGATCATCGTGGCGGTCGTCTCGATCATGTGCATCCTGCTCGTCTTCGGCGTGCCCTACGAGCGCTACTTCGCCGGCGCGGGCTTCATCCACTTCCTGCTCGGGCCGGCCACGGTCGCGCTTGCCGTGCCGCTCTACGAGCAGCGCCGCAAGCTCGCCGAGCTCTGGCTGCCGCTCACCGCGGGGCTGATCGCGGGATGCACATCGGCGATCATCGCGGTGGTGCTCCTCGGCTGGCTCTTCGGGCTTTCGAGCGAAACGCTCATCTCCATGGTGCCCAAGTCGGTCACCACCCCGATCGCCATGGGCGTGTCGGAGGCCATGGGCGGCATGCCCGACCTCACGGCCTGCCTCGTGGTGATCACCGGCATCTCGGGCTCGATCATGGGCCGACCGCTCTTCAAGCTCGTGCGCCTCAAGTCCGATCCGGTCTGCGGCACTGCGCTCGGCGTCGCCGCCCACGGCATGGGCACGAGCACGGCCTTCCAGATCTCGAGCAAGGCGGGCGCCTTCTCGGGCCTCGCGATGGGCCTCTCGGGCCTGATCACGGCCTTCCTCGCGCCGCTCATCGCCATCCCGCTCATGAAGGCGCTCGGCATCTGACGGCCGCGGCGCTCCCCGCAAAGACCCGAAAAAAGGCGCTCCCCTTCGGACCAAAGGGAAGCGCCTTCTCTTTTCAGCCTGCGCCGGAGACTGGAGCGCAGGAATCAGAACGTGTGGTGCACGCCGATGATCACTTCGGTCGCGCTCGGGCTGTCATAGCGGTGTCCCGACGAAGCCGTGAGCTTGACGTCGTCGTAATAGCCGCCCGCCACGCCGTAGATGAGCGTTCTCTTCGAAAGCGGGTAGGTGTAGCCCACGGCGATGCCGTAGCGCTTCAGGTCGGTGCCGACGCGGGAAGCTTCTTCCTCTGAAATGTCGTCGTCGTAATCCGCATCCATGTAAAGCGACCAAAGGTGAATGTCGCCGCCCGCGCAGGGAATCTGTGCGCCGAGCGAGAGCGCGTAGCCCTTGATCTGGTCAAGACCGTCAAAAAGCGAATAGTCGTCGAAGCCCGGCAGCGGCATGATCGTATTGGCGTTCTTGAAGTACGTTGCCCAGGCATAGAGCGTGCTGCCGCCGTCGAACTTGTAGTTGCCGCCGGCGATCACCGACCAGAAGTCGTGCTGGTCTTCGCTGAGCGTGCTCTCGTCCACCCAGTCAGCCATCGCCACCAGGTTGAGCTTGCCGCCGTCCCAGGTGAGGCCGAGAGCCGAATAGCGGTCGGCCGTTGATTTGCCTTCGACCGCACCCGTCGTGCTGTCAGACTCGCCGAACGCGTGCTGCACATGCAGCGAGAAGCCGCCGAACTTCGGCGTGTCGTACTGCATGTTGTTGGAAATCGAGAAGCCGTAGAAAGGCATCGCGTACATCGGGTTGGCGAGGTCGCTCCAGCCCGTGTTGAAGGCGCTGTAGCGCACGCCCGTGATGTCGTTGGTCATCGGCGTGGCGCCCGAACGCATGCAGCCGAAGCGGCCGAAGCCGGCGTGGCCCCAGCGGCTGTTCGTGATGTGCAGGTAGCTGCCGCGGTCAAAGATCGAGCCCTCGGTCTTCTGCTCGCCGGTGTCGGATGCGAAGCTCATCTCGAGCCACATGCCGATCTTGGTCTCGGAGGACAGATCCTCATTGCCGATGAAGATAATGCGGTTGCCGTCGTAAACGCCGTCGGTCATGTCGACCGTGTCGCTGTGATGGCCGGCGCCGTCGCTGAGGTTGGTGTAGCGGATGCCCGTGTCGATGAGACCCGTGAGCGTAAGCTCCGCCGCGCCCGCCGGGCCGCAGAAGAGCGAGGCCGCCGCGGCAAGCGCCGCCGGCCAAAGAATTTTTTTCGTCATTTTGGGTGCTAAAGTCAGAAGAGGTGCAAAGAAGATCTCCGGTCTTTCGGCCGGTTCGGGATCAGGCCGCCTTCTTGGGCGGCTCAGTCCGGAAAGAAAGGGGCGCTATCCCCTGCGCCGCCCTGCCACGCGGAATCCTGTCTGATTCATGACGGTTCTCCAAAAAATCAAATAACTGCCGTTCGGACCGAATGATTTGAAAGCCCGCGCACTCAGTGCACCTGCGCGGCCGACCACTGCAGATTAGGGCCGCATGTTTCCCGAAGATCCGATCGGATGTTCGGAAATGGCGGCCGTGAGGACAGCCTTCTTGCGTGCTTTTTCCCCTAACAATCACGGATCTGATTTTTTATTTAAATTTCAAATTTTTAGAAAAGCACGGGGGAGCACTGCGCGAAACCGCTGCAATCTTCGCCGAACACCGGCGGCAGTGCTAGGGAAAACGAGCAGAGGTTGCGGACGGTGCAACTTCCCTACAATCGCAGGTGCAGTGGAACCATCAGGCGCCCTTCCCGGCGCAAGCGGACAGCCCTATGTATGAAGCAAAGCACCTCGAGGCTTTCGCTGCGCTTGCCCGCACCATGCATTTCGGCAAGGCAGCCAAAGCGCTCGGCATTTCAAAATCAGCCCTGAGCGAGCACATCCGTCTTCTGGAATCGGAAGTCGGCGGGCCGCTTGTCGTCCGCTCCAACCGCACGGTTTCGCTCACAGCGCTCGGGAAGACCTTCCTTCCCGATGCCGAGGGCCTTCTTAAACTCATGAATGAGGCAAAAGCGCACTGCAACGCCCTGCTCAGCCGCAACGCCGGGAAAATCCGCCTCGGCGTTGATCCGTCGTCCGTCTCGGGAGGCCTTTTCTCACGCATTCTCAGCACCGCATCGGAAAAGTTCCCCGATCTGCAGATCGAAGTCTCTGAAGGTTCGCCCATGCAGCTCCTCGACAACTTGATTGCGAAGCGCATCGACTGCATGGTGAGCCTTCTGCTCGGCCTGGAATGCGGCGACAACCTTTTCAGCATTCCCCTTCTCGCCCTGCGCGCCATGCTGATCGCACCGAAGGGCATCGCGCTCACAGATGCTTCCGGGAAACTCCGCCGCGAAACGCTCTCCGGCATCCCTTACAGCCTCTTTATCGACAGCAGCAAAATACCCCGCCGCATCAATGCCATCTTCGGCTTCGGCGACAGCCCGACGGTGATGCACCCCACCGTTCTTCTGATGCTCGACTCCGTCAACTCCGGGCAGTCCTTCTCCATCATTCCCGAATCTGACCTCTGCCTGACTGGCAGCGGCACACAGAGCCAGCCCCTGCCCGGCATGATGTTTGAAGTGAGGGCCGTGCGCCTCGCGGGAAACCGCTCGCCGGTCATCAAGGCGTTTTTCGGCATGCTCCGCGAGCTTTGCCCCGAAAGCGCCTACCGGGAAAGCGTCAGGCGCATCCGCAGCAGCAGCCGCCTTGATTAAAAAAAGCGCTTCCCCTGTGGATGAAGGGAAGCGCTGCAAAGAGAAGATCCGGGGGACTCTGCCCTCAGTCAGGCCGCCGCAGCGGCCCGCCGGGGGCCGCGTGTCAGAAGTTGTGGTGAATGCCAACGATCACTTCGGTCGCGCTCGGGTCGTCGTAGCGATGGCCGCCGGACGTCGTGAGCGAGACGCTGTCGCGGTAGCCGCCCGCCACGGCGTAAACCGTCGTGCGCTTCGAGAGCGGATAGGTATAGCCGACGGCAAGGCCGTAGCGCTTCATGTCGGTGCCGATCTGAGCGGCGGTCTCGTCGCTCACGTCGTCGTCATAGTCCGCATCCATGTAGAGGCCCCAGAGGTTGAAGTTGCCGCCCCAGCAGGGAATGCGCGCGCCGAGCGAAACCGAGTAGCCCTTGATCTGGTCGAGCCCGTCGAAGAGCGTGTAGTCGTCGAACCCCGGCAGCGGCATGATGTTGTTCGCGTTCTTGAAGTACGTGGCCCAGGCGTAGAGCGTCGTGCCGCCGTCGAACTTGTAGTTGCCGCCGGCGATCACCGACCAGAAGTCGTGCTGGTCCTCGTTCAGGGTGCTCTCGTCCATCCAGTCGGCCATCAGCACGAGGTTGAGCTTGCCGCCGTCCCAGGTGAGGCCGAGCGAGGAGTAGCGGTCCGCCGTGGACTTGCCCTCGACCGCACCCGTGGTGCTGTCCGAATCGCCGAACGCGTGCTGCACGTGCAGCGAGAAGCCGCTGAAGACCGGCGTGTCGTACTGCAGCATGTTGGAAATCGGGAAGCCATAGAAAGGCATGGAGTACATCGGGTTTGCGATGTCGCCCCAGCCCGTGCCGAAGGCGCTGTAGCGGTTGCTCGTCAGGTCGAACGTGAGCGGCGTGGCGCCGGACCTCATCGTGCCGATGCGGCCTGCGGCGAACTGCCCGGCCTTCTTGTTCTGCAGGTAGAGATAGCTGCCGCGGTCGAAGAGCGAGCCCGAGGTCTTCTGCTCACCGCTGTCCGAGGCGTAGCTCATTTCGAGCCAGAAGTTGATCGACGTGTCGGGCGAGAGATCTTCGCCGCCCATGAAGATGACGCGGTTCGCGTCGAGCACGCCCTCGGTCATGTCGAAGGTGTCGGTGTGGTGCCCGGCGCCGTCGCTCGCGTTCATGTAGCGCAGGCCCGTGTCGACCATGCCGGCCACCTTGAGTTCCATTGCCTGGGCGCCGGCGCAGGCCAGCGCCGCGGCGGTCATGGCTGCCGCCGCCTTAATCGTGAAATGCTGCATAGCAGTTGAAGGTTTTAAAAGGTAAAAAGAGCCCGGCCGCGCGCACCGCTGGGCGGTGCGCGGCGGCCGGGAGAGGAGAGATCAGTTTTTGAGAGGTTTCCGAGGCGGTTACTGCTGCGCCTTGACGTACTTCGCGGCTTCCATGCCGGCAATGCGGCCGGAGTTGTAGGCGTAGCCGAGCGCGAGGCCCTGGTACGGCGGATAGGACGGCGTCGAGTAGAAGCCGTAGGCGTTGTTGCCCACCGCATAGAGGCCGCCGATCGGCTTGTAGTTCGCATTGAGCGCTTCGAAGTTCTCGTTGACGCGCACGCCGCCGAGCGTGGCAAGGCTCACAACCTTGGCGCGCATCGCGTAGAACGGGCCCTGCTTGACCGGGTACTTCAGGAACTTGGCAGGCTTGCCGAACGGATCCTTGCCGGTCGCAACGGCCTTGTTGTACTGCGCGACCTGATCGACGAAAGCAGGCGTGAAGCCGGCCTTCTTGGCGAGCTCTTCCAGCGTGTCGGCCTTGAAGGCAACGCCCTGGCGGACCGCTTCGTCGGCAAGCTTGCGGAAGTCGCCGTGGCCCTTCGGGTTTTCAGGGCCGGCGCCCGAGACCTCAAACGGGAACTTGTCGGCCGTGTAGTCGTCGAGCGTCGCGGAATCGACCACCACGAAGTACTTGCCGCCCACGGAGTAGCCGGCGTTGGCCCAGTAGACCGTGTCGTAGATGAGCTCTTCGTTGCAGAAGCGCTTGCCGGCCTGGTCGACCCAGAGCAGCGGCGTCTTCAGGACGCGAACGAGCAGGTTCGAGTCGACCATGCCCTTGTCGCCGGCGGCCGACGTGCTCAGGCCGTCGAACTCGGCGGCGTGAATAAGCGCGTGGTTCTCGCCCATCTTCTGGGCACCGGCCTTCCAGGCCATCTGCAGGCCTTCGCCGTTGTTGCTCCAGGCGATGCGGTTCGTCAGGTCGTTCGTCTCCATGGCCTTGGCGAGGTGCTTGGCGTCGCCGCCGTAGCCGCCGGAAGCGAGGATCAGCGCCTTGGTCTTGATCGTGAGCTTGGCGCCGTCGGCCTTCTCGGCGATCACCGCGGTGACGTTGCCGTCCTTGTCCTGCGTGAGGTCAAAGGCGCGCGCCTGCGTGATGAGCTTGCCGCCCATCTTGCCGAGCGAAGCGTACATGTTCTTGAAAGCCGTCGCATTGTCCACGTAGCGGTGGTAAATGCGCCAGCGGATCGGATACGGATTCTGGCCCTGCTGCGGGTTCCAGTCGATCAGCTCGAGCTTGGCGCCGTACTTCTGCAGCCAGTCGATGGTCGAGGGCGACTGATCGATGATGCGGCGGGTAAGCTGGGCGTTGTTCAGGTAATGGTTGTAGTCCATGAGCTGCGTGTAGAGCTTCTCGCGCGTCAGCTCGCTGAGCATCTTGGGATCGTTCTTGTACTTTTCCTTCTGCAGGGAGCTCTCGACGGCGAAGAGGCCGCTCGCGAGCTTGCCCGCGCCGCCCGCGGCCGGGGTCTTCTCAAGCACGATCACCTTGACGCCGTTCTCGGCGGCAGCCAGCGCCGCGGCCGTGCCCGAGGCACCGGCGCCGACCACCACGACGTCGGCACTCATCGTTTCATCCTTGCCGGCCTTCTTCACGACCTTCACGTCGTATTTCTTCGGATCGGCGCCCGCCTTCTCAATGGCGGCGGCGACGGCCTTGCGGATGGCGTTGCTCGACACAGTGGCGCCGGAGACGCCGTCGACGGCGTAGCTCTGGTGCTCGACGATGGCAGGCGCCATCTGCTTGGCGGCAACGCCGCCGAGCGTCGGCGTCTCGTGCGAGGCGTCGATCTTGACGTCGGTGATCTTGCCCGACGCATCGAGCGTGACGGCAGCCTTGACGGTGCTCAGCTTGCCTTCGGCGGCGCCTTCATAGGTGCCGGCCGTTACGGCGGCGACAGCCACCGAGGCGGCGCCGCAGAGCATGGCGGCAATGGCCGTCTTGCGGAACGTGAGGATCATGAATGTTCTCCTTGCAGAGGTATGTCCGAGGTTTGATCTCGCAGGGCGGATCGCAACCGCCCGTGCCTGTGCCGAGGAGATTAGGGATGCTCGCCTTCGTTCTGAGCGACCGCTTGTTCGGAAAATCGGGACGCAGGGGTTCGAGGATTCCTCACTCAGTCCTAAAATGAAAACGCCTTGCCGATCTTTTTTCCCTGCACCGCAAGGGTTTCTCCGTTTTTATACAATGCTGCGGAAAATTATTTTGTAATTTGCAAAATTCCATTTTTTATGCCGCATAGGGAAAACGCGAATAAGACACAGACCCGATGCGCCCAATAGAATCGCAGTCAGAAAAAGAGCATCAGTCATCATTCTTTATTGCGCGGGAGCTTTGCCAGCCATGTTCAGCACAAAGCATCTGCTTGCTTTCGTAACCCTCGCCGAGCACATGCATTTCGGACGGGCCGCGAAGGCACTCGGGATTTCCAAATCATCCTTAAGCGAGCAAATCCGGCTTCTTGAGGAAGAAGTCGGCGCACCCCTCATCGACCGTTCCAACCGCACCACCTCGCTCACGCGCATCGGCGAAGCGTTTCTTCCCGATGCCCGAGGCATCCTCGCCGCCATGGACGCGGCCAAGCGCCGCTGCGCAGCGATCCTCAGCAATTCGGCGGGCACGCTGCGCCTAGGCGTCGATCCCTCGTCAATCACCTCGGGGCTTTTCTCCCGCATTTCCGAAGCGGCCAAGGAGCGCTTCCCGGGACTGACGCTGCAGACCATGGAAGGCTCGCCTGCGAGGCTCATCCACGAGCTCTCCGAACGGCACATCGACTGCATGATGAGCGTGCAGCTCGGCATCGAGTGCGAAGACCCCCTCACGGGCTTTCCGATCGCGGCCTGGCACGCCGTGCTGATCGCCGCCAAGCGCTTCGACGTCAACGACGGACACGGCGGCATCCGGCGCAAAGCACTCGAAGGCATTCCTTACTGTCTTTTCGTCGACGGCGTGGCAACACCGCACCGCATCAGCTCGCTTTACGGCTTCCACACGACGCGCACGATCGCCCTGCCCTCGCTTCACCTGATGCTCGATTACGTGAACTCGGGAAGCGCCTACACCGTGGTGCCCGAGCCCGATGCGGGCATGATCGGCTCCGAAACCCAGGCCGTCACGATGCCCGGCGTCATGCTCGAAGTGCGCATGCAGCGCCTCGCGGGCAGCGCGCCGCCGCTGCTCACGGATTTCATGGGCATGGTCCGGGAGCTTTTCCCCGAAAAGGCCTACCGCGAGAGCGCCGAGCGCATTCTCGGCCATCCGCTTACCAATTAGAAAGGTAAAAATTAAAAATCAGACAGGCAATAAAAACGGCGGGCCGCCCTTCAAAAAGGCGGTCCGCCGTACTTTGTCGGTTCAGTGCGAACCCGGTCAGCCGAGCACCCGGCAGACGAACGTGATCACGAAAGCGGCAATGACGTTAAGCCACAGGCCCGCTTTGACCATGTCCATAACGCGCAGGCGGCCGGTGCCGAACACGATCGCGTTGGGCGGCGTGGAGACGGGGAGCATGAACGCGCTCGAGGCGGCCAGAGCCGTGGTGAGCAGCAGTCCGTGCGGATCCATCTGCAGCGAGTCGGCCGCCGCTGCGATCAGCGGCATCATCGTCGCGGCCAGGGCCGTGTTCGACGTGAAGCCCGTCAGGAACTCGACCAGAACTGCCACGGCGAAGATCATCACCGTCTCGCCGGTGCCCGCCAGAACCGTGGCCTGGGCGCCGATCAGTGCCGCAGCGCCCGTGCTCTGGATGGCCGCGGCCATCGTGAGGCCGCCGCCGAAGAGGAGCAGCACGTCCCACGAGACGACGTCCTTGGCCGTGCCCCAGTCAAGGGCGGCGACGCCGCGCCGGATATCGACCGGGATCACGAAGAGCATCAGGCCAGCGCCCATGGCAATCACCGAGTCGGAGAGCGCCTTGAAGGGCTTCGCGCCGTCAATCTCCATGCCGCGGATCACGGGGCCGAAGATCCAGAGGACGGCCGCCACGGCGAAGACCGCCAGAACGATCTTCTCGCCGCGGGACATGGGCCCGAGCTTGGCGATCTCGCCCTTCACCCACTCCTTGCCCGCGGGAATGCCCTCGAGCTTGCAGGGGAAGATGAACTTGGTGAGCAGGATGTAGCTCGCCGGCAGCAGGAGCACCGTCACGGGGAGCGCGACCTTGAGCCAGTCGACGAACGAGACCGGCGTGCCGTAGGTCTGCTCCACGAAGCGCGCGTAAATGCCGTTGGGAGGCGAGCCGATGAGCGTCGCCATGCCGCCGATCGAAGCGGCAAAGGCAATCGAAAGCAGCACGCAGATGCCGAAGTTCTTCTCTTCCTTGGTGATCACCCTCGCTCGGCTGCGCGGAGCGCACGACGCCGAGCACGGCGATGGCGATCGGCACCATCATGGCCGCCGTGGCGGTGTTCGACACCCAGGCCGAGAGCACTGCCGTCGCGAGCGTCAGGCCGAGAATCATCTGATTGGGCTTGGTGCCGCAGACGAGCATCGTCATCAGCGCGATGCGCCGGTCGAGATGCCAGCGGTGGATGCCGGCCGCCAACAGGAAGCCGCCCAAGAAGAGGAAGATGGTTCCCGAGGCGTAGTTGACCATCGCCGCCTTGGCGGTGGTGATGTTGAGGAGCGGGTACATCACGAGCGGCAGCATGGCCGTCGCCGCGATCGGTATCGCTTCGGTGAGCCACCAGGTGGCCATCCACACCGTCATGCCGAGGCAGGCCTTGCCGGCATGCGAGAACGGAACGAGCTGCCCGTTCGTGCCGGTGTAGGCATCGGGAAGAATGAAATAAACGATGAGGCCGAGGATCGGTCCGAGTATCAGCGCCTTGAGCTTGCCGGAGGTAGACAAGGAGCCTATTTCGAGGTCAGAAGAGGGCATGGTTCCTCCTTTGGTATCGGCTTCATTATGAGACGGCCGCCTTTTTTTCATATAAGTCGGAGGACTCCGGCAAATTGACAGAGGTCAACAAAATAGTGCTTTTTAACATTCAATTGACCTGTAGCAACCGCCGGCGCCGGCCCCGCCTGCGGGCATCATACACGATGCCTGTACGTGTCTGACAGACACCAAAACGCGTGACGCGCATCGGCGGGAGGGCGGCGGCCGGCGGAGAAAAGAGAAAAGGCTCCCGCCCGAAGGCGAAAGCCCTTTCCCTGCCAGGAAGCTGTTGCCGAAGTGCTAGCCGAGCACCGAGCACACGAGCGTGATCACGAAGACCGCGGTGACGTTGAGCAGGAAGCCGGCCTTGAGCATGTCGATGATGCGCAGGCGGCCCGTGCCGAACACGATGGCATTCGGAGGCGTCGCCACCGGGAGCATGAAGGCGCTCGAGGCGGCCAGGGCCGTGGTGAGCAGCAGCCCGTGCGGATCGATCTTGAGCGAGTCGGCCGCCGCCGAAATGAGCGGCATCATCGTCGCAGCCAGCGCCGTGTTCGAGGTGAACTCGGTGAGGAACTCAACGAGCGTGGCCGTCGCCATCATCATCACCGTCTCGCCGGTGCCGGCGAGCATGGCCGCCTGGGCGCCGATCAGCGCCGCAGCGCCCGTGCTCTGGATGGCCGCCGCCATCGTGAGACCGCCGCCGAAGAGGAGCAGCACGTCCCACGAGACGACTTCCTTGGCCGTGCCCCAGTCGAGGGCCGCAACGCCGCGGCGCGCATCGACCGGGATGATGAAGAGCAGCAGGCCGCCGCCCATGGCGATCACCGAGTCGGAGAGCGCCTTGAAAGGCTTGACGCCGTCCATTTCGAAGCCGCGCACGAGCGGGCCGAAGATCCAGAGGAGCGCCGTGATCGCGAAAACCACGAGCACCGTCTTTTCGCCGCGGGACATGGGCCCGAGCTTTTCAATCTCGCTGTTCACCCAGGTCTTGCCGCCCGGCACGCTCTCGAGCTTGCAGGGGAAGACGATCTTCGTGAGCAGGATGTAGGCGGCGGGCATCAGCAGCAGCGACACCGGAAGCGCGACCTTGAGCCAGTCCACAAAGGAGACCGAGATGCCGTAGGTCTGCTCCATGAAGCGCGCGTAAATGCCGTTGGGAGGCGAGCCGATGAGCGTAGCCATGCCGCCGATCGAGGCGGAAAGGCAATCGAGAGCAGGACGCTCTTGCCGAAGTTCTCCTCGGCCGCCGTCATCGCTTCGCCCGACTGCGCGGAGCGCAGGACACCGAGAACGGCAATGGCGATCGGCACCATCATGGCCGCCGTGGCGGTGTTCGACACCCAGGCCGAGAGCATCGCCGTGGCCGCCATCAGGCCGAGGATGAGCTGGTTCGGCTTGGTGCCGAAGAGCTTCATCGTCATCAGCGCGATGCGCCGGTCGAGATGCCAGCGGTGAATGCCGGCTGCCAGAAGGAAGCCGCCCATGAAGAGGAAGATCGTTCCCGAGGCGTAGCTCGACATCGCCTGCTTGGCCGTGGTGATCTGCAGAAGCGGATACACCACGAGCGGCAGCATGGCCGTCGCCGCGATGGGAAGCGCTTCGGTAAGCCACCAGGTGGCCATCCAGACCGTCACGCCGAGGCAGGCTTTGCCCGCGTGCGAGAAAGGAACGACCTGGCCCGCTGCGTTCGTATAGGAATCCGGGAGCAGAAAGTAAACAATCAGCCCGAGGATCGGCCCGAGAATCAGCGCCTTGAGCTTTCCAGAGGTGGACAAGGAGCCTATTTCAAGGTCAGAAGAGGACATAGTCCCTCCGTCGTTTCGTTGGATTATCAGGAGCGCCGGTGCGTTATCTAATGTAAGCATTCGGCGTGGAATTGATAGTAATCAAGCGAAACGACGGAATCAAAACGCCATTTATTCGGGAAAACCCTCTTATATTTTTTATTTTCTCACAATATAAAAATTATTTTCTTGTTGTGGACATGTATGAATTTTTTATAGGGTTAACCACTAAAACGTATATCTGAACGCCAAAAACAGATAGTTCTGATGTCTCAAAGCGGTTGACGTTTTCAATTGAAATCGGCCGGCCAAAGCGCCTTCACCGCCTCGGCGGCGCTGCGCCAGGCGCTGCGGCCCGCCGACTGCCCGAGCGGCATCGCGGTGAGATCGAAGCGCCCGAGCGCTTCTGCCTTGTCGGAGAGCGCCCTCATGAGCATGCCCTGCAGGGGGCGCGGCGCAGTATGCGTCTCGTAATCGGCCAAGGCTTCGACAAGGCCGTTTTTGAGCACGCGCGAGAAGCACCCGTCGTAAACCCGCGTCATCACGGTGTCGGCGGCCGAGGCATAGAGCGAGGCGTCCCGCAGGGCCTTGCCCGCCCCGGATTCGGCGGCGGTGATGAAGGCCGTGCCCGCCATGACGCCCGCCGCGCCGAGCGCGGCGGCGGCCTTCGCCTGCTCCGGGCGCGCGATGCCGCCCGCGGCGACGACCGGCAGCCCCGTGGCGCGGGCGGCGGCGGGAACCAGGGCCATGAGGCCCACCATCGCCGTGTCGGCGTCCTCGAAGGCCCAGCGCGGGCCGGCCGCCTCGGAGCCCTGGCAGACGATCGCATCGGCCTTGGCCGCGCGGAGCACCTTGGCCTCGCGAAGCGTCGTGGCGGCGCCCATGTTCACGATGCCGCGCGCCCTCAGCGCATCGGCCTCGGGTTCCCTGAAGCCGCCGAAAACCGAGAGCATCGCCGCGGGGCGCGCGCCGCAGGCCGCTTCGAACTGCTCGCCAAAGCGGGGCGCGCGCTCGAAGCGCAGGTCGTAGGCCTCCTCGAGCTTCCCGTCGGTGCCGTCGGGGAGCCCGAGCTCGGAGAGGAGCGCCGAGATGCCGTCGGCGAAGACGCCGATCGCCTTCGGGTCGGGCAGCGTTCTCGGCTGCACCTCAAGCGCGACGGCAAAGGGCTTGGCGGTGAGCGAGCGCACCTTGGCGGCAAAGGCCTCGATGTCGGCGGGGCTCATGACGAAAGCCGGCACGACGCCGAGGCCGCCCGCCTCGGAGACGGCGGCGACAAACTCGGGCGTTGCAACCTTCCTCATCGGCGCGCTCAGCACCGGGCGCTCGATTCCGAGAAGCGCGGTAAGGCCCGCGCGGCGTTCTTCCTGCTCTGTCATCATGAAGCCCTCAAAAAGTGTGAAAATAGCACCCGCATTCTACTGTTCAACCCGCAACAAAGCCGCGCGCCGCGCCGCAGGCGCGCGCCCCCAATGATCTATGAGTAAGAAAACCGTCGTCCTCGGCCTCTCGGGCGGAGTCGACTCTTCCGTGAGCGCCTGGCTCCTCAAGGAGCAGGGCTACAACGTCATCGGCCTTTTCATGAAGAACTGGGAGGACGACGACGACAGCGAATACTGCTCGTCGCGCCAGGACTTCATCGACGCGAGCGCCGCCGCCGACACCGTGGGGCATCGACATCGAAGCGGTCAACTTCGCCAAGGAATACAAGGAGCGGGTCTTTGCGGACTTCCTGCGCGAGTACAGCGCGGGCCGCACCCCCAATCCGGACGTGCTCTGCAACGCCGAGATCAAGTTCCGCGCCTTCCTCGACTACGCCATGAACATGGGCGCCGACCTCATCGCCACGGGACACTACGCGCGCGTGCGCCATACCGACGCGGGCGTCGAGCTGCTGCGCGGCGTCGACCCGGGCAAGGACCAGAGCTATTTCCTGCACCGCCTCACGCAGGAGCAGCTCTCGCGCGTGCTCTTCCCCGTCGGCGGCATGCTTAAGACCGAGGTGCGCCGCATCGCCGCCGACATCAGGCTGCCTAACGCGAAAAAGAAGGACTCGACGGGCATCTGCTTCATCGGCGAGCGCCCTTTCAGGCAGTTCCTCAACCGCTACCTGCCGACCAAGCCCGGCCCCATCAAAACGCCCGAAGGCAAGGTGATCGGCGAGCACATCGGGCTCGCCTTCTACACGATCGGCCAGCGCAAGGGCATCGGCATCGGCGGCCGTGCGGACGGCAACGGCGAGCCCTGGTTCGTCGCCAGGAAGGATCTCGCGACCAACACGCTCTGGGTCTGCGAGGGGCACGACCATCCGTGGCTGCTGAGCCACCGGCTGCGCGCCGTGCAGCCGAGCTGGGTCGCGGGGCACGCGCCCGAGAGCGCCGAGGGCCTCACCGTCAAGACGCGCTACCGCCAGCCCGACGATCCCTGCACGATTTCGGACGTGAGCGACGGCGGGTTCACGCTCAGCTTCGAGAAGCCCCAGTGGGCCGCGACGCCCGGCCAGAGCGCCGTGCTCTACTGCGGCGACGTGTGCCTGGGCGGCGGCTTCATCGACGCGACCAAGCCGTAAGGCGCGCGGCCTCCCGAAAAAAACATAAAAGGCTGCCGGTTTTCGCTGACCGGCAGCCTTTTTCATGGTTCGAAAGCGGCTTGGCGTGCTTTACGACCCGCTCTTTCCGGCGGCGTCGCCCTGGATCTTCTTTGACTTCTGCTTGGCCATGATCGCTTTCATCTTCGCCTTCGACCAGAAGTAGCCGATCACAAGCACCAGCGCCGCGCAGGCGATGCTCACCGGATAGTGCAGCGTGAAGGCGAGCTCGGGCCAATGCGTGGTGACGTAGTTGTCCGACGTGATCATGCCGCCGGCGATCCAGCCGAGCATGCCGGCGCCGAACCACACGATGATCGGGAAGCGGTCGAGCAGCTTCAGGATCACGGTCGAGCCGAACACGATGAAGGGCACCGAAACAAGCAGGCCGAAGATGACGAGCAGCGTCTGGTGCGCCTCGTGCGCCTGCTGGGCGGCGCCCGCGATGGCGATCACGTTGTCGAAGCTCATCGCGAAGTCGGCCATGATGATGGTGCGGATCGCGCCGAGCAGCTTCTGGCTGCCCGCCACGCTGTGCTCGTCGTTGTCGTCGGGCAGCAGGAGCTTCGCGCCGATCCACAGCAGCAGGCAGGCGCCGGCCACCTTGAGGAACGGCAGGTCGAGCAGCATCACCGCGAAGGTGATGAGGATGACGCGCAGCGTGATGGCGCCGAGCGTGCCCCAGAAAATGCCTTTGGATCTCTGTTCGTGGGGCAGATTGCGGCAGGCCATGGCGATCACCACGGCATTGTCGCCGCCGAGCAGGACGTCGATCATGATGATCTGGCCGACTGCCGCCCAGTTCAGATTGACAAGCAGGTCAATAAGAGATTCCAAAATAGCCTCCGGAGCTGTTCAGGGTGTGGAAAATACGGTTGATTTTATCAAGGCGCGGCCGCGCCCTCTGCGCGATTTCGGCGTTTTGCCGCTCAATCCCTTCTGCCGCAAGGAAAAGAAGCGTCCGCCCGCTTTTCAGCTCTCCCCGTCCGGGATTTCCACCCTGCCGCGCAGCACGCGCTCGATCGAATTCATGGAAAAGCCGCGGTAGAGCAGGTAGCGCACCTGACGGTCGCGCTCCCTGCGGTCGGCGGGCAGCGCGCTGAAGCGGCGGCGCCACACGCGCCACGCCCTCACCTCTTCGCTTTCCCCGATCGTATCGAGCGCCGCCTTCGCCTTTTCGGGCGACACGCCGCTCATGATGAGCTCCCTTTTTATCCGCGCGTCCCCCATCGAGGCCGCCCGCACGCGGGCCCTGCCCTCGGCGAAGCGCTCGTCGGAGAGGTAGCCGAGCTTCTCGAGCCGCTCGAGTGCCTCGTCGATCTCGCCCTCGCGCTCCTCGCCGAGCTTGCGCAGGAGCTTCTCGCGGAGCTCCTTTTTCGAGTGCTCGCGGCGCGCGAGCGCCGCCACGGCGCGGGCAAAGACCGAAAGCTCGGGCCGCGGCGCGCGGCGGGCTTTCTTCGCCTCGCTGCGGCGCTCAAGCTCCTCGGGATCGTTGCAGAAGTCGTCCTCGCTTGAGAACGTGCTTCTCTGGCGGCGCGGCAGCACCTTCGGGCGCACGCGCACGATGCCTTCCTCCGCCGGGTCGGCGCTCCTCAGGGCGCGGGGCGCGGCAGGGCGCGCGCGGCGCTCCGCCGCGCAGGGCCGCTCAGGCCCTGAGCTTTCGGCCTCGCCTGCCGCAAAGGGCGCCTCTTCCTGCGCGGGACGCTTTTCGGGCGCCTCAAGCGCATCCGCTTCCTCGAGGCCGTCGTCGCCCCAGAGCACGAGCGTGCCGCGTCCGAAATCTCCGTCCTTGGTTCTGCTCATCGGTTTCGCTTCCCATTCATGCGAAAAAGGGGCTCTCCCAAGAAGAGACACCCCTTTTCCTGCAGTCCGGAGCTTCAGGCTCCTTTAAAGATCGAGATCGGGATCCGGCGCGACGTCGGGCTCGCTCGTGACGGCCGGCTCGGCGGGCGCCTCGTCAGCGGCGGCAGCCGGTGCGGAGGCCTGCGCGGCCGCGGGGGCTCCCTTCGTGTGGATGCCCTTCGCTTCGCGGATCTTGCCTTCGATTTCCGCGCAGAGCGCCTTGTCTTCCTTGAGCAGGTCGCGGACGTTTTCCTTGCCCTGGCCAAGGCGGCGGCCTTCGTAGGAATACCAGGCGCCCGACTTGTCAAGCACGCCCACCTCGGTGCCGATGTCGATGATCTCGCCGTAGCGCGAAATGCCCTCGCCGTAGAGGATGTCGAACTCGGCCTGCTTGAAGGGAGGCGCAACCTTATTCTTGACGACCTTGACGCGGGTCTCGTTGCCGATCACCTCGTCGCCGCGCTTGATCGTGCCGATGCGGCGGATGTCGAGGCGCACCGAGCTGTAGAACTTCAGCGCGTTGCCGCCCGTCGTCGTCTCGGGATTGCCGTAGCCGCCGATCTTCATGCGGATCTGGTTGATGAAGATGACCATGGACTTCGTCTTGGTGATCGAGCCCGTGAGCTTGCGCAGCGCCTGGGACATCAGGCGGGCCTGCAGGCCGGGCAGCGCGTCGCCCATGTCGCCCTCGATTTCGCTCTTCGGGACGAGGGCGGCGACGGAGTCGACGACGATCAGGTCGACCGAGCCCGAGCGCACGAGCGCATCGGTGATCTCGAGCGCCTGCTCGCCCGTATCGGGCTGCGAGAGGAGCAGCTCGGGAAGCACCACGCCGAGGCGCTGCGCGTACTGCACGTCAAGGGCGTGCTCCGCGTCGATGAAGGCGCACGTGCCGCCGAGCTTCTGCATCTCGGAAATCACCGAGAGCGCGAGCGTCGTCTTGCCCGAGGATTCCGGGCCGAAGATCTCAATGATGCGCCCGCGGGGCAGGCCGCCCACGCCGAGCGCCAGGTCGAGCCCGAGCGAGCCGGTCGAGACGACGTCGATGTCTTCGTTCACGTCGTCGTCGGCCATGCGCATGATCGCGCCCTTGCCGAACTGCTTTTCAATGTTTGCCAGCGCAATGCTGAGCGCCTTCTTGCGCTCGTCGCCTTCCATGCGCCCGGGACGGGTGCCGGCGGCAGAACTCTTAGCGGCCATCGCGTGTCTCCTTATTATTTTTCAATGATTGCACCGGCGCTAATTGCCGAATGCAAAATAAAGGATCATTTTATTAAACTCTATCGCAGTTTTATGAAAATTTTATTTCTAAACCCATTGGAAAATGGATCGATCAAAAACTGCCGACAGACACATGATGCCTGAAAAAATCGTGTTTCGCTAGTCTCTTTTGTTAGGGATAACCCTAACCAATGAGACTTTTTATCGTACGATCAAAAGCGGCCGGAAAATCATTTTTCGGGCGCAGATCTGCGTGCCCTTGACAAACCGATCAAATGTGTGCAGAATTCATGCCCTCAGCTTGATGTTCGTCTTATGACGCTTTGAGCCTGGCAACGGTGGGTCGTTAGCTCAGTTGGTAGAGCAGCGGACTTTTAATCCGTTGGTCGCGGGTTCGAGCCCCACACGACCCACCACGCTGAAAAATTTAGGAATGGGAACGTAGCTCAGCTGGTAGAGCAGCGGACCCTTAATCCGTCGGTCCAGGGTTCGATCCCCTGCGTTCCCACCATTCCTTTACAATCTGTCAAGCCGTGGGAACGTAGCTCAGCTGGTAGAGCAGCGGACTCTTAATCCGTCGGTCCAGGGTTCGATCCCCTGCGTTCCCACCATTCGGCTTCCTGCAGCATCCCGCCAATGAAGAATTGGGCGGGATTTTTTGTATCCGGCCGCCGGGAAAAGGGGTAATACCTCAAAAATCTGCAGATTCCGGCGGTTTTCAGTCCTGAAGCCGCCCCGGCCCAAGTAAACTTGACCCCATTGTTTTTCGGATTCTCCAGCATGATCAAGCTCGAACACATTTCTCAGCTTTACCGCACGCCGGAAGGCCGCGAGTTCAAGGCGCTCGACGATGTCTCGCTCGAAATCAACAAAGGCGAGATCTTCGGCATCATCGGCCGCTCGGGCGCCGGCAAGTCCACGCTCGTGCGCTGCATCAACCTCCTCAACCGGCCGAGCGAGGGCCGCGTGATCGTCGACGGGCAGGTGCTCAACGACATGAACGAGGAGCAGCTGCGGAACATGCGCCGCCAGATCGGCATGATCTTCCAGCACTTCAACCTGCTCAGCTCCCGCACGGTCTACGAAAACGTCGCGCTGCCGCTCGAATTCGCGGGCGTCGCGAGCGATGCGATCCGCGAGAAGGTGATGCCGCTCATCGAGCTCGTCGGGCTCTCGGACCACGTCAACAAATATCCGTCGCAGCTCTCGGGCGGCCAGAAGCAGCGCGTCGGCATTGCTCGCGCCCTCGCCAACGACCCGAAGGTCCTGCTCTCGGACGAGGCCACCTCGGCCCTTGACCCGGAAAGCACGAAAACGACCCTCGAGCTGCTGAAGCGCATCAACGAGAAGCTCGGCGTGACGATCGTCATGATCACGCACCAGATGGAAGTCGTGAAGCAGATCTGCTCGCGCGTCGTCGTCATCGACACGGGCCGCATCGTCGAGACGGGCAACGTCGCCGACATCTTCATGGCCCCGCAGCACGAGACCACCAAGGCGCTGATCGGCAACGTGATGGCCCGCGACATGCCGCCCTCGGTCGTCGACACCGTGCGCCGCGCCAAGAAGGAGGCCGCGAGCGGCAGCTCCGTGCACCTGCTCCGCCTTGCCTTCATCGGCAGCGAGGTGACCAAGCCCGTCATTTCGGAGTGCTCGCGCCGCTTCAACATGGACTTCAACATCCTGCGCGGCACGGTCGACGACATGCAGGGCCAGACCATCGGCTCGCTCACCGTGCTCATTTCCACCGATTTCAACACCTATCACAGCGTCGTAACGTTCCTTAAGGAAAGCGGCGTGGTCGTCGAGGAGATCAACGATGTCCGGTAATCTCTTTTCCATGATCTGGGACTCGTTCCTGGAAACGCTGCAGATGGTCGCCATCGCCGGCGCCATCGGCGCGGCGATCGGCATTCCGCTCGGCATCCTGCTCTACGTCACGAACAAGAAGTCGTTCCTGCCGATGCCGATCTTCAACAGCGTCCTCGGCGTCATCGTCAACGCCGTGCGCTCGGTGCCCTTCATCATCCTGCTTGTTGCCATCATCCCGCTCACGAGGCTCATCGTCGGCACCTCGATCGGCACGGCCGCGGCCATCGTGCCCCTCACGATCTCTGTGGCGCCGTTCATCGCGCGCATCGTCGAGACGAGCCTGCGCGAAGTCGACCGCGGCCTCATCGAAGCCGCCCAGTCGATGGGCGCGACGAACCTGCAGATCGTCACCAAGGTCCTTGTGCCCGAGGCGATGCCGAGCATCGTCGCCGGCCTCACGATCGCGGCGATCAGCCTGGTGGGCGCCTCGGCCATGGCCGGCGCCATCGGCGGCGGCGGCCTCGGCGACCTCGGCATCCGCTACGGCTACCAGCGCTTCATGCCCGAGGTGATGTGGACCGTCGTGCTCGTGCTCATCATCGTCGTCCAGGGCCTGCAGGGCATCGGCGACACGATCGTCAAGAAGATCTCGCACAAGTAAGGGAGCTCCCGCCCGGGGCGCCGTCGAAGCGGCACCCGGACGGCGCTTCAGGTATAATTGCATCCCTCGCGGGTGTAGCTCAACGGCAGAGCAATAGCTTCCCAAGCTAAAGACGAGGGTTCGACCCCCTTCACCCGCTCCAAATTCGATCAGTCCCGCAAGCACTTCGAATCGGCCTGCGGGATTTTTCGTGCCCGTCCCTTCGTAAGCAAATGGAAGAACATTCCGAAAAGAAACCGCTGAGCCCTGAAGAGCTCGAGGAGCTCAAGCACCGTCACATCCGCTCGTTCGTCATGCGCCGCGGCCACATTTCCGCCGCGCAGCAGCGCGCGCTCACCGACACGCTCCCGCTCTACCAGCTCGAGTACAGGCCCGAGCCCCTCGATTTCGCCGCCGCGTTCGGCCGCCAGGCCCCGACGGTGCTCGAAATCGGCTGCGGCATGGGCGAGACGACCGCGGCGATCGCGCAGGCGCACCCCGAAGTGAACTTCATCGGCTGCGAGGTGTTCGCCGCCGGCGTCGGCGCACTCGCCAAGCGCCTGCACGAGATGGCGCTCACCAACGTGCGCATCTTCCGCTGGGACGCCGTCGACGTGGTGCGCGACATGATCCCGGAGAACTCGCTGGAGGGCGTGCACATCTTCTTCCCCGATCCCTGGCGCAAGAAGCGCCACCACAAGCGCCGCCTCGTCGCGCAGCCCTTCATCGGGCTGCTTGCCTCGCGCATCCGCCCGGGCGGCTACATCCACTGCGCCACCGACTGGGAGGACTACTCCGCGCAGATGCTCGAAGTGCTCGACGGCGAGCCGAAGCTCGAGAACCTCTACGGCCGCGGCCACTTCAGCCCCGTGATGGCCAACCCGCTCTGCGAGCGCCCGAAGACAAAATTCCAGAACCGCGGCGAAAAGCTCGGCTACGGCATCTGGGACCTGGTCTACATCAGGAAATAACCGCCCGCACGATCCGCTTCGCATTCCCCGGCTTTCTCCGGAAAGCCGGGGAATGCTTTTTTCGGGCAAAGGAAACGCCGGCGCAGTGCCGTGCGCCGGCGTTTCGAAGAGCGTTTCGCAGGAGAGAGGCTTACCAGGCCACGATGCCCGTGGCCCAGGTGATCAGGATCACGCCGCCGAAGAAGATGCGATACCAGCCGAAGCCGCGGAAGTCGTGGCCGGAAACGTAGCGGATAAGCCAGTGCACGACGGCCAGCGCCGAGAAGAACGACACGGCCGTGCCGATCGCGAGCTCCGGCAGGCCGTCGGCCGTCAGCACGTCGCGCGACTTCCAGAGGTCCCAGACCGTGGCGCCGAAGATGGTCGGAATCGCCAGGAAGAAAGAAAATTCGGTCGCGGCCTTGCGCGACAGCCCGAAGATCATGCCGCCGATGATGGTGGCGCCCGAGCGGCTCGTGCCCGGAATCATCGAGAAGCACTGCGCAATGCCGACCTTGAGCGCGTCCATCGCGTTCATGTCGTCCATCTCGAGCACGCGCGGCTTGATGCCGAGGCGCGCCTGGCGCTTTTCGACCCAGAGGATGATGAAGCCGCCGATCACGAGCGCCGCGGCCACCGTGACGGGGTTGAAGAGATACTTCTTGAGGAGGCTGCTCACCATCACGCCCACGACGGCCGCGGGGAGGAACGCCACGATGGTGTTGACGGCGAGGTTCTGCTGCTTCTTGTCCGAAAAGAGCCCGCGGAGCACGGCCGCAATGCGCTCCCTGTAGTACCAGCACACGGCGAGGATGGCGCCCGCCTGAATGGCGATCACGAACGTGTCGGCGCCCTTCCCCGTGAAGTTCACGAGGTCGGCGGCCACGATGAGGTGCCCCGTGGAGCTCACGGGCAGGAATTCGGTGAGGCCTTCGACGATGCCGAGCACGACGGCCTGAAGCATATAGATCCAATCCATCCTGGGTCTCTTTTCTTTTATGCGGGCATTTGCCTGATCAGAGCCGCCATTGTAGCGGCACGCATGTAAAAGGCGTGTCAAAGACACGCCTTATTACGAAACGCCCGCGAACGGGTCAGTGCTTGAGCGGCTTGAAGCGCAGGCGCTTGGGCGCGGCGCCCTCTTCGCCCAGGCGGCGGCGCTTGTCGGCTTCGTACTCGCTGTAGTTGCCGTCGAAGAAGACCACCTTCGAGTCGCCCTCGAAGGCGAGGATGTGCGTGGCGATGCGGTCGAGGAACCAGCGGTCGTGGCTCGTCACCATCACGCAGCCGGCGAACTCAAGGAGCGCGTCCTCGAGAGCGCGCAGCGTCTCGACGTCGAGGTCGTTCGAGGGTTCGTCAAGGAGCAGGACGTTGCCGCCCGTCATGAGCATCTTCGCGAGGTGCAGGCGCCCCCGCTCGCCGCCCGAGAGCTTGCCGACCACCTTCTGCTGGTCGGCGCCCTTGAAGTTGAAGCGGCCGAGGTAGGCGCGCGCGGGCATCTGGAAGCGCCCCACGCGGATCAGGTCCTGGCCGCCCGAGATCGCCTCGAAGACGGTCTTGTCGTCGGGCAGCGACCCGCGCAGCTGGTCGACGGCAGCGAGGTGCACGGTCGACCCGAGCTTGATTTCGCCCGCATCGGGCTTTTCCTTGCCGGTGATCATGCGGAAGAGCGTCGACTTGCCGGCGCCGTTCGGGCCGATCACGCCGACGATGGCACCGGGCGGCACCGTGAAGGAGAGGTCGTCGATCAGCAGCCGGTCGCCGAAGCCCTTCGAGACGTGGCTGAACTCGATCACCTGGTTGCCGAGGCGCTCGGCCACGGGAATGAAGATCTCGTTGGTCTCGTTGCGCGCCTGGTGCTCGACGCTCGAGAGCTCCTCGAAGTGCGTGAGGCGGGCCTTCGACTTGGCGCGGCGGCCCTTCGGGTTCTGGCGCACCCACTCGAGCTCGTGCTTGATCGCCTTCATGCGCGCGTCTTCCTGGCGCTGCTCGATCTCGAGGCGCTTTTCCTTCTGATCGAGCCAGGAGGAGTAATTGCCCTTCCAGGGAATGCCTTCGCCGCGGTCGAGCTCGAGGATCCACTCGGCGGCGTTGTCGAGGAAGTAGCGGTCGTGCGTCACCGCCACGACGGTGCCCGGGAAGCGGTGCAGGAACTGCTCGAGCCACTCGACGGATTCCGCGTCGAGGTGGTTCGTCGGCTCGTCGAGGAGCAGCATGTCGGGGCGCGAGAGCAGCAGGCGGCAGAGCGCCACGCGGCGGCGCTCGCCGCCCGAGAGGTGCTCGATCTTCTCGTCCCAGGGCGGCAGGCGGAGCGCGTCGGCCGCGATCTCCATCTGCGTGTCGGCGTTGGTGCCCGCCGCGGCGATGATCGCCTCGAGCTTGGCCTGCTCGGCGGCGAGCGCGTCGAAGTCCGCATCGGGCTCGGCATAGGCCGCATAGACCTCCTCGAGGCGCGCCTGCGCCTGCATCACCTCGCCCATGCCTTCCTCGACGGTCTGGCGCACGGTCTTCTCGGGATCGAGCGCGGGCTCCTGGGGCAGGTAGCCGATCTTGATGCCCTTCATCGGGACGGCTTCGCCCTCGATGTCCTTGTCGACGCCCGCCATGATGCGCAGCAGCGTCGACTTGCCCGCGCCGTTGAGGCCGAGCACGCCGATCTTGGCGCCCGGGAAAAACGAAAGTGAGATGTCCTTGAGAATCTGGCGGTTGGGAGGCACGACCTTGCCAACGCGGTTCATCGTGAAGACGTACTGAGCCATATCTGTCCTATGGTTGCAGGTGTAAGGGGCAGGGCTGTCCCTGCCCTCCGGAAAAAAGAAAAATGCGCCGGCGGCCCGCGCGCGGCGGCCGCTGCGGCGGGGCTACTTGCGCAGTCCCAGGTAGCCGCGGAAGATCCACAGGCGGCGCAGCCTGTCGGTGCGCTTCCATTCGGCGCGGCGGAAATCGCCCATGGCGTCGGGCTGGTATTCGGCCCACTTCTTGTAAGCGCCCGACATGTCGATGTCCTCGAGCAGGCGGCGCAGCGGCCCCGGGAGCCAGCGGGTCGGCACCGAGGCCTGGAAATCGATGAGCGCCGGGGTGCCGTCCGGACGGTACATTACGTTGCCCGTGCCGCGCACGTCAAGGTGCACGACGCCGCGCCCGTGCACGGTTTTCAGCAGCTTTTCGAAGCTTTCGAGGAAGGCGGGCGTGATTTTTTCGCGCGGCACGTGCCCCATGCTCGTGCCTTCGGTGTATTCGATCGCGAGCGCGCAGCCGTCGATGCGGAAGGCCTCGCCCGCCACGCCGTCGACGCCCTTCAGGCGCTTCAGGATCGAGAGCTCGTGGTGCAGCAGGTAGGGCGCCAGGAACCAGCGCACGTACCAGGGGCGCGCCGAGAAGTCCTTGACGGTCCACTTGCGGCCGCCGACCGTGACGAGGCTCACCACCGCGTTGGCGATATGGCCGTCGCGCAGGAGCTTCTTGTCGGCGGCGTCGAGCGCCGCTCTGTCAAAAGGTTTTTCGTTCGTCATTGACAATGCGGGGCACGGCCCCGAGCCATGCCCCGCCGAATTCCTCGCAAGCGGGAAAGTTACGGCATCACCAGGCCGCTGCCGCCGAGGCCGCTGCCGCCGTCGGCGGGAGGCGCCTGGAAGCCCGGCATGTCGGGCGTGACGATCTGGTTGGCGGCGTCGCGGCGCAGCGCGCGGAGCTTTTCAATCGTGTCGCGCAGGCCCTTCTTGGCGGCATCGCCGTAGCCGGCGACCGCCTCGGCGACGGTCTGCGCCGGGATCTCGAAGGAAATGGGGATCGGGCCCATCTGGGTCATGATCTGCGCCTCGCCGAGGAAGACCATCGGACGGGCGGCGTCGCGGCGGCCCTCGGGGGTCACCGGCGTGAGCACGCGGATCGTGCCGACCTTGCGGTCCGTGACGACTTCTTCGGAATAAAGGTTGGTCGAATCCATCTGAGCGTTCATGGAATCGATTTCGTCTTTCTGCTCTTCGGCCATATCTGCTCCTTGGCGGCGCAGCCTTTTCTCGGGCGCGCCGGGCATTTCATATATATGTGGTATGCATGCCGCGCCGCGTCGGGCGCGGCGGCTGCTTGGATTCTACAGGAAGAGAGCCCCGTTCTCGGGGTTCCGCGCGGGCTATCAGCGGTAAACCATCACGGGGATGGTCGAGTGCGTCAGAACCTTCTGCGTTTCCGAGCCGAGCAGCACGGCGGCGAAGCCCTGGCGGCCGTGGCTCGCCATGAACACGATGTCGCAGTCGTTCTTCTTCGACTGCTCGATGATCGCATCGGCCGGCGAGAAGCTCTTCACCATGACGGTCTTGGCGGCCACGCCGAGCTCGTCGCAGCGGCGCTTGCAGTTTGCGAGGAGGTCCTCGGCCTCGGCGCTGACGCGCTCGTCGTACTGCTCGATCGACTCGGGGCGGTACTCAGAAAGGTTCGTGTAGGAGTAAGGCTCCACCACATTGACAATCACGAGCGAAGCGCCGAGCGGCTTGGCAAAGCGGGCGGCCGCATCGAGGGCCTTGCCCGACATTTCCGAGCCGTCGGTCGGAACGAGAATGCGCTTGTACATATTGTTTTCCTAAAGATGTCCTGTCCCTGCGGGGCGCCGCGCTTTTGCGCCCGGCCCCGCGCGTGCTGACATTTTAGCGGGAATGCCCCGCAAGATCATTGAGCACGAGGGCGGCAAGCCGCAGCCCCGCCGTGGCCGTCACGGGGGCAAACGCGCCCACGCCGATGCGCGCGCCGGGCGCGGCGCCCGCGGCCTCGATGCTGTCGGGCCCGGGCTGCCGCAGCGGCTCCGTGCTGTAGACGGCGGGAACGCCGAAAAGCTTCGAGCGGCCGTTGGCGGACCCGGCCGGGAAACCGTGCTCGCGCCGCAGCAGCGTGCGCACCTTCCCGAGGAGGGGATCGCCCTTGGCGCGCGCCAGGTCCGAGACGGTGACCTGGCCGGGATCGGTCCTAGCCGCGGCGCCGCCCGCGCAGGCGATGAGGATGCCGCGCGCCTTGGCCCAGGCAATGAGCTCGGCCTTGCCGCGCAGGTCGTCGATGCAGTCGATCACCCAATCGCTCTCGGACGGGATCAGGCCCTCGATGTTCTCCGCCGTAACGAAGTCGACCTTGGCGTCAATGCGCGCCTGCGGGTTGATGAGCAGGCACCGCTCTTTCATCGCCTCGGCCTTCGGGCGCCCGTAATTGCCTTCAAGCGCATGGAGCTGCCGGTTGGTGTTCGAGACCTCGGTGCGGTCGCCGTCGATGAGCGTGAGGCGCCCCACGCCCGAGCGGGCGAGTGCCTCGACGGCCCAGCTGCCCACGCCGCCCATGCCGACCACGGTGACGTGCGAAGCGAAGATGCGGCGGGCGTTTTCTTCGCCGAAGACGCGGCCTATGCCGCCGAAGCGTCTCGGATCTTTTGTCGTTCCCATATCAGTTTTTTATTTGTACGGCCAAAATTTTTTGATCATCTCTATGCAAAAAATCAAAAAATCGTTTTTCGAAATTTTGCAGGGCTCCGATCAAAAATCGAAAAATAAATTTTCGAAATTTTTTGTCCTCGCGCAAGAAAACGGGAATTCTGTACGTCAAATCCCTATATCCTTGAGGAGCGGAAACCGTTAAAGTGATGCTTAAGAAACCGCCTGCAATTCAGGCGGCTTTCAGAAATAAGCGCTGCGGTGTCAAGGATAATCCAAAACGCCGCGGCGGCCCGAAGAACTCAGGAGGATTTATGCGCATTCTCGTTCCCGTCGACGGCAGTGAAAACAGCCTGCATGCTGTTGAGTTCATCGCCTCTCGCTCCACGCTGCTCGGCAGCAAGCCCGAAATCGAAGTGCTCAACGTGCAGCTGCCGCTTCCCGCGCGCGCCTGCCGCCTCGTCGGCCAGGACTCGCTCACGCGCTACTACGAAGATGAGGCGGAGAAGGTCTTCGAGCCCTGCCGCCGCGTGCTGAGCAAGGTGGGCTTCCAGGCCAACGAGTCCTACATCGTCGGCGAAGCGTCCGACAGCATCGCCGCCGAAGCCGAAAAGCTCAACGTGGACCTCATCTGCATGGGCTCCCGCGGCCAGAGCGCCCTGAAGGGCCTCTTCTTCGGCTCCGTCTCGAACGGCGTGCTCGCCAAGAGCAAGTGCCCGGTGCTGATGATCCGCGGCAAGAGCACGCCCAAGAGCGATGCGCTGCGCGTCGGCATCGCCGTCGACGGCTCCAAGTACGGCAAGGCCGCCGTGCGCTATGCGCTCAAGCACATCTCGCTCTTCGGCACGGGCGCGCAGTTCTACCTGCTCAACGTCGTGAGCGACTACGCCGGCGCCGTCATGCCCGACATGGCCGGCATGGCGCTCCCCGCGCTCTCCGAAGAGGAAGTGCTCGAGCTGCAGAAGGACGAGTTCAACGAGGCCGTCGAGCCGCTTCGCCCGCTCTTTGCCAAGGCCGCCGTCAAGGCCAAGGAAATCTGCCTCGTCGGCAACGCCGGCGACGAGATCTCCGCCTTCGCGAAGAAGAAGAAGCTCGACGTCGTGGTCATGGGCTCCCACGGCTACGGCCGCTTCAAGGCCGCCGTCATGGGCTCGACCGCCACGCGCATCGCCGCTGAGAGCGATGTGCCGCTGCTGATCATCCGCCAGGCCTGAGTGCCTTAAGGATCCGCCTTCGGCGCAGGCCGGCCGCCCCTTTCCGGGCAGCCGGCCTTTTTCGGTGTGCTCGGCATGAGCACGATTCTACGGGTGAAAGTCCCGAGTGCAGGGGGGGGGTAGCACCAAGCACATAGCCGGAGGCAAGGGTGTCCGCCGTGAGGCGGGATCTGAAGGAAGCCCGAGGCAAACCATTGGCCTGACGAACAGGAACCGCATGAGGCATACGAAGGTGGATAAGCCTGCCGAACAAGGTGAAGTCCTAAGCTACACGGAACCCGAGGTGTAAATGCGGCAGGCAGATGATGGGAAGGATCGTGTTCTTACCCGAGGAGGTCTCACGGACGTCAGCCCGCAGGGCGGACGGAGTAAAGCTTGCCGTGAGAAGTCAGCAGAGGCCGTAGTACTGCCGAGATGGTTGGCAGGAAGGGCCGAAACCAATGGAGGTGATGCCTAAGGCCACCGAAACGATCATGCAACAGCCGAAAAATCCCCAAGAGGGGTACCAGATGGAAAGTACCGACGGAATCGGGAGGATACGGAAGGGTCGGTGAGGGATCTGAGGACAGCCGCAGGAGCAACATCACAGGCAAACGACAGACGAGATGATTGATCTGGAAACCATACTTGATCGAGCAAACCCGAAATCGGGCCTATAAGGCCGTGGTCTCGAACAAGGGCAGTGCGGGCGTTGACGGCACGGAGGTCAGTGACCTCACCTCAAAGCCAGTGGAGCCGATCTGGTGAAAAGCATCGCAGAGGGGCGGTACAGGCCGTTCCCCGTCCGTTGTATTGCAATCCAGAGGTAACCGCCCACTACGGAACCGTACGGTGGGTGGTGTGGGAGGACGGCTCGGGGTGATCCCGAGCCTCCTACCCGATTGCGCGCTAGACGGGAAATTCGGGATGACCGATGTAAAAGCTCCTGATCAGCCCGACGAAGGCCTTGACTTCCGGCCGCCTGTCCTCGCGGTGCGTGCAGAGCACGCACGGGATGCGCTCGGGGCACTTGAAAGGGATCCAGGCGAAGGCGCCGCTGTGATCGTTCAGGTACCCGGGCGAGAGCACGATGCCCCTTCCCGACGCGACGTAAGTGAGCGACATGTCGTGGCTCTCGCTGTTGAAGGCCGCGCAGCCCGAGCGCTCGCGCACGCGCTGCTGCACGGCGCGCAGCGGCGGCTGCGAAGGCCCGCCGACCATCAGCGAGCGGCCCCGGAAATCCTCCTCGGTGACGCTCCTGCGCTTTGCGAGCGGGTCGTCGAGGCGGGTGACAAGGTAGATGCCGCTCTCGAAAAGCGGGTGCCGCACGATGTCGGGCACATGGCGCACGTCATCGCGGAAAGCGAAGAGGATGTCGCTTTCGCCCTTCAGGAAGCGGTCGATGCCGCGGTCCCAGTCGAAGCCCGGCGTCACGGACACTTCGGGGTTGGTCCCGCGGAACTGCTCCATGGCCTGCGGCAGGAACCAGATCGCCGAGCGTATCGGCATCATGATGCGGATGTCTTCCCGGAAGCGCGAGGCAAAGTTCTGCCCGAGCTCCACCGCCTCGCGGTACTCGGTGAGGATGCCGGCGAGCGCCTCGGCGAACTGCCGCCCCGGCCCCGTCAGGGCGGCGCCGCGCCCCGAGCGGGAGAAAATCGGGAAGCCGACCTCTTCCTCGGCTTCCCTGATCTGATAGGAAAGCGTGGGCTGCGCCATGGAAAGGTTTTCGGCGGCCCGGCTGAAGCTGCCCGTTTTCGCAAGCTCGGCGATGCATTCCAGCTGTCTGATCCTCACGGCGGAGCTCCTTTTTTGTTATCAAATTTTTTGATTGATAATTAAGTAATTATATTTAATTTTTTAATAACGGCTCCCTAGAATGGCTCCTGTCAGTCAATTCACCTGTGCTTCTCGAGAGGAGTCAAAAATGCAATACGTCAAGTTCGGCCGCACCGGCATGGAAGTTTCGCGCATCTGCCTGGGCATGATGAGCTTCGGTCAGTCCGACGCCCCGGGCGGCGTTTTCCCCTGGGCCAAGAGCTACGAGGAAGGCAAGCCCATTTTCAGGAGGGCCGTCGAGCTCGGCATCAACTACTTCGACACCGCCAACGTGTACCAGATGGGCACGAGCGAGATCTACACGGGGCGCTACATCCGCGAGTTCGGCCTCAACCGCGACGAGATCGTCGTGGCCACGAAGGTGAACTTCGCCATGCGCCCGGGCCGTCCGAACGGCGCCGGCCTCTCGCGCAAGAACATCATGGCCGAGATCGACCACAGCCTTGAGCGCCTCGGGCTCGACTACGTCGACGTCTACCAGATCCACCGCCTTGATCCGGGCACGCCCATGGAAGAGATCATGGAAGCGCTCAACGACGTCGTCAAAAGCGGCAAGGCGCGCTACATCGGCGCCTCGACCATCTTTGCCTGGCAGCTTGAGCGCATGCAGAACATCGCCGAGCAGCACGGCTGGACGAAATTTGTTTCCCTGCAGCCCCAGTACAACCTGATTTACCGGGAGGAGGAGCGCGAGATACTGCCGCTGTGCGCCGACCGCGGCATGGCCGTGGTGCCGTGGAGCCCGCTCGCCGGCGGCCGCTGCACCCGTCCCTGGGGCACGCAGACGGCCCGCTCGCGCATCGACGGCGTTTCGCCGATGGTCTGGGACGCCACGAAGGACGCTGACCGCCCCGTCGTCGACCGCCTGCAGAAGGTGGCCGCCGAGCACGGCCGCAGCATGGCGCAGGAAGCGCTCGCCTGGGTGCTCAGCAACCCGGCCGTCACGGCGCCGATCGTGGGCACCACGAGCGTGAAGCACGTTGAGGAAGCGGTCGCCGCGCTTGACGTGAAGCTCGACGAAGACGAGAAAAAAGCGCTTGAGGAACCTTACGTCCCGCACGTCAAGACGGGGCTTTACTGAGCCGCCGCCGAACGCCCGGATAAGCGGCGTTCGGCCTCCTGAGGCTCCTCCTGTGAGCTTCCGGCCGAGGGGCTATCTGCCGCCCTTCGGCCGGCTTTTTCAGCATCAATCCCAAAAATGCGGTATAAATCTACCCTCAACGAATGCCGATGTAACGCCCTGCTGAAAAAAATGACAGACTCCTTTTCTTCCCTCTCCGGCTCAGCCTCCCTTCCGCCGATCCGGAAAATCTCGCTTGACGGCCCCGACGGGCTCGCCAAGAAGAACGCCATCCGCGTCTACATCTTCACCGACAGCAAGACCGAAGCCCGGCGCATGGCCAACCAGCTCAACACGCAGCCCGACATCACCGTCGTCGGCTACGCGGTGACGCCCGCCGAGTGCGAGACGGCCATGCACCTGCGCCGCGACATCAACGTGCTCATCACCGACGTCCAGCTCGGCGGCCAGGACATGTGCGGCCTCATCCAGCAGATCACGAGCCGCCAGCCCGAGCTCAACGTCCTCTGCTACACCTACCACGGCGAAGAGGACTGCGTGATCCGCTCGATCCAGAGCGGCGCGATGGGCTACATCCTGCGCGGCACCAACGAAGACCTGCCGAACTGCGTGCGCCTGCTCCAGGGCGGCGGCTCGCCGGTGTCGCCCATCGTGGCGCGCAGCGTGCTGCGCGCGCTCTACGCCAAGAGCCGCACGGAGCACGCGCCCCGCGGCGACACGCAGCAGCTCTCCGCGCGCGAATCCGAGATCCTGCAGCTGCTCGCCAAGGGCATCCCGTTCGCCGAAATCGGCCGCATCCTCTCGATCTCGCCGCACACCGTCACGGCGCACATCAAGAAGATCTACCGCAAGCTCCAGGTGCACTCGCGCGGCGAAGCCGTCTACGAGGCGCAGTGCCTCGGCCTCCTGCCCGAGCACGGCTGATTGGCTCCGCTCCCCTTGTACGGCAAAACGCCGCGGATTGCTCCGCGGCGTTTTTGCATTCCGGGCTGCAGAAGCCGCTCAGGCGGCCTCGCCCCGCTTTTCGGGGGCGAGCCAGTGGCCCGACTTGCCGCCGTCCTTCTCGAGCAGGTGGATGTTCTCCATCACCATGCCGCGGTCGACGGCCTTGCACATGTCATAGACCGTCAGCAGGCCGATTTGCACGGAAGTGAGTGCTTCCATCTCCACACCCGTCTTGCCGTAGCACTCGGTGGTGGCCGTGCAGGTCACCGCGCTCTTTTCACGGTCGAGCGTGAAGTCGACCGCCACGCGGGTGAGACCGATCGGGTGGCAGAGCGGAATGAGATCCGCCGTGTGCTTGCTCGCCATGATGGCCGCAATGCGCGCCACGCCGATCACGTCGCCCTTCTTGGCCGTGCCCGAGGCGATCAGCTCGAACGTGGCGGGCGCCATGCGGATGGTGCCCGTGGCGACGGCCACGCGGTGCGTCTCGTCCTTGGCGCCGACGTTGACCATGTGCGCCTGGCCGTGCTCGTCAAAATGTGTCAGTCCGCTCATTTTTCGTTACCCTTTGTTGTGTCCGGAGCGCCGCGCGCTCCTTACAAGCGATGCCGTTATATGATAGCGGCTGCATTTATCCACTCGTCATCCCCGCGATTCTCATGCGTTTCCGTGCCTGGGCGCTCCTTGCCGCCTCCACTCTGACTGCCTGGCTCCCCGCCCTCGCCGGCGCGGCTGACCAGGGCACGCTTGACCTGAACCTGCCGAGCCTCGGCACGGCGGGCGGCGACGAGCTTTCGCCCGCGCAGGAGCACGAGATCGGCTCGCAGATCATGAACAAGCTGCGCGCCGACCCGTCCTACCTGCACGATCCGGTGGTGACCGAATACCTCAACCGCATCGGCTACCAGCTGGTGAGCCACGCGGGCGGCTACACGTACCAGTTTTTCTTCTTCCCGATCCGCGACGCGTCGCTCAACGCCTTCGCGCTGCCGGGCGGCTACGTCGCCGTGCACACGGGAACGATCATCGCGGCCAAGAACGAAAGCGAGCTCGCCGGCGTGATGGGCCACGAAATCGGCCACGTCACGCAGCGCCACGTCGCGCGCATGCTCGAGAGCCAGCGCGGCAACGTCGCCCTCTCGCTCGGGTCAATCCTGCTCGCGATCCTCGCGGCGCGCGCCGGCGGCAGCTCGGGCGGCAACGCCGCCGCGGCCATCGCCATGGGCTCGCAGGCCGCGATGATCCAGTCGCAGCTCAACTACTCCCAGGACGCCGAGCGCGAGGCCGACCGCGTCGGCCTGCAGACGCTCTACCGCGCCGGGTTCAATCCCAAGGGCATGGAGAGCTTCTTCGAGAGGCTGCAGGCCAACAACCGCTACTACGAGTCGGCGGCCCCCGCCTACCTCTCGACGCACCCGCTCACCGTGGAGCGCATCTCCGACATGGAGAACCGCACGCGGCAGCTGCCCGCGCGCACGCACCGCGACAGCCTCGACTTCCGCCTCGTGCAGGTGCGCTGCGAGGTGCTTCAGGAAACAACGCCCAACGGCTGGATGAAGATGCAGAAGGAATTCCGCCGGCGCCTCGCGAAGGCGCCCGGCGACCGCGAGTCGGCGATCCTGCACTACGGGCTTTCGGTGGCCGCGGAGCGCCTGCACCAGAAAAGCGACGCCTACGCCGAAGCGAAGCTCGCCATGGGGGCGGGTAAGAGCTCGATACTCACCCGCAACCTGACGCGCACGCAGTTCGACGCGGCCAAGAACCGCACCGAGCAGAACGCCGCCGTCGCCGCCGCCAAGAAGGCGATGGAGACCTTCCCGCTCTCGCAGGCGACAACCGAGAACTACATCGACATGCTCTATGCGCAGAACCGCCACCAGGAGCTCATCAACTTCCTGCGCAACGGCACGGCGCTCTCGACGGACGACCCGGACTACCACGCCCTGCTGGCGCGCTCCTACGAGAAGCTCGGCAAGAAGAGCCTGCAGTACATGCACACGGGCGAGATGTACGCGCTCATGGGCGCCACCGAGGCGGCGGTCTACCAGTACTCGCTCGCGCAGAAGGCCGCCGACGGCGACTTTTACACGATGAGCGAGATCGACGCGCGCTTAAGAGAGCTGCGGGAAAAGTTCCGCTACGAGAAAGCGCACGAAAAATAGCCCTTTGTGGGCGGCTCCCGGAGCGCGCAGTTATGCGAAAATAGCGGGAGTTTTTTTTCTTCCTCCGGGAAGACCCTTCTGATACGACAAACTTTCAGGGGCGCCGTTCGAAGCTTTCGGACGGCGCCCGTGCAATTGACTGTTCCTAAAAAATGGCTATTGAAGACTACATGATCGTTGCCAAGCCGACCGACGAGGTCATCGAAACGGACGCCGTGATCGTCGGCGCCGGCCCGGTCGGCCTTTTCCAGGTGTTTGAGCTCGGCCTGCTCGAAATCAAGTGCCACGTCGTCGACTCGCTGCGCCGCGTCGGCGGCCAGTGCATGGAGCTTTATCCCACGAAGCCCATTTACGACATCCCGGCCGTGCCCGTGTGCTCGTCCTACGAGCTCACCGAAAACCTGCTCAAGCAGAATCATCACTTCAAGCCGGTGTTCCACCTCGGCGAGGAAGTCGACACGGTCAAGAAGCGCGAGGACGGCACCTTTGACGTCTCCACGAGCGCCGGCTCCCGCTTCCACTCGAAGGTCGTGATCATCGCCGCGGGCGTCGGCTCCTTCGAGCCGCGCCAGCTCCGCCTGCCCGGCATCGAGAAGTTCGAAGGCACGCAGCTCCACTACCGCGTCAAGGATCCCTCGATCTTCGAGGGCAAGAACCTCGTCATCTGCGGCGGCGGCGACTCCGCGCTCGACTGGACGCTCAACCTCGTCGGCAAGGCCGAGAGCGTGGTGCTCGTGCACCGCCGCGACGGCTTCCGCGCGCAGGCCGCCTCGGTCGCGAAGATGAAGGAGCTCTGCGAGAACTGGGAAATGCAGTTCGAAGTGGGCCAGCTCACGGGCTTCGGCGAGAAGGACGGCAAGCTCACCGAGATCGCCGTTGCGGGCGCCGACGGCGTCACGCGCCGCATCCCGCTCGACCACCTGCTCGTTTTCTACGGCCTGCAGCCCAAGCTCGGCCCGATCGAGAACTGGGGCCTCAAGCTCGACCGCAAGCAGATCGTCGTCGACACCGCGCGCTTCGAGACGAGCATCCCCGGCATCTTCGCCGTGGGCGACATCAACATCTACCCGGGCAAGAAGAAGCTCATCCTCTCGGGCTTCCACGAGTGCGCCCTGGCGGCGTTCGCGGCCTGCGACTACGTCTTCCCCGAGAAGAAGGTGTTCCTGCAGTACACGACCACCTCGCCCAAGCTCCACAAGGTGCTCGGCGTGCCCGATCCGATGAAGGAAGACCACTGATTGCCCGCTCCGGCGCCCGCATTACGGAAAAGCCCGAAGGCCTGCGCCTTCGGGCTTTTTGCGCTGCGGGATCAGGGACGCGTCAGTCGTTGACGACCTTCACCTTGGGCATGATGCTGCTGTAGTCCTTGCCGAGGCGCGCCACGGCGCCCGCGACCTGCAGCGCGGCCTTGATGTAGAGGCCCGCCTCGGGGCTGTCGGGCTCGGCGGCGACCGTCGGGCGGCCCGAGTCGGCCTGCTCGCGGATCTTGGAAGCAAGCGGCAGCTCGCCGAGCAGCGGCACCTTGTACTGCTCGCACAGGCGCTTGGCGCCGCCTTCGCCGAAGATGTGCTCGACCTGGCCGCAGTGCGGGCAGACGAACACCGACATATTCTCGATGACGCCGAGGATCGGCACGTTCACCTTCTGGAACATGCGCAGGCCCTTCTTCGCGTCGATGAGCGCGATGTCCTGCGGCGTCGTCACCACCACGGCGCCCGTGAGCGGCACCTGCTGCGAGAGCGTGAGCTGGATGTCGCCCGTTCCCGGGGGCATGTCGACGATGAGGTAGTCGAGCTCGTGCCAGTTCGTCTCGGTGATGAGCTGCTGGAGCGCTCCCGAGGCCATCGGGCCGCGCCAGATCATCGGCTCGTCCTCGCCGATCATGAAGCCCACGGAGTTGATCTCGAGCCCGAGCGACTCGATCGGCTCCATCGTCTTGCCGTCGAGCGTCGGCGGCTGGCCGTGCGCGCCGAGCATCTTCGGCTGCGAGGGGCCGTAGATGTCCGCGTCGAGCACGCCCACGCGGGCGCCTTCGTGCGCCAGGGCGAGCGCGAGGTTGGCGGAGACCGTCGACTTGCCGACGCCGCCCTTGCCCGAGCTCACCGCGATGATGTTCTTCACGCCCGGCAGCACGCGCAGCGTGCCCTGCACCTTGTGCGCGATGATCTTCTGCGTCACTTCGACGGAGACGCGGACGTCCTCGCCGACGGCCTTCTGCACCGCGGCGCCGACCGCCTCGGCCGTGCTCTTCAGATAGCTCTTGGCGGGGTAGCCGAGCGCGATCTTCACGCTCACGCCCGACTCGCCCGTCTCGACCGCCTCGACCATGCGGCCCGAGACGTAATCGAGTCCCGTCACGGGGTCCTTGAGACCGGCCAGCACGCTTTTGACGGCTTCAGTTGAAATAGCCATAAATGGATTCCTCCGAAAAATGTTCGCCGCGGGCGCGTTCTGGCGCCGCCCCGCGGACAGCACCATAGATTGTACCTGTTGCGCAGGCCGCTCTACGTCCGCGCCGAGGGGGCGTTTTCCCCTCTCGGCGCGGGCTTTCAAGTTAAAATGGAAAATTGTTCGCGCCCCCGGGCGCGGAAATTTCCTTTTTTACACGCAAACACGATGAGTCAGCGAAATATTTTTGTCACGACAGCACTGCCCTACGCCAACGGCGCCTTCCACATGGGCCACATCATGGAGTACATCCAGGCCGACATTTGGGTGCGCCACGAGCGAATGTCGGGCAACACGGTGCACTTCATGGGCGCTGACGACGTGCACGGCGCTCCGATCATGCTCGCCGCGCAGAAGCGCGGCATCTCGCCGCAGGCCTTCGTGGCGGAAATCGCCGCGGGCCGCAAGCAGTACCTCGACGGCTTCTACATCAGCCACGACAACTGGAGCAGCACCGACTCCGACGAAAACCACGAGCTCTCGCGCGAGATCTACCTGCGCCTCAAGGACGCCGGCCTCATCTACACGAAGGAAATCGAGCAGTTCTACGACACCGTCAAGGGCATGTTCCTCGCCGACCGCTTCATCAAGGGCACCTGCCCGCGCTGCGGCGCCAAGGACCAGTACGGCGACAACTGCGAGGTGTGCTCCTCGGTCTACTCGCCGATGGAAGTGATCGATCCCTATTCGACGCTCTCGGGCACCCGCCCCGTGATCCGGAAGTCGACGCACTACTTCTTCCGCCTGTCGGATCCGGCCTGCGTCAAGTTCCTGCGCGACTGGACGACGGGCAACGGCAAGGACGGCCTGCCGCGCGTGCAGCAGGAAGTGCTCGCCAAGGACAGCGAGTGGCTCGGCAAGGACGGCGGCCTCACCGACTGGGACATTTCGCGCGACGCGCCCTACTTCGGCATCCGCATCCCGGACACCGAAGACAAGTACTTCTACGTGTGGCTTGACGCCCCGATCGGCTACCTCGCCTCGCTCAAGAACTACTGCAACAAGAAGGGCATCGACTTCGAAGCGCTGCTGCGCGATCCGAACACCGAGCAGTACCACTTCATCGGCAAGGACATCATTTACTTCCACACGCTCTTCTGGCCGGCCATGCTGCACTTCGCGGGCGCGCCTTTCCGCGTGCCCGACCACGTCTACGCGCACGGCTTCATGACCGTAAACGGCGAGAAGATGAGCAAGAGCCGCGGCACGGGCATTTCGCCGCTCCTCTACCTGCAGCTCGGCATGGACGCCGAGTGGCTCCGCTACTACCTCGCTGCCAAGATGAGCTCCAAGGTCGAAGACGTCGACTTCACGAAGTCCGACTTCGCGCAGCGCGTCAACTCCGACCTGATCGGCAAGTACGTCAACATCGCGAGCCGCGCTGCGGGCTTCATCTACAAGTGCTTCGGCGGCAAGGTCGACGACGAGGCGATGGGCAGCGAGCTCCTCAAGAGCATCCGCGCCCGCGCCGGCGAGATCCAGCAGGATTACGAGACGCGCGAGTTCGCCCGCGGCATGCGCGCCGTCATGGAAATGGCGGACCGCATCAACGAGTTCGTCGACGAAGAGAAGCCCTGGGTCCTCGCGAAGGATCCCGCCAAGAGCGCCGACCTGCACCGCGTCGCCTCGATCGCGCTGGAAGGCTTCCGCCTGCTCACGCTCTACCTCAAGCCCGTGCTCCCGCACACCGCCGAGCGCGTCGAGAACTTCCTCTCGATTGCCCCGCTCACCTGGCAGAGCGTGCGCACGCCGCTTTCGTCCGCCTCGCCCATCAAGCCCTTCGAGCACCTGATGCAGCGCGTCGACATGGACAAGCAGCTCAACGCCCTCCTGCCCGAGAAGAAGGACGAGGCGGCGCCCGCCGCCAAGGCCGCCCCCGCGAAGGCGGCCGCCGCGAAGCCCGCCAAGCCCGCGCAGAGCGCCGCGGCGCCCGGCATGATCACGATCGACGACTTCGCCAAGGTCGACATCCGCGTCGCGCGCGTCGAGGCCTGCGAAGCGGTCGAAGGCTCGACGAAGCTCCTGAAGTTCACGCTTGACCTCGGCGAAGGGCACACCCGCACGGTCTTCTCCGGCATCCAGAGCGCCTACAAGCCCGAGGACCTCGTCGGCAAGCTCGTCATCTGCTGCGCGAACCTCGCGCCGCGCAAGATGCGCTTCGGCCTCTCGGAGGGCATGATCCTCTCCGCGTCGGATCCCGACGACAAGAGCCGCGGCATCTTCCTGCTCTCGCCCGACTCGGGCGCCGTTCCGGGCATGCGCGTGAGCTAGCCAAAAGGCGGGTTATCCCGCTGATGTTGCGCTGAAACAAAGGCATCTTCCTGCGGGAAGATGCCTTTTTTCATACAATAAGCGGTTTTTCGCTCCCTCCGAATCAAGAGACCCCAAATGAGCTTCAAGCACGCGATGGCGGAATTCGTGCACCACGTTCCGCTCGCCCCCTTCCATCCCGTCATCATCGACAGCCTGCGCGGCTACAGCATGCATGCCTTTTCACGCGACGTCGCCGCGGGCCTCACGGTCGGCATGGTGGCGCTGCCGCTCGCGATGGCCTTCGGCATCGCCTCGGGCGTGGCGCCCGAGTACGGCCTCTACACCGCCGTCATCGCGGGCTTCCTCATCTCGCTGCTGGGCGGCTGCCGCGTGCAGATCGGCGGCCCGGCGGGTGCCTTCGTGGTGATCATCTACGGCATCATCGCGCAGTACGGCCTGAGCAACCTGCTCCTTGCGACCATCGGCGCGGGCATCATCCTCTTTTTCATGGGGCTCTTCAGGATCGGCGGGTTCATCAAGTTCATTCCCGTCTCGATCGTCATCGGCTTCACCAACGGCATCGCCGTGATGATTGCCCTGCAGCAGGTGAAGGACTTCCTCGGGCTCAAGGTCGAGAAGGTGCCCGCCGACTTCTTCGGGCAGATCGGCGCGATCGCCGACAGCATCGGCACGACGAACTTCTGGGCCCTCGGCATCGCGCTCTGCAGCTTCCTGCTCGTGAAGTTCTGGCCCAAGGGCTACCAGATGAGCGGCCCGCAGTGGCGCCGCTGGCTCGCGCACCTGCCGGGCACGGTCGTGGTGCTCGTGCTCTCGACGCTCTTCGTGTCGCTCTTCAGCATTCCCGTCGAGACGATCGGCAGCAAGTTCGGCGGCATCCCGCAGGCGCTCCCCTCGCTGCAGCTGCCCGACTTCGAGTGGAGCACCGCCAAGCAGCTCTACGGGCCGATGCTCACGATCGCCGTGCTCGGCGCCATCGAGAGCCTGCTGTGCGCGCGCGTCGCCGACGCCATGACCGACGACCGGCACGACCCCAACCAGGAGCTCATGGGCCAGGGCATCGCCAACATCGTGGCGCCCTTCTTCGGCGGCATCCCCGCCACGGGCACGATCGCGCGAACCGTCACCAACATCAAGAGCGGCGCCGTCTCGCCGATCGCCGGCATCGTGCATTCGCTCTCGCTCCTTGCGGTGATCCTCATCGCCGCCCCGCTCGCGAGCAACATCCCGCTGTGCGCGCTCGCGGCGATCCTCGTCTTCGTCGCGTGGAACATGGGCAACTGGCGCGAGTTCTCGCGCCTGCGCCGCATGACGGCGAGCTACAAGGTGACGCTCCTTGTGACGTTCTTCCTCACCGTGGTGTTCGACCTCACGGTCGCGGTGGAGTTCGGCATCGTCGTGGCGTGCATCTTCTTCCTGATCCGCATGAACAGCCTCACGACGGTCGAGAAAGCCGACATCGGCGAGCTGCCCGAGCGCACCGAGGCCTGGCACGTCAAGGGCACGCTCTTCTTCGGGTCCGTCTCGAAGCTCGAGCACGTCACCGACCCGCACCGCCAGACCGCCTCGGGCTGCGCGCGCATCGTGATCCTCGACTTCTCCGAGCTCTTCAACATCGACAACTCGGCGATGGACCAGATCGAGGTGTTCGTGAGGGCGCTCCACCGGCATCACCACGAGCTCATCATCGCGGGCGCCAAGGGGCATCCGCTCATGCAGCTGCGGCGCACGGGCATCGCCGATCGGCTCGGGCCCAACCTCGTGCCCGACATGAAGGCCGCCGTGGCGCGCGCCGAAGCGCTCACGAAGAGCGGCAGGCTCGAAGACTGAGTTTTTCAGGAACGGGGCTGCGCAAAGAGCCCGCCGAGCGCGAAGTCCTCGGCCGAGGGCGGCAGCGGCAGCTCCGAGACGCTCCCCGCCTCGGCCCAGATGTCCGTGAAGGGCTCGGCCTGCGTGAGCGTCACGAGGCCGTCCTTGGCGAGCTCGAGGAGCGCCAGGAACCAGACGGCGATCACCTCGCGGTCGGCGCTGCCGGCGACGAGCCCGCGCAGCGACACGCGCCCCTCGGCCGAAATGCGCCTGAGGACGGCCGTCATGTGCTCCCGCACGGAGAGCTCCTGGCGCGTCACCTTGTGGCGGGCCGAGAGCTTGAGGCGCGCAAGCACCCCGCGCCACGCCTCGGAGAGATCCCCGGGCGTCAGCGCCGGCAGCAGCTCCGCATCGGGCGCGGGCACTTCGGGGGCGGGCAGGAAGACGTCGCGCCCTAGCCGCGGCAGCGCGTCGAGCGCCTTCGCGCCCTCGCGGATCTTCTCGTACTCGAGGAGCCTCCGCATGAGCTCCGCCCTCGGGTCTTCCTCCTCGCCGCTTTCTTCCTCGCGCGCCGGCAGCAGGAGCCGGCTCTTGATCTGCATGAGCGTGGCGGACATCACGAGGTAGGCCGCGGCAAGCTCCAGGTCGCTCGCGCGCAGCATCTCGACGTAGCGCATGTACTGCTCGGTGAGTTCCGCCATGGGAATGTCCATGACGTTGAATTTCTGCCGCCTGATGAGATAAAGGAGCAGGTCGAGCGGCCCCTCGAAGCTTTCGAGGAAGACGCGCAGCGCATCGGGCGGGATGTAGAGGCCTTCGGGGCAGCTTTCGAGCGGCTCGCCGTAGAGCCGGGCGAGGATCCGGTTCTCGGTGTCCCGATCGACGCCGCGCTCGGGGGCGGCAGATGCGACTTCCATGGCCTGAAGCGTCCTCTCCGATGAATAAAACGAAAGCCTCCGCGGCCGCCCGGGAATCGGACGGCCCGCGAAGGCTTTTATAACAGCCGGCGGCTGTCAGCGCAATCAGTCAGGCTGGTACATGAAGGCGCGGACCGCGGCTTCCGTGTCGGCCGGGCGCTCGATGCCGGCGATGCCCTTTTCGAAGGCATAGTTGGCAACGGCGGCGGCGATCTTCACGGAGATGTCGCGCACGGAGGCGAGCGGCGGATAGAGCGAGCCCTGCGCCAGGTCGGCTTCGCTCACCAGGGCGGCGAGCTCGCGCGAGGCGGCGAGGAACATGCCCGTGGGCATCCACTTGGCGCGCGCAAACACGGCGCCCATGCCGAGGCCCGGGAACACGTAGCTGTTGTTGCCCTGGCGCGGCACGAAGGTGCGGCCGTTCACCTCAACCTTGCCGAACGGCGAGCCGCTCGCGAAGAGCGCGCGGCCGTCGGTCTCGCGGTAAGCCGTGGCGGCGTCGCACTCGGCGCGCGAGGTCGGGTTCGAGAGCGCGAAGATGATCGGGCGCTCGTTGATCTTGGCCATCTCGCGGAGCACTTCCGGCGTAAAGGCGCCGGGCTGGGCCGAGACGCCGATGATGCCGGTCGGGCGCACCGCGCGGACCGCTTCGGCGAAGGTCTTGCAGTTGGGCAGGTCCTGGGCGAAGGGCACCTTGTTCTCGCGCAGCTTGTCGCCGCGGGTCGTGGTGACGAGTCCCTTGGAGTCGAAGAGCATGCAGTGCTTGAACGCTTCGGCGCGGTCCATGCCTTCCTCGACCATCGCGTCGACGATCAGGTGGGCAATGCCCGTGGCGGCTTCGCCGGCGCCGAGGAAGAGGAACTTCTGCTCGCCGAGCTTCTTCTTGAGGATGCGCATCGCGGAGTACATGCCGGAGACGGCCACCGAGGCCGTGCCCTGAATGTCATCGTTGAAGCAGAGGATCTTCTTCTGGTAGCGGGCCAGGATGTCGAAGGCGTGGTTGTTGCCGAAGTCCTCGAACTGGATGAGGACGTTGGGCCAGCGGCGGCGCGCCTCGTTGATGAACTCATCGAGGAGCGCGTCGTAGTTCGGGCCGGTCTCGCGCTCGCGGCGCAGGCCGAGGTACTGCGGATCCTTCAGGTAGCGCTCGGTGTTCGTGCCGACGTCGAGCACGACCGGGAGGGTCTTGGCGGGATCGATGCCGGCGCAGGCGACGTAAAGCGAAAGCTTGCCGCAGGGAATGCCCATGCCGTTGAGGCCCAGGTCGCCGAGGCCGAGAATGCGCTGGCCGTCGGTGACGACGATCACGTCGACCTCTTCATTGGGCACGTTGTCGATGATCTCGCGCACGTGGCCGAGGTCGTTGATCGAGATGTAGGCGCCCCGCGGATAGCGGAAGATGTTGCTGTAGTTCTGGCAGACCTCGCCGACGGTCGGGGTGTAGACGATCGGCATGTACTGGTCGATGTACTTGATCAGCAGCTTGTAGAAAAGGTTCTCGTCGGACTCGTGCAGGCTGTCGAGAAAGAGGAACTTGTCGAGCGGCTTCTCAAAACGCTCGACCAAGGCGTGCATGCGCTCGACCTGAGCGTCCGTGCTCGAGACGACGGGCGGCAGCAGGCCGCGCAGGCCCTTGGCAGAGCGTTCTTCCTGAGTGAAAGCGTCGCCTCGATTGAGTTGCGGATTGCGGAGAAGATCCGCGCCGCGGTATTCCTTAGATCCAGTCATAAGCCCTTCTTTTTGGAAATAAAGTTTTCTTAGCGCGGTCTGCGCCTGCGCTTCTTGCCGCGGCAGGCCGCATTCCGCATTGTATCAAGGCCCGTCAAAGGCCGCAGTAAAAGGCCCCGCAATGCGGCGCCCCCGTAAGGAAAAACGCCTGACGGGCAGGCGTTTTTTCTCGGCACTTGGCTCAGGCGCAGTGACTCTTACTGGAAGGCCTTGAGGCGCTCCTTGGCGGTGCGGGCGGCATCGCTCTTCGGATACTGCTTGATCACGCGGTTGAGCGTGGCCTGCGCGGCGTTGATATTGCCGAGCGCGGCCTGCGAGGAGGCGACCGAAAGCATCGCGTCGGGCACCTTGTCGCTCTTCGGATATTCGCGGATCAGCTGGTTCTGCACCGAGATCGCGCTCTGGTACTTCTCAAGCGCGAAGAGGCTCGAGCCGCGCCAGTAGAGCGCATCGGCGCGGTACGCGGAATTCTTCCACTTCTGCGTGAAGCTCCTGAAGCCCGCTTCGGCCTTCTTGTAGTCGTTGGCCTTGAGCGCGTCCATTGCATCGGCATAAGCCTGCTTTTCCTCGGGCTGCACCGTGACGGTCTGGCCGCCGACGACTTCCTGCGTCGGCTCAAATTTTTCGAGGCGCTCGTCGAGGCTGCCGTAGAGATCGCGGTTGCTCTTCTTTTCCACGGCGAGCGAGTTGGAGAGCTCCTCGACGCGGCCCGTGAGCGCGTTGTTCTGCCTCTGCAGGGCGTCAAGACGGCTCATGAGCGTGTCCTGGGTGGTGCGCATCTGCTCCTGGAGCACCTTCACCTGGGAGCGCAGCTCCAGAATGGCCTTGCGGGCTTCGTCGTCGGCGAAAGCCGCCGCCTGGAGGGAAACCGCTGCGAGCACCGAGCCGATCGCGAGCTGCGCGGCGAGCGTACGAAATTTCATAGCGACCTCGAAAAGTAAACAGCAAAAAACCGGACACCGCCATTATGACTGTGTCCGGCTTCCTTTGTCCTGAAACAGGCTAATCCGGATCAGCGGATGCTGCCGTTGATGACGGCGTCAGGATAAACGATGTCCGCACGGCGGTTCTGAGCCCAGGCTTCCTCGTTGTGGCCGGTGGCAACCGGCTTTTCCTTGCCGAAGGAAACGGTCTCGATGCGGTTGGCGGGCACGCCGAGCAGCTGCATGCGCTGCTTGACGGCGTCGGAGCGCTTCTGGCCGAGGGCGAGGTTGTACTCGCTGCCGCCGCGCTCGTCGGTGTTGCCCTGAATCACGATCTTGACGTCGGGATGGGCGGCAAGCCACTTGGCGTGGGCTTCAACGGCGGGGAGGTACTCGCTCTCAACCTGATAGGAGTCGAAAGCGAAGTACACGGAGCGCTGCGAAAGCTTGTTGGACGGATCCGTGAACGGATTCGTCGTGCCGGCGGTCTGGCCCTGAGCCGTGGTGTCGGTGGCGGCACCGTTGTTGGCGTCCTTGTTGAGATCAACAGAAGAGCAGCCGCTCAGCAGGGCGGCAGCGGCGGCAGCGGCCGCCAGAATTTTCCATGAAGACATGAAACTCACCTTTATAAAACATAACCTTGGATATTTTTTCCCGGTCCAAGATTGAGATTGAGCATTCTAACCGTTTTACGGGATGATGGGGCCCCAGCTGGGCTCCCTGATGCTTCCCTTTCCGGTCAGCCTCGTCGCCAGGCGCCCGTCGGCGGAAGCCGTGCCGAGCACGCCGCGGCCGCCTTCCTTGGTCGCGTAGACCAGGAAATGCCCGTTGGGAGCGAAAGACGGCGATTCGTCGAACTGCGTGTGCGTGACGAGCGTCGTCTGGCCGCTCGTGAGGTCCATCACCGCCGCGCGGAAGCCGCTCGTGCGCGAAATGAACGCGAGCAGCTTGCCGTCCGGGCTGATGTCCGGGCTGATGGCGTAGTTCGAGCCGAAGGTGACGCGCTGAGCGGCGCCGCCCTCCACGGGCTTGCGGTAGATCTGCGGGGAACCGCCGCGGTCGCTCGTGAAGTAAACGTACTTGCCGTCCTTGCTGAACACCGGCTCGGTGTCAATGCCGAAGCTCTGCGTGAAGCGGCGCACGCCCGTGCCGTCGGCATTGATCAGGTAAACGGCCGTGAGGCCGTCCTTCGAAAGCGCAACGGCCATCGTGCGGCCGTCCGGGCTGAAGGCCGGCGCGGAGTTGTTGCCGGTGAAGGCCGCAACGGCGCGGCGCGAGCCCGAAGCGAGCGTCTGCACGTAAACGATCGGCTTCCTGCGCTCGAAGCTCACATAGGCGATGCGGCGCCCGTCGGGCGACCACGTCGGCGAGATGATCGGCTCGGGCGACTGCAGCGCAATCTGCGGATTGGCGCCGTCGCAGTCGCTCACGACGAGCTGGTAGCTGCGCTTGCCGAGCTGGGCGACGTAAACGAGCTTCGAGGCGAACATCGGGCCCATGCCGGTGAGCTTCGTGAAGATGCGGTCCGCGTAGCGGTGCGCGGTCATGCGCAGCTGGTCGGCGGAGACGTCGTAGTTCATCGTGTCGATTTCCTGGCCCGAGACGATGTCGTGCAGCGCGTAGCGCGCGGTCCAGCGGCCGCCGGCGCCCTGGGAAATCGAGCCGACGACGAGCGCCGTGGCGCCCGCCTGGGCCCACTGCGTGAGGCTCGAGGGCTTGTGGATGTCCTCGGCCGCCGTCTCGCCGCCCGTCGGAATCATGCGGAAAGAGCCCGAGCGCTCGAGGTCGGCGGAAATCACCGACGCGAGGTCGACGGGCGCCGAAGCGCTGCCGAAGAACGTCTTGACGGCGATGGGCAGCTGGTTGGAGCCCACGCCGACGATCGAGATCTGCAGCTCGGCCAGCGCCGGCATCGCGGTGCAGGCACCGAGCGCGGCGCCCGCGCACAGAAGGCGGCGGCGCATCGTATTAATTTCTGACACGGATAACTCTCCTTGCTCTTGTTTTCTTTTAGCGCGGTCCCGCAGGACCGCGCGGGGCGCCTCGGGGCGCCCCGCTTTTTTCTGCCTTAATGGCGGAAGTGGCGCTCACCCGTGAAGACCATGGTGATGCCGCGCTCGTCGGCGGCGGCAATCACTTCCGGATCGCGGATCGAGCCGCCCGGCTGGATCACGGCCGTCGCGCCGGCGTCGCAGATGACGTCAAGGCCGTCGCGGAACGGGAAGAAGGCGTCCGAAGCGGCCACCGAATCCTGCAGCGACAGGCCGCCCTCCTCGGCCTTGAACGCGGCGATGCGCGAGCTGTCGACGCGGCTCATCTGGCCGGCGCCGACGCCGAGCGTCATGCCGTTCTTGGCGTAGACGATGGTGTTCGACTTGACGAAGCGCACGATGTTCCAGGCGAACATCATGTCGGCGATCTGCTCGGGCGTGGGCTTGCGCTTGGTGACGCAGCGCAGCGCGCTCGGCGGGCAGACCTGCAGGTCGGGCGTCTGCACGAGGAGGCCGCCGCCCACGCGCTTGAAGTCGAAGTCGTTGTGCGCCTGGCCGAGCGCGAGCACGAGCAGGCGCAGGTTCTTCTTCGCCGAGAAGATGCGGCGCGCGTCTTCGGTGAAGGACGGCGCGATGATCACTTCGGCGAACTGGTGCGAGACCATCTCGGCGCAGCGGCCGTCAACCTCGCGGTTGAAGGCGATGATTCCGCCGTAAGCGGACTTCGAGTCGGTGCGGAACGCCTTGCTGTAGGCTTCGGCCGCATCGGCGCCGATGGCCGCGCCGCACGGGTTGGCGTGCTTGATGATGGCGCAGGCGGGCGCCTCGAACGAGCGGGCGCACTCCCAGGCGGTGTCCGCGTCGGCGATGTTGTTGTAGGAAAGCTCCTTGCCCTGGAGCTGCTCGTAGCCGGCAAGGAGGCCCGGCGCCACGAAGTGCTCGCGGTAGAACGAGGCCTTCTGGTGCGGATTCTCGCCGTAGCGCATTTCCTGCACCATCTCCCACTGGCGCGTGAGCACCTTCGGGAAGAGCGTGCGCTTCTTGTTCGCGTCAAGGCTCGTGAGGTAGTTGGCGATCATGCCGTCGTAGCGGGCGGTGTGCGCAAAAACCTTCTTCGCGAGCTCGAGGCGCGTCTCGGGCGTGACTTCGCCCTTCTCGCGGATCTCGGCGAGGATGCCGTCATAGTCGGCGGGGTCGACGACGACCGCCACGGACTCGTGGTTCTTCGCCGCGGCGCGGATCATCGTCGGGCCGCCGATGTCGATGTTCTCGATGGCGTCCTCAAACGTGCAGTCCGGCTTGGCGATGGTCTGCTCGAACGGATAGAGGTTCACGCAGACGATGTCGATCGGATCGATGCCGTGCTCCTTCAGGGCTTCCATGTGGGAGCTCACCGTGCGGCGGGCAAGGATGCCGGCGTGGATCTTCGGGTTGAGCGTCTTGACGCGGCCGTCCAGCATTTCCGGGAAACCCGTGTAGTCGGCCACTTCCTGGCACTCGACGCCTTCCTTGGTGAGGAGACGGGCGGTGCCGCCCGTGCTCAGGATGTGGTAGCCGAGCTCGACGAGCCCGCGGGCGAACTCGACGACGCCGGTTTTGTCGGAAACGCTGATAATGGCTTGTTTTCGCATTGTTTCTTCCCTCAAGAATGTTTCCCCGGCAGAAGCCCGTGGGTTTCGAGCTTCTTGCGCAGGGTGTTGCGATTAATACCCAAAAGCTTTGCCGCCTCGCACTGATTGCCGCTGCACTTTTTCATCGCGTAGATCAGCAGCGGGCGCTCCACGGCGCCGATCACGAGGCTGTAGAGCGGATGCGGCTGGGAGCCGGCGAGGTGTTCGAAATACTCGTCGAGCTGACGCACCAGAACGCTCTGCAGCGTATCGCCTTCCTCGGCGGCGCCGAAGGCCTGCTCGGCCGGGCGGCTGACTGGTTCCATGTTCTGTCCTCAACTCACGCAGGAAGCCGCAAGCTCCCCGCAATATTCTTCCAGGCGTGCGGTCACGCGATCCGGGTCTCTCTCGGCGAAAAGCGCCGAAAGCACGCCCGGCGCCCCCGGCAGGCCCTTCAGGTAGCCGGCGAGGTGCTTGCGGATGGTGACCGCGCCGCGAGTGCCGCCATAATAGACAAAATGGCGGCGGGCGTGTGCGATCGCCGCACGCACCCGGTCGGCCGCCGAAGGCTTCTCGAAGCCTTCGCGCAGGCCCATCGCCGCGGCCGCTTCCTCGAAAATCCACGGATTGCCGACGGCGGCGCGCCCGATCATGAGGCCGTCGGCGCCGGTGGCCCGGAGCACGGCAAGCGCCTTCTCGCCCGAGTCGATGTCGCCGTTGGCAAGCACCGGGATCTTCACGCTCTCCTTGACGAGGCGGATCGTTTCGTACTCGGCCTCGCCCCGGAAGCCGTCCTCGCGCGTGCGCCCGTGCACCGCGAGCATCGCGGCGCCCGCTTCCTCGAAGAGCCTGGCAAGCCGCGGCGCGTTGCGGTGCGCCCTGTCCCAGCCCGTGCGCATTTTGACGGTGACGGGCACGGGGACGGCGTTGGCGACCGCCTCGACGATCGCAAGCGCCAGCGCCTCGTCCTTCATGAGCGCGCTGCCGCACTCGCGCGACAGCACCTTCTTGGCGGGGCACCCCATGTTGATGTCGACGATCTGCGCGCCCGAATCGACGGCGTAGCGCGCCGCATCGGCCATCTGCGCGGGATCCGCGCCGAGGAGCTGCACCGCGCGGGGCGACGCCTCGCTGCGCTCGGCCCAGCGCGTCGCGCTCTTGCGCGTGCCGCGCAGCTCGGGCTTGGAGGCCGTCATCTCGCCCACGGCATAGCCCGCGCCGTGCGCGCGGCACGTCTCGCGGAAAGGCAGGTCGGAAAGGCCGGCCATGGGCGCCAGTGCGAGAGGCACGTCAATGCTGTAGGGTCCGATGTTCACGCTGAAAAAAGAGGCCTGTGCCGATAGGGGCCGGCGCGCGGTCACCCGCGCGCGGCCGTCTGAAAAAAAACTGTGGGTATTGTAAGGCCGCCGTGCTCAAAACTTAGGCACAAACTGCCCGAATTTGAAAGAGAATGTCATCGCGCCGCGCGAAGCGCCGCATCGGCGGCCGCCAGCTCCTGCCAGTCGCCGACGTTGCGCCAGAGCCCTTCGAAGACCTCGCCCGAGACGAGGCCCTTTTCGCAGGCGCTCCAGAGCCAGGGGAAAAGCTTGGCGCGCACCGGCTCGAGCCCCTTGAAAAGCGCGGCGCGGTAAACGCCGAAGCTCGCAAACGTGTGCGTGCGGGGCTCCCGCCGCACCAGTCCCGACTTGTCGAGGCTCATGTCGCCGCCTGCGTGGTAGGCCGGGTTCGGCACGAGGACGAGGTGCGCCATGAGGCCCGCGGCCCCAAGGCTCTCTCCCCTGCGCACGAGCCGCGAAAAATCGAACGCCGTGACGATGTCGCCCGCGGCGACGATGAACGCGTCCTCGCCGCCCGCGTTGAGGAGCGGCAGCGCGCGGACAATGCCGCCGAGCGTCTCGAGCGACTCTTCGGCGCAGTTCCCTTCATGCGAATAGCGGATCGAAACGCCCCAGCGCGAGCCGTCGCCGAGCGTTTTCTCGATGACGGCGGCGCCGTAGGCGGTGTTGACGACAAACTCGCTCACGCCGGCCTTCTTGAGCGAAAGCATCTGGCGCAGCGCCAGGGGCATGCCGCCCGCCTCGACGAGCGGCTTCGGGATGATGCGGGTGAGCGGACGCATGCGGCGTCCTTCGCCCGCGGCCAGGATAAGCGCGCGCATCTCGGGCTCAGAACGTGTAGCCGGTCTTGGGCGCGACGCCCTCGAGCTCGTTGACGAGGTGAAGCAGGGGCGAAAGCACGATGTAGCGCTGCGAGGTCTTCCTCACGTAGTCGATGAAGCGCGGCGTGTCGGCGAGGTAGCGGGGCTTGCCGTCGCGGTAGTTGAGCCGCGCGAAGATGCCGAGCACCTTGAGGTGGCGCTGCACGCCCATGAACTCGACGTCGCGGTAGAAGGCGCTGAAGTCGCCCGGCACCGGGATGCCCGCCTTGCGGGCCTTCTCCCAGTAGCGGATGGTGGTGTCGAGCACGAACTCCTCGCCCCAGGAAATGAAGGCGTCGCGCATCAGCGAGGCGATGTCGTAGCTCACCGGGCCGTAGAGCGCGTCCTGGAAGTCGAGGATGCCCGGCGTCGGGTCCGAGATCATCAGGTTGCGCGGCATGAAGTCGCGGTGCACGAACACCCTCGCCTCGCGGCAGTTGTTCTCGAGGATCGCGTCGGCGGCCATCTTCCACCACTTGCGGTGCGTCTCGTCCCAGGTCACGCCGCGGTGGCGGCCGACGTACCATTCGGGAAAGAGCGAGAGCTCGCGCGAGAGCACCTCGCGGCTGTACTCGGGCAGGACGCCCGGGCGGGAGATCTTCTGCCAGGCGACGAGCGCCGTGGTGGCCTTGTCCATCAGGCCGCGCGCGTTGTCCTCGTTGAGGACGTCAAGGTACGTCTTCGTGCCGAGGTCGGAAAGGAGCATGAAGCGGTGCTCGTGGTCGGCCTCGAAGATCTCGGGCGCGTTGAGCTTTGCTTCATTGCGCATCAGCGCGTCGATTTTGATAAACGCTTCGAAGCTTTCCTGCGTTTCGCCGCTCGCTTCCATCACGATGTAGGAGCGGTCCCTGCCCTTGACGCGGAAATACTGCCGGAAACCTGCGTCCGAGCTGGCCTTGGCGATGGCGCCGGGGTCGATTCCGTAGCGCTCGGAAAGCGAGGCGAGCCAGCCGCCGAAAGCGGCCGAATTATCTGTTGCGGCAGAGTTGGAAGACATGTTTGCGAGTTCCTAGGAAATGCGGATAAAGGCGGGCGCTCAAAAAGACGCTTCCGGGTGCCTTCGGAGCCTCTCCGAGCCTTATAATCGCTAGACTAAATTGCCGACATTCTATAAGCCTCCCGGGAGGCTGTCACTTTCCGAATTTTCCATGCTGCACCTGCACCTCCGGCGTATCGCCGCCGCAGTCGTTATTGCTTTGGCTGTTTCCGCCGCCGGCGCGGCGGACACGCACAGCCGCGTCGCGCTCGAATCCGTGACCTCGCTCAATCCCGCCCGGGCCGTTCCCGGCAGCGGCGCGGCGAGCTTCGCGAGAGCCGACCGCATCGAAGGCAACCCCCAAGAGCAGCTCCATCTCATCGGCAACGCCGAAGTGCGCCGCAGCGGCTCCGTGCTGCGCGGCGACCGCATCACTTACACGCAGGCCACCGACGAAGTGCACGCGCAGGGCAATGCGCGCATCTCGCGCATGGGCGCGACGTTCATCGGTCCCTCGATCCGCTACCGCCTCACGGCGCGCACGGGCGACATGGAAGACGCCGATTACGTTTACGCGCCGCGCAAGCTGCGCGGCTGCGGCCGCAACGTGCACTTCCTCGCCGACGACCACACGACGATGGACGACGCGAAGATCACGACCTGCAAGCGCGAGGACGAGGCGTGGTTCGTGAAGATGAACTCGCTCGAGATCGACGAGTACGACCAGGCCGCCTACGGCCGCGGCGCGGTGCTGCATTTCATGGGCGTGCCGATTTTCGCCTCGCCCTGGCTCTCTTTCCCGATCGGCAACGAGCGCCGCTCCGGCTTCCTCATTCCCTCGTTCGGCATGAGCACGACGCGCGGCATCGAAGCGCTGATCCCGTACTACTTCAACCTCGCCCCGAACTATGACCTGACGCTCACGCCGAGGATCATGACCAAGCGCGGCGCGATGCTGATGACGGAGTCGCGCTACCTCTACAACAACTTCTACGCACAGCTCAACTTCGACTACCTTGAGCACGACAAGGAGACGAGCGACTCGCGCTACGGCACGCATTTCGTGAGCCATTACTCGCAGGGCCCGCTCTACGCCTGGATCGACTACCGGAAGGTCTCCGACAACGACTACATCAACGATTTCTCCGGAAGCATCACGGAGTCCTCGGAGACCGTGCTGAACCAGAACTTCGGCCTGCGCTGGTCGCAGAAGTACTGGAACGCCTCGCTGCTCGTCAACAAGAACCAGACGCTCAACGTCGCCGGCATCTATTACTACCACCCCTACGAGCGCGTCCCGCAGGTCAAGCTCAACGGCTACCTCGGCAACTGGAACGGCTTTGAGTTCGAGACCAACATCGAAGCGACGCGCTTCAAGAGCAACACGAGCCGGCGCATCGACGGCGACCGCTTCATCTTCAAGCAGTCGGTGTCCTATCCGCTGCGCGGAGCGAGCTGGTTTATCGTGCCGAAGGCCACCTGGCTCGGCACCTGGTACAACCTCAACAACCGCGAGGACTTCGTGAGCCAGGGCTTCACGGACGACTCGCCGAGCAGGACGCTGCCGATGTTCTCGCTCGACGCGGGCCTCGTTTTCGAGCGCGACCACGCGAAGTGGTTCGGGCGCGACACCTACCAGACGCTCGAGCCGCGCATCTACTACGCCTACGTGCCCTACCGCGACCAGGACGACATCCCGATTTTCGACACCTACCTGGCGGACCTCAACCTGGCCACGCTCTTCAACGAGAGCCTCTTCGCGGGCTATGACCGCGTCAGCCAGGCCAACCAGGTCTCGACCGTGCTCACGACGAAGTTTTTCGACCAGGGCTCGGGCGAAGAGCTTTTCCGCGCGAGCATCGGCCAGCGCTACTACTTCTCCGACCAGAACGTGGGCTTCCCGGAGCTGGGCGTCTCGCAGAACAGCTACATCGCCAACTCGCTGCGCACCGACGTGCGCAGCGACCTGCTCGCCAGCGTCGGCGCGCGCCTCACGCACGGCCTGAGCGCCGAAGCCACGGCGCAGTACTCCACGTCGCAGTCCCGCATCTCGAAGGTGAACGCGGGCATCACGTGGCGCCCGCGCCCGATGTCGGTGATCGGCCTCTACTACCGCTACAACTACACGACGGAGCACCAGAGCCGCTACCTCGACGACTACATCAAGCAGGTCGACCTGCAGATGCAGTGGCCGATCACGGACAGGCTCTTCGCGCTGGCGCGCTACAACTACTCGCTTTACACGCACAAGCCCCTGCAGATCATCGCTGGCTTCGAGTACCTGCACGACTGCTGGGCGCTTCGCCTGGTTTCCCAGCGCTACACGACCACGACGAACTCCAAGGAAACAAACTTCTTCTTACAACTTGAGCTCAACGGCCTGGGTAGTATTGGAACGAGCCCGATTTCCGAACTCAGAAGCAATATCAGGGGCTACCAGTCGACCGAGACGGTTCCCTCCACCATTGGACAGTACGATTACTATGAATAAATTCAAGACCATCAGCGTTCTGTGCGCCGCGCTTATGCTCGGCACGACGGCCTGGGCGGCGCAGCAGCAGAAAGCCGCGCCCAAGGCCGCTGCGGCGGCGGTTCCGGCCACAGCCGCTGCGGCCGCGCCTGACAAGGCGGCCGCCGCGCCGGCCGCTCCTGAAACTGCGGCCGCCGCTTCGGGTGACCTTGACCGCATCGTCGCCGTTGTCAACCGCGACGTCATCACCGAGCGCGAGCTCGAGCAGCGCACGCACACCGTCGCGCTCAACCTGCGCCGCCAGAACATCAACCTTCCGCCGATGGAGCAGCTCAGGGCCCAGGTGCTCGAGCGCCTCATCACGGAGCGCACGATCCTGCAGCGCGCCAGCGAGACGGGCATCCGCGTCGACGACCAGATGGTCAACGCCGCCGTCGAGCAGATCGCGCGCCAGAACAACATCACGGTCGACGAGCTGCGCCAGAAGCTCCTTGCCGACGGCGTGACCTTCAGCGCGTTCAAGCAGGAAATCCACGACGAAATCGTCTCGCAGCGCCTGCGCGAGCGCGAGGTCGATTCCAAGATCCGCATCCCGGACAGCGAAATCGACGCGTACCTCGCCGACCAGGCGGGCGTCACCAACGAAACGGGCGACCAGTTCCACATCCGCCATATCTTCCTGCCGGTCGATCATCCCGACAACGACCCGATCATGAAGAAGCTCGCCGACGACATCGCCGCGAAGGCCCGCGCGGGCCAGGACTTCGGCACGCTGGCCGCCACTTACTCGCGCGCCGAAGACGCGCTGCAGGGCGGCGACCTCGGCTGGCACGACCTGCGCACGCTGGTTCCCGCGCTGAGAAGCGGCATCGGCGACAACCCGCAGGCGGGCGCCATCTATGTCTTCCGCGCCGACAATGCCTGGCACATCATTCAGCTCGCCGAAAAGCGCAGCGGCGCCAAGCAGGGCGTCGCTGCCGCCGGCGCGGCCGCGCCCGTGCAGCAGACGCACGTGCGCCACATCCTGATCCCCGTGAACGATCTCACGCCCGAGCCCGAGGCGCTGCGCCGCATCGGCGAAATCCGCGACCGCATCGTTTCCGGCAAGTCCGACTTTGCCACGATGGCGCGCCTGCACTCGGTCGACAGCTCCGCCACGCGCGGCGGCGACCTCGGCTGGGTCCAGGCCGGCGACACCGTTCCGGACTTCGAGCGGGCCATGAACTCGCTGAAGGAAGGCGAGGTCTCCCAGCCCGTGAAGACCCAGTACGGCTATCACCTGATCAAGGTTGACGAACGCCGCGTCGACAAGAGCGGCAACCCGAAGCGCATCCGCCTTGCCGCCATGCAGGCCCTGCGCGCCAAGAAGCTTGACGAGGCCGTCTACAACTGGCAGCGCGAGCTGCGCGACTCGGCCTACGTCGAAATCCGCAATCAGGACGACCAGTGATGAGCGCCCCGCTTGCGATCACCACGGGCGAGCCGGCGGGCATCGGGCCCGAGGTTTCGCTCAAGGCGGCGCTCGCCTGCGACGCGCCGCTGGTGCTGATCGGCAGCCGGGAGCTGCTGCGCGACACGGCCGGGCGCCTCGGGCTGTCCTGGCCGCTGCCCCCGCGCATCGGCATTGAGGACGCGGCGCTCCGCGTCCCCGCGGAGCCGGGGCGGCTGCGCACGGAAAACGCCGCCTACGTGCTCGAAACGCTCACCAAGGCGCACGAAGGCGCCGTCTCGGGTGCCTACGGCGCGATCGTCACGGCACCCGTGCAGAAAAGCATCATCATCGAATCGGGCGTGCCGTTCACCGGGCACACCGAGTTCTTCCAGAAGCTGAGCGGCGTGCGCCGCGTCGTCATGATGCTCACGTCGGACAGCACGCCCGATGCGATGAAAGTGGCGCTCGCGACGACGCACCTGCCGATCGCAAAGCTCTCCGCGGCCATCACGGGCGAGCTGCTCGACGAAGTGATCGGCATCCTTGACACTTCGCTCCGGCGCGACTGGGGCATTGCCTCGCCGCGCATCCTCGTCACCGGCCTCAACCCGCACGCGGGCGAAAACGGCCACATCGGCACCGAGGAAATCGACACCATCATCCCGGCCCTCGGGCGCGCCCGCGCCGCGGGCATCGCCGCCGACGGCCCCGTGCCCGCCGACACGGCCTTCGTGCCCGGGCACTGGGAAACGTACGACGCGATCCTGTGCATGTACCACGACCAGGGCCTGCCCGTGCTCAAGCACGTCGGCTTCTCGCGCGGCGTCAACGTCACGCTCGGCCTTCCCTATGTGCGCACATCGGTCGACCACGGCACGGCGCTCGACATCGCCGGCCGCGGCATTGCGGACTTCCGCAGCATGATCTCGGCGATGTCGCTCGCTCACTACCTCGCTTCTCACCGTGAAACAAGAATGGCTTAAAGGGCACCAGGCCCGCAAACGCTTCGGCCAGAACTTCCTCAAGGACGAGCACTGGATCGGGCGCATCGTGCGCAGCATCGACCCCAAGCCCGGCGACGCGATCATCGAGATCGGCCCGGGACAGGCGGCGCTCACGCGCGAGGTGATTGCGCTCGCGGGCTTCGAGACGGCCGTCGAGATCGACCGCGACCTCGCGGCCTTCCTGCGCACGAAGTTCCCCGAAACCGAGCTGCAGCTCATCGAGGCCGACGCGCTCACGCTCGACTGGCGCACGGTGCTCGAGGGCAAGCGCCTGCGCGTCATCGGCAACCTGCCCTACAACATCTCCTCGCCGCTGCTCTTTGCGCTGCTGCCTGCCGCAGGGCGCGTCACGGACCAGCACTTCATGCTGCAGAAGGAAGTCGTCGAGCGCATGGTCGCCGAGCCCGGGAGCAAGACTTACGGGCGCCTGAGCGTCATGCTGCAGCGCCGCTACGTCATGCACCGCCTCTTCGACGTGCCGCCCGGCGCCTTCGTGCCGGCGCCGAAGGTCACTTCCTCGGTGGTGCGCATGGTGCCCCGCCCCGAAAGCGAGCTCGAGCCCGTCGACGAGGAGCGCTTTGCCGAAGTGACGGCGCTCGCCTTCCAGCAGCGCCGCAAGACGCTGCGCAACGCCCTTTCCAAGGTTCTCACCGAAGCGCAGATCGAGGAGGCGGGCGTCAATCCCGGCGCACGCGCCGAGACGCTCTCGGTGCACGCGTTCGTGCAGCTCGCCCGCGCGGCCGCCGAAGCAAAGCCGCAGGACTGATCGGTCAGCGGATGTCGGGAAGCGCGTCGGCGCGGTAGCGCCGGAGCGCTTTTCTGTGTTCTTTCCACGCCGGGTCGATGAGCGAGACCTCGTGCCAGAACGCCTTTGAGTGGTTGAATTCGATGAGGTGCGAGAGCTCGTGCGCGACCACGTAGTCGATGAGCTCGTCGGGCACGAAAATGAGCCGCCAGGCCCAGCGCACGGTGCCCTTGGCCGTGCACACGCCCCAGCGCATGCGCGCGCCCGAAAGCTGCCACGAGACGGGCAGCCGCCTCGCGCGCGGCGCCATGCGGGCATAGGACTCGGCGATCACCCGCTTGGCTTCTTTCTTAAGCAGCACGGCAAGCGCCGCGCACACTGCGCCGGGCGCAGCGTCCGCGGCAAGAGCAAGCCGCAGCTCCCAGCCCCCGTCTTCGCCGCGCACGGCCGCATGGCTGCGGAAGCCGAGGCGGATGTGCGCGGTTTCGCCGCGATAGAGCACGGTGCCCCCGTCGCGGGGTGCAAAGGGCGGCAGCCCGAGCACCGCCCGGTCGCGGCTCCAGGCGCTCATCTGCCGGGCGATCCAGCCGAGGTTCTCGAGCACGAGCCGGTCGGCGGCCGCGCCCGAGGCGCTCCTCGGGGCCGTCACCTCGACGGCCCTGCCCTCTCGCACCGTGAGCTTGTAGCGGCGCACGCCGCGCTTCACGTAGAGCGCGTATTCAAGCTTGTGCGGGGCGCCCTGCGCATCGCGCCAGGCGACGGTGCGCAGCCTCGCGGGCTCGCGGCCGCCGGAAGGCGCCTCGTCGCCGAAAAGCGAGTCAAGAAATCCGCTTAAGCTCATTTTCGATCCAGGACTGCACCTCGGTGTTGAGCACCTTGTAGTCCTTGCCCTTGGCCGAAATGACCGGCCCGATGCTCACGCGCACCGTGCCCGGGTACTTCGCGATGCTGTTCTTCGGCCAGCAGTGCGCGGCGGCGATGCACACCGGCAGGATGTCCGTGCCCGTGCGCGAGGCAAAACGCGCGCCGCCCGACTTGTAGTGCACGGCTTCGCCCGGCAGCGTGCGCGTGCCTTCGGGGAAGAGGCAGATCCACCAGCCGTCGCGCAGCCTGTCAGGCCCGTGCTCCATGAAGGAGAGGAACGACGAGCGGCCGTGGCTGCGGTCCACCGGGATCTGCTTCATCGCCATCGCAACCCAGCCGAAGAACGGGATCCAGTTGATGCTGCGCTTGTAGAGGAAGCACAGCGGCGCGGGCATTTCCGCGGCGAGCCAGAACGGATCGTACGCCGACTGGTGCTTCGAGAGCACCACGATCGGCGTGCCGGGCTTGGGGAGATTTTCCCGACCTTCGACGGAGACCTTCACGCCGCAGACGGCCCTGAGCATCCTGAGGCAGATCTGCGCCCAGGGGCGGCAGAGCGCCTCGTAGCGCCAGGTGGCGCCCGTGAACGGCGCCGTGATCAGCACGCAGACGGCGAGGACGATGATCGAAACGGCCAGCAGGAAGTAAAAGACCCAGCCGCGCAGAGTGGCATTGATATTCATAGAGTTCCGCCCAAATAAAAACGGGGATCCAAAGCATCTTACTGTTTTGGATCCCCTTTTGAGAGCGCTAAAAACGCCGAGTTGTCAGCCGATGTTACTGGTTGGCAAGGCGGGCGATTTCGGCGACGCGGTTCATGATGCCGTAGAGGCGCTTCAGCAGCGCCTGGCGGTTCGCGCGCAGCGCGGGATCGTCGGCATTGACCATCACGCCGTCGAAGAAGCGGTCGACCGGGTCGCGCAGCGCGGCAAGCGCCGCGAGCATCTTCTCGTATTCGCCCGCTTTGTAGAGCTCGTCGGCCTTCGGGGCGACGGCCTGCATCGCCTCGTAGAGCGCCTTTTCGGCGGGCTCGCGCAGCAGCGACTCGTCAACCTTGTCGGAAACGGGCGCATTGACCTTCTTCAGGATGTTGCTGATGCGCTTGTTGGCGGCGGTGAGCGCCTCGGCTTCCGGCAGCGCCATGAAGGAGCGCACGGCGGCAAGGCGCTTGGGCACTTCGTCGAGGCGGTCGGGGTGCAGCGCGAGCACGGCGTCGACCTCGAGGGCGGAGTAGCCCTCGTCGCGCAGCATGACGCGCAGGCGGTCTTCGAAGAAGATCCTGAGCTCGGCGCGGTGGTCGGCGATGCCCGGAACGCCCTTTTCGGCCTCCCAGGCGACGTCGATGATCTTGCCGAGGCTCACCGGAAGCGACTTCTCAATGAGCATGCGCAGCACGCCGAGCGCGTGGCGGCGCAGCGCGAACGGATCCTTTTCGCCCGTCGGCATCTGGCCGACGCCGAAGAGGCCGGTGAGCGTCTCCATCTTGTCGGCCATCGCCACGGCGAGGCTCACGGGCGTGGAGGGGAGCGCATCGCCGGCCCAGCGGGGCTGGTAGTGCTCGCGGATCGCGAGCGCGACTTCCGGATCCTCGCCGTCGTGCTTGGCGTAGTACTCGCCCATGATGCCCTGAAGTTCCGGGAACTCGCCCACCATCAGGGTGCGCAGGTCGGCCTTCGCCAGGCGCGCGGCGCGCTCGGCCTTGGCCGGGTCGGCGCCGATCAGGCGGGCAAAGGCGCCCGCCATGGCGCGCACGCGGAGCATGCGCTCGGCCTGAGAGCCGAGCTTGTTGTGGTAAACGACGTGCTTGAGGCCCTCGACGCGGCTGTCGAGCGTCTCGCGGCGGTCCTGGTCGTAGAAGAACTTCGCATCCGCGAGGCGGGCGCGCACGACGCGCGCGTTGCCGGCGGAAATGGCCTTGCCGCCGTCCTTCGCCTCGAGCTGCGAGACAAGGAGGAAGCGGTTCATGAGGCGGCCCTGGGCGTCGCGCAGCGCAAAGTACTTCTGATTGAGCTGCATCGTGAGGATCAGGCACTCTTCGGGGACCGACAGGAATTCCTTCTCGAACTGGCTCTCATAGATCACCGGCCACTCGGTGAGCGCGGCCGTCTCGTCGAGCAGGTCGTCGGGCATGATCGGCGTGCCGCCGAGCTTGGCGGCACGCTCTTCGAGCGTGCGCTTGATGAGCGCGCGGCGCTCCTCAAAGCGCGGCATGACGCGCGCGGCCTTGAGCGTCTGCTCGTAGGCGTCGGCGTTTTCGATCGTCACGTCGCCCTGCGTGTGGAAGCGGTGGCCCTTGGTGATGCGGCCGGCCTCAAGCCCGAAGAGCTTCACGGGCACCACGTCGGCGCCGTAGAGCGCAACGAGATGGCGCACGGGGCGCACGAAGGCGACCGTCGTCACGCCGTCGGCGAGCTGGTAGGTCATCACGCGCGGGATCGGCATGGCCTTGACCGACGCGTCGAGCGCCTTCTGCAGGCCCTCGGCGAGCGGCTGGCCGGCGCGCACGCCTTCGAAGTAGAGCATTTCCTGGCGGCCGTCGTCGACGCGCTTCAGGTCCTTCACGTCGCACTGGATGCCCAACGCATTGAGCTTCTTCTGCAGCGCGGGCGTGGCCTGGCCGTCGGCGCCGATGCCGACGCGAACCGGCACGAGGCGCTGCTTGAAGGGCTCGTCGGGGCTCTTCGCGAGCACGTCGGTGATGTGCACGGCGAGGCGGCGCGGCGATCCGTAGACCGTGACGGCGCTGTCCTTGGCGAGGAAGCCCTGCGCGCGCAGCTCTTTCTCGACGCCGCGGGCGAACGCCTCGGAAAGCTTGACGAGCGCCTTCGGCGGAAGTTCTTCGGTTTGCAGTTCAACGAGTAAATTCGTCATTTCATAGTCCTCCGCTTCGCCTTACTTCGCCGCTTTCTTCAGCATCGGGAAGCCCAGGCGCTCGCGGGCATCGTAATAGCTCTTGGCGACCGCACGGGAAATGTTGCGGATGCGGGCGATGTAGGCCGCGCGTTCCGTCACCGAGATGGCGCCGTGCGCATCGAGCAGGTTGAAGGTGTGGCCGGCCTTGAGCACCATCTCATAGGCGGGCAGCGCGAGGTTCAGGCCCATCAGGCGCTTGGCCTCGCTTTCGAAGTAGTCGAACTGCTTCAGCAGCTTGTCGCAGTCGCTCGCCTCGAAGTTGTAGATTGACTGCTCGACCTCGTTCTGGTGGAACACGTCGCCGTAGGTGAGCACGCGCTCGGAGCCGTCGGCGTCCTTCCACGTCGTGTAGACGAGATCGAACACGTTGTCGCAGTTCTGCAGGTACATCGTGAGGCGCTCGAGACCGTAGGTGATCTCGCCCGTGATCGGCTTGCACTCAAGGCCGCCGACCTGCTGGAAGTACGTGAACTGCGTCACTTCCATGCCGTTCATCCAGACTTCCCAGCCGAGGCCCCAGGCGCCGAGCGTCGGGTTCTCCCAGTTGTCCTCCACGAAGCGGACGTCGTTCACTTCGGTGTCGATGCCGAGGGCGCGCAGCGAGCCCAGGTACTGGTCGACGATGTTCGTCGGAGCGGGCTTCTGCACGACCTGGAACTGGTGGTGCTGGTACAGGCGGTTGGGGTTTTCGCCGTAGCGCGCGTCCTTGGGGCGGCGGGAAGGCTGCACGTAGCAGGCGCGCCACGGCTCCGGGCCGATGGAGCGCAAGAATGTCGCCGTGTGGGAGGTGCCGGCACCGACTTCCAAGTCAATCGGCTGCAGCAAGGCGCAGCCCTGGCGATTCCAATAGTCCTGCAGGCGCAGGATCACTTCCTGAAAGGTAATCATTGTCCGTGTCGCCGAAGGACAGAGCTTCGGCGCCTGTAACATTCGCAAAAAACTGAGGAGCTCCTCCGGGCGGGGCCGCGCGCCCCGTGCAAAGAGCTAAAGCGCTAATTATAAACGCTTACCCGTGCTCTTCCTGCTCGCCGCGGCCCATCTCGCGCAGGAGCTGCAGGCGCCTCGGGCTGAAAAAGCCGCAGGCCGCGAGCAGGAAAGCGAGAAAGAGGCTCGGCCATCCGGAAAAGCGCACGTAGGGCGTCGCTTCGCCCGTGGCGCCGAGCAGTCCGAGCGTGAGCTCGGCGCGCTCGTGCACGCCGAGCCTCCGCACGACCTCGCCGCGCGAGGAGATGACGGCGCTCATGCCGGAGTTGCTCACGCTCACGACGGGCCGCGCGCTCTCGAGCGCCCGCATCCGGGCGATGTCGAGGAACTGAGGCAGGATCGAGTCGGAGAACCACCCGAGGCTCGAGGTGACGATGAGGAAGTCGGGCGAGCGGCTCTGCCAGTAGGAGCGCATCACTTCGCCGCTCAGGTTCTCGTAGCAGATGAGGATGCCCGCGGAGACGCCGCCGATGTCGAGCATCGGCTGCACCGCGTCGCCCTCGGCGAGGTCCGTCATCGGAATGCCGATCAGGTCGATGAGCCAGCGGAAGCCCGCGGGCACGAATTCGCCGAAGGGCACGAGGGCGCGCTTGTCGATGCGGTAGACGATCTGTCCCTCGCCGAGCACGAAGGACGTGTTGTAGAAGCGCCGTCCCTCCTGCCGGAAGCCGTTGAAGAGCACGGGCGCGTCGGCCTTTTCCTGCAGCTCGAAGAGCGCGCCGGCGGCCTGCGCCCCGAGCCGTTCGACGGGCTGGGTCACCACGCCTTCGGGCGTGAGCAGGATCCGCGGCCTCTGCGCGTCGGGCCAGGGGGCCGCGGCGAGGTCGAAAAGCGCGCGGATGCGCGCCGCCGTGGAATAGCGCGTGAAGGCGTCCACCACGGGCAGGTCGGGCTGCACGATGCGCACGTCGACCGTCTTCGAGGAATGCGACCAGACGGCCGTGCCCGCGGCCTGCCCGCCGAGCAGGATGACCGCGGCGAAGGCGGCCGGGACGGCGGCAAACTTCGGGCGCACCGCGAGCGTGCAGGCGGCAAGCGCCGCAAAGAGCGTGCCCGCGAGCGTCACGCCGTTGATGCCGGCAAGGGGCGCATAGCCCGCAAAAGGCGTGTCGAGCAGCGCATAGCCGGGCGCAAGCCAGCCGAACTGCACGGCCTCGGCGCGCAGCCACTCGAATAGCGTGATGAGGCCGGCCGCGGAGAGCACCGTGCGGACGCGGTCTCCGCGGTTGAAATACTTGGCAAGCGCCAATGAGGCGGCGGGAAAGAGCGAGGCGGCGGCGGCCAGGGCGACGAGGCTGGCAATGGCGGCGGCAAGCGGCAGCCGCGCGTGGTCGGTCATCACCGCCACGCACCAGGAAAGCCCCGGCACGAACCAGCCCATGCCGAAGGCAAAGCCCGCGGCGGCAGCCGTTCTCACGCGCTCGCAGCGCGAGAGCACATAAAAGAGCAGCGCGAGGGCCGCGAGCGACACCCAGTGCAGCTCAAGCGGCGCGAAGCCCGCCGAGTAGGCGAGCCCGAGCAGCAGCGAGGCGCACGCCGCCGTGAGGATCGGGTGCGAGCTCAGGAAAGCCTTCATTCCTTTTTGCCGGGCTTGCCGGTCTTTTCGACCGAGAGAAGCGTCGCCTGGCGGTCGTCGCCGTCCAGCACGCGGAAGCGGAAGCCCTTCTCCTCGATCACCTCGCCGCGGTGCGGCACGTGCTCGAAGCGGTCGGTCACGAGGCCGCCGATGGTTTCGCAGTACGGGTCTTCGAAATCGGTGCCGAAATACTCGTTGAACTGCTCGAGCGGCGTCACCGCCCTCACCTTCCAGCGCGCGGGCCCGTCGGCAACGATGCTCGAGGCGGAGTCGTCGCGGTCGAATTCGTCGGAGATCTCGCCCACGATCTGCTCGAGCACGTCCTCGATGGTGATCAGGCCGGAAACGCTGCCGAACTCGTCGATCACGAGCGCCAGGTACGTCCTCGTGGCCTTGAAGTCGTGCAGGAGCATGTTGATCGGCTGCGTCTCCGGGATGTAGCGCACGGGCCGGAGCAGCTTCTCGACGTCAGCGTCCGGATGCACGAGGAGCTTCAGCAGGTCCTTGGCGTGCAGCAGCCCGAGCACGTTGTCAAGGTCGTCCCTGACGGCAGGGAAGCGCGAGTGGCCCGTGGCGATCATCTTCGGCAGCCACACCTCGCGCGGCTCGGAAAGGTTGACGGCCTGCACCTGGGAGCGCGGCACCATCAGCTCGCCCGCGCGGATTTCGGACACGCGCAGCGAGCCTTCCATCATGGAAAGCGCATCGTCGTCGATCAGGTTGCGGCGCCGTGCCTCCTTGAGCGTTGCCACGACGGCATCGCGGTCGTTCAGTTCGTCTTCGTGGAAAAAGGAGGCCAGCCGGTCAAAGAAATTCCGTCCTTTGGTCTTAACAGGATTCGGGGGCTCGGAGCTTGACATGCTTCTAGGTATAAGAAAGAAAAGAGATTTCCAGTTTAGCGCAGACGCGCGGCTCAGTTATGGACCATGCCGACGCGGTCGCTGTAGGGATTGGCGAACCCGAGCGAGGTCATCACCTCGGTTTCCCGTGCTTCCATCACCTCGGCCTCTTCCATCGTCTGGTGGTCGTAGCCGTGAGCGTGGAGCACGCCGTGAATGAGAAGGTGCGCCAGATGCTCCTTGAACGTCTTGTTCTGCTCGGCGGCCTCGCGCTCGAGGACGGGCACGCAGATCACGATGTCGGCGGTGACGGTCGGCTCGTGCGTGTAGTCGAACGTCAGCACGTTCGTCGCGCGGTCCTTGTGCCGGTAAGTCTTGTTGAGCGCGTGTCCTTCGGGCTCGTCGACGAAGCGCACCGTGATCTCGGTGTCGCGCTCGCAGGCGCGGCCCATCCAGCGCTCCATCGTGCGCTTGGCGGGCAGGCCCGCAAAGTGCGACATGTTCTGCGTGTGCAGGATGAATTCAGGCATTGCTGCTTCTCCTTTCCCTCTGCGCGGCGCGCTCCGCCCTTTCGGCCTCGCGCTCGGCCTCTTCCTCTTTTTCGGCGCGGTCGTAGGCCTCGACGATGCGCGCGACGAGCGGGTGGCGCACCACGTCCTTCGAGGTGAAGCGCACCATGCCGATGCCGCGCACCCCTTCGAGGATGCGGGCGGCATGCTTGAGGCCGCTCAGCACGCCGCGGGGCAGGTCGATCTGGGTGATGTCGCCCGTGATGACCGCCTTCGAGCCGAAGCCGATGCGCGTAAGAAACATTTTCATCTGCTCGGGCGTCGTGTTCTGCGCCTCGTCGAGGATGATGAAGGCGCTGTTGAGCGTGCGCCCGCGCATGTACGCAAGCGGCGCGACCTCGATCGACTGGCGCTCCATGAGGCGCTGCGCCTTGTCGAAGCCCATGAGGTCGAAAAGCGCGTCGTAAAGCGGCCTCAGGTAGGGATCGACCTTCTGCGTGAGGTCGCCCGGCAGGAAGCCGAGCCGCTCGCCCGCCTCGACGGCGGGGCGCGTGAGCACAATGCGCTCGCAGGCGCCGCGCTCGAACGCGTCGACGGCCGCGGCCACGGCGAGGTAGGTCTTGCCCGTGCCCGCCGGCCCGATGCCGAAGCTGATGTCGTTGTCCTGAATCGCCCTGAGGTAGAGCCGCTGGTTGGGCGTCCTGGCGTGCAGGTCGCGGCGGCGCGTCCTCAACGCGGGCTCGTCGGCTCCGCCGCCCTGCTCCGCGCGGCGGGCGCGGTACTCGTCGTCGCCGCCCACAAAGTGCCACTGCACGTCGTCGGGGGCAAGCGATTCGCCGGACGCCTGCACGCGGGCCATGAACGAAGCAAGCGCCCGCGCCGCGCGGCGCGCGGCGGACGTCTCGCCCGTAATGCGGAAGCGCGGCCCGCGGCGCTGGATCTTCACGCCGAGAATGGTCTCGATCTGACGCAGATTTTCGTCAAGCGGCCCGCACAGGGCGGTGAGCTCCGAGGCGCCCGCATCCGCCGTGTACGTGACCGAGCCTTCCTGCGTTTCTCCTTCCATTCCTGTCATTCCTCTGAAATCAGCTCTCCGCCTAAGGTGTGCGGAAACACTTCCGTCACTTTAACACGGACCATGCGGTTGATAAGCCGGGCGTCGCCCGGGAAGTTCACCACGCGGTTGTTGTCGGTGCGCGCGGCAAGGAGCCCCTCGCCGCGGCGGGCATGGCCGGTGACGAGCACGCGCTGCTCGCTGCCGAGCATGGCGCGGCTCAGCGCATCGGCCTGCGCGTTGATGCGCTCCTGCAGCTTCTGCAGCCGCGCGAGCTTCACCTCGTGCGGCGTCGCGTCGGGCATGCGCGCCGCGGGCGTGCCGGGGCGCGGGCTGTAAATAAAGGAGAAGCTCGCGTCAAAGCCCACCTCCTCGATCAGGCGCATCGTCTGCTCGAAGTCTTCCTCGGTCTCGCCGGGGAAGCCCACGATGAAGTCCGAGGTGACGGACACGTTCGGGCGCACGGCGCGGAGCCTGCGGATGATCGACTTGTACTCGAGCGCGGTGTAGCCGCGCTTCATGGCCGCGAGGATGCGGTCGGAGCCCGACTGCACGGGCAGGTGCACATGGTCGACGAGCTTCGGCAGGCGGGCGAACGCGTCGATGAGGCGCTGCGTGAACTCCCTCGGGTGGCTCGTCATGAAGCGGATGCGCTCGATGCCGTCGATCTGGCTCACGTAGTCGAGCAGCAGCGCGAAATCGGCGATGCTGCCGTCGGGCATGCGGCCGCGGTAGGCGTTGACGTTCTGGCCGAGCAGCGTCACTTCCCTGACGCCCTGGTCGGCAAGCTGCGCGACCTCGGTGAGCACGTCGACGAGCGGGCGCGAGATCTCCTCGCCGCGCGTGTAGGGCACGACGCAGTAGGTGCAGTACTTCGAGCAGCCTTCCATGATCGAGACGTAGGCCGCGGCGCCCTCGGCCCGCGGGGCGGGCAGGTGGTCGAATTTCTCGATTTCGGGGAAGCTCACGTCGACCTGGGGCTTGCCGGTCGCAAGGCGCTTCCTGATCAGCTCAGGAAGCCGGTGCAGCGTCTGCGGCCCGAAAACCGCGTCGACGTACGGGGCGCGGCGCACGATGCCCTCGCCCTCCTGGCTCGCGACGCAGCCGCCCACGGCAATGAGCATGTCGGGCTTGACGCGCCTCGCCTCGCGGATGCGCCCGAGATCCGAAAACGTTTTCTCCTGCGCCTTTTCGCGCACGGAACAGGTGTTGACGACCGCCAGGTCGGCTTCTTCGAGCCGGTCGGTGGGCTCGTAGCCCATCTCTTCGCGCATCAGGTCGGCGATGCGCTTGGTGTCGTAGTCGTTCATTTGGCAGCCGAAGCTGCGAAGGTAAATTTTTTTCGCTGGCACGGTTTTTATCCGGTGACGAGAAAGAAAAGAAATCGGCGCGGGCGCGCCGCTGCGGCGGGCCGCCGGAATTGACGGCGGCGGGACCGCTGATTTTAAACGCTTTGCGGCGCAATTTTCGGCGTTTTTGAAGATCTTTCAGGCGGCAAGCCCGAAAAGGCCCAGCAGCGCCGCGTAGCGCGCGCTCTTGCCGATGAGCGTGAAGACAAGGCAGGCGGGCCACGGGCAGCGGAGCACCCCTGCCGCGAGCGGCAGCGCGTCGCCCGCCACGGGCACCCAGGCGAACACCAGGGCAGCGGCGCCCCAGCGCCCGAGCCAGCGCTTCGCGCGCTCCGGGATCTTCCGCGGCTCGGGCACGAAGCGTCCGATCGCATAGGTGGTCATGGAGCCGAGTGTGTTGCCCGCGCTCGCCATGAAAAACGCGCTCCACATTGAGTCGGGGAACGCGGCGGCAAAGCCAAGCAGAGCCACCTCGCTCGTGCCGGGCAGCAGCGTGGCCGACGTGAAGGCGCTCAGAAATACGCCCGCAAGGCTCCATTCAAGGGCATCCACCGCCGATCTCCCGCACGCTAACGCCGTTCTGTCCAAGGAAAGTGACATTATGCCGAGAATTCGGATTTCTCGGCGAAAAGCGCTCTCCGGCGGGGCTCCGGAAGCAATCCGCGCCGCGCGCTTTTTGCCCGTTTTCGCGCGAGCGTCCTTCCTTTGAGAAAAAGCATCCGATTTGTAGGATTTTTACTTACGCGGGCCCCCGAATGCCTTGACACTCATCTCTCAGAGGGTAAACTTGGAATGACCTTTATAACTACCTCTAAGGGAATATATATGGCACAGGCCCCTGCTTTCAAGTACGCCCCGATGTTTCAGCTGGGCGAAGACAAGACTGAATATTATTGCCTGACCAAGGAAGGCGTCTCCACGGACACCTTCGAAGGCCATGAAATCCTCAAGGTGTCGGCCGAAGGACTCACCGCGATGATCAACCGCGCCTTCGCCGACGCCGAGTTCATGCTCCGCCGCGAGCACAACGAGATGGTCGCCAAGATCCTGCGCGACCCCGAAGCCTCCGACAACGACAAGTACGTCGCGCTCACGATGCTGCGCAACGCCGCCGTCGCCGTTGAGCGCCAGCTGCCGCTCTGCCAGGACACCGGCACGGCCATCGTTCACGGCGAGAAAGGCCAGTGCGTGTGGACGGGCTACGACGACGCCGAAGCCATTTCCAAGGGCGTCTACCTCACCTACACGCAGGAAAACCTGCGCTATTCGCAGAACGCTCCGCTCACGATGTACGAAGAGGTCAACACGAAGTGCAACCTGCCCGCGCAGATCGACATTGAGGCGACCGAGGGCAACGAGTACCGCTTCCTCTGCGTGGTCAAGGGCGGCGGCTCTGCCAACAAGAGCTACCTCTATCAGGAAACGAAGGCCATTCTGAATCCGGACACGCTCGTTCCGTTCCTCGTCGGCAAGATGAAGACGCTCGGCACGGCCGCCTGCCCGCCGTACCACATCGCCTTCGTGATCGGCGGCACCTCCGCCGAGAAGACGATGCTCACCGTGAAGCTCGCCTCGACCAAGTACTATGACGCGCTGCCGACGACCGGCGACGAGACGGGCCGCGCCTTCCGCGACCTCGAGCTCGAGAAGAAGCTCCTCGAAGAGGCCCACAACATCGGCCTCGGCGCCCAGTTCGGCGGCAAGTACATGGCCCACGACGTCCGCGTCATCCGCCTGCCGCGCCACGGCGCGAGCTGCCCGGTCGGCATGGGCGTGAGCTGCTCGGCTGACCGCAACATCAAGTGCAAGATCAACAAGGACGGCTTCTGGATTGAGAAGCTCGACGACAATCCTGCCGAGCTGATCCCCGAAGAGCTGCGCAAGCCCGGCGAAGGCTCCGCGATCAACATCGACCTTGACCGCCCGATGAAGGAAGTGCTCGCCGACCTGTCCAAGTACCCGGTTTCGACCCGCGTCAACCTCAACGGCACCATCATCGTGGCCCGCGACATCGCGCACGCCCGCTGGAAGGAGCGCCTGCAGCGCGGCGAAGGCCTGCCCGAGTACACGAAGAAGCATCCGATCCTTTACGCCGGCCCGGCCAAGACCCCCGCGGGCATGCCCTGCGGCTCCATGGGCCCGACCACGGCCGGCCGCATGGATCCGTACGTCGACCTCTTCCAGTCGAACGGCGGCTCCATGGTCATGATCGCCAAGGGCAACCGCTCCCAGGTCGTCACCGACAGCTGCAAGAAGTACGGCGGCTTCTACCTGGGCACGATCGGCGGCGTCGCCGCTGTCCTCTCGAAGAGCTCCATCAAGAGCATCGAGTGCGTCGAGTACCCGGAGCTCGGCATGGAAGCCGTCTGGAAGATCCGCGTTGAGAACTTCCCGGCCTTCATCCTCGTCGACGACAAGGGCAACGACTTCTTCAAGCAGCTGAAGCCGCGCATTCCCGTCAAGAAGGCCTGCTGACCTTCCCCTGAGGGCCGCTGAGCGCTGAGCTCAGCGTACAATGCCCCGTCTGCCGCACACGGCAGGCGGGGCATGTTTTTGCGCGGGAAGGCGCCTCCCCTTTCCGGCATAAAAAGCGGCGCCCGGGCAGTTCTGCTGCCGGGGCGCCGCTTGGTTTTTTACGAGCTTTCTTTCAGCTTAGAGCATCAGAAGCGATGGACCATGCCCACCGTGAGCTCGTAGCCGTCCGGCTTGGCTTCCGCGTTGGTGCTCGTTTCGACCTTCTCACGCGAGTAGCCGCCCATCGCATAGAGCGCGGTGCGCTTGGAGAGCGGGTAGTCGTAGCCGACCGAGGCGACGATGCGCTTGAAGTCGGTGTCCCACTGGTTGTCCATGTCGCGGTAGCCGACGGAACCCTTGAGGACGCCGCCGCCGGCCGGGACGTGGATGCCGAGGCCGGCGCCCCAGCCCGTCACGAAGCCGTAGCCAAGACCGTCCGTGATCGCGTAGATGCCATCGTAGGTGACGCCGGCGCGCGCGGCGGTGTTGAGCGCCATGTCGCCGAAGCCCTGGCCGAAGGCGAGGACCTTGACGCCGTTGCCGAAGGTGTAGTTGCCGCCGAGGGTGACCGTCCAGCCGTTGTCGTCCGTGTAGTTGTTGCCGGTGCGGGCGTTGCCGTAGAGCGTCGTATCGGCGACGAGCACGGCCTCAAAGGCACCGGAGAGGTAGCGCAGGGCGAGGGAGGCATAACGGTCCGTCGAGCTCTTGCCCTCAACGCCCACCGAGCTCACGGAGTTCTTGAACGATTACATCGCGTAGGCGGTGAAGGGGCCGAACGTCGGCGACTTGTAGGCCAGCGCGTTGTCGACGCGCGTCCAGGACGAAGCCGTCAGGTAGCCGGAGCCGAAAGCCTTGGTGTAGTTGGCGAAGAGCGGATCGATGGCGCGGAACAGGCCGTTGGCGCCGAGCGTGCTGCCGAAAACAGGCATCAGGCCGGCATAGACCGTGCCCCAGGGGGCATAGATGTCGATGTGCGATTCGCGGCCGAAGAGCTTGCCGTTCTGGTCGTGCGTGCCGTCGTCGGAGCGGAAGCCGCTCTCGAGGACGAAGCCGATCTTATAGCCGCTGCCGAGATCCTCGGTGCCGCGCAGGCCCCAGCGGGAGCCAAATTCGCGGCCAGTTTCCATCGTCAGGCCCGTGGTGCGGTCCATGCCGTCCACGTCGGCGTCGCTGCTCACCAGGCTGAGGCTGGTGTCAATGAGGCCGTAAACCTGCACCTGCGCTGCGGAGGCGGAAAGAGAAGCGCCTGCGAAGCCAGCCATGCAGAGCGCCGTTGCGATGAGAGTCTTATGAGTCATGATGTTCTCACTAGCCCGGACGCAGCCGCTTTTTCCCTTTTTTGCGGTCTGCGCTCCGGTTCAGAGGAAAAAATTTTTTTTGTTATCCTCTGAGGCCCGCGCGGTCGCTCTCCTCCGCGAGTCTCGCTGTGCATTGTACGATGCCGAACGCCTCAGGCCAAACCGAATACCCCCGATCGGCCTCAGAAATCGTCTTTTTTGTTGCGCTTTTGCGAAGAAGCGGGAAAAGAAGAGAGAACAAACCCGAAGGAGGCCTCCCGGACTTGAGGCTTCGAACAGAAAAAAGCCGCCGGCAGCGGCGGCGGGACTTGGAAATCTCGGGAAGAGGATGCGCCCCGCCGAGTCTGCGGGACATTTTCGCCGTCAGGGAACAGCCTTCCCGGGCCTTTTATTCGGCCTTGCATTTCCAAGGCTCTCCGGGCAAATGCTTTCACGGACAGGATCCGGATTCGGACTTTTGCCCTTTCAGGCAGCCGCACCGGCGGCCGCAGGGAGCGCCGCCGGCGGAATGGGACAATTCGTGACGCCCGGGGAACCTTCCGGCCCCTCAGGCTCATCGCCGCTCATGCCTTATCAGGCCGCGACCTCGTAGACCGTGATGACGGGATCCTTGAACCAAAGCGGGCTCAGGCCGGGAGCGACGCTGCCGGTGAAGAGCTTGCTCTGCAGATAGGCCCGGGCATGCTCCTTCGAATCGAAGCCGTGCAGGACCTGGACGTTCTCGTCGCAGACGAGCAGCTGCTTCGTCTCGGCGCCCGGGATCGTGTCGAGGAACGGCTGGCGGTACTTGGAATAGACCGCCGCGGCGGCCGCACGGTTTTCCGGTTTGACAAAGAGCGTGATTTCAAGGTAAGCCTTGACTGCCATTTCTTATCCTCCTGAAATGAGACAGTTGAACAACACTGCTAACCTTAAGGAACACAGCTCTTTTTTTAAAGACTTCAACGAAATATTGAGTTGCTCAACATTTTCTTAGTGCATTTCCATGGCACGGAAAATTGGAGAAAATAAAAGCTGAGAGAATTTTTGGCAAGATTATGTACGAGCACAAGTTAGTCAAAGAAATCCGCTGCCCGCTGGAATACGGCCTCAGTGTTTTCGGCGGGAAATGGAAGTCCCGAATTCTGTGCGTGCTGTCCTCCTACAGCTCAGTCCGCTACAGCGACCTGCGCGAGCAGATGGTCAACGTTTCCGACACCTCGCTCGCCCTGGCGCTCAAGGAGCTCATCAGGGACGAGCTCGTGGAGCGCCGGCAGTTCAACGAAGTCCCCATGCGCGTCGAGTATTCGCTCACGGACAAAGGCAGGTCGGTTATCCCCTTGCTGCGCGCAATCTGCCGCTGGTCGGGGGCTTACCACAGGGAAATGAGCGACAGGGCCCCTGAAAAATGCCGCAACTGCGACTATCTTTCGTCGCCCGGCGCCGGCGATCCCGATTTCTGACCGGAGCCGGCCCGCCGGACTTTCCTCATCCCTTCCCTGCCTGAAGCGCGCAGAGACAGAAAAAGCGCGGATGCCCGAACGGAGGCACCCGCGCCTTAAGTGCAGAAAAGCCGCAGAACCCTTTCGGATTCTGCGGCTTGAAGCTGGTGGCGCATCACGGACTCGAACCGCGGACACAAGGATTATGATTCCTCTGCTCTAACCGACTGAGCTAATGCGCCGTGAGACGCAGATTATCTGAGAAACAGCGAAGCCCCGTCAAACCAAATTTACATTTTGTTGCACTTTCGGCCAGAGGTTCCAGAAATGGTTCGTCGGGCCGTGGCCCGTGCCCACCTCGAGCTCGTCGGCATGCTCGATGGCGCCCGTGATGAAAGCCTTCGCGCGCAGGCACGCCTCGGGCACGTCGCCGGTCTGCGGCAGATAGGCCGCGATGGCCGAAGAGAGCGTGCAGCCCGTGCCGTGCGTATTTTTCGTCTCGGTGCGCTTGGCGGTGAAAGGCACCTTCACGGCGCCGTTGACGAGCAGGTCGTCGGAGCGGTCGCTCTCGAGGTGCCCGCCCTTGAGATAGACCCAGGCGTCGCGGCTCTTCATGAGGCGCCAGAGCGCCTTGGCGGTCTCTTCAAAGTCGTCCTCCCCGGGGCTGGTTTCCCGGCCGAGCAGCGCGGCGGCCTCGGGCAGGTTCGGCGTGAGCACGGTGGCGAGCGGCAGCAGCCGGTCGCGCAGCGTCTCGAGCGCATCCTCCTGCAACAGCCGGTCGCCGCTCTTGGCGATCATCACCGGGTCGAGCACGACGTACTTGGGCTTGTAGCGCTCGATCGCATCGGCGACGGTCTCGATCAGCTCGGAGCGGTCGAGCATGCCGATCTTGACGGCATCGATGCGCACGTCCTCAAAAAGCGTGTCGATCTGCGCTTTCACGAAGTCCGCCGGCACGGGGAGCACCCCCGTGACGCCCTTGGTGTTCTGGGCCGTGAGCGCCGCCACGACGCCGCAGGCATAGCCGCCGCAGGCGCTGATGGCCTTGACGTCGGCAAGCAGTCCGGCGCCGCCCGAGGGGTCGACCCCGGCTATTGAGACGACGTTAGCGATGCGGTTTTCTGCGCTTTCTGCCATAGCACCTCCAGAATGTTCATCATGCGGTCGGTCGCGCCGGCATACTCGCGCGAAAAAGCGAGCGCCGCCTCCGAAGCGCGGATGCGCGAGGCGGGGTCGTCAAGCCATTTCTCGAACTGCACGAGCGCCTCGGCGGGATCCTGCACCTGAACCATGGCGCCCGCGGCGATGCCGTCGCGGATGACCTTGTCAAAGTTATACGTCGAGGGACCGACGACGATCGGGTTGCCGGCCAGTGCGGGCTCGATCACGTTCTGCGCGCCGAGCGGCTGGAAGGAGCCGCCCATCGCGACCATGTCGGAGAGCGCGCAGTAAAAGCTCATCTCGCCCATGCTGTCGCCGAGGATCACGTCGACGTCCTCCGGGATTTCCTCCGGAGCGCGGATCGAAGAGCGGCGCAGCACGCGGAACCCCGCGTCCTGCAGGATCACCGCCACCTCGTCGAAGCGCTCGGGGTGGCGCGGCACGATCCAGAACTGGGCGCGCCTGAGCAGGTCTTTCCTCGCCGTCATGGCCTGCGCGAAGCGGATCTCTTCGCCGCGGCGCGTCGAGGCGATGAGCACGACGGGCTTCGGGAGCTTTTCCTTCCAGGCGCGGGCCGTGGCGACCTGCGAGGGATTGGGGCGGATGTCGAACTTGACGCTGCCGCAGACGGTGATGTTCCTGCCGCCGAGGCTCTCGAGGCGCTTCTTGTCCTCCTCGCTCTGCGCGAGGATGGCCGCGAAGCTGCCGAAGGCCGGCCCCATCACGTCGATGAACTTGGCCGCCTGGGCGCGCGACTTCTCGCTCTCGCGGGCGTTGGCGAGCACGATCGGCACGCCGCGCTTATGCGCCTCGCTCATGATGTTGGGCCACACTTCGGTTTCCATGATGATGCCGAGCGTAGGCTGCGTCTGGCGGAAGAATTTCTCCACCGCATAGGGCGCGTCGTAAGGCAGGTAGCACTGATGGATGCGGTCGGGCGCGAGCGCCACGAGCTTCTTGCCCGCGTCGCGCCCGGTGGGCGTCATGTGCGTGAGCAGCACGTCGCATTCGGGCCAGCGCTCGAGAATGGCGCTCAAAAGCGGCTTGGCGGCGTTCGTCTCGCCCACGCTCACCGCGTGGATCCAGACGCGCGGGCGCTCGGTCTTGAGCGGGAAGTTGGACCAGGCGAAGCGCTCGTCCCAGAAGCGCCGGTAAGCCGGCTGCTTGCGCGAGCGCCACATCAGATAAAGGCTGGCAAGCGGCAGCGCCACCACCGTGACGGCCCTGTACATCGAAGGGGTAAGCTTCACGCTTTTTCTCCAATAACCTGATCAAATGCCCGGCGCACCTCGTCGACCGAGGGGCAGAGCCCCTCGCCGCCGAGCGAGCGCACCGGCCCGTCGCCGACGAGCCGGAGCAGATTGATGGGCGTCGAGACGTAAAGGCCGACGCTCGGCACGCCGAGCGCCGCGGCAAGGTGCGCGAGACCCGTGTCGACGCCCACCATGGCGGAGGCGCCCGCCATCGTCGCCGCCGTGGCCGCCAGGCCGCAGCGGGGCGCGATCAGGGCGCCTTCGATCTGCGAGGCGAGCCGGCTGACGCGCTCATGCTCCTTGTCGGAGCCCCAGAAAAAGACGCTTCGGAGCCCTCTTTCCCTCAGCAGCCAGCCGCCGAGCTCGACCCAGTTCGCTTCGGGCCAGAGCTTGCTGTCGCGGCTCGTGTTGACCGCGAGCGCCGCATAGGGCCCGCCGACCCGGAGCGAAGGCTCGGCCGTCGTTCTGAGCCCGAAGACCGGGTGCGCCTCGTCGATCGCGTAGCCGAAGGTTTCGGCGGCGGCCATGCGGCTGCGGCGCACGGCGCCGAGCGAGGCCGGCAGATTGAGCTTTCGCGTGTAAAAAAGCGACGCGAGGGGCTCCCTTGCCGTGCCCCAGGTGAAGCCCGTCACGGGCACCTTGGTCCAGCTCGCCAGGACGGCGGACTTGATGAGGCCCTGGATGTCGAGGACCGCATCGAAGCGCTCGGCGGCGAGTTCTTCGCGAAGCGCGCGCACTTCGGCGCGCGTCTCCCGGGAAAGCGGCGCCTTGCGCCAGCGCCGGAAGGCACAGACGTGCACGCGGCCGACCGCCGGGGAAAGCGTCGGAATTTCCCGGAAGCTTTCTTCCGCGGCCCAGTGGATGTCAAGGTCCGGCATCGCCGCGCGCAGGTCGTGCGCGGTCGCCAGAGCGTGGATGACATCGCCCATGGAGGACGTCTTGACGATCAGCGCTTTCACTTCTCGGAGCCCTTGACCACTTCCTCGACCGCGCGCTGCGGATCTTCGCCGCTCTCGGCGGCGCGGGAAAGCTTCTTGCCGAGCTCGACGCCGGGCTGGTCGAACGGGTTGATGCCGAAAAGCGTGCCGAGCATCGTCGTCTTGTGCTCGTACATCGCCATGAGCGCGCCGAGGCGGCGCGGCGTCATGGCGTCAAGCGAAATGGCGCGCAGCGTGTTCATGTAGGGCGTGGCCTCGTCGCGCGTCACCAGCGCTTCGGCCTGGGAGCGGGCGTTGGCGAGCAGCACGCGGAAATGCTCCGCGTAGCGGTGCCCGGGCAGCTCGCTCCAGATAAGGTCGATCGACGTGGAGCCCGTGCCCTCGCGCAGCCACTGGTAGAAGCTGTGCTGGCCCTCGTTGCCGTTGGCGCCCCAGACGGCCTGTCCGGTGTGCCCGGAAATCATGCGCCCGTCCGGCGTGCGGTGCTTGCCGAGCGATTCCATCTCGAGCTGCTGGAGCCAGGAGACGAAGATGCGGAGCCTCTCGTCGTAAGGCAGCACGCAGAGCGAGGGGATGCCGAGGTGCACCGACTCCCAGTACTCGAACATCGCGAGCAGCGCCGGCATGTTCTGGTCGATCGGCGAATTGATCGAATGGCGGTCCATTTCCTCGGCGCCGTGCAGGAACTCGAGGAAGACCTCGGGGCCGAGCGCCACCGCAAGCGGCAGGCCCACCGCGCCCCAGACCGAGAAGCGGCCGCCGACCCACTTCCAGAAGTGGAAGAAGTTCTCGGGCGGCAGGCACATCTGATTGGCCGCGTCGGGGTTGGCGGAGACCACCACCATGTGGCGGTTGCGGTCCGTGCCGACGATGCCGGCGTTGAGGAGCCACTGGTCGACCGCGGCGGCGTTGACGAGGCTCTCGCGCGTGCTGAAGCTCTTCGAGCTCACCACGATGAGCGTCGAGAGCGGGTTGCAGTCGTCGAGGATGCGCTCGAGCAGGATGCCGTCGACGCTCGAGAGGAAATGCACGCGGATCGCCTGCCGCGACGAGCGCAGCGCGTGGTAGACCGCCATCGGGCCCATTTCCGAGCCGCCGATGCCGATGTTGATGATGTCGGTGATCCGGTCGCCGCGGCAGCCTTTCCAAATGCCGGCGCGCACGCGGCGGGCAAAGTCGAGCATGCGCTCGCGCTGGCGTGCGACGTCGCCGTACATGGGCGCCGTGCTCGAAAAGGCGCGCAGCGACGTGTGCAGCGCCTGGCGGCCTTCGGAAACGTTCACGACGTCGCCGGCGACCATGTGGCGGTGCGCCTCGAGGATCCCGCGCTTTTCGGCGAAGGCGGTCAGCTTGGCGAAATCCTCGCGCGTAATGCGCTCGCGCGAGAAGTCAAGCTTGATGCCGCAGGCGGTGACCGACGTCCTCACGCCTTCGCTCTCGCGCAGAAACGGCACCTTCTTCTTTTCTGTCATAAAGACACTCCGAAGCGTTAAAACGGCAGCTTGATCGACGGGTCGACCTTGAGAAGCGCCGCGCCGAAGACCTTCTTGATGCGCTCAAGGGCCTCGGGCGTGTCGCCTTCGAGGCGAAGCACAACGACCGGCGTGGTGTTCGAAGAGCGGGCGAGCGCGAAGCCGTCGTTCCATTCGACGCGCAGGCCGTCGATGCGGATGATGTCGGAGGCGTCGTCGAAGCGGGCCTGCTCCTGGAGCTTCTTCACGAAGGCCTTGTTTTCGCCCTCGGCCATCGGAATCTGCAGCTCGGGCGTGTTGAACGAGCTCGGCAGCGCGTCGAGCACGGCCGAAGGATCCTTCTCGCGGGAGAGGATCTCAAGGAGGCGGGCGCCCGCGTAGACGCCGTCGTCGAAGCCGGGCCAGCGGCCGTCGTTGAAGAAGAGGTGTCCGGACATCTCGCCGGCGAGCGGCGCGTTCGTCTCGCGCAGCTTCGCCTTCACGAGCGAGTGGCCCGTGCAGCTGATGGTCGGCACGCCGCCGCACTGCTTGATCCAGGGCACCAGCCGGCGCGTGCACTTGACGTCGTAGACGATCTGCTTGCCGGGGTTGTGCTTGAGCACGTCCTTGGCAAAGAGCATCAGCTGGCGGTCCGGGTAGATGATGTTGCCGGTGCGGGTCACGACGCCGAGGCGGTCGCCGTCGCCGTCGAAGGCGAGCCCGAGCTCGTAGTCGCCGCTCTTGAGGGCGGCCTTGAGGTCCTCAAGGTTCGCGGGCTTCGAGGGATCGGCCATGTGGTTCGGGAAGTGGCCGTCGACCTCGGTGAAGAGGCCGGTCACGTCGCAGCCGAGCGCCTTGTAGAGCTTCTCGCCCACGGCGCCGGCGACGCCGTTGCCGCCGTCGACCGCAATCTTCATCGAGCGCTCGAGGTGCACGTCGCCGAGGATCTTGTCGAAGTAAGCGGGCAGCACGTCCTCCTGACGCACGCTGCCGGGCTTGGCCGCCTCGATCCAGTCGTGCGCCTCAATGCGGCGGCGGATGTTCTGGATCTGATCGGCAAAGAGCGTGATGCCGTTGACGAGCATCTTGAGGCCGTTGTATTCGGGCGGGTTGTGCGAGCCCGTGACGGCGACGCCCGTGCCGGTCTTGAAATAAAACGTTGCAAAATAAAGGACCGGCGTGGGCACCATGCCGATGTCGATCACATCGACGCCGGCGGAGGCGATGCCCTCGATCAGCGCCTTCTGGAACTTCGCGCCGGAAAGGCGGCCGTCGCGGGCCACGCAGAATTCGCCGCAGCCCGCTTCGGCGGCCATGCTGCCGAGAACGCGGCCGATGAGCCGCACGGCCTCCTCCGTCAGCGTTTTATCCGCAATGCCGCGGATGTCATAAGCTTTGAAAATAGAGGCGTCGAGCGCCATAACCTTCTCCCGTTGTACATAAATGCAGGCGCGGGAATCGGTCGAACCCCGCGCGCCTAGGTGGATTGTATATAACTGCTCGGCACCGCGACTAGCGCAGAGATCCGCCTAAGCTTGGGTAAAAACGATGAGCCGGCGCGGGAAATTGCCCTTTTCCGACAGGCGGCGGACAGTAAAATGTGCATACTGTGTTGACTAAACGCCGTTCCTGCGAAGGGGCGGCCCTTTCCTCATGATTGAAGTACAGCCTTCTCAGCTTGCCGCTTCGCGCGTTCTCATCGCCGGCGACGCCATGCTGGACCGCTATTGGTTCGGCGATGCGGAGCGCATCTCTCCCGAAGCCCCCGTCCCCGTCGTGCGCGTCGTGCGCACCCAGGACCGCCTCGGCGGCGCTTCCAACGTGGCCAACAACATCGCCGGTGTAGGCGGCACGCCCACGCTGCTTTCGATCGTCGGCGATGACGACGCGGGCCGCATGATCGAGCATCTCGCCGCCAACTGCGGCATCGAGCCGCGGCTCGTCGTCGATCCGGGCCACCGCACGATCCTGAAGCTCCGCATCCTCGCGCGCCAGCAGCAGATGCTGCGGTGCGACTTCGAGTCCGCTCCGAGCCCCGACGCCCTCGAGCGCTACCTTGAGATTTTCAAGAGCATCCTTCCCGACCACCGGGCGCTCATCCTTTCCGATTACGGCAAGGGCGGGCTCGCGCACATCACGCCGATGATCGAGCAGGCCGAAAAGCTCGGCATTCCGGTGCTGGTCGACCCGAAAGGGAGCGACTACTCGCGCTACGTCGGCGCGACGGCGATCACGCCCAACCGCGCCGAGCTCGCGCAGGTGGTCGGCAGCTGGACGAGCGAAAGCGACCTGATCGAGCGGGCGCAGAACCTCAGGAAGGAACTCCGGCTTAAGTACCTTCTTCTCACCCGCTCCGAAGAAGGCATGACGCTTTTTTCCGAAAACGGCGTTCTCAACGTCCCCGCGCAGGCGCGCGAGGTCTACGACGTCTCGGGCGCCGGCGACACCGTCATCGCCATTCTCGCGGTGATGCTCGCGGCCGGCTTCACGATCGAGGAAGCGGTGCGCACGGCCAACCGGGCCGGCGGCATCGTCGTCGGCAAGATCGGCACCGCAACGGTGTCTTTCGACGAACTTTTCCACAGCAAGGACTGATATGAGCATTCTCGTTACCGGTGCGGCCGGCTTCATCGGCTGCAACAACGTCATGGCGCTCAACGAGCGCGGCATCACCGACGTGATCGCCGTCGACAACCTCGAAAAGAGCGAGAAATTCCGGAACCTCACCAAGATTCAGATTTCCGACTACTTCGACAAGCGCGACTTCATCGAGCGCGTGAGGAAGGGCACGGCCCCGAAGCCCGAGGCGATCTTCCACCAGGGCGCCTGCTCGGACACGCTCGAGATGGACGGCCGCTACATGATGGAGAACAACTACCGCTACACGCTCACGCTCTACCGCTGGGCGCAGGAGCTGCACATCCCCTTCATCTACGCCTCGTCGGCCGCGACCTACGGCGGCCACACGGAATTCATCGAAGACGTCCGCTACGAGGGCCCGCTCAACGTCTACGGCTACTCGAAGTACCTGTTCGACCAGGTGCTGCGCCGCGAGATGAACTACCTGCGCGCCCCCGTGATCGGCCTGCGCTACTTCAATGTTTACGGCCCCAACGAACAGCACAAGGGCCGCATGGCCTCGGTGGCGTTCCACCAGTACTTCCAGTACCGCAAGGAAGGCAAGGTGAAGCTCTTCGAAGGCTGCCTCGGCTACGGCAACGGCGAGCAGAAGCGCGACTTCGTTTACGTGAAGGACGTGGTGGCCGTGGCCATGCACTTCCTCGACCATCCGGTCTCCGGCATCTACAACTGCGGCACGGGCCGCGCGCAGCCGTTCAACGACGTCGCGCTCTCCGTGGTCAACTCGCTTCGCGAGGCCGCCGGCAAGAAGGCGCTCACGCTGCAGGAAGCCGTCGCCTCGGGCGAAATCGAGTACATCCCCTTCCCGCAGGATCTCGTCGGCCGCTACCAGGCCTACACGCAGGCCAACCTCGACAAGCTCCGCGCCGCCGGCTGCCCCGTGCGCTTCCGCTCGGTCGAAGAAGGCGTGCACGACTACATGCAGGCGCTTCTCAAGGCCTACCCCGACGTCAAGTGATTTATGGAAAAAGCCGCTTTTCTCGACCGCGACGGCGTGATCAACATCGACCGCGCCTACGTGCACACGCGCGAGGAATTCGACTGGGTGCCGGGCGTCCTTGAGGGCGCCCGCGCTCTCCGCGATGCCGGCTACCTGCTTGTCGTCGTCACCAACCAGTCGGGCATCGGGCGGGGCTACTACAGCGAAGAGGATTTCCTAACGCTCACCGCCTGGATGAAAGAGCAGTTCGCCGCCGCAGGCGCGCCGCTCGCGGGCGTTTATTCCTGCCCGCATCACCCCGAAAAGGCGCTGCCGCCCTACCGCATCGACTGCAGCTGCCGCAAGCCCAAGCCCGGCATGCTGCTGCGCGCCGCCGACGAGCTCGGCATCGCGCTCGGCGAATCGATCATGTTCGGCGACAAGCCGAGCGACATGACCGCCGGGCGGCTTGCGGGCTGTCCCGAGCGCGTGCTGCTCGGCACCGACGGCAGGGCGCTCCCCGAACTTTCGCCCGACGCGACGCGCACGTTCAGGAGCCTCGCCGAAGCGGCCGCCTCGCCTTGGTTCAAGGCTCTCGGCAAAGGAGAACATTCATGAGCACCCGCCTTCCGGCGCCCTCGTTTGAGAAAAAGATCTGCACGCTCGAAGAACTGTCCGAGCGCGTGAAGGAACTGCCGCATCCGGTCGTCATGACCAACGGCGTTTTCGACCTGCTCCACCGCGGGCACGTCACCTATCTGGCGCAGGCCCGCAGCCTCGGCGCGAGCCTCGTGGTGGCGGTCAACTCGGACAAGTCCGTGAAGATGCTCGGCAAGGGCGACGACCGCCCGATCAACACGCAGGAAGACCGCGCCGCCGTGCTCGCGGCGCTCGAGTCTGTCTCCCTGGTCGTCGTCTTTGAGGACAAGGTCCCGCTCAAGGCCGTCGAGCTCGCCCATCCTGACATTTACGTCAAGGGCGGCGACTACCGCATCGAAGACCTGCCCGAAGCCAGGCTCGTTGCCACCTGGGGCGGCAAGAGCGTCGTAGTGACCTTCGAGCACCAGCGCTCCACCACCAAGATGCTGGAGAAAATCCGCGGCGGGCACTGACAGCTCAGTGCATTTCCGCCCCTTTCCGAAGGAGGCCGCACCCCCAAAAAGGGCGCGGCCTCTTGTTTTTTAGCCGTTTTTCAAAAGAAACTATCAGAACAATTTTCTGTATCTATAGAACGAACTCTATAAACTTATGATTTTAGTTAAATAAAATTCTATTCAAGCGACAAAGGTTTTTGTAGAATGCCGCCGGGCCGCGTGAGGAACCGCAAAAAAACAAAAGATTCCCGCCGGCTTTGTCTTCAGAAGCATCCCCCCTCCGCATTCACTCCATGGAACCCGTCGGCAACGGGGGAAGTTTCTGTTTAATCCCCCTTCGGCAAGGCTTCCCGGCCTTCCGAAAAAAACATAAAACCTGATATGAAACACACGCACATCCATGCGCTCAGCGCCCTTGCTATGGGCATCATTGCCGCTTTTTCCATGCCGGCGGCTCTGGCCGATGAAAATGACATCATCAATCACGGAGGCGCCGTCTACGACCCCAACGGACCTAAGAACGACGACAGCAACATCGCCATCGGCCCGGGGTCCAAGGTTTATCTAGGTCCCGGAACGCAGGAATCGCAGCTTTCCTTCGGGGAAGAGGTCCAAAAAACTATGAAAACAATAACGTTTTTGGGCCATACATTCGAAATACAATCCGGCTGGAATATCCACTACAACGAGGGAGCCAAAAAGAATCTCCCCGCCGCCATTGCCGTAGGGCAAAACACTTTCGCCCGCACGGGCTCGATTGAAATCGGCAGCCATACGCTCGAGAAGAAGGATGTCGCGATCGGCGACACCACGGCCACTCAGCTTAAGCAGTTCGGAGCGGCTTCAACGACGCTCGGCACCAATTCCTACACAGGCGGCAGCTTCGCCACCACGCTCGGCAGCTACAACGTGCAGAGCAGCCCATACGATGGGCCTAAAAAAAGATCTGACGCCGCGAAAAATTCCTTTGCCACCGTCGTCGGCACGCTGAACTCCAACGAGTCCATGGATGGGAGGAGCTATTCCGGCATCGCCAACGCGATCACGGGCACGGCCAACAAGGTCACAAACAGCAACGGCGCTCTGGTATACGGCGCCGGCAACGAAGTGAAGAATTCATGGGGAACGATCTATAAACCCGGCACTTTGGAACTCTTTGACTCTGTCGCCGACATGCAAAAAGCCATAATGGAAGGTGTCTCTATAAATCCGGGCGGTGCCGCGATGGTAATCGGCGGCGGCAACAAGGTCACCAAATCCACGCTCACCCAGGTGATGGGCGTCAGCAACTCTTCGACAGACGATAAAATATCGTATGTTGACGGATACAAAAATACTCTGTCAGACTCGAAGTACGCCACAATCATCGGCTCCCACAACAAGGCAACCGACGTAGATAACACTCAGGTCATCGGCGATTTCCGCAATGTGACGGGCTCCCGCTCTGCCGTGCTCGGTTCGGCCGACAGCGAGCTCGCACTGACCGCGAGCGAAGCGGTCGTTCTCGGCTACAACGCCAACGTCACGCAGCAGGGCGGCGTTGCGATCGGCTTCAATTCGATCGCCTCGACCGCCTCCGGCATCACCGGCTGGGCTCCCCAGGGCGTCACCGCCGGCACCGACCATGTCTGGAAAGCCACGGCCGCGGCCGTCTCCGTCGGCGATCTTGCAAATAACATCACCCGCCAGATCACCGGCGTTGCGGCCGGCACGGCCGACACCGATGCTGTCAACGTCGCCCAGCTCAAAGCCCTTCAGGGCTTGATTGGCAACGGCAGCGGCGGCACGGTGAAAGAAGGCGACCGGGTGATCGACGTTAAGAAGACCTCGGGCGATAACGGCACGACCTACACGATCACCTCGAAGACGCAGTTTGAAGGCGACTCCGGCAGCGCCGCCGTGATCGGCGGCAGCGAGGACGCGCCCTCCACGCTCAAGATCCGGGGCGGCGCCTCGGACGCGCTCTCGGACGGCAACATCGGCGTCGTGAGCAACGGCTCCGACACGCTGCAGGTCAAGCTCGCCAAAGACGTGCGCGGCCTTGACACACTCTCGGTGAACAACAGCGTCACCGTAGGCGGCACCAGCATCACGTCCTCGGGCGTCACGATCGAAGGCGGCCCGTCGGTCACCAAGACCAACATCGACATGGGCGGCCAGCAGGTTCACAGCGTTGCCGCCGGCACGGCGCCGACCGATGCGGTCAACGTCTCCCAGCTGCAGGACACTAAGAACCAGATGTATTCGATGAAGAACGACCTGAGCCACCGCATCGACAAGGCGGGCGCGAGCGCCGCCGCCCTTGCCGCGCTGCATCCGCTCGACTTCGATCCGGACCACCGCTTCATGGTTTCGGCGGGCCTCGGCCACTACAAATCCCGCGAAGGCGTGGCCGTAGGCGCCTTTTGGTACCCGACCGACACCGGCAACATGCTCCTTTCGGCCGGCTACTCGAGCAGCGCCTCGGACAGCCACATGGTCAACGTGGGCCTCACCTACCGCTTCGGCGGCGACTTCCGCCATGCCGTCAACTACCGCGAGATCGCCATGCGCGAGCAGAACCGCGGCAACGACCTCGAAGCACGCCTGAGCGCCTCGCAGTCCCGCGAAGAGAACCTCGCGAGGCATCTCGACGATGCCCGCGCGCGTGCCGCCAAGCTCGAAAGCGAGCTCACCGCCGTCAAGGCGCAGCTCAACGATCTCAGCGCAAAGGTCGAAAAGCTCATCAAGTAACGCTTCTCCCTCCTGATGAGCAGCAGGCCCGCCGCTTCTTGGAAGCGGCGGGCCTGTCTTATCTAAGCGGTGCTAAGCGCAGGATCAGTTGATCTTGAAGCCGCGCTTTCTCGCGTAGTGCACGGTGGCGTCAAGGAAGCCCTGCTTGCTGCCGCAGTCAAAGCGCGTGCCCTGGAAGCGGTAGGCATAGGTCGGGACCTTCGCGAGCGACGACTGGATGCCGTCGGTGAGCTGGATCTCGCCGCCCACGCCGGCATGGAGCTTCTCGAGGTAGTCGAAGATCTCCGGCTCGAAAACGTAGCGGCCGATCACGGCCATGCGCGAAGGCGCGACCTTGGGGTCGGGCTTCTCGACGATGCCGCGCATGCGGGAGGTCTGCAGGCTCGTGTCGTCCACCGAAACGATGCCGTACTTGTCGGTCGCCTCGGGCGCGACGTCCTGGACGGCGATCACGGAGCCGCCGCCCTTTTCCTCGCGGACCTTGACGAGCTGGCCGATGCAGGAAGTCGGCGCGTCGATCAGGTCGTCGGCAAGCATCACGCCGAAGGGCTCGTCGCCCACGACGGGCTTGGCGCAGAGCACCGCGTGGCCGAGGCCGAGCGCCTGCGGCTGGCGGATGTAGATGCACTTCACGCCGGCGGGCACGATCTCGCGCACGAGCTTGAGGAGCTCGGTCTTGCCCTTGAGCTCGAGCTCGCGCTCAAGCGCCGGATAGTAGTCGAAGTGATCCTCGATGGCGCGCTTGTTGCGTCCCGTGACGAAGACCATCTCCGTGATGCCGGCAGCGGCCGCCTCGGCGACCGCATACTGAATGAGAGGCATGTCGACGACCGGCAGCATTTCCTTGGGCATGGCCTTGGTGGCCGGAAGGAAGCGCGTGCCCAGGCCGTTGACGGGGAACACGACTTTGCGGACAGGTTTCATAAGAATGAAATTTTGAAAAAGTACAATAAGAAGATTCGGTCAGGCACGGGCTGCGGCCCGGGGCCTGCGAACTTTCGCTAAGACTATCACGACAGAGCACAACATGGCACCGTATTTTGCCGTCGGCGACCTGCAGGGATGCAGGGAAAGCCTCGACGGGTTGCTGGAGCAAATTCCCGAAGACGCCGATATTTATTTCGTCGGCGACCTTGTCAACCGCGGCCCCGAATCGCTGGCCACGCTGAGAAAAGTGATCTCGCTCGGCAGCCGCGCCCACTGCACGCTCGGCAACCACGACCTGCACCTGCTGGCGGTCGCCGCCGGCGCGCGCAAGATCCACAAGAAAGACACCATCGGAGAAATTCTGCAGGCACCGGACTGCGACGCGCTCATTGAATGGATGCGCCGCCTGCCGCTTCTCATCGAGCTGCCGGACGTCGTGCTCGTGCACGCGGGCATCCACCCGCTCTGGTCGCTCGAGAAGGCCAAGGCGCTTGCCGCCGAAGCCCATGAGGCGCTCGCCGGCCCGGACTGGAAGCAGTGGCTGCAGAAGATGTACGGCGACCTCGATTTCAGGGACGACCTGCAGGGGCCTGAGCGCCTTCAGGCCATTCTCAACAGCTTCACGCGCATGCGCTTCGTGGACCGCGAGACGGGCGCGCTCGACTTCACGCAGAAGGAAGGCGTGGGCTCGGCGCCCGCCAACCTCGTGCCCTGGTTCGAATACAAGAACCGCGTGCTCAAGGGCACGCCGATCTGCTTCGGGCACTGGTCGATGCTCGGCCTCGTCAACCGCCCCGACATCGTGGCGATCGACACGGGCTGCCTCTGGGGCGGCGAGCTCACCGCCGTGCGCTTCCCGGACCGGCGCATCTTCCAGGAGAAATGCCCCTGCTGGGCCGATCCCTTCGCCTACAAATAGCGCTCAGGCGGGCGTCTTCTGCCCGGCCTGCTCACGCTCGAGCGCCGCGAACCTCTCGCGGCGCTCTTTTTCTTTTTCGGCCGTCGCGTCCGGCATGCCGAGCGCCGCGGCCATGGCGGCCGACGCCTCGGCGCAGAGCTCATGGCGGTCGCGGCCCTGCGAAAGGATGGGCGGCAGGATCGTCACCTCGGCCGTGATGCCGGGCGTCGTCACGATGCGCTTCATCGCGGTCCACAGGGAAACTTTCGCGTAGGAGGCGAGATCGGTCGTCTTTCCCTTGTAAACGTAGCGGATCGTGATCGGGAGCACCGGGGCGCCCGTTTCGGTCGCGGCCGCGAACAGGTTGGCGTGGAACGGCAGCAGCTGCAGGCCGTTGCTCGTCGTGCCCTCGGGGAAGAAGAGCACGTTGCGCCCTTCGCTGAGCGCCCCCGCCATCACGTTGGCGATCTCAAGCACCGCACGCTTTCTCGAGCGGTCGATGAAAAGCGTGCCGACCGCCTTGGCGATGAGTCCCATGACCGGCCAGGAGGCGATCTCCTTTTTGGCGATGAAACGGCTCGGGATGATGTGGTTCAGGAAAAAGATATCCGCAAAGGAAACGTGGTTGCAGCAGACCAGGTAGCCGATGCCCGTGTCGGCCCGCCCGCGCTCGGCGGCGCCGCGGTCCGGCACTTCGCCGCGAATGTCCGTGCGCAGCCCGAGCACGCCCGGGAGCGCGCCGGCGAGGCACTTGATGGCGCGCACCCTGCCCCTGTCGCCGATGATCGGGAAAAAGGCAATCACGATCAGAATGAGAACAATGAAAATGCCGATGAGCGCAATGCGCGCCGCACCAACGAGATAACGCATAAAGCTTTCCTTCACTGAGCGTCTCCGCGCTCATCAAAAAACTGCTGCAGAATGACCGCCGCTGCCATATCGTCGATTTTTTCCCGTCCCTGCTCGACTTCCACCGAAGAGTAGCGCTCGTCGACCGTGAAGACTTTCGCGCGCATGCGCGCGCCGAGCTGGCGCGCGAAGCGTTCGCAGCGCGCGGTCATGGCGCCGGGCGAGCCGTCGCCGCGGCGCGGCACGCCCACTACGTAAAAGTCGGGCTGCCATTGCTCGGCGAGCTCTCCGATCGCCTTCCAGCGCTCATCGTTCGTTTTCGCGCTGATGATGGCGAGCGGCTTGGCCGTGCGCGTAAGCGTATTGCCGACGGCCGCGCCCGTCCTGGCCAGGCCGAAATCAAAGCAGAGAACCGTGCCCTGAGGCTCCATAAAAAATCCTGTTCACCGAGCTGTTTCAGTGCGCTCATTATACGAAGGCGGCACCGGCCGAAAGCCGCGCGGGAAGAGCATTTCCCGCGGTGGAAAAAACGGCGGCGAAAAAGTTATCCCCTGCTTTGAGGGGTTTTTCACGAAAACAAATATTTATTTGATTTTTAAATAAATATTTGTCAGTCAGAAACACTTGTCCACGCTGAGGAAAGCCTGCGGGAAGAATTTTCCACATACTTATCCACAGGCTTTTCAGCGCTTCCCGCCGAGGCCGAGCGCTTCGGCGAGGTAAGGGGCGGTGACGCTCCTGCCGCCCTTTTCGGCCACCTGCTCGGGCGTGCCCTCGCAGAGGATCTCGCCGCCCGCCTCGCCGCCTTCGGGGCCCATGTCGATCACCCAGTCGGCGGCCTTGACGAGGTCGAGGTCGTGCTCGATCACGAGCACTGTGTTGCCTTCGGCCGCGAGCCGCTCGAGGACACCGGCGAGCTGCGCGACGTCCTGGAAGTGCAGTCCCGTCGTCGGCTCGTCGAGGATATAGAGCGTGCGGCCGTTTTCCGGGCGCGAGAGCTCGGCGGCGAGCTTCACGCGCTGCGCCTCGCCGCCCGAGAGCGTCGTGGCGCTTTGGCCGAGCCGGACGTAGCCGAGGCCCACCGCGCGGAGCGCTTCGAGCACGCGCCTGATGGGCAGGTAAGCCTCAAAGAGCGGGAGCGCCTCGTCGACCGTGAGGTCGAGCACCTGCGAGATGTCGAGCCCCTTGTACTTCACTTCGAGCGTCTCGCGGTTGTAGCGCCTGCCGCCGCAGACCTCGCAGGGCACGTAGATGTCGGGCAGGAAGTGCATTTCCATCTTCACCACGCCGTCGCCCTGGCAGGCCTCGCAGCGGCCGCCCTTCACGTTGAAGCTGAAGCGCCCCGAGCCGTAGCCGCGCTCGCGCGCGGTCTGCGTCTGCGCGAAGATATCGCGGATCTGCGAGAAGATGCCCGTGTAGGTGGCCGGGTTCGAGCGCGGCGTGCGCCCGATCGGTGCCTGGTCGACCATCACGGTCTTCTCGAAGGCTTCGGCGCCTTCGAGCGAGGCGTAAGGCAGCGGCGAGAGCTTGGCGCGGTTGGTGAAGCGCGCCATCGCCCTGTAGAGCGTGTCGATGACGAGCGTCGACTTGCCCGAGCCCGAAACGCCCGTCACCGCCGTCACGAGCCCGACCGGCACCCGGAGCGTCACGTTCTTGAGGTTGTGGCCGCTCGCCCCTCTGAGCGTGAGCCAGCCTTTGGCGGGCCGCCGGCGCTTCTCCGGCACGGGCACCGACAGCTCGCCCGAAAGGTAGCGGCCCGTCAGTGAGCGGGGATCCTTGGCCAGGTCCGCGGGGGTGCCCTGCGCAATCACCTCGCCGCCGCGCTCGCCCGCGCCGGGGCCCATGTCGACGAGCCAGTCGGCGCTCCTGATGGTTTCCGCGTCGTGCTCGACGACGATGAGCGTGTTGCCGAGGTCGCGCAGCGCCAGCAGCGTGTCGATCAGCTTGCGGTTGTCCCGCTGGTGCAGGCCGATGCTCGGCTCGTCGAGCACGTACATGACGCCGGTGAGGCCGGAGCCGATCTGGCCCGCCAGGCGGATGCGCTGCACCTCGCCGCCCGAGAGCGTGTCGGTGCGCCGCGAGAGCGTGAGATAGCCGACGCCCACGCCTTCGAGGAAGCCGAGCCGGCTCTCGATGCCGGCGATGATCTTTTCGGCCGCCTCGCGGTGCGCGGGCGAGAACTCGAGCCCCGAGAGCGCGCGGCGCAGGCCGGAGAGCGGCATCTCGCAGAGCTCGGCGATCGTGTAGCTTTTTCCGCCGTCGCCCACCCAGACCGAGAGCGCCTCGGGCCGCAGGCCGCGGCCGCCGCAGACGGGGCAGGGCACTTCGGAGCGGTACACGTCGAGCCCCTGGCGGATAAGGCGCGGCGTGTCCTTCGCGTCCCAAAGGGCCCTGATTTCGGTCAGCACGCCCGCAAACGGCGGCTTCATGGCGCGCGTCTCGGGCGTGCCCTCGAGCACGGCCGTGCGGATTTTTTCGGGCAGTTCCTTCCAGGGCGTCTCGAGCGAGAACCCGAGCAGCGCCGCGGCGGCCTCAAGGCGCGCGTAGTTGCGGCGGTTCCTCGCGTCCCATCCGGAGATAGCGCCGAGCGAGAGCGGAAGCTCCGGGGCGCTGACGATTTTCTCGACGTCGAAGTCGCTCGAAATGCCCGTGCCGCCGCACGCCGGGCAGCAGCCCGAAGGGTTGTTGGGCGAGAAGAAAGACGGCTCCATCCGCGGCACGGTGTAGTCGCACTCCGGGCAGGCGTAGCGCGTCGAAAAGGCGTAGTGCATGTCGGAGTCCATCTCCTCGATGAGGACGCGGCCCGAGCCGATTTCGGAGGCCGTCTCGATGCTTTCTGAAAGCCGCTCGCGGCTTTCCTCGGAGACGCGGAGCCTGTCGACGACGACGTCCACGTCGTGCGGCTTCCCGTCATCGAGCGAAGGCGGCTCGTCGATCACGCTCACCTCGCCGTCGATGCGGAAGCGCATGTAGCCCGCGGCGAGCTGCTTTTCGAAGTACGGCCGGTAATTGCCCGTCTTGCCGCGCGCGGCCGGCGCGAGGATCATGATGCGCGCCCCCTGCGAGAGCGCGAGCGCGCGGTCCGCGATCGAGGCGACCGAATCCATCGTGAGCGGGATGCCGTGGCGCGGGCAGCGCGGCACGCCGGCACGCGCGAAGAGCAGCCGCATGTAATCGGCGATCTCGGTCATCGTGCCGACGCTCGAGCGCGGGTTGCCGGAAGTGCGGCGCTGCTCAATCGCGATGGCGGGCGAAAGGCCCGAGATCTCGTCGGCGTCGGGCCTGGGCATGAGCTCGAGGAACTGACGCGCATAAGCGGAAAGGCTTTCGACGTAGCGGCGCTGGCCCTCTGCAAAGAGCGTGTCGAAGGCAAGCGAGCTCTTGCCGCTTCCCGACACGCCCGTGATCACCGTCAGGCGCTCCCTCGGTATGCGCAGGCTGACGTTTTTCAGATTGTGCGTGCGGGCGCCCTTGACCGTGATGAATTCCATTGCCTTCAGGCCTTTCTTTTAAGGATGGGGAAAGTGATTTGAATATAAACTGTCGCACATTGCCGCGCAAAAGCCCGCCCCGGGGCGGCTCGAAGGCGCGGTCCTGCATAACACAGAAAACAAATGACAGCTAACGATTCACAGGCGCCCAGCGAGCACCGCATGACGCCGCAGGAGCGCCGCTCGAGCATTTCGCTCGCGGGCATCTTCGCCCTGCGCATGCTGGGCCTTTTCCTGATACTGCCCGTCTTCGCGGTTTACGCCAAGAGCCTGCCGGGCGGCGACAACGCCTTCCTCGTGGGCCTCACCCTCGGCATTTACGGCCTCACGCAGAGCGTGCTGCAGATTCCCTACGGCGTGGCGAGCGACCGCTTCGGGCGCAAGCCCGTGATCATCATCGGCCTCGTGCTTTTTGCTGCCGGCAGCGCCCTGGCCGCCGCTGGCACCAACATCTGGCTCGTGATGATCGGACGCGCCGTGCAGGGCGCGGGCGCCATTTCGGCGGCCGTCACCGCTTTCATCTCCGATTCCGTGAGGGACCGCGTCGTCACCAAGGCCATGGCCATGGTGGGCGCCTCGATCGGCCTCACGTTCGCGCTGAGCCTCATCGCCGCGCCGCCGCTCGCCGAACTCTGGGGCGTGCCGGGCCTCTTCTGGCTCACCGCGGCGCTCTCCGTGGGCGCGATCTTCGTCGTCTGGAAGATCGTCCCCGACGTGCCCGCCGCCATGAAGCGGATGAAGGAAGGCGCCGCGCACAAGCCCTGGCCCCAGGTGGTCTTCGACGGCCAGCTGCTGCGGCTCAACGCGGGCATCTTCTTCCTGCACTGCGTGCAGATGGCGATTTTCGTGGTGATCCCGCCGATGCTCGTCGACCTCGGGCTGCCCGTGCTGCATCACTGGTACATCTACCTGCCCGCCGTGCTGATCGGCTTTGCCGTGATGATGAAGCCGATCGCCTGGGCGGACAGGAACGGCCGTACCGTCCGGCTCCTGCAGACCTGCGTGATCGGCCTGATGTTCGTCTTCGCGGCCTTTTACCTGCTCACCGACACGATCTGGGAGATCGCCGTGCTCATGGCGTTCTTCTTCGTCGGCTTCAACATCCTCGAGGCGACCCTGCCCGGCCTGGTCTCTCGCCTGGCGCCTCCCGCCGACAAGGGCCTCGCGCTCGGCGTCTACAACACCACGCAGAGCTTCGGCCTTTTCATGGGCGGCGCCGCGGGCGGCTGGATTTCCCAGCACATCTCCCCGCAAGGGGTGTTTGTCGCGGCAAGTTTTGCTATGCTTCTTTGGTATCTGCTGACGCTCGGGCTTCGCGAACCGGCGCCGCGGCGCCAGCATCGCCAGGGAGAAGCCCTCAAAATCTAGCTTCTGCTTTTTTACTTTTTTTGGTTTAAGTCACTATGGCTTCTGTTAACAAGGCATTCATCATCGGCAATCTCGGCCGCGATCCGGAGACCCGCTTCTCCGCGGACGGCAACACCGCCATCACCACGATCAACGTGGCCACGACGCGCCGCTACCGCAACCAGGACAAGGAGCTCGTGAGCGAGACGGAATGGCACCGCATCGTGCTTTTCTCGCGCCTTGCCGAAATCGCCCGCGACTACCTGCACAAGGGCTCCCAGGTGTTCATCGAGGGCCGCATCCGCACCCGCAAGTACACGGGCAAGGACGGCATCGACCGCTATGCTACCGAAATCGTCGCCGAGCAGATGCAGCTTCTCGACCGCCGCGCCGACAGCCAGCAGAACGCCGACCAGAACTACGGCAGCCCGCGCCCGTCGCAGGGCGGCTTCGAAAGCCAGCCCCGCCAGGCTCCGCAGCGCCAGAGCCAGCCCGCGCAGCAGAGCGCTGCCGCAAAGCCCGCCGGCGGCGATCCTTACGATCAGCTCGACGACCAGGACGTTCCGTTCTAAGCCGTCCGCAGAGAGGGGCCTTTCGAAAGGGCCCCGTCCTCAAAACGCGAAAGCGCAGCCGAAAAAGCTGCGCTTTCGTCGTTTCTGAGCCCGGATCCCCAGCGCCTACTCGTGGCGCACGGCCTCGATCGGGTCGAGCTGCGCTGCGCGCCGCGCCGGGAAGAAGCCGAAGACGACGCCCGTGAGCGCCGAAACCGTGAAGGCGAGCAGGTTGATGGCCGGGTCGAAGATGAACGGCACGCTCATCATGCCGGCCAAGGCTTTCGAGACGCCGAACGCGAGCACGATGCCGACCAGGCCGCCGAGGCAGCCGAGCATCAGCGCCTCGATCAGGAACTGCAGCAGCACTTCGCGCTCGAGGGCGCCGATGGCGAGCCGGATGCCGATCTCGCGCGTGCGCTCGGTCACCGACACGAGCATGATGTTCATGATGCCGATGCCGCCGACGAGAAGGCTCACCGCGGCCACGGCCGCGAGCAGCGTTGTCATGATCTTCGTGGTCGAGGCGACCCTCGCGGCGATCTCAGCCGTGTCCATGATCTGGAAGTTGTCGTCGTCGTTCTTGGAAAGGCTGCGCCGCTCGCGCAGCAGGCTGCGCACGGAAGCCTTGAGAAGGTCCCTGTCGGACTGCGGGTTGATCGAGATAAGGAGCGCGCTCACCTTGTTCTGCCCGAGAAGCCGGCGCTGCACGGTCTTGAGCGGCATCACGAGCAGGTCGTCCTGGTCGCCGCCCATGGCGGCCGTGCCCTTGGCCTTCAGCAGGCCGATGACGCGGCAGGAAAAGGCGCCCGTGCGGATCGAGCGGCCCACCGCCTCGGCGTTCTCGCCGAAAAGCTCGGTCCTGATCGTGTCGCCGATCACGCAGACCGCCGAGCCCGAGAGGATTTCGCCGTCGTCAAAATCGCGGCCCTCGATGATCTCGCGGTTGTCGATCTTGAAATAGTTGTTGTCCGTGCCGATGACGGAGGTCTGCCAGTTGCGGCCGTTGGCGACGATCGTCATCGTCTTGCTCGCCTGCGGCGCCACGGCGACGATGCCGGCGATCTGCGTGCGCAGCGCGGTGACGTCGGACATCTTGAAGGAAGGCGCGCCCACCGACTGCCCCGGCCCGAGCCGCAGTCCCGGGCGGACCATCAGCTGGTTGTTGCCGAAAGCCTCGATCTGCTCGCGGATCGCCTGCGAGGCGCCGTTGCCGACGGTCACCATGGTGATCACGGCCGCGACGCCGATGACGACGCCGAGCACGGTGAGCAGGCTTCTGAGCGGATTGCGCCAGATCTGGCGCAGCGCAAGCAGGAGCGCGTTGCCGATCATGATGCCCTCCCGTGGTCGTCCGAAATAAGCTGGCCGTCCTTGAACACCATGTGGCGCTTCGCATAGGCGGCCATGTCGGGCTCGTGCGTCACGAGCACGACGGTGATGCCGTCCTCGGCGTTGAGCGCCGTGAGAAGCTCAAGGATCTCCACGCTGCGCTCGCTGTCGAGGCTGCCCGTGGGCTCGTCGGCCAGCAGAAGCTTCGGGTGCGTCACGATGGCGCGCGCAATCGCGACGCGCTGCTGCTGGCCGCCCGAGAGCTCCGCGGGCGTGTGGTTTTCCCATTGAAGCAGGCCGACGCGGTCGAGCGCCTCGCGGGCCTGCCGGCGGCGCTCCGCGGGCGACGCGCCGCGGTAGAGCAGCGGCAGCTCGACGTTCTCAAGGGCCGTCGTGCGCGCGAGCAGGTTGAAGCCCTGGAACACGAAGCCGAGGTAGCGGCGCCGCAGCAGCGCGCGCTGGTCGCGCGTGAGCTTTTCGACGTGCATGCCGCTGAAAAGGTACTCGCCCGACGTGGGCCGGTCGAGCGCGCCGATGATGTTCATCGTCGTCGACTTGCCCGAGCCGGACGCCCCCATGATGGCGACGAACTCCCCCTCATTGATGGTGAAGCTCACGCCGCGCAGGGCGTCGAAGGCCGCCTCGCCCGTGCCGTAGCGCTTGCGGATATTGCGGAATTCAACCAAAGGCGTGCTCATGGCCCTGCCCTTCAGCGCGCAAGCGCCTTCTGCTGGTCAACGATGACCGCGTCGCCTTCTTTCACGTCGCCCGAGACGATCTCGGTCTGCGTGCCGTTGGTGAGGCCGGCAATCACGTCAACCTTGACGGGCTCTCCGCTGCGGAGCACCCAGATCGTGCGCGCCTTCTCGCCGTGCTGCGTCTCTTCCTTGACGCTCTTCTCGGCGTCGCGGTGCGGCGGCATCGGCATCATGGAATTGACCGCGGAACCCGATTTCTGCAGCTTCGGCGTGAAGCGGAAGGCCGAGTTGGGCACCATCAGCGCATTGTCCTTGTGCGCCGTCGAGATCGTCACCGAGGCCGTCATGCCGGGCCGCAGCAGCATGTCGGCGTTGTCCACGTCGAGGTAGGTCGTGTAGGTCACGACGTTTTCCGTCGTGGTGGCGCCGTAGGCGACTTTCTTGAGCGTGGCGGGGAAGCGCTTGTTCGGATAGGCGCCCACCGTGAAGTAGGCCTCCTGACCGGGCTTGACGACGCCGATGTCCGCCTCGTCGACGGAAACCTGCAGCTCAAGCTTGCGCAGGTCCGTCGCGAGCGTCAGCAGCTCGACGGCCTGCAGCGTCGCCGCCACGGCGTAGCCGGGCTCGACCGAGCGCGTCAGCACGACGCCGTCGATCGGCGACTTGATCTGCGCCTTGGAAAGGTCGGTTTCGGCCGTCGAGAGCGACGCCTTCGCGTCGTCGATCGAGGCCTTGGCCGCATTGACGGCGGCCTTGGCGGTGTCGACGCTCGCCTGCTGGGTCTCAAGCTCGGTGCGCGAAGGCATCTTGCCGCCCGAGAGACGGTTGAGCTCGTTCATGCGCTTGAGCTTGAGCTGCGCCTCGCGCAGCGTGGCCACCTGCTTGTCGCGGTCGGCCTCGGCGGAATGCACCGCCGCGCTGTACTGCGCAACCTGCGCCTTGAGCTTGCGCGTGTCGAGCTCGATCAGGACCTGGCCGACCTTGATCGGGTCGTTCACGTCGACGTTGACCTTGCTCACGATGCCCGAAAGCTCGGAGCCGAGCGAGACCGTGCGCACCGGATTGAGCGTGCCGTCGGCCGAGACCGTCACGTCGATCGGGCCGCGCACGGCTTTCTGCGTCACGAAGCGCACGTCCGAGCCGGCATCGCGCCCGAAGTACCACCAGGCACCCGCGCCGATGACGGCGGCCGCGGCAGCCAGGCAGATGATTTTCACCGCCGGCGAGCGGCGCTCCTCGCGGAGCAGGTCGGCGCCGGCGTCTTCACGGCTCTCGTTTGTCATTGTTTCTGTCCTTCGTCCCCGGCGGACGCCCACGCGCCCCCGATCGACCTATAAAGCATCACGTATTGGTTGGCGCGGTTCGCCTGGTTTGTCACGAGGCTCTCGCGCACGGTGAGGAGGCTGAGCTGCGCGCTCAGGAGCAGCGTGTAGTCGCCGACGCCCGAGCGGTATTCAAGCTCAGAGAGGCGGTAGCTTTCCTGCGCGTGCAAGATCGCCTCGCGCAGCACGCCGTCCCTCGCTTCCGAGGAGGAGATGCCCTGCAGGGCGTTGTCCGTTTCCTCGAGCGCCTTGACGAGCACCGACACGTAGGAGGCCTTCGCTTCGTCGAGGCCCGCGGCGGCGCTTTCCTCGGCCGCCTTGAGCGAGCCCCAGTTGAGCACCGGCATCGAGAGCGCCCCGATGAGCGAGGCGATGCCCGTGCCGCTCGCGCCGAGGGCGCCCACGGCGGCAGCCTGCGTGCCGATCGAACCGGTGAGCGTCAGCGTCGGGAAGTAATCCTCCTGCGACTTGCGCAGGCTCTCCGCGGCGCTGCGGACGGCGGCGACGGCACCCTGCACGTCGGCGCGGCGCATCAGCGTCTCGGCCGGGATCGACGAGGCGAGCCCGGCGGGCGGCTCGGGGATCGGCCCTTCGCCCAGGTCGAGCCGGTCGGCGGGCAGCGACGTCAGCCGCGCCAGCGCGTTGCGGTATTCCGTGATCGATGTCTGGATCTCGGGGATGCGCGCGCGGGCCGTGCCGAGCTCGACGAGCGCCTGCTCGGCCTCGGCCTGGCTGCTCGTGCCTGCGGCGGCGCGCCAGCCGGCAAGCTGCGCGGTGTTCTCGTAATTGGCGACGCTGTCCTTAATGACGGCGAGCTGCGCCTGGGCGGAGCGGTAATTGATGTAGGCCTGTGCTGTCTCGGCGGCAATGAGCTCGCGGGTGTCGGCCGCGGAGAGCTGCTTCGCGAGCGCGTTCCAGTACGCGGCATTGCGGTTCGAAAGCGAGCTTCCGGCGAGGTTGAACGTCCAGGACGCATCGCCCGCGGCGCTGTAAGTGTCGCTTGTCACGTTCTGCGCGCGGTCCTTCTGCGCGTTCGCGCCGATCGAGGCCGAAGGCCAGAGCGCGGCGTTGGCGTCGAGCAGCGAAGCGCGCGCGGCGCGCAGCGTCGCGAGCGCAGTGAGCACGTCGGTGTTGGCTTCCTCGGCGCGCAGCACAAGGCGCAGCAGCACCGGATCGTTCCAGTTTTTCCAGAAATCCCGCATCGCGGCCGGATCGCCCTTGCCGGGCAGCGGCACGCTCCAGCTCTGCGGCGCCACGTCGCGCATCATCTGCTCGGTGTCGGGCATCTGCAGAGCGCAGCCGGAAAGCACCAGCGAAAGGGCGGCAAGGCAGGCCGCCGCAGGCCGAAGCCGCAGGCTCATCATTGTTAGAACTCCAACAGGGAACGGCATCCGAGTCCGTCCCTTTCTGCTTTCATTTTGTTCTGCATAAGCGTTGAGTTGGCGCTGCCCTGCGTAAAGATAAGACTGCTCGGGTAACAATCCGTTGCGGACGCCATTTGTTAAGATTGTCAGGACTGTGTTTTTCGGTTTATCACAGAGTTCTTATATTCGGCTTATATGTTCAAGCAGATCCGCCCCATTCTGATCGTTGACGACGACGTCGAGCTAGTCACTCTGCTCGTCGATTACCTGCAGCTCGAAGGCTTTGCGCCCACCGCCGCGCACAGCGGCCCGGAGGCGCTTGAGCTGCTCGACAAGCAGCACTTCGACATCATGGTGCTCGACGTGATGATGCCCGGCATGAGCGGCATCGAGGTCCTGCGCCGCGTACGCGAAAAGAGCCAGATTCCCGTTCTGATGCTCACCGCCCGGGGCGACCCCGTCGACCGCATCGTCGGCCTGGAGCTCGGCGCCGACGACTACGTCCCGAAGCCCTGCCCGCCGCGCGAGCTGTCGGCACGGCTCAACGCCATCCTGCGCCGCACCGCCAACACGCCCTCGGCCATCGCGCCCGTCTCCGCCGGCCCGATCACGATCAATCCCGCGCAGCGCACCGCCACCGCCGACGGCGAGCCGCTCGAGCTCACGAGCACCGAGTTCTCCCTTCTCGAGATGCTCGCGCGCCGCGCCGGCCAGCCCGTGCCGAAGGAGGAGATCTACCAGAAGGTCCTCGGCCGCGCGATGCAGCGCTACGACCGCTCCATCGACGTGCACGTCTCCGCGATCCGCCACAAGCTTTCCGCCATCCTCGGCTCGCGCGTAACGATCGAGGGCATCCGCGGCGTCGGCTATCAGCTCGCCGTGCACGATACGCAGTAATCCGCTTTTGCTGAGCGCCGGCCCCGCCGCCGGCGCTTCCTTTCTTTCGGGGAGCTACGATCATGTGGCTGCGTCGTCATTTTCTCGGCTCGATTTTCGCCAAGCTCTTTCTCGGCTTTTCCCTGGCGCTCTTCACCACCGCCGTGTGCGTCTGGGCCGTCACCTACACCTCGCAGATCCGCGAGAGCCGCAGCATCGGCACGATTGAATGGCACTTCGTGGGCGACAAGGCGATTGAAACCGCGCTTACGATCCTGAAATACACCGGGCGCGACGGCCTCATCAGCTGGCTTAACGACGGCGATCTCAACGCACGCCCCACCGTCTTTTTCGTGAACACAAGCGGTCAGACACTCACCGGGCGTCCGATTCCCGAAAGCACACTCAAGAGCCTCCAGGAAGTGCGCGAGGGCAAGCAGCCGGAGGACGCGCACGTCATGCCCCCTCATAACGAACGTGACACCGACGAGATCCGGCTTCACACCATCGAGCTCGACGGCCAGTCCTGGGACATCATCGCGGTGCGCATGAAGCCCTTCCCCATTCACCTCATCCCGCCCGAGCTGCACCGCTTCCCGATCGGCCTCACCGTGGCCGTGGCGCTGCTCCTCGTGCTGGCGCTCTCCTGGGCACTGGCGCGCTTTTACACGCGCAACATCAACCGGCTCGACACGGCGATGGCGAAATTCGCCGCGGGCGACTTCAACAGCCGCGCCGGCCGCAGCATGGCGATGGCCTCCGACGACGAAATCTCGCGCCTGGCGCGCGGCTTCGACAGCATGGCCGACCGCCTGCAGGGCTTCATTTCGCAGCAGCAGCGGCTCTTCCACAGCGTGAGCCATGAGATCCGCAGCCCGCTCGCCCGCATCGAAGTGGCACTCGAGCTGGCCAAGATGCACCCGGACCGGTCGCAGGAGTACCTCGAGCGCATCCAGAAGGAAGTCGGCAACATCGACAGCCTGGTGGGGGCGCTCCTCACCTACGCGCGGCTCGACGCGATCGAGAAGATTCCGATGAACGACATTGCACTCAGGGACCTCGTCGCCGAAGCGGCGGGCGACCTGAGCTTCGAAGGGCAGAAAAAGCACGTCACGGTGCGCGCCGAGCTCTCCGGCGACCCGACGGTGCGCGGCAGCGCTCCGCTGCTCGCGCAGGCGCTGCAGAACGTGACGAGAAATGCCCTGCGCTACGCGCCCGAGGGCTCGGAAATCCTGCTGACGCTCACCACGTCGGCGGACCGCTGCGACTTCTGCTGCCGCGACCAGGGCCCGGGAATGGACCCGAAGGACATCGCACTGATGTTCAACCCGTTCGTGCGCGGCTCCCATGAGCCGACGGGAACGGGCTTCGGGCTCGGCATGGCCATCACGCACCGCGCCGTGACGCGCTTCCACGGCACGATCGAGGCGCGCAACGTGAAGCCGCACGGCCTCGAGATTCACATCTCGCTGCCGCTCGCGGGCTCGGCCTCCGCGCCGAAGGACGATCAGGCGAGCAGCCTCAGCACCTCGGCGTGAATGCCGCCCGCGGTGCAGACCGCGGAGAGTTCCTTGAGGGGGCAGCCGCCCTTCATGCCCGTGATGACGCCGCCCGCGCCCTCGACGACGGGGAGCAGCGCGGCGACGTCCCAGTAGCTGAGGTCGGGGTCGATCATGAGGTCGACGCCGCCCGTGGCCACCGCAAAGTACCCGAAGCAGTCGCCCCAGGTGCGGTAGAGCTTGACGCGGTCGATGATCGCCTGCAGGCGGCTGTCGCCGACCTGCTCGGGCGTGGTCCAGTGCGACGTCGTCACGAACGTGGCCTTTTCGAGCGAATCGCAGGGCCTCACGTGCGCCTTCATGGTCTCCGGCTTGTCGAGCCACGGGCTCGTGAGCGTGAGCTCGCTGCCCGAAAGGGAGCCGATCACGCGCACGCCGGCAGCGGCAAAGCCCACGGCCGAGAGCACCGGCCGGAACTCGTCGCCCGGCGCGTCGCTGCGCTCGAGCGCGATGAGCGTGCCGAAGTGGAACGAGTTGGAAATGAACGCCCTGGTGCCGTCGATCGGATCGAGGATCCAGCGGTAGCGCGGATAGGCGCCCTGCGCTTCCTTGACGCCGAGCTCCTCGCCGAAGATGCCGTGCCCGGGGAAGCGCTCTTCGATCATCCCGCGCAGGATGCGCTCCGTGCCCCTGTCGGCCTCGGTGACGGGCGTGCCGTTGCTCTTGTCCTCGACGCGGATGCCGGTGAGGAAATAGCGGGCGATGTTCCGGAAGGCCGCGGTCACCATGTCGTTGAGGAACGGACGGAAAAGCGCGCTTTCTTCTGCCGAGAGGGGCTTGCACCAGTGCTGCATCGTAAGGACTCCGAATAAAAGAAAAGGCGCGCTTGCCTGCGCGCCGGTCACAATTTTTAAGTTTCTCTCTTTTTACCCTCCGGCGCCAGCATTTTCTTCCCGCCTCAGGATGCAGATCAACACCGCCGCCCATAACGCCGTAGGGAGCGGGAGCGCGGGGCACAATAGTCAAACAGGCATCGCCTATGTTGGATTAATCATTTTTTCGGGAGCCGAGCATGAGCAACTATCCCACTGAAAACCTCCGCACCTTAGCCCTGGTAGGGCACGGTTCCTGCGGCAAGACGTCGCTGATCGAGGCCATGCTCTACCGCAGCGGCATGATTCCCGAGCTCGGCAGCATCGAGCACGGCAATACGATGTGCGACAACGACACGCTCGAAAAGCAGGTGCAGCACTCGATCCGCCTGGCGGTCGCGCACGTCGACACGGCCCTTCCCGACCTGACGCCCGTGCGCATCCACGTGCTCGACACCCCGGGCTATCCCGACTACATCGGCCAGGACCTCTCGGCGCTCGACGCCGTGAAGTCGGTCTGCGCCGTCATCGACGCCTCCAAGGGCGTCGAGCTGCTGACGCGCCGCATGATGGACATCGCCAAGGAGCGCGGCCTGTGCCGCATGATCGTCATCAACAAGTTCGACACGCCCGACGTGGACCTCGTCGCCCTGCTCAAGGACCTGCAGGCCGTCTGGGGCCCGGGCGTGCTCCCGATCAACCTGCCCGCCGACGGCCGCACGCACGTCATCGACTGCTTTGACAAGGACGTCGGCAACGCCGACATCTTCAGCGTCGAGGAAGTGCACCGCGCCTTCATCGAGCGCATCGTCGAGCAGGACGACGCGATGCTCGAGCGCTACCTCGAGGAAGGCAGCGTCGACCCGCGCACGCTCCACCCGCTCATCACGAAGGCGCTGCGCGAAGGGCACATCATCCCGGTGTGCTTCACCTCCGCGAAGAACCTGATCGGCATCCGCGACTTCATGAAGGTGATCATCCGCCACCTGCCGAGCCCGGCCGAGGCGAACGACGCGCCGTTCCTCAACGCGGACGGCACGCCGTTTGTGACGCATCCCGACAAGGACCTGCCCGCCGTGGCGCAGGTCTTCAAGGTCGTGATCGACCCCTACATCGGCAAGATCGGCGTCTTCCGCGTGCACCAGGGCACGATCAGCAAGGACACGATGCTCTACGTCGACGACGGCAAGAAGGCCGTGCGCGCGTCGCACCCGCTGCTCCTGCAGGGCAAGAACTACTCCGAGACGGACTTCCTCAGCCCGGGCGACATCGGCGCCCTGGCCAAGATCGACGAGCTCCATTACGGCTCGGTCCTGCATGCCGATCCGGCGCTCGCCGGCGTGCACATGCGCCCGATCAAGTTCCCGAAGCCCATGTTCGGCCTGGCGATCGCGCCGGCGCGCCGGGGCGACGAGGCGCGCATGGGCGACGTGCTCAACAAGATGCTCGCCGAGGACCCGACGCTCGAGGTCGACCACGACGCCGTGCTCAACGAGACGGTGCTCCGCGGCCTCACCGAGATGCACGTGAGGTCGGTCCTTGACCGCATGATGACCAACTTCAAGCTCGCCGTCGTCACGGGCGCGCCGAGCATCCCGTACCGCGAGACGATCTCGGCGGCGGCCGAAGGCCACGCCCGCCATAAGAAGCAGACGGGCGGCGCCGGCCAGTTCGGCGAGGTGTACCTGCGCGTCGAGCCGCTGCCGCGCGGCGCGGGCTTCGAATTCGTGAGCGAGGTGAAGGGCGGCGCCATTCCGACGAGCCTTATCCCGGCGGTTGAAAAGGGCGTGCAGGAAGTGATGAAGTCGGGCTACATCGCGGGCTATCCGCTCCAGGACCTGCGCGTGACCGTCTACGACGGCAAGAGCCATCCGGTCGACTCCAAGGAAGTCGCCTTCGTCGCCGCCGGCCGCAAGGCCTTCATCGACGCGCTCGCCAAGGCGAAGCCCACCGTGCTCGAGCCCGTGGTGCGCATCGAGGTGACGGCGCCCGAGCAGTACATGGGCGACCTCACGGGCGACCTCGCCTCGCGCCGCGCCCAGATCACCGGCACCGACACGCTCTCCGGCTCGCTCGTCGAGATCACGGGCACGGTGCCGCTCGCCGAGCTCGACGGCTATGCGACGAGGCTCCACGCCCTGACGCAGGGCTCGGGCAGCTGGTCGATGGAGCTCGCGAGCTACCAGCCCGTCACCGCCGAGCGCCAGGCGCAGCTGAGTTCCAAGTTCCACCTCAAGGAAGAAGACTGACCTTTGCGTCTCCGCCCGGGCCTTCCGGGCGGAGACCCCTTGTCCTGCCGGGAGCGCCGCCCTGAGGGCGGCGCTCCTTTTGCATTTTCTTGCGCTTCTTTTCCCGCTTTCCGGCACCGGGCTTTCGTCTCTTCCTTATAATCAGCCATTCATCCAAGGATTCTTTGTCTGTTCAAGGAAAAAATGCCTATTTACGCTTACAAATGCACCAACTGCGGCTTCGAAAAGGATTTTCTGCAGAAAGTCAGCGACAAGCCCCTGACGAAGTGCCCCAAGTGCGGCAAAGAAACTCTCGTCAAGGAGCTCTCCGCGCCGGGCTTTGAGCTCAAGGGCACGGGCTGGGCCGCCACGGATTTCAGCAGCGGCCACAAGTCGCTGCCCGCCGCGCACGCCGCCAAGAAGAACTGAAGGCGCGCTTTTCGGCGCATCGACGGGCCCCGGGCGCCCCTGTCGGCCGCGGATTCCGGTTTTCCGGCCCGCGGCCTTTGTTGTCTTTTCTGAGGAGCCGAACGCATGTTCAAAAAGTATTTCTCCGCCGGTCTGCTTCTCTGGCTGCCGCTCGTCATCACGCTTTGGGTGATCGAGACGATCGTCCGCTGGAGCGACAGCATCGTCGCCCTGCTGCCGCCCGCCTGGCGCCCCGAGAACATCCTGGGCTTTCACATCCCCGGCATGGGGCTGGTGATCGGCGCAGTCGTGATTTTCCTCACGGGCATGCTCGTGGCGAACTTCATCGGCAAGCGCCTGGTGCACCTCTGGGAGTGGCTGATCGACAAGATCCCGCTGGTGCGTCCGGTTTACTCCGGCGTCAAGCAGATCGCCGCGACGCTGCTCTCCGACCAGACCGAAAGCTTCAAGGAAGTGGTCCTGATCGAGTACCCGCAGCCGGGCGAATGGACTTACGGCTTCGTCGTCGCGAGCCCCTCGGCCGAGGCCAAGCAGGTGACCGCAACGCCCGATCTCATCACGGTCTACGTGCCCACCGCGCCCAATCCGACCTCCGGCTACGTGCTCATGGTCTCGAGGAGCCGCGTGCGGAAAACCGCCGCGACGGTCGACGAGGCGTTCAAGTTCCACGTCTCGCTCGGCGTCGTGCCCCCGCAGGAGGGGAATCCGCCTCCCGCCAAGACCGATTCCCTTGCCAACTAAGGCGTTTTCCTGTTCGCGCAGGCCCACTTAGCGCTAAACTTATTTCCTGTGCGTCCGCCGAAGCTGCGTGCGGACGCGCTGAATCTGTTTCCGCCGCGGCCGAGCCGGGGCGGAAAGCCGGAGGGAAAAATCCCTTTCCCGCAGAAAAGGACCTTTTTTTTCCGGCATCGTCGTTGAAACGTGCCAACACGCGCTGTGTTGGACTTTTTTACCGGAGCTTTTATGCGAACCGTTTACTGTGGCCTGGTCGATGAGAAATACATCGGCAAGACCGTGACTCTCTACGGCTGGGCTCATCGTCGGCGCGACCACGGCGGAGTGATCTTCATCGACCTCCGCGACCGCGAAGGCATCGTTCAGGTTGTCTGCGACCCCGACCGCCCCGACGTGTTTGCCACGGCCGACAAGTGCCGTAACGAATACTGCCTCAAGGTGGTCGGCCGCGTGCGCGCCCGCCCGGAAGGCACGAAGAATGACTCGCTGATTTCCGGCGGCGTGGAAGTGCTCTGCCAAGAGCTCGAGATTCTCAATCCCTCGCTGCCCCCGCCGTTCCATCTCGACGACGAGAACCTTTCCGAGACGACCCGCCTCACCTACCGTGTGCTCGACCTGCGCCGCCCGGTGATGCAGCACAACCTGCGCACCCGCTACCGCGCCGCCATGGCGTTCCGCCGCTTCCTCGACGCGCACGGCTTCATCGACATCGAAACGCCGATGCTGACGCGCTCCACGCCCGAAGGCGCCCGCGACTACCTGGTGCCCTCCCGCGTTCAGGACGGCTGCTTCTACGCCCTGCCGCAGTCCCCGCAGCTCTTCAAGCAGCTGCTGATGATCGCCGGCTTCGACCGCTACTACCAGATCGTCAAGTGCTTCCGCGACGAGGACCTTCGCGCCGACCGCCAGCCCGAGTTCACCCAGGTCGATATCGAGACCTCGTTCCTCACCATGGACGAGATCCGCGCCCTGATGGAAGAGCTGATCCGCTACGTGTTCAAGGAAACGCTCAACGTTGACCTCGTGAAGCCGTTCCCGGTCATGCTCTGGGACGACGCGATGGCCAAGTACGGCTCCGACAAGCCCGACCTGCGCGTTCACCTCCAGCTCGTCGAAGTCACCGATGCGGTGGCCAACTCCAAGTTCAAGGTGTTCTCCGGCGTGAAGAGCCTGCACAACGGCAAGGTCGTTGCGCTGCGCGTGCCGGGTGCGGCCTCCATGCCGCGCTCCGAGATCGACGCCTACACCGAGTACGTCAAGATCTTCGGCGCCAAGGGCCTCGCCTACATCAAGGTGAACGACCTCTCCAAGGGCCGCGAAGGCCTGCAGAGCCCGATCGTCAAGAACCTCTCCGACGAGGAGCTCAAGGCGATCATCGAGCGCACCGGCGCCAAGGACGGCGACGTGATCTTCTTCGGCGCCGACAAGGCCAAGGTTGTCTGGGACAGCCTCGGCGGCCTGCGCCTCAAGATCGGCCACTCCGAGTTCGGCAAGTCCCACGGCCTCTTCACGGAAGGCTGGCAGCCCCTCTGGGTCATCAACTTCCCGATGTTCGAGTGGTCGGACGAAGAGCAGCGCTGGGTTGCCTGCCACCATCCGTTCACCTGCCCGCTCGACGGCCATGAGGACCGCCTCATCAGCGATCCGGAGCACGCCTACGCCAAGGCCTACGACATGGTGCTCAACGGCTGGGAAATCGGCGGCGGCTCGATCCGTATTCACCGCGAGGACATTCAGGAGAAGGTCTTCGAGGCCCTCAAGATCGGCAAGGAAGAAGCCCGCCAGAAGTTCGGCTTCCTGCTTGACGCCCTGAAGTACGGTGCGCCTCCTCACGGCGGCCTCGCCTTCGGCCTGGACCGCATTGTCACGATGATGTGCAATGCGCCCTCGATCCGCGACGTGATCGCCTTCCCGAAGACGCAGCGCGCCCAGTGCCTGCTGACGCACGCTCCGGCTCCGGTCGACGAGAAGCAGCTCCGCGAGCTGCACATCCGCCTGCGCAACGAGCCGAAGAAGGATCATCACGACATCGCCGGCCAGTAATCGGCCTGCCTTAGCCGCATGATCAGGCGGGGGCGCTTCCCATCAAAGGGAAGCGCCCCCGCCGTTTTTTTGGGAATCCGCTTTTTTCAGTGCGCGCTTTTTGCGAGCAGCACGTCGTTCCAGTCGGCGCCCGTCTCGGGCGGCAGCCGCACCTCGACGCGCACCCCGGGGTGCTCCCGGCCGATGCGCTCGGCGAGTTCATAGGCGCCTTTCTGCCCCGCAAAGCTTTCGTCCCGGTCGCCGAAAATCACCAGGCGCCGGACGCCTTCGGGCAGGTTCCTCAGCCTGGCGTAGCCGCCGACGCTCACCGCGCTCCAGACGGGGATGCCGCTCAGCGCGCGGGCGGCGAGCGCCGTCTCGATGCCTTCGGCGATGCCGAGCGTCTCCCGCGGCGCAAAGAGCCGCACCAGTCCTGTCTCGAGCGCGCCTTTCGTGAGCTTTTTCTGCGCCGCGACGGGCGCCTTGGCGCCGTCGGGCCGCAGGTAGGTGCGGTGCAGGCTCACGAGCCGCCCTTCCTCGTCGCTGACGCGCGCGAGCATCGCGGGCCAGCGCTCGTGCACGCGGGCGTCTTCGCCGCCCTCGAAATAATCGAGGAGCGGGTGGCTCCTCAGCTCCGTGCTGAGGTCGCCCGCGCCGAGCGGCAGGCCGCGGGCCGAGAGATAGCGCATGACCGGGTCGAACCGGTCGAGCTCCGAGAGCGGCAGCGCCTCGTTCCAGACCGCCTCGAGGCGGCGCCTGGCCCTGCCCGCGGCGTCTTCGGCCGCGCGGCGCTCGGCCCGCACCCGAAGCCATTCCTCCTTCGGGAGCCACGCCCGCTTCACGCCGAGGCGCTCCTCGAGGTAGCGCAGCGTGGCGCCGAAGCTCTCGTGCCGGAAGCGCTGCAGGAGCGCAATGCCGTCGCCGTGGCCGCAGCCGCGGCAGAACCAGCGCCCGCCCGGCTCGCGGCGGAAGAACGTGAAGCGGTCCCGCCCGCCGCAGAGCGGGCAGGGACGGTTGTCCCTGGCGAGCAGCGCCTCGGGGATGCCCGCCCCGGTGAGAATTTCGATCCAGCGGCCCTCGGCCGCCTCCTTAACGCGCCGCACGCGCTCGGCAAGCGCCTCCCCGCTCATGGGAAGAGCGCCGAGCCGTCGCGCTCGTGCCACGGATCGGAGCCGAAGCCCACTTCGGTGACGACGCCCTTGGTGTCGAACTGCACCCAGCAGGCCATGTGGAAGCCGCCTTCGTCAAGGAAGCGGTACATCCAGGCCGTCTGGTTGATGAGGCTGAAGGTGTAATGCTCGGCGTAGCGCCCGAAGAGGTTCCAGACGTCCTTCTGCGTGTCGACGCCCGGCTTGATGAGCATGAAATGCTTGTAGTCGAGGATCTGCTCCTTCTTCACGAGCTTCCCGTCCTTGTCGAAGATGAGCCACCAGACCTCCTCGCCGAAGGGATTCATCGAATAGACCCAGCGCGAGCCGCCGTCGGGCAGCGCCACCTTGGCCTGCGGCGCGCCGAGCTCGGACTCGATGTGCTCGCCGCTGTCGCCGAGGTCCATGATCTGCGGATGCGCGCATCCGCCGAGAAGAGCGGCCGCGGCAAGCGCGGCCAGAATCAGCCGGAATTTCTTCATGGCGTCTCCTTTTTCAGCACGCGAGCCTCGACGGGCTGCTGCTGTTCCTCGTAATCGCACTCGAGCGAGTCCACCAGCCGGTGCAGCTCGCGCTTGAAGGCCGCCTTGCCGCAGCCGAGCAGCACGGCGTCCTCGTACATATCCTGAAGGGCTTCCCGCACCTCGCTCCAGTTCTCGTTGAGAACCTTGACGCTTTCGGTGCAGGCGACGGTCGAGCCGTCGGCCCGGAGCCATCTCTCGGGCGCCGTCCCGCTCATCGCCCGCCGCTCCCGCCGCTGCGCGGCTGGCCGTAGTCCCTGAAGCGCTTCATGACCGCCTTCATGCGCTTTTTGCCCAAGAGCTTCGGCTTGCCGAGCGAACGCACGGCAATGTACTGCCGCGCCAGGTCCTCGACGATGCCCGCCAGCGCAACCGCGCCTTCGGCGCTGCCCGCGCAGACGAGCACGCCGTGGTGCGAAAGCAGGCAGGCATCCGCCTTCTTCATCGCTTCGGCGGCCGCTTTCGCCAGCTCCGGCGTGCCGAAGAGCGCATAGGGCGCGACGCGGATCTCGTCCGTGCCGGCGGCGGCCACCATGTAATGGAAGGCCGGGATGGGCATCTCCTGGCAGGCGAGCGCCGTGGCGTAGCACGAATGCGTGTGCAGCACGGCACCCGCGTCGGGGCGCGCGAGGTAGACGCGCGCGTGCATCTCCCACTCGGAAGAGGGGCGCATGAAGCCGAGCGAGCCGTCCTGCGAGGGCGGATCGGAAAGCGGCATCCAAACGAGGTCCTGCGGCTCGATGCGGCCGAAGGCGATGCCGCTCGGCGTGATCAGGAAGCCTTCGCGGCCCGCCGCGGAGCGGGCGCGCACCGAAAGGTTGCCGCTGCTCCCGGCGCTCAGGCCCCGGCGGCTGATCTCGCGCGCCGCGGCGGCGAACTCGGCGCGCAGCGAGTAGGTGTCGGCCGCCGTCATGATGCCTTCTCCGTTTTCTCGGTCTTCGGCTGCAGCTCGGGGAAGAGCTCCGCGAGGCGCGAAGGCTCGGCGATGCCGCGCTCGGTGATGATGCCCGTGATGAGCCGCGCCGGCGTCACGTCGAAGGCCGGATTGGCGGCGGGCTCGCTCTTGGCGAAGAGCCGCACGCTCGCGCTCTCGCCGTGCTCGCCAAGGCCGTGCACGATGCGCAGCTCCTCGCCGCCGCGGTCCTCGATCGGGATTTCGCGGCACCCGTCGGTGATCGTCCAGTCAACAGTCGAGCTCGGCGCGGCCACGTAGAACGGCACGTCGCAGTCCTTGGCGGCGAGCGCCTTCAGGTAGGTGCCGATCTTGTTGGCCGCATCGCCCCGGCGGGTGATGCGGTCGGCGCCGACGATCACAATGTCCACGTCGCCGCGCTGCATGAGCTGGCCGCCCGCATTGTCGGCGACGAGCGTGTGCGGCACGCCGTCCTGGCCGAGCTCCCAGGCGGTGAGCAGGCCCTGCAGGCGCGGGCGCGTTTCGTCGACCCAGACGTGCAGCGGCGTGCCTTCTTCAAACGCCATGTAAATCGGGGAAAGGGCCGTGCCGTAGTCGACCGTCGCGAGCCACCCCGCGTTGCAGTGGGTGAGCACGTTGACGGGCCGGCGCAGCTTCTTGTAGAGCTCGCTCAGCAGGCGCTTGCCCGCCTCGCCGATGGCGCGGCACCGCAGCACGTCCTCCTGCGTCATCTCCTCGGCGAGCTTCACCGCCGCGGCGAGGCGCATCGAGGGATCGCGCGGCATGAGCGCCGCCATCATGCGGCGCACGGCCCAGCTGAGGTTGACGGCCGTCGGCCTGGCGGCGGCGATCACGTCGGCCGCGGCCTTGAGCGCGGCATTGGAGGGGTCCTCCTTCACCGCCAGCGCCACGGCCCAGGCACCTGTGATGCCGATCAGCGGGGCGCCGCGCACGCGCATCGAGCAGATGGCCTCGACGCAGTCCCGCCAGTCGCTCAGGATGCGCTTCTCAAAGTGATGCGGCAGCATCGTCTGATCGATGATCTCGACGGCCGCGCCGCCGTCGACGGAACGAATCGAGCGTGTGGGTTCACCGTTAACTTTCATCGCTCATGCCTCCTTCTTTCAGGGCGCCGCAGGACGGCCTCCGGGCCGCCCGAAAACGCCTCTCTCCTCATACTTTCTAGTGTAGCGAATTCCCCGCGGAACATCGCTCCGGAAAGCCCGTGGGAAACGCCCCTGCGGGGCCTGCGCCCCCGGGACGGACAAACCTGCGGCGGGCGTCCTTCGGCCGCACTTATAATGGCGGGCATTCCTTTTCCGGAGCTTTGGACATGAATATCGAAACGAGCCGTGAATTCGGCATCTTCCGCCTGACGCTCAGCCGCCCCGCGCGCCGCAACGCGCTCAGCGCCGAGATGTACGGCGAGCTCACCGGGGCGCTCAGGGAAGCCGGCGCCGACGAGTCCGTGCGCGCCCTGCTGCTCAGGGGCGGCGAGCACATTTTCTCGGCGGGCACCGACCTCGAGGAGCTGCAGAGCGCACCGGAAAAGCTCGCGGCGGCCGAGGAGGCATTCTTTAAGGAGATCGCCTCCTTCGGCAAGCCGATCGTCGCCCGCGTCGACGGCCCGTGCGTGGGCGAGGCGTTCGTGATGCTGCTTTACTGCGACCTCGTCTACGCCAACGAGTCCGCGGCGCTTTTCTCGCTGCCCTCCTCCGCGCTCGCGCGCTCCACGCGCTTCGGCGCCGCCGCGCTCGTGGCCCGCGCCGCGGGCTACCCGAAGGCCGCCGAGAAGCTCCTTCTCTCCGAGCCCATGACGGCGCACGAAGCCGCCGACATGCGGCTCATCACCGCCGCGGTCGACAAGGACCAGATCGAAAACGTCGTCGCCGCCAAGATCTCGCGCCTGGCAGTGCTGCCGCGCGAGGCGGTCTGCGCCGTCAAGCAGCTCCTTGCCGCTTCGCGCCGCGCCGAAGCCGCGCGCGAGGCCGGGCTCGAAGCCTCGCTCTACGCGAAGACCGCGGCCTCGGCCGATGCCGCCGAAGCGCTCGACGCTTTCCTGCACGGCAGAAAGCCCGTGTTCCGCAAAGAAGACTGACGAAACGCACCAAAAGAGTGCGCACCCAAACGGTGCACACTCTCCAATTGCGTGCACCAAAGCGGCCCCCGCCTGCGGGAGCCGCTTTTCTTTTTCTCCGCACAAAACAAAATCGCTTTTGTTTTCAATCGTCAAGAGCCTTCTAAACACTTTGTCTTATCGGGTTGGCACGCATCTTGCTGAGTAAAAAGGCAAGCGCAGCCGTCACCCGACGGCCGCCGCCCTCTCTTCTTTCGCAAGGAACCGCATCATGACAAAGAAGCTCTCGCTCATTGCCTCGGGCATCATTCTTTCCGGCCTTCTGCTTGCCGGCTCGGCCTCCGCCGCCGAACTGACGGGCACTCTCAAGAAGATTTCCGAAACGGGCACGATCACCGTCGGCTACCGTGAGGCTTCCGTGCCGTTCTCCTACATCCTTGACGACGGCAAGCCCGTCGGCTACGCCTTCGAGATCTGCCAGGCCATCGCCGAGAACGTCAAGAAGGAGCTCAACAAGCCCGACCTCAAGGTGAACTACCAGGCCATCACGAGCGCCAACCGCATTCCGCTCATCCAGAACGGCACGGTCGACGTTGAGTGCGGCTCCACGACGAACTCCAAGAAGCGCCAGCGCGAAGCGGGCTTCGGCATCAACTACTTCGGCATCCAGGTCACGGCCGCCGTCTGGAAGAACTCCGGCATCAAGTCGATCGACGACCTCAACGGCAAGAACATTTCCGTGACCGCCGGCACCACTGCCGTCGGCCTGCTCAAGAACTACGCCAAGGAGCACAACCTGACGTTCAACCTGCTGCCGACGAAGAACTTCGCCGAAGGCATGTCGCTCGTCGCCAACAAGCGCGCCGCGGCCTTCGTGATCGACGACGTGCTGCTCGCCGGCCAGATCGCCATGCTGCCCAATCCGCAGGACTTCATGATCCTCGACGCGTCGCTCTCGACCGAGCCCTACGCCCCGATGTTTGCCAAGGACGATGCGCCGTTCAAGGCCGTGGTTGACAAGACGATCAAGGACCTGATGGCTTCGGGCAAGCTCGCCGCCATGTACAAGAAGTGGTTCGAGAACCCGATTCCGCCCAAGGGCGCGAACCTGAACTTCCCGATGAACTCCGTCACGAAGGACCTGTTCGCTCACCCCAACAGCGACGGCATCTAACCGGGCTGCAGTTTTTTCAAACCCTCGGCGCCCGACCGGTAACAGGGTCGCCGGGGGATTTTTTCTTCAATCCGAATCCCGGGCGCGGCCGCCCAGCCGCGCCGATTTAAAAAACAAGAGGAGATTTCGGCATGGCACTCAACATGTCGCTGGACACGCTCTTCGAGACCTCTCTCATGAGCGATGATCCGTGGTGGGAATACGTGCTCTTCGGCGCAGGCTGGACGCTCACCCTCACCGTGTGCGCCTTCGCGCTCGCGCTCGTGATGGGCACGATCGTCGGCACGCTGCGAACAACGGAGAACAAGGTTGTCCGGGGCTTCTGCGAAGCCTGGATCGAACTCTTCCGCAACATCCCGCTTATCGTCCAGATGTTCATCTGGTACTACGTTGTTCCCGAGCTCGTTCCCTTCTACAAGCAGTGGGTGATCAGCCATCCTCCTATCTACAGCCAGTTCCTCTCGGCCTTCATCTGCCTGGGCTTCTTCACGTCCTCGCGTATCGCCGAGCAGGTTCGCTCCGGCATTACTTCCCTGCCGCCGGGACTGCCCAACGCCGCCAAGGCGCTCGGCTTCACGGGCGTCGACCGCTACCGCTACGTGATCCTTCCGATCGCGTTCCGCCTGGTGCTCCCGCCGCTCACCAGCGAGGCGATGAACCTCATCAAGAACACCGCCGTGTCCATGACGATCGGCATGCCCGAGCTGACGATGCGCGCCAACGAAATGGGCGAGGACACCTTCCAGTTCTTCGCCGCCTACGTGTGGGCGACCGCGCTCTACGTCATCATCTCGCTCACCGCGAACCGCATCATGGCGTGGATCGAATCGCGCAGCAAGATCCCCGGCTTCATTGCTTCCTGACGGAGTGAACGGACATGGCTATCGATTTTTCTTCCATCACCAACGGCTGGCAGCTCATCTGCCAGGGCGCGGCCTACACGTTCGAGCTCACGGCCATCACCGCCGTGGGCGGCCTCGCGCTCGGCACGCTGCTTGCCCTCTGCCACCTTTCGCGCAACCGCTGGATTTCCGGCCCGGCGAAGTTCTACATCAACATGATGCGCTCCATTCCGCTCGTGATGGTGCTGTTCTGGTTCTACCTGCTGATGCCGGAAGTGCTCCGGGTCATCCTCGGGCTTGACCGTCCGGTGAAGATCGGCGCGGACATGACCGCCATCGTCACCTTCGTGCTCTTCGAGGCGGCCTACTTCGCCGAGATCATGCGCGCGGGCATCCAGTCCGTGAAAAAGGGGCAGCTCTACGCCGCCTACGGCCTCGGGCTTTCCTACTGGCAGACGATGCGCTACGTCGTGCTGCCGCAGGCCGTGCGGCACATGCTGCCGGTGCTCCTCACGCAGACCATCATCGTCTTCCAGGACACCTCGCTCGTTTACGTGCTGAGCGGCAACGACTTCATGGGCGCCATCTCGAAGATCGCCCAGCGTGACGGACAGCTTGTTTTGATGTACTCTTTTGCAGCAATCTGCTATCTTGCCGTCTCTCTTTCCCTCTCTCTGCTGATCCGCCGTGTGCAGACGAGGATGAACGCGGGTCAGGCGCACTGACAAATTTCAGAAAAGGAACCCCATTACCATGGCAATGATCGAAATCAAGAATGTGAGCAAGTGGTACGGCAATTTCCAGGTGCTCAAGAACTGCTCCGTTGAAGTGCCCAAGGGAGAGGTCGTTGTGGTCTGCGGTCCTTCGGGATCGGGCAAATCGACCCTGATCAAGACCGTCAACGCGCTCGAGCCCTTCCAGAAAGGCGAAATCATCGTCGACGGCATCTCCGTGGGCGACCCGAAGACGGACCTCCCGAAGCTGCGCAGCCGCGTCGGCATGGTGTTCCAGCACTTCGAGCTCTTCCCGCACCTCACCATCCGCGAGAACCTCGTGCTCGCCCAGATGAAGGTGCTCGGCCGCGGCCGCGAGGAAGCCACCGAGCGCGGCCTCAAGCTGCTCGACCGCGTCGGCCTGCTCAAGCACGCCGACAAGTACCCCGGCCAGATGTCGGGCGGCCAGCAGCAGCGCGTGGCCATCGCCCGCGCCCTGGCCATGGATCCGGTCTGCATGCTCTTCGACGAGCCGACCTCGGCGCTCGACCCCGAAATGATTAACGAAGTGCTCGACGTCATGATGGACCTCGCGCACGAGGGCATGACGATGATGGTCGTCACCCACGAGATGGGCTTCGCCCGCAAGGTGGCCGACCACGTCATCTTCATGGACGCCGGCCAGATCATCGAGAACCTGCCCGGCCAGGAATTCTTCAACGCGCCGCACACCGAGCGCGCCCAGCAGTTCCTCTCGAAGATTCTCAAGCACTGATTCCCGCGGCAGCGGAAATTCTCTTCTGAGGACCCCCGACGGCTCCGGCCGGCGGGGGTTTCGCCGTCCTTGGGAGACGCTTTGGCGGCCGCCTGCCGCCCGGAGCCGCCGCTCCCGGCCGCATCTTCGGGCTTTTCCTGCGTTTTCGGCCGCGCAGTTTTGGCTATGATTAGCGCAACATAACCGTTTTGAAGGACACGCTTTTATGAACGAAGCTCATCAGCTCGACGCCGGCGCGGCCGTGCAGCTCGGCCGCGAGGTGCTCCGCCAGGAATCCGAGGCCGTCGCCCGCGCGGCGGATTCCCTCGGCGAGGATTTCGCCAAGGCCGTCTCGCTCATCCTGAACTGCAAGGGCCGCCTCATCGTTTCCGGCATCGGCAAGTCGGGCCACATCGCCCGCAAGCTCGCCGCGACGTTCGCGAGCACGGGCACGCCCGCCTATTTCGTGCACGCCGCCGAGGCGGCGCACGGCGATCTGGGCATGATCACCGCCCAGGACGTGGTGATCGGCATCTCCTACTCGGGCGAAACCAACGAGCTCCTGACGATCGTTCCGGTCATCAAGCGCGAGGGCGCCGTGCTCATCGCCATGACGGGCAACCCCGAGTCGCACCTCGCCTCCTACTCCGACGTGTGCATCAACTGCCACGTCGAGCGCGAGGCCTGCCCGCTCAACCTGGCGCCCACCACCTCGACGACCGTGACGCTCGCGCTCGGCGATGCGCTCGCCGTGGCCTGCCTCTCCGCCAAGGGCTTCACCAAGGAAGACTTCGCGCGCAGCCATCCGGGCGGAGCGCTCGGCCGCAGGCTGCTGACGCACGTCGCCGACGTCATGCGCCGCGACGGCGACATCCCGCAGGTCCGCGAGGACGTCAAGGTGCTCGACGCGGTGCGCGAGATCACGAAGAAGCACATCGGCATGACCGCCGTGGTCGACGCGCAGGGCCGCGTCACGGGCATCTTCACCGAAGGCGACCTGCGCCGCCTCATCGAGCGCGTCGGCGACATCCGCGAGATCGCGATCGGCGACGTGATGACGCGCACGCCGAAGACCGTCGGCGCGCAGGAGCTTGCCGCCACGGCCGCCAACCTCATGCAGAAGTACCAGTGCAACCAGCTCCTCGTCGTCGACGGCGAGAACCGCCTCATCGGCGCGCTGCACCTGCACGACCTGATGACCGCCAAAGTGATTTAAGGAGGGCCGAAGCGATGCCCACAGTTCTCGAAAGGGCGCGCCGCGTGCGCATGGCCGTCTTTGACATCGACGGCGTGATGTCCGACGGCACCATCAACATCTCGGGCTCGGGCGAGCTCTACAAGAGCTTCTACACGCGCGACGGCCTCGGCATCAAGATGCTGCAGAAGGCCGGCATCGAAGTGGCCGTCATCACGGGCCGCAGCTCGGCGATCGTCGCCGAGCGCATGCGCGAGCTCGGCATCACGCGCGTCTCGCAGGGCCAGCTCTTCAAGACCACCGCCTACGAGGCGCTTCTGAAGGAAACGAGGCTCACCGACGAGCAGGTCGCCTACATGGGCGACGACGTACCCGACCTGCCGATCCTGATGCGGGCCGGCCTTGCAGCCGCCCCTGCCGACTGCAACCCCGATCTTTTAAACTATACGCATTGGCAGTCGCGCTTTCGCGGCGGCCGCGGCGCCGTCCGCGAGCTCTGCGAGCTCATCCTCAGAGCCCAGGGCGCCTGGGACAGGCTCGTCACTGACACTTACGTGCTCGGCAAATAATGGATAAACACTCGCTTAACGTCCGCGAACGCATCACCGCCATCATCGGCGCGCTGCTGCTCTTTGCGCTCGTCGGCGGCAGCTACTACTACTCGGTCAAGGTTTCGATGGACAACCTCAAGTACGTGCCGAGCAGCCGCAGCCCCGACTTCACGGCAAAGAACGTGGCGCTCACCGACTTTGACGAGAAGGGTGCCGCCGACCGCCGCATGACCGCCGTGACCATGGACCATTTCTCGGACGAATCGGTGCGCGCCAGCACGGCGCGCTACTACTCGCTCAATCCCGCCGACCCGCAGCTCACCATGGAATCCGACAAGGCGTGGAGCGACGACGGCATGGAAACGCTGGAGTTTTCCGGCAACGTCAGGGTGCGCCGCGAGCCGAGCGACAAGGACCCCGAGCTTTACTTCAGCTCGGAGTACGCGCGCGCCTGGCTCGACACCCGCCGCATCGACTCCGACCGTCCCGTGCTGCTGCGCCGCGGCACCGACACGACGACTGCCGAGAAAGGAATAAAGTACGATGACGTGAACAGGACCGTCGAGCTGTTCGACCAAGTCCATTCGGTCATTCACACCAACAGCGGGCTCGACGGGTCCGCCGGGGCAGCAAAGCAATGAACAAACGAATTCTCACCGGGCTGATGGCGCTTGCCGCGCTGTCCTCGAGCGCCTGGGCGCTCAACTCCGACAGCGACCAGCCGATTCAGGTGCACGCCGACCGCTTCAACGGCGACGAGGTCAAGCAGACCGCCGTCTATTCGGGCAACGTCACGGTTGACCAGGGCACGATGAACCTCACGGGCTACCAGCTCGATCTGTCGATCACGCCCAAGGGCTACCGCCACGCCGTCATGCACGGCAAGCCCGCGCGCTTCAAGCAGCAGCGCGACCCGAAGACGCCGGGCATCGACGAATGGGTGCACGCCAGGGCGCTCACCATCATTTACGACGAAGAAACCGATACGATCACGCTGATCACCGATGCGTACCTTTCGCGCACCGAGAACGGCGTCGAGAAGGACATGACGAGCGGCACCCGCATCGTCTACAACCGCCGCACCGGCCGCTCGCAGGTCGAGAGCGGCAAGGGCGAGCGCGTCACCACGGTGATCGCGCCGCGCAACAACAGCAATTCCAAGGGCACGCAGGCCGCGCCGCAGCGCAAGGGCGCACGGCTTTCCGATTCGACCGCGATCGCCCCCGAAAAAGGAGCCCAGCGTGACTGAAGCAGACAAGCAGATCCACACCCTTGAGGTGCGCAATCTGCAGAAGCACTACGGCTCCCGCCGCGTCGTCAAGGGCGTCAGCCTGTCGGTCAAGTCGGGCGAGGTCGTCGGCCTGCTCGGCAAGAACGGCGCCGGCAAGACGACGACTTTCTACATGGTGGTGGGCCTCGTCGTGGCCGATGCGGGCAGCATCGACCTCGACGGGCATTCGATCATCCACATGCCGATCTACAAGCGCGCCCGCATGGGTCTTACGTACCTGCCGCAGGAGGCGAGCGTCTTCCGCAAGCTCTCCGTCGAGGACAACATCCGCGCGATTCTCGAGCTGCAGACCGACGAGAACGGCAAGCCGCTCCCGAAGAAGGTGATCGAGGAGCGCCTCGAGACGCTGCTCGACGAGCTGCAGATCAAGCACCTGCGCACCAACACGGCGCTCTCGCTTTCGGGCGGCGAGCGCCGCCGCACGGAAATCGCCCGCGCGCTGGCCGCGCAGCCGCGCTTCATCCTGCTCGACGAGCCCTTCGCCGGCGTCGACCCGATCGCCGTGATCGAGATTCAGCGCATCGTGCGCTACCTGCGCTCGCGCAACATCGGCGTGCTCATCACCGACCACAACGTGCGCGAAACGCTCTCGATCTGCGACCACGCTTACATCATCAACGACGGTGAGGTGCTCGCCGAAGGAACGCCCGACACGCTCGTGACCAACGAGCAGGTCCGCAAGATCTACCTCGGCGAGAACTTCAAGATGTAGCCCGCGCCGCTCATGGAAACCGCTCTTCGCACCGAGCTGCGCCAGCAGCAGATCCTTTCGCAGGTTCAGCAGCAGTCGCTGCGCCTGCTGCAGATGCCCGCGGCCCAGCTGGCCGCCGAGGCAGACGAGCTGATCCGCAGCAATCCGCTCCTCGAGCGCGAAGATCCCTCCTCCGAGAGCAGCGGCGCGCCGCAGGCTCCCGAGGACGACGCCGTCCCCGACGCGGGCCGCGCCGAGGCCGACTGCCCCGTCGACGCCCCCATCGCCTTCCGCGGCGCCGAAAGCACGGAAAGCGACGATTCGCCCTTTGACCGCATTGCCTCGCGGACCACGTTCCGCGAGGATCTCCACGCCGAGCTCGGCTGCATGCCGCTGCCGCCGAGGGAGCGGCTGCTTGCCGAGTGCCTCATCGAAGAGCTGAGCGACCGGGGCTTCCTCGAAACGCCCGTCGAGGAAATCGTCGCCTCTTACGCGCACGTCCTTAAGGAGGCGGGCTGCCCGGACGCATCGCCCGAAGAATGGGCGCGCGCGGCGCGCATCGTGCGACGCCTCGATCCGCCGGGCGTCGGCGCTTCCGGCCCCGTCGAGTCGCTCCTCATCCAGACGGACCGGCTCGTGCAGGCACGCAGGATTTCGCTGCAGACCGCCGCTCTCATGCGGCTTCTCATCACCAAGAACCTCCTCAAGGTGGCGCAGAACGACCGCGCCGCGCTGCTGCGCACCGCGGGCGGCGACGCCGCGCGCCTGGACGAGGCGCTCGGCTTCCTGCGCCGGCTCAGCCCCTACCCCTTCGACGAGCGCGAGCAGGGCACCGTGCAGTACGTCGTACCCGACGTGCTCGTGCTGATCCGCGGCGGCCGGCCCGAGGCCGTGCTCAACCCGGCCTGCCAGATCAGCGTGCGCCTGCGCGACGAGTCGCGCCTCACGCTCTTCCGGCGCAGCGTCGGCGAGGCGCGCTGGCAGTCGCTCGCCTACGAGGCCAAGGCGCTGCTGCAGGGCCTGGCCGCCAGGCGCGAGACGCTGCTGCGCGTCGCCTCGGACATCGTGCGCGAGCAAAGCGCCTTTTTCACCGACCCGCACGCGGCGCTGCGGCCCATGACGATGGCCGACGTGGCCGCGCGCATCGGTCTTTCGGAATCGACCGTGTCGCGCACGGTGAACGGCAAGTTCCTGCACTGCCGCCGCGGCACGCTCGAGCTCCGCTCGCTTTTCTCCTCGAGCCTTGCGCACGCGGGGTCCGCGGCGGGCGCGGGAAACGGAGAGGAACAGAGCGCCGACGCGGCGCAGCGCCGCCTCAGGGCGCTCGTTGAGGCGGAAAGCCCCGCCGCCCCGCTCAGCGACAGCGAGCTTTCCGAGAAGCTGGCCGCCGAAGGCTTCCGCATCGCGCGGCGCACCGTCGCCAAATACCGCGAGGCGCTCGGCATTGCGCCCGCGAGGCTGCGGCGCCGCCGCTGAAGCATTAAGCCTGACCAAAGCGTTCAAATTTTCTGTAGACTGAACAGGTGTCGCCGCTCTTCACGCGGCTCTGGCTCGCTTTTGCAATGAACTCTCTTGCTCCTTACGTGACCATCGAAACCGTGCGGCTCGACCTGAACGTCGCCAGCCGCAAGCGTCTCTTCGAAGAGGCCGGTCTGGTCTTTGAATCCTCCGCCGGCATCCCGCACAAGGAAGCCTTTGATGCGCTCTTTGCGCGCGAGAAGCTCGGTTCGACGTGCATCGGGGGCGGCTGCGCGATTCCGCACGGCCGCACGGAGCATGCCGAGGAACCCGCGGTCGCGGTGATCCGCACCGCCGAGCCGATCGTCCTCGACGCGCCCGACGGCAAGCCCGTGCAGCTCTTCATCTGCATGCTCGTGCCGCAGAAGGCCGCCGAGCAGGAAGAAGGCCGCGAAGAAGAGCAGGCTTCCGAAGGCAGCGGCGAAAAAGACGGCGCCGCCGCGCAAGACGGGGAAAAGCCCTGCTGCGACTGCAGCCGGCTCTTCCTCGAAGCCGACGCGCTGCTGCGCGACAAGGGCGTGCGCGCCGCGCTGCTCGCCGCGAAAACCGACGTCGAAGTCTGCGAAATCATCCACGGCTGGGAGCCGCCGAGCGGCCTCAGCGAGCAAGAAGAGGCCGAGGACGACAGCGAATCCGGCGCCGAGGCGGAAGCCGAAGCCGGCGGCGAATCCTCCGAAGAGAAGGGTTCCGAAGGCGCCTGAGCGTTTTTTCTGAAAAAAGAGGTGCACTGCCATGCGGCTCATCATCGTGACGGGCATGTCGGGCGGCGGCAAGTCGATTGCCATCCGCCAGCTTGAGGACTGCGGCTATTACTGCATCGACAATCTGCCGGGCGACTTCCTGCCCCAGGTCGCGCTCGACCTGCAGGCGCACGGCATCGACGCCGCGGCCGTGGCCATCGATGCGCGCTCGCAGAGCACGTTCGATCAGTCGAGCGGCCAGCTCAAGAAGCTCGAACAAGCGGGCATCGACGTGCGCATCTTCTTTCTCACCGCCTCCACGCCCGTTCTCGTGCAGCGCTTCTCCGAGACGCGCCGCCGCCATCCGCTCTCGACGCGCGCCGAGAAGCAGGACAAGGTGCTGACGCTTTCCGAAGCGATCAACCGCGAGCGCGAGCTCCTCGCGCCGCTCGCCGACGGCGCGGCGGTAATCGACACGACGGGCCTGCTGCCCTCGCAGCTGCGCGTCTGGATCCAGCAGCTCGCCGGCCTGCCGCAGGCGAAGATGACGCTCACGTTCGAATCGTTCGCCTTCAAGCACGGGCTGCCCGTGGCCGCCGACCTGGTGTTCGACGTGCGCTGCCTGCCCAATCCCTATTACACGCCGGAGCTGCGGCCGCTCACGGGGCGCGACGAGCCCGTGGCCGCCTTCCTGCGCCGCAGTCCGCTTGTGCTCGCCATGGTCGACGACATCGAAGGCTTCATCCGCAAGTGGCTGCCGCACTATCTCGCGCAGAACCGCCACTACCTCACGGTGGCGATCGGCTGCACGGGCGGCCAGCACCGCTCGGTCTTCGTCGCCGAAGAGCTCGGGCGGCGCTTTGCGGGCACCGCCGGCGTCGCCGTGCGCCACCGCATCATCGAGCAGCGCCGGCTGCTCCTCGGCGAATCCGCCGAGCAGAGCGCCTAAAAGAGCGAAGGAACGCGCTCGCGCGCCGCGAGCGCCGCCTCACAGAGCCGCGCGATCGGAGCGGGCAGTCCCACGGAGCCGATTTCGGCGAGCTTCACCGCCCGGAAGCCTGCGGGCGGCTCGCTTTGTCCGGCCTCGGCCCATCCGGACGCGATTTCCAGGCGAAAATGCGAAAAATCGTGCGTGAGCGAGGCGGCGATGCGCGCCCTGCCCGCCGCAGCTTCCTGCGCGAGCCCGGCAAGCACGCCCGGCACGTCCCCGAAGGCCTCGTCCGAAACGCGCCAGAAAGGCATCCAGAGGCCGCCCCAGAGCCCTTCCTCCGGACGGCGCGACAGCCAGAGCGCGTCGCCCGAAAAAACGAAGAGCGCGGCCGCGTGCCGCACGGGCCGCTCTTTCCGCGGCTTCTTTCCGGGATAGTCGGCGACCCTGCCGAGGCGGCGCGCCCCGCAGATCGCCGCGAGCGGGCATTCCGCGCAGTCGGGCGAGCGGGTGCACTGCAGCGCCCCGAAATCCATCAGCGCCTGCGTGTAGTCGGCCATCTTCGCGCTTTCGGGCAGAAGTTCCTCCGCTTTTTTCCAGACGGCCTTCTTAAAGGCGCTCTGCAGCGGGTGGCCGGGAATGAGAAAACGCGCGCGATGACGCGCTGCGCGTTGCCGTCGGCCATGACGGCGCGCTGCCCGAAAGAGAACGCCGCGATGGCGCCGGCCGTCGAGAGCCCGATGCCCGGGAGCCCGGCGAGCGCCTCGGCCGTTTCGGGGCAGCGGCCTCCGAAATCGCGCACCACGGCGCTCACCGCCGCGTGCAGGTGGCGCGCGCGGGCGTAGTACCCAAGGCCCGCCCAGAGCGCGAGCACCTCGTCGAGGCTCGCCGCGGCGAGCGCCTGCGGCGTCGGGAAGGCCTTCATGAAGGCCTCGTACTTCGGCAGGACCGTGGCCACCTGCGTCTGCTGGAGCATCACCTCGGAGACCATGCGCGCGTACCAGTCGGGCTTCTGCCAGGGCAGTCCGCGGCGCCCGCACTCGCCGTACCAGCCGAGCAGTGCATCGGTAAACAATTTTTCCTGCCGATTTTCAGGCATTTCACTCTCTTTCGCGGTACAGTTAGCAGACCGCCTAAAATATAAAAATTTCTGTTTAAAGCTTTCTTCTATGTCCGGCAACCTGCTCCAGAAACCGCTCTTGCTCTACTGACGAGCGTTTCGCTGGGATCGGCCTGCGCCGATGCAAGCGCCTCGGCCCCGGCCTCGAAAACCGCCGAGGCAAGCGCTGCTATTTTCGAAATCATAGCCGCTGACATCGCCGTGCACCGCAGCCAGCCCGGGCTGGCCTACGAGCTGCTCGCCGGGACGGTGAAGCGCACGCATGATCCCAAGATCGCCGGCCTCGCCTGGCAGGCCGCCATGCGCACGGGCAACATCGGCAACGTGCAGGCGGCCTCCCGCGAATGGGTGAAGCTCGATCCGAACAACCCGGTGCCGCACCGCACGATCCTCGCCTACGCCATCGAAAACGGCCAGATCGACGACATCAACCGCGAGCTCGAGACGCTGCACGCCATCGAGAAAAACAAGCCCGCTTGGACCGCGGTGATGACGCAGTCGATGCTGCGCTCCGGCGTCAACCTCTCGCTGGTGCGCCGCGCCATGGAGCCCTACTGGAACATGTACTCGGACAATCCCGACGTGCTGATCGCCATGGGCGCCTACCAGCAGGCCATGCACAACCCCAAGGAGGCGTGCACCTACGTGCAGCGCGCCTACGCCAAGCAGCCGAACGACGAAAAGATCGTCTCGACGGCGGCGGACCTCTGCTGGGAAAGCGACCGCGACAGCGCCTTCGGGATGCTCGAGAACTACCTGCGCGCGCATCCGAAAAACGCCGCGGTCCGCCTGATGTACGGCCGCGCGCTCGCGCGCGCCGGGCGCACCGAAGAGGCGCTTGCCCAGCTTAAAAAGAGCGTTGCGAGCAGCCCCGACGAGCCGCTCATCCTCATCAACGGCGGGCAGCTCGCCTACGAATGCCGAGATTTCCCGCTCGCCGAGCAGTACCTGCAGAAGTACATCGAGGTCGTGCAGGAGAAGATGCCCGGCCTTGACCTCTCGCGCAGCGAAGTGTGGCTTCGCCTCGCCGCGGCGCTGCACGAGGACGGCCGCCACGGCGAAGAGGCCGAGCGGCTCGCCGAGCTCACGGACGGCCCGCTTGCCGTGCAGGCCCGCATGCGCGAGGCGGAGGCCCTGGCCGAAATCGGCCACATCGAGCGCGCGAGGAGCGTCCTCGAAGAGGCCGCCAAGAAGCATCCCGAGAGCCGCGACGAGCTGCTGATCGCCGAGGCGAAGCTCCTCGTCTCGCAGAAGCGCTCCGACGAAGCGATGGCGATGCTCGAAGAGCACCTGCGGGCCAATCCCGACGACGTGCGCCTGCACTACGACACGGCGATCCTCGCCGAGCAGGTCGGGCACACCGAGCGCGCCGAGGCGCTGCTGCGCGGCATCCTGCGCGAGCACCCCGACCACGTCCAGGCCAACAATGCGCTCGGCTACATCATGGTCACGCACGGCGACAGCCTCCCCGAGGCGCGCCGCCTCCTCGAGCACGCCTACCGCCTCGCGCCGCTCGATCCGTTCGTGCTCGATTCCATGGGCTGGCTCTGCTTCAAGGAAGGGCGCTACGACCAGGCCGCCGAGTTCACCCTCACCTCGCTCAAGAAGCTCTTTGACGTCGAGGTGGCCGGCCATCTCATCGAAATTCTCCAGGCCTCCGGCCGCGGCGGCGAAGCCGCCTCGCTCTACCGGGAGCTCTGCAACCGCGCGGGCAAGGACCCGCGGGTCCAGGAGCTCGGCAAGCGCCTGAAGCTGTCCGCACCATGAAGCGCCGCAGTCTCTGCCTGGCCGCCTGCCTGCTGCTCGCGGGCTGCTCGGGCCTGCGCCCCGAGGACCTCCGCTTCACGCGCGGCGGCCGCTTTTCGGCGCAGTACCTCGGCCGCGGCGGAAGCCGCGAGACCGTGAGCGGGCGCTTCCTGCTGCAGCGCTTCGGCGATACGACGCGCCTTGACCTCATGACGCCGCTCAACGGCATCCTCGCGCGCATCGAAGTCACCCCGCAGGGCGCCTTCCTCAGCCGCTCCGCCGACGGCGAGGCGCAGCGCGCCGATTCCGCCGAGGAGCTCATGCGCAGCAACGTGGGCTTCAGCCTGCCCGTCGAGGCGATCGAGCGCTGGATGACCTCGCCCGAGGAGGAAATCTCCGAGTACGGCTGGCGCATCCGCATCGTGCGCCGCAACGACAAGGGCGACCCGCAGGTGATACGCGCGCAGTGCGACTCGCCCTTCGTGAAGGCGACGCTCGCCGCCGACACGTTCTGAAACGCCATGACGCACGCCCTTTCCTCGCTCTACGGCCTGCCCGCCCCGGCCAAGCTCAACCTTTTCCTGCACGTCACGGGCCGGCGCCCGGACGGCATGCACCTGCTCCAGAGCGTCTTCGTGATGCTCGGCCTCTGCGACACGATCGACATCGAGCGCACGGACCGGGACTGCATCGAGCGCGCGGGCGACGTGATCGGCCCCGCCGAAGGCGACCTCTGCGTGCGCGCGGCGCAGCTCGTCAAAGACACGTTCGGCATCAGGGACGGCCTTCGCATCACGGTGAAGAAGCGCATTCCCGCGGGCGCGGGCATGGGCGGCGGCAGCTCCGACGCGGCCACCGTGCTCATGGCGCTCAGCCGCCTTTTTGCGCTCGGCCTCTCGCGCGAGGCGCTGATTGCGCTCGGCGTTCGGCTCGGCGCCGACGTGCCGTTCTTCCTTTTCGGGCAAACCGCCTTCGCCGAAGGGATCGGCGAGCGCCTCACCCCTGTTTTTGTTCCTCCTTCGAGGTATGCCTGCATATGGCCCGGGAAGGGGGTTTCGACGGCCGCGATTTTCCGTTCTCCCAACTTGACAAGAGATACTAAATCCGTGAAAATAGCCGTCTTTTCGGATGCGGTTCACTGCGCCTGGCCGACCCTGTTCGGGCACAATGATCTGCAGCCGGTCGCAGTAGGGCTTGAGCCTCGGATTGCCGGTGCGCTGGCCATGCTCGCTCCCTGCGCGAGCCCGCGGATGACGGGCTCAGGCAGTGCGGTCTTCGGCATCGTGAAGGATGCCGCCTACCGCCTTCCCGAGCTCCCCGGGGGCTGGATCGGATTCATCGCCGAGTCGCTTGAGCGCCATCCGCTCGCGGGCTGGCTCGGCGGAGAAGCGACGGGGGTATAGCCAAGCTGGTCCAAGGCAACGGATTTTGATTCCGTCATTCGAAGGTTCGAATCCTTCTGCCCCTGCCAAAAAAAATTACCGGGATGCCGCACCGATCTGCGGCATTCCTTCCCTCGCGGACGCAAGCCGCAGCAGGCTTTCGCCCGTAAATCCGAGAGCGCAAGCTCCCGCCACTGAAGAGAGCTAAGAAGAGTCATGAAACCCATGGTGCCGGAAAGTATGATGGTCTTCACGGGCAACGCCAATCCCAAGCTTGCCCAGGCTGTCACCAACTATCTCAACATTCCGCTCGGAGCCGCTACGGTCACCCGTTTCTCCGACGGTGAAGTGATGGTTCAGCTGCTGGACAATGTCCGCGGCAAGGACGTCTTCGTTCTCCAGAGCACCTGCGCGCCGACCAATGACAACCTCATGGAACTCATGATCATGGTCGATGCCATCAAGCGCTCTTCCGCCCGCCGCATCACGGCCGCGATCCCCTACTACGGCTATGCCCGCCAGGACCGCCGCCCGCGCTCGACCCGCGTGGCCATTTCCGCCAAGGTCGTCGCCAACATGCTGCAGTCCGTAGGCGTTGACCACGTCCTCATGATGGACCTTCACGCCGACCAGATTCAGGGCTTCTTCGACATCCCCGTGGACAACATTTACGCCACGCCGGTGCTGCTCAACGACCTGATCTCCCATCACTACGAGGACCTGATGGTCGTCTCGCCCGACGTGGGCGGCGTCGTCCGCGCCCGCGCCATGGCCAAGGCACTTGAGGTGGACCTTGCGATCATTGACAAGCGCCGTCCGCGCGCCAACGTCTCCGAGGTGATGAACATCATCGGCGAGGTGAAGGACCGCACGTGCGTCATCACCGACGACATCGTCGACACGGCCGGCACGCTGTGCCACGCCGCCGACGCCCTCAAGGCCCGCGGCGCCAAGCGCGTCGTCGCTTACATCACTCATCCGGTTCTTTCCGGCCCTGCTGTGCAGCGCATTACGAATTCCGCCCTTGACGAGCTCGTCGTCACGGACACGATTCCGCTTTCCGCTTCTGCCCAGACCTGCCAGAAGATCCGCCAGGTTTCCTGCGCTGCGCTCATCGGCGAAGCGCTCTCGCGCATTGCGCGCGAGGATTCCGTGAGCAGCCTGTTCACGGAATAATCAGCAACGCTTCCGGGGTTGGTCGCGATCGCGGAAGCATTTTTTAACTTTAGGAGTAATCCAATGAAAGTCATCGCCACTACGCGCACTACGAAAGGTACGGGTGCGAGCCGCCGCCTTCGCCGCGCGGACAAGGTGCCGGGAATTCTTTACGGCGGCAAGCTGCCGGCCACGCCGATCGAACTCGATCACAAGGAGATCTTCTACGACCTCCGCAAGGAAAAGTTCCACGCCTCCATCCTTACGATGGAGCTTGACGGCAAGGAAGAGCTCGTCGTCCTTCGTGATTTCCAGCTGCATCCCTACAAGCGTCAGGTCATGCACATCGACTTCCAGCGCATTGACCCGAACGAGAAGGTGACGATGCGCGTGCCTCTGCACTTCCTCGGCGAGGAGAACAGCCCGGCCGTCAAGATCGACAAGGCCATGATCAGCCACACGGTCTCCTTCGTCGAAGTGTCCTGCCTGCCGAAGCTCCTGCCCGAGTTCATCGACGTCGATCTCTCCGGCATGGAATCCGGCCACACCTTCCTCGCTTCCCAGCTCGTGCTGCCGGAAGGCGTGACGGTCCACACCCGCGGCGGCGAGGACATGGTTATCGCCTCTGTGGTTGTGCCTGAAGAGGAGGAAGAAGAGGAGACGGCTGCCGCTACGACGGCCGAGGCCGCTCCTGCCGCCGAAGGCGCCGCTGCGCCGGCCGCCGAAGGTGCCGCTGCTGCGCCTGCCGCCGACGCCAAGGACGCCAAGGCTTCCAAGTAATCGGCCCGGCCTTTGGCTTGAAAGCTCTGAGGACCCGCGGGGACTCGTTCCCGCGGGTTCTTCATTTCTCTGACAATTGAATTTTTTTGAGCAGGAAGCGCCGGAGCGCTTTCCGCTTTCTTTTCTGCCCTTACCCCTTTTCCGGCTCCCCGCCGGGTTCATGAGATGTCCGATTGTGCAGGGGTTAAGAGGGCCAGCCGGCGCGCAGAAGCGTTCTGCGGCCGTCCCTTTACACACAGGAATCCCGTCATGACGACATTCAGTGATCTCGGCCTTTCCGAGCCCCTCGTGCGCGCCGTCGCCGAGCTCGGCTTCGAAGAGCCCACCCCCATTCAGACGCAGGCCGTTCCGGCCCTGCTCTCCGGCGCCGACGTCCTCGGCCAGGCGGCCACCGGCACCGGCAAGACCGCCGCCTTCGCGCTGCCGCTGCTCGAGCGCTGGGCGCTCGGCACCGAGCCCGGCAGCCCCGTCATCCTCGTGCTCACGCCGACGCGCGAGCTCTGCCTGCAGGTGAGCGAGGCCTTCCACAGCTACGGCCGCATCGCCGGCGTGAACGTCACGCCGATCTACGGCGGCCAGGACTACAGCCGCCAGATCCGCGCCCTCCGGCGCGGCACGCAGGTCGTGGTGGCCACGCCCGGGCGCGCGCTCGACCATATCGACCGCGGCACGCTCGATCTTTCGAACGTCAAGGCCGTGGTCCTCGACGAGGCCGACGAAATGCTCGACCTCGGCTTTGCCGACGAGCTCGACGCGATCTTCGAGGCGCTCCCCGAGGAACGCCAGACCGCGCTCTTTTCCGCCACGCTCCCGCCCAAGATCGCCAAGATCGCCGAAACGCACCTGAAGAACCCGGTGAACATCCGCATCGAGCAGGACGAGCCGAGCGAAGGCGAGACGCCGCGCGTGCCGCAGGTCGCCTACATCGTGGGCCGCGACTACCGCATCGCCGCCCTCGGGCGCATCCTCGACGTCGAGGCGCCCGAGCTCGCCATCATCTTCGCGCGCACGCGCATGGAGGTCGACGACCTCACGGAAGCGCTGCGCGCCCGCGGCTTCAGCGTCGAGGCGCTGCACGGCGGCCTCGACCAGGCCACGCGCAACCGCGTCATGAAGCGCGCCAGGAGCGGCCAGATCGACGCCATCGTGGCCACCGACGTCGCCGCCCGCGGCATTGACCTCGACAACCTCTCGCACGTGATCAACTTCGGCATCCCGGCCACGTACGAAACCTACATCCACCGCATCGGCCGCACCGGCCGCGCGGGCCGCACCGGCATGGCGATCACGATCCTCGAGCCCCGGGAACACCGCCACCTGCGCATCCTCGAGAAGATCACCAAGGCCAAGATCGAGATCCGTTCCGTGCCGTCGGCCACCGACGTGCGCGCCAGGCGCCTTGAGCTCATGCGCGGCTCGATCGAGGAGATCCTGCAGAAGCCCGAGGCGCTCGAACGGTACCGCGCCGTGATCGAGTCGCTCGCCGAGGAGCACGATCCCTTCGACGTCGCCGCCGCGGCGCTCCGGCTCGCCGAGGAAAACGAAGGCGTGAGCGACGACGACACCGAGATTCCCGCCTATGCGCCGCGCTCGCGCGAGCGCGGGGAGCCGCGCGAGCCGCGGGCGCCCCGCCGCACCCCGATGCGCGACCGCGAGCCCGAGGAAGGCATGACCCGGCTCTTCGTGAGCGCGGGCCGCGACATCGGCGTGCGTCCCTCCGACATCGTGGGCGCCATCGCCAACGAGGCGGGCGTTTCCTCGCGCACGATCGGCGCGATCGACATCGCTGACCGCTTCACGATCGTTGAGGTGGAGAGCGAGGAAGCCGAGCACATCGTCGAGGCGATGAAGGGCGTGCGCTTCAAGGGGCGCGACGTCATCGTGCGCTTCGACCGCAGGAGCGGCGAGGCTTCCGAGCGCGACTTCGGCGCCGAGCGCGGCGAGAAATTCGCCCGCCGCGACCGCAGGGAGCGCCCCGAGCGCTTCGAGCGGGGCGGCCGCCGCGAGCGCTACGAGCGTCAGGACCGCCGCGGCCCGCGCCGCTGAGGGCGCAGGCAATACAATACGCAGGCAGGCGGCCGGCTTTTCGGCCGGCGCCGCCTTCTCTTTTGAGCGACTATGTCTGAAAAGCCTATACGTCTGATCGTCGGGCTCGGCAACGTCGGCAGCGAATACGAGCGCACCCGCCACAACGCGGGCTTCTGGTTCGTCGACGCGCTGGCCGCCAAGCTCGGCGTCTTCTTCCGCGAAGAAAAGAAATTCCAGGGCTCGGTGGCCCGCTGCCGCATCGCGGGCCAGGAGGTCTGGCTGCTGAAGCCTTCGACCTACATGAACCGCTCCGGCGACGCCGTTTCGCCGATGGCGCAGTACTACAAGATCACCCCCGAGGAGGTGCTCGTCGTGCACGACGAGCTCGACCTGCCGCCCGGGTGCATGCGCTTCAAGAAGGGCGGCGGCAACGCCGGCCACAACGGCCTCAAGGACATCACCGCCAAGCTCGGCACGCCCGATTTCTGGCGCCTTCGCCTCGGCACGGGCCATCCGCGCACGCTCGGCATGGCGCAGGGCGTGGCCGACTTCGTGCTTTCGGCGCCCTCCAAGGAGCACGAGGCGCTCATCCGCGGCTGCATCGAGGCGGGCCTCGGCGAAATCGAGGATGCGGCGCAGGGCCGGTTCGCCGAAGTGAACCGCGCGCTGGCCCCCTACGCTTCGAAACCGAAGGCGCCCAAGGCATGAAGATCCTGGTGAGCCGCTGCCTGCTCGGCGAAGCGTGCCGCTACGACGGCCGCGCCGCCGTGAGCATCCGCCGGAAGCTGCTCGATGCGGGCTTTTCCGAAAGCGACATCGTGCCCGTCTGCCCGGAAACGGACGCGGGCCTCAAAACGCCGCGGCTTCCCTGCGAAATCGTGGGCGGCACCGCCGCCGACGTGCTCGCGGGCCGGGCGCGCGTTGTCGACCTCGAAGGCAACGACCGCAGCGCGGCCTACACGGCGGGCGCGAGCATCGCGCTCTCGGCCGCGCGGCGGGAGGGCGCCCTCTACGCCCTCCTCAAGGCGAGGAGCCCTTCCTGCGGCAGCGGGACGGTCTACGACGGCACCTTTTCGGGCCGGCTCATCCCCGGGCGCGGCGTCGCCGCCGAAGCGCTTCGCGCCGAGGGCATCTCCGTTTTTTCCGAGGAAGAGCTCGGGGACTTCCTGCGCATCGCCGCGGGACACGTCTGATCCCGCTTGTTAAAATAGCGGGAACTTTCGGGGCGCACAGCGGCCCCGTTTCTTGTATCTGACACGTTTAGAGATTCGCAATCATGGGTTTAAAGTGTGGCATCGTCGGACTGCCCAACGTCGGCAAGTCGACTCTTTTCAACGCGCTCACCAAAGCCGGCATTCAGGCCGAGAACTATCCGTTCTGCACCATTGAGCCGAACGTCGGCATCGTCGAGGTGCCCGATGCGCGCCTGCAGGCGCTCGCCGACCTGGTGCATCCCGCCAAGATCGTTCCCGCCGCCGTCGAGTTCGTCGACATCGCCGGCCTCGTCGCCGGCGCGAGCAAGGGCGAAGGCCTCGGCAACCAGTTCCTCGCCAACATCCGCGAGTGCGATGCCATTGCGCACATCGTGCGCTGCTTCAACGACGACAACGTCGTGCACGTCGCCGGCAAGGTCAATCCGCTCGACGACATTTCCGTGATCAACACCGAGCTCGCCCTGGCGGACCTGCAGACCGTCGAGAAGGCGTTCAACCGCTACAGCAAGCCGGCCCGCTCGGGCGGCGACAAGGAAGCGCAGAAGATCGTCGCGGTGCTCGAGAAGATCCAGCCCGCGCTCAACGAGGGCCGCGCCGCGCGCACCGTCCCGCTCACCGACGAGGAAAAGGCGACGATCCGCACGCTCTTCCTCCTGACGATGAAGCCCGTGATGTACGTCGCCAACGTCGACGACCACGGCTTCGAGAACAATCCGCTCCTCGACCAGGTCAAGCAGTACGCGGCCTCCGAGCACGCGCCCGTCATCGCCGTCTGCGCCAAGACCGAAGCCGACATCGCCGACCTCTCCGACGAGGACAAGCAGCTGTTCCTCGCGGACATGGGCATGACGGAGCCCGGCCTCAACCGCGTCATCCGCGCGGGCTACGACCTGCTCGGCCTGCAGACGTTCTTCACGGCCGGCCCCAAGGAAGTGCGCGCCTGGACCATCCACAAGGGCGACACGGCCCCCAAGGCCGCCGGCGTCATTCACTCCGACTTCGAGCGCGGCTTCATCCGCGCCCAGACGATCGGCTATGACGACTACATCGCCTACAAGGGCGAGAAAGGCGCCCAGGAAGCCGGCAAGGAGCGCGCCGAAGGCAAGGACTACGTCGTGCAGGACGGCGACGTGATGAACTTCCTCTTCAACGTTTAATCCGATCGCTGCGACAGCTTCCCTCGGGAGGATCCTTCGGGATCCTCCCGATTTTTTTCTGAATTTCGGCCCCAAAACGTCTGCGTTCAGCGGCTATACTCAAAAACGCAGCCGCACCGCGGCGTTTTCGGCATTGAGGCAATTGAGCAGCATGGCCACCACTTCGACGAAAAAAAGACAGGAAACCGGCGAGCGCCTGCGTCTTGAGCGCGAGCGCCTCGGCTACAGCCCGCAGCAGATTGCGCAGCTTCTCGGCGTTTCGCTTGCCATTTACGAGCGCTACGAAAAAGGCGAGGAAGACCCCGGCATCTTCCGCATGCCGAGGCTCGACGCCTGCGGCTTCGACATCCTTTACATCATCTCCGGCCGCCGCCACACCCCCATCGAGGAAGAAAACGAGCTGCTGACGCGCTTCCGCGACCTCTCGCAGCGCGGGCGCGCGTCGATCTTCACGACGCTCGACGCGCTCGAGCGGCTTGCGCCCAACCTGCGGCAGGAAATCCGCAAGCGCTTCAACCGATAGATGGGAACCTTGATCGCTAAGATAAATATTTCACTATCGAGTTTGACAACGCGATAATCTTTTGTAAAAATGACCCCATCTTCCAATTACGAAGTCATGAGGTCAACAAATGTCTCTCCTTAACACCCAGATCCTTCCCTTCAAGGCCCAGGCCTACGTCAACGGCGACTTCGCCGAAGTGACGGAAAAGTCCCTGCTCGGCCACTGGTCCGTCGTGTTCTTCTACCCGGCCGACTTCACCTTCGTGTGCCCGACCGAGCTCGAGGACCTCGCCGAGCACTACGAAGAGTTCAAGAAGCTCGGCGTCGAGATCTACTCCGTCTCGACCGACACGCACTTCACGCACATGGCCTGGCACGAGAGCTCGCCCGCGGTCGGCAAGGTCCGCTTCCCGATGCTCGGCGACCCGACGCTCGCGATCAGCCGCAACTTCCAGGTGCTCATTGAGAGCGAAGGCGCCGCCGAGCGCGGCACGTTCGTGATCAACCCCGAGGGCCGCATCGTTGTCATGGAGCACCATGACGGCGGCATCGGCCGCGACGCCAGGGAGCTGCTGCGCAAGGTGCAGGCCGCCCAGTTCATCGCGGCCCACCCGGGCATGGTCTGCCCGGCCCATTGGCAGCCCGGCGACAAGGCCCTCAAGGTCTCCAAGGAGCTCGTCGGCAAGATCCTGAGCCGATGAGCCCTCTCCCCTGAAGCCGCAAGCTTCTTTCCCCCGCCGGCCGGCGCTCCTTCGGGTGCGCCGGCCTTCTTTGCTCACGGCGGGGGCTTTTTGTGGCACACTTCTCAGCATCGCATTGACCCACAGGGATTTTTCCGCGACATGCTCCGCTATGTGCGCCTCGTTCTGATTGTCATCACCGTCATCGCGCTGTTCGTGCTCGGCGCCGTTGCGGCGCTTTACCTCTACATCACGCCGGAACGCGTGCAGGCCCGCCTCTCCGAAGCGCTTTACCGCGACCTCGGCGTCACGGTCGAGCCTTCCGGCCCCGTCAAGGTGCGCATCCTGCCGCGCCTTCGCATCGCTTATCCCAAGAGCACGATCCGACTCACGAGCACCGAGGCCGCCTCGGGCGTGGACTCGGCCCTCTTTGAGATGACGCCCTTCGCGTTCTTCGCCGCCCGCCCGCGCATCGACTCGCTCACGCTCGTGCGCCCCGCGCTGACGATCTCGACCGAAGACTGGACGCGCTTTGTCACGCGCGATTCAACCGAGACGCTGCCGATCTGGAACATCGGCGCGCTCTACATCCAGGACGGCACGCTCTCGATCGAGCGCCGCGGCGGCGCCGAGCCGGTGCGGTTCACGGGCCTGAAGGCGGGCTTTGCCGAGCTCACCGAAAAAGGCGCGGCGCTCACCGCGGCGGCGCTTGCCTCGCTGCCCTCGCTCTCGGGCGAAATGACGCTCAAGGGACAGGCCGACTGGTCGCACGGCATCCGCAGCCTCACGCTCGGCAGTGCGGACTTCACTTTCAAGGGCCTGGCGGGCGGGCGCGACCTGCGCCTTGAGGCCAAGGCGGACTCGCTCACGCTCGGCGAATCGCCGCGGGCCGCCAACGCAAGCGCTGCGGCCGACCTCGCCGAAGGCCGCCGCCTGACGGCCTCCTGCGGCTCGGTTTCTCTCGTTTCGGGCGTTCTGAGCACCGATGCGCTCAATGCCGCCTTTTCCTTCGACGGCGAGGGCGGGCGCGAGACGCTGAGCATCAGGGCGCCGTTCAAGGTCGCGCTCGAGAGCGGCGAGCTCTCCGCCCAGCCGCTCGAAGCGCATTCAAGCCTCATGAAGACCGGCGCCAAGAATCCCGAGGACCTCGGCCGCATGACGGGCGAGGCGCTCTGGAGCGGCCGCGGCGGGACGGGCCGGCTCGTGCTCGAAGGCAGTTACCGCGGCATGCCGCTCAGCGTGCGGCTCACGGGCACGGGGCTCGCCGAAACCGCCTCGGGCGAAGGCAAGCCCGAGCTCTCGGGCGACGTGCGCCTCGGCAGGCTGCCCGCGCCGATCTGGCGCTCGCTGCTTGCGGGCTCCCGCCTTCTCGATGCGTTCAACGGCAGCTTCAGGCTCGAGGTTTCGCCGGAGCTCCCGGGCAGCGCCGTGACGTCTTTTTCCGCCGGCATCACCGTGAAGGACGGCCGCGCCTCCTGGAAGGACGGCACGAGCAGCTTCGGCGGCACGTCGCTCATCAGCTCGGGCGAGCTTTCCGCCGACGGCGCCTGGCACTCCGAGGGGCACTGGGACCGCGCGCTTCCCGAGCTCCTCGCGCCCTTTGCCTCCGCCGTCACCTCGGGCTCGTTCAAGGCCGAGGGCCGCATCGGCGCGGAGCGCATTGCCTCGCTCTCGGCGCGGGTAAGCGCCGCCGACGGCGAGCTTTACGGCGCCGACCTCCCGTCGGCCGCCGCCATCATGGCCGACGAGCAGCCCGAGAGCGCCCCGAAGCGCGCCTTCAAGACCTCCTCGGCCACGCCGTTTTCTTCGCTTTCCTTCGTGCTCAGCTGCCGCGACGGCACCTGCGGCGCCGAGCAGGGCCTGGTGAAGGGCGACGGCTTTACCGCCGACTTTGCGGGCGAATCGGGCTCGCTCAAGGGCACGGTCACGTTCACCGATGCGCTCGGGCACAAGCTCTTTGCCATGCCGGCCGCCGTTTCCGCCAAGGACGGCAAGGCCGTCTGGACGCCCGACTGGAGCAAGGCGCTTGCCGAGGACAAGGCCAATGCCGGCGAAAAGGGCTGGAGCGTGAAGCGCGCCAAGGACTGGCTGCTGCGCCGGTTCGACGACTGGTGGCAGGGCATCGAGCTCCCAAGCTTCGAGCTGCCGGACTGGCCCGACTGGCTGCCCTGGGGCGGCGACAAAAAGGAACCCGCGCCGGGCAACCGTGCCTGACGCGGGTGCGTGAGAAGCGGCGCTTTTTTCAGCGCGCCCTGCCGATGCCGGCCTCGTCGGCCGCCGCCTCGATGCGGCGCCTCAGCGCGAGGCGCCGGTGCTTCTCGGCGAGCTCCCCGGGCGTCTCGCGTCGCCGCGGATTGACCGTGATGCACTGCGGCACCGGGCAGAGCTCGCGGCAGTGCGGGGCATCGTAGTCGCCCGTGCACTCCGTGCAGCGGCCCGCGCGGATGAAGAAAATGCCGTCGTCGCCGCAGACGATGGCCTGGTTGGGGCACTCGGGCTCGCAGATGCCGCAGCCGATGCACTCGTCGGTGATCATCAATGCCATGGCCGCTCCCTCACCGCTCCGCTTTCTTCGCCGCCACGGCGCGCGCAAGCGCCTCGGCGGCGCAGGGCGCCACGAACGGCAGCGCATCCTTGGCGCTCATCTCCGCGATCTCGCGGATGAAGGTGCCGCTCACGAACTGGTACTGCTCGGAGGGCATCATGAAGATCGTCTCGATTCCGGGCATCAGCCGGCGGTTCATGCCCGCCATCTGGAACTCGTACTCGAAATCGCTCACCGCGCGGGCGCCGCGCACGATGACGCGGGCGCCGTGGCCTTCGGCGAAATCCTTGAGGAGCCCGGTGAAGCCGAGCACCTTCACGTTCTTGTAGGGAGCGCAGATCTCGCGCGCAACGCGCACGCGCTCTTCAAACGAAAGCAGCGGGTGCTTCTTGCGGCTTTCGGCCACGCCGACGATCACCTCGTCGAAGATCAGGGAGGCGCGCCGCACAATGTCGGCGTGCCCGTTGGTCATCGGGTCGAAAGTCCCGGGATAGACAGCTGTCGTCATCATTTTTTCCGTTTCTCTTCCTTGGAAGGCTTGGCGAGCCCGGCGACGGCGCTGCCCGCGCGGGCGAGCAGCTCGAAGCGCACCGCGCCGGCGCCGGCGGAGCGCACGCGCACCAGGCCGAGTTCCTCAAGCGTCTCCGCAGGCAGCAGGCTGCCCGGGGACTCCACATAAAGAAGACCCTCGGGAGCAAGGTGCGGAAGCGCCGCCGCGGCGGCTTTTTTCTGCAGCTCCTTGCTGAACGGAGGATCGATCACAATAAAATCATAGCGTTGCGGCGTTCCTTCCAGGAAAGCGAACGCATCGCACGCGTGGCAGCGCATCTCGGGCGCGGCGCCGAGGCGCTTCAGGGCGGCGCGGATCGCCGCAACGCTCGCGCGGTTGGTGTCGACCCAGTCGACCTGCGAGGCCCCGCGGCTCGCCGCTTCGAGGCCCATGGCGCCCGAGCCCGCGAACATATCGAGGACGGCGCGGCCATCGAGCGGGCCGATGAGATGAGAGAGCCAGTCGTAGACGGTTTCGCGCACCCTTTCCGAGGTCGGCCGAAGCCCCTCGGCCAAAGGCACTTCGATGAGGCTGCGGCGCCAGCGGCCCGCGACAATTCGCACGCTGCCGCGGCCCCGCTTGGGGCCTGTCGTTGTTAAACTAGTGGCGCCTGCGCCGTCGGCGCGCCGAAAATACTTACGAACTGCCATAGAAACTATGTCGAATTCATCCGAAGGTTGGTTTTCCCGCCTCAAGCACGGTCTTGAGCGCACGCGCATCAATATCGTCGGACTTTTCTCGGGCGGCGTCATCGACGACGATTTCCTCGATGAGCTCGAATACGCACTGATCACCGCCGACGTGGGCGTGGAAACATCGTCGCTTATCCTACAACGTTTGCGCGACACGATTAAATTGAAGGGCCTGAAAACGCCCGACGAAGTGCGCCTCGCGCTGAGGGATGAAATCGCGGCGCTCCTGAAGCCCGCCGAAAAGCCGCTCGACATCAGCCGCGCCAAGCCCTTCGTCATCATGATGGCGGGCGTCAACGGCGCGGGCAAGACGACCTCGATCGGCAAGCTCTCGAAGCTCTTTTCCTCGCAGGGCAAGTCGGTGCTGCTCGCCGCGGGCGACACGTTCCGCGCCGCGGCGCGCGAGCAGCTCGCCGTCTGGGGCGAGCGCAACCGCGTCGAGGTGATCTCGCAGCAGGGCGGCGACCCCGCGGCCGTGGTCTTCGACGCCGTGACCGCCGCCAAGGCGCGGGGCATCGACGTGCTCATCGCCGACACCGCCGGGCGCCTGCCCACGCAGGTCAACCTCATGAGCGAGCTGCGGCGCATCCGCCGCGCGCAGGACAAGGCGATGCCGGGCGCCCCGCACGAGGCCCTCCTCGTGGTCGACGGCACCAACGGCCAGAACGCCCTGGCGCAGGTGCGCGCCTTCGACGCCGCCGTCGACCTCACGGGCCTCATCGTCACCAAGCTCGACGGCACGGCCAAGGGCGGCGTGCTGCTCGCCATCACGCGCATGCGCCCCGACAAGCCCCTGCCGATCTACTTCATCGGCGTGGGCGAAGGCATCGACGACCTGCAGCCCTTCAATGCGCTGCATTTCGCCAACGCCCTGGTCGGGCTCGATCCGCAGACGCCGTAACAAGAAAACATTCATCGGGACAGAACCATCATGCTTTTAGGTGCAGTTGATCTCGGCAGCAACAGCTTCCGCGTGGAAATCGGCCGCGTTGTCGGCGACCGCATCATCACGCAGAGCTCCTTCAAGGAAACCGTCCGCCTCGCGGGCGGCTTCGATGCCGCGGGCGCGCTCACGCCCGAGATCCAGGAGAAAGCACTCGCCTGCCTCACCCGCTTCAGGGAAAGGCTCGCGGGCCTGCCCGCCTCGCAGGTGCGCGCCGTCGGCACGCAGGCCATGCGCATCGCGACCAACTCCGAGGAATTCCTGAAGAAGGCGGAAGCCGCGCTCGGCTACCCCATCGAAATCCTGAGCGGCCACGAGGAAGCCCGCATGGTCTTCTCGGGCTGCGCGGCGACGCTGCCGCCCTCCGACAAGCGCCGCCTCATCGTCGACATCGGCGGCGCGAGCACGGAAGCGGTCATCGGCCGGGGCCATACGGCGCAGAAGTACGAAAGCTTCCACGTCGGCTGCGTCAACACCTCCATCAATTTTTTCCCGGGCGGCGCGCTTTCGCCCTCGCGGCTTGAAAAGGCGATCGTCGCCTGCTCGGCCGAGTTCGAGGACAGCGCCGCCAAGTTCACACCTGACACCTACGACGAAGCGTTCGGCTCCGCGGGCACGTTCGGCGCGGTTTCCGAAATCTGCGCCCAGCTCGGCTGGAGCGACGGCACGGTGCGGCCCGAGCACCTCGCGCAGCTGCGCGAGATGCTGCTGAAGTTCAAGAACGTCGAGCACATCCGCATGGAAGGCCTCAAGCCCGAGCGCCGCGAGGTGATCGCGGGCGGCCTGGCGGTGCTTTCCGCCGTCTTCAGCACGTTCGGCATCAAGGAAATGCGCCCCGCGGAGGGCGCCCTCCGCGTCGGCCTGCTCTATTCGCTGCTCGATGTGGCGCAGGACCGCGACCCGCGCGACGTGACCGTCGACGCGCTGCTGCGCGAGACCGCAGTCGACCGCGCCCAGGCCGAGCGCGTCGCCTCGATGAGCCTCGTGCTGCTGCGGCGCCTTTCGCCCAAGAGCTCGCAGGAGCGCTTCAAGTACCTGCGCTGGGCCGCGCTCCTCCATGAGATCGGCATGCTCATCTCGACGAGCCACTACCACCACCACAGCCACTACATCATCGCCAACGCCGACATGCCGGGCTTCTCGAGCACGGACCAGAAGCGCATGGCCGCGCTCGTGCTCGCGCAGCGCGGCGGCCTCGGCAAGATCTCCGAGATGCTCGCCGACCCCGCCAAGACCGAAGAGGTGCTCGCGCTCCGCCTGGCGGTGATCCTCTGCCACGCCCGGCGCGACATCGAGCTGCCCGACCTCAACGTCAACCGCGACAGCCGCGGCGTCACCATCTACATGGACCGCGCCTGGCTCGACGCGCACCCGCTGACCGCCTATCTGCTCGAGCAGGAATGCGAAAGCTGGCGCAAGACGGGCCGCGGCGTTTTCGTGGAAGGCTTTTAAGAGGCTGCCATGGCGGATGCACCTTTGCTCTCCCTGCGCGGCGTCAGCGTCGATTTCGACGGCTTCACCGTCATTGAGAACCTCACGCTCTCCGTGGGCCGCGGCGAGTTCGTCGTGCTCCACGGCAGCACGGGCAGCGGCAAGAGCACGATTCTCAAGCTCATCGCCGGCCTTGTGCAGCCGAGCGAGGGCTCGGTGACCGTAGCGGGCGACCGCGTCGACCTGTTCGACGCGGCGCAGCGGCGCTGGCTGCGCCGCTCCATGGGCCTGATGCTTCCCGAAGGGGCGCTCCTGCCCGACCGCTCGGTGCTCGACAACGTGATGCTGCCGACGCTCGCCGCCGAGGAGAACTACTCCGAGGCGCGCCGCCGCGCCATGCTCGCGCTCACCAAGTGCGGCATCGCCGACCTGGCGGACCTCCGGCCCTCGATGCTTTCGGGCGGCCAGCTCCAGCTCGCCGCGCTGGCGCGCGCCGTCGTCAACCGTCCCGTGCTGATCCTCGCCGACGAGCCTGCCGCGCACCTCGACGAGGCCAATTCGCGCACGCTCATCAACCTGCTCGGCGCCTTCAGCGCCGCCGGCGTCACGGTGATCGTCGCCAGCCACCAGCACCTTGCGCCGGAGGGCGTGCGCTCGCGCGAGATCACGCTCAGCTCGGCCGTGCGGGAGAATATGCCATGAGCTTTGCCTCCGCCCGCCGCTGGGCGCTTTCCGAAACGTTCCGCGGGCTCTTCCAGAACAAGGGCCTCTTCGCGCTCTCGACGCTGCTTGCGGCGCTCGCGCTCTCGATCCCGCTTTTCATCTCGGCGATCTTCTACGAATTCGCCGAGCCGGTGCGCGCGCTGCCCACCGCCGTCGAAATCACGGTCTTCCCCAACAAGGGCGCCGACGCCAAGGCCATCGCCAAGCTGGTGAGCACCGTGGGCGGCATCGAGAAGACCGAGATCATCGCGCGCGACACGGCCATGCAGGAGCTCAACGACCAGCTCGGCCTCAAGAACAAGACGCTTGAGAACAATCCCCTGCCCGACATCATCGTGGCGACGGTGCGGGACCGCGCCAGCACCCGCGAGGTCGACGCGGCCGCCGATGCCATCGAGAAGATCAAGGGCGTGCAGATGATCGCCTACGAAACGGCCTGGCGCGACAAGCTGCAGGCGCTTTCGCGCGCGGCGCTCACCACCGTCGGCTGCCTCGGCGCCGTGGTGCTCGCGCTCGTGATGCTCGTGCTTGCCGCCGCGATCCGAATGACCACCGCTTCGGCGATGCCGCAGATGAAGGTGCTCTATCTCTTCGGCGCCTCGCCCTCCTTTGCCATGCGCCCCTTTGCCTGGCGCGGCTTCCTCATGATGGCCGCCGCGAGCCTCGGCGCCCTCGGCATCACGCAGGCGGGCCTCACGCTGCTGCGGGAGCCCATGGCGGGCCTCGCGAAGCTCTACGGCATCAGCCTGCACCTTTCGATGCCCGGGGCGTCCTGGTGCGCAGGCTTTGTCCTCGCCTGCAGCGTCGCGGGCTACATCGTCGCCGTCGTTTCGGCGCACAGCTCCTGGCGCAAGGTGCAGTCATAGCCGCTTCGGCAAAACGTTGTACCATTAGGTGAAAAACCTTATTTTCCAAAGGATCCGATGGCAGAAGACAAGACCAAGGAAAGCCGCGGCACCGCGCTGGTAACCTACAAGGAGCCCTCGCCCCCTGCGCTCATCGGCCCGCTCGGCGACCTTGAAGCGTTCATGCGCGCCGCCGAGAAGGCGCCTGTGCTGAGCGCCGAGCAGGAGCGCAGCCTTGCCCTGCGGCTTCGCGACCACAATGACATGCAGGCCGCCCAGGAGCTCATCCTGAGCCACCTGAGGCTTGTCATTTCGATTGCCCGCGGCTTCCTCGGCTACGGCCTGCCTTATGCCGATCTCATCCAGGAAGGCAACATCGGCCTGATAAAGGCCATCAAGCACTACGACCCCGACCGCGGCGCACGGCTCATGACGTTTGCCGTGCACTGGATCCGCTCCGAGATCCAGGAATACATCATCCGCAACTGGCGCATCGTGAAGCTGGCGACCACCAAGAACCAGCGCAAGCTCTTCTTCAATCTCCGGCAGATGAAGGAAGACTCGCAGAAGGCGCTCACCAACCAGCAGGCCGAGCGCATCGCGCTCACGCTCGACGTCAAGCCCAAGGACGTGCTCGACATGGAAGAGCGCATGTACGGCCAGGAGCAGAGCTTCGACGCGCCCGCCGGCGCCGAGAGCGACGACAGCGAGTCCTTCGCGCCCGCCGACTGGCTCAGCCGCGACACCGACAAGCCAGACGTCATCATGGAAGAGGAAAACCGCGAGCGCATGGAAGGCGAAGGGCTTGCGATGGCGCTCGACTCGCTCGACGCGCGAAGCCGCCGCATCATCGAGGCGCGCTACCTGCGCCGCGACGCCGACGGCAACGCCAAGCCGATGACCCTCCAGGAACTCGCCGCCGAGCTCGGCATCTCCGCCGAGCGCGTGCGCCAGATCGAGAAGCAGGCGCTCGCGAAGATGCGCCGCGCCCTGGCCTCCGCTCATTACGAACCCTAAATGTTCAACGTCGTTCTCGTTTATCCGGAAATTCCGCCCAACACGGGCAATGTCATCCGCATGTGCGCCAACACGGGCAGCACGCTGCACCTCATCAAGCCGCTCGGCTTCTCGCTCGAGGACCGGCTGCTGCGCCGCGCGGGACTCGATTACCGCGAGTTCGCCGACGTGCGCGTGCACGAGTCGTTCGACGCCTTCCTCGAGAAGGAAAAGCCCGAAAAATCGCGCACCTTCCTTTTTTCCGCGAGGAGCTCGAGCCCCTTTGCCAAGGCGCGCTTCCTGCCGGGCGACTGGTTTGTGTTCGGCGCCGAGAGCAAGGGCCTGCCCGACGAGATCCTCGGGCGCTACCCCGACTCGCAGCGCATCCGGCTCCCGATGCGCCCCGGCAACCGCAGCCTCAACCTTTCGAACACCTGCGCCGTCGCGGTCTACGAGGCCTGGCGCCAGAACGGCTACGAGGGCGGCATCTGACGCCGCTCCGGGGCCGGCCCCGAAAAAAAAGCAAAGGCACCGCGGCCGTTGCAGCCTGCGGTGCCTTCTTCATAACGGCGGGCAGGGCACGCGGCCCTGCATCGCGCCTCAGATTTCCTTGTCGATCTTGTGCTCGATCGCGTAGATCGCGGCCTGCACGCGGCTCGTCAGGCCGAGCTTGCGCAGGATGCTCTGCACGTGCACCTTGACCGTGCTCTCGGCGAGGTTGAGCGCGCGGGCGATTTCCTTGTTGGAAACGCCGCGGGCGAGCCAGGCGAGCGTCTCGCGCTCGCGGCGCGTGAGCGCCGTCGCATCGGGGCCGGTCTGGCGGCTGCGCGGGGCGGCGGGCTCGGCAATGCAGCTCACGAACTTCGTCATCATCTGCGGCGAGATGATGCTGTCGCCGTTGTAGGCCGCGCGGATGGCGCGCAGCAGGAAGTCCTGGTCGATCTTCTTGAGAAGATAGCCGCGGGCGCCGAGCTTGAGGCACTCGCCGAGCGTTTCGCAGTCCTCGCTCACCGTGAGCATGAGAACGGCGAGGTTGGGATGCGTCTCGCGGATCTGGGCGAGCGCCTCCTGGCCGTTCATGATCGGCATGTCGACGTCGAGCAGGACGACGTCGGCTTCGACCTGCTCGACGAGCTTGACGCCCTCGAGGCCGTCGCTGGCCTCGCCGACCACTTCAAAGTCGGGCTGGCGCTGGAGGAGCGCCTTGACGCCGCTGCGGAACAGAGTGTGATCGTCAATCAGCAGAATTCGAATAGGCTGCATAGTGTTTCCCGATTGGCCCGTGCAATGGCTGCCGGACCTCTCTTTTTATCTAAGGGTATTCGAGTATTTTAACGTGAGTATTTTAACGAATATCACCGTCTTTTCAACGTACGAAAAAACCGCCGGGCGTTGTGCCGCAGCGGTTTTATCGGACTAATAGACAAAAGCTCCTATGATCAGTTCGGCTGACCCTTCTTGGCGGCCTCCTCAGCCTGCTTGCGGGCCTGCTCGAGCTTCTGCTGATAGAGCATCTCAAAATTGACTTCCGGCAGGTTGACCGGCGGGACCTGGGCGCGGGTCATCAGGTCGGCGAGGTTGGCGCGCAGGTACGGGTAGATGATTGTCGGGCAGAGCACGTTGCTGATGTGCTGCAGCGCCTCGTCGGGGATGCCGCTGATCTCAAACACGCCGGTCTGCTTGCCTTCGACGAGGATGATCACCTGGTCGCCGGCCTTCACCGTGATCGTGCCGCGCACCGTGATGTCGTAAACGGTTTCGGCCATGCGGCGCTGCGAAATGTCAAAGCGGATGTCGACCTGCGGCTGCACCTTCGGCGGCTGCATCACGATCTCGGGAGCGTGCGGCATCTCGAGGGAAGCGTCGCGCATGAAGCAGCGCAGCATCTGGAACACGGGCTCGGCCTTCTTGTCCTGGTTCTGGGCCTGGTCCTGGCCCTGATTCTGGTTCTGGCCCTGGTCGGGAGCCTGGTTCTGCTGTTCGCCGGCGTTGTTCTGCTGGTTGTCGTTTTCAGCCATTTTCAATTCCTTTTCGGGCCGCCGCGGCGGTCCAGATGATGAGAAGAGACACGGAGAGAGTCTGTCGGCCGCTCCGCAATGCTTTTTATATGAGGGCGATTCCCCGATTAATCAAGGGGCATCTCTGCCTTGCGCCAGCCGATGAGGCCGTTCTCAAGGATGTAAACCTGATCGAAGCCAACGCCGCGCAGGAGCTTCGCAACGGGGCGCGAGCCGGTGCCGGTGCGGTCGACGAGCAGCACGGGGCGCTTCTTGTCGAGCTCTCCGAGCATGTTCTGGATCTGCGAGGCGGGCATGTTCTTCGCGCGGGCGATGTGGCCCTTGGCGTAGTCGGCGGGCTTCCTCACGTCGACGATCTGCGCGTTCTTGCGGTTGATGAGCTCGGTGGCCTGCTGGGGCGTGACCTCGGGGCCGTAGCGGCGGCTGTTGAACGAGGGCCAGAAGAGCGCGAACGCAGAGACGATGATGATGAGGATCAGCAATATATTGTCAATAAGAAACTGCATCATGATGGGCGTTTTTTCTCGGTGATATCCTGTGGCGCTTCACTAGGAGCCTCCGCTCCGCGCTCATCGCGGCCGGCGGCGTCCTGAAAGAATCTCAAAATTTTAGTCGAGAATCAGCCTCGGCGCACCGAACGCCCCGCTTTGCCGCTAAGATGGGAGGACTTGCGCCGGACGACCCCCGTCCGGCGTCGGTTCGGATTCATTTTTCACTGCTGCCGTGCTCCGCTTTCCTAAAAAACTTGCCCTGCTCTGCACCGTCGCGGCCTTCGGCCTCGGCGCCCTGCCCGCGCCCTGGGCCCCCGTGCCCGAGGTGCTTGCCGCCCAGTCCGCGAGCAAGAAAAAGAGCACGGTGAAGAAAAGCACCGTCAAGAAGCGCTCTTCTTCGGCCAAGAAGCGCTCCGCCAAGCGCTCGTCGTCCAAGGCGAGCTCGTCGGCGCAGGAGAAAAAGCGCGTCGAAGGCGAGCGCGCCTCGGTTGAAAAGAAGATCTCGGCCATGCAGCGCGAGATTTCCGCCAAGGAAGCGCGCAGCGAAAAGGCGAGCCAGGACCTCAAGAAGGCCGACCAGGCCATTTCGAGCGCCAACAAGCGCCTGCGCAGCCTGCGCAAGAGAAAGAGCAGCGTCGAAAACGAGATTTCCGACCTGCACAAGCGCGGCAACGCCGTCGCCCTGGAGCTGCGCACGGCCGAGGACACGGTCGAGCAGATCGCCAGGGCGCAGTTCCTCAACGCCCGCCGCAGCGTCTGGCAGGACTTCATCAACGGCGTGAACCCCAACTCGCTCGCGCGCGACGGCGGCAAGCTGCGCTACCTCGCCGCCGAGCAGGCGGAGGCCATCAGCGTGCTTGAGGACCGCCAGAGCAGCATCGAGCGCGTCTCGCAGGCCCGCCAGAAGCAGCACCAGGAGCTGCAGCGCATCCAGAAGGAAGAGGAAAGCGAGCGGCGCGGCCTCATCAAGGAAAAGAGCGACCGCCAGCAGGCGCTCGGCAAGCTCCAGAAAGAGATCAAGTCGCAGCAGGCGAGCCTCGAAAAGCTCAAGAAAGACCAGGCGCGCCTGAGCTCGCTCGTCGCGCAGATCGACGCGCGCATCCTGCGCGAGCGCAAGGAGGCGGAAGCCGCGGCGGCCCGCGAGGAAGCGCGGCGCCGGGCCGAGGCGAAGCGCAGCGGCAAGAAGAGCACGATCACCGTGCCCCGCCGCCCCGTCGTCACCGGCTACAACGCGCCCGCGGTGGGCGCCTTCGGCCGCCTCAAGGGCAAGCTCACGCGCCCCGTTTCGGGCCGCATCGTCGGCCGCTACGGCACCGCGCGCGCCGGCCAGGCCGGCGCCGTCTGGCAGGGCCTGCAGTTCTCGGCGCCCGAAGGCACCGACGTGGTGGCGGCCGCTCCCGGCAAGGTCGTCTTCGCGGACTGGCTGCGCGGCTTCGGCAACCTGATCATCATCGACCACGGCGACACCTACATGACCGTCTACGCCAACAACGAGAGCCTTTTCAAGAACGCCGGCGACGTCGTGAAACAAGGTGAAACGATCAGTTCCGTAGGGACTTCGGGAGGAAACTCCGAGCCTGGCTTATACTTCGAAATCAGATACAAAGGCAAGCCCATCAATCCGACGCCGTGGCTGCGCTGACGCGCCGCGGCGGGGCCTGTCCCATCCGGTCAAAAACAATTCGAAAACATGAAGAAATTTCGTTCCGCAGCGCTGCTCGGCGCAGGTCTCTGCGTCGGCCTTCTCTCGGGCACGGTTCTTGATGCCTGGGCCGAGAAGCAGCCGTCTTCGTCCGTTCCCCTGCTTGAGATCCGCGAGTTCGCAAGCGCCTTCAACGCCATCAAGGACTATTACGTCGATGACGTGAGCGACGCCAAGCTCATCGAATCCGCCGTCAAGGGCATGGTGAGCGGTCTCGACCCGCACTCGAGCTTCCTCGACGTGAAGGGCTACAAAGAGATGAACGAGAGCACCACGGGCTCCTTCGGCGGCCTCGGCATCGAGGTGACCAAGGACCCCGCCGGCGTCCGCGTCATCGCGCCGATCGACGACACGCCCGCGGCCCGCGCCGGCATCCGCGCGGGCGACGTGATCACGCGCATCAACGGCAAGTCGATGGCCGACCAGTCGCTCTCGGCGGCCGTCAAGCTCATGCGCGGCGAGCCCAACACGAAGATCGACCTCACGGTCGCGCGCAAGGGCGTCACCAAGCCCCTCACCTTCAGCATCACCCGCGCCGTCATCAAGACGCAGTCCGTGAAGATGAAGGAACTCGACGGCGGCTACGGCTACATCCGCATCACGCAGTTCCAGGAGCGCACGGCCGAGGACACCGCCGAGCAGCTCAACAAGCTCGCCAAGTCGGGCCACCTCAAGGGCCTTGTGCTCGACCTGCGCAACGACCCGGGCGGACTGCTGCAGGCCGCCATCGGCGTGGCTGCGGCCTTCCTGCCCGAAAACGCCGACGTGGTCTCCACCAAGGGCCGCACGCCGCAGTCGGACTACGACTACCGCGCGCGCCCGGCCGATTACCGCGCCGGCGGCGCCGTGAACGCTCTGCGCAATGTCACGCCGCTCGCGAAGACGGTGCCGATGGTCGTTCTCATCAACTCCTCGTCGGCTTCCGCCTCCGAAATCGTGGCGGGCGCCCTGCAGGACCACGGCCGCGCCAAGCTCATGGGCGACCGCTCGTTCGGCAAGGGCTCCGTGCAGACGATCCTGCCGATGACGTTCGACGGCAAGACCGTGGGCGTCAAGCTCACCACGGCGCGCTACTACACCCCGTCGGGACGCTCGATCCAGGCCAAGGGCATCCTGCCCGACGTCTACGTCGACGACACGCCCAAGGGCAACTACCCGAGCTTCCAGATCCGCGAATCGGATCTCTCGCACCACCTTGAGAACCAGGACGACGGCGAGGACGGCGAGGAAGCCGCGCTCAAGGACCTGCCCTACGACGACGCCGAAGAGGCCGAGATGCCCAAGTACATCTTCACCTTCGGCGACGACAAGGACTGGCAGCTCAAGCAGGCCGTGAACCTGCTGAGCGGCCAGAAGGTCGTCGAGTCGCGCTACCGCGGCAAGCCCCGCGACGTCGCCAAGAAGCTGATCGCCGAGGACCGCGCCAAGAAAGAGGCGCAGGCCGAACAGGAACGCGAGGCCAAAGAGAAGAAGTAACCCTCTCCTTCCGCCTCCGCTGCACAAAGCCCCGCCGGCCAAAAGCCTGCGGGGCTTTGTCTTTCGGGCGCAGCCCGAAGAACGAAAAGCCCCTGATGCCGCTTACAGCATCCGGGGCAGAATTTTTTTGGGGCCGCGGGGGCTCTTACGCAGCGAAGAGCGGCGCAAAGGCGGCTGTGCCGGCAAGCATCGGGCGGGCCTTGAAGCCCGAGAGCACGAAGCGCACCCAGGAGCCCATGACGCAGTTCATCACCGCGGCGGCGCGCCCCGAGGCGTTGAAGTCGGCGGGGAGCTTGCCCGTGAGGATCGCCTCGCGGAAGCACTGCTTCAGGCAGAGCTCGAGCTTGGCGGAAAGCTGCGTGATGCGTGCGGTGAGGCGCGGATCCTCGAAAACGAGCGCCTGCCCGGTGAGCAGGCGCGTAATGCCGCGGTTGGCTTCCGCGAACTCGAGCATCACGTCGGAAAGCGCCTTCGCCTGGGCGACGCCGTCGAGGTCCTTGCGCGACTGGATCTGGCCGGCGAGGCCGAGCAGGCTCTCTTCGGCGAAGTCGATGAGCGCGCCGAACATGGCGGACTTGTTCTTGAAGTTGCGGTAAAGCGCAGCCTCGCTGACGTCGAGCGCCGCGGCGAGCCGGGCCGTCGTGATTTTCTCAAAGTCCTCCTGCTCGAGCATGCGCGCAAGCGTCTGCAGGATTTCCTGCCGGCGGTTGCCGCGGGAGCGGCGGGCTTTCAGGCTGATCTCGGAAGTACCGGACATAATTTCTCAACAAAAAACGGTGACGATTTTCACGAAAGCATTCATTCTACAGAGGCGCGGCCCGTTCAGAGCGAGGGCACCGAAGGCGCCCACGCGAGCGGACGGCCTGACAGTTTAACGGCTCCGTCGAAGCTCTGCTTCTCTTTGAGAAGAGTCTCGGCGCCGGGGCCGGCGATCGCCCCGCCGGCGAGCTTCTTGAGCGCGGAGCGCCAGCTCTGCGTCACCGTCTCGACGACCTCGGCGGGCGCATCCTTGCCGAGCCCGGCCATCTTGGCCGCCTCGGCGATCGCATCGCCGTAGCCGCCCGTCTTGTCGACGAGGCCGAGCTCAGCGGCCTGCGAGCCCATCCAGACGCGGCCCTGCGCGACCTTTTCCACGTCCTCGGGTTTCATCTTGCGGGCCTCGCCCACGAGCGCCTTGAAGCGTGAATAGGTCTGACGCACGCCCGCATCGACGAGCGCGTAGACCGCCTCGGAAGGCGCCGCCGCCGGATTGGTCATGTCGGCGAGCTCACCCGTGCGCCAGCCGCCGCGGCCGACGCCGAAGCGCTCGCGCAGCCCTTCAGCGTGGAAGGAAAGCGCAAAGACGCCGATCGAGCCCGTGACGGAGAGCGGGTCGGCAACGATCCGGTCGCCCGCCGTGGCGATCCAGAAGCCGCCCGACGCGGCCATGTCGCCCATCGAGACGACGACCGGCACAGCGCGGGTTCTCTTGAACTTGAGGACGCTCTCGCGGATCTGCTCGGCGGCGTTGGCGTCGCCGCCCGGCGAATTGATGCGCAGCACGAGCGCCTTGACGTTGGTGTCGTCGGCGAGCGAATCGAGCGCCGCGGCCACCGCCTCGGGACGCAGGCCGAACTCGGTGCCCGAGCCGATTTCGCCCTCGGCGATCACCACGGCGACGCCGGGCGCGGCGAGCGTGTCCTCGGGATGCTCCGCGAGGAAGGTGCCCATGTCGACGAATTTGACGTCCTTGTATTTATGGGTTGCGGCGTACTTGAAGCCCAGCTTCTCCTCGTAGGCGTCCTGCGTCTCGAGCGCGTCGACAAGCCCTCTCTGCAGATAAGCCTGTGCAAGTGTGTGCTCACTGTCAACCTTCTTCGGCAGCTCTTCGAGGAACGTCCTGACGCTGCCCGCGAAGAGGCCGCGGCGCCGCTCGAGCTGGCTCGTCACCCCGTTCCAGGCCGCGCCCATGTAGCTCTTCTGCGCGGTGAGGCTCGCCTCAGAAGGCGCATCGGCGATCAGCACTTCGGGGGCGCTCTTGTAGGCGCCCGCCTTGCGCACGTCAACCTCGAGTCCGAGGCTCTTCAGGAAGCCGCCCCAGTAAAGCTGCGTGGCGCTCATGCCCCTCAGGCCCGCACTGCCCATCGGGTGCAGGCCGACATGGTCGGCGTGAGCGGCGATGAGGTACTGCGCCTGCGTGTAGGCATCGGACCACACCCAGACTTCCTTGCCCGACTCGCGGCGGAACCGGTCGATCGCCTCCCCTACTTCGCGCACCGAGGCGGCGCCCGCCGAGCCCATCATGCCGAGCCGCAGCTCCACGCCCGCAATGCGCGGATCGGAGGCCGCGTACTTGAACGCGTCGAGCACGTCGCGAAGGCGCGTGCCGCTTTCCGCGTCATCGCCCGCGTAGCTGAGCAGCGCCGACGAGGCGTCGTCGGGCAGGCTCTCCGAGAGCGGGCCGCGGATCTCGACGGAAAGCACGGACCCTTCTTCGATCGCGGGCGAGCTCAGCGCCCAGATGCAGAAGGCGGCGGCCGCGATGAGCACGATCAGAAAAAGCAGGTTGGCAATGAGGCGCCGGAAGGCGTCGAACGCGTTGTAGCAGGCTTTGAGGAAAGCTTTCATGGTGTGTGTTTCAGAACTCTCTTAAGCGCGAAAGCTCGCGGATATGGGTGACCTGCCGGTCAATGAAAAGGTACGGCCTTCTCGGAGCGCGCGTGCCGCCGCGGCGCCGGTAGCCCGTGCAGAGCACGGTCTTCAGGCCGGCGCGGTGCGCGCAGCGCAGATTCATGGGGCTGTCGTCGACGAGCGCCGCATCATGAGGCGAAACGGCGAAGCGTTTACAAATTTTAAGCATCATGAGCGCATCGGGCTTGGGCCGCCACTCCCCCAAAAGGCGCATGTCGTTTGCGGTGACCGCGGCATCGAAGGCGTGCACGGCGCCGAGCGCCCTCAAGACGCCGTCGGCGTAGATGCGCGGGCCGTTCGTGAAAAGGACCTTGATGCCCCGGAGCGCGCGGATCGCCTCGACCGGATTTCCCTTGGCCGTGACGAAAGGCCTCAGGTCGAAATTGTGCGTTTCAAAGAGGAATTCGCGCGGGTCAACGCCCTCGTGCCGCCAAAGCCCGAGGAACGTGGCGCCGTAGCGCGCCCAGTAGGCGGTGCGCAGCGCCGACGCCTCTTCGTCGGTGAGCCCGAGGTGCTCGCGCATGAAGCGGTTCATGCGCAGATGGATCGTCCTGAGCATGCCGGCGGAGGCGTTGAAAAGCGTGTCGTCAAGATCTATGAGCCAAAGAGCGGGCATCGTTCAGGAGGTAAAAAACAAAGTGCAGCAACGAAAAACCCGGCGCAGGCGCCCCTCACGGGGAGCCCCTCGCCGGGCTCTCTTTATATAAGGCCGGACAGGCGGACCGAACGGTGCCGCTCAGTCGCCGTACATCTTCTGCTTGAGCTCGCGGCGCTGCTGGGCTTCAAGCGAAAGGGTCGCCGTGGGACGCGCGATGAGGCGCGCGACGCCGATCGGATCGCCCGTTTCCTCGCAGTAGCCGTACTCTCCGTTCTCGATGCGCTGGAGCGCGTCGTGCACCTTCTTGAGCAGCTTGCGCTCGCGGTCGCGGGTGCGCAGCTCGAGAGCATGCTCCTCTTCGATGGTGGCGCGGTCATTCGGATCGGGGGCAACCGTAGAGTCGCGAAGATTCACCGTGGTGCGGTTCGCGTTGGCGCGGAGTTCCGCTTCCATATCGAGCAAGCGCTGCTTGAAGAAAGCGAGCTGCCGCTCGTTCATGTAATCTTCGTCGGGCATTTTCAGGATTTCTTCGACAGTCAGTAGCTTTTTCGTGCCCATAGTAGTTTGCTTCTTTACCAATTAAACATCCCGCCGCATCGCTGCGGCGGCCGAATCAGTTCGAATAACGCTTTATACAGTAAATTGCTGAGCTCTGCCACATTTAAAGTTGCATAGGGGGATAGGCTATTACCCTAATCGAGCCGGCTAAGGGAAAACGCTCAGTCGAGGCAGGTCTCCAGGCCGCGGCGGATTGCCTCCTCGGGCAGGTTGCGGCCGATGAAAACCATCTTCGAGAACGGCTTCTTGTCGCCCCAGGGCCCGAGCAGGTCGCTCACCGCGAGCATGTGCACGCCCTGGAACACCACGCGGCGGTCCGTGCCCGTCATGTAGAGCACGCCCTTGTAGCGCAGCATGTCGGGGCCGTAGACGCTCGTGAGCGAGGCGATGTAGCGGTCAAGCTTCATCGGGTTGAACGGGCGCTCCGTCTCGTAGACGAACGTGTGGATGTCGTCGTTGTGATGGTGCATGTGGTGGTCGTCGCTGAAGAACTTCGGATCCACGTCGAGCACGTCGTTCATGTTGAAGCCCGTGATGTTCAGCACCTCGGAAATCGGGCAGTCGCCCATGTTGACGCGGCGGATCGGGGCGCGGGCGTTCATTGCGCGCAGGCGCGCCTCGATGGCCTTCACCTCGTCTTCGGTGCACAGGTCGGTCTTCGAGAGCAGGATGCGGTCGGCAAAGCCCACCTGGTCGCGCGCGGCGGCCTCCTTGTCGAGCGTCTCGCCGCCGTACTTCGCGTCGACGACCGTCACCACGCCGTCGAGGCGGAAGAAGGCGGCCACGGCGTCGTCCATGAAGAAGGTCTGCGCCACGGGGCCGGGATTGGCGACGCCCGAGGTCTCGAGCACGACGTAATCGAAGTCGATCTGGCCCTTGTCGCGCTGGATGCGCAGGTTGGTGAGCACGCGCGACAGGTCGCCGCGGATCGTGCAGCACACGCATCCGTTGTTCATGTTGACGATCTGTTCCTTGTTGCTCGTGACGATGAGATCGCTGTCGACGTTCTCGGGACCGAACTCGTTTTCGATGATCGCGATCTTGTAATGGTGATTCTCTTTGAGGATGCGGTTGAGCAGCGTCGTCTTGCCGGCGCCCAGAAAGCCCGTGAGAATCGTGACCGGAATATCCGGTGCCTGTTCTTCAACCATCATTGCTTTTTATCCTCTGTTGCTCTGTCAGGATGCCGGAGGAGCCCGTCAGAGCTCTCCGGCTCTTTTGAAAGGAAAATCAGTTTACTGCATCAGGGGCGCACCAGCAGGTGCAGCCCCTTGAGGTATTCGCCCTCGGGATACGTCATCAGCAGCGGGTGGTCCGCGCCGGCGCCGAAGCGGCCGACCGCCCAGGCGTTGACCCCGGCGTCGAACACCGCGCCCGCGACGATCTTCTGGAAGAGGTCGACGTCGATCGCGCCCGAGCAGGAGAACGTGAAAAGCTCCCCGCCCGGCTGCAGCAGCCGCAGCGCATTGAGATTGATGTCCTTGTAGGCGCGCGCCGCGCGGTCCACCTGGCGGTGGTTCGAGGCGAACTTCGGCGGATCGAGGATGATGAGGTCGAAGTGCTCGCCGCGCTCGCGCATGAGCCGCAGGTAATCGAACACGTCGGCGCACACGAACGAGGCCTGCGCGGCATCGAAGCCGTTGCGCGCGGCATTTTCGGCCGCCACGTCGAGCGCTTCCTGCGAAGAGTCGACCGAGACGACCTCGGCGGCGCCGCCCCTGAGGAGCGCGAGCGAGAAGCCGCCCGTGTAGCAGAAGCAGTTGAGCGCGCGAAGCCCGCGGCCCGTGCGCTTTTTGAACGCCTCCGCCGCTTTCTGGGCGGCCAGCCGGCTCTCGCGCTGGTCGACGTAAAAGCCGGTCTTGTGGCCGATGCGCACGTCGACGCCGTAGCGCACGCCGTCCTCGACGACCTCGATTTCCTTCGGGGGCTCCTCGCCGCGGAGCAGCTCGCTGCGCGTCTCGAGGCCCTCGCGGTGCCGGGTGGCCGCGTCCGACCGATCGAAAATGCCCTTGGCGCCCGTGATCTTCATGAGCAGGTCGGCGATGAGGTCGCGGTGCGCCTCAACGCCCGCCGCCTGGAACTGCGTGACGAGATAGTCGCCGTACCGGTCGACGATCAGGCCGGGCAGGCTGTCCGCCTCGCCGAAGACCAGGCGCAGCGCCGAGGTGCGCGCCCTGAGCGGCTCGCGCGCCGCGACGGCGTCGCGGAGCTTCTTTTCAAACCAGGCCGCATCGATCGTCTCGTCCTCGCGGAACGACCAGCAGCGGGCCCGCAGCGCCGAGGCGGGCGAATAGGCCGCCCAGGCGAGGAAGCGCCCGTCGGCCGAAACCACGCGCACCGTCTCGCCCGAGGAGGGCTTGCCCGAAAGGCGATGGACGGCCGTGTCGTAAATCCACGGATGGCGCCTGAGCAAAGAACGCTCTTTGCCCTTTTTAAGAATCAGATCAAGCATAGCGACTCAAATCTTCAGGAATGTCGATGACCGCGCTGAAAACGCTCTGCGCGGGGCCGGTGAGGTAAACGCGGGCATGCGGGTCGGTGCGGCCGTCCCAGCGCACCGTCAGGTCGCCGCCGCGCAGCGACAGCGTAACGGGGCTGTCGAAAAAGCCCCGGCGGATGCCTTCGACGGCCGCCGCGCACGTGCCCGTGCCGCAGGCGAGCGTCTCGCCCGCGCCGCGCTCGAAGACGCGCAGCCGGCCGTGCGTGCGGTCGACGGCCTGCAGGAAGCCGACGTTGACGCGCTTCGGGAAAAAGGGCGCGCGCTCGAGCTTGGGGCCGAGCGTTTCGACGGGAGCCGCGTCCGTGTCCCCGACGCGGATCACCGCGTGCGGGTTGCCCATGGACGCCGCGGAGAACCAGGCCTCCTCGCCGCCGAGCGCGGCATGATACAGCATCGAGCGCCCCTCGGCGCGCGACTCGAGCCCGTCGGGCACGAACGGAAGAGAATCGGGCGCGAAGGAAGGCTCGCCCATGTCGACCGTCACGCGGCCGTCCGCGGCGATGTGCGGCACGATGACGGCTTTCTTTGTCTCGACGCGGATATCGGATTTCGAAGTGAGCCCTTGCTCTCTTACGAAAACCATGAAACAGCGGGCTCCGTTGCCGCACTGCTCGACTTCGCCGCCGTCGCAGTTAAAAATGCGGTAGCGGAAATCATTTTCTTTATGCTGCGGTTTTTCGACGAGCAGCACCTGGTCGGCGCCGACGCCGAAGTGCCGGTCGGCCAGAAAGCGGATGACTTCCGGGGTCGGAACGAAGCGCTGGCGCACGCCGTCGATGACGACGAAGTCGTTGCCCGCTCCGTGCATTTTGGTAAAGGCCAGCTTCATGGGCTCTGCCCTCCCCTCTTCTGAGAAAAATCGGTGTCAGTAAACCGAGGGCTCGCCCTCGGGACGCGTCTTGAAGCGCCGGTGCACCCAGAGGTACTGCTCCGGGTAGGCGCGGATCCATTCCTCGAGCTCGCGGTTGACGCGGGCCGTGTCGGCGACGTAATCGTCGGTGGGGAAATTTTCCCACGGCTTCGAAATGATCACCCGGTAGCCCTTGTCGGTCATCGTCGCGATGCTCCAGAGCACCTTGGCGTGCGTCACCTTGGCAAGGCGCGAGACCATGGGGAGCGTCGCGGCCTTGACGCCGAAGAACGGCACGAAAATCGAATTGCGGCGGCCGTGGTCCATGTCGGGCAGGTAGTAGAACGGCAGCCCCTGGCGCATGCCGCGCAGCACCGGCCGCAGGTCGTTCGCCTTGCTCTTGGCGATGAGCACCGGGTCGGAGAAGCGCTTGCGGCCCTCGAGCAGCGCCTTGTCCCAGACCTTGTTGCTCTGCGGCTGGTAAAGCGACATGCCGCGCACGTAGGTGTTGAAGGCGATGCCCGCGGCGTCGAGCCCGATGAAGTGCGGCGAGACGACGATGAGCGGGCCGCCGAGGTTGTCGAGCAGGTTCTCCATGCCCTCGAAGGTCACGAAGCGCTGTATTTCCTCGCGGCTCCCGACCCAGAGCGTGCCGTGGTCGACCGCGGCGCGCGCCATGCGGCGGTAAACGCCGTGGGCGAGGCGGCGGCGCTCGGCCCGGCTCATCTCGGGGAAGCACAGCCGCAGGTTCGTGTCGATGATGTGGCGGCGCTTGGGCACGGCGATCCAGAAAATCAGCGCGAGCACCGCCGCGAGCGCCTCGCGGGCGCCCATCGGCAGGCGGTGCATCGCCTTGACAAGGGCGACGCCGAGCTTTGAGAAGAATTCGATCATGGCTTCTTTGCCTTTGCCTTCGCCTTCGGGGGCTTGGCGCCCGCCGGCACCTTGTAGCGGTTGTAGCTCCATTCGTACTGCTCGGGCATGCTGCGGATGATGTCTTCCATCTGCCGGTTCATGGCCCTGCAGTTTTCCTCGACCGTCCCGTCGAGCGGGTCGTCCCAGAGCCTCGCCTCAAGGCGCCAGCCGTGGTTGAGGCGCACGCCCCAGGCGAAGATCTTGATCGCGCCGAACTGCTTGGCGACCTTGACGGGCAGCGTCGCCGTGTAGGCCGGCCGCCCGAAGAAATCGACCCAGACGCCCTCGCCTTTCGAGGGCACCTGGTCGGGCAGCGCGCCGAACGTGTGCCCGGCCTTGAGCGCGCGGATGATGCGGCGCACGCCGCCGAGCGTCGTCGGGCACGGCTCGATGCCGGGCGCCTGGCGCGCTTCGCCGACGATGCGGCGCAGGATGTCCTTTTTCGGCGGACGGTACAGGATGGCGATCTTGCGGCCGGTTTCCTTGTAGAACGTCTGCGCGAGCCACACCGGGAGGACCTCGAAGCAGCCCACGTGCGGCGTCATGAAAACGACGGGGCGCTTGGAGCGCATGGCGCCGCCGATGAGCTCGAGCACCTCGGGGCGCACCTCGACGCGCCTGACGACCTCCTCGGCCGGGCGGTACCACACCCAGATGCTTTCCATCGACTGGCGGCCCGTGTTGCGCCCGACGCGGTAGAAAAGCCCCGCATTGCCGTAGCCCGCCTGCTCGAGGTTGCTTCTCGTGTGCGCCTTGAGCGTGGGCGAGCACTTGAAGACGATTTCGCCGACAAGCGCGCCGAACACCTGCAGGAAGCGCAGCGGCAGCATGGAAACAAGCTTGAGCAGAAGATACATAACCGGTTCGGTGGCCCTTGGCAAACGGTAAACAGCCTATTTTACTCGCCGAAGCGCGCCCGCTAGTGCTCCGCAGAGGGCAAAATGCGGCGCGCGCCGGAGGGCTGCCTTAAGGCCGCGGAAAGATTGGAGGTTCACAATGGCCTGAGTTTAAGCAAAAGATCTGTTCTTCGGCGCGGGCTGCCCGCCTGCCGAAGATGTATTATCTTGCGCTAAATCGCCGAGTTAAAAAGACAACTTGCGGGGCGATAGGACAATACCGCTAAAGCGTCTTGCGCAGACTGACATTCGAGCATTTCTTCTTGCGTTAGGCGCTGTCCTTTGAATTTTTGGAGAAATGGCGAATGGCCAGCGAATACCTCTTCACTTCCGAGTCCGTCAGCGAAGGTCATCCCGACAAAGTCGCGGATCAGATTTCGGATGCCGTCCTTGATGCCTGCCTCGAGCAGGATCCCATGAGCCGCGTTGCGGCCGAAACGCTCTGCACCACCGGCCTGGTGGTCCTCGCAGGCGAAATCACCACCCGTGCCAACGTTGACTACATCGGCCTCACTCGCGACGTTCTCAAGCGCATCGGCTACGACAATTCCGAATACGGCATCGATCACCGCGGCTGCTCCGTGCTCGTGGGCTACGACAAGCAGTCCCTCGACATCGCCCAGGGCGTCGACCACGCCGCCGACGACGAGCTCAACCTCGGCGCCGGCGACCAGGGCCTGATGTTCGGCTTCGCCTGCGACGAGACCGACACGCTGATGCCCGCCCCGATTTATTACGCGCACCGCCTCATGGAGCGCCAGAGCATCGTGCGCAAGAACGGCACGCTGCCGTTCCTGCGTCCCGACGCCAAGAGCCAGGTGACGCTGCGCTACCGCGACGGCCGCCCGGTGGCCGCCGACACGATCGTGCTCTCCACCCAGCACTCGCCCGAGATGTCCGACGGCCACAAGATGAAGAAGGAGTTCATCGACGCCGTCATCGAGGAAATCATCCGCCCGGTGATGCCGGCCGAATGGCTCAAGAACACGCGCTTCCTCGTCAACCCGACCGGCCGCTTCGTCGTGGGCGGCCCGCAGGGCGACGCGGGCCTCACCGGCCGCAAGATCATCGTCGACACCTACGGCGGCTACTGCCCGCACGGCGGCGGCGCCTTCTCCGGCAAGGACCCCACGAAGGTTGACCGCTCCGCGGCCTACGCCTGCCGCTACGTCGCCAAGAACGTCGTGGCCGCCGGCCTCGCCAAGAAGTGCCAGGTCCAGGTCGCTTACGCCATCGGCGTCGCCGAGCCGATGAACGTGACGGTGTTCACCTACGGCACCGGCGTCATCCCCGACGAGCGCATCTCCGAGATCGTGCGCGCCAACTTCGACCTGCGCCCGCGCGGCATCATCAAGATGCTCGACCTGCGCCGCCCGATCTACCTGAAGACCGCCTGCTACGGCCACTTCGGCCGCGAGGAGCCGGAATTCACGTGGGAGCGCACCGACAAGGCCGAGGCGCTCCGCGCCGCCGCCGGCCTCTGATCAGGCGGGACGACCCTCCTCAAGCGCTGCATCCCGCCTGAAGCGGATGCGGCGCTTTTTCATGCGTCCCGCATGACTGTCATACAATGGAAAGCCTGCCGGGCGAAGCTTCGCACGCACCGCCCGCAGGGAAAATTTCATCGCGCCGCGACCAGGGCTGCGGCGGCTTATTGGGAAAAAACATGAAGAAACGAGTTCTCACCGGCATCAACACCACCGGCACGCTGCACATCGGCAACTACGTGGGCGCCATCCGCCCCGCCATCCGCGACAGCCGCCAGCCGGACGTCGAAAGCTTTTTCTTTCTCGCGGACCTGCACGCGCTCATCAAGTGCCAGGATCCGGTGCGCATCGAAAGGAGCCGCCTGCAGATCGCCGCGACGTGGCTCGCCGCGGGCCTTGATCCGGACCGCGTGACGTTCTACCGCCAGAGCGACATTCCCGAGATTCCGCTTCTCAACTGGATGCTCACCTGCTGCACCTCGAAGGGCCAGATGAACCGCGCCCACGCCTACAAGGCCGCCGTCGACGCGGCCGTGGCCGAAGGCAGGGATCCCGACGCCGACGTCACGATGGGCCTTTTCTGCTACCCGATCCTGATGGCGGCCGACATTCTGATGTTCAACGCCAATGAGGTTCCGGTCGGCCACGACCAGCTCCAGCACCTGGAGATGGCCCGCGACGTCGCCTCGCGCTTCAACTATCTCTACGCCGAGCCCGGCAAGCCCTTCTTCGTGATGCCGAAGGCCACGGGCGGCTCCGCCGTCGAAGTCCTCCCGGGCCTCGACGGGCGCAAGATGAGCAAGTCCTACAACAACGTGATCCCGCTCTTCGAAGGCGGCCGCGCGGCCCTTGACGAGGCCATTTCGCGCATCGTCACCGACTCCCGCGCCCCGGGCGAGCCGAAGGATCCCGACAGCTCGTCGCTCGCCGTGATCTACGACGCCTTCGCCACCAAGGAAGAAGGCGCGGCGTTCCGCGACGCGCTGCGCGGCGGCATGGGCTGGGGCGAGGCAAAGAAGAAGCTCGCCGACAAGATCGACGCCGAAATCGGCCCGATGCGCTCGCGCTACGACTACCTGATTGCCCACCCCGAGGAAGTCGAGGACATCATGCAGGCGGGCGCGGCCAAGGCGCGCGCCGAGGCGCGCGTGACCATCGCGCGCCTGCGCGAGGCCGTCGGCCTGCGTGCCTTCCACAAGCTCGGCGCCGTCAAGAAAGAAGCCGCCGCGCCGAAGAAGAAGGCGCAGGCGATCTTCAAACAGTATCGTGAAAAGGACGGAAAGTTCTATTTCAAGCTCACGCTTGAGGGCCGCGACCTGTTTGTTTCCGAGCCGTTTGACTCGGGCCGCGACGCCGGCCAGTGGGTCGGCCGCCTCAAGAAGGACGCCGCCGCGCTCGACGGCGCTCCCGTCGCGCTCTGCGAGGGCGTGACGAAAGACGAGGCGAAGGCCGCTCTCGCAACCTTCGCCGAAGAGGATTAATTCAGAGCGTTCCTGATGACGCGCCCTTCCGTGACGATGTAGTCAAGGGGCGCGTCGAAGGACTCAAAGAGCCCGGCGGGCACCTCAAGCCCGTCGAATGCAACGCCGACCGCCACAGGCCGGCGTTCTTTTTCCCTGTCAAGGTAGCGGTCGAAATAGCCGCCGCCGTAGCCGATGCGGTGGCCGTCGGCGGAAAAGCCGACGCAGGGCGCGAGCACCATGGCGGGCTCGACCTCGGGCGAGCTCTCCGCCGGGCAGGCGATGCCCGCCTCGTCCTTGCTCATCGGCGTGTCCTTGCCCCAGGCGCGGTAAATCATGCGCTTCTCTTTCTTGAGCGTAACCGGAAGCGCGAGCCTGACGCCCGTTTCTTCGGCCACCTGCAGCAGCGCCGCGCGCACATCCGGCTCGCCTTCGAGCGGCCAATAAAGGCCCACGCTCTCCGGCTCGAGCTTCCTGACGAGGTCGGCGACGGCCGCGGCGAGAGCCTGCTTCGCGCCCTCGTCGCCAATCATTGCCCTGCGCTTCTCCAAAAGGCCTGCGCGCCAATCGTTCTTTTTCATTATCTGTCTCCGTTTCTAATGATTTTTCCCAAATATTCGGGGAAGTTTATTGAGATGCACGGCCGAATGCTCTAGGGGATTTCTCTAAGAGGAAGCCGCTTTTAAGCGTTAAGCGTTTAACAGGTCCGAAATCGGGCAAATGCGATTATGCACACAGGCATTGAGCCACAGACAAGCCAAGGAGGTTACAGCTCATGACTGCACGAAACATTCGCATCACCGGTTTTCTCTTTGCCGCCGCTCTCGCTGCGGCGGCGCTTCCCGCCGCGGCAGCCGGCATTGCCGGTTTCCATGCCGAATGCAAGGCCTGCCACAGTGCGACGCCGCCTTCGGCTTCGAACGCCAACCCTGACGCGTGCGTGAGCTGCCACGGCGAGGAACCCGACAAGGGATCCATCACCGTGAACGGCAAAACGCTCAACCCGCACAAGGGGCATTTCGACACCATCAACTGCACGGACTGCCACAAGCCTCACGCGGCGGCCGTGAACGGATGCCAGGAATGCCACAAGGAAGCCAAGGCCACGATGCCGGAAAAGTAAACGGCCGGTCAGCAAATTCCGCGCTCTTCTCCGCTCGGATCTGAACCATTTCTCTCAAAAGGAGCTTTCGTTATGTCCAAACAGTTCTCTCGCCGTGATTTCTTCAAGACCGCGGGCGCCACGTCCGCCGTCGCCCTTTCCTCCGGCGCCGCCTTCGGGCGCGACATGCCCGAGCAGTGGCGTGAGCCGCGCTGCCAGTGGTCCTGGGAAAAGCCCGTGGCCCCCATTCCCGAATCCGAAATCAAGCAGACGGTTGAAACCGACGTGCTGGTGATCGGCGCCGGCCTCGCCGGCATCGCCGCCGCCCTCGGAGCCCGCCAGGAAGGCGCTGACGTCATCATCATCGAGAAGACGAAGACCTGGGCCGCCCGCGGCGGCCACGTCACCGGCTTCGGCACCAAGGCGCAGAAGGAGCGCGGCGTCAACCTCGACTACAACGAAGTCGTCCGCCGCCTGATCGCCTGGGGCAAGGGCCGCATGGACGAGCGCCTGCTCTGGATGTTCGCGAGGAAGTCGGGCGCCTGCCTTGACTGGGCCACGGACATCTGCGCCAAGAAGGACATCAAGATCACGCTGTGGGAAGGCTGCTACCACGGCCCCGATTACGAGGAGTACCCGGTCTCCCACTTCTTCTACAACAAGGACGTGTCGCTTGACTACACGTACGGCAACTCCAAGGGCATCGGCAACGTCGTGCTCTGCCCGGCCCTTCTCGAAGAAGCCGAGCGCCTCGGCGTCAAGGTTCACTACCGCATGCCGTGCGTCCGCTTCGTGCGCAACAGCAACGGCGACGTCGACACGGTGATCGCCGGCCGCAAGGGCAACTACACCAAGTACGTGGCCCGCCGCGGCGTCATCATTGCCTGCGGCTGCTACGCCTCGAACGAAGAGATGCGCAAGCGCTGGGCTCCGTTCACCCTGCTCGCCGACACGCAGATCTACTATCCGGCCAAGACCAACACGGGCGAGGTCATCCTCGAGGCCATGAGGGTCGGCGGCGTCATGCAGAAGTGCGACAACCACGCCGCCACCGTTCACCTTGAGTCGGGCGCCGCTTCCTACGGCTTCCTGCACGTGAACGCCAACGGCGAGCGCTTCAAGAACGAAGACGTCAACATGCAGTCGAAGTCGAGCTCCAAGGAACTCCAGCCGCACGGCATTGCCTGGTCCGTCTACGACGCCGACTGGGCCGACGAGGTCAAGAAGCAGGTTGACGGCCATATCGGCGGCGGCCTGTTCTGGGGCCAGATGTGGCAGCCGTGGGGCGCCGGCTGGAACCGCCAGGTTGAAGAGGCCACCCACCAGCAGCACATCAAGGACGGCAAGATCGTCGTGGCCAACACGCTCGAAGAGCTGGCCAAGAAGATGAACGTGCCTGTCGACCGCTTCGTCAAGACCGTCAAGCGCTACAACGAGCTCTGCAAGAAGGGCCACGACGACGACTTCGGCAAGCGTCCGCAGCTGCTCACCCCGATCGCGAAGCCGCCGTTCTACGCCGGCCGCCTGCTGAGCTCGCTGCTCGCCATGTCGGGCGGCCTGCACACCGATCCGACGCTGCACGTCCTTGACAAGGACGACAAGCCGATCGGCAAGCTCTACGTCTGCGGCGCCGCCGCGGGCGACTTCTTCGGCCAGGGCGACTACCCGACGATCTGCGCCGGCATCAACCACGGCCGCGCGCTGACCTTCGGCCGACTCGCCGGCATCCTTGCCGCCGGCGGCAGCATCGACAAGGTTCCCGATCTCAAGATCTGATGAGATCTGAGATAAGAGCCTGAAAGGCACACAGCGGGCCTGCTCCTCAAACGGAGCGGGCCCGCCGTGTCGTTTGTTACTATCTCCTAAGCAGGTGTATCTGCTGGGCAGGGGGACAGCGCATGCGGCAGGCTTTTTTAGAATTTCCTTGGGTCCACGCGCCCGCGCCCAAGACGTTCTTTTATTTCTTCCGGAGCTTCGGCCGATTGCAGCGGCTGCGGCCCGGACAGTCCATTTTCAACGGCGGACCCGAAGGAGAGGTCGGGTTTCTGCTTTCGGGCCTGTGCGCCTACCGAATGCAGAACAGCCGCGATCAGGAGCACTGGCTCACGCTTGTGCCCGAAGGCCGCCTCATCGGCGACATCGACGCCTTCACGGGCGCCGTCGTCAACATCCTCGACTATGCGCTCCGCCCGAGCGAAATGCTCATCATGGAGCGGCACACCTTCTTTGAAAAACTCCGCAACGATCCCGCCATGGGGATGGAGCACGCCCAGACCGTGGCCGCCGAGCACGAATCCGACCTCGAAGGCATGTTCAGCGCCGTCTCCGATCCCCTGACCGTCCGCATCGCCAAGCTGTTCGCCGCACTGTGCTTCCGCGACGAACCCCGCGAGCGCTTCAACTGGCACGAAGCGAAAGCGCGCTTCAGGCCGCAGCCCGTCCCCTACGCCCTCTCGCCCACCGAAATCGCCAAGATCGTCGGCGCAAGCCGCACCGCCGTGTCGCTGTGCCTCACGCGCTGCGAAAAAGAGGGCCTGCTGCGCAGCGAAGGCGGCGTCCGCGTCATCATGCCGGCGATGATCGCCGACCTCACCGACTGGCTCACCGAAGGCGCCAAGCCCATTGTCCGCCATTCCCGCCGGCGTTCCTCCTGAAAGGCCCAGGCAGCGCGCTGCCGCCCGCAAAGCGCTCTGCCGCCGCCATTTTTCCGCGCGGCGCTTTATCCTTAACGGAAGACCGAAACTTTTCTTTTTCGAAGGCATTCCGTTCATGTCATCTGCGCTGAGAACATTCCTGCTCTGCTGCGCGGCCTGCGGCGCCGCCGCGGCGGCTGCAGAGCCGCCCGCCGGGCCCGATCCCAAGGCCGAAGTCAGCCTCTCGGCCGAAGCGCTCGAGGAGGCCGCCGAATCCAAATCCAAAGAGACCGGCACCGCCGTCGAGCTCACCCTCCCGCAGGCCGCACAGCCTGCCGCCGCCGAAGCGCCGTCCGCCGACGACAAGCTTCTCGAAACCGCCCTGCTCCCCTTTGCCGAAGAACCGGGCGACGAGGCGTTCAAGTCGGCGTGGCAGGCTTACCGCCGCGGCAGGCTCGAGAGCCTCATCGATGCGTCCGCCGACGCGTCGCTCGCCGGCTATCCGCTCGCGGACTACCTCACGCTCTGGCGCCTCAACCTGCAGCTCAAGCGCGACGAGTACGATCAGTCCGTCATCGACGCTTACCTGAAATTCATCGACGCGCACCAGGGGCAGTACCTCGGCGAGCGCTCCGCGTCCGACTTCCTGATGGCGAAAAAGGACGAGCTCACGCCCGAGCTTTTCGACCGCCTCTACCAGCGCCTGCAGTGGAACAAGGAAGAGCCTCCGATCCTCGCCTGGCACTACTGGTATGCCTTTGATTCCGTGCCGATCGGAACGATAAAGACGTTCCTGCGCGAAACCAACGCGTCGGGCGAGCCCTACCGCGCGCTCAACGACCGCGTGATCGCCGCCGATCCGTCCTGGGCCTGGAACTCGGCGATCATCCTGCTGCAGAAGCGCCGCTATGCCGAGCTCCGCCATGTCCTCGACGAGGCCGACGAAGCGCAGCTCCCCGCGTCCAAGGCCGACCTGCGCGCCATCACGGACAATCCGAAGAGATGGATTGCGCGTCACAGCGCCGCCAACGGCAAGACCGCGCTTTTCACGGCGCTGCGCCTTGCCAACGCCGACCAGGACAAAGCGGCGGACTATCTCAATAAGACGCTGCCGCGGATGACGGCCGCGGACCGCAGCCTCGCCCTTGCCTACCTCGGCTACGAAAGCGCCAAGGACCTGAACGTCTCTGCGACGTCGTTCTTTGACCGCGCGGGCACGTCCTTCATGAAGCATCCGCTTTTCGTGAAGCGCGACCGCGCCGCAGGCTGGGCCGTGAGGGCCTACCTGAGGGCGGGCAGCTGGAAGCGGGTGAACGCCATGATCGGCGTCATGTCGGCCGACGCCCAGGCAAAGGAATCCTGGACCTATTGGAAAGCGAGGGCGCTCGCCGCGATGAAGCGCCCCGCCGAGGCCGAGCCGCTCTACCGGCGCATCGCCGGCAACGTGAGCTTCTACGGCAAGCTCGCCTGCGATGAGCTCGGCATTCCCTACGCGGGCGAGACCGTGCACGACACGGCGCTTACCGAAGCCGCCAAAAAGCGCTGGTCGTCCGATGCGGGCATTGCGCGCGCAAGGACGTTCTACCGCCTGGAGCTTTACGGCCTCGGCCATCGCGAATGGAACTGGTCGATGCGCGGGCTCAAGGGCCGCGACTACATCGAGCTCGCCGCCTATGCGCTCGATGAGCGCCTCATCCACCGCATGATCAACACGAGCGCACGCGCGGGGAACGGCCTGGTGAGCTTCTCGCAGCTCTATCCCATGCCGCACAGGAGCGCGGTGACCCGCATCGCCGACGAACAGGGCGTCTCGCCCGCCTGGGTCTACGGCATCATCCGCCAGGAGTCCCGCTTCATGCCGAGCGCGAGCTCGTCGGTCGGCGCGCGGGGCCTCATGCAGATCATGCCCGCGACCGAGCGCTGGCTCGTGCGCAAGCTCGCCATGCCGTCCCAGGCAGAGTCCGGCCTCTCGCCGCTCGACTGGAACATGACGCTCGGATCGGCCTACCTCGGCATGCTGCTCGACAAATTCGACGGCAGCTACGTGCTCGCCTCGGCCGCCTACAACGCGGGCGCGGGACGCTCGAGAGCCTGGCGCCGCGCGCTTGACGTGCCGATGGAAGCGGCCGTCTTCATCGAGACGATCCCGTTTTACGAAACGCGGGGCTACGTGAAGAACGTTCTCTCCAACACGCAGACTTACGCGACCATCGCGCACCGTGCGCAGGGCCGCTTCAAAGACTTCATCGGATCGGTCGCGCCCGCGGAGGCCGAGACGGATTCCGACATGCCCTGAGAAAAGGAACATAACGCCATGCAGATCTACACCGTCGGCGGCTACGTCCGCGACAGCCTGTTGCGCAAGGCCGGCTGGCCGGTCCCCGAAGGCGGCGACCGCGACTGGGTCGTCGTCGGCGCCGTGCCGCAGATGCTCCTCGACCGCGGCTTCCAGCAGGTCGGCGCCGATTTCCCCGTGTTCCTGCACCCCAGGACGCATGAGGAATACGCGCTGGCGCGCACCGAGCGCAAGACGGCGCCGGGCTATCACGGCTTTGTCGTCAACGCCTCGCCCGACGTGACGCTCGAGGACGACCTCCGGCGCCGCGACCTCACGATCAACGCCATTGCGATGGACGAGAACGGCCGGCTGATCGACCCTTACGGCGGGCAGAAGGACATTGAAAAGCGCGTGCTCCGGCACGTCAGCGAGGCCTTCAAGGAAGATCCCGTGCGCATCCTGCGCGTGGCGCGCTTCGCCGCCAAGCTCGACGGCTTTACGGTTGCCCCGGAAACCATGGCGCTGATGCGCGAAATGGTGCAGAACGGCGAAGCGGACGCCCTCGTGCCCGAGCGCATCTGGGCCGAGATCGCCAAGGGCTTCGCCGCCCCGGCGCCGCTTCGCATGCTCGAAGTGCTGCGCGAGTGCGGCGTCTGGGAAAAAATCTTCCCGCTCATCCCCTATCCCGACGAAACGCTGCGCTCGGCCTTTGCGCGCGCCGCACGGGACGGCGCCGACCCCGGCACGCTCTTTGCCCTTCTCGCTTCCGGCGCCGCCGACGAGAAGGCGGCGCGGCAGAGCGCGGAACGGCTTCGCGCCCCGGCGGACACCGCCGAGCTTTCGGGCGTCTTCAAGCGGCTGCTGCCGCTCTTTGACGCGCCCGCCTCGGAAAAAAACTGGCGCGAGATTTTCGAACGGGGCGACGCACTGCGGCGGCCCGAAAGAATGCACACGATGATCAGGCTCTGGGGCACGCTCCGCGGCAGGGACACTTCGCTTTTGGAAAAGGCGTGCGCGCTGTGGTGCGCCGTCGACGCGGGCGCCGTGGCGCGCGCCCAGAAAGATCCCCGCAGGATCGGGGAAGCCGTGCGCGAGGCGCGCGCGGCCGCCATAAGGCCGCTCTTCGGCTGACGTGGCCCGGCATCCGCCGCAGCCCTCAGAGCAGCTTGGCGATGAGCATGACCGCCACGGCGAGCAGGATCGTGCTCATCAGCGGGATTTCAATCTGATGGCCCATGATGCGGAACCGGATGTCGCCGGGAAGGCGCCCGAGACCCCAGCGCTGCAGCGTCGGCACGAAATACAGCACGACGCAGAGCAGCACGAAAATGCAGATTACCCAGCGCATAAACGGAAGAGAAAGAGCACAATGATGTTTTCACGGACGGCCGCTTTGCTCTGCGGCCGAGCCGGAAATCCCATTTTATTGAAACGCTCATGCAATATCCAACCGAAGACTTTCTGCGCCGCCGCTGCCGGAGGATCTTTCTCAAGAATCTCACGCTTTCCTGCAGCATCGGCGTTTATGAAGCAGAGCACCGCCGCCGCCAGCCCGTCGTGATCAGCGCGGACGTCTGGGTGCCGCTCAAGAGCACCCCGAGCGAGCGCGATGCGCTCGACGACGTCTTCAACTACAGCCGCATCACGGAAACCATCCGCAAGACGGCGCTCTCCAAGCACTTCAACCTGCAGGAGACCCTTGTCGACACGCTCGCCGAGCGCCTGAGCGCCATGCCCGGCGTGGTGATGGCGCGCGTTTCGACCGCGAAGACCGAGGCTTACCCGGACGCCGACGCGGTCGGCATCGAGGTCTGGCGCCCCGGCATCAATTACAGAGACGAATAATCATCATGGCCGAAGAAGAAAACAAAGTCATTCCCATCCGCCCCGCCGAACCGCAGGAAAGCGCCGGCGCCGACACCGAGGGCGTCTACGCCGGCAACAGCCGCATGCCTTCCAATGCGCGCAACAAGAAATCCGTCTCGGTCAAGAAGCTCGAGAAGCGCATCGTGCGCCTCACCGCGATGGCCATCACCGATTACGGCATGATCACGGACGGCGACAAGGTGCTCGTCGCCATCAGCGGCGGCAAGGACAGCTACGTGCTCCTTGACGCGCTGCGCACGCTGCAGAAGCGCGCCCCGATCCATTTCGACCTCGTGGCCGTCCACATCAACCAGCACCTGCCGGGCTTCCCGACGGGGCTGATCGAGAACTACTTCCGCACGCTCGACGTGCCCTACCACATCGAGGACCAGGACACCTACTCGATCATCCGCCGCCTCATTCCCGAGGGCACGAGCATCTGCTCGCTGTGCTCGCGGCTGCGCCGCGGCATCCTTTACCGCGTCGCGGGCGAGCTCGGCTGCACGAAGATCGCGCTCGGGCACCATCTCGACGACATGGTGAGCACCCTGATGCTCAACATGTTCTACAGCGGACGCATGAAGACGATGCCGCCCGTCCTGAAGAGCGACGCGGGAAACCGCATCGTGATCAGGCCGCTCGCCTACGTGCGCGAAGCGGAGACGGCGCGCATGGCCAGGATCCGCAACTACCCCGTCACGCCGAAGGGACTCTGCGGCGTCGGCGAGAACCAGAAGCGCCAGGAAATGAAGCAGCTTATCCGTCAGTGGGACCGCGAGTTCCCGGGACGCGTGCACAACATCTTCATGAGCATGCAGCGCATCTCGCCGTCGCACCTGCTCGACAAAAAGCTCTACGACTTCGAGGCCTTCCGGCCGCTTCTTCCGGAAGACACCGAGGAAGCGCATCACGAGATCTGAGAGAAGCGCCGCCGGCCCGAAGGCCGGCGGCGTTTTCGTTATAGAATCAAGGACACACAGAACCGAGATTTCGATAAGAGAGCCAGAACCATGAGAACCCGCTCCATGAAAGTCATTGACATGGCCGTCCACAAAGTGGCCACGATCAGCCCGAAGAAGAACATCGTCGAGTGCGCCGCGCAGATGCGCTCCGAGCACGTCGGCAGCCTCGTCGTCATCGACGGCGACAAGAAACCGATCGGCATGATCACGGACCGGGACATCGCCATCGAAGTCGTCGCCAAGCGCCTTGACCCGGCCGTCGAGACGGTCGAGCAGATCATGACCTCGCCCGCCGTCACCGCGACCGACGAGGAAAGCATGGTCGTCGCGCTCGCGCGCATGCGCGAATTCGGCATCCGCCGCCTGCCGATCGTGGACGGCGAGGGCAAGCTCGTCGGCGTGATCTCCAACTCGAACCTCGTCGAAGAGCTCTCCTCCCTGCTCGAGGGGCTCGTGCGCAACATTCATTCTTCGAAGACCCGCGAGGTCGAGCTCCGGAGCGAATAAGCCCCGGATCAATGTTCCACGTGAAACATTCGCTTCGCCGCAGCATCCGCTGCGGCGATTTTTTTCGAAGCGCACAAAAATTGTTCCACGTGGAACATCCGTCCGAAAAATTCACCCTTCCGGCGCAGGAGCACCCCGCCCTCCGTCCGAAAGGTCCTTTTCGGCACCCTTGGGCGATGTTTCACGTGAAACATCGCTTTTTCGGCACGTTCGAAAACACCCGTCAATCCCTTGCGGCGCTTGGCCTAAGAGGCCGTTCATGCGGAAACGGCGTAAAAATAAAAGCGATCTTTTTGTTTTCACCGAGTATCCGATCATTTAACGCCGCCAAAATCGCCCTTCGATTTTTGTTCGGAAGCGCGTTTTTTCTGCCGGCGAAATAAAAACGGCAGAGGAAATTTCCTCTGCCGCGGATTACGATCTTCGCTTCGCGATGTTCCACGTGGAACATCGCGCCGGCGGAAAAATCACCCGTTTTCTTTTTTGCGGTCCATGAGGAGCCGGTACATCTCGTCGCGGCTCCTGCCCGCCGCCTTGGCGGCGACGGCGGCAAGGCGCGATGCGGGAAGCTCCCCTTCGAGAAGCCCGAGCCAGCGCCTCGTCTCTTCGGAAAGCGGCTTTTCCTCGCGCTTCGGCTCTTCGTCGACGACCACCGCATATTCGCCCTGGGGCTTGTGGCCGGCCGCGAACGCCTTAAGCTCGCCGCCCGTAAGTGCCGTGAACGTCTCGAATTTTTTCGTGATCTCGCGCGCGATGACAACGCGCCGGTCGGGCGAAATCGCCTCCGCAAGCTCATTGAGTAGATCCAGGATGCGGTGCGGCGCCTCATAGAGCACGAACGGCTCGGGACGCGCGGCCCAGTAGGCGAGCTTGGCCCTGCGCGCCTTGTCCTGCGGCGGCATGAAGCCCGCAAAGCAGAACCCCTCGCCGTCGAGCCCCGCCGCCGAGAGCGCGGTGACGGCGGCCGATGCGCCCGGCAGCGGGATGACGCGGTAGCCCGCTTCGCGCACCGCCTTGACGGCGCGCGCGCCGGGATCGGAGACGCCCGGCGTGCCCGCATCGGTGACGAGCGCCACTGTCTCACCGTCCGCCAAATATCTGATAATCTGCTCCGCACCGGATGCTTCGTTGTGCTCGCGGACGGATATTAGCTTTACACTGATACCGAAATTCTGCAGAAGCTTGAGCGTCTGACGCGTGTCCTCGGCGGCCACAACGTCGGCGCGGGCAAGCAGCCAGAGCGCCCGGAGCGTAATGTCGCCTAAATTTCCGATCGGCAGGCCGACGACGTAAAGAGCGCCTTTCGGAAAAGACTGCTCGTCAAGCCTTGCGGCCCGGAACAACGGATTCTGCATCCATTCATCTGAATTTGGGGAACTCATCGTGCCTGTCCTATCTTCTGTACGACTCTTGCTCAGCTGCCTGGCGCTGAGTGTACCGATTGTAAGCGCTGCAGCCGAAATTTCGGAGGCCGCCGTGCCGGCCGAGCGGAGTCTGACCATGGCGCTGCTGATGCCGGCGGACGAATCGCCGCTGCTCGCGGCGGCCAAGATCGTGAGCAACGGCATCATCGCCGCAAGCCGCCTCGCCGGCCAGCCGGCCAACCTGCTGCTGATCGAGGCGCCGAGCTCGGTGCCGCTTTCCGCCCGCCTCGACGCCGCCGTGGTGGCGGGCGCCGACGTGGTGATCGGGCCGCTCAAGAAGGACAGCGTCGAAGAGCTCGCCGCCAACAAGGACCTGCCGATTCCCGTCGTCGCGCTCAATTTCTCGGCCGAACGCGAAAAGACCGCTCCCGCCTACATGCTGATGATGTCGGCCTCCTACGTGCTTGAGGCCGACGACGTCGCGCGCATGGCCGCCGGCGCCATTCCCGACGGCCTTCCGAAGAAGGTGCTGATCCTCAAGTCCGCGCAGCCCTGGGAAGAGCGCGTCGCGCAGGCTTACCGCACCACGCTCGACGCCGAAGGCGTGCAGTACAGCGAATTCACCGTGACGCAGGAAAACCTCCGCTCGGTGCGCTCGCTCGCCGCCGAGGGCTACCAGTGCACGCTGCTCGCGCTCGACGCGCGCACGGCGGGCCTCGTGAGGAACCTGCTGCCGATGCGCATGCGCGTGTGGGCTACCTCGGCCACGAATCCCGGCGACCCGGACGTGAGCGCCGCGGCCTCGACGCTCTCCTACGACCTCAACAACGTCGTCTTCTCCGACAGCCCGATCCTCAACCGATACAACGCGGACACCTTCGCCGCGCATTTCCGCTCGCAGATGCCCTACTCGGTGCCGGCCCGCGAACTCTTCGCGCTCGGCGCCGACGCTTACTCGGTCGCCGAGCAGTTTGCGCACGGCCGCGAAAGCTATTCGCTCGACGGCGAGACGGGACACCTCGAGGTGAACCGCGCCGAGACGGCGCTCGTCTCCCGCACGCCCGCCTTCTACGTGATCCGCGACGGCCAGATTTACCTCGCCGACACCGCGGAGGTGGCGCAGAAAGGCACGGTGCTGCCGAAGCTCACCCTCACGCCCAAGGTCAAGGCCGTGAGCACGGGCGAGACGGCCGACGGCGGCGATGACAGCGCCTCCGGCAGCGGCTCCGGCTCCTCCGCTTCCTCTTCGGTCCTGCCCTGAAGGAAGCATTCGGCATGGCACTCATCACACTGCACGGCATTCATTCCGCCTGGGGAGACCTTCCGCTTCTTGACAACGCCGACATGAGCATCGAAGCGGGCGAGCGCATCGGCGTCATCGGCCGCAACGGCACGGGCAAGAGCACGCTGCTTTCGATTCTGGCCGGCGAGCTGAAGCCGGACGACGGCGAGCGGCAGGTTCAGGACGGACTGCGCATCTGCTACGTCGAGCAGGAACCCAAGCTGCCCGAAGCGCCCACCTTTGAAGAGAGCCTCGCGCTGCGCGGCCGCTTTGCGGAAATCGAGGACGAGCGCGTGCGCTGGGCGCGCGTCGCCAAGCTTTCCGAATACCTCACGAAATTCCGGCTCGACCCGAAGGGCTCGCCCGCAACGGCGAGCGGCGGCGAGAAAAAGCGCGCCGCGCTCTCGCTTGCGCTGGCGCTCGAGCCCGACCTGCTGCTGCTCGACGAGCCGACCAACCACCTCGACATCACGGCGATCACCGCGCTCGAAGACATCGTGAAAAGCGAGTACCGCGGGCAGCGCTCGCTCGCCGTCATCACGCACGACCGGCAGTTCCTCGACGACGTGGCGACGCGGATCCTCGAGCTCGACCGCGGCATCCTGCGCTCCTACCCCGGCAACTTCGACGCGTACATGACGCGCAAGGACGAAGAGCTCGCCGCCGAGGATCTCGCCAACCGGCGCTTCGACAAGTTCTGGGCGCAGGAAGAAGTCTGGATCCGCAAGGGCATCGAGGCGCGCCGCACCCGCAACGAAGGACGCGTCCGCCGCCTCGAGGCGCTGCGCCGCGAGCGCGCCGCACGGCGCGAGCGCATCGGCAGCATCAACATGCAGATCGACGCCGGCGAGAAAAGCGGCCGCATCGTCGCGGAAGTGACCGACCTCTCGAAGTCCTTCGGCAGCCGCCCCATCGTGAGCCACCTGAACTTCAAGCTCATGCGCGGCGACCGGCTCGGCCTGATCGGCCACAACGGCGTCGGCAAGAGCACGCTCATCAAGCTCATCCTCGGGGAGCTCAAGCCCGACTCCGGCACGGTGAAGCTCGGCACGAACCTCAGGATCGCCTACTTCGACCAGCTGCGCGAGCAGCTCGACCTCACGAAGACCGTCGCCGAGACCATCTCGCCCGGGTCCGACTGGGTGGAGATCGCCGGGCAGAAAAAGCACATCATCGCCTACATGGGCGACTTCCTCTTCCCGCCGCGGCGCGTCAACGTGCCGGTGAGCTCGCTCTCGGGCGGCGAGAGAAACCGCCTCCTGCTCGCGCGCCTCTTCGCGCTGCCCGCCAACCTGCTCATCCTCGACGAGCCGACCAACGACCTCGACATCGACTCGCTCGAGATGCTCGAGCAGACGCTTTCGTCCTACCCGGGCACGATCATCCTCGTGAGCCACGACCGCCGCTTCCTCGACAACGTCGTCACCGAGGTGCTCGCCCCGCTCGATGAAGAAGGCCACTGGCGGGAATACGTGGGCGGCTACAGCGACTGGCTGCGGCAGCGCCCGGAGCCCGCGAAGCCCGAGTCCGAAGCGAAGCCCAAGAGCACCGGCGCGCGCCCCAGGCGCACGCGCATCCGCCTCTCGTGGGCCGAAGCGCGCGAACTCGAGGGCATGCCCAAGCACATCGAGGACCTCGAAGGCGAGCAATCCGCCCTGCTCAACAAGATGAACCGTCCCGACTACCACACGCTGCCCGTCGCCGAAATCAAGGCCGACAGCGAGCGCCTTAAGGAGCTCGAGGGCATCATTGCGCAAAGTTACGAAAGATGGGAAGCCCTTGAGCAGAAGAAGGCCCAGGCCGAAAACGCCTCGTAAAAAAGCGTTTGAATCTGACGAGCCGCCGCCCTCGAAAAGCGGCGGCTTTATATTAGGGTAAACCCCTATACGAGGCTTCGGTCAGGCCGCTTCCCCGTCCACTATTTTTTAACGTGTAATTCTGCCGGCCGAGTCCCGCCATTTGCTAGGGAACAAGCCGAAAGCTCTTTTCAAGGAGTCAGCGTGACTGATACTCAGAAGCTGCGTTCGCCTTTCAATCTGGACGCCTTCGCGACGCTCCCCGCCCTGCTCAAGAACAGCGTCGCCCTTTACGGAGACTGCGAAGCGCTCCGTCAGTACGACAAAGAAAAGAAAGCCTGGGTGAGCTACACCTACAAAACCCTGTGGAACATGGTGCAGGACTGGCGCCGCGCCTTCGCGGCGCTGGGCCTCAGGCACGGCGACCGCGTGGCGATCCTCATGCCCAACGGCGTCGACAACGTCTGCGCCGACCAGGCGGCGCTCGCCAACGGCCTCGTGCCCGTTCCGCTGCACGCCATCGACACCCCGGGCGCCTGCGCCTTCATCCTCGGCGACAGCGGCGCCTTCGCGCTCGTCACCAACAAGCTCTCCCGCTGGGAAGCCATTGAGAAAACCGGCGAGGCGATGAACGATCTCGCGACCGTCATCGTCACCGACGACGCGTGCGGCGAGAAAGCGGGCAAGCCCCGCGTGCTCGACAAGGGCACGTTCCTCGCCGCAGGCCGCGGCGCCGCCCTGCCCGAGCAGGAGCCCACGGCCGACGACCTGGCCGGCATCGTCTACACCTCCGGCACGACGGGCCGCCCGAAGGGCGTCATGCTCACGCACGGCAACATCGTGAGCAACGTCAAGGCGACGCTGCTCGACGTCTATCCGCGCCAGGGCGACGTGTTCCTCTCGTTCCTGCCGCTCTCGCACACGTTCGAGCGCACCGCGGGCTACTACCTCGCCCTCGCGACGGGCTGCACGATCGCCTACAACCGCTCGATCCTGCTGCTCGCGGACGACCTGAAGACCATCAAGCCCGACGTCATCATCTCGGTGCCGCGCGTCTACGAGCGCATCTACGCGCGCGTGCAGGACAAGCTCCGCAAGGCGGGCGGCCTGCAGCGCTATCTCTTCGAGTGGGCCGTCGAAGTGGGCTGGCGCGATTTCTGCAAGCGCAACCGCCTGCCCGTTGAGAAGACGGGCCGCGCGTGGCTCGACGGCATCGTCGGCCGCTTCCTGCTGCGCAAGGTCTCGGGCATGCTGCTGAACCAGTTCGGCGGGCGCCTGCGCATCGCCGTCTCGGGCGGCGCGGCGATCAACCCGCGCGTGGCGCGCACGTTCTGCGGCCTCGGCCTGCCCATCATCCAGGGCTACGGCATGACCGAAGCGAGCCCCATCATTGCGGGCAACAGCCGCGAGCTCAACCAGCCGAGCACGGTGGGCAAGCCGTTCGTGAACGTTGAGGTCCGCCTCGGCGAAGGCGACGAGATCCAGATCAAGGGCCCGAGCATCATGAAGGGCTACTGGAACCGTCCCGACGCCACCAAGGCCGCCTTCACCGAAGACGGCTGGCTGCACACGGGCGACGTGGGCGCCTTCAACGAAGAAGGGCTCCTGATCATCAAGGGCCGCATCAAGGAAATCATCGTGACGAGCACCGGCGAGAAGGTGCCGCCCGCGGACCTCGAGGGCGCCATCGAGACCGACCCGCTCTTCGCGCAGTGCTACATCGTCGGCGAAAACCGCCCGTACCTGAGCCTCATCGCCGTCGTCGAGCCCGGCGAATGGAAGGCCTTCGCCGCCAAGTGCGGCGTCGACCCCGACGACGACGCGAGCCTCTCGAACGCCTCGGTGAAGACGGCCGCGCTGCGCCGCGCCAAGGCCGCCGCCAAGGACTTCCCGCACTACGCGCTGCCGCGTGCGGTGGCGCTCACCAAGGAGCCCTGGACGATCGACAACGGGCTGCTCACCCCGACGCTCAAGATCAAGCGCGGGCCGCTGTCCAAGAAATTCGCGGAGACCATAGCCAAGCTCTATTCCACGCATGGCTAAATTGTCTCGGGCCGCGTCCTTTGCACGGGTTCCGCTCGCCGCGGAGTCGAGTACAATGACGCGGCCTTATTTTTATCGAAAAATTTGATTCCCGATGAGTGATACGAGCTATACGCCGAAGCCGAGGAAGCTGCTCCCGAACTGGATGATTGGTGCGACGGACCGCATCATGGATTACTACACCAAGCGCTACCTGCACTGCGATCCGGTGATCCTGCGCAATCCGCCGCCTCCCCAGGAAGGGCACAGATACCTGCTCTACGCTCATATCCCGTTCTGCCACACGCTCTGCTCGTACTGCACGTTCCACCGCTTCCTCTTCAAGGAGCCCCTGGCGCGCGAGTACTTCAAGAACCTGCGCCGCGAGATGGACTACGTCAAGGCGCTCGGCTACGACTTCCATTCGATGTACGTGGGCGGCGGCACGACGACGATTCTCGAGGACGAGCTCATCAAGACGCTCGAATACGCCAAGAAGCTCTTCCCGTCGATCAAGGAGATCTCCTGCGAGACCGACCCGCAGGTCATCACGACGCCGCAGTTCCGCAACCTGAAGGGCCTCGTGGACCGCATGTCGATCGGCGTGCAGAGCTTCAACGACGACATCCTGAAGCTCGCCGACCGCTACGAGAAGTTCGGCTCGGGCGAGCAGATCTTCGAGCGCCTGCAGTACGCGCAGGAGCTCTTCCCGACGTGCAACATCGACATGATCTTCGGCTTCCGCGGCCAGACGCTCGAGATGATCCACGACGACATGGAAAAGATCTGGAAGCTCAATCCGCGCCAGGTCACGACCTACCCGCTGATGGTCACCTCGCAGACGAAGAAGAGCGTGAAGAACATCATCGCCGCCACGGGCAACCAGCTCGCCGACCAGTACCGCGTGATCCTCGACACCCTCGGCGAGCGCTACAACCAGCTCACCTCGTGGACCTTCGGGCGCACGCACGACGAGGGCTTCGACGAGTACGTGGTCGACTACGACGAGTACCTCGGCGTGGGCTCGGGCGCCTTCAGCTTCCTCAACGACAGCCTCTACATGAACACCTTCAGCCTGCGCCGCTACGGCGAGCGCATCGCCCAGGGCCTCACCGGCGTGGAGCGCCGCCGCCAGTTCGACAAGCACGCCATCCTGCAGTACCGGCTGATGCTCGGCGTCTTCTCGCACCGTCTCTCGCGCAAGTACTTCCGCGAGGTGCACGGCGTGAACCTCGACCGCACGCTCGTGAAGGAAATGCTCGGGCTGCGCCTCGCGGGCGCCATCAAGGACGATCCGAAGGACCCGGACCACATCATCGTGACGGACGCGGGCAAGTTCCTCGGCCTCGTGATGCTCAAGGCCTTCTATTCGGCCATGGACAACGTGCGCGCCGAAATGCGCAAGCCCCTCACCAAGGCGGATTACTCGTAATCCGGGGCAAAGGCCTGAACGCCAAAGGGGAATCCCGAAAGGGGTTCCCTTTTTCTTTGCCGGCGTTCACGCTTTTGTTAACGCAAACACTATTTGCCGGCGGCGAGCCATAGGCAGAAACTTTACATTTGCCCGCTCTGTGCCGGGTTCCGGCCGAATATACCCCTTTAGATATACGGACTACATATTTTGCACTTACTTTCAAGATGTAACTTGTCTTAAAATCCTGCCGTGTTTCACACGCGCGCTGCGGGGAGGGGGATCGTATCCCTCCGCAAGGCGCGCCACCCCAAAAAACGTCAGCCGGCGTCCTCATTTTTCCGGCGGCCCCGGGTTATGTTCCTGAAACCCTGTGCCGGAAGAGCGCGGACGCCTAAGGATTCCCCTCGGAATCGGCTGAATCTGGAGAGTACATTCATGTTCCATGATGCAATGACGATCCGCACTTTCCTGCCGGGCGACGACGTCCGCGGCGAGCGCGGACCTGCCTTCAAAGGCAACCTGCGAAAGGGTGAGATCCGCGGCATTATCCGAATCAACAAGGAAGTGTGCGTGGGCTGCGACACCTGCTCGAAGTTCTGCCCCGCCGGCGCCATCAAGGGCGGCCTCGGCGCCAAGCACTCCATCATCGAAGACGCCTGCGTGAGCTGCGGCCAGTGCCTCGTTGCCTGCCCGTTCAACGCGATCGAGCAGATGAGCTTCGTCGACGAGGTCGAGCGCGTCCTCGACGCGAAGAAGATGCTCTGCGTCGCCCAGCCCTCGCCCGCCGTGCGCGTCTCGCTCTGCGAGGAGTTCGGCGGCGAGCCCGGCGAACTGTCGACCGAGCAGATGAACAACGCCATTGAAGCGCTCGGCTTCACCGTCTACGACTGCAACAGCGCCGCCGACCAGACGATTCTCGAGGAAGGCACGGAGTTCGTTAAGAAGGTGCAGTACTGGCTCCTCGGCCAGCGCGGCCCGGAGCTTGAAGAATGCGCCGAGCACCCCTTCCCGCACTTCACCTCCTGCTGCCCGGCCTGGGTGCGCAACGCCGAGATCAACTTCGAAGGCATCCTGCCGCACCTCTCCACGGCCAAGTCGCCGCTGCAGATGGGCGGCACGATCGCCAAGACGTGGGCTGCCAAGAACGTCTTCAAGTGCGATCCCCGCAAGATTTACTTTGTCTCCGTGACGCCCTGCACGGCCAAGATCTTCGAGGCTTCCCGCCCCGAGTTCAACACCGCCTGGCGCTGGAGCATCGAGCAGGGCATCATCCCGAAGGACGCGCCGTCCTTCCAGGACATCGACGCCTCGCTCACGGCCCGCGACATCGCCGAGCTGATGCGCCGCAAGGGCATCAACCCGCTGCTCATGCCCAAGACGCGCAAGGAGCGCGGCACCCTTGAGGTGTACTCGGGCGCCGGCACGATTTTCGGCGCCTCGGGCGGCGTGATGGAAGCGGCCCTGCGCACGGCTTACTTCGCCCTCTCCGGGCAGGAGCTCAAGGACGCCGACATCAAGGTCGTCCGCGGCCACACCCAGGGCATCGTCGAAGCGACGATCCCCATCCCCGTCAAGGCCCTCGGCGGCAAGACCGTCGAGATCCGCTGCTGCGTCGTCAACGGCGCGCTGCGCGGCCTCAAGGAAGTGATCGACCGCGTCAACAAGGACAAGAACCGCTACCACTTCATCGAAGTGATGAACTGCCCCGGCGGCTGCGTCAACGGCGGCGGCCAGCCCGTCCAGCCGAGCGGCACCTCCTGGCTCGACCCGGTTCTTCCGCTTCCCCTGCGCTCCTAATCACGAGAGGTAACGATGTTTTCTCAGAACTACGAATACGCTGAACGCCCGGCCGCCATCATCCTCGGCCGCCGCGGCTTTCTCAAGGTCGTCGGGCTGTGCGTCGGCACGCTCGCGATCTGCGGCTACGCGGTGAGCGACCTGGTCGCGCGCCGCGGCGTCATCATCAAGGCCCGCCAGGCCGGCCTGTACAAGGACGACAAGCTCTGCCAGGCCAAGGGACTGGCCTGCTCGCACCAGAATCCGACGGTCATGCAGATTTACAAGGATCTCGGTGCCAAGCCGACGGACCACACGATGCACGGCCTGCTGCACACCCACTATTACCCGCGCACGATGCTTGCGACGCTGACGGAGACGAATCATGGCTGAAATCGCTAAGGGACGCATTCTTCGCTTCCACGCTCCGGACAAGGTTTTCCACTCGGTCAACGCCGTTCTGTGGTTTGCCCTGTTCTTCACGGGCGCCTACGTGTACCTGTTCAACCCCGCTGACGAGGCGGCTGAAACGTCGATGTTCATCCACCTCATCCTGGGTGCAGTCTTCACGTTCAACTTCCTCGGCTTCGCGCTGCTCGCTCCGGACCGCTTCGCCCTGATCGTGCGCGCCTGCCTCGAGTGGGACCGCAACACCATTTACTGGTTCCGCAACTTCGGCGGCTATCCCCGCCGCTTCTTCGGCATCCCGTTCGGTCCCGTCGAAGTTCCGCCGCAGGGCCGCTACAACGGCGGCCAGAAGGCCTCTTACCTGCTCTTCATGGGCATGATCTTCTGGCTGATCTTCACGGGCTTCCTGCTTTGGGCGGGCGCCCCGATCCTCGGCAAGCACGCCTTCCTGTTCTTCTTCTACCTGCACGTGTGGGGCTCGATCTTCATCACGATCTGCGTGGTGTGCGCGCACATCCCGCTCGCGCTGCTCTCGATGGAGCACTTCAAGGGCATCTGGCGCCTCGGCCCGGGCACGATCTCGGTCGAAGCCGCCAAGGGCCATGCTCCGCTCTGGTTCGAGCGCGACGTGATCCGCACGAACTTCGAGAAAGACGAATCGGATAAATGATGATATAACTGCGAAAATCCTCGGATTTTCGACCAGCAAGAAGGCCGGATCTGCATCCGGCCTTTTTGTTTTTCTTCAGCTCCTCGACATAAGAAAAACACCATGTCCATGCTTGACACACCCAAGGGACTGAGGCTTCACATCGGCCTTTTCGGCAACCGCAACGCCGGCAAGAGCTCGCTCGTGAACGCCCTCACCAACCAGCAGATTTCGATCGTCTCCAACGTGGCGGGCACCACCACGGACCCCGTCGAAAAAGCCTACGAGCTGCTTCCGCTCGGCCCCGTCGTCTTCATCGACACCGCCGGCGTGGACGACGTCGGCGAGCTCGGCCTCGCGCGCGTGGCGCGCACGAAATCCGTGCTCGAGTGGGTTGACATTGCGCTCATCGTCACGAGCGCCGGCGAATTCGACGGCAACGACCGCGCACTCGTCGAGCATGCCAAGGCGCTCGGCACGCCCTGCGTGCTCGTGCTCAACAAGTGCGACGTCTTCCCCGTGTCCGACGAGGCCCGGCAGCGCTTCGCCGCGCTCGGCGTGCCGCTTGCCGTGACCGACGCGGAGCACCGCAGCGGCATCGAGGAACTCAGGAATGAGATCGTTGAGCTGGCCCGCGACCGCATCCCCGAGGACCGTCTCCTCGCGGGCGACCTGGCGGGCCCCGGCGACACCGTGGTGCTCGTCACGCCGATCGACACGGGCGCGCCCAAGGGCCGCCTCATCCTGCCGCAGGTGCAGGCCATCCGCGAGCTGCTTGACACACACGCCAAGGTCTTCGTCGTGCAGCAGGACCGCGTGGCGGAGTGCCTCGCCGAGCTGAAGCGCCCGCCGAAGCTCGTGATGACCGACTCCCAGGCCATCCTCGAGGTGGCCAGGCAGACGCCCGAGTCGATCCCGCTCACCACCTTCTCGATCCAGATGGCCTACGCCAAGGCCGACGTCGTCGCCATGGCGCGCGGCGCCGCGGCGCTCGCCACGCTCGAGGACGGCGACAAGGTGCTCATCTGCGAGACCTGCAGCCATCATCCGCAGAAGGACGACATCGGCCGCATCAAGATCCCGCGCTGGCTGCGCGAGAAGACGGGCAAGAAGCTCGACATCTCGATGGCCGTCGGCAAGGACTTCCCGACCGACCTGACGCCCTACAAGGTCCTCATCCAGTGCGGCGGCTGCGTGGTGACGCGCCGCCACATGCTCGCGCGGCTTCGCGCCGCCAACGCCCAGGGCGTCCCCATGACGAACTACGGCATGACGATTTCCTACCTGCAGGGCGTCCTCGAGCGCGTGCTGCTCTGCCACCCCGAGGCGCTCAAGGCCTACCGCGAGGAACTCGCCAAGGCAAAGGCCAAAGCCGGCTAGGCGGCCTTCGGCGCTGCTTCTCAAAGGCGGCATCCCGCGGGGGATGCCGCCTTTTTTGCGTGATGCGCCGGCGCAACAGCCAAAACCTTTCGGCCGCAGGCAATGCCGCGGCGGGCAAGGGTTTCCCCGCATTTGCGCAAAACGCAAAGGAGCATTGCGGCAAAGCCCGCCGCGGGATGCAAGGCCGTCTCTCCGGGGATTCTTTAAATCTGTCGCCGCAAGACAACGCCCTGTTTGCAGGTTTTTCCAATGAAGCGCCGCCTCCGTGGCCGCCCGGCGGCGGCCGCACGCTTTGCTTGCCGCGCAATTTTTCATTGCGCATCACGCCCTTTACCCTGCCGAGACATATCCGGACAATGCAAGTATGCGCTGCGAACCGCCGGCCGTTTCCCTGAGGCCGCGCGCGGCGCGGGCCGTCCCGGCTTACCGCCCAGCCAAAGCCAGCAAGCCTCCTCAAGTCTGATTTCAAAGGAGAAATCCATGTTTGTTAAAAAAGCACTGAGCTTCGCTGTTCCCCTTGCGTTCGCGCTGGCCGGCACCGCCATGGCGGCAAACGTCACGCTTTACGGCCGCATCGACGAAGGCCTGCGCTATGTCCATCAGAAGACCACCACCGCCGAAGAGTCGAACTCTGTGGACACCACTTCGCTCGACAGCGGCCTGGCCGGGGCCTCCTACTGGGGCATCAAGGGCTACGAGGACCTCGCCCCGGGCTGGAAGATCGGCTTCCGCCTCGAAGGCAAGTTCCAAGGCGACGACGGCACGCTCGGCACGGACGACACGCTCTTCGACCGCGATTCCTACCTCGAAGTCTCCTCGCCCTACGGCATCCTGCAGGCCGGCCGCACGGCCATGCTGATGTCGGGCTCCCACGGCGGCATCTTCGCGGGCCAGACCAACCCGTTCGGCGTCGTCTACAAGGAAGCCGGCGGCAGCAACGTCTTCCAGAATTCCACGCAGCGCGTGAGCAACATGCTCCACTACGAGTCCCCGAGCCTCGCCGGCCTGAAGTTCTATGCGCAGTACTCGAACGCCACGGGACAGAGCACCGACTATTCCGAAGGCAACGACGCCGTTCCGAGCAGCAACCGCGACCGCTACGGCGCCCTCGGCGCCACGTTCCGGCACGGCGGCCTGAAAGTCGCCCTCGCTACCGATTACTACTGGTTCAACCACAAGGACCACGCCGATTACGACAACCCGTTCAACGTCGGCCTCGCCGCCAACTATGACTTCGGCAGCTGGAAGCTCTACGGCGGCTACCAGTACGGCAAGCACCTGCGCTCGAAGATCTTCGGCGAGAGCGTCACCCGGGCGGACGACGGCCACATGGCCATGATCGGCGCCGGGTTCGACCTCTGGGGCGGCACGCTCATGACCTCGGCGGGCTACGGCCACGTCGGCGATTACTCGCTGACGTCGACCAGCACGAAGAAGAACAGCTCAACCACGAAAACGACCACGAAGTCCCTGGACGCCTGGCAGCTGGCCGTCGGCTACAAGTACAACCTGAGCAAGCGCACGATGCTCTACGGCGTGGGCGTTTACCGCGACGCCGACCTTGACGCCACCGTGAACTCCGTCAAGACGACGACCAAGAAAAAGAAGACGACGACGACCGCAACGGTCTCGGACGCCGGAGAGCATGACAAGACCTGGGTCCTCATGGTCGGCCTGCGCACGACGTTCTGATGAGACCTGAAATCTGAGCCCCTCAAAGCACGGCGGGGACCGGAGCGCACGCTCCGGTCCCCGCCGTTTTTATCGGAAAAGGACGATCCGCGGGGATCGTCTTTTTTCGTCAGTTGAACCGCTCGTTCATCTCGCGGGTGGTGTGGAACACCACCTGCGGCCAGTGCTTCATCGTGGTCTCGAGGTTGTAGATCGAGGTCGCGAGGTACACCAGGTTGCCGTTGACGTCGGTCGAGAGCCGCGCGGCCTGCTCGGAGCAGAAGTCCTCCTTCGTCTGCTTGTCGGGGAAGGAGAGCCAGCGGGCGTTGGAGACGTCGGTGGGCTCGTAGATGCAGTCGACCTTGTACTCGGTCTGCAGGCGCTGCGCGACGATTTCGAACTGCAGCTGGCCGACGGCGCCGAGCATGATGTGCCCGAGATCGTCGGTGAAGACCTGAATGGCGCCCTCCTCGCCGAGCTCCTGCAGGCCCTGCTGGAGCTGCTTGCTCTTGAAGGGGTCCCTGGCGCGCACGGCGCGGAAGAGCTCCGGCGCGAAGCTCGGGATGCCCGTGAAGGCGAGGTTCTCGCCTTCGGTGAGCGTGTCGCCGATGCGCAGGTGGCCGCTGTTGTAAATGCCGATGATGTCGCCGGCGACGGCGTCGGTCATCACCACGCGGTCCTGGGCCATGAAGGTCATGGCGTTGGGGATCTTCATCTCCTTGCCCTCGCGCGTCTGCAGCACCTTCATGCCGGGCTTGTAGCGCCCGGAGCAGATGCGGAAGAACGCCATGCGGTCGCGGTGGCGCGGGTCCATGTTGGCCTGGATCTTGAACACGAAGCCGGTGAAGGGCTTCTCAAGCGGGTCGACCATGCGCGTGCCGCCGTCGCGCGGCTGCGGGGAAGGCGCCCACTGCACGAGCGCGTCGAGCACGTCCTGCACGCCGAAGTTGTTCATGCCGGAGCCGAAGAACACGGGGCTCTGCTGGCCCGCGCGGAACTTCTCGAGGCTGAAGGGCTCCGAGGCGCCCGTGACGAGCTCGATCGAATCGCGCACGTAGGGCATCTCGAGCGGGAAGAGCCGGTCGAGCTCGGGATTGTCGAGCCCCTCGATCGTCTCCTCCTTATGCGTCAGGTGATCCTCGCCCGGCTTGAAGCGCACCATGTGGTTCTTCAGCAGCGAGAAAACGCCCCTGAAGGTCTTGCCCATGCCGATCGGCCAGGTGATGGGCACGCACTCGAGCTTGAGCACGTCCTCGATCTCGTTGAGCAGGTCGAGCGGATCGCGCACCTCGCGGTCGAGCTTGTTGATGAACGTGATGATCGGCGTGTTGCGCAGGCGGCAGACCTTGAGCAGCTTGATGGTCTGCGCCTCGACGCCCTTGGCGGCGTCGATCACCATCACGGCCGCATCGACGGCCGTGAGCACGCGGTAGGTGTCTTCCGAGAAGTCCTCGTGGCCCGGGGTGTCGAGCAGGTTGATGACGTGGCCGTTGTAGTGGAACTGCATCACGGAGCTCGTCACCGAAATGCCGCGCTGCTTCTCGACTTCCATCCAGTCGGAAGTGGCGTGGCGCGAGGCCTTGCGGCCCTTGACGGCGCCGGCCATCTGAATGGCGCCTCCGAACAGCAGCAGTTTTTCCGTGAGCGTCGTCTTGCCGGCGTCAGGGTGCGAAATGATGGCAAAGGTGCGGCGCTTGGTGACGTCGCCGGCCAATGCGGGGTTGAGTGTCGTCATGACGGAAAAAAAATTCGTCTCTTGTAAGATCGAAAGGCCGCGCAGGGCGCGGCCGAGAAGGGATCGACTATTCTAACAGAGTGAGAAAGGCGGAATTTTCTGAAATTCCGCCTTTTCTGTCACTGCCTTCTGAGCTTGGCGAAAGCCGCGGCCATGGCGCCCTGCGGCGCGGCCTCGCGCCCGCGGCGCGGGGCGTGGCCGCCGCGGGGCCCGGGCGCTCCGCGCTCGGCGCTCGCGCCGGCGCCGCCCTTTTTCATCGTGAGCGAGATGCGCTTTCGCTCGATGTCGACGTCGAGCACCCTCACCTTCACGATGTCGCCGACGCGGACCACCTTGTGGGGATCGTCGACGCGCCGGTCCGAGAGGCAGGAGATGTGCACCAGGCCGTCCTGGTGCACGCCCACGTCGACGAAGGCGCCGAAGGCGGTGACGTTGGTGACGACGCCTTCGAGCTCGCGCCCGGGCGTCAGGTCCTTGAGCTCGCGGACGTCGTCGGCGAACTGCGCCGTCCTGAAGGCGGGGCGCGGGTCGCGGCCCGGCTTCTCGAGCTCGGCGAGGATGTCGGTGACGGTCGGCACGCCGAAGGTCCCGTCGGTGAAGTCCGAGGCGTGCAGCCGGTGCAGCACCGCCGTGTTGCCGATGAGCTTTTCGATGGGCAGCCCCGTCTTCTCGATGATGCGGCGCACCACCGGATAGGCCTCGGGATGCACGGCCGAGGCGTCGAGCGGGTTGCTGCCGCCCGGGATGCGCAGGAAGCCCGCCGCCTGCTCGAAGGTGCGCGCCCCGAGGCGCGGCACTTCCATGAGTTGCGAGCGGTCCCTGAAGGCGCCGTGCTCGTTGCGCCAGGCGACGATCGCCTCGGCGCGCGAGGGCGTCAGGCCCGCGACGCGCGCGAGCAGCGTGGGGCTCGCGGTATTGACGTCGACGCCCACGGCGTTGACGCAGTCCTCGACCACGGCGCCCAGGCGGTGCGCGAGCTGGTTCTGGTCCACGTCGTGCTGGTACTGCCCGACGCCGATCGCCTTGGGGGTCGATCTTCACGAGCTCGGCGAGCGGATCCTGCAGGCGGCGCGCGATCGAGACGGCGCCGCGGTAGCTCACGTCGAGGTCCGGGAATTCGCGCGCGCCGAGCTCGGAGGCGGAATAGACCGAGGCGCCCGCCTCGCTCACCACGGCGCGCGTGAGATGCAGCTCGGGCCGGCGGCGGATCAGCTCGTCGACGAGCGCCACCGTCTCGCGGCTTGCCGTGCCGTTGCCGATCGCGACGAGCTCGCAGCCGCAGCGCTCGCAGATTTCGCCGAGCCTGCGGATGGCCTCCTCGCGGCGGCGGTGCGGCTCGAACGGATAGACGACGTCCTTGGCAAGGAGCTTGCCCGTGGAGTCGACGGCGGCGACCTTGACGCCCGTGCGGATGCCCGGGTCAAGCCCGAGCACGGCCTTGTGGCCCGCCGGCGGGGCGAGCAGCAGGTCCTTGAGGTTGCCGCCGAAAACGTCGATGGCCTGCGCTTCCGCCTCTTCGCGCAGGCGCGTGAAGATATCGGCCTCGAGCGCCGAGGCGAGCTTCACCTTCCAGGCCCAGCGGCAGCAGGAAAGCAGCCATTTGTCGCCCGCGCGGCCGCGGTCGGCGATCGAGAAACGGTCGGCGATGCGCGCGATCGCGGCGCCCCTTTCCTCGTTGGCCTCCCCTTCGGAGAGCGAGAGCTCGAGCACGCCCTCGGCGCGCCCGCGGAACATCGCGAGCGCGCGGTGCGACGGGATGCGGCGCACCGGCTCTCGGTAGTCGAAATAGTCGCGGAACTTGGCCCCTTCGGCCTCCTTGCCTTCGGCGACGCGGCTCACCGCCTCGCCCTCGCGCCAGAGCCAGCTGCGCAGCTCCTCGAGCAGGCCGCTGTCCTCGCTCATGCGCTCGCAGAGGATGTCGCGCGCTCCCGAAAGCGCCGCGGCGGCGTCGGCAACGCCCTTTTCCGCGTTCACAAAGGCCGCGGCCTCCGCGTCGGGATCTTTCTCGGGATGCGCGAAAAGCAGGTCCGCAAGCGGCTCGAGGCCCGCCTCGCGGGCGATCGCGGCTCTCGTGCGGCGCTTCGGCCGGTACGGCAGGTAAAGGTCCTCGAGGCGCTGCTTGGTGTCGGCTTCCTCGATCGCCGCCTCGAGCTCGGGCGTGAGCTTGCCCTGGGCGCGGATCGACTCGAGCACCGCGCCTCGGCGCTCGTCGAGCTCCCTCAGGTAGGCAAGCCGCTCTTCGAGCGTGCGCAGCTGCGTGTCGTCGAGGCTGCCCGTCGCCTCCTTGCGGTAGCGCGCGATGAAGGGCACCGTGGCGCCGCCGTCGAGCAGATCCGCGGCCGCCTTCACCTGAGCGGCGCGTGCGCCGATCTCCCGGGCGATGCTCTCAAAGATTCTCTCTTGCGTGTGTTCCATGGGGAAAATTCCGTTGTGAATAAAAGAAGGCGCCCGGCATGCCGGGCGCAGTCCGCAGAAAGCGGGGGCGCGCGCGGGGGACGCTTCAGTCCTTCGCGCCGCTGCGCTCAATCTCCTCGAGAATGCGCGCGATGAGGTATTGGTCCTTCGCCTCGTAGGCTTTCTTCCGCAGCGAGGCGATCGCCGGGTTCTCGCCCTTGTCGCCCTTCTTTTCCTCTTCCTCGTAAAGGAAGCGGACGAAAAGGCTCCCGGGCTCGGGTTCCTCGATTTTCATGAGGAGCGAAGAGGCGGGCCACGTCTTGCCGGCCTCGACGAGCGTGAGCACCGAATCGGGCTCGCGCAGCAGCACGCAGTCGCGGAAGGAGAAGCTCCCGAAGTCGATCTCGCGGCGCAGCATCACGCCGCCGTCGATACTCTCCTCCGAGAGCACGCGCGCGCCGTCCATATGCTCGTTGAAGCGCTCCGGATGGCGGACCGAAGCTTCCAGCCCCGCGGAAAAGCGCGCGGCGCGAGATGCCCTCGTCGCCGATGCGGATGATGTGCTCGTGAACCTTGTGGGTCATGGTGTCTCCTGCGGCGTCAGCGCGCGGCGTGCGCGCGGTGCTTGTCGCCGAGCGCGTACCTCTCGAGCCACTGGCTGTAGCGCGAAATGACGAAGCTGAACGTGAAGTAAACCAGCGCGATGAAGATGTAGCCTTCGACGAAGTACACGCGCCAGGTGGCGTCGCCCAGGGCCAGCCTCAGGCTGCCCGTGAGGTCGTACATCGACACGACGGTCACGAGCGAGGTGTCCATGAAGCACGAGAGCAGGCTGTTGACGAAAGCCGGGATCACCGCCACGAGCGCCTGCGGCAGGATCACCGCGCGGTAGCTCTGCGCGGGCGTCAGCCCGAGCGAGGCGGCCGCGTCGAACTGTCCCCTCGGGATCGTCTGCAGGCCGCCCCTGACCGTCTCGGCCATGTAGGCGGCCTGGAAGAACACGATCGCCACGGCGACGCGCCAGAACGGATCGAAGCGCATGCCGGCCGGCAGGAGGAGCGGGAAGACGAAGGCGGCCACGAAGAGCACCGTGATGAGCGGCACGCCGCGCACGAGCTCGATGTAGCCCGCCGAGAGCGCGGAAACGAGCGGCATGCGGCTGCGGCGCCCGATCGCGAGCAGGATGCCGAGCGGCACCGAGGCGCTCATGCCGATCAGCGTGAGCACCACCGTGAGCGGCAGGCCGCCCCAGGCGTCGGTGCCCACGGGCTTCAGGCCGAAAAGGCCGCCGAGCATCAGCACGAAGAAGGCGATGATCACCGCGCACCAGAGGATGAGCAGCCGGCGGCTGTTCGGCCGCCGCCACATCGCCGGCACGGCGCTCACGACGAGCGCGCCGATCACGAGCAGCGTCGCAACCGCCGGGCGCCACTGCTCGTCGTAGGGATAGCGCCCGAAGATGATCAGGCGCCACTTCTCGGCGACGAAGCCCCAGCAGGCGCCGGAAGCTTTCTGGCAGGCCGCCGCGTCGGGTGCCCAGACGGCGTTGACGACGCCCCAGTCGACGAGGTTCCAGAGCGCCCAGACGAGGAACGCGCCGATCAGCAGCGTCAGCGCCGAGGCGAGCGGCGAGTAAAAGTAGCGGCGGCGGATGCGCGTGAGAAGCCCGCCCGAGAAGCTGCTTTCGGAAATTCTCTGCTCCATGGCGCGCCTCACTGCACGGAGCGCATGACGCGCGCGTTGAAGATGTTCATCACGTACGAGATCACCAGGTTGAGGACCAGGTAGACGGCCATGATGATGCAGATCACCTCAAGGGACTGCGAGGTGACGTTGATGACGGTGTTGCCAACGCTCACGAGGTCGGGATAGCCCACCAGGACCGCCAGGGACGAGTTCTTGGTGAGGTTCATGTACTGGCTTGCGAGCGGCGGGATCGCGAGCTTCATCGACTGCGGGAACACGACGTAGTTGACGGTCTGGGTCATCGTCATGCCGAGCGCGAGGCTGGCGTTCCATTGGTCGGGCGGCACGGCAAGGACGCCGCGCGCACGATCTCGGCGATCGCCGCCGAGGTGAAGAGCGTGAGCCCGAGCGAGAGCGTCAGGAACTCGGGGCTGATCTGGAAGCCGCCGCGCAGCGCGAAGCGCGTTGCCTGCGGGTGCTCCCAGCCGCCGATGGCGCCGCAGAGCGCCCAGCCCGCGACGAAGACGGCGGCGAAAATGCACACGGCGACCGTTTTGGCGAGGAGTCCCTCGCGCCTCGACAGGCGCAGGTACAGCCAGCCGGCGGCGACGCCCGCCGCGAGCCCGGCGAGCACCGCCCAGACTCCCCAGACGGGCACGGCGGCCTGCAGTCCGGCCTTCGAAAGGTAAACCCAGTTGCCGATGTGGAGCGCCGCACGCCCGCCCGGCAGCAGCTGCGTGACGACCATGTAGATCGCGAGAAGGAGCACCAGCAGCGGGATGTTGCGGTAGACCTCGACGTGCGCCGTGCCGAGCAGCCGCAGCAGCGGGTGATGCGAGAGGCGCATCAGGCCGACGATGATGCCGAGCACGGTCGCCGCGACGATCGAAACGGCGGAAACGCGGATCGTGTTGAGGATGCCCACCAGGAAGGCTTTCCAGATCGGATCGGTCTGCGAGTAGGCGATCATCGGCTCGCCGACGTTGAAGCCGGCGGCGCTCGTGAGGAACGCGAAGCCGCTGCGGATGTGCCGGGCCTCGAGATTGGCCGAAACGTTCATGACGGCCGAAGCGATCAGTGCCGCAAGAACCAGCAGCAGCGCCGCCTGGACGAGGTATTCGCGGCGCTTCCTGGCACGCTCGCGCTCCCGCCAGGCCTCATCGCCCATCATGCTGAAAAGTCGCTTGGAGAGCATCTCTCAAATTGTCTGTCTGTCAAGAAAAAGGCCCCAGAGGACTTTCTTCCGGGGCCTAGGGATTATAAATTGCCGGATCAGCGGATCGGCATCGCGTACATCAGGCCGCCGTCGGTGTAGAGGCGGTTGAGGCCGCGGGGCAGGTTGAGCTTCGTCTTGGGGCCGAAGAACTCGTTCCAGGACTCGCCGTAGTTGCCGACCTGCTTGACGATGCGGTACGACCAGTCCTTGTCGAGGCCGATGAGCTTGCCCATGTCGTCGCTCTTGCCGAGCAGGCGCTGCACGTTCGGGTCGGTGCTCTCGGCGCGCATCTTGTCGACGTTGGCCTTCGTCACGCCGAGTTCCTCGGCGCTCACCATCGCGTAGAACGACCAGCGCACGATCTGGAACCACTCGCTGTCGCCGCGGCGCACCGCCGGGCCGAGGGGCTCCTTGGAGATCGTCTCGGGCAGGATCTCGTATTTCTCAGGATTGGGCGCCACCGAGCGCATGCCCCGCGAGGTCGCTCATGTCGGTCGTGTAAACCTGGCAGCGGCCGGAGAGGAACGCGGACTGCGTCGCCTCGGTCGTGTCGAACACGACGGTCTTGTAGGTCATCTTGTGCTGGCGGAAATAGTCGGCGAGCGTCTTCTCGGAGGAGGTGCCCGTCTGCACGCACACCGTGGCGCCGTCAAGCTCCTTGGCGCTCTTGACGCCGAACTCCTTCGGGACGATGAAGCCCTGGCCGTCGTAATAGTTGACCGCCACGAAAACCGAGCCCTGCGAGGCGTCGCGCGTCATCGTCCAGGTCGTGTTGCGCGAGAGCATGTCGATCTCGCCCGACTGCAGGGCCGTGAAGCGCTGCGGGGAGCTGAGCGGGACGTACTTCACCTTGTCGGCGTCGCCGAGGACGGCGGCCGCGACGGCACGGCACGTGTTGACGTCGAGGCCGTGCCACTTGCCCTTGCTGTCCGTGAAGGAGAAGCCGGGAGCGGCCGTATTGACGCCGCAGAGGACGGTGCCGCGCTGCTTGACGGCGTCAAGCGTCGCGCCGGCGAAGGCGCTGCCGGCAAAAGTGCAAGCAGCCACAGCGGCGGCCACAGAAAGAATCTTGGCTTTCATGGTGAATCCCTTAAAAAACGCTTCGGCGCGAAAAGCTCTTCCGCGCAGAGCTGAATCGGTTGTCAGACGTTTTCGTAGTTTACCTGCGAAAGTCCTGGAACGCGAAGGAAAATCCGCGATAAAAAGGCATGAGGCAAACGCACTTTTGCATTCCACTTAGTCCGAAAAAGCGAAGGCCCCGGAGAGGGGGCCTTCGCTTCGCTTTCAGGGCATCAGGGGAAGGCGCCTCACTCGGCGCTTCCCTTCTTGGCCGCGGTGCGGCGCGCGGGCTTCTTGCGCCCTTCGGCGTCGGCGGCGCGGGGCTCGAACTCGAAGCCCACGGCACCCTTCGCCTTGAGGACGAGATAGGCCTTGAAGCTACGGTGGCTGCGCTTCGAAACGAAGCCCGAGAGCAGCGGCGTGCGCTTCTTCTCGAGCAGCTCCCGGATCTCCTCGGGCTTGATCTCGCGCGAGAGGATGCTGCGGCTCACGCGGGAACGTGCACTTCTTGTCGCCGCGCACGTTGTGCTCGCACTGGTAGGCGGTCGGCAGCGCCAGGACGCGGCCGCCGCACACCGGGCAGGTGCCCACCGTCTCGGCGTTCCGGACGTCTTCCTCGGCGGTCTCGGGGCGGCGCTCCTCCTCGCCGAAGTCGAACTGCATGCGCAGCTCGCCGTTCTCGTCCTTCTTGAGCACGAGCTCGGCCTCGAACGGGAAGCCGCGCTTGCTGATGAAGCCGGAGAGCGGGCCCACGCGGCCCTTGCTCAGCAGCTCCTCGACGTCGGCGGGCTCGAGCACGCGGCCCGACGGATGCTTGGTGATCGAGAAGCCGCACTTCGGGTTGGTGCAGGCGAAGCGCCGGTAGGTTTCCACCACCTCGCCGCCGCACACCGGGCAGGGCGCCTTGATGTGGATCGGGTTCTGGATGGGCACGCTGTCGCCTTCGTAGCGCTTGGCCGCGTCGACGATGTTTTCCGTCATCGTGCGGATGTCGTGCATGAACTCGTCGCTCGGGGCCTTGCCCTCTTCGATCATGTGCAGCTTCTGCTCCCACTCGGCCGTGAGGCGCGGTTCGCTCAGCTCCGCGATCTTGAGGCCCTTGAGCAGGCTGATGAGCTGGAAGGCCTTGGCCGTCGGGTAGAGCGTGCCCTTCTCGCGGCGCATGTACTTCTGCTCGATCAGGCCTTCGATGATGGCCGCGCGCGTCGCGGCGGTGCCGAGTCCGTTGCCCATCGCGGCCTTGAGGTCGCGGTCCTCGAGCTTCTGGCCGGCCTTGCGCATGGCCGAGAGCAGCGTCGCTTCGTTGTAGCGCGGCGGCGGCGTGGTGCTCTTGGCGGAAACGACGACGTCCTCGGCGCTCACCTTCTCGCCCGGCCTGACGCGGGCGAGCTCGTTCTGGGCGTCCTCGGCGCTGCGGCCCTCGACCTCGAGCCAGCCGGCCGACACGAGCGTGCGGCCGGAGGTCTTGAAGCGGTGGGTGCCGACCGTCGTCGTGCGGTTGGTGACGTTGTACTTCGCGGGCGGGATAGAACACCGCGAGGAAGCGGCGCACGACGGCGTCGAAGATCTTGCGCTCCGCGTCGGTGAGCGTCTTCGGGATCTGGCCCGTCGGGATCAGGGCGAAGTGGTCGGTGATCTTGCTGTTGTCGAAGACGCGCTTGTCGGGCTTGACCCAGCTGTTGGCGAGCACCTTGCCCGCAAGGCCGCGGTATTCGTCCGTGCCGTCGAGCACGCCGAGCGTCTCGCGCACCGTGGGCATGTAATCCTCGGGCAGCGTCACCGCTTCGGTTCGCGGATAGCTGAGCGCCTTGTGCTTTTCATAGAGCGCCTGGCAGATCGAGGCGGTGGTCTTGGCGGTGAAACCGAAGCGCCGGAAGGCGTAGCTCTGCAGCGTCACGAGGCTGAAAAGCTGCTGGGAGTAGACGGGGACGAGCTTCGTCGTCTCTTCGACCGTGCCCGTGCCGCCGCGGCACGCGTCGGCCACGGCGCGGGCCTTCTCCTCGCTCCAGAGGCGCTCGGGCTTGAACTCGGGATGCTCCTCGTCCTTCTTGAAGTCCGGGTCCTGCCAAAGGCCCTCGTAGGTGCCGTCCTCGCAGCGGAAGCGCGCCGAGACTTCCCAGTAGTTCTTCGCCTTGAAGCCGTTGATCTCGTTTTCGCGGTCCACCACGATCGCGAGCGTGGGCGTCTGCACGCGGCCGACGGTCGTGAGGAAGAAGCCTCCGTCCTTGGAGTTGAAGGCCGTCATGGCGCGGGTGCCGTTGATGCCGACGAGCCAGTCGGCCTCGGAGCGGCAGCGCGCGGCCGCCTCGAGCGGCTTCATCTCCTCGTCGGAGCGCAGCTGCTTGAAGGCGTCGCAGATCGACTTGTTGGTCATCGACTGCAGCCACAGGCGGCGCACCGGCTTCTTGCACTTGCAGTACTGCATGATGTAGCGGAAGATCAGCTCGCCCTCGCGCCCGGCATCGCAGGCGTTGATGACGTCGGTCACCTTGCGGCTCCTGAGCATTTTCGCGAGCGACTTGAGCTTGTCCTCGGACTGCTTGATGGGCTTGAGATCGAAGTACGGCGGCAGCACCGGCAGGTTCTTGAAGGTCCAGCGGCCGCGCTTGACGTCGAATTCCTCGGCGCGCTGATTTCGAGCAGATGGCCGACCGCGGAGCCGATGATCATGTCGTCGCGGACCCAGAAGTCGCCGTCGCGCTTGAATCCCTTGAGGGCGCGCGCAATGGAGGCCGCCACGGAAGGCTTTTCTGCAATAACTAAAGAAAGTGACATAGAGATTCGGAAAAGCCCGGCGCACAGACAATCCGCGGCGGGCTCGGAAAAACGAAAAGGGTGCAGGGGTGTCCGATGACGGACACGCGCCTCTTTTTATAGATTAGCAACAATCGCGCAAGAGCATAACCCGTCTGCGCTCCCACCGTGAAGGGTGCGCCCGCTAAAATACGGTGCCGTTACGAGAGATCTGACAGAAAAGGATTTTGCCGTGGCAATTCTGCCCATCATTCAATACCCCGATCCCGTCCTCGCCGCCAAGGCCGAGCCGGTGACCGAATTCAACCGACGAGCACAAAGCTCGCGGCGACATGGCCGAGACGATGTACGCCGCGCCCGGCGTCGGCCTGGCCGCGCCGCAGGTCGGCGTCCTGAAGCGCCTTGTCGTGATCGACGTTTCGGACGACAAGAGCGACCTGCGCGTGCTCGTCAACCCGAAGATCACGTCGCACACCGACACGCTCGAGGAGTGCGAGGAAGGCTGCCTCTCGCTCAAGGGGCTCTATGAAAAAGTGAAGCGCCCCGACGGGGTCACCGTCGCGGCGCAGGACACCGACGGCAACCCGATCGAGTTTGCCGCCACGGGGCTCCTTGCGGTGTGCTGCCAGCACGAGATCGACCACCGCGACGGCATCGTTTTCATCGACCACCTGAGCCGTCTCAAGAAACGCGCGCCATCACGAAGCTGCACAGATCCGCCGCAACGCCCGCAAGGAAGCCAAGGAAAAGGCGGAAAGAGCGGCCTAGCGCTGCTGATCCCGGCAGTGCGCGGCGATGAGCCGCGCGTGCGGGATCCAGAGCTCGGGCGGCAGCTGGTGCCCGAGACCTTCGATCGGCACGAGCCTGGCGCCCGGGATGCGCTCGGCGAGCTCGCGGCCGGCCTTGAACGGCAGCAGCCGGTCGGCGATGCCGTGGACCACGACCGTGCGGGCGCGGATCTGCGGCAGCCTCGGCGAGCGGTTCCCGGCGGCGAGGATCGCCATCATCTGGCGGTAAACCGCGTTCTTGTCGCTCATGAGCGGGGCGAGCTTCACGCCCTCCTCAATTTCTTTCTCGGTCGTCGGATATTTCGGCCCGGCGACCATCGTGAGCGAATGCCGCGCATAGTCCTCGGCATCGCCTCCCTCGGGCGCGGGGCGCATCCAGAGGCGGATAAGGACGTCGAGGCGGCCGCGCCCCGTGGCGATGTTCCCCGAAGCGGTGGAAAAAAGCGACAGCGTCGCAATCCTGTCCGGCGCGGCGAGCGCGAGCTCCTGCGCGATCATGCCGCCCATCGAAAAGCCGACGGCATGGAACGCTCCGATGCCGAGCCGATCGGCGAGCGCGAGCGTGTCGCGCGCCATGTCGGCGACGTCGTAGCCTGCGCTCACGCGCTTTCCGGCGTAGGCGGCCAGCGCCGACTCGAAGACCTGGGAAGCGGTCACGGCCGCCTCCGGGCACCGCGGGCTCCTTCCGCTGTCGCGGTTGTCGGGCACGATGACGCGGTAGCCGGCGCCGGTGAGCTCGCGGATCATCGGCTGCGGCCAGGCCGCGCCCGGCAGGCCGAGACCGATGAGGAGGAAGATGGCGGGAGCGTCCTTCGCCCCGTAATCGCTGTAAGCCAGTTCAAGTGGTTTTTTTTCTGTTCCTTCAGGCATTCCGTAGACCTCCGCCCTTTCCTGTCCGCAGGCAAAGTACCTTACACTAATGGCATCTTAGCTTAACCGCCGGAGCATACTGACGCTCCAAAAGTACAGTCTCATGAGAATTATTTTTGCGGGAACGCCCGATTTCGCCGCCGCAGCCCTGAAGCGCCTTATCGAAGAAGGGCATGACATTGCCATGGTTCTATCGCAGCCGGACCGCCGCAGCGGCCGCGGCATGAAGCTCACCGCCTCGCCCGTGAAGACGCTCGCCCTCGAGCACGGCCTGCCCGTCATGACGCCGCTCACGCTGAGCGCGAAGAAAGCGCCCGAGGAAGCGCCGAAGATCTGGGCCGAGCTCAAGGCCCTCGGCGCCGACGTGCTCGTCGTGGCCGCCTACGGCCTCATCCTTCCCGAGGCGGTCCTCAACTGCGCCAAGGGCATCGGCCGAAACGGAGACCTGCGCGCCGTCAACATCCACGGCAGCCTGCTGCCGCGCTGGCGCGGCGCCGCGCCCGTGGCGCGCGCCATCGAGGCGGGCGACGCGGAAACGGGCGTCACGCTCATGAAGATGGAAAAGGGCCTCGACACGGGCCCCATGATCTGCGTGAGGAAGACGCCGATCCTCCCCGAGGACACCAGCGACACCCTGATGAAGCGGCTCGCCGAAATCGGCGCCGACCTGACGGCCGAGGCGCTCAGGCACCCCGGCGAGCTCACCGCGCAGCCGCAGCCCGAAGAAGGCGCCACCTACGCCGAAAAGCTCCTGAAGAGCGAGGCGCCGATCGATTTCTCGCTTCCCGCCGAGGCGCTCGTGCACCGCATCCACGCGTTCAACCCCTTCCCGGGCAGCACGTTTGAGCACGGCGGCGTCACCGTCAAGATCTGGAACGCCCGCTCCGCCGAAGGGAGCGGCTCTCCCGGCGAGGTGCTCGAAGCGGCGCACGGCAGGCTTGTCATTGCCTGCGGCAGCGGCGCCCTCGAAGCGCTCGTGCTGCAGAAGCCCGGCAAGCCGCGCATGGACGCGGGCCCGTTCCTGCAGAGCATGCCCTTTAAAGCGGGAGAAGTGCTCAAATGACGGCAGAAAGCGTGAAAAGTGCGCCGCTTTCGCAGATTTTCGCGGCCCTCGAGAGCGCGCGCACCGAACTCCGCGGGGGCGCCTCGCTCAACACCGTCGTGCGCCCCGCGCTTGAGAAGCTGCCCGCTGCGGCGCGGCCCGCCGCGCAGGCGGTGCTCTACGAGTGCTCGCGGCGCACGGCCCTTCTTGCGGCCGTCGTGCCGCAGCTCTGCGCCAAGCGCCCGCACGCCGACGTGCTCTCCCTGATCGAAGAAGCGATCGCCGCCCTTCTGATGGGGCGCCGCTCCGACTACGCCGTGGTGAGCGAGGCGGTCAACGCCGCGAGGCTGCGCTCCTCCACGGAGCGCGCCGCCGGCTTCGTCAACGCGGTGCTGCGGCGCTTCCTGCGCGAAAAGGACGCCCTCCTCGCGCAGGCGATGAAAAGCGAGACGGTGCGCTTCAACGCGCCCGCCTGGTGGATCGCCCAGATGAAGGCCGCCTGGCCCGCAGAAGCGGAGCGCTTCATGGCGCTCGCCGCCAAGCACCCGCCGCTGACGCTGCGCGTCAACACGGCCAGGGTCGGCATCGAGGACTACCGCAGGGCGCTCGAAGCGGCCGGCATCGCGTGCCGCCGCACGGGCGAAGAGGCGCTCACGCTCGAAAAGCCGCTTCCCGTCGAGAAAATCCCGGGGTTCGGGATGGGGCTCTGCTCCGTCCAGGACGCGGGCACGCAGCTCGCGGCCCACTTCCTGCCGCTTAAAAAGGGCGACCGCGTGCTCGACGCCTGCGCGGCGCCGGGCGGCAAGACCGCGCACCTGCTCGAGCGCAACCCCGGCATCAGCATGACGGCGCTCGAGATCGATGCCTCGCGCACGGAAAAAATCCGCGCCACGCTCAGGCGCCTCGGCCTGCGCGCCGAGGTCCGCACGGCGGACGCCTCGAAGCCCGAGGGGTGGTGGGACGGCCGGCCGTTCGACGCCATCCTGCTCGACGCGCCCTGCACGGCGAGCGGCGTGACGCGCCGCCAGCCCGACACGCCCTGGGTGCGCCGCGCGGACGACATCCGCCATCTTGCGGCCGCGCAGAAGGCTCTTTTGCAAAATTTATGGCCTCTTCTCGCAAAACGGGGGAAAATGCTCTATGTGACGTGCTCCGTTTTCCCCGAGGAAGGCTCCGGGCAGATTGCCTCGTTTCTCAAGGAAACGCCCGATGCCGCGCTCAGTGCGCTGGCGCCGGGCCTCGGCGGCTCGCTCACGCTGCTGCCCGAAGACAAGCCGGAGTACAGGCCCGGCACGCTCATCCCGAGCGTGCACGACGGCTTTTTCTACGCGCTGCTCGAGAAAATTGGGGACTGACTGAGTGACCATGATGAAACCCGACCGCCGCCGCTTCCTGCAGGGTGCGCTTGCCGCCCTCCTTGCGGGCGTCCTGCCGTGCTGGACGCCCGCGGGCTCGGCACGCGCCGAAGAAGCCACGCTGATGCGCGCGGCGCTCACGCTCGACGAGCCGGGCGAGCGCTCCGGTCTCTTTCTCTCCGCATCCTTCGAATTCGACATGCCGCAGCCCCTCCTTGAGGCGCTGCACCGCGGCATCCCGCTTTATTTCGTGCACGAGTTCCGCCTCACGAAGGACCGTTGGTACTGGTTCGACAAGGAAAAGATCAGCCGGAGCTTCCTGACGAGGCTCTCGTTCGATCCGCTCACGCTGCGCTACCGCCTCTCCTACGACGGCCTCTCCTACAGCTTCGACAAGCTCGAGCAGGTGCTCCCCTTCGTCAAGACCGTGCGCCGCTGGCGCGTCGGCCCCGCCGACGCGATCAAGAGCGCCGACGACTACCACGCCGAAGTGCGCTTCTACCTCGACACCGACAAGCTGCCCAAGCCGATGCAGGTCGTCAACACCGGCCGCAACGACTGGACGATCGCGAGCGACTGGACCGGCGTGCCCATCACTCCCGACGTGGTGGTGTCGCAGTAAACGCGGAGTCGATGATGTCACGCTGGCTGCGCTTCAGCATTATCTTCGGATCGGCCTTCGGCGCCCTGGCCCTCATCGGACTGACGATCAGCCTTTCCGAGCCGCGCTTCTTCGACCGCTATTTCCCGGCCCTGCTGGTCATCAACGGCGCCGTCGCGCTCGTTCTCCTCGTCATCGTCGCGGCGATGGTTTTCCGGCTCTGGCGCCGCTACCGCGCGCGCCAGTACGGCTCGCGCATGGCCGCCAAGATGGCGCTCGTGACCGCGCTCATCGCCGTCATTCCGACGGCGGCCGTCTACGGCATCTCGGCGGCGTTCCTCAGCCGCTCCTACGACGCCAGCGCCAACGCGCGCGTCGAGGCCGCGCTCGACGCGGGCGTGAGCGTCACGCAGGAAGCGCTGGCGCGCCAGCAGAAGGCCACGCAGGAGCTTTCCGAATCCTTTGCGCGCTCGCTCGAGGGCACGCCCAACTCGCAGATGCTGCGCGCCCTCATGAAGCTGCTCGAGGACCAGCCCGGCACCGAGGCGCTGGTGATGACCGGCAACGGCGCGGCCGTGGCCGCGGCGGGCTCCAAGATCAACGTGCTCGTCCCCGACCTGCCTTCGCTCATGCAGCTCAAGACCGCGCAGACCGCCGGCATCTACAGCACGGTCGACGGCGACCCGCTCCAGGTGAGCAAGGACGGCGGCGGAACGAGCTCGAGCAACCTGCGGGTGCGCGTCATCGTGCCGATTCCCTCGCTCCACGCCGCGGCGCCGATGCAGGGACTTCTCCCGTCCGAGGACTCGCAGCCGCTCTACCTGCAGCTGACGCAGCCCGTCGAGGAAACGGTCGCGCAGCACGCCGCGAAGCTCGTCGACGGCTACCTCGAATACCAGCGCATCGCCTACAGCCGCAGTTCCATGCTCAAGCTCTACGTGCTCACGCTGACGCTCGCCCTGCTCCTTGCGCTCTTTTCGAGCATCGTCGCCTCGCTCTCCTTTGCCAAGCGCACGATTGCCCCCGTGCTGCAGCTTGAAAAAGGCACCAAGCGCGTCGCCACGGGCGACTTCATGCCGATCAAGGAATTCAGGGGCAGCAACGAGATCAACGTGCTCACGCGCTCCTTCAACGCCATGATCAAGGACGTCTCGGAAACCCGCCGCAGCCTCGAGAGCCAGCGTTTCCAGGCCGAGCAGGCGCAGGCCTTCCTCGAGCGCGTGCTGAGCAACATTTCCTCGGGCGTCGTCGTGATCGACCGCTGGTTCACGGTCGTGAGCGCCAACGAGGCCGCGCAGCGCATCATGGGCGAAATGCCGACGGCGGTCGGCTCTTCGCTGCGGACCACGCTGCCGGAGCTTGCCGCCGCGCTTGAAGAGCGGCTGCACCAGGCGAGCGAGACCGCCGCGAACTCGCCGCTCGAATTCGAGCTCCACAAGGGCGAGGAAAGCGTGCCGCTTTACATCCGCAGCACGCCGATGGCGCTCGGCGCGCAGACGGGCTTCGTGCTCGTCTTCGACGACGTCACGCAGATGATCAAGGCGCAGAAGGCGACGGCCTGGGGCGAGGTGGCCCGGCGGCTCGCGCACGAGATCAAGAACCCGCTGACGCCGATCCGCCTGGCGGCCGAGCGCCTCGAATGGAAGCTCTCCGGCAAGCTCACCGACGAGAAGGACCTGGCGATGCTGCACAAGACCATCGCCACGATCGTCACGCAGGTCGACGCGCTCAAGATGATGGTCAACGATTTCAGGGAATACGCCAAGCTTCCCGAAGCGCAGCTCCGGCCGATGTCGCTCAATGCGTTCCTCGTCGAGGAGACCGGGCTCTACCGCGACGCCGGCCAAAAGGTCGAACTGTCGCTTTCGGACGATATTCCGCCGATCGACGCCGACCCGCGGCAGCTCCGCCAGGTCCTGCACAACCTTGTTTCCAACAGCGTCGAGGCGGGCGTCGAAGGCAAGCCCGTCGTCGTTTCGATCCGCACGGAACCCCTGCACTCGAAGTATCATGCCGAGGAAACAAGCGCTGTTAAACTCACCGTAGAAGACAACGGATCGGGCTTCAGCGACAAGATCCTGCGCTCGGCCTTCGAGCCCTATATCACGACCAAGCCCACCGGCTCCGGCCTCGGACTGCCGATGGTGAAAAAGATACTCGATGAGCACGGCGCCGAGATCACGCTGAGCAATGCGGCCGACCCCGCCACGGGCGCCGTGACCGGCGCACGCGTCGAAATTGTTTTCAAGGCTTCCCGCGCCCGCAGGGCGGGGACGCCGGAGCAACTGACTGATTAAAGCAGAGAGACTATGACACGAATCCTGATTGTTGACGATGAATTCGGCATCCGCGACCTGCTTTCCGACATTCTGGAAGACGAAGGCTACGACGTGCAGACCGCGGAAGACGCGGCGCACGCGCGCGACCTCGTCAAGCGCATGAGCTTCGATCTGATTCTGCTCGACATCTGGATGCCCGACACGGACGGCATCACGCTGCTCAAGGAATGGGGCTCGGCGCATGCGATCAACTGCCCCGTGGTGATGATGTCGGGCCACGGCACGATCGAAACCGCCATGGAGGCGACGCGCTACGGCGCCATCGACTTCCTCGAGAAGCCGATCGCCCTGCAGAAGCTCCTCACCACGTGCCGCAACGTCATCGAGGAATGGCGCACGCAGCACCAGAACGGCGCCGCCCAGGGCGCCCAGGCCTCCGGCCAGCCCGTCCGCCGGCCCCCTGCCGCGGGCGGCCTGCAGCCGCAGGTGAGCGTCTCCGCCGACGGCAGCTACTGCCGCGTCAGCGGCACGGTGCCCGTCCCCAACCCGTCCGGGAAGCTGCCCGCCGTCGAGGTGACCGACCTCGGCATCGTGCTCGATTTCAACCGGGGGCTGCGCGATCTCAGGGACGATTTCGAGCGCGCCTACCTCACGCGCGTGCTCAAGCTCGAAGGCGGCTCCATCGCCGCCCTGGCCAAGCATGCCAACGTCGAGCGCACGCACCTCTACCGTAAGCTGCGCAACCTCGGCCTTGACGTGAGCGAGCTCACGCAGGGCGACGGCTCGGCCCTGCCGGTCTACGGCCGCAGCGGCGGCTCCGCATCCAACGCCTGAGGCCCTATGAACATCCTCATTGTGGGCGCGGGCCGGGTCGGCTCCTCGATCGCCGAAAGCCTGGTCTCGGAAGCCAACGACATCACCGTCGTCGACAGCAACGCCGAGCACATCAAAACGCTGCAGTCGCGCTTCGACCTGCGCGGCATCGTCGGCGACGCAACGAGCCCCAAGGTGCTCGCCGACGCGGGCGCCGAGGACACCGACATGCTGATCGCCGTCACCTCGAGCGACGAGACGAATCTGGTCGTGTGCCTGCTGTGCGCGCGCATGTTCAACATTCCCTCGCGCATCATCCGCGTGCGCAACAACGACCTGCGCGACTACCCGCGCATCCTGGGCGAGGAAGGCTTCGAAGCCACCTCGATCATCTGGCCCGAACTCGCGCTCGTCAATTACCTCACGAAGCTCATCGAATTCCCGGAAACCATTCAGGTGCAGGAGTTCGGCGAAGGGCTTGCGAGCATCATCTCGGTGCGCGCCCAGGCCGGCTGCCCGCTGGTGGGCCGCCCCGTGCGCGACCTTTACACGCACCTGCCGCAGGTGCCCGCGCGCATCGTGGCGATCTTCCGCCGCTCGCGGCGCCTCGAGGTGCTCGCCTCGACGATTGTCGAAGCAGGCGACGAAGTGATCTGCCTGTGCGACACGCGCGACGCGCGGCGCGTCGTCGGCGAGCTGCGCCAGCGCGAGAAGCCGATGCGCAACATCGTCCTCGCGGGCAAGCCGCGCATCGCCATGACGCTCGCGAAAAAGCTCATGGCCACCGAGCGCCCGCTCTCGCAGGCCTACAACATCCGCATCCTTGAAAACGACCCGCGCGCCGTCAAGGACATGGCCCGCGAGCTCGGCAGCAACGCCATTCTGATCGAAGGCGACTTCACCGACGAGGACGTGCTCGAGAGCACGGGCATTGAGAACTGCGACATCTTCGTCGCGCTCTCCGACAGCGACGAGAACAACATCATGGGCGCTCTCATGGCCAAGAAGCTCGGCGCCGAGCAGGTGATCGCGCTCGTCGACCGCGCCGCCTACAGCGACCTCATGGCCGGCAGCCAGATCGACATCACGCTCTCGACGACGACGGCGGCCCTGGGCGAGCTGATCCGCCACGTGCGCCGCGGCGACGTCGCCGCGGCCTACAGCCTGCGCCGCGGCGCCGCCGAGGCGCTCGAGATCGTCGCGCACGGCGACAAGCGCAGCTCCAAGGTGGTCGGCCGCCGCATCGGCTCCATCTCGCTGCCGCAGGGCTGCGCCATCGGCGCCCTCATCCGCGGCACCGACGAGAACGCCACGGTGCTCATGGGCAACCGCGACACCGTGATCGAGGCGGAGGACCACGTGGTGGTCTTCGTCCCCTCCAAGAAGCTCATTCCGAAGATTGAGCGGCTCTTCGCGGTCAACGTCGGCTTCTTCTGAGAACAGCGCCCATGCTCAACACGCTCCGCTATCTCGTGCTGCCGGTCCTCAACGCCTCGGGCCCCGTGTTCGTGTTCCTCGGCCTGGCGCTGCTGCTTCCGTATGTTTTCTCGGCACTGGAGAACGACGGCGTCAAGAACAGCTTCCTCATCTGCTCGGGCCTCTCCTTTGCGCTGGGCTTCCTGCTCTCGGCGGTGACGCGCCGCTACAAGCGCGAGCTCACCGCGCGGCACGGCTTCCTGCTCGTGACGCTCATCTGGACGGCCGTGCCGCTTTTCAGCACGCTGCCGTTCTTAATCGAGATGCCGGAGATGAGCTTCGCGCAGCTCTACTTCGAAATGATGTCGTGCCTCTCGACGACGGGCGCGACGGTGATCAACGGCCTTGACCAGCTGCCGATATCGCTCAACGGCTGGCGGTGCTTCCTCTCCTGGATCGGCGGCATGGGCCTCATCGTTCTTTCCGTGGCGGTGCTCCCTCTGCTCGGCGTCGGCGGCTCGCAGATCATGAAGGCGGAGATTTCGGGCCCCCTCAAGGAAAACCGTCTCACGCCGCGCATCGCCGACACGGCCAAGGCGCTCTACATCATCTACCTCGGCCTGTCGTTCCTGTGCGCCTTCGCCTACCACACGGTGGGCATGAGCTGGGCCGACGCGATCATGCACATGATGACGACGGTGAGCCTCTCGGGCATCTCGACGCACGACGCGAGCTTCGCGTTCTTCAACTCGCCCTTCATCGACGCCGTCGCCGTGTTCTTCATGATTCTGAGCGGCTTCAATTTCTCGCTGCACTTCCTCGCCTGGCGCCGCCATTCGCTCAGGGGCTATTTCGGCAACACCGAGGCGCGCACGTGGGTGCTGATCCTCGTGGTGCTCTCGGCGCTCGCCGCCTTCGTGCTCTTTTCGAAAGACGTCTACGGCGGCTGGGACGAAACGCTGCGCTACGCGGTCTTCACGGCGGTGTCCTGCGCCTCCTCGACGGGCTATTCGAACACCGACTACTCGCTCTGGCCCTTCGGCCTGCCGGTGATTCTCATGGTCTGCGCGACGTTCTCGTCGTGCGCGGGCAGCACGGGCGGCGGCATCAAGCTCATCCGCCTCATCATCACGCTCAAGATCCTGCGCCGCGAAATGATCAAGCTCCTCTATCCCAAGGCCGTGGTGCCGCTCACGCTCGACCACAGCGTGCTCGAGAGCAAGGTGGGCTTCGCGGTGCTCGTCTTCCTGCAGGTCTGGATCCTCACCTTCGTCTGCGGCGCCGTGCTGCTCCTGCTGAGCGGCCTGCCGCCCACGGAGGCGATCACGTCGTCGCTCGCCATGCTCTCCAACCTCGGCCCGGGCCTCGGCTCCGTCGGGCCCGCGGGCAACTACTCGCAGCTCACCGTGCCGCAGCTCTGGATCTGCTCGCTGCTCATGCTCGCGGGCCGACTTGAGATCTTCACGGTCTTCGTGCTCTTCACGAAAGACTTCTGGAAGTGCTGACAGAGCGTTACGGACGGCTCCACATCACGGGTTCCTTCGCCTTGATGGCGCGGCGCACCAGGTCGCGCAGCGGGAAGATGCGCTGGAAGAAAGCGACGCGCTCCTTTTCGCGGCGCTCCTCGTCGGTGTCCTCCTTGCGGCGCAGCTCCTCGTCGTAGGAACTCTCGCGGCGGCGCTTGTCCTCATCCGCCCGGCGCTTTTCCTCGCGCTCCTTGTCAAGGCGGGCGGCTTCCTCAAGCTTCGCGAGGAATTCCGGAAGGTCCTCGGCGGCGATCGCCCCCTGCTCCCTCCACGCAATGCCCGTTTCCTTGAAAATGCGCTTGACGGTCTCCTCGAACATCAGCAGAGGGCCCGTCGCGCGGCATGAAAACATCACCAATGCCATATCTGTCTCCTTTATGTTTACAGAAAACGAAGCGGGCTGCGGTCAAAGGATGCCTGCCGCAATGCGGCGTCGCCTCGTTTTCCGCTTTCTCTGTAGTATTGTAGTTGGCCCGCCAGGAACGGCAGGCCGCGCCCCGCACTCACCAGGCAGCAGAAAACGCCATGACGATATCCGATCCTTATGAAAAGCCGCTCAGCGGCGACGAGCTCGTCGAGCTCGGAGAGCTTTTGGCCGGGATTCCCGAGCCTTTCGAGCCGATGGAGTCCGACTACCTCGACGGCTACCTCACCGGGCTGCTGTGCCTGCCCGAGGAGCCCGCGCCCGGCGAGTGGATGCCCTATGTGCTCGACGCACAGAACCGGGACGGCATTCCCGAAGGGCCGGACACGGAGCGCCTGCGGGAACTCGTCTGGCGCCGCTACCGCTCGATTGACCGCGATCTCGAGCAGTGCCGGCCGATCGACCCGATCATCCTCGTCGACGGCGAGGACGACGAGGGCGGCACGCAGGGCGCCGCGCCTTTCGCGCTCGGCTTTTCCGAGGCGATCACGCGCTTCCCGGGCGTCAAGGACAGCGAGGACAAGCTCGTAGCGAGCGCGCTCCTCGGCATCCTGCGCTACCTCCCCGAGGAGGCGGCGGGCGACATGGCGGAAGTGAAGGAAGAGCTCGACGAGAAAGAGCCCGTGGAGGACCTCGACGAGGCGCTCGCGGACATTGCCGAGAGCGTCGCCGAGATCGCTTCCGTGACGCGGGGCTTCAAAAAGAAGGCGGGCGGCTTGCCGCGCCGTCACGGCGCGCGGCGCTGACCGGCGCTGCCGTCAAGCCCGCGGCGAGCGGCAAGCCACACGAGGAGCGCCACCGGCACGCCGACGGCGGCCGTGAGGATGAAAAAGCCCGAAAAGCCGAGCGTTTCGGCGAGGACGCCCGAAAAGCCCGCGAGAAACTTCGGGAGCAGCAGCATGAGGCTCGAAAAGAGCGCGTACTGCGTGGCCGAATAGGCGCTGCTCGTCAGTCCCGAGAGGAACGCCACGAAGGCGGCGCTCGCGAGGCCCGCGCTCAGGTTGTCCGCCGAAACGGTGACGACCAGGAAAGGCACGCTGTGCCCGATGGCGGCGAGCGCCGAAAAAAGAAGGTTCGTGCCCGCGGAGAGCACCGCGCCGATGAAGAGCGTGCGCAGCACCCCGAGCTTCATCACCGCAATGCCGCCGAGGAACGCGCCCGCGAGCGTCATCACCACGCCGAAAACCTTCGAGACGGCGGCCACTTCGGCCTTCGTGAAGCCCATGTCCGCATAGAACGGATTGGCCATCACGCCCATCACCACGTCCGAGATGCGGTACGTGGCAATGAGGAGCAGCACGATCACGGCCGCCTTCCCGAAGCGCGTGAAAAAGTCCTTGAAAGGCGACACGACGCCGTCGGCGATGCGCTCCCCGAGCGTCATGCGCCGGGGCGGCGCCGCCGGGTGCGGCGGCTCGGGCGAAAGGAGCACGGCGGCCACGCCGACGAGCCCGGAGGCGGCCATGACGAAGTAGGAGAAGCGCCAGGCGGGATAGCAGTAGCCTTCGCCGGTCTGGTAATAGGCGGCCATGGCGAGCGCGCCCGCCCCGGCCCAGATCATGGCGAGCCGGTAGCCCGTCTGGTACATGGCGGCCAGGGCCGCCTGCATCTTCGTCTCGGCCGACTCGATGCGGTACGCATCGAGCGCAATGTCCTGCGTCGCCGAGCAGAAGGCCGTGACGAGCGCCAGCACGACGGTGAGCCGCAGGTTTTCCTTGGGATCGTTCATCGCGAGCGCGCAGAGCGAGGCGATGAGGAGCCCCTGCGCAAGCAGCAGCCAGCCGCGGCGCCGCCCGAAGACGCGCGTGAGCACCGGAACGGGCACGCGGTCGACCGCCGGCGCCCACACCCACTTGAAGCCGTAGACGAGGCCGACCCAGGACATGAAGCCGATGGTGGCGAGGTCGATGCGCGCCTCGCGCAGCCAGAAGCCGAGCGTGCCGAGCACAAGGAGCAGCGGAAGCCCCGAGCTGAAGCCCAGAAAGAGCATGCGAAGCGGCGCAGGGCGCAGGTAAATTTTGAAGCTCTCGAGCATTCTCAGAGCACGTCCTCACGTCTGATCCAAACCCAGGCGCCCGGCGCAAGCGTGCCGGGCAGGGCATATTTTCCCACCGCGGTGCGCCGCAGCGCCTCGCAGCGGTTCGAGCAGGCGGCGATCATGCGCTTCACCTGATGGTACTTGCCCTGGGTGAGCGTCATGCGCAGCGTTTTTTCGCCGATTTTCTTGGCCGCCGCGGCGGCCACGGGCCGCGGATCGTCGTCGAGCACGACCCCGGCGAGCAGCCTTTCGATCATGCGCGGCGTCACCTCGTAGCGGCACTCGGCCTCGTAAACCTTGGCGACGTGGCGCTTGGGATGGATGAGCCGGTGCTGCAGGGCGCCGTCGTCGGTGAAGAGCAGCAGCCCCGTCGTGTCCGCGTCGAGCCGGCCGACGGGCTGCATGCCGCGGCGCCGCAGCGGCGGCGGCAGCAGCGTCATCACCGAAGGATGCGCCGAAGGCTTCATCGAGCACTCGTAGCCCGCGGGCTTGTTCATCGCAATCACGGCTTTCTCGGCATAGGGCCAGAGCATGCCGCCCACTTCGAAGACGAGCCCCTCGGGATCGATGTCCTCGGCGGGGTCGCTGTGCACGGCGCCGCCGATCTTCACGCGTCCGGAAGAGGCGAGCGCCGCGCAGTCGTAGCGCGTGCCGAAGCCCTGCGTGAAAAGGATGTCGTCGAGCCTCATGCCTCAGTCCTCAAAGCCGTAGTCAACGGTGAGCGGCGCGTGGTCCGAGAACTTCTCATCCGGGTAGATCGACGTCGCGAGCGCCCGCTCGGCGGCCTTGGGCGTGGCGAGCTGGTAGTCGATGCGCCAGCCGACGTTCTTGGCGCGGGCCTGGCCGCGCTGGCTCCACCAGGTGTACCGGTCGGGCCGCGGGTCGAGCCTGCGGAAGACGTCGACCCAGCCGTGCTCGGGCGAGAGCATGCTCGTCATCCAGGCGCGCTCCTCGGGGAGGAAGCCCGAATGGTTGAGGTTGCCCTTCCAGTTCTTGATGTCGATTTCCTTGTGCGCGATGTTCATGTCGCCGCAGAGGATAACGCGCCGCTTTTCGCCGGCAAGTTCGTCCATCTTCTGCGAAAAGATGTCTAAAAAGCGAAATTTCGCCGCCTGGCGCTCTTCCGAGGAAGACCCCGAGGGAAAGTAGCAGGAAATGACGCTCAGGTCGCCGAAGCGCGCCTCGGCGTAGCGTCCCTCGGCATCGAACTCCTCGCTGCCGAAGCCGAGCACGACGTCGTCGGGCTCGCGGCGGCACCAGAGGCCGCAGCCCGAGTAGCCGCGCTTCTGCGCGCAGTGGAAGTAAGCCCTGTAGTCGGGCAGGTTCTTGAGTTCCTCGGGAATGTCAGCCTCCTGGGCCTTGAGCTCCTGCATGCAGAGCACGTCGGCGTCCTGCGCCGCAAACCAGCTGAAAAAGCCCTTTTTCTGCGCCGAGCGGATGCCGTTGGCGTTGAAGGTGACAATGCGGAAATTCCTGGAATTCATGCGATCCGTCCTTTGGCGGAGAGTTGCGTTGTTTTACAATGCTACCCGATGCCGTTTTGCTCGGCGCGCCCGCGGGCGCTCTTTCATCAATCAGGTTTCATCCTCATGCTGCAGATACAGGAACAGTTCATCGAGTTCGCACTCGAAGCGAACGTGCTTCGCTTCGGCGAATTCAAGACCAAGGCCGGCCGCCTTTCGCCCTATTTCTTCAACGCCGGACTCTTCAACACCGGCGCGCTTCTCGACCGGCTCGGCGCCTTCTACGCCAAGACCCTCCTCAAGGCCCGCGACGAAGGCCGCATCGAGTTTGACATGCTGTTCGGCTCGGCCTACAAGGGCATCCCGCTTGTGTCTGCGGTGGCGATCAACCTCGCCCGCCTCGGCTGCGACGTGCCCTGGGCCTTCAACCGCAAGGAAGCGAAGGACCACGGCGAAGGCGGCATCATCGTAGGCGCCCCGCTCAGGGGCCGCACGGTGATCGTCGACGACGTCATCTCGGCCGGCACCTCCGTGCGCGAGTCGGTGAAGATCATTCAGAACGAAGGCGCCGTCCCGAGCGGCGTCCTCATCGCGCTTGACCGCCAGGAAAAGGGCGGCGATGCCGTGAACATGACCGAAACCTCGGCCGTCCAGGACATCGAAGCGCATTACGGCTTTCATGTGGCGAGCATCATCAGCCTCAGCGATCTGCTCTCCTTCATGAACGGCACTTCGGACAAGGCCCGTGCGGCTGCGGCTTACCGCGAAGCGGTCGAAGCCTACCGCCGCCGCTACGGCGCCTGAAGGCAACAGGGAGAAAAACATGACAGGCCGCGAGGAACCCCCGAATCCCCTGAAATCAGCCTGCCCTGCTTTCCCCGCACGGCCCGGCCTCGTCTCCGCCGCAGCACCGGAGACCGGACGGTTTGACATTAATATTAGCAAACGCTAAATTAGCATTAGCGAATATAGCAATGAAAGAACCTGATCTGGACGACGTCAAACTTCATGCCTGCGATGCCGCCAAACTGCTGAAAAGCATTGGCAACGAGCATCGCCTGGTGGTCCTCTGTCTGCTCGCTCACGAGGGCGAAATGACCGCAGGGCAGCTCAGCGCGGCACTCCCTCTCAGCCAGTCGGCTGCTTCGCAGCACCTTGCGCGCATGCGCCACGACGGGCTGATCGAATGCCGCCGCGATGCCCAGACGGTGTACTACCGCCTGGCCGACCCGTCCGTGAAGCGAATCATTGCCGCGCTCCGAGAGATTTTCTGTCCGTAAGGGAGAGCTCTTCTTCCGAAGCCCTTCCTGCTTGGCGGCCGAAGCTTTTCGGCCGCCTTTTTCGGCTCAGGGATTCTCTTTGCTGGAGCGGATTTCCGCCCGTTATTAACTTTGCATTTCAAATGCATTTTTAAGAGAATCCTGCCGATGAACACTGCTGCTGTCGACACCCGTCCCCGTGCCGCGCTCCCCGAAAAGAGCCTGCTCGCACGCTTTCCCATCGCCCTTTTTGCCACGGTCATGGGCCTTTCGGGCCTTTCCATGGCCTGGTCAAAAGCCGCGCTTGCCGGCCTCGCGCCGATGCTGCCCGCCGACGCGCTCCGGTGGGCGGCGACGCTGATCTGGTTTTTCCTGACCGCCGTCTACGCCCTCAAGGCGCTGCGCTACCCGCAGGCCGTGGCGGCGGAAAGCCGCCATCCCGTCAAGCTCAATTTCTTTGCGGGCATCACCATCGGCCTGCTGCTCCTGGCCACGTCCTGGGCCGCCTCCGCGCCCGAAGCGTCGCGCTGGATGTGGTATGCCGGCGCCGCCGGCCATCTCGCCGCCACGCTCTACACGATGAGCACCTGGCTTTACCGCTCGCAGTTCAAGATCCAGCAGATCTCGGCGGCCTGGTTCATCCCGGTGGTCGGCAACATCATCGTGCCGCTGGCCGGCGTGCGCTATGCGCCGCCCGAAATCAGCTGGTTCTTCTTCTCGGTCGGCCTCGTGTTCTGGCTCGTCCTGATGACGTTCGTCATCTACCGGCTCTTCTTCCACGATCCGATGCCGGCCAAGCTCAACCCGACGCTTTTCATCCTCATCGCGCCGCCGGCCGTGGGCGCGCTCTCCTGGCTCGCCCTCAACGGCGGAAAGATCGACGCCGCGGTCCACATCTTCTTTTCGACGGCGCTCTTCATCACGCTGCTGCTCGCCGTGCAGACGAAGACCTTCCTGCGCACGCCGTTCTTCCTCTCCGCCTGGGCCTATTCGTTCCCCTTGGCGGCGATTACGATCACGACGCTCGAGATGTACCTCCGCTCGGGCTCGGACTACCTGCTCTGGCTGGGGTGCGCGATGCTCGCCGCGGCCACGCTCGTCATCGCGGTGCTGATCGTCAAGACGCTGCAGGCCGTCCTCTCGGGCTCCGCCTTCGTGCCTGATTAAGCGCAAAGCGGCTTTTTCGCTAACCCCCGAAAAAAACACGCCGGCTGTCCGGGAATCCCCAGGCAGCCGGCGTTTTGCCTTTGAGGCCCAAGCGGCCTTACGCGCCGAGCTTCTTTCTCAGCAGCGCATTGACCTGCGCGGGATTGGCCTTGCCGCGCGTCGCCTTCATGCACTGGCCGACCAGCGCGTTGAACGCCTTGGCCTTGCCGGAGCGGAACTCCTCGACGGACTTCTGGTTGTCGGCGATCACCTTGTCGATGATGCGCTCGAGCTCGCCCGCGTCCGAGATCTGCTTGAGGCCCTTGGCGGCGATCAGCTCGTCGACCGTGCCCTTCTCGCCGTCCCAGATCGCCTGGAAGATCTGCTTGGCGCCCTTCTGGTTGACGGTGCCGTCGGCGATGCGGTTGAGGATGTCGGCGAGGAGCGCCGGCGTCACCGGCGCCTTGCCGAAGGTGAGGCCTTCCTGCTGGTTGACGGCGGCGGAGAGCTCGCCCATCACCCAGTTGGCGGCCGCCTTGCGGTCCTTTGCTTTCTCGGCCAGCGCGAGGTAGTAGTCGGCCACGTCGCGGCTTGCCGTGAGCACGCTCGCCGCGTATTCGTCAAGGCCGTATTCCTTCTGCAGGCGCTCGCTCACCTGGTGCGGCAGCTCGGGAAGCTCCGAGCGGACTTTTTCGATCCATTCGTCGCTGATGACGAGCGGCAGCAGGTCGGGATCCGGGAAATAGCGGTAGTCCATCGAGTCTTCCTTGGCGCGCATCTGGCGCGTCTCGTGAAGATTCGGGTCGTAAAGGCGCGTGGCCTGGACGATCTTGCCGCCGTCCTCGATCACGTCGATCTGGCGGTTGACCTCGTAGTCAATGGCTTCCTGCAGGAAGCGGAAGGAGTTGAGGTTCTTGATCTCGCAGCGCGTGCCGAGCTTGGTTTCGCCCACGGGGCGCACCGAGACGTTCACGTCGCAGCGGAAATTGCCTTCCTGCATGTTGCCGTCCGAGATGCCGAGCCAGACGACGAGCGCGTGCAGGGCGCGCGCATAGGCAACGGCCTCGGCCGCGGAGCGCATGTCGGGCTCGGTGACGATCTCGAGCAGCGGCGTGCCGGCGCGGTTGAGGTCGACGCCCGAGTAGCCCTGCACGATGCCGTGGACGAGCTTGCCGGCGTCCTCCTCAAGGTGAGCCCTCGTGAGGCGCACGGTCTTGATGTAGGGATCGCCCTTCTTGGGCTGCACGGCAAAGGAGAGGCGGCCGCCCTTCACCACCGGGAGCTCGAACTGGCTGATCTGGTAGCCCTTGGGCAGGTCGGGATAAAAGTAGTTCTTGCGGTCGAAGACGGAGCGCCTGGCGACCTCGGCGTCGATCGCCAGGCCGAACTTGATGGCCTTCTCGACGGCGCCGCGGTTGAGCACGGGCAGGCTGCCCGGCAGCGCCAGGTCGACGTAGCAGGCGTTGACGTTGGGCTCGTCGCCGAAATGGCGCGCGGCGCCCGAGAAGATTTTGGATTTCGTCGAGAGCTGCACGTGCGTCTCAAGACCGATGATGACTTCCCACTGCATGGTTTGCTTAATTCCTTCCTGAGACAATCAATAGCCGGCCGGATGGCGCGTGTGCCAGTCGGTGGCCTGCTGCCAGGCATGCGCGATGCCGAGCAGCTTCGCTTCGCTGAACGTTTCGCCGAGCAGCTGGAACCCGAGCGGGCGGCCGTTCGAATGGATGCCGCAGGGCACCGCAACGCCGGGCAGGCCCGCGAGCGACGAAGGCACCGTGTAAAGGTCGGAGAGATAGGCCGACACCGGGTCGGCGTTGGCGCCGAAGTCGTACGCGGGGCCGGAAGCCACCGGGCAGAGCAGCGCGTCGACCTTCTTGAAGGCGCGGTGGAATTCCTCCGCGATGAGGCGGCGGACCTTCTGCGCCTTGAGGTAGTAGGCGTCGTAGTAGCCGTGCGAGAGCACGTAGGTGCCGATCATGATGCGGCGCTTCGGCTCCGGGCCGAAGCCCTCGTTGCGCGACTTCTTGATCATGTCGGCGATGCCCTCGTACTCGGCGGCGCGGTGGCCGTAGCGCACGCCGTCGAAGCGCTCGAGGTTGGCGCTCGCCTCGGCGCAGGCCACGACGTAGTAGACCGGCACGCCGAGCTCGGCCGCCGGGAGCTCAACGTCGACGATTTCGGCGCCGAGCTTCTTGTAAATCGAAAGCGCTTCCTCGATCGAGGCGCGAAGCTCCGGATCGAGTCCCTCGCCGAGCCACTTGCGGGGCACGGCGATGCGCAGGCCCTTGACGCCGGCGCCGAGATCGCGCGTGAAATCCTCGGCGGGACGGTCGACCGAAGTGGAATCGTTCGGGTCGAAGCCCACCATGGCGCCGAGCACGTGGGCGCAGTCCTCGGCGCTCTGGCCGAGCAGGCCGGCCGTGTCGAGCGACGAGGCGAACGCGATCATGCCGAAGCGCGACGGACGCCCGTACGTGGGCTTGACGCCCGTGACGCCGGCAAACGCCGCGGGCTCGCGGATCGAGCCGCCCGTGTCGGTGCCGGTGACGATCGGCGCGAGGCCGGCGGCGACGGCCGCCGAGCTGCCGCCCGAGGAGCCGCCCGGGACGGCGTTGGGATCCCAGGGGTTGTAAACCTTGCCGTAGGCGGAGTTCTCGGAACCCGAGCCCATCGCGAACTCGTCGCAGTTGAGCTTGCCGAGGCACACCATGCCGGCTTCCTTAAGCTTGCGCACGACCGTGGCGTCGAACGGGCTCATGTAGCCTTCGAGCATCTTGCTCGCGGCCGTGGAGGCCCATTCGCGGGTCACGAAGATGTCCTTGTGCGCGATGGGGATGCCGGTGAGAGGGCCGGCCGTGCCCGCGGCGATGCGCTCGTCGGCGGCGCGCGCCTGGCGAAGCGTCTCCTCGGGACGGACGTCGAGGAACGCATTGAGGTTCTTGTGCTCCTCGATGCGCTTCAAAAAGTACTGCGCGAGCTCGACGGCGGAAACTTCCTTGGCCGCGAGCTTGCGGGAAAGCTCCTTGACGGAGCAGAAAGCGAATTCCTGCATGCTCTGTACGCCTTTTATTCGATGACCTGGGGGACGAGGAAGAAGCCCTCGGCCTTTTCCGGGGCGTTTTTCATGTTCTCCTCGCGGTCGACTTTTTCCGTCACGGCGTCGTCGCGCAGGCGCTGCACGCCGTCGTGCGGATTGGGCATCGGCTCGACGCCCTCGGTGTCGACCGAGCTGATGCGCTCGATCATGTGGAAAATATCGTTGAGCTCGCCCTGCATCACCTTGGCCTGCTCATCGGAGATATCGATGTGGCCGAGGTCGGCAATGCGGCGAATGTCATCCATTGACAGGGACATAAAAAATCTTCTTGTATGCCGGATAAGATAAATCGGAGCCTGCGCCGGAAGCAGGCACGGCGTTTCCGGAGCCTTCGCTGAAACACTCCAACACAAAGAAAAGCGGTCAGAAAGGCCCCTCCCGCACTGCGGCGGGCAGGCAGTTAGTTTATCATTATCGAATTCTTCATGGGCCGCGCGCCGCAGTGTCCTTTTCTCTCCTAAATCCCTGCGTCAGCGCGGCTTTCGGGCCCCCGGCCCGCGAGCGCAAATCCTATTCGAAAGCAGAGAAGCAGATGTTCGGTTTTCTCCACAATTATTTCTCCAACGATTTGGCCATCGACCTCGGCACGGCCAACACGCTCATTTACATGCGCGGCAAGGGCATTGTGCTCAATGAACCCAGCGTCGTCGCCATCCGCCAGGAAGGCGGTCCCAACGGCAAGACCACGATCCACGCCGTCGGCAAGGCGGCCAAGCAGATGCTCGGCCGCGTCCCGGGCAACATCAACGCCATCCGCCCGATGAAGGACGGCGTGATCGCCGACTTCACCGTCACCGAGCAGATGCTCAAGCAGTTCATCCATATGGCGAGCCCGTCGCGGCTTTTCGCGCCCTCGCCGCGGATCATCATCTGCGTGCCCTGCGGCTCGACGCAGGTCGAGCGCCGCGCCATCAAGGAAAGCGCGCTCGCCGCGGGCGCCTCCGAAGTGCATCTCATCGAAGAGCCGATGGCCGCCGCGCTCGGCGCCGGCCTTCCCGTCAACGAAGCCGCGGGCTCGCTCGTGGTCGACATCGGCGGCGGCACGACGGAGGTCGGCCTCATCTCCCTGGGCGGCATGGTGTACTCGGGCTCCGTGCGCGTGGGCGGCGACAAGTTCGACCAGGCCATCATCAACTACATCCGCCGCAACTTCGGCATGCTCATCGGCGAGCCGACCGCGGAGATGATCAAGAAAGAGATCGGCTCGGCGTTCCCGGGCTCCGAAGTGCTCGAGCTCGAAGTGAAGGGCCGCAACATCGCCGAAGGCGTGCCCCGCACGTTCACGGTGCACTCCAACGAAGTGCTCGAGGCCCTCAACGAGCCGCTCAACCAGATCGTCGTCGCGGTGAAGAACGCGCTCGAGAAGACGCCGCCCGAACTCGGCGCCGACATCGCCGAGCACGGCCTCATGCTCACGGGCGGCGGCGCCCTGCTGCGCGACATCGACCAGCTCCTCAAGGAGGAGACGGGCCTGCCCGTGCACGTCGCCGAAGAGCCGCTCTACTGCGTCGTCAAGGGCTGCGGCATTGCCCTTGAGAACATGGACAAGCTTCGCACCGCCTTCACGGCGGGCTGATCCGCACTGCAATGGAATACGGTCCTCCGCCTCTTTTCAGGCAAGGAATTTCGGCGCGGGTTCGGTTCCTGTTCTTCGTGCTGATTTCCGTCATCCTGATGCTCGTTGACGGCCGTTTTCGCTCGCTCGACGCTTTCCGCAGCGCCGCGCTCAGCTTCACCACGCCCCTGGTGTCCCTCGTGACGCTGCCCGGCAAGCTCATCGCGCAGAGCGAGGACTATTTCGTGAGCAAGGTCACGCTCAAGCGCACCAACGACATGCTGGCCGAGGAAAACCAGAAGCTCTCGCTCGAGGCGGCGCGCCTGCGCGAGCTGCAGGAGGAAAACGACCGCCTGCGCAGGCTTGTCAACGCCGTGCCGCGCACGGCCGACCGCGTCATGACGGGCGAGATCCTCGGGCGCGTTTCCGACCAGTTCACGCGCCGCCTGCAGATCAATCTCGGCGCGCGCGACGGCCTCAAGCAGGGCATGCCCGTGATCGGCGCCTACGGCGTCCTCGGCCAGGTGACGCGCGTCATCGACCGCCAGGCCGAGATCACGCTGCTAACCGACCACCGCTCCCGCCTTGCCGTCGCCGACGAGCGCACCGGCAAGCGCTACATCCTCGCCGGCACCGGCGAGCGCCTGATGGACCTGAAGTTCGTGCTCTCGGGCGACGACGTGAAGCCGGGCGACCGGCTCGTCACCTCGGGCCTCGACAAGATCTTCCCGCGGCACATCCTTGCCGGCGTCGTGCATGACGTGAAGCACGAGCCGGGCGAGAACTACCAGAGCGTGAGCGTCTCTCCCGCCGTCGAGCTCGAGGACATCCAGTTCGCCACCGTGATCCTCACGGACCCGCAGGCCGCCTCGGCGCTTGAAAGCCGCGAGGACAGCGAGCCGACGCTGAGAAGGAGGGCCGGGCGATGAGACCGCTTGACATCCCCGAGAACGGCGGAGCGCAGCTGCCCAAGCAGACGCACCCGGTCTGGATCGTCGGCTCGTTCTTTGTGAGCTACCTGCTCAACCTTGCGGAAACCACCGCCAACGTGCTCTGGCTGCCGGACTTCCTCGCGCTCACGCTCATTTACTGGACCGTGCACGACCCGCGCCACGTCGGCATGACGATCGCCTTCATCTGCGGCCTGCTCATGGACATCCACACCGGCAGCGTGCTCGGCCAGACGGCGCTCGCCTACGTGATCATGTCCTACGCCGCTTTCTCGCTGCACCGCCGCCTGCCCTGGTTCGGGCTCGTCGGTCAGGCGCTGCACATCCTTCCGCTCCTGCTGATCTCGCAGCTCGTGGTGCTCGCCGTTCGCCTTTGGTTCGACGGCCTGTGGCCCGGGCTGCCCTGGTTCCTGCAGAGCTTCACGGGCGCCGTGCTCTGGCCGGCGGTGAGCCTCGTGCTCTCTTGGCCCGAGCGCCGGGCCGAAGAGCGCGATGCGCTCTGAGGAGCTCCCGCCGTGGCGCTCGAATTCAACAAGGATGACAAGGACCTGGGGCCGTTCCGCCGGCGCCTCGTCTTCTCGTTTGCCGCCGTCATCTTCTTTTTCTGCATCCTCGCCGGGCGCTTTGCCTGGCTGCAGATCATCAACAAGGACGAATACCTGGCCAAGGCCGAGCAGAACCGCACGGTGAACATCGTCTCGCAGGGCCCGCGGGGCATCATCACGGACCGCAACGGCGAGCGGCTCGCCGAGAACGTGATGTCCTACTCGCTCGAGATCACGCCCGACAAGGTCGGCAACCTCGAGCAGACGATCGACGAGCTTTCCAAGATCATCTCGATCACCAAGGCCGACCGCCGCCGCTTCGCGCGCCTGCGCGAGGACCTGCTGCGCTACGACTCGATCCCGATCCGGCAGCGCCTCACCGACGAGGAAGTCGCCGTCTTCGCCGGGCAGCAGTGGCGCTTCCCAGGCGTCGAGATCAGCCAGCGCGAGTACCGCGTCTATCCCGACGGCCAGACCGGCAGCCACTTCCTCGGCTACATCGGCTCGATCTCGCAGGCCGACCAGAAGCGCCTCACCGAAGAAGGCCTCATCAAGCAGTACGAGGGCGAGCGCGACATCGGCAAGGTGGGCATCGAGCGCAGCTACGAGAACATCCTCCACGGCATTCCCGGCCACGAGACGATCGAAGTGACCGCGGGCGGGCGCGCCGTGCGCTCCCTGGCGCTCGAGCCCCCGAAGGGCGGGCGCAACCTCGAGCTCTCGATCGACATGAACCTGCAGCGCGTCGCCGAAGCGGCGATGGGCGAGCAGACCGGCGCCCTCATCGCACTGCAGCCGAAGACGGGCGAAGTGCTCGCCTTCGTCTCCATGCCGACCTACGACCCGAACCTTTTCCCGGGCGGCATCGATCCGGAGAGCTGGTCGCAGCTCACCACCGACGAGCGCAAGCCCCTGCTCAACCGCGCCATGCGCGGCCTTTACCCGATCGGCTCCACCTACAAGCCCTTCGTGGCGCTCGCGGGCCTCGAAACCGGCGCGGTGACGCCCGACTTCGTGATGAACGACACGGGCGTTTTCAAGGTGGGCAACCACAAGTTCCGCGACATGAGCGGCGTGCCCAAGGGCAACCTGAACCTGCGGCGCTCGATCGCGGTTTCCTCGGACGTCTACTACTACTGGCTCGCCACCCGGCTCGGCGTCGATGCGATCCACGACTTCATGGTGCCCTGGGGCTTCGGCCAGAAGACGGGCATCGACCTCGTCGGCGAGCAGACCGGCGTGCTGCCGAGCAGAGAGTGGAAGGAAAAGAAGTTCCACAAGCCCTGGGTGATCGGCGACACGCCTTCGATCGGCATCGGCCAGGGCTACAACGCCTTCACGCTGCTGCAGCTCGCCACGGCCGTCTCCACGCTGGCCAACCGCGGCACGGCGATGACGCCGCACCTCGTGCGCCGCATCAGCGACCCGGAGACGGGCGAGATGAAGCCCGCCAACGTGCCCGTGCCGCGCAAGCTCAACGTGAAGCAGAGCAACATCGAGGTCGTCATAAGCGGCATGACCGACGTCGCCGAGAAAGGCACGGCGCGCTTCGCCTTCAAGGGAACGCCCTATACGGTGGCCTGCAAGACGGGCACCGCGCAGGTGATCACCGTGGCGCAGGACGCCAAGTACGACGCGAAGCGCCTGGCGCGGCGCTACCACGACCACGCCCTTTTCATCGCCTTCGCCCCCGCCGGCAACCCGCGCATCGCGCTCGCGGTGCTCGTCGAGAACGGCGGCTTCGGCGCCAAGGCTGCCGCTCCCGTGGCGCGCAAGGTGATCGACTATTGGCTCATGGGCAAGAACGACCTGGACCTGCCCGCGCCCAAGGGCGTCGCCCTGATCGCCGACCCGGCGGAAAGCCGCCGCGGCGACAAGGACAGGAAGTAAGGGGAGGGAAAGGGCATGCTCGAATCGCTTTCGCACCGCTCCCTGATCGCCGGCCGCTACGTGATCGCGCGGCTCATGCGGCTTGACATCATGCTGCTCGCGATCGTCGTCACGCTGACGACGATCGGCTTCATCGCGCTCTTCTCGGCGAGCTACAGCTTCCCGTGGCGCATCGAGGACCAGATCCGCAACATCACGATCGCCGCGACGGTGATGCTCGCCACGGCGATGGTGCCCGTCAAGGCACTCCAGAAGGTTTCCCTGCCGCTCTTCCTGCTCGGCTGCGCGCTGCTCGTGCTGACCCTGGCGGCAGGCGTCACCGTCAAGGGCGCGACGCGCTGGCTCAACGTCGGCGTGCGCATCCAGCCCTCCGAAATCATGAAGCTCGCCGTGCCGATGATGCTGGCCTGGTACTACAGCGTGCGCGGCGACTCGATCCGCTGGTGGGACCACCTGGCGGCTTTTGCGATGATGGTCCTGCCGGTGGCGCTCATCATGAAGCAGCCCGACCTCGGCACGTCCGTCCTCGTCGCCGTGGCGGGCTTTGCGGTGATTTTCTTCGCCGGACTGCCGAAAAAGGTCATTCTCGCCGGCCTCGTCCTCTTCATCGTCTCCCTGCCCTTTGCCTGGACCATGCTCCACGACTATCAGAGGGAGCGCATCATGACGCTGATCGACCCGACGACCGACCCGCTCGGCAAGGGCTTCCACATCATCCAGGCGCTCATCGCCATCGGCTCGGGCGGCTTCACGGGCAAGGGCTGGATGTCGGGCACGCAGGCCCACCTCGACTTCATTCCGGAGCGCACAAGCGACTTTCTCTTCGCCGTTTTCGGCGAAGAGTTCGGCTTTGTGGGCAACATCGTCCTGCTGATTCTCTACGCTTCGCTCATCGGGCGGAGCTTTTACATCGCCGCCTATGCGCAGACGCGCTTTGCCCGCCTGCTCGCCGCGGCGATCGGCGTGATCTTTTTCACGTACACGTTCGTTAATATGGGCATGGTGAGCGGCATCCTGCCGGTCGTCGGCGTGCCGCTCCCGTTTATGAGCTACGGCGGCACGGCGCTGATGATCCTCGGCGTGTGCTGCGGCATCTTGCTGTCCATTTCTGCGGAATCCCGCAGCTGACCTAGGAGCTGATAAGAATAACCATGAGCGCACATCGACTGAGCCTGCTTCTCGCCGCGGCAGCGGCGGCCCTCCTCCTGAGCGCCTGCTCGAGCACGAACAAAGGCGGCTATTACGACCGCGACGGCCCTCCCGAGGACAGCGGCGTGCTGAGCACCGAGAGCGCGACGCCCCGCGTCGAGAAGTTCCGCCCCGCATCGCTGCGCCCCTACACCGTGATGGGCAAGCGCTACGTGCCGATCACGACCGACTCCGCGATCGAGCAGGTGGGCATCGGCTCCTGGTACGGCAAGCAATTCCACGGCAACAAGACGGCCATCGGCGAGATCTACAACATGCACGCCATGACGGCCGCCCACCCGACGATGCCGCTGCCGAGCTATGCGCGCGTGACCAACCTTGAGAACGGCCGCTCCGTGATCGTCCGCGTCAACGACCGCGGCCCGTACCTCTTCAACCGCATCATCGACCTGTCGTACGCCGCCGCCTCCGCGCTCGGCTATGCCAACAAGGGCACGGCCAAGGTGCGCGTGGTGCGCCTCACCAACGCGCAGATCGCCTCGGGCAGCTGGCGCGGCTCCGGCAGCACGGGCATCGCGGAAACGGAAACGGCCTCCGCCTCGCAGAGTTCCGGCACCGAATACGTGACGCCGGCGAGCCCCGTGGTGGTGACCGCCGGCGCCGACACGGCGCTGAGCCAGCCCGCTTCCGGCTGGAGCGTGCAGATCGGCTTTTTCTCTTCTGAGACCAATGCCCGCGCCTACGGCGCGCATGCCGAGGCGGTCCTCGCCTCGGAATCCCAGCCCAAGAGCGCGCGCATCGTCCGCGACAACGGCGGCTACCGCGTGCTGATCGGCCAGGGCATGTCGCTTGAAGGAGCGAGGGACTCGGCCCTTTCGCTCAGGGATGTTCTCGGCGTCGGTGCCTTCGCCGTCGCAAAGTAATGAAATAAAAGAAGCATATTCAATGATGGTTTCCGACAACGTCTATGCAAGCATCGGGCGCCTCTGGAAAGGCGATGCGCTCGAAGCGCTCAAGAATTTCGTGCGCCTTCCGGCCAAATCGAGCGACTTCGAGCCCGACTGGGAGTCCAAGGGCATCCTGAAGAAGGCCCTGGAGGACGCCGCCGCCTGGGCCAAGAAGCAGGTGCCCGGCATCAGGACCGAGATTTTCGAGGAAAAAGGCGTGCCGCCCGCCCTCTTCTGGCGCCTGCCCGCGACGACGGGCCGCCGCGGCCGCACGGCCTTCTTTTACGGCCACCTCGACAAGCAGCCCGAGCTTGAAGGCTGGAGCGAGGGGCTCTCCCCGTGGAACCCCGTCATCCGGGGCGACCTGCTCTACGGGCGCGGCGCCGTCGACGACGGCTACAACTTCTACGCGGTGATGTCGGCCGTGAAGGCGCTCGAGGAAAACGGCGTGCCGCACCCCGAAATCGCCGGCCTGTACGAAACGGACGAGGAAAGCGGCTCGAAGGGCCTCGAAGCCTGGATCGCCGAAGCGGCCAAGCGCATGGGCAAGCCCGCCTTCATCGCCATCAACGACCTCGACGGCCAGGATCCGAGCCGTCTCTGGCTCACGCTCTCGACGCGCGGCGTGCTCGCCTTCACGCTCACCGCCAAGGTGCTCGAGCGGCCCGCCCACTCGGGCAGCGCCGGCGGCATCGTGCCGAGCTCGTTCCGCATCGTCAGGGCGCTTCTCTCGCGCATCGAGGACGAGGAAACGGGCGAGATCCTCGTGCCTGAGCTCCGCACCGAGGTGCCCGAGAGCATCCTTGCGGCCGTAAGGGCGCTCTCCGGAAAGGAAGACGTCAGGGCGCACTTCGAATGGGCAGGGAAGACGCACTCCGAAGCTGATACGCCTTATGAGGCGATGCTGCGCAACACGTGGCAGAGCGCCCTTTCGATTACGGCCGCCGCGGGCCTGCCGCCGCTCTCGAGCGCGAGCAACCTCGTGCGCGCCTACACCTCGGTGCGCGTCTCGATCCGCATGCCGCCCAACGCCGACGGCAGGAAAGCCTTTGAGCACATCCGCACCCTGCTCACGGAAAACGTGCCCTGCGGCGCCGAAGTAAGCATTACGGACGCCGACATGTACAACGGCTTCGCGCAGCAGCCGCCCGAAGGCTGGATCAAGGACGCGCTCTCCGCCGCCTCGCGCCGCCACTTCGGCGGCAGCGAGCCGGGCTATCTCTTCTGCGGCGCCTCGATCGGGACGCTGCCGAATTTCCGGCGGCAGTTCCCCGATTCGCCCTTCGTGAACACCGGCGCGCTGTCGCCGAGCTCGCACGCGCACGCGCCCGACGAGAACCTCAGCCTTTCGCTGTGCGAGAAGCTCGCCTGCACGGCGGCCGATCTGATTGCGGCCGTTCCGGAGGAGGAATGACATGCGCAGGGACGTTGTGACGCAGGTGATCGTGCAGTGGGACGACGGCGAATGGGAAAACTTCGCCACGCCCCTGGAGGCGGAGCGCTACATCAACGCGATGCTCGACGAGCTTGACGTGCCCCGCGCCGCCTGGCTCGAGGACATGCACGGCAACAAGAAGTGGGACTACCGCATCGTCGAGGACGAGACGGGCGTCATCCGCCTGGAGGACTGAAAGATGTGCGAGCTTTGCACCGAAAAGCACGCCGGCGAAATCTGGCGCGGCCGTCACTTTTACGTTTTTGACGCGAAGGAGCCGCTCTTTCCGTGCTACCTGCGCGTTGCCGCCGTGCGGCACGTGCCGGAAATGTCGTCGCTGACCCCGGAGGAGCGCAGCGAGCTCTTCGGCATTCTCGAGGCGATCGAGGAAGAGATGATCGCGGTGATGCACCCCGACAAGGTCAACTGGGCGCAGTTCGGCAACATGGTGCCGCACCTCCATTGGCACATCATCGCCCGCTGGAAGGACGACTCGCACTTTCCCGAGTCGCCCTGGGGCCGCGTGCAGCGCGAGGTGCCCGCGGACGTTACGTCCGTGCGCGCCGCGCTCACCGAGAAGCTCAAGGCGCGCCTTAAGGCGCGCCTTGAAAAGGAATTTTCCTAACGCTCGGCAGGGCACGCGTAAAGCGTGAGCCGCTCGCGAAGCGCCAGGCGCCAAAGCGCCTCGGCGCTTTCTTTTTGGAGCGGCGCGAACACCAGGCGCACGGCGCCCGGGTCTGGCGGCTCAAGCCCCGTGACGTGAAGCTCGACGCCGTCGGTGCGGGCGGCGCTGCCGCGCGCCCAGGCGTCCGCATCGGCGCTGCTGCGGAAAACGCCGAGCACGACGGCCCTGCCGCCCTTCTTCGTCGCCTTGACGGCAGCGCCGTCAAAGCCCTTGGCCTTCAGGGCCGCGGCGACTTCTCCGGCTTTCTTCGCATTGAACGGGCCGGCGTAGACCGCATAGCGGGATTCGGCGTAGGCCCTGACGATCTGCATCGAGCCGACGAGCCCCGCGGCATCGAGCGGCGCGCGAAGCGAAGGCAGGCGGCTTTCCGAAACGCTGTTCGTCACGGCGCAGAGCGCCGAAGAAACGGACTCGGCGGTGAGTTTCTCGGGCAGGCTGACCGGAACGGGCAGCTCGCCCTGCGGCAGTGCGCTCTGCGCGGCCTGTGAGCTGCCGTCCGCCGAATCGGCGGGCGCGGCTGCGGGCGGCATGTCGTCGATGATGGCGGGCGCGGCGGGCGGCCTCACCTTGTCGGGCGACACCAGCTCGGGCTTGCGCCAGCCGAGCTTGTCGACGCCGGCGCTTGCCGAAGCGCCGCTCGGCAGCGTATCGGCGGAATTGTCCTGCAGGAGAAAAAGCGCGCCGAGAGCGAGCGCGGCGGCCAGCGCGAGAAAAGCGGCGAGGTATTTCACTGCTTGCCTCCGTTGTTGGCGAGCTCGGCCAGGCCGAGGAGAACGAGATTGTGCCGAAGCACAAGGTCGGGCACCTCTTTGCGAAGATGCGGCTCGATGAACTGCGCCGCGCCGCCCGCGATGATGATCTTCGGGTCGAGGCCCTTTTCGCGCAGCGTCGCGCGGGCGCGCAGGATGAGGCCGACCTGCGCGTCGACGATGCCGGTGGTGATCGCCTCGCTCGTGCAGTTCGGGAAAACCGAGTACGGGCCGAGCGAGCCCGGCAGCGCCAGCTGGCCGTGCGTGAGGCAGCTCTGCATGAGGCTCGGGCCCGGCGAGATGCGGCCGCCCCTGAACTGATAGATGCCCATGCTGTCGCGCACCACCGCGTCGACCGTCGTGGCCGTGCCGAGGTGGCAGACGAGGAGCGCCTTTTCCTCGGGCATGGCGTGCACGGCGCCGATCGCCGCAAACCAGCGGTCGGCCCCGAGGCCCTTGTAAGTGCTCCTGAGCTCATAGCGGCCGTGGAAAGCGTCCTGCGGACGCGCCCAGATCCAGCTGATGCCGTGGTCGTTGAAAAACTTCGTGAGCGAGAACGCCACGACGGGCGCCGCCACCGTGCAGCCGACCACGCGGTCCGGATGCATCTCGAGCCACAGCTTGTAGAGCTCTTCCTTGAAGTGCGTGCTGCCCTGGTGCACGATCGTATGAGGATTGTCGGGATCCTCCCTGGTCGTCCACTTGAGCGCGGTGTTCCCGAGATCAATGAGCAGAGTCGTCATGCGCAATGCTTCCTGATGAAAAGGCGTGTTCGGCGCCTTCTTCGTCCTTCAGGATCAGGCGTCCCCCGGCATCGATGCCCTGAGAAACGCCCCTGGCGGTCCTCTCGTCCCCGACGAGCGTCACCGTCCGGCCGGCAAAAGCATCGAAAAAGCCCCACTGGCGCACGATCGCCTCGTCGGGCAAAGCCATTTTATCGAGAATGCCCTGGGCGAGATCCTCGAGCACCGCTTCCCGCTCTTCTTCGGAAACCAGCGGGCAGGAAGGCTGGGCGGCGCCGGTGATCGGCCACCCGTTGGTGGTTTTAAGAGAACGGTCTCCCGTGCGGTTGATGCCGACGCCGATGATGACGGCGCCGCGCCCGGCGGCGTCGCGGTGCGCTTCGCAGAGGATGCCGCCCGCCTTGCCGCCGCGGATCCAGATGTCGTTGGGCCACTTGAGCGCGGCATCGACGCCGTGCGCGACCAGCGCCTCGCAGACGCCCATGCCGGCGGCGATCGGGACGAGCGTGAGCGCGCAGCGGATGCACGCCTCAGGCACTGCAAGCGAAAAGATCAGGGAACCCTCGCGCATCGTCCAGCGCCGTCCCCTCGTGCCCCGGCCCGCCGTCTGGCGGCGGGCGATGAGCAGGAACGGCTGCCCGAGCCTTTCCGCATCGAGCTTGCGCTTGAGATCGTCGTTGGTGGAGCCGGTGACCGCCACGGTTTGGCGGCCGCACTGTGCAGAAAGCAAGAAAAAGCCTCTTCAAAAAAGAAAAAAACGCGGTCCGCCCCTTTTCCCGCGGCGGCCGCAGGACTCCATTTTGTCATCAGTTCGACAATTCGGACAAGTGCGTTTAGCATTGGAAATCTTTCAGGAATAACCCGATTGCAACACCATGGCCGACACTGAAAAGAAGAGCGAGGGCAAAGAAGAGCCCGTCATGAAGTTCCCGATGCTGTTTCCCGTGAAAATCATGGGACTCAGCACGGCGGAATTCAAAGACACCGTTCTTAAGATAACGCACGAGCACTTTGACGATTTCGACGAAAAGACGCTCGAGACCGATTTCTCCGCCAAGAAGAAGTACATGGCGCTCACGGTCACCGTGAACGCCAAGTCCCGAGAGCAGCTCGACAACTATTACCGCGCGCTCACGTCCTGCCCCCTCGTCAAATACGCACTCTGAAATGCCGGAAGAAGAAGTCCGTCCGGGCAGTCTCAGGGCCTGGCTTGCATTCACGCGCCCGAAAACGTTCGGCGTGGCCGTTGCGCCGGTGATCGCAGCGCTTTCGCTGGCTTATGCAGAAACCGGCATTTTCAAGCCCCTCGTGGCGCTTTTCACGTTCACGATGGCCATCTGCATGCAGGCGCTCACCAACATGAAGAACGACCTCGGCTACACCGAGCGGCACGCCGAAACGGGCAACCGCCGCGGCCTGCCGAGAGCAACGGCCAGGGGCTGGCTCACCGTGGGGCAGGCGCGCAATGCCATCAGGCTCACGATTGCGCTCGGCCTGCTCAACACCGCGGTGCTGATCTATTTCGGCGGCTGGTTCTTCGCCGTCATCGGCATCGCGTCGACCGTTGCCGCCTACGCCTACATGGGCGGCCCGAAGCCCATCGCCTACACGCCCTTCGGCGAAATCACGGTGCTGATTTTCTTCGGCCTCACGGCCGTGCTCGGCACTTACTGGCTGCAGGCGCACATGCTGACGGCCAACTCCGTGGCGCTCGGCGCCGCGCTGGGCGCCATCGCCTCCGCGGTGCTCTGCGTCAACAACTGGCGCGACAGGGAGCACGACGAGAGCATCAACCGCCGCACGCTGGCCGTCGTGGCCGGCGAGAAGCGCTTCCCGATCATCTTTGCGGCGGTGCTCTACCTGCCCTTCGCGCTGGTCGCGCTGATGATGATCGCCAATCCGCAGCTCTGGCCCTGCGTGCTCACCTTCATCGCCATGCCGCGCTGCGCGGAAATCTTCCGCCAGATGCGCACCCTGAAGCACGAAGCCTTGAACGGCACGATGTTCGAGTGCGTGAAGCTCGAGCTGAAATTCTCGCTGCTCTTCTCGATCGGCGCCCTGCTGAGCGTGCTGCTGGCCGGCTATTGAAAAAACGTGATTTCCGATATGATCAGGGTATGTTCAACAGCAAAGTCCCCTGACTGATATGACTGAAAATCTCAATAAACAGCCCGTTCCTGACCGCGCCGAGCACAACGCCTTTTTCCCCTCTGAATACTCGCTTTCGCTCTACACGAGCAAGAAAAGCGACTTCAGCGGCTACGAAACGGAGCCTCTCCCGGCCGCGGCCGGCCGCAAGATCCTCATGATCGCTTCCGACGAGCGCTATGTGCGCATGAAGAACGGACGCTTCTTCTCCACGGGCAATCATCCCGTCGAGACGCTGCTGCCGATGATGCACCTTGCGCACGCCGGCTTCGACATTGAACCGGCGACGCTTTCCGGCAACATGGTCAAGCTGGAAATGTGGGCCATGCCAACCGAAGACAAGGCAGTGACAGACTTTTACGAAAGCTGCCTGCCGAAGCTCGAGGCGCCGAAGCGCCTTTCGGACATCGTCGGCAGCGTCACCGCTCCCGATTCTCCCTACGCCGGCGTTTTCATTCCGGGCGGACATGCCGCGCTTCTCGGCCTGCCGTTCGACCTTTCGGTGAAAAAAGTCCTTTTCTGGGCCATGCGGGAAAAGAAAGCGGTTATTTCTCTCTGCCACGGCCCGGCGGGGTTCCTTGCCGCCTCAGTGGGCGAAAAGGATGAGGATTTCCTTTTCCGCGGCTACGACATGATGGTCTTTCCCGATGCGCTTGACGAAGGCGCCAACCAGGACATCGGCTATATGCCGGGCAGGCTCCCCTGGCTGCTCGCCGCGCGGCTTGAAAAGCTCGGCGTCAGAGTTCTCAACACGGACATCACCGGCGCCGTGCACCGCGACCGCAACGTCCTGACCGGCGACAGCCCGCTTGCCGCCAACCGCCTCGGCATTGAGGGAGCGAAAATTCTCTCGGAAATGTTGCGCCAGTAACCGCAGCCAATAAAGGAAAAGGAGCTTCCTGCGCGGGCAGGTGAACTGTCCCCAGTTTGTGAGACAGATTTAACCGACCGCCGAGGCGATCTTAGCTTCTGCCGCTTCCCTGAATTGTTTGGGGGAGCGGTAGTTTAATTTTTCCTGTATGCGTTCCTCATTGTAGTAAACGCAGTAAGCCTTTATTTCCTGCTTGGCTTTCTCAGCGCTCAGCAAATGCTTGTGGCGCATCTTGCTGGGGAGATACATCCACTCCGCCTTTAACGTGCCGTTCCAGCCTTCCATAACGGCATTGTCCCAGCAGTTTCCTCTTCGCGAATAGCTTTGCTTAATGCCGTATTCTGCTGCTCGCTTCCTGAAAGCAGTATTCGTATAAAGAACTCCCTGATCGCTGTGAAGCAGAACGGGACCCTTCACCAGCGCATGAAGTGAATCCAGCGTCTTCATTGCAAGAGCCAAATCCTGGCGTGTGCTCATCTCGCATACAACAACTTCGCGCGTGCACAGGTCCAAGACGGCAGAAACGTACAGCCAGCCTTTGTCCGTAGGGACATAAGTCACGTCAGTCACAAAGACCTTGCGCGGCTCTTTCTGCTCGAATTTGCGGTTGAGCGTGTTTTCGAGAACCGTCCCGTCGGGGAGTTTCCCTTTCTTCAGGCAAACCCTGTAGCTGTTCTTGCGTCGGATTACAGCCTGGAGGTTCATTTCTTTCATGATGCGGGCAACTTGGTTGTGTCCGGGTTTGCGCTCTCCGCCGTCAATGCGAAGCGCCGCTGTCATTCTCCGGGCTCCGTATCGTCCTTCGTGGTGCTCTTGGATAGCCTTGATGCGTTCACCGAGAGCCTGATCTTCAAGCATTCGTTTGCTAGGAACTCGAGTACGTCGGTAATAGGAGCTCCGGCTGGTATGGGTGTAGTCGCAAGATCGGGCAACGGGTACCCCTTTGCGATATGCTGCTGTAATTGCTTCGCAAAATAGGAGATCTTTTTTTTTCTGCCTTCCGTTCCGCCCAAATGCTTATCAACGGATGCCATAAAACATTCCAGAAGGATCTTCAGCTCTTTTTTCTCTCTGTCAAGCTGTGCTTCTCTGCTGCCGGCTTGGGAAGGACTTTCCTCGCGAAGATCGCATGATTTTTCAGGCATATGCTTGACCTCCCGGTTCTGAGCATGGCGTCCCTTTTTGAGAATTGGGACCCCGTATTTCCCTGCATTTATCACAAATCTTCGCACATCCGCACTGCCCATTCCCATGGCATGAGCCGCTGCCGTGTAGGACATACCGCTCTTGAAAAGTTCAATGGCTTGCCATGCTTCATGTACAGTCCAATGGTGTTGCGAAGCAGTAATCCAGGAAACGTCTCCATGATCGAACATCGCTTGCCATTTCTGCACGAGGCTTGGAGTTAGACCTAAATGGTGAGATATAGACCGAGCACGACTTCCCTGCTTTAGTAACTGCAGAACTTGTTGACGAACATCCGTTGAGATTCTTTTAGCCATAGAAAATCCCCAGAGAGTGTCTCACTTTCTGGGGACAGTTCAAGGAGCTCCTTTTTTCTTGTCTTAAAAAGCTCTGGAGAGGCCGGTTATTCCGTGATCTCGGAAGGCTCGCCGTCTTTGTTCTGGGTGCTCTGCGCGTTTTCGATGTCGTGCATGCGCTGGCGAACCATCTCCTCGCTTTCCACAGAGAACACGGCCACGACGCGCTTCACGCCGCTCACGCCGGAGGCGACCTGCTTGGTGGTCTCCGCCTCCTGCTGGGTGACGATGCCCATCAGGTAGACGATGCCGCGGTCGACCGTGACCTTCATCTGGTTAAGGGAGATCTTGCTCGTTCCGATGATCTGCGAGCGCACCTTGGTGGCGAGCATCGAGTCGGAGAGGCGCTGGCTTACGGACGTGACGGGCTCGACGGAGAGCTCGTTGACGACGCTCTTCACGTCGAGGCTCTGCTGCGCAATGCTCTGCGCCTTGTCCTTGGCTTCCTGCGTGGCCACTTCGCCGGTGAGCAGCACCTTGCCGTCGTAGCTCGTCACCGTGATGTGCATGCCCTCGCTGCCAATGGCCTGGGAGATGTCATAGCTCACGCGCTTCTCAATCACCTCGTCGCTCACGATGTTGCCCGTGGTGCGGCGGTCGGTGATCACTGCGGCCGAAGTAGCCGCCGTGCCGCCGAAGAGGATCGGCACGCAGCCGGAAAGCAGCAGCACCGAGGCTGCCGAGCAGGCCAGCAGAATCTTTTTTGACAAACGCATGATGAGCCTTCCAGTGAAATCAAGACACAAGGGAGAAGTGTAGCCAAATAAAAATGGAAAAAACTTCCCCGTACGGGTTTTAAATAGTATCAAGAAGCAAGCAGCGGCGCCGCAAAGGGACGATGAGGGGCCTTCTGCCTTTCCGTAATATTAAACGTCTTAAGAATAAGAGTGCTCCGATAGAAAAGCTTCTATAAAGCACAGGAGCACCCGGCGAGGAACCCGCAGCGGGCGAAAACACGGCGTAAAAAGCCCAAAGGAGCGGCCGCCGACGGCCGTCCCCTGATATGCGAGAAGGACGCCCGCCTAACGGCGGAGCGCAATCGCTTCGATCTCGACCAAGGCGCCCTTCGGGAGCGCCGCAGCGGCGACGGCGGACCGGGCCGGCGCTCCGCCGGCGGGGAAAAAGCGTGCGTAGACCTCGTTGAAGGCCGCAAAGTCACCCATGTCCTTTAAGAAGCAGGTCGTCTTCACAACGCCGCCCATCGACGAGCCGGCGGCTTCGAGCACGGCGCTCAGGTTCTTCAGGCTCTGCTCGGCCTGCGCGGCAATGCCTTCGGGCATGGCGCCGGTCGCCGGATCGACGGGGATCTGGCCGGAGACAAAGACGAGCTCTCCGGCAGCAATGCCCTGAGAGTAAGGACCGATGGCGGCAGGTGCCCTGTCGGTGGCTATCACTTGCTTTTCCATGGCGATTTTCCAAAAAGAAAAAAAGAAAGAGGAAGCAGCTTTCAGCGCGTTCTCTGATTCTCAGGATTTTACAGGCCGAAGGCGGCGGAAAGCGAAGACCAGCAAAATTGCTCACAGGCCTTTCCAGCACCGAAAGGACCGGCTTTTCTTTTCAGAAAAAAGATAAAAAGAAACAAAAATGTTTTATAAACAGTGGAGAATTATGTGGACAGCCGACGCACCGGAATTCCTCTTTTGTGAATAACTTTTTTGTGAACCCGAAGCAGCAAAAAGTTATCCACATTTCTCCACAGGAGCCCACAGCGAAAAAGAATCTTTCTCCACAATGTTAGTCATAGCGCAAATTTTTGATTTTTTAATATTTTTTTGCGTTATCCACAGAAATTTTCGGCCCTTCTTCTACTACTACTGTGTTTAATATATAAAGAAATATTCTCTTGTCAGGCAAGGCTTTCCAGGGATCAAAAAAAGGTCGCTTTTAAATAATAAAAGTGTGACCAAAGAGGCATCCGGGAAGAAAAGAGAGCCTTAGAAACAAGCACTTTTTAAACAAAAAGCTTGTTAATAAGCTGTTGGTTAGCTTGTTGATTGCTTGTGAATTAAAACTGATTTTTCTTATAAATCAGCCTGTTGGTTTTGAAGCGGTCAGCCCAGCGACATGAGCCTGTAGACGCTCTCGCGTCCGTCGAGGGCCGCTTCGCCAGAGCTGTAGGCGGTCTTGCTTTCCCTGACGCTGCCGGCGAGCACGAAGCGGCGGTCCTGCTCCGTGAGCGGCTTGGCGAGATCATCCTTCGGCTGCATGCTCTCGGCGAGAATGATGCGGTCGACGCGCAGGATCGACGAGCTGTCGCTGCCGAAGGTGCGGATGCGCACGCTGAAAGCATCGATCTGCTCGATCTTGACGTGCTCGAAGATATTGGCGCCGTTCATGCGCAGCCACTGGAGCTCGCTCAGGCGGTTGCGGTCGCGGAAGTAGTCTTCCATGGTCACTTCCGAGCGCGAGAGCCAGTACGTCTTGAGTGAGCGGGGCTTCAGGTGCGGGATGAAGCCGAGCATGCCGCCCGCATGATTCACCGGGTTGCCGATGCCCCAGGCCCGGCACCATTCGTCGAAATCGGTCACGGAGAGCGCGCAGAGGTAGCGCACGATGGCCGCGGCTATCGGGTTGGATCCGATCACGGCGACGCGGTGCCCGATGCCCTCCTTGCGCTTCAGAAGGTCTTCCGTGGTGAGCACGTTGGGCGTGTCGATGCCGCTGATGTCGGGAATCGACGATTCGCGCCCGGTGGCAAGGATGATGCGGGCGCGGTTGAAGTTCTCTTCGATCCAGGGCGGCGTGACGCGGCGGTTCTTGACGATTTTCACGCCGAGCTCTTCGAGTTCTTTTTCCTGCGCCTTCAGCAGCGTCCTGACGATTTCGCGCCCCGGGACGCGGGAGCTCATCAGAAAGAGCCCGCCGAGCTCCTCGTTCTCATCGGCTAACGTCACGTCCATGCCGTGCAGCGCGGCCTCCTTGGCGGCCGCCATGCCGGCGGGGCCGCCGCCGATCACCAGCACTTCCCTGCCTTTTCTGCGCTTGTCGCTTGGAATTTCTTCCGAGGCGATCACGCTGGGATTGGCCACACAGCACAGGCGCGTCTGCTTTTTGATCTTGGCAAGGCACCCCTGCGGGCAGCATACGCAGGGCCGCGGCGTTTCGCCGCGGCTGACCTTCTCCGCCCAGTGCGGATCGGCGATGAAGGGACGGGCGATTTCAACGCAGCAGGTCGGGTTGCGCTCGAGGAGCGCATCCATTTTTTCCGGATCCCTGAGCTTCTTTCCGAAGATGACGGGCACCGAGATCTCTGCGGAGAATTTCTCCATGAAAGGCACCCAGACGCCGTCCGGCGTCAGGTCGGTGGCGACCGGCACCGAGTTGAGCGACAGGCCGATGTCGAAGCTGAACAGGTTCACGCCTTCATAGGCGAGGTTCTGCGCGAGCTGCAGGATGTCGTGCCATTCGTTGCCCTTGGGGTTCGCGTCGATCAGCGAGAAGCGGTAGGAAAGGATCGGAGAGGGGCCGATGAAGCTGCGCACCCTGCGCACAAGCTCCGCGGCGAACGTCATGCTGCCGTCGATGCCCCACTTGTCCTGACGCTTGTTGAGCGCGGGCGTCGAGAACGTGTTCGGGAACGTCATGCCGCCGCCGGCGATCTCCACGCCGTCGAAATTGCCCCTGGCGACGGCGCCGTAGGCCTGCAGGGCATAGAGGCTGATGAGGTGCTCTGTCACGAAGCTGGGCGCCCTGTGGATCCACAGCCCCGTGTCGTAGTTGTAGATGCGGCTGGCGGCCACGCGCAGCGGATGCGTGCTCGCCGCGCCGCAGTGAAGCAGCTGCAGGATCGACTTCGACCCCGCATCGTGGATTTCTTTGTTGAGACGAGCGGCGTTGGAGAGCCACTGGTCGTTGATCACCGGGTCGCCGAGGCGGCCGACGCCGGAAATGTGCACCGCGCCGTGGCCGATGATGAAAAGCCCCGGCCCCTCGCCCTTGGCGCGGGTGCGGTAGAAGGCAAGCATGTCCTCGCCGATCGTGTCGGATTTTTCATTTCCCGTGCTGACCGGCGCCATCACGATGCGGTTTTTCAGCACGTGGGCGCCGACTTTAAGCGGCATAAAGAGGTGCGGGCATTTCATGGCGCTTCAGCCTTCAGTCGGAAGACGGCTCCTTTTCACTGGCGGCGTCCCGAGGCGCCTTTTCGCCGGCTTTTTCCTCTGCCGGGGCGACGTTGTGCACGCCGAAAGGCACCAGCACGCTCGGCACGGCGTTCATGCTCTCGCTGAGGTTGTCCGCCTGGTCGTCGAAGAAGATGTGCGGGCGGATCGTCTTGAGGATGGGCTGCTTGTCGAGCCCGTCGAGAAGGAACAGCTCCGCGGCGCTCATGCCGAGGCTCTTGAGCGTCGTCACCAGGCGCTCGGCGCTCTGCGCGCCGCGCGATGTGACGATCGAGATGCGGATCGCGGGCTCGAAGTACGCATTGCCGCTGCCGCGCAGCTGGTAGTCGAGCCGCTGGAAGTCGGAGAGCTGCTTGAAAAGCTTGGAGAGCGGGCCCGGCGAATGCGGCGTGAGGGCTTTTTCCTGCTCGAGGCGGTGAAAGCCCTGGAGACCCTCTTTCTGGAACTCCCTTTCGCTCTCGTCGTCGGCGATGACGCCGTCGAAGTCAAACGCGATGCGCAGCGTCGGCGAGGAATCCTCGTCTTCGATCGGCGCCGGGAGCACGAGGCCGGCCGGCTGGTGCGCGGCGATGGCGTTCTTGACGCTGACCGGGTTGGCGCTCAGGAAGAGCGAGACGTTGAAAGCCTGCAGGAACGGATAGGTCGACTGGCCCGACGTGAAGGCGCCCGCCGTGATCGGAAGGCTGTAATGCTTGCAGGAATTGAAGAAGCGCTGCGCGGTCTCGGGCGAATTGCGCGAGAGCGCCACGACGCAGAACGGGTCGTGGTCCTTGAAAAGGCTGTTGAGCCCGAGCAGGCGGCGCACGAACGGGAAGGCGACGCCGGGCTTCAGGGGATCGTTCTTGTGCGCGATCTGGTAGGCCCTGAAGGCCTGGTAGCCCTTCTGCTCAAAAAGGCGGTGCTCTTCCTCAAGGTCGAAAAGCGCCCTCGAGGAGACGGCCACGACGAGCTTGTTGTCAAGGTTGCGCATGATGTTCTCCTCCTAGGTGCATCTTTTTCGCCGGCGCCGGATAAAAGCGCCTCAGGTCCCGGAAGCCGGGGCTTCCGGGATCGTTTTCCTATGTTACGCGTCAATGTTGCCCGCAAAGAGCGCGTTGGTCTCGATGAACTCGCGGCGCGGCTCGACCACGTCGCCCATCAGCATCGAGAAGATCGCGTCGGCGCTCGCCGCATCGTCGATTCGCACGCGGAGCATGCGGCGGACGGCCGGGTCCATCGTCGTGTCGTTGAGCTGCTTGGGGTCCATTTCGCCGAGGCCCTTGTAGCGCTGGCGGATGAGGCCCTTCTCAGCCTGCTTGAGGAGCCACTGCACGGCCTCTCCGAAGTTCTTGACGGCCTTGTCTTCCTTGCCGCGGGCAACGCGGGCGCCGTCGCCGATCACGCCGCGGAGCATGTCGGCGTTCTCAAGGAGCTTCTTGTAGTCGGCAGAGAGCGTGAACTCCGGCGAGATCGTCGTGGTCTTGTAGTTGCCGTGGATGAGGCGGTGCACCTTGATGAGGTGCTTCTCGTTTTCCTCGTCGTAGACGGCTTCGACCTGGACGTTCGGGTCGCGCATTTCCTTCTGCAGCGCTTCGGCCGTGCGCTTCGCGGTGAACTCGTTCTCGAGGTTGATCTCGGTGCCGGCGGCCACCGCAACGAGCGCGGCCTTGTCGATCACGCCCTGCAGGCGCGTGATGACGCTGTGGGCCTGCAGGAATTCCTTGACGAGCGATTCGAGCTCGGTGCCGCGCACGGCGTTGCCGGCGTCGAAGTCGGCCTTCGTCTTGTAAAGGCGCGCGTCCTCCATGGCGATCTTCATGAGGTATTCGCTCATTTCGCGCTCGTCCATGAGGTAGACGCCCTTGTCGTTCTGGCTCTTCTTGACCAGGTAGAGCGGCGGCAGCGCGATGTAGACGTGGCCGCCTTCGATGAGCTGCGGCATCTGGCGGTAGAAGAACGTCAGCAGCAGCGTCCTGATGTGCGCGCCGTCCACGTCGGCATCGGTCATGATGATGATGCGGTTGTAGCGCAGCTTCGAGATGTCGAAGTCCTTGCCGATGTTGGTGCCGAGCGCGAGCGTCAGCGTGCGGATCTGCTCGGAGTCGAGCATCTTGTCCTGAGAGGCGCGCTCGACGTTGAGCACCTTGCCGCGCAGCGGCAGGATGGCCTGGAAGCGCGAGTCGCGGCCCTGCTTGGCGGAGCCGCCAGCGGAGTCGCCCTCGACCAGGAAGAGCTCGCAGAGCGCGGGGTTCTTCTCGCGGCAGTCCGCGAGCTTGCCGGGCAGTCCGCCGCCCGAGAAGGACTTGCGGGTGATTTCGCGGGCCTTGCGCGCGGCCTCGCGGGCCCTGGCGGCCGTGACGATCTTCTCGCAGATGGTCTTCGCGTCGGCGGGATTCTGCTCGAGGTAAAGCTCGAGCTCGCGCGCCACCACTTCTTCGACGGCGGGGCGCACCTCGCTCGAAACGAGCTTGTCCTTGGTCTGCGAGCTGAACTTCGGCTGCGGCAGCTTCACCGAGAGAACGCAGGTGAGGCCTTCGCGCATGTCGTCGCCTTCGGGCTCGATGTCGGCCTTCTTGCTGCCGGGGCGCTTGCCGATTTCGTTGGCGGCAATGTAGTTCTTCAGAACGCGCGTCATGGCCGCGCGCAGGCCGGTGACGTGCGTGCCGCCGTCGCGCTGCGGAATGTTGTTCGTGTAGGCGGCGAGCACCTCGTTGTAGCCGTCCTGCCACTGCATGGCGATTTCGACTTCGACGGGCACGCCGTTGCTCTGCACGGTTTCCTTGGCGTGGAAGATGTGCTCGTGGATCGGGGTGCGGCTCTGGTTCTTGAACTGCACGAAGGCCACCAGGCCCTTGTCGTTCTTGAGGTGCGCCTCATGCGCCGTGCGCTGGTCGATGAGGTCGATCGCCACGCCGGAATTGAGGAACGAGAGCTCGCGCAGGCGCGAGAGCAGCGTGTCGTAGTTGAATTCCGTGACCTGCTCGAAAATCTCTTCCGTGTCGGGCAGGAAATGCACTTCGGTGCCGCGGCGCGTCGTCGGGCCGAGGTCCTTCATCGGGGAGATGCGGACCTTCTTGCCGTTTTCCGGATCGACGGCTTCTTCGACGATGCGGTTCTTCACCTTGCCGCGCTCGAACTCCAGCAGGCGTGCCTCGCCGTCGCGGCGCACGATCAGGCGCAGCCAGGAAGAAAGCGCGTTGACGCACGAGACGCCGACGCCGTGCAGGCCGCCCGAGATCTTGTAGCCGTTGTTGTCGAACTTGCCGCCGGCGTGCAGCTCCGTGAGCGCGATTTCCGCGGCGCTGCGCTTCGGATTGTGCTTGTCGTCCCACTTGATGGACGAGGGAATGCCGCGGCCGTCGTCGACGACCGAGACGGAGTTGTCGGTGTGAATCGTGACCTGGACGCGGTGGGCGTAGCCGGCGAGTGCCTCGTCGATCGAGTTGTCGACCACCTCGTAGACGAGGTGATGCAGGCCGGAGCCGTCGGCGGTGTCGCCGATGTACATGCCCGGGCGCTTTCTCACGGCCTCAAGGCCTTCGAGAATCTGAATGCTGTGTTCGTCGTAAACGCTGCTTTCGGGAACCGTTTCGGTCAAATCCGCGGTGCGCGTCACCTTGTCGACTGCGTTTTCGCCGCCTTCGGGGGCCTTTTCGCTCAAGTTCTTGTTCTCTTCGATTTCACTCATGGCTGTTGTTTTTTCTAACGGCTAACCGTAAATCTCTTCTTCTTCAATCCGAAACGCCGGCCTTTTGAGGCCGGCGCCGGCATTCGGTCAGATGCGCATCGGCATCACGACGTAGCGGAAGCGCTCCTTGTTGTCGGGCATCGTGACAAGCACGGAATTGTTCGCCTCGGCAAAGTGGAAGCACACTTCCTTCGACTTCAGGATCGAAAGCACGTCAAGCAGGTACGTGATGTTGAAGCCCATGTCCATCTCGTCGTAGTTCCACTCGATCGGCAGGCGCTCGATGGCTTCCTCGTGCTCGGAGTTGGTGCTCTGCATCTGCAGCTCGTTCTTGCCGAGGATCCAGCGCACGCCGTGGAACTTCTCGTTGGTCATGATGCCCACGCGGCGCAGCGAGGCAATGAGCTTCTCGCGCTCGAGCGTGATCGCCTTGGGATTGTTCTCTTCGGTCGGGAGCACGCGCTTGTAGTCGGGGAACTTGCCCTCGATGAGCTTGCTCAGGAAGCGCACGCTGCCGTACGTGAAGCAGACCTGCGTGTCGGAGAACTGCACCTTGACGGGCGTGTCGTCCTCGGGAAGCAGGCGGATGAGCTCGCGCACGGTCTTGCGCGGGATGATGACCTGGACGGCCGGCGTGTCCTTCTCAAGGGTGATCTCGCAGCAGGCCAGGCGGTGCGTGTCGGTGGCCACCGTGCGCAGCGTCTTTCCCTCGCTCACGAGGAGGACGCCGTTGAGGTAGTAGCGCACGTCCTGGCTCGCCTGCGCGAACGCGGTCATCGCGAAGAGGTAGCGGAGCACCTTCGCCTCGACCTCGAGCTCCTGCTCCCATTCGCTTTCCTTGATCACCGGATACTGCTCGGCGGGCAGCGTCTGCAGGCTGAAGGAGCCCGAGGAGCTGCTCACCGCGAGCTTGCTGCCGTCGAGGTCGACGGCGATGCTGTCGGAAGCGGAAAGCGAGTTGAGAATGCTCGAGAACTTGGCGGCGGAAACCGTGAAGAGCGACTTCTTGCCCTCGACGCCGACCGGCGCCTCGGTCTGGATCTGGATGTCGAGGTCCGTGGCGGAGAACTTGACATTCACGCCGTCCTGCTCAACGCGGATATTGCCCAGAATCGGCAGAGACTGGTTCTTCTCGACGATGCCCTCGACCGTCTTGACGGGCTTGAGGACTTGCTCGCAGCTGCTGTGGATGTACATGATCTTCTACCTAAAAAAAGAAAAGTGAACGAAACAATTAGCCGCGGATCATCTGCTCGAGCACGTGAATTTCGTGGTTGAGCTCCGCATTTGCCTGTCTTTCCTGCGTGATCTTGCGGACGGCGTGCATCACGGTCGTGTGGTCGCGCCCTCCGAAGCTCTGTCCGATCTCAGGCAGGCTGTGCTGCGTGAGTTCCTTGGAAAGGTACATCGCAATCTGCCTCGGCCTCGCGATGGAGGCGGGGCGGCGCTTCGAGTACATTTCGGAAACCTTGATGCTGTAGTAATCCGCAACGGTCTTCTGAATGTTCTCGATCGTCACCAGGTTGTTGTCGGCGGAGAACTGGTCGCGCAGCACGTGCTTGGCGATGTCGATCGTGATCTCCTTGGCCGCTTCGGGCTGGAACTGCTGGAAAGCGATGATCTGCTGCAGGGCGCCCTCGAGCTCGCGCACGTTCGACTTGAGGCGCTTGGCGATGAACATCGCCACCTCTTCGGGCAGGTCGACGCCGGCGGCCTGCGCCTTGTTGAGCAGGATCGCGATGCGCATTTCAAGCTCGGGCGGCTCGATGGCGACCGAAAGGCCCTGCGAGAGGCGCGAGATGATGCGCTGCTCGATGTCCTTCAGGTTGCGCGTGTAGGTATCGGCCGTGAGCACCACCTGCTTGTTGTGCGGCACGAGCGCTTCGAAGGCTCGGAAGAACTGCGCCTGCGAGCCCTTGGCGCCCGAGAACGACTGCACGTCGTCGATCAGCAGCAGGTCAAGGCTCTTGTAGCGTTCGTCGAACATCTGCAGGGCCTTGCGCGAGTTGACCGAGTCGCGCGTGGCGGCCGTGTACTCGCTGATGAAGTCCTGCGCCGAGACGCAGCGGACCTTCGCCTTGGGGTGGAGGTCGAGGTAGCGGTGCCCGATCGCCTGCATCAGATGCGTTTTGCCGAGGCCCACGCCGCCATATATATAAAGCGGGTTGTACTGCGTGCCGCCGACGGAGCTCGCCACGTGCTCGGCCGCCGCGACGGCGAGCTGATTGGCGTTGCCGTTGACGTAGTTTTCAAACGTGAGGCCCGGCAGCAGGCCCGTTTCTTCGCGCCGGCGCTCTTCTTTTTCGCGTTCTTCCTCGCTCTTTGCGTGCGGATCGATGATATTGACGTCCGGATTGGTGCCGCTCTGCAGCGTCACCTTGACGGGCGAGCCGTGCAGCGAGCTCGCAATTTTCTGGATGACCGGAACGTACGTGGAGCGGATGGTGGGGACTTTGCCCTCGGGCGCCTCAAGCACCAGCTCGCCGAGATTGCTGTCCCATTTCACAGGCTTCAGCGGCTTGAACCACAGGCTCATCACCGCAGGCGGAAGATTCATCGCCTTGATCTGGGAGAGACAGTCTTGCCAAAAAGTGTTCATAACAACAAGGTCAGTAAAAAAGGCCGCCGGCGCTCCGCTTCTAGGGAAAAGACGCCGGCTCTTGCCTCCTGCTGGGCAGGACGGCAGGCAGTCTATTTTAACGGATCGACCGCGTTTCCGTGGAGAAAACGGACCTGTTATCCACAGAAGGGTGTGGATAATTTACTTCTTAAATTTCAGGGCATTATCCGTTGATTTTGCGGCCGTTTCGAAAGATGTACACAAGTAGATGGGGCAAATTTTATCAAAAACACTATATGTAGTGAGAGTGATAGCCGGCGATCAAGATTGTGTAATTTTTACGTTTCCGGCCGCAATGCCCTGCAAGGCAAATATTCAGCAAAATGATTTGACAAGATCCCCTTACGTGAGGTTAAATATCTAGCTTTTCCACGATCCCGCAGTGCGCCCCGCAGAACGCCGGGCTGCATCCGCACGGCCGAAAGCCTGCCGCAGGGCGCGGAAATGATGCCGCTGAGAAACGCCTTTGCCGCTTTCGGCGCCGAAGGCCCGCTTTCCGGGCGGCGGTTTAAACACAGTTTTTCTTCAAAGGGCGGCTTTTCTTTCAGCCAGTCCCTTTGCTATTGAGGATTCATCATGGCTACCAAACGTACCTATCAGCCTTCCAAGGTCAAGCGTGCCCGCACGCACGGCTTTCTGGTCCGCAGCCGCACGAAGGGCGGCCGCCGCGTTCTCGCCCGCCGTCGCGCCAAGGGCCGTCATACCCTGGCTCTCTGATGGCCGGTTCACGGCCTGAAAACGCCGTGTCGGCCTCAGCAGCTTCCTTCGCTTTCCCGCGCAGCCGCCGTCTTATAAAAACGTCGGAGTTCGGTGCTGTTGTCCGCGCCGAAAGCTCGCATTGCCTGCGGGCTTCCTCCCGTTTTTTCTCAGCCGGCGCGCTGATCTGCGAGCCGGCCGGCCGGCTGCGCTTCGGCGTCACCGTCGGCAAGCGCAATGCGCACCGCTCCGTAGACCGCGCTCTTATCAAGCGCCTTCTGCGGGAAGCTGCAAGAAAACAAGCCCCGCATCTTGGCGAGCAGCTGCGCGCTCAGGATATGGGGCTTGATGTGTCTCTGCGCCTCAAGGCGCCGATCGCGTCCGTTCCCGGCAGGGAAACGGGCGTTCGCGCGCTCAAGGCGGAGCTGCGCGCCGACATCGATCTGCTCTTTCGGCAGCTTTCGCGCCGCATCGGCGCCTGCCGCCGGGAGGAGAAGGCATGAAGGCCGCGGAAAAGCTCTTCAAGGGTCTCATCCGGCTTTACCAGCTCACGCTCTCGCCGTGGGTGGGCAGGCAGTGCCGCTTCGTGCCGACCTGCTCGAACTACGCACTCGAGGCGATCGAGCGCTTCGGTGCGCTTCGCGGCTCTTACCTGGCCGTTTACCGGATCCTTCGCTGCCAACCGTTCGGCGGCAGGGGTTATGATCCTGTTCCGAAAACCTTCGACTGGCGCGTCTGGCGTCTCGTGAAGGAAACGGACGCAGAGAGCGGGCTTAACAATCACACGCATACGCACAACTAATAGCGGACTACTATGGGAAAAGACATACAACGGGCCTTTCTGTGGGTCATTCTGTTTACCTCTTGCTTCCTGCTGTGGGACAACTACCAGGTGTACCGCGGCGGTGAGTCCTTTTTCCATCAGGAAGAGCCCGCTGCCGAGCAGAAGGCGGACACGGCGGCGAGCACGCCCGATGCCGTGCCGGCCGACAAGCCTGCCGCGAGCAAGGACGAAATCGTCGCTTCCAAGCTTGACCAGGCCAAGGATCCCGTCGTTGTGACGACGGACCGCATGAAGGTCACCTTCGACCGCGAGGGCGCCGTCATCATCGGCAACGAGATGCGCCTCATTCCCCGCCAGGCCGACTGGACTGAGGTCGGCCTCGCCGGCCTTATCCTCGGCCGCAAGGCTCCGGAAAACCTCGGCAACGTCAACCTGCTTGAAGAAAACGCCAAGCGCACCTATGTGGCCCAGAGCGGCCTCGTGGGCGGCAACTTTCCCAATCACCGCGATCCGTTCAAGCTTGTGAGCAGCAAGCTCGACATGGGCGACGCGCAGAAGCTCGACGTCGTCTTCGAGTCCGAGAAGGGCGGCGTCACGGTCCGCAAGACCTACACCTTCGAGCACGGCAACTACGGCGTCACGCTCAAGACCGAAGTGATCAACGGCAGCGGCGAGCCCGTCAAGCCCTCGATTTACTACCAGCTGATGCGCGACGACGGCGCCCCCGAGGACGAAAGCTCGATGTACTCGACTTTCATGGGCCCGGCCGTGTATTCCGAACAGGAAAAATTCCAGAAGATCCAGTTCAAGGACATCGCCGACAAGAGCGCGTCCTATGAAAAGAACGCCGACAACGGCTGGATCGCCATGGTGCAGCATCACTTCGTGAGCGCCTGGATTCCCAAGCAGGGCGAGAAGCGCGAGAACTACACGCGCCAGCTCGACCCGCATCTCTACTCCGTCGGCACGCTCATCTCGCTCGGCACCGTCGAGCCCGGCAAGAGCGTCACCGACACGGCGCTGCTCTATTCCGGCCCGCAGGACCAGAACCGCCTCAAGCAGCTGGCGCCGGGCCTTGAGCTCGTCGTCGACTACGGCTGGCTCACCTTCCTTGCCAAGCCCATTTACTGGCTGCTGTCCTTCCTCTACGGCCTGGTGCACAACTGGGGCTGGGCGATCGTCCTGCTCACCTGCATCGTCAAGGCGATCCTTTACCCGATTTCCGCCGCGGGCTACCGCTCGATGGCGCGCCTGAAGGACGTCACGCCGCGCCTGAAGATGCTGCAGGACAAGTACAAGGACGACAAGGAGCGCCTCAACCGCGCGGTGATGGAGCTCTACCGCACTGAGAAGATCAACCCGATCGGCGGCTGCCTGCCGATCCTGCTGCAGATCCCGGTGTTCCTCGCCCTCTACTGGGTGCTGCTCGGCTCCGTCGAGCTGCGCGGCTCCGAGTGGATCCTCTGGGTGCATGACCTTGCGATGCCCGACCCCTGGTTCGTGCTTCCGCTTCTGATGACGGTCACGATGTTCATCCAGATCCTGCTCAACCCGAAGCCGACCGACCCGGTGCAGGCGAAGATCACCTACATCATGCCGCTCGTTTTCTCGATCATGTTCTTCTTCTTCGCTTCGGGCCTGGTGCTTTACTGGCTCACTAACAACGTGCTTTCGATCTGGCAGCAGTGGTACATCAACAAGACGATTGCCGCCGACCGCGCAAAGCGCATGGCAGCCAACAAGTAAGGAGCGCGGTGCGCCTTTGAGCGGCGCACTTCCGCTTCGTCCGTTCAAAGGAGACGTTTTCCGTTTGGAAGACGCCTCCTTTTTTCATCGCTCCCCTTTTGCGGCCCGGGATTTTTCGCGGGCTTTTTGATCAGCGTTGTAATACCTCGACGCGCTTCGCAATCAAGCGTCTGCGCCGCCTCATAATGCTCCGATACACCAATTTTTTTCGGAGAAAAGACCATGCAGCGCAGAATACTCCTGGCGTTTTCCGCCGCACTTTTGCTTTCCGCCTGCGGCAAAGAGGACAAGAAGACCAAGACCGTCGTGCTCGGCGTGACCGCAGGCTCGTCCGAGCAGATCGCCGAAGAAGCGGCCAAAGTGGCCGCCAAGCAGGGGCTCACGATCAAGGTCAAGACCTTTGGCGACTATGTGGCCGTCGATACGGCGCTCGCGCAGGGCGACATCGACATCAACGCTTTCCAGCACCAGCCTTACCTCGACAATTTCAACCGCAAGAACGGCACCGATCTCGTGCCGGCCGCCAAGACGTACCTGGCGCCGATCGCCGGCTATTCGAAGCGCTACAAGAGCACGGCCGAGGTGCCCGACGGCGCGACGGTCACGATTCCCAACGATCCGACCAACGGCGGGAGGGCGCTTTTCGAGCTGGCCAGGCTCGGCTGGATCGAAGTGAAGAAGGACGTCAAGCCTTCCCAGCTGACGGTGAACGACATCGTCGCCAATCCGAAGAAAATCAAAATCGTGGAACTCGAGGCGGCCCAGCTGCCGCGCTCGCTCGACGATTCCGACGTGGCCGTCATCAACGCCGGCTACGCGATTTCCGCAGGCCTCAACAGCAAGAAGGACTCGATTTTCGCGGAATCGACCGAAACGAGCCCCTACGTGAACGTGATCGCCGCGAGGCGCGACAACGTGAACTCGCCTGCCGTCAAGGCCGCCGTGGCGGCTTACTGCTCGCCCGAGGTGAAGGCCTTCATCGAGAAGACCTTCAAGGGCGCCCTGGTGCCGTCCTGGAAATAAGGCGCCGCCGAAGGGGAGAAAGAAGCGATGAGAATCGAAAAAGCCGTGCTGAGGCAGCTCTCGCTGCCCTTTAAAAAGCCGTTCCGCACCAGCTTCGGAGAGCTGAAGGTGAAAGACTTCCTGCTCCTCGAGCTCGTCGGAGCCGAAGGGATTTCGGGCTGGGGAGAATGCTCCGCCCTCACCCGCCCCTGGTACAACGAGGAAACGACGGAAGGGGCGCGCTATGTGCTCAGCGCCTTTCTGATTCCCGAGCTTCTCAAGGACGAAATCCCCTCTCCCGAGGCGTTTTTCGACAAAACTTCCTGGATCCGCCGCAACCGCATGGCCCGTTCCGCCGCCGACTGTGCGCTCTGGGACCTTTGGAGCCGGGAGCGCGGCATTTCCGAAAAGGAGGCGCTGGGCGGCGTGCGCAGCAGCATTGAGGCCGGCGTGTCGCTCGGCATCGAGCCGAGCCCGCAGGCGCTTGTGAAAACCGTGGAAAGCTACCTTAAGCAGGGCTACCGGCGCGTCAAGCTCAAGATCAAGCCGGGTGCCGACGTCGCCTACGTGAAAGCCGTCCGCGACGCTTTCGGCAATATCCCGCTCACGGTCGACGCCAACTCCTCCTACCGGCTCGAAGACATCGATGCGCTGCGCGCGCTCGACGAATTCGGGCTGCTGATGATCGAGCAGCCCCTGGCGCACGACGACATCGTCGAGCACGCCAGGCTGCAGAAAGTGCTTTCCACGCCGATTTGCCTTGACGAGAGCATCGATTCGACGTCGGCGGCCAAGAGCGCCATCGCGCTCGGCAGCTGCCGCATCATCAACATCAAGGTGGCCCGCGTGGGCGGGCTGACCGAAGCCCGCCGCCTGCAGGCCTATGCCGCGGAGCACGGCGTGGGCTGCTGGTGCGGCGGCATGGTCGACGCCGGCGTGGCCCGCGGCCACAACCTTGCGGCGGCGAGCCTGCCCAACTACATTTATCCCAACGACATCCCGGGCTCCGACCGCTACTACGCCGACGACATCACGACGCCGTCCGTGAGCGTCGGCAGGGATGCCATGATCGCGGTGCCCGACGGCCCCGGAACGGGCTTCGAGCCGAATTTATCCGTGATCGGGCGCCATACGGTGCGCACCTGGACGTGGCGGCGCGGCGCCGCCGGGCCCGAAGAAAGCTGAGGCAGGAAAAACGTCATGACTGCATGGAACGATGTGAGCGCGCGCCTTGAGGAACTGCTTCCCGGGCAGTTCAAGCTCTGGGCTTCGCTGGTGAACCGCGACTGCGGCGTCGGCAACAAGGCCGGCGTTGACGCCTGCGGCGCCGAAGCGGCCGGGTTTCTCGAGAAGCTCGGCTTTCGCGTGCGCTTTATGCGCTACGAGAAGGCGGGCAACCTCCTGGTGGCCGAAAGGGGCGACACGAGCCGGCCCTTTGTGCTGCTCGCGGGGCACCTCGATACGGTTTATCCGGACGGCGAGGCGGCCAAGCGCCCGTTTGCCGTCAGGGACGGCCGCGTCACGGGGCCGGGCGCCCTCGACATGAAGGGCGGCATCGCCGTGATGTTCGGCGCCCTCAGGGCACTCGTTTCATGCGGCTGGGACAGGCATCCTGTCAAAGTCATCCTCGCCGGCGACGAGGAAAACGGCCATTCGCTCTCGGGGGCCGCAGAGGCTATCCGGCGCGAGGCGAAGGGGGCGCTTTATGCGCTGAATTTCGAGACGGGCTACCCCGACGGCAGCGCGGTGCTCTCGCGCAAGGGATCGGCGTTTTTCCGCATCGACGTGAAAGGCGTCGGCGCGCATGCCGGCAACAATCCGCAGGACGGCCGCAGCGCCGTCGTCGAAGTGGCGGCGAAAACGCTCGCCGCAAGCCACCTTCAGAACCTTGCCGCAGGGCTTTCGGTTAACGTCGGCGTGATCGGCGGCGGCACGGCGCCCAATGCGGTGGCCGAGCACGCCCACTGCCTCATCGACGTGCGCTTCGTAAACGAGGAGCAGTACCGCAGCGTCCGTGCGGCGCTTGAGCGCATCGCCGAAACGAGGACGGTGCCCGGCACCACGGCCGTGCTCACCGAGCTCTGCCGCATGCCGGCAATGGAAAAGACGAGCGCGTCGGAAAAACTGCTTGCCGACGTCAACCGCACGGCGGCAAGGCTCGGCATTCCCGCGCTCGGCGCACGCGCCGTAGGCGGCGGGTCCGATGCGTCCATCATCTCGCAGGCCGGCGTGCCGGTGCTCTGCGCGATGGGCGTCAGGGGCGAGTTCAACCACACGGAGCGCGAGTACGCGCTCGCCGATTCGCTCGCCGAGCGCACGAAGCTCGCGGCCGGCATCCTCTTCGATCTCTGAACGGGAAAAAATGCGCGGCCGCCGCGCAAGGCATCATAATGTGCAAATGGCCTGTTCATTAAAGGCCTGAAACACATTTTCCGAAGGGGTGCCGCCATGGCCGTTTATCAAAAATCGCACAAGCTTGATCACGTCTGCTATGACATCCGCGGTCCCTTGCTCGACGAAGCCAACCGCATGATCGCCGCGGGCGAATCCGTGCTGAAGCTCAACATCGGCAATCCCGCCTATTTCGGCTTCAAGGTGCCGCAGCCGCTCGTCGACTTCATGGCGGCGCATCTTCCCGTGAGCGAAGGCTATTCCGACTCGCACGGCCTGCCCGAGGCGAGGGAGGCCATCGCCGCTTACTGCCGCCAGAAAGGCATCCCGAACGTGGGCGCCAACGACATTTACACGGGCAACGGCGTCTCGGAGCTGATCGCCATGTCCATGCAGGGCCTCCTCAACGAAGGCGACGAGGTGCTCGTGCCCGCGCCCGACTATCCCCTCTGGACCGCTTCGGTGACGCTCGCGGGCGGCAAGGCCGTGCATTACATCTGCGACGAGGCCTCGCACTGGTACCCCGACCTGAAGGACCTGGCTTCCAAGGTGACGCCGCGCACCAAGGGCATCGTGGTCATCAACCCGAACAACCCCACGGGCGTCCTTTATCCGAAGGAAATCCTCGAAGGCATCGTCAAGGTGGCGCGGGAGCACGACCTGATCCTCTTTGCCGACGAGATTTACGACCGCCTGGTGATGGACGGCAAGGAGCACATCGCGCTCGCCTCGCTCGCGCCCGACCTCCTGACGGTGAGCCTCAACGGCCTTTCGAAATCGCACCTGGCGGCGGGCTACCGCATCGGCTGGATGTGCCTGGCGGGCGACAAGTCGCGCGCCAAGGGCTATCTCGAGGGCATCTCGATGCTGGCGTCGATGCGCCTCTGCTCCAACGTTCCCGGGCAGTCGATCATTGCGCCGGCGCTCTCCATGCAGGAAGAAACGAAGAAGATGCTGGTGCCGGGCGGGCGCATCTACGAGCAGCGCGAGTGCGTCTGCCGCGCGCTCGACGATATTCCGGGCCTGAGCTACGTGCGCCCCGATGCGGCGTTTTACATTTTCCCGAAGATCGACGCCGCCCGCTTCGGCGTCACCGACGACGAGCTCATGGCGCTTGACCTGCTCAGGCAGGAGCGCATCCTCGTCACGCAGGGCAAGGGCTTCCACTGGGACACGCCCGATCATTTCCGCATCGTCTATCTGTCGCAGACGCGAGAGCTTGCGGAAGCGATGGGCCGCATGAAGCACTTCTTCGCGGGCTACCGCCAGCGCCGCTGAGGCGCCTTCACTGCCGCTTCCTGCGGCTGAGGGCGCTTGCGGCCAGGAGAAGCGGCCACAGCCAGAGCGAGACGCACCACAGAAGGATGCGCCCGAGCGTGAGCCGCTGCTGCGGCGCCCTCCAGGTTTTGGCGAAAATCGTCACGGCGCCCGCGACGCACCAGAGCAGCAGCACGCAGTAAACGAGCGCGCGCCGCTCGTAAGTGTCGCCGAGCCAGGCGGCCGTGTAAGCCGCGATCGGTATGCAGAGGATGACGCCGAGGCAGGCCCCGGCAAGCGCGGGACCGAAAAACTGCTCCGGACGTGGTGGCTTTTTGTCTGTCATATCGGCGGCTTTTCTTAAAAAAACGAAGGCGTGGAAGTCAGCGCTGAGTGTAGCAGGAAGCCGCGGCGCCACGGACGGCGCTGGGAAAAAGCGCCCCGGTGCGGCACAGCGCGCGCTTCCCGCGAATTACAATGCCTGCACTTTCTTTTCTGACCGCCTTTCCAAGGGGCGGAATTTGCCATGATTCACAGTGACAAGGATCCCATCATCGCCCCTGCCACGCCGGCGGGCCGGGGCGGCATCGGCGTGCTGCGCCTGTCGTTTGCCAAGGAGCTCGAAAGCGCTTTCGTAAAAGCGCTTTTCGGCGCCGAGACGGTGCTCAAGGACCGCTATGCCCGCTACCTGCCCTATTACGACGGCACGGGCGCTCTGCTCGACAGGCTGATCGTGCTGCTTTACAGGGCGCCGCACAGCTACACGGGCGAGACCGTGATCGAGCTGCAGGCCCACGGCGGCCCGATGCTCATGAGCATGCTCCTCAAGAGCGCGCTCGAGAAATGCCGCGCACTTTCGCTGCGCATGGCCGAGCCCGGCGAATTTACGAAACGCGCTTTCTTAAACGGCAAGCTTGACCTGGCGCAGGCCGAGGCCGTGGCCGATCTGATCGATGCGGCCAGCGAGTCGGCCGTCAGGGCCGCGGGACGCTCGCTGAGCGGCGAGTTCTCGGGCGCCGTGCGCGCCGTGGCCGGCGAGGTGAACGAGCTGCGCGCCTACGTCGAGGCGGTGCTCGACTTTCCCGAAGAGGAAGTCGATCCGCTCGATTACCGCGAGATCGACCGCCGGGCGGACAAGGCCGCCGAAGACCTCGGCCGCATCATCGCCAACGCCCGCCAGGGCGCCATGCTCCGCGAAGGCGTGACGGCGGCGATCGTCGGCAGTCCCAACGTCGGCAAGTCGAGCCTTCTCAACGCGCTCGCGCAGGAAGACGTCGCCATCGTCACCGACGTGCCCGGCACCACGCGCGACCGCATCGAGCACTGGGTCTCGGTGGGCGGCGTGCCCGTCAAGATCGTCGACACCGCCGGCATCCGCGAGACGAGCGACAGGGTCGAGGCGATCGGCATCGACCGCGCGCTCGCCGCCGTGCGCGGCGCCGACGTGGTCCTGCACCTCAGGGACGCGTCGGGGCAGGTCCCCGATGACCCGAAGACGCTCGAGCGCGTCCTCGCGCAGGTGCAGCCGGGCGTCGACGTGCTCACCGTGTTCAACAAGTGCGATCTCTGCGAGAATGCGCACGAGGAAAACGGCATCTACATTTCCGCGCGCACGGGCGAGGGACTCGGCGCGCTCAAGGAAAAGCTGCTCGAGAAAGTTGGCTTCCGCGCGAACGCGGAAGGCCTCTACATGGCGCGGGAGCGCCACCTCGAATGCCTGAGGCAGGCCGCCGAGCATCTCGCGGCGGCCCGCTCGATGAGCGCGTCGGCCACCGCCGAGCTCCTCGCCGAGGAGCTGCGGCTTGCGGGCCGCGCGCTCGGCATGATTCTGGGCGAGACCACGGCCGACGACATTCTCGGCATGATCTTCAGCAAGTTTTGTATCGGTAAATAAATGCAGTATCCCGAAACCTTTGAGGTCATCGTCGTGGGCTGCGGCAACGCCGGCGCCGAAGCGGCCCTCGCCTCGGCCCGCATGGGCCGCAAGACCCTCCTGGTGACCCACAACCTCGAGACGATCGGCGCCCTGTCGTGCAATCCGTCGATCGGCGGCATCGGCAAGAGCCATCTCGTCAAGGAAATCGACGCGATGGGCGGCGCCATGGCGCTCACGGCCGACGCGGCCGGCATCCAGTTCCGCGTTCTCAACAGCTCGAAGGGGCCGGCCGTGCGCGCGACGCGCGCCCAGGTCGACCGCCAGCTTTACCGCCGCGCCATGCGCGAGCGCATCGAGAGCCAGGAAAACCTTTATGTCTTCCAGCAGGCCGTCGACGACCTCATCGTCGAGGGCGGCCGCGCCGCCGGCGTCGTGACGCAGACGGGCGTGCGCTTTTCCTCGCGCGCCGTGGTGCTCTGCGCGGGCACGTTCCTGCACGGCATGGTGCACATCGGGCTCGACCACTACCAGGCGGGCCGCGCCGGCGATCCGCCGAGCGTGCGCCTTGCCGACCGCCTCAAGGAGCTCGGCATGCCGCAGGGCCGGCTCAAGACCGGCACGCCCTGCCGTCTCGACGGGCGCACGATCGATTTCTCGAAGTGCCAGCAGCAGTGGGGCGATTCGGATCCGGTGCCGAGCTTCTCGCTCCTGCGTCCCGCGCCCGAGCATCCGCAGCAGATGTGCTGCTGGATCACGCGGACCAATCCCCGCATGCACGAGATCATTCTCGCCAACCTCGACCGCTCGCCGATGTACACGGGCATCATCCACGGCGTGGGCCCGCGCTACTGCCCGTCGATCGAGGACAAGGTGAAGCGCTTCGCGGGCAAGGACAGCCATCCGATCTTCCTCGAGCCCGAGGGACTGCACGTCAACGAGTACTACCCCAACGGCATTTCGACGAGCCTGCCCTTCGACGTGCAGCTCGACATGGTGCACTGCGTCGCGGGCCTCGAGCACGCGCACATGCTCCGCCCGGGCTACGCGATCGAGTACGACTACTACGATCCCAGGGCCCTCAAGACGACGCTCGAGACGCAGTCGATGCCGGGCCTCTTCTTCGCCGGCCAGATCAACGGCACGACCGGCTACGAAGAGGCGGCCGCCCAGGGGCTTCTGGCCGGACTCAACGCGGCGCTTTATGCGCGCGGCGAGGAAGGCTGGACGCCGCGGCGCGACCAGGCCTACCTCGGCGTCATGGTCGACGACCTGACGACGCGCGGCGTCACCGAGCCGTACCGCATGTTCACGAGCCGCGCCGAGTACCGCCTGAGCCTGCGCGAGGACAACGCCGACGTGCGCCTCACGGAGATCGGCCGCAGGCTCGGGCTGGTCGACGACGAGCGCTGGGCGTATTTCTGCCGCAAGCAGGAAAACGTCGCCAAGGCCCTGCAGAAGCTTTCCGACACCTGGGTGAACCCGCGCATGTTCGCGCCGGGCGCGCTCGCCAAGGTGCTCGGCGAGGACATCTCGCACGAGTACGCCCTGAAGAGCCTGCTGTCGCGGCCCAATATGTCGGTGAAAAAGCTTTCTGAAATAAAAACGTCCGAAGGAAAGAAGGTTTTCGACGAGCAAGCGCTCACTCCTGAAGAGACGGAACAGGTCGAAATCGAGGTCAAGTACTCCGGCTACATCCATCGCCAGAAAGACGAAATCGAGCGTGCGATGGCCAACGAGACGCTGCGCATACCGGCCGACATCGACTACGACGCCATCACCGGGCTCGGCTTCGAAGTGCGCCAGAAGCTCAAGGCGGTCCGTCCCGAAACCGTGGGCCAGGCCTCGCGCATTTCGGGCGTCACGCCCGCGGCGATCTCGCTCCTGATCGTTTATCTCAAGCGGCGCGCCTACGGGCGCGGCCGCGCAGCGGAGGGCGCCGATGAGTGACTTCACCGACAGGCTCATGAAGGGGCTCGGCGAGCTCGGCATTAAGGCCTCGGCCGGGCAGGCGGAGAGCCTCGAGCGCTTCGCGCAGCTTCTTCTCAAATGGAACAAGGTCTACAACCTCACCGCGATCCGCAGTCCCGAGGAGGTGCTCTCGCACCACCTGCTCGACTGCGCGGCGATCGTGCCGCACCTCGAAGCGCTCTGCCCCGGGAGCGCCTCGGTGCTCGACGTCGGCAGCGGCGGCGGGCTGCCCTCGGTGCCGCTCGCGGTCCTCAAGCCGGACTGGCAGATTGCGGCCGTCGATGCGGTGAAAAAGAAGACGGTTTTCCTCACGCAGGCCGCCATAACGCTTAAGCTTAGGAATTTCAAGGCATATCATGCCCGCGTGGAGACGCTTTCGGGAAACTGGGACCTGATCACGAGCCGAGCGTTTTCCTGTCTTGCGGACTTCGTTCGTCTCACGGATAATCTGCTGTCGGCCGGGGGCCGATGGGCCGCCATGAAAGGCGCTGTGCCGCGCGAAGAGATTGCAGCTCTGCCGCAGGGCGTCGCCGTGGAGAAGATCATCCCCCTCAGCGTTCCGGGACTCTGCGAGGAGCGCCATCTCATCGTGATGAGAAAGCTCTCCTGAGAAGAGCGGTCTTTCCTGCCTTTTGTTTTGAGTGCAGCCATGCTTGGCACTAATGAATTTATTTCGGTTTTTGCGCTGACCTTCTCGACATTCCTGCCGGTGATCAATCCGTTCAACGGCGCCATGATGTTCAGCGCCAAGACGATGGATCTCTCGGACCGCGACCGTGCGTTCGTCTGCAAGCGCATCGCCGTCTACAGCCTGGTCCTGATGCTCGTGTGCCTCACCTGCGGGCATCTGATCCTGCGCTTTTTCGGCATTTCCGTGGGCGCCCTGCGCATGGCGGGCGGCTGCGTGCTCTTCGCCGCGGGCTGGAGCGCCCTGAATGCCCCGTCGCAGAACGAGGATCGCCACGAGACCGCGCACCTTTCGCGCACGCAGCTCAAGTCGATGGCGTTTTATCCCTTCACGCTTCCCCTTACGATGGGCCCGGGCGCCATCGCCGTTTCGGTCGCCCTTTCGGCCAGCCTTCCGAGGGACCTCGTTCATATTTCCGCCACGCTCTGCGCGGCCGTCGCGACGGTGATCGTCACCTGGTTCTGCTACCGCTACAGCGACCGCCTGAGCCGCGCCGCCGGCGCCGCGGGCTCCGACGCGCTCACCCGAATCTTCGCCTTCATCCTGATCTGCCTCGGCGTCACCGTGTGCTGGCAGGGCTTCAGCGAGCTCTGGAGCACGCTCGGCACCGCGCAGTGACTTGTGCTTTTTGCTTCGCGTTTAAAATGCCCTGATAGCAGGCCTCGCGCGGCCGAAACGAAATAAACAGAAGACATGGCACGGATTTTTTGCATAGCTAACCAAAAAGGCGGCGTCGGCAAGACGACGACCGCCGTCAACCTGGCGGCGGCGCTTTCCCATCTCAAGCGCCGCGTGCTCTTCATCGACCTTGATCCCCAGGGCAACGGCACGATGGGCTGCGGCATCGACAAGCGAAAGCTTGAGAAGTCCGTCTACGAGCTCCTGCTCGGCACGGCCGAGTTCGCGCAGTGCGTGCAGCGCTCGGAAAAGGGCGGCTTCGACATCCTGCCCGCCAACCGCGAGCTCGCGGGCGCCGAAGTGGAGCTCGTCGGCATGGACAGGCGCGACCGCCGCCTGCGCGATGCGCTCGCGCCGGTTCTCTCCGCTTACGACTACGTGCTCATCGACTGCCCGCCCAGCCTTTCGATGCTGACGCTCAACGCGCTCTGCGCGGCCGACGGCGTCATCATCCCGATGCAGTGCGAGTACTACGCGCTCGAGGGCCTTACGGACCTCATCGCTTCGGTGAAGCGCGTGCACGCCGCGAAGAACCGCAGCCTGCGCATCGTGACGCTGCTGCGCGTGATGTTCGACGCGCGCATTACGCTCCAGCAGCAGGTGAGCAGCCAGCTCGAGCAGCATTTCGGCGACAAGGTCTTCAGGACGATCATTCCTCGCAACGTCCGCCTCGCCGAGGCGCCGAGCTACGGCCTGCCCGGCGTGGTTTACGATAAAAGCAGCAAGGGCGCTAAGGCTTACATCGCCTGCGCCAAGGAACTTATCGCTCGCATGGAGCGCGCCAACTGACAACAGACGGGGTAATCAGACGTGGGAAAGAAGAACAAGGGCGGCCTCGGCCGCGGGCTTGATGCACTGCTCGGCGATGCCGGGGACCTGAACGCCGATCTGAACGACGATGCGGAGGGCCGCCTCGAAAGCCTGCCGCTTTCCGAAATCGAGCCCGGGGACACGCAGCCGAGGAAGCGCATGGACGACGCTGCTCTTGCCGAGCTTTCCGATTCCATCCGCCGCCAGGGCGTGATCAGCCCGATCATCGTGCGCCGCGCAAAGAACGGACGCTACCGCATCATTGCGGGCGAGCGCCGCTTCCGCGCCGCCGGCATGGCGGGGCTCGAGACGATTCCCGCCATCGTGCGCGAGGCCGACACGCAGAATGCGCTCGAGATGGCGCTCATTGAGAACATGCAGCGCGAGGATCTCAACCCTCTCGAGGAGGCCGAGGGCATTGCCAGGCTCATCAAGGAGTTCGGCTACACCCACGAGAAGGCCGCCGAGGCGATCGGACGCTCGAGGGCGGCGACGACCAACCTCCTGCGGCTGCTCGACCTCACCGCCGAGGTGCGCCGCATGCTCATGGACGGCGAGCTCGAGATGGGGCACGCCCGCGCGCTGCTCGCGCTCTCGGGCGCCGACCAGATCCTCGCCGCCAAGGAAGTCATCGCCAAGGCGCTCTCGGTGCGGCAGACCGAGGCACTCGTGCGCCGCCTCACCGAAAAGCAGCCCGCCAAGAAAAAGGTGGTCATCAAGACGCGCGACGACCTGCGCGTCGAAGAGGCGCTCGCCGAGACGCTCGGCGCCGTGGTGAAGCTCTCCGCCAATCGGAGGGGCAAGGGACGCATCGTCATTGAATTTTCCAATCTCGAGCAGCTTCAGGGCATCGTCGAGCGCATTGAGCACGGTTCCCGCGCCGAAGAGCCGGAAAATTCTTGACGAGCCGCAAAGGCTTATGAGAAAACGCCTGCGCTTGGGTTTATCCGAGGTTGCAGGTGGTTATGATTTGCACGGCTGAAAAAAAGCTGACGTTTTGTAGTGTTTTGACACAAATCGGACGAGCTGTATTGATAGATGAAAGCTATTTGAAATACCCTCTAGGGGGTATTCCTTAGTAATCTTTCGATCAGTTGTGTCGAAGTGCAACTCTACGTAGAATCTTTCCGGCTTGAATTTCCCTAAACTGTCGCAGGCATGCACGCTGTATCCGCCGACATGACGCGCGTCACTCTTGCGCAGTATGTCATTGTTATTGCCGTGGCCGCACTCTTCGCACTGTTCGCAGGGCGGGACGCGGCCTTGACTGCGTTGTTGGCAGGACTGGCCTACGCTGTGCCCACCACGCTTCTTGCGCTGGCGAGCCGGCTCGCGCTCAGGAAACTCGGTGCAGGCAGCCCCGCGGCTCTGCTGGCGGGGGAATTCATAAAAATTTTTCTGGTGATCGCGCTTTTTGCGCTGATCATCAAATTTTTTGACAACCTCTGTTGGCCCGCCTTCATCGTGGCGATGATCGCGGTGATGAACAGTTACTTCATCGTGCTGCTCAAAAAGAAATAAGGATCTGTACTCATCATGGTAGACGCTCCCAGTCCAGCGACAGCCTATATCACGCACCATCTGCAGAATCTCTCCTCGACTCCGCAGACGAGCATCGTGGACTTCTCTGTCCTCAACTACGATACGATCTTCTTCTCGGTCCTCATCCTCGTGCTGATGTTCCTGCTGCTCCGCGCGGCCGCCAAGAAGGCGACGTCCGGCGTCCCCGGCAAGTTCCAGTGCGCCGTCGAGATGCTGGTTGAGTTTGTCAACAACCAGGCCAAGAACATCGTCCCGGTCGACCGCACGTACGCCGCCCCGCTCGGCCTCACGGTCTTCTGCTGGGTCGCCCTCATGAACATGGTCGACCTTATCCCTGTCGACCTTTTCCCGCAGATGGCTCACCTCATCGGCATCGAGCACCTGCGCCCGCTGCCGACCGCCGACCTCAACTGCACGTTCGGCATGTCCTTCGGCGTGATCCTCCTGATGCTTTACTACGGCATCAAGATCCACGGCTTCGGCGGCTGGTTCTGCGGCCTGTTCACGGCGCCGTTCGGCAGCAACATCCTGCTGTGGCCGTTCAACTTCCTTCTGAACATCATTGAATACTGCGCGAAGGGCGTGTCTCTCGGCATGCGACTCTTCGGCAACATGTACGCCGGCGAGCTGCTGTTCATGCTGCTCGCTCTGCTCGGCGGCTTTGCGTTCTCTTTCGGCCCGCTCGGTGGTGCGAGCTCGGTCCTTGGTCAGGTCTTCGGCGGTTTGTGCTGGTGGCTTTTCCATGTCCTGATTGTTCTTCTCCAGGCCTTCATTTTCATGATGCTGACTCTCGTCTACATCGGCCAGGCCCAGAGCAGTCATTAACAACCAACTTTTTTCTCTACTCCCTTTTCTGATCATTCAGGAGTTTATTTAAATGACCAACGTCGCTTTTGTCGCTCTTACCTGCGGCCTTATCATCGGTCTCGGCGCTATGGGCGCCTGCCTCGGCATCGCCATCATGGGTGCCAAGTACCTCGAGTCCGCCGCCCGCCAGCCCGAGCTCATGGAGCCCCTGCAGGTTAAGATGTTCCTTCTCGCCGGCCTGATCGATGCTGCTTACCTGATCGGCGTCGGCATTGCCATGATGTTCGCTTTTGCCAATCCGTTCGTCGGCTAATTCCGCAGCATCTGCGGACAAAAACGTCTTTTAGTTTTTAACGACGCAGCCGGCCGCGGAGCTTCCTCGGAAACTCCGGTCGGCCGGCAATAACGGGGCTCAATAATGAACATTAATGCTTCTCTGTTTGTAGAGATGGTCGTGTTCTTCCTCGGTGCCTGGGTCACCATGAAGTACATTTGGCCGCCTCTCATTCGTGCCATTGAAGAACGGCAGAAGAAGATCGCCGACGGCCTGGCCGCCGCCAACAGCGGCGAAAAGGCCCTCGCCCTCGCTCAGGAGCAGGGCAAGGCCATCGAAGCGGATGCCCGTTCTCGTTCTACGACGATCATCGCTGACGGTGAGAAGCGCGCGCAGAGCATCGTTGAGGATTCCAAGGCTCAGGCTCAGGTCGAAGCTGAACGCATCCTCGCCAATGCCCGTGCCGAAGCCGCTCAGGAAATGCAGCGCGCCCGCGAGGCGCTCCGCGATCAGGTTGCCGCTCTGGCCGTTGCCGGTGCGGAACAGATCCTTCGGCGCGAGGTCAATGCGAAAGACCACGCCGAGCTGCTTGAACAACTGAAGGCGAAGCTCTAACTATGGCTGAACTTTCGACGATTGCGCGCCCCTACGCTCAGGGCCTGATGAAGGCCCTTCAGGAGCGTAAAGCCGGCGCTGAAGAGATAGCTCAGGTGCTCGATCAGGTGAAGGCGGTCGCCGCCGTCACCGCGAACCCTGAAGTTAGAGAACTGGTCGGCGATCCGAAGCTGACAGACGATCAACTCTGCGACCTCATCACCCAAGCGTGCGGCTCCAACCTGCACCAGGAAGTCGTGAACCTGCTGCGTGCAGTCATCGAAAATGGTCGTCTTGAAGCTTTCCCTGAAATTGCCGAGCAGTTCCACGAGCTGAAGAACGCCTCTGAGGGCATCGCCGATGCCTACATTGAGACGGCCTTTGAACTCAGCCAGTCTGAGCTCGACTCGCTGCTCGAGTCCCTCAGCAAGAAGTTTTCCGGCCTCAAGCTGAACCCGGTCGTGAAGGTCAACCCCGCCCTCATCGGCGGCGTGTGCGTTCGCGTGGGCGACAAACTTCTTGACAGTTCGATTCGCGCTCGCCTTGCTCAGATGAAGACGACGCTTACCGCATAAAACATTCGGAGCTGTAAGATGCAACTCAATCCAAGTGAAATCAGCGATCTGCTGAAGAAGCGTATCGAAGGCCTCGGCGTTTCCGCTGATCTTCGCACCCAGGGCACCGTGGTTTCGGTGACCGACGGCATTTGCCGCATTCACGGCCTCAGCGACGTGATGCAGGGCGAAATGCTTGAATTCCCGGGCAACACGTACGGCCTCGCGCTCAACCTCGAGCGTGACTCGGTCGGCGCTGTGGTGCTCGGCAACTACGAACACATTTCCGAAGGCGACATCGTCAAGACGACGGGCCGCATTCTTTCCGTGCCGGTCGGCCCCGAGCTGATCGGCCGCGTGGTCAACTCCCTCGGCGAGCCGATCGACGGCAAGGGCCCGATCAACGCCAAGCTGACCGACGTTGTCGAAAAGGTTGCCCCGGGCGTCATTGACCGCCAGTCCGTGTCGCAGCCGGTTCAGACCGGCCTGAAGTCGATTGACACGATGGTGCCGATCGGACGCGGCCAGCGCGAGCTGATCATTGGCGACCGCCAGTGCGGCAAGACCGCCGTGGCCATCGACACGATCATCAACCAGAAGGGCAAGAACCTCACCTGCATTTACGTCGCCATCGGCCAGAAGGCTTCGACGGTGGCCAATGTGGTCCGCCAGCTCCAGGAGCACGGCGCCATGGACTACACGATCGTCGTGGCCGCCACGGCTTCCGAGTCCGCCGCCCTGCAGTACATCGCTCCGTACGCCGGCGCGACGATGGGCGAGTACTTCCGCGACCGCGGCCAGGACGCCCTGATCGTTTATGACGACCTTACCAAGCAGGCCTGGGCTTACCGCCAGATTTCCCTGCTGCTGCGCCGTCCGCCGGGACGCGAAGCTTACCCCGGCGACGTCTTCTACCTGCACAGCCGTCTGCTCGAGCGCGCCGCCCGCGTGAACGCCGACTACGTCGAGAAGTTCACCAAGGGCGAAGTCAAGGGCAAGACCGGCTCTCTGACGGCTCTGCCGATCATTGAGACGCAGGCGGGCGACGTCACGGCCTTCGTTCCGACGAACGTTATTTCCATTACCGACGGCCAGATCTTCCTTGAGACCGACCTGTTCAACGCGGGCATCCGCCCGGCTATCAATGCCGGTATTTCGGTGTCCCGAGTCGGCGGCGCTGCTCAGACGAAGATCATTAAGAAGCTCGGCGGCGGCGTGCGCCTCGCGCTCGCTCAGTACCGCGAGCTGGCCGCTTTCGCTCAGTTCGCTTCCGATCTCGACGAAGTGACCCGCAAGGAACTCGAGCGCGGCCGCGTCGTGACCGAGCTCATGAAGCAGCCCCAGTTCCATCCGCTTCAGGTTTGGGAAGAGGCTCTCGTGCTCTACGCCGTGAACAAGGGCGCATACGACGGCGTCAAGGTCGCCGATGTGCTCCGCATGGAGCGCGGCATGCGCGAGTTCGTGAAGACTCACCATCCCGAGCTGATCGACGCGATTCAGAGCAACCCCGTTCTCACGAAGGAAATCGACGCGCAGCTCGCTGCCGTCGTCCAGGAATTCAAGAAGAGCGGTGCTTTCTAAAGCGTTAAAAATCTAAGAGGACCCAAACCCATGCCCAGTACAAAGGAAATTCGCGGAAAGATCAAGAGCGTGCAGAGCACGCGCAAGATCACCAAGGCGATGCAGATGGTTGCGGCCTCGAAGATGCGCAAGGCGCAGGACCGGATGTGGGAGGCCCGCCCCTACGGCGAGCAGATCCGCGTGATCTGCTCGCACCTGGCCAGGGCGAACTCCGAATACAAGCATCCGTTCCTCGTCAAGCACGAAGGTTCCAAGAAAGTCGGTCTCATCCTCGTGACGACCGACAAAGGCCTTGCTGGCCCCTTGAACACCAACATCCAGCGCGTTGTGCTCCAGAAGCTCAAGGACTGGACGCAGGAAGGCCTGGAAGTCGAAGCCACGGCTCTCGGCAACAAGGGACTCGGCTTTTTAAATCACATCCATGCCAAGGTGGTCAGCCAGGCCGTTCAGCTCGGCGACCGCCCGAACCTTGACCGCCTGATCGGCGCGATCCGCGTGCAGATCAAGGCCTACATGGAAGGCAAGGTGGATCGTGTTTATCTGGCCTATTCGCGCTTCGTCAACGCCATGAAGCAGACGCCCGTCATCGAGCAGCTTCTGCCGCTGTCGGACAGCTTCATTGAGAAAGAAGAGACCAAGCGCGAATACTCGTGGGACTACATCTACGAGCCTAATTCGGAGAGTGTGCTCGATGCGCTGCTGCAGCGCTATATCGAGGCACTGATTTACCAGGCAGTTGCTGAGAACATGGCTTCTGAGCAGTCCGCCCGCATGGTGGCCATGAAGGCCGCCTCGGACAACGCGAAGAAGATCATCGACAGCCTGCAGCTTGCCTACAACAAGACCCGCCAGGCCGGCATTACGAAGGAAATCACCGAGATCGTCGGTGGTGCCGCCGCCGTGTCTTAAAACAGATTAAGTATCGATAACTGAGGATAACCCATGAGTATCGGACAGATCGTTCAGGTTATTGGCCCCGTGGTGGATATTGAATATCCGCGCGAGGACATGCCTAAGATTTACGAAGCGCTTGTCCTTGAGAAGGACGAGCAGAACACCCTGGCCGAGGCCGGCCTGACGTTTGAGGTTCAGCAGCAGTTGGGCGACGGCGTGGTCCGCACCATTGCCATGGGCACTTCTGACGGCCTGCAGCGCGGCATGAAAGTTCGCTCCACCGGCCACGAGATCTCGGTGCCGGTCGGCGAGAAGACCCTCGGCCGCATCATGAACGTGCTCGGCCAGCCCATCGACAACGCCGGCCCCATCGGCTCCGACAAGCTGATGCCGATTCACCGCGAGGCCCCGAAGCTCGAAGACCTTTCCCCGTCCGTCGAGCTGCTCGAGACCGGCATTAAGGTTATTGACCTGATCTGCCCGTTCGCCAAGGGCGGCAAGGTCGGCCTGTTCGGCGGCGCCGGCGTGGGCAAGACCGTCAACATGATGGAGCTCATCAACAACATCGCCAAGCAGTACGGCGGCTACTCCGTGTTCGCCGGCGTCGGCGAGCGCACCCGCGAGGGCAACGACTTCTACCACGAAATGGACGAGTCCAAGGTTCTCGACAAGGTCGCCATGGTGTTCGGCCAGATGAACGAGCCCCCGGGAAACCGCTTCCGCGTTGCTCTGACGGGCCTGACGATGGCTGAGGCCTTCCGTGACGAAGGCCGCGACATCCTGCTCTTCATCGACAACATTTACCGTTACACCCTCGCCGGCACGGAAGTGTCCGCTCTGCTCGGCCGCATGCCGTCCGCCGTGGGCTATCAGCCGACGCTGGCTGAGGAAATGGGCAAGCTCCAGGAACGAATCGCTTCCACGAAGAAGGGTTCCATTACGTCGATTCAGGCCGTGTACGTGCCTGCCGACGACTTGACGGACCCGTCTCCGGCCACGACCTTCGGCCACTTGGACGCCACGATCGTTCTTTCCCGTGAAATTGCCTCCCTCGGCATTTATCCGGCCATTGACCCGCTCGACTCCACGTCCCGCCAGGTCGACCCGAACATCATCGGCGAGGAGCACTACACGGTCTGCCGCCGCGTTCAGGAAACCCTGCAGCGCTACAAGGAGCTGCGCGACATCATCGCCATTCTCGGCATGGACGAGCTCGCTCCCGAAGACAAGCTCACCGTTATGCGCGCCCGCAAGATCCAGAACTACCTCTCGCAGCCGTTCCACGTTGCTGAGGTCTTCACCGGCCAGCCCGGCAAGTACGTTCCCCTCAAGGAAACGATCCGCGGCTTCAAGATGATCTGCGACGGCGAATGCGACGAGCTGCCCGAGCAGGCCTTCTACATGGTCGGCACGATCGACGAAGCCTTCGAAAAGGCGAAGACCCTCAACAAGTGATGCTTGCCTTGGCCCGGCGGCGCAAGCCGCCGGCCTGACAAGCGCCTGACACAACGGAGCAACAACAATGGCTTCTACTATCAAAGTCGACGTCGTCAGCGCGGAAGAGAAAATCTTCTCCGGTGACGCCGAGCTCGTTTCGCTGCCCGGACAGTCTGGCGACTTGGGTATTCTGCCCGGCCACACGCCTCTCATCACCCTCATTCGCCCGGGTATGGTGCGCATCCATATGCCCGGCAAGGCTGAGGCCCTGAAGGTGTTCGTTGCCGGCGGCGTGCTGGAGGTTCAGCCTGACCGCGTGACGGTTCTTGCCGACACGGCCGTGCGCAGCGAGGATCTCGACGAGGCCAAGGCCAAGCAGGCTCTCGAAGAGGCCCGCAACAAGCGCCAGAACGCGACGGGTCAGCTTGAGATCGCCAAGCTCGAGGCGCAGATCGCCGCCATGACGGCGGAGCTCGCCCTCGTCAAGAAGATTCGTTCGCAGAATTAACGCGCCGCGCTGATTCGGAACAAAAGGAGCGGAAGCCTTCGGCCTCCGCTCTTTTTTTCGCCTCATTTTCGGGCGCTGTCCGCAGGGCGGCGGCCGCGGCGCTGTTGTAGCATTACGGTACGCGCGGTGCTGGGCACCGCAGGCAAACGATACCTGGAGAAAACTATGTCTGGCATCAAGATTCTGGTGGCTTCCGACGGCTCGGAACTCAGCAAGAAAGCGATTGAAACGGCCGTTGAGCTGGCCATGCAGCTCGGCGGCGAGCTCGTCGGCATGACGAGCGTCGTGGGGCCCGCGCCCGAGGGCGGCTTCGAAGCCGAAAGCGAGCAGGTCCGCGAGAGGCTCTCCGAGATCTCGAAGAAAGCCGCCGAAAAGGGCGTGCGCTGCGAGGTCGTCGCCGAGCACTGCGATGCCGTTTGGAAGGGCATCCTCAACTGCGCCGCCGAGCACGACGTGCGCTTCATCGTGATGGCGAGCCGCGGCCTGAGCACCATCGGCTCGCTCATCCTCGGCAGCGAGACGCAGAAAGTCGTGCACCAGGCCGACCGGCCGGTGCTCGTGGTGCGCTGATCAGAGCGCCCTGCCGAGGCGCGCGATCACGTCCTGCGGCGTGAGGCCCTCGGCAAGAACCTGCTTGCTCCTGGAAGTCTCGCCGTGGACGAGCGTCAGGCGGGACTTCGCCACGCCGAGCTGCTCGGCGAGGAATTTCAGCAGCAGCGCGTTGGCCCTGCCGTCGACCGGCGGCGACGCTAAGGCGATCTTCAGACTATTGCCGTAGAGTCCGGCAAAGGCCGTGCGCTTGGCGCCGGGCTGGGCGTGCACGCTGATGAGCGCGCCGCCGCGGCCGGCAGCGAGCCAGTCCGTGCTCGCAAGCGGAGAATCGGTGTTTTTTGGCATGACCGCTCCTTGGGGCGGGCGACAGAGAGAATCAATGAAACCTATCAACGACTGCTTTTTAAGAGCGCTGAAGCGTGAGAAGACCGATTTTACCCCCGTGTGGCTGATGCGCCAGGCGGGCCGCTACCTGCCCGAATACCGCGCCAGCCGCGAGAAAGCGGGCAGCTTCATGGGCCTTGCGCAGAACCCCGCCTATGCGGCGGAGGTGACGCTGCAGCCCGTCGAGCGTTTCGGGCTCGATGCGGCGATTCTCTTTTCCGACATCCTCACGGTGCCGGACGCCATGGGCCTCGGGCTGAGCTTCGTGCCGGGCGAAGGACCGGTCTTCGCAAAGCCCGTGCAGAGCGAAGAGGCCGTCAGGGCCCTTTTCGTGCCGGATCCCGCCGACAGGCTCCGCTACGTCACGGACGCCGTCGCCGAAATCCGCCGCGCGCTCGGCAACAGGGTGCCGCTCATCGGCTTTTCGGGCTCGCCCTTCACGCTCGCCTGCTACATGATCGAAGGCCGCGGCAGCAAGGACTTCCGCACCGTGAAGACGATGCTCTACCGCCGTCCCGACCTGCTCGAGCGCGTGCTCGACGTCAACGCGCGCGCCGTGACGGCCTACCTCAACGCGCAGATCGAAGCGGGGGCGCAGGCCGTGCAGATTTTCGACACCTGGGGCGGCATGCTCGCCGACGGTGATTTCCAGCGCTTCTCGCTGCGCTACACGAAGCAGGTCCTGGACGGGCTCCTGCGCGAGCACGACGGCGAGGCCGTGCCGAGCATCATCTTCACCAAGGGCGGCACGCCCTGGATCGAAGAGATGGCGGCGTCCGGCGCGAGCTGCGTGAGCCTCGACTGGACGGCAAACCTCGGGCGCGCCCGCCGCATCGCCGGCGACCGCGTGGCCCTGCAGGGCAACCTCGACCCGCTGGCGCTCTTCGGCACCGAGGAGACCGTGCGTGCCGCGGTGCGCGGCGTGATCGACGCCTTCGGCGAAGTGGGCGCGGGCGGCCACGTCTTCAACCTCGGCCACGGGCTGCACCAGCTCACGCCCGTGGAGAACGTTGCGGCGCTCGTCGACGAGGTCCACAGCTACAGCCGGCGCTATCACTGAGTGCCGGGTTATGCACAGCCCGGCTGAGGTTATCCCCAGCCTTCGCGGCGGCGCTTTCGCTTCGGCGGCGAAAGCGCCTTGTTTTTTATTGCGTTGAAATTTAAATAAATAATCAACGAAAAGAACCGCTGCGTGTCTAGGCTAGAATAGTGGCGCGCCCGCCTTTTCCACATCGGGCGCAAATAATCCACAAAGTTATCCACAGTTTTGCAGACCGCCTGAAATCGCCTGAGGCGGAAGGTTCGGAGTCAGCCGTGTCAGAAAGTTGCGTGCTTTTCGCCAAGGTCATCGTCGATACGCCGGGGCTCGGTGCGCTGGACTACGCGGTTCCGAACGACATGCTCGTTGCCGTCGGCGACCGCGTCGCCGTGGGGCTTCGCACCCGCACGGTCGTCGGCATCGTTGTGAAGCTTCTCAACGCCTCGGACTACACCGGGCCGCGGCTTCGCCGCATCAAGGCGGTGCTGCGCGAAACGCCGCCGCTGCGCGAGGAATGGCTTGCGCTCACGCACTTTGCCGCGCGCTACTACGTGCGGGGCTGGGGCGAGGCGGCCGTGCCCGCGCTGCCGCAGTTCTTCCGCCGCATGCCGGGCGTGCGCTTTGCAAGCCAGCTCGAGAAAATCCGCGCCTTGCCGGAGAAAAGCGGCGGTGAGCCCGCCGAGCCGCCGGTGCTCAACGAGGGGCAGCGTGCGGCGGTCGATGCGATCTGCTCGGCCAAGGGCTTTGCGACCTTCCTGCTTTTCGGCGTGACGGGCTCGGGCAAGACCGAGGTCTACCTGCACGCCATGGAAAAGACGCTCGCCGCCGATCCGGAAGCGCAGGTGCTGCTGCTCGTTCCCGAGATCAACCTCACGCCGCAGCTCGAAGCCAGGGTGCGGGACCGCTTCCCGAACGAGAACGTGGTCTCGATGCATTCCGAGTTCTCGCAGACCGAGCGCGCCCGCTCCTGGCTCGCGGTGCACGAGGGCCGCGCCCGCGTGCTGGTCGGCACGCGCATGGCGGTGTTCTCGAGCTTCAAGAAGCTTTCGCTCATCCTCGTCGACGAAGAGCACGACGCCTCCTATAAGGCGGGCGACGGCCTGCGCTTTTCGGCGCGCGACCTGGCGGTGTGGCGCGCCGCGCGCAACGGCGTTCCCGCGGTGCTCGGCTCGGCGACGCCCTCGATCGAGAGCTGGGTCAAGGCAAAGAGCGGCGACTACCGTCTGCTGAGGCTTCCCGAGCGCGCCGTGCACGACGCGAAGCTCCCCGAAATCTCGCTCATCGACCCCGCGCCGCGGGGCTCGGGCGTCTCGCTTTCGGAGACCGCCGCGCAGGCGATCGACGAGACGCTCGCCGCGGGGCGCCAGGCGCTCGTCTTCATCAACCGCCGCGGCTATGCGCCGGTCGTTTCCTGCCCGGCCTGCGGCTGGGTGAGCATGTGCCCGCGCTGCTCGGCTTTCACGGTGTTCCATAAGGTGGCGCGCAAGCTCGTGTGCCACCACTGCGGCTGGCAGACGGACGTGCCCGAGGCGTGCCCCATCTGCGGCAACCCCGACATCATCCCGAGGGGCACTGGCACCGAGCGCATCGAAGAGGAGCTCGAGCGGCGCTTCCCCGGGCGGAAAATCCTGCGCATTGACCGCGACAGCGTTTCGCGCAAGCACGAGGCGGAGCGCGCCTTCGAGAAAGTCCACCGCGGCGAGGTGGACATCCTCGTCGGCACGCAGATGATCGCCAAGGGGCACGATTTCCCGAACATCGGCCTCGTGACGGTGCTTAACGCCGACGCGCAGATCCTGAGCCCCGACATGCGCGCGAGGGAGCGGCTCTTTGCCACGCTCACGCAGGTGGCGGGCCGTGCGGGCCGCCGCGGCGACGCGGGCCGCGTGCTCATTCAGACGCGCTTTGCCGACGATCCCTTCTTCGGCTATCTCAAGCGGCAGGATTACGAAGGCTTCGCGGATGCGCTCGCCGCCGAGCGCAGGGAAAACAGCAGCGTGCCATTCGTGCACCAGGCGCTTCTCACCGCCCAGGCGAAGACCGTCTCCGAGGCGCTTTATTTCCTCGAAGCGGCGGCGAAGAAAGGCATGGCGCTCGCGCCCGAGAGCGTGCGGGTGTTCGATCCCGTGCCGATGCCGCTCGTGCGCCTCATGAACGTCGAGCGCGCCCAGCTGCTCATCGAGGCGGATTCGCGCTCTGATCTCAACCGCTTCCTCTGGAGCTGGACGGCGGCGCTTAGAACCCCTTCCGGCATCGACTGGAGCATCGAGGTCGACCCGGCGAGCGTCTGAGGCCGCCGCGTCTCGGAATCCGGCCCCGATCGGCTATAATTCAGCCGCACTCCGCGTGGTGAAATGGATATCATGCAGCCCTCCGAAGGCTGCGGTACAGGTTCGATTCCTGTCGCGGGGACCAAATACCGAAATGCCGCAGGCGCATGAAAGAGCGCGCCCGCGGCATTTTTGCATCCGCCCGTCGCACGGGCCGCATCCGCTGCTTTCGCCGCCGGCCGAAAACAGCCGTCTTCCGCACGGATCATTTTCCCAAAAGCCAGGCCCGCAGGCATTTCGGCCGAATTGAAAAAATCGGCGCCCCGCTCCCCCGGGGATCCCGGGCAAGGCTAAACTGTCGTCATCTGCGGCAGGGAGCCGCGGAAAAGAGAAAGGAACACAGCAATGATCAAGATCTACGGAAGCAGCATGTGCCCCGACTGCACGGCCTGCAAGGCGAATTTCGACAAGTACGGCGTCAAGTACGAGTTTCTCGACGTCTGCAAGAATCTCAAGACCCTCAAGCAGTTCCTGATCTACCGCGACAGCGAGCCGGTTTTCGACCGTCTCAAGAAGATCCACGACATCGGGCTGCCCGCCTGCGTCGATGAGGACGGCACGGTCTTCACCGACTGGGAAAGCTACCTGAGGAAGCTCGGCTTCGAGCCCGTTGCCGCCGGCAGCGGCGCCCCTTCCTGCAGCATCACGGGCAAGGGCTGCTGAGAGAAGCCTCTGCCAAGGCAAAAGCGCACGCTTTCCGCTACGCGCGGAGCGTGCGCTTTTTATTGTTAAAAAAGGCCCCGCCTTCTGGAAAGCGGGGCCAACAGCAACAGCCGGGGGAGACTACAAATGGCTGAAGGCGGGCCCGCGCAGGAGCCCGCTCAAAAAACGCCTGAATCAGAAGTTGTGGATGAGGCCGATGGCCGTCTGAACTTCGTTCGGCGTGCGGTCGGCACGGGTCGTGTCGGCCTCTTCCTGTGCGTAGCCGATCGTGGCGTACATGGACGTGCGCTTCGAGAAGGCGTACTCATAGGCAATGCCGGCGTTGAAGCGCTTGTAGGTATTGTCGGAATTGTCGACTTCCTCAGCGTCGCGGTAGCCGACAGTGGCGCGGAAGTTGCCGCCGAAGGCGGGGATCTTGGCGCTCAGCTCGGCGCCCCAGCCCTCCAGGGCGATGCCGTCGGGAACGAGGTCGAACGTGTCGAGCATGCCGAGGTCGTTGTCAAAATAGGCGACCTTGGCGAAGACCTGGACCGGGCCGAAGTCGTAGTTGCCGCCGAGCAGGACGTTGTAGCCGTCGTCCACGTCCGGGTAGGTCTCGTTGCTGTGCATGGTGTAGTCGCCGGCAAGCACGGCGCCGAAATTGCCGTTCTTGTACTGCAGGGCCGCGGCGGCGTAGCGCTTCGCGAAGCTGCTGTTCTCGCGGCTCGTCGTGTCGGACGTGTCATCGGCCTTGAAGGAGTACATCGCGCCGAAGCGGAAGCCCGCAAAGGTCGGCGACATATAGGCGAGCGTGTTGTCGTAGCGGTCGTAGGACAGGCCCGTGGAGCCGCCCTGGCGGACGCCTTCGCCCATGCCGTTGCCGAAGGCAGACTCAATCGGATAGAGCATCTGGATGGAGCCGAGGTCGCCGGCGATCGTCGCCAGGCGGCCGGCATAGACCGTGCCCCAGTCGCCCGAGACGTGGATCTGCGCCTCGCGTCCGAAGAGGCGGCCGCTCTGCCAGGAGCGTCCGTCGTCGGAGCCGAAGCCCGACTCGAGAACGAAGCCGACGTCGACACTGCCGATGTGCTCGGTGCCGCGGATGCCCCACCTGGAGCCGAGGTTGAAGCCCGATTCCATGGTGAGGGTGTCGGTGGAGCCGGCGGAGGTGTCGTCGTCAAGGTGCGTGTAAAGGAGGCTCGTGTCGAGCTTTCCGTAAAGCGTGACGTTGGGCGCGGCATAGGCCGAAAGGGAAAGAGCGCTCAGGACGCAGGCAGCAATCAGAGTCTTTTTCATGATGAATGTCAGTTGAAGAAAGGAGATAAAAGAGGAGCCCCGGCCGGACAGCCCGATGAGGAGCTGTCCGGTCCGGGCCGGGGAAGCTTTCTGCGGCTTCCCGTTTTTCTTGCTTAGGCTTCCTTGGCGACGCCGCGGCCGATGGAGCGGCCCATCACCAGGCAGTCAAGTGTGGCGCAGGAGCCCAGGCGCACGGCGCCGTGGACGCCGCCCGTCGCTTCGCCGGCGGCCCAGAGGCCCGGGATCGGCTTGCTCGTGCGGATGTCGACCACGCGGCCTTCCGGCGTCGTGACGAGGCCGCCCATGCAGTGGTGAACCTTCGGCGTGCTCTCGCAGATGTACCAGGGAGCGGTCGCCATGGGCTTGAACTCCTTGTTCATGTAGCGGCCGAAGTGCTCGTCCTTGCCGGACTTGACGGCGGCGTTGACTTCGTCGATCGTCGCCTGCAGCACCTTGGGATCCATCTTGTATTTCTTGGCGAGTGCCTCGAGCGTGTCGAATTTCTCGACCGCGCCGATCGACATCAGGTAGGAAACGCAGTTCTTCTGCAGGCTCGTCACATGGTCGACGCCGTTCTGGTCGCAGATCGCGTAGGCCTTCATGCCCTTGTCGTGCAGCGCGAAGATGGCGTCGGCGCGGACCTTGCGGTTCGCCAGCTCATTGACGAAGCGGCGTCCCGTGGAGTCGACCCAGACGCCGAACTCGGCGCCGCCCGACTGGTTGAACACGACGGCCATGCCCATGCCCTTTTCCTTCGGGTTGCACCACGGGCCGCACTGAATCCAGTCCTGCTGAATCTGCGCGCAGCCGATGGCGGCCGTCTCGCGCCAGAGCTCGCTCGTGGCGCCGGGCTGGTTCGTCGTCTGGAAGTCGGCCGTCAGGCGCGGGTCGTACATCGTGCGGAAGGCCGCGTCGGCCGCGAAGCCGCCGTAGCACAGGCACACGCCCTTGCGGGCGCGGATCGTCTTCGGCGTGCCGGAAGTCGCATCCGGGAAGCGGTAGCCCTGGCGCACCGCGACGCCTTCGACGCGGCCCGTCTTGGGATCGCGCAGGATGTGCTCGACATAGGTGCGCAGGCGCACTTCGACGCCGAGTTCCTTAAGCTTGGCCAGTTCCTGGTTCACAATGGCGGAGCCGGAGCCGTTGTAGGTGCGCACGTAGCGCGGCACCGAGTGGCCGCCTTCCTGTCCGATGGCCGTCGGATTGAAGTTCACGTGCAGCGTGTCAACGCACCAGTTGAAGTTTTCAAGCGCGTGCTCGGTGATGTACTTCACCTTGTCGGGATAGTTGAGGTGGGCGCCGGCCGTGAGCATGTCCTTCGCGAGCAGCTCCGGGGAGTCCTTGATGCCGTGCATCTTCTGCTGGGGGCAGCCCGGCGCCGAGAGAATGCCGCCGTTGATGATCGAATTGCCGCCGGCGGTGCGCATCTTTTCGAGCACGACAACGTTGGCGCCCGCCATCTTCGCCTCAATGGCGGCGGCCAGGCCGGCGAAGCCCGAGCCGATGATGACGACGTCGTAGGTCTCATCCCACTTGGCGGGCATGCCCGGACGCTCGCCGCTCTTTTCAGCCGCCATCAGCGGAGCCGAGGCAACGGCAGCGGCCGTGCCGAGAAGAAGGTTTCTGCGAGAAGTATTCATGATGTTTTCTCTCCTGTTTGCGAAGTTCGCTGCCAAGACCGTCTCCCGTGCGCGGCGGGGCCGCGCCGAAAGCCTTTCTCGGAAGCGGGAAGCGCTGCTTCCGCTTACGCAATTCAATTTACGAAGCGGCGGGGGGCCGCTAAAAGGCGCTTCTTAACAACTAGTTTTCCAAAATAGAAAACTGTTTCGAAACCGCTTGAGACAGAGGGCTTAAAGCGGTATACAGGGATTTCCCGAAGGGCGGGTTTGTGCTTAGGTGCATTGGGATCTTTCGGCAACATCGCTGATCTTTTTCTTAAAATCCAAGAAGATCAGGGCATTTCCGATAAACTGACGTGTATCAGCGTCATAGGAGCGCCATCGTGGACAGCCGCCAGAATCTGCACAATTGGGAAATTCTTTTTTCGCTCATCCGCACCGGAAGCATCACCGAGACGGCGCTCGAAATGGACTGCGCCGCCTCGGCCGTCTCCAAGGCCGTCAGGGCGCTTGAGGAGGACATGGGGTGCGATTTCTTCGACCGGACGTCGCGTCCGTTCAGGCCCACCGCCGAGGCGCTCGACCTGGTGTACCGCGTGCAGCCGCTGCTCTTCTCGCTCAAGAACGCCATCGACGAAACGGAGCGGTCGCGCGATTCCGTGCTGCTGCGCGTGGCCGCGCCGCCCGACCTGATCATCGACTTCCTGGGTGACCAGATCATGACCTACTGCGAGGCGCACAAGAACATCAGCCTGGACCTCAGCCTCACGCCGTCGCTCGAAGGCATTGTGAACGGCAAGCTGGACGCGGCGCTCATGCAGCAACCCGTGAGCAAGGCCGGGCTGGTGATCCGTCCCTGCATCACCTGCAGCTGCTGTCCGCTCGCCTCTCCCGAATACCTGAAAAAGCACGGCACCCCGAAAACGCTCGCCGATCTCAAGGATCACACGGGTCTGCTGCTGCGCTGGAACGGGGAGCCGCCGAGCCGCTTCCTTTACGGGCAGGACGGCGTGCCGTCCCCGGCGATCGCCTGGAAGCGCTTTTTCATTACGGACAACCAGGTGACGCTCAGGAACTGGGCGCTCTCCGGCTGCGGCATCACGATCGACCTGGCCGCCTCGCATGTCATTGAGGAGCTCGAGAGCGGGCAGCTCGTGCCGGTGCTTTCCGAATGGCACCGCAAGGACTGGAGGCTGTGCGTGGTGACGAGAAGCGACCGCGAGGAAGCCTCGCCCGAGCTGCGCAACTTTGCGGCCTGGTGGGCCTCGCGCGAGAGCCTCGACTCGATGACGCGCATCGTGCAGGGCACGGACATCATTCGGCAGTCCCTGGCGGGTTCGGATACACGGGACCGCATCGACCTCTACGGAACGAAAAGCGTGCTCGCCCATCCCAAGAAATAACATGAAGGGCCTTCCGTTCTGGATGCTTTAAGTTTTGCTGGGAAGGCCTGACTTCACCCGCTATGATGAAGACGGAGAAGAGTCCGGAGCCGGATCACTGCGTTCGTTTTTTTGGAGTTCTATCTCCGTCAAAAAATTGCAGTCTCAGGCTTTCGAACCCCCAATTGCGCTCTCCCGAAAGGGATGTAGGCGTATAAGAAAATGAGTTCACTTTCGTGAATCTCTGGTGGCTGAAAGGCCCTGGCCTTTATCCGGGCGGACTCTTCGAGATCCCCACTTTTAAAAGGAGAGGATCATGAGTAAGTCTACTCGTAAACCCTCTGGCAACGCCACGGCAGAAAAACCGCAAAACGTTGTCGAAGCCGTCTATTCATCCGCCATCGGTGTCGATGTCCACTGCAAACTTTTGGTTTGCTGCTTCCAATACATCGATGCCCATTCCTCAATTCACACAGAACTGCGCAGTTTCGGCACAGGCAGGTCGGAGCTGGAAAAGTTCGCAGGATGGTGCCGGAAATGCCGTCCGGAAACCATTGTGATGGAATCCACCGGCGTCCTTTGGAAGAGCCCGTACGCAGCTCTCGAAAGAGTCGGTTTTAATGACTCGTCTCTTATCCTTGTCAATGCCCGGGATGTAAAAGCCGCCATCGGCCGCAAAACGGATCAGCAGGATGCCCGGCGCCTGGCCGAACTGGCCAGGATGGGTACACTGAAGAAATCGTTTATCCCTCCGCCGGATTTCCGGCTGATGAGGGAATTGGCCAGGCGCTTTCAGAAACTGAAAAGCCATTACGCCTCTCACGTCAATGCCCTGCACAAACTGCTGAATTCCGCAGGCTTTCGGGCCTCATCGGTATTCAGCGATGTCCGCGGTCCCAGCGCAACCAATATCCTGAGAGCCAAGATTTTGGGAGAAGGCAATTTTGAAAAATGCGTGGAAACCAATTCGCGCAGGCTGAAGGCAACGGCCGCAGCAATCATTGACGCACTTAATTTCGACCTTGATCCGCTTCTCAGGGCCCAGATCGCCGATGAAATGCTGGCCATGGACCGAGAACTTGAGCTGGCTAAGCAGACGTTGCTGCGCCTTGCAAAACTCCAGGCCCCCTATCAAAAGCAAATTGAGCTTTTGCAAACAATCCCGTCCATCAGGGAAACATCAGCCAGACTGATTTTTGCAGAACTGTGCGATGACCTTAAGCAGCATTTCGACAGCTCCGAAAAATTTTGCTCCTGGATGGGCATCTGCCCGGGGAACAACATCTCAGCTAACGTGCGCCATTCCGGGCACGCAGCCAAGGGCAACAAATGGCTGAGACGCGTGCTGATTGAGTGCGCCCAGGGATTAAGAATGACAAAAAGCTCATTGTCAGACCGAGTGACCGAATGGAAATTGCGGCGCGGCACTCTCCGTGCTGTCGTTGCCGCAGCCCATTTGCTTGCCCGGATCATTTACAGCATTCTGGTTTCCGGGAAAAGCTACGTCCCTTACGAAACGAATAAAGTGCGGACTTTATCCGCAAAGCGGGCTTTGCAGAATGCGAAGCTCTTTGCCAAGAATGCGGATGACGAAGAGATTCGCGAAAAGGCGTCAAAGGTAGCCGAAGAGATTAGAACACTGGCCAAAAAGGTTCGAAGGACCAAGCGTACGAGGGTTCTGACAAGCTGATTTGGCAGAGAAAAAACTGCTTGCAATGCTGCCTTCCCGGAGGCGGCAGGGATTTTTGTTTGCTGCTGTTTTCTCCGTCTTCATAAGAAAAAAAGAGCCCCGCGGCCAACTGACGATCCGCGGGGCAAGGCTCTTTAGACAGGAGACTCTGGATGCGCAAAAGGAGAACGAAAAGCGGAGCCTCTGCTTTTATCACCCGAGACTGACTATAGAGCCCCGGCGGCCTCGGCCGAAACTGCTTTTTCGAAATCTAGTTTGCAGGAATTTAAAAATTTTCCGCGCTCCCGCCCTAAGCGTGGGCAAAGGATGCGCGGTTTATAATCCCGAGCAGTCAGCCGCGGAATCCGTTGCGGAATCCGCGGCATTTTTTCCTTTTGCGAACCCCGCTTCCCGCGGGGTGCAGACGGCGCCCGCTGCTGCGGAGAGGCGCCTTCGGATCCGTCATGAAAATTCCTTCCGGCATTGCCCTTCACAAAAAGAGCCGCGAGCTCGAGCTTTCCTACGAGGACGGCAAGAGCGTGCGCCTTTCGTTCGAGTACCTTCGCGTGATGTCGCCTTCGGCCGACGTGCAGGGCCATACGCCCGACGAGGCGAAGCTTCAGGTCGGCAAGCGCCTTGTCGACATCACGGGCGTTGAGCCCGTCGGCAACTACGCGCTGCGGCTCGTCTTCTCCGACGGGCACGATTCCGGGATCTACAGCTGGGACTATTTCGAGCAGCTTGCCGCCGAGCACGACGAGCGCTGGGCGAAGTACCTGGCCGATCTCGCCGCCGCGGGCGCCTCGCGCGAGCCGGGCGATCCTGCCAACAAGCCTTTCGAAGACAAGCCCAAGGCCGCCTGCCCGCATCACTGAGAAGCATCACCATGGACAGCAGAAAACCGGGCAAGGAGCCCGAAGAGGACGCGCACCTGACGCATTTCGGCTATCAGCTCATCGACGAGGACAAGAAATCCGCCGCCGTGCGCAAGGTTTTCGACAGCGTTGCCCCGAAATACGACCTTCTCAACGACGTGCTGAGCTTCGGCATGCACCGCCTCTGGAAGCGCCGCTGCATCAAGGCCACCGAGACGAAGCCGGGCGACCGCGTGCTGGACATCGCCAGCGGCACGTGCGACCTCGCCATCGCGCTGGCGCGCCGCACGGGCGCGGGCAACGTCGTTGCCACCGACATCAACCACGAAATGCTCGCCGTCGGCGAGAAGCGCCTCGCCGCCGCCGGGCTTTCCTGCCCGGTGGTGGAAGCCGATGCGGAGGCACTGCCCTTCGCGGACGGCTCGTTCGACTGCGTGACGGCCTCCTTCGGCGTGCGCAACATGACGCACAAGGACCGCGCGCTGCGCGAGATGTGCCGCGTGCTGCGCCCGGGCGGACGGCTCCTCGTGCTCGAGTTTTCCCAGTGCGCCCGCTGGTTAAAACCTTTTTACGGTTTTTACTCCTTTAAATTAATGCCCAAGATCGGCGGACTTTTGGCAGGAGATTCAGACTCTTACGAATACCTTGTCGAATCGATCCGCATGCACCCGAACCAGCAGGCCTTCGCGAAGATGTTCGAGGAGGCCGGATTCGAGCGTGTTTCATGGCAAAATTTCACTTTCGGCATCTGTGCCCTGCACATCGGCTACAAGCCGCAGGCCTGAAAGGCCCGCATGCCGAACCCCGTCCCTGATTCCGCAAAATAAAGAGGACATACGCTAATGAAAAAGTTTCTCGCCGTTTTTGCCGTCTGCCTGAGCCTGGCCGCCGTCAGCCTTGACGCCGACGCCGCCCGCCGCTTCGGCGGCGGATCGAGCTTCGGGCGCAGCGCTCCGACCTTCACGCAGAAGGCCCCGGCTCCCGCGGCCGTTCCGCGCACTCCCGCCAAGCAGCAGCAGCCCGCCGCCGGCCAGCAGCAGCGCCAGCAGCAGGGTGCCGCTGCCGCGGGCGCCCAGCAGGCCAAGCCGTCGATGGCACGCAGCGTGCTCACGGGCCTCGCCGCCGCGCTCGGCATCACGGCGCTGCTGTCGATGCTCGGCATCAACGGCGCCGGCATGGTGAGCTTCGTCATGGGCGCGATCCTCCTTCTCATTGCCTTCATGGTGATCCGCGCCCTGTTCTTCCGCCGCAGGGGCTCGGTTTCGGGCCGCGGAGCCGGCGAGCAGACCATGAGCGCTCCGGAGATGAGCCGCGCGGAGCCGGCGCCCCGTCCCGAGCCCGCGCGCTTTGACACGTCCGCGGTTCCCGGCTCGCGCACGGGCAGCGTGATGGACGAGTTCGTGCGCGGCAGCGCGCAGGCTTCCGACGAGGCGGCGGGCGCCGTCGACGTGACGCCGGCGGACTTTGACCGCGCGGGTTTCCTCGCCACGGCCAAGGAAAACTACATCAAGCTGCAGCACGCCTGGGACACGGGCAACGTGATCGAAATCTCGGATTTCACCACGCAGGACGTGTTTGTTGCTATAACGCATCAGCTTCGCGAGCGCGGCGCCCAGCAGCTCTCCACCGAGGTCGTTTCGCTTGACGACGAGCTTCTCGGCATTGCGCAGGAGGAGAAGAACTACGTCGCCGCCGTGCGCTTCACCGGAACCCTCCGCATCAGCGGCGAAGAGGAGAGCGTCGACGAGACCTGGATCCTCGAAAAGCCCGTGGAAGGCGAGGGCGGCTGGCTTCTTGCCGGCATCAAGCAGAACGCGTAACGTTGCCCGGGTAAAACGGACGTCAAAATCCGTGCCAGAAAGCCAAGGCGCCGTGTCTCTTATGAGAGAAACGGCGCCTTTTTTGATCTTGATGAAACATAGGCCGATTGGGCGTTTAAAAGGCCAAATTTTTTTCTCAGGGGGGTCCTAAACCGAAAAATAAAACCTAAAATGCGCGCCCATAAACAAGGGTTTTCCGTTCAACGTCGTTTTATGAGGATTATGTGAGATGACGCTGACTGGTTTTGTCGTGCTGTACATGCTGATCACCATCGCGATCGGCATGTTCGCTGCCACGCGAGTTAACAGCACCAGTGATTTCGCGCTTGCCGGGCGCAGCCTCCCGCTCCCGATGGTGATTACGGCAACGTTCGCCACCTGGTTCGGCTCGGAAACGATTCTGGGATTGCCCGGCCGGTTCATCGAAGGCGGCATCGCCGGAGTGATCGAAGAGCCTTTCGGCTCCGGCATGGCTCTTGTGCTCGTGGGCATGTTCTTTGCCCAGAAGCTTTATCGCCTGAACATCATGACGATCGGCGATTACTACCGCGAGCGCTACGGGCGCGGCATCGAGATGGTCTGCTCGCTCTTCATCGTCATCTCCTACCTGGGATGGGTCGGCGCGCAGATCTCCGCTCTCGGCCTGGTGATCAACCTCATCACGGACGGCTACGTCTCCGTGTCCGCTGGCATGGTCATCGGCACGCTCGTCGTGCTCGTCTACACCGTCTACGGCGGCATGTGGTCGGTGGCGGTCACCGATTTCCTGCAGATGCTCATCATCGTCGCGGGCCTCGGCGCCATCCTCTTCTTTGCCTCGGACATGGTGGGCGGCTTCGGCAACATCATCGGCTACGCGCAGGACCACGACCTCTTCCGCGCCCTGCCCGAGCCGACGACCCAGGGCTGGCTCTTCTGGATCTCGGCCGCCATGACCATGATGATCGGCTCGATCCCGCAGCAGGACGTGTTCCAGCGCGTGATGTCCGCCAAGAACGCCCAGACGGCCGTGGCCGGCCCGATCATCGGCGGCTGCGTCTACATCCTCTTCGCGTTCGTGCCGATGTTCATCGTGATCGCCGCCATCCTGGCGATGCCGGACATCTCGCAGAAGATGCTCGTCGAGGATCCCCAGCAGCTCCTGCCGACGCTGATCCGCGACCATATGCCGATGTGGCTGCGCGTCGTGTTCTTCGGCGCCGTGCTCTCGGCGGTGATGTCGACGGCCTCGGCCACGATCCTCGCCCCGTCCACGACGTTCGTGAGCAACATCCTCTCGCACTTCGTGCACCTTGACGAGAAGAACATGCTCCGCGCCATGCGCTGGACGGTCCTCGGCTTCACGGTGATGGTGCTGGCCTACTCTCTCTTCGTGGAAGGCACGGCCATTTACGACCTCGTGACGATGGCTTACCAGTTCCCGGTCGTCGGCGCCTTCTGGCCGCTCGTCTGCGGTCTCTACTGGAAGCGCACGACCCGCCAGGGCGTGATCTGCTCGATCCTGCTCGGTGCCACTGTCTGGTCCGTGCTCACGCTCACCTCGCTCGGCGAAGTGTTCCCGAACGTGCTCGGCGGCTTCCTCGCCGCGGGCTTCGGCATGGCGGTCGGCTCCCTGCTCCTGACGCGCGGCAATGCGAAGTACCTCGCCTGGTGGAACGAGAAGAACCGCGGCAATGCGGTCAACGCCAAGCTCATCCCGATGAACGCGGCTCCGGCTGCGGCCTGAAGGGACCGGGACGAGAACTGATCGTCCGAACCGGCGGCAAGGCCCTGCGAGGCATGCCGCCGGTTTCTTTTTTTCGGAATGTTGCTGCGGCCCGCGCCCGGCGGGGGCTCGGCGGCGCATGCGCTAAGATTCAGCTCAACAGGCGCCGCCCGCAGGCTTCTGCGCCGCGGCGCCGCTGAGGGTCAGCTCTCTTTCGCCGCCGCAAAGAGAATGGCACAATGCTGTATCGGTTTTATAGAAGTTAGACAGACATGAATATCGTCATTCTTGCCGCCGGCTTAGGCAAGCGCATGCATTCGAAGCTTCCCAAGGTCCTTCAGCCGCTCGCCGGGCGCCCGATGCTCGACTGGGTGCTCGAGAGCGCCTCGCCGCTTGCCCCTCAGGGCACGGTGGTCGTCGTCGGCCACGGCGCGGAGCTCATCAGGGAGCGCTACGCGGACCGGCCCGGCGTGCGCTTTGCGCTGCAGAGCGAGCAGCTCGGCACCGGGCACGCGCTTCGCTGCGCCCTGCCGCAGATCGATCCCGCCGATCCCGCCACGCTGGTGTGCCTCGGCGACGTGCCGCTCTTGAAGCGCGCCACGCTTGAGCGCATGCGCGAAAAGGCCGCGGACGGCGCCCTGGTGCTTCTCACGGTCAACCTGGAGAATCCCGCCGGCTACGGGCGCATCATCCGCAGCGCCGAAGGCGCCGTGATCGCCATCGTCGAGGAAAAGGACGCCGATGCGGCCCAGAAGGCCGTGCACGAAGTGAACACCGGCATCATGGTGCTGCCGACGGCCCGCCTTGAGAAATGGCTCGGCGAGCTCGGCAACGCCAACGCGCAGGGCGAGTACTACCTCACCGACCTCATCGGCTTTGCCGCGCGCGACGGCGTGCGCATCGAAACGGCGCAGCCCGACCACGCCTGGGAAGTCGAGGGCGTCAATTCCAAGGCGCAGCTCGCCGCGCTCGAGCGCACGTACCAAAGAACCGTGGCCGAGGGCCTGATGGAGCGCGGCGTCACGCTGATCGATCCCGCGCGCATCGACGTGAGGGGCGAGCTCACCTGCGGCGACGACGTCGAAATCGACGTCGGCTGCGTCTTCGAGGGCCGCGTCGTTATCGGGAACGGCGTGAAGGTCGGCCCCTACTGCGTGATCCGCGACACCGAAATCAAGGACGGTGCCGAGATCCTCGCCTTCAGCCATTTCGACGGCGCCGTCGTCGGCCCGGAGTGCCGCGTCGGCCCCTACTCGAGGCTTCGCCCGGGGGCGGAGCTCCTCGGCGGCAACCATATCGGCAATTTCGTCGAAGTGAAGAAATCGACGGTCGGCCTCGGCAGCAAGGTGAACCACCTCAGCTACATCGGCGATGCGACGGTCGGCGCACGCGTCAACATCGGCGCGGGCACGATCACGTGCAATTACGACGGCGTCAACAAGTTCCGCACGGTGATCGGCGACGACGCGTTCATCGGCTCGGACACGCAGCTCATCGCGCCGGTGGAAGTCGGCGCCGGCGCCACGCTCGGCGCGGGCACGACGCTCGCGCGCAACGCCCCCGCCGGCAAGCTCACGCTCTCGCGCGCCCGCCAGGTGACGGTCGAGGGCTGGAAGCGCCCCGTCAAGAAACAGTGATCCCAGAAAGGAGTCAAAGCTTATGTGTGGAATTGTTGGTATTGCCGCCCACCGCGATGTGGCGCCGATGCTGCTCGAGGGGCTGCGCCGCCTCGAGTACCGCGGCTACGATTCCTGCGGCATCGCCACGGTGACTGATGCGGGGCTTCGCCGCGCGCGCTCCGTGGCGCGCGTTTCCGAGCTCGCCGACCAGGTGAGCCGCGAGCATCTCGCGGGCGAAACGGGCATCGCGCACACGCGCTGGGCCACGCACGGCGCGCCCGACGTGTGCAACGCGCATCCCCTTGTCTCGCGCGGCCACATCGCCGTGGTGCACAACGGCATCATCGAGAATTTCGAAGAGATCCGGAGCGAGCTCATTGCCAAAGGCTATGAGTTCACGAGCCAGACCGACACCGAAGTGATCGCGCACCTCATCAACGACTGCGACAAGGGCGACCTCCTCGAGGCCGTGATGTGCGCGGCGCGCCGCCTGCGCGGCAGCTACGCGATCGCGGTGCTCGCAAGCGACGAGCCCCACCGCATCGTGGCCGCCCGCCAGGGCTCGCCTCTGGTGGTGGGCATCGGCAGGGGCGAGAACATGGTCGCCTCCGACGCCATGGCCGTGGCGGGCATCGCCGAGCGCGTCGCCTACATCAAGGAAGGCGACGTCGTCGACATCACGCCCGAGACCTGGCAGGTCTACGAGCGCACGGCCGACGGGAACTTCGTCCCCGCCAAGCGCGAGACCCATGCGGTGACCGCCTATGCGGGCGCCGTCGAGCTCGGGCCATATCGCCATTTCATGCAGAAGGAAATCTTCGAGCAGCCCCGCGCCGTGAGCGACACGCTCGAGGGCGTCGCCGGCATCGCCCCGACGCTCTTCGGCAAGGGCGCCGAGGAAGTCTTCAGCAAAGTTCACCGCCTGCTCTTCGTGGCCTGCGGCACGTCGTACTACGCGGCCATGACGGCCAAGTACTGGATCGAGGAGCTCGCGGGCATCCCGGTCGACGTCGAAATCGCGAGCGAGTACCGCTACCGCGTCTCGGTGCCCGATCCGGCGACGCTCGTCGTTACGGTCTCGCAGTCGGGCGAGACGGCCGACACGCTCGCGGCGCTGCGGCACGCCAAGGAGCTCGGCATGCCCCATTCGCTCACGATCTGCAACGTGGCCACCTCGGCCATGGTCGCCGAGAGCGAGCTCGCCTACATCACGCGCGCGGGCGTCGAGATCGGCGTCGCCTCCACCAAGGCCTTCACAACGCAGCTCACGGCGATTTACCTTCTCGGGCTCGTGCTCGCGAAGATGCACGGGCGCCTCACGCCCGAGCAGGAAGCCAAGGAGCTCACGGACCTGCGGCACCTGCCCGCGCAGATGCGCGCCGTCCTCGCGCTCGAGCCGCAGATCATCGCCTGGGCCGAGCGCTTCGCGCAGAAGCAGCACGCCCTCTTCCTCGGGCGCGGCGCGCATTACCCGATCGCGCTCGAAGGCGCCCTGAAGCTCAAGGAGATCAGCTACATCCACGCCGAAGGCTATCCGGCCGGAGAGCTCAAGCACGGGCCGCTCGCCCTCGTCGACCGCGACATGCCGGTCGTCACCGTGGCGCCCAACGACCGCCTGCTCGAAAAGTTGAAGAGCAACATGCAGGAAGTGCGCGCCCGCGGCGGCGAGCTCTACGTGTGCGCCGACTCGGGCTCGAAGATCGAGATGACCGAAGGCATGCACGTGCTGCGCATGCCGGAGCACTTCGGCAGGCTCTCGCCCATCCTCCACGTCGTCGCGCTGCAGCTGCTCGCGTACCACACCGCGGTGGCCCGCGGCACGGACGTCGACAAGCCCCGCAACCTCGCCAAGAGCGTGACGGTCGAATAAGCAGCCCTTATCAGACCGCAAAAAAGCCTCTTTTTCGAAACTTCGAAAAAGAGGCTTTGTTTTTCAGAGGCTGTGCACTAGCACTAGCTTCCGGCCATGAACGTTCGTATGCCGGAACCTATGAACTGCACGCCGATGCACACCAGGATGAAGCCCATGAGCTTGCCGAGAACGAGCGTGCCCGAGGGGCCGAGGCGGCGCGAGAGCTCGCCCGAGTAGCGCATCACGGCCCAGTTGGTGAGCGCCGTGAGGCAGATCGCGAGCGCCGTCCAGGCAAATGCGATCGCCATGTCGACGTAGTCCGTGAGCTCGGCGATCTCGGTGGAAAAGCCGATCACCACGGCGATCGTGCCGGGGCCGGCGATGCCCGGCATCGCAATCGGAAAGAACGCATAGTCGTCCTTGTCGCGTCGCACGATCGGCGCCTTGTTGGGCGAATTGCCGCCGAAAAGCATCTGGTAGCCGATCAGCGCCACCACGAGGCCGCCGGCGATTCGCATGGCGCCGTAGGAGATGCCGAAGAAGGCGAGCAGCATGTTGCCGCCGATGAGGCTCACGAGCATGATCAGGCCGCAGTCGATGGCGGCCCACTTGGCCTGCTGGAGCTGGCGCTCCGGCGACATGCCCTGCGTGAGGCTGATGAAAAGCGGCAGCTTGCTCATCGGGTTGGTGATCACCAGAAGCGAGACGAGTGCGCCTAAAAAGTATTGGAAATGAATGAATTCCAGCATAGCAGCCCCCTGACTGGGGACGGGAGTTCGGCGAAGTCCGATAAGTTAAGACATTCTGCTTAGTTTTGCAACGGCAAAAGATCAAAAGAAAGGCGAAAAGTTTTGAAAACGGGCGTGTCAATCACAGAAATTTGACGCGCATTGTGATATAAAGCCTGAATGCTTGTTCAGCCTATGAACAAGTGTTCAGTTTTTCTGCTTTATCAGAACGAGAAATAAACGAACAAAAGGTAGATCGACTTATGCAGTCCAAACGCAAAACCGTTGCAGCCGCCATGCTTTGCTCTCTCGCGGCAATGGCTCTTCTTACAGGCTGCCAGGACAAAGGAACCTCTGCGAAGGCCGGAGCACAGAAGCCTACCGAGGTGACTTACGTTGAGGCAAAGTCAGCTGACAATCTGATCGCAACCGAACTGACGGGACGCACCAACGCCTACTACGAGGCCGAAATCCGCCCGCAGGTGAACGGCATCCTTCAGAAGCGCCTCTTCACCGAAGGCTCGGAAGTGAAGGCCGGCCAGCAGCTTTATCAGATTGATCCGTCGACCTACGAAGCGAACCTCAAGTCCGCCCAGGCCTCGCTTGCCGAGGCCCAGGCCACGCTCGTGCGCGCCCGCGCCGATGCGAAGCGCTCCAGCGCCCTGGTCAAGATCAACGCCGTCTCAAAGCAGAGCGACGATTCCGCGCAGGCCACGCTCAAGTCCGCCGAGGCTTCGGTCAAGGCGGCCCAGGCCTCGGTCCAGACCGCCAAGATCAACCTGCAGTACACCAAGGTGCTCTCGCCCATTTCGGGCCGCGTGGGACGCTCCGACTACACGGCCGGCGCCCTGATGACGGCTTATCAGTCCACGCCGCTCACGACTGTCCAGCAGCTTGATCCGATCTACGTCGACGTGACGCAGAACGCCGAGGATGTGCTCCGCTACAAGCGTGAAATCGCCGCGGGCACGATGAAGACGGATGCCGAGGGCAACGCCCGCGTCACGCTCAAGCTCTCTGATGGCACGGTTTATCCGCATGCGGGCAAGCTTACGTTCAAGGACGTGAGCGCCGACGAGTCGACGGGCACGGTCAAGCTCAGGGCCGTTTTCCCGAATCCGGACCGCGACCTGCTGCCCGGCCTGTTCGTGCGCGCCACGATTGAAGAGGGCCTGCTGCCGAACACCTTCCTTATTTCCCAGCAATGCGTGCGCTTCGACGTGAGAGGCAATCCTTACGTCTACATCATCGACAAGGACAACAAGATTGCCCGCAAGAGCGTGAAGACGATCCGCTCGGAGGGCACCAACTGGATCCTCTCCGGCCTTAACGAAGGCGACCGCGTTGTCTTTGAAGGCTTCCAGCGCGTTGCCGAAGGCAAGCAGGTCACTCCGAAGAAGGCCGACAACGCCGACAACCTTGCCAAGAACGGCAAGCCGCTTTTCTGAGAAAGACGGAGACTGATCCATGTTCTCGCGCTTTTTCATTGAGAGACCGATTTTCTCCTGGGTGATCGCGATCGTGATCATGCTGGCCGGCGTCCTGTCGATTTTCAGCCTGCCGATCAGCCAGTATCCGCAGGTCGCGCCGCCCCAGGTGAACATCACCGCCAACTACCCCGGCGCTTCGGCCGAGACGATCACCAACACGGTGACGCAGGTCATTGAGCAGAACCTCACGGGCCTTGACGGCTACCTGTACATGTCCTCCACTTCGTCCTCCTCGGGCCGCGTCTCCATTACGGTGACCTTCGAGGCCGGCACGGACCCGGATATGGCCCAGGTGCAGGTTCAGAACAAGATTCAGACCGCGCTGTCCACGCTGCCTTCCATCGTGCAGGACCAGGGCGTGACGATCGAGAAGACGTCAGCCAGCTTCCTGATGGTGGTCGGCTTCGTGAGCGAGGACGGCTCGATGACCTCGTCCGACCTGTCTGACTTCCTCGTCGCCAACATTCAGGAACCGCTCGCCCGCGTCTCGGGCGTCGGCGAAGCTCAGGTGTTCGGCGCCCAATACGCCATGCGCGTCTGGCTCGACCCCGAGAAGATGAAGAAGTACAGCCTTAATCCGTCGGACGTCACGGCGGCGATTTCCGCCCAGAACGTGCAGCTCGCCGCGGGCGGCATCGCCCAGCAGCCGACCGACGGCAAGCAGCTCTTCACCGCCACGCTTAAGTCGACGAGCATGCTCGAGACGCCCGAGCAGTTCCGCCAGATTCTCGTGAAGACGACGGAAGAAGGCGCCAACGTTTACCTGCGCGACGTCGCCGATGTTGAGGTCGGCAGCGAAGGCTACACGGCCTTCGGCACCAACGACGGCCGTCCTTCGACCGGCATGGCCATCCGCCTGCAGTCGGGCGCCAACGCCCTGGCTACGCAGAAGGCGGTTCTGAAGCGCGTCCAGGAACTCGAGCCCATGTTCCCGACCGGCGTCAAGGCCGTCATTCCTTACGACACGACGCCGTTCGTGCGCGCCGCTCTTAAGGAAGTGGTCAAGACCCTGTTCGAGGCCATCGCGCTCGTCGTGGTGGTGATGTTCGTCTTCCTGCAGAACGTCCGCGCCACGCTGATTCCGACGATCGCCGTGCCGGTGGTGCTGCTCGGCACTTTCGCCGCACTCAACATCATGGGCTACTCGATCAACATGCTGACGATGTTCGCCATGGTGCTGGCCATCGGCCTGTTGGTCGACGACGCCATTGTGGTGGTGGAGAACGTCGAGCGCGTGATGAGCGAAGACGGCACAGACCCGAAGACAGCAACGATCAAGTCAATGGGCGAGATTCAGTCCGCCCTGATCGGCATCGCGCTCGTGCTCTCGGCCGTGTTCGTCCCGATGGCTTTCTTCGGCGGCACGACGGGCATCATTTACCGCCAGTTCTCCGTGACGATCGTCTCGGCCATGGCGCTCTCGGTGCTCATCGCCCTGTCGCTGACGCCGTCGCTCTGCGCCACGATCCTGAAGCCCGTCAGCAAGGAAAAGAAGAAAAAGGGCGGCTTTTTCGGCTGGTTCAACCGCGGCTTTGCGGCGCTCACCGAGGCCGTCAAGGCCTGGGTCGGCAAGTCGATTCACAAGACCTGGCTCGTTCTCATCGCCTATGCGGCCCTGGTCGCCGCGATGTGCTTCATGTTCGTGAGGCTGCCCACCTCGTTCCTGCCGGACGAGGACCAGGGCGTGATGCTCATGACGATGCAGCTGCCCGACGGCGCCACGATGGAGCGCACCAACCAGGAGATCAAGAAGCTCGAGCAGTACATCAAGAAGACCGAACCCGACACCGTCACCACGATGTTCGCGGTGCGCGGCTTCTCGATCGCAGGCTCCGGCCAGAACATGGCCATGGGCTTCCTGAAGCTCAAGGACTGGAGCGAGCGCACGACTCCGGAAACCTCCGTCAAGGCCGCGCAGCAGCGCATCATGGGCGCCCTCATGATGTCGCCCGACTTCAAGCAGGCGAGCACGGTGGTGTTCCCGCCGCCCGCCATGCCGGACCTCGGCATTGCCGACGGCTTCGACTTCTACATTGAGGACAGCACGGGCGGCTCGCACGATCGCCTCATGGAGCTGATGAACGAGTTCCTCGCCAAGGCTAACGCCGATCCGCGCCTGCAGATGGTCCGCCACAACGGCATGGCCGATACGACGCAGCTGAGGATGAACATCGACTACGAGAAGGTGGCCGCGCTCAACCTCGATATCTCGACGGTCAACACCGCCATCGCGACCGTGCTTGCCGGCGACTATGTCAACGACTACGTCGACCGCGGACGCATTAAGGAGGTCTGGGTTCAGGGCAATGCGGCGTCCCGCATGCAGCCCCGCGACATTCTCAAATGGCACGTGCGCAACACGGACGGCGAGATGGTTCCGTTCTCAGCCTTTGCCAGCTTTGAATGGACGTCCGGCAGCTCGCAGCTCGAGCGCTTCAACGGCCTGGCGGCCGTGAACATCCAGGGTTCGCCGCGTTCCGGCGTGTCCTCGGGCGAAGCCATGAACGCCTGCGAGGAAATCCTCAGGGAGGTTTTCCCGGCGGGCTACGAGATCGCCTGGAACGGCGTTTCCTACCAGGAAAAGGCCGCGGGCTCGAACTCCGCTTCGCTCTATGCGCTCTCGCTGCTGGTCGTGTTCCTCTGCCTGGCCGCCCTTTATGAGAGCTGGTCGGTGCCGATCGCCGTGCTGCTCGTCGTGCCCTGCGGCGTCGTGGGCGCCCTCGGCCTCACGGGCTTCATGGGCATGTCGAACGACGTGTACTTCCAGATCGGCCTGCTGACAACGATCGGCCTGGTGAGTAAGAACGCCATTCTGATCGTGGAGTTCGCCAAGAGCTTCGTTGAACAGGGACAGGATCCGATACACGCCGCCGAAGAGGCCGTGCGCGTCCGCCTGCGCCCGATTCTGATGACGTCGCTCGCCTTCGGCCTCGGCGTGTTCCCGCTGACGATCGCCCACGGTGCGGGCGCCGGCGCTCAGAACGCGATCGGCGTGGCCGTGCTGGGCGGCATGCTCTGCGGCACGATCCTCTGCATCCTGTTCGTGCCGGTGTTCTACGTGCTCGTCTCGGGCCTGAGCGGCAATGCCCGCAAGGCGTTCCACGATAAGCACAGCGAGGCAAAGGCCTAATGAAAAAAAGGAGGCCGCGCGGAGCCCGCATCCGGGCCCCGCGCACTCCGATCTTTCATTCGTTGAGAGAAAAGATGATGAAAACGATGAAACTGATCCCTCTGGCAGCGCTTCTCGCGCTCACGGGCTGCGTCAATCTCGCGCCCGAATACCAGCGCCCCGCGGCGCCGGTCGAGCAGGCCTGGCCTCAGGGTGAGGCGTACCAGAACGCGAAGCTGCGCTCCGAGGCGCTGCCGGCCTGGCAGGACTATTTCACCGACGAAAAGCTTCGCCGCGTGATTGCGCTCGGCCTCGAGAACAACCGCGACATGCGCATCGCGGCGCTTAACGTCGACAAGGCCCGTGCGCAGTACCGCGTGCAGCGCGCCGAGCTGCTGCCGACGGTCAATGCGACGTTCAATAATGCCGGCCAGCGCACGCCCTCGTCGATGACGGGCGGCAGCGCGTCGGTGTCGCACACCTACACCGCGGAACTCGCCCTGGCGAGCTATGAAATCGACTTCTTCGGCAAGATCCGCAACCTCACCGAAGAGGCCCTGCAGAGCTATTTCGCGACCGAGGACGCTCGCCGCTCCACGCGCAACTCGCTCATTTCGCAGATCGCCATCCAGTGGCTGACGCTCGGTGCCGACAAGGAGCAGCTTGCGCTGCAGAAAGAGATCCTTGCGACGCAGGAAGAAAGCTTCCACCTGATCGAGGAGTCCTATAAGGTGGGCGCCTCGAGCCGCCTCGATTACGAGCAGGCCAAGACCACGGTCACGGCCGCGCGCGCGGCAATCGCCTCTTACATCCGCGCCGTGGCCCAGGACGAGAATGCCCTCGAGCTGCTCTGCGGCGCGAAAGTCCCGCCCGAGCTCCTGCCCGACTCGCTCTCGCGCTCCGCGACGCTCACCGCCACGCTGCCGCCGGGACTGCCGAGCGAAGTGCTGCTCAACCGTCCTGACATCATGCAGGCCGAGCGCTCGCTCATCAGCGCCAACGCCGACATCGGCGTGGCCAGGGCGGCATTCTTCCCGAGCGTGTCCCTGACGGGCGGCATCGGCTCGGGTGCGATGCACCTCTCCGACCTGTTCGACTCGGGCACGCGCCTCTGGACGTTCACGCCGAACGTGTCGCTGCCGATCTTCACGGGCGGCGCCAACGTGGCCAACCTTGAGGCGGCCAAGGCGCAGCAGAAGATCGCCGCGGCCACTTACGAGCAGACGATTCAGTCGGCGTTCCGCGAGGTGGCCGACGCGCTCTCGACCGAGGGCACGATCGACGAAGAGCTTGCGGCCCGCCGCGAGTACGCCGCTTCGGCCGAGAAAACCTTCGAGCTGCAGGACGCCAGCTATAAGGCGGGCGCTTCTTCCTACAGCGACCTGCTCACCGCGCAGCGCTCGATGGTGAGTGCCAAGCAGACGCTCATCAGCACCGAGCTCTCCCGCGCCTCGAGCGCCATCACGCTCTACAACGTGCTCGGCGGCGGCGCCATCGAGAAGGAAGAGCCCGCCGCGCAGCAGCAGGGCACCAAGACGGCCTCCGCCCGGGAGTGATGCCGTGAGCACCGCCAAGCAAAAAGCGGAACAGGCGCCGCTCGCCGAAGAGCGGCGCAGCCAGATCCTTGAGGCGGCTAAGCGCTGCTTCAAGGAGAAGGGGTTCCACCAGACCACGCTGCGCGACATCGCCCAGGAATTCGGCATGAGCGTCGGCCATATCTACAACTATTTCGACAGCAAGGAATCGCTCATCGAAACGCTTGTGGAAACGGAGACCGATAAGTTCATCGACAGCATCGTGAACGACGGCTTCGCCTATGCGCTGCACAACGAGGCGCTCCTGCGCGAGCGCGTGGCGCGCGCCGTCGACGTGTTCCTCGATCCGGCCACTTCGCGCGTGGCGCTCGCCATCATGGACGAGGCAAGCATCAACCCGCGCATCTACGAAATCTCCGTCAAGGCGATTTCGCGCATCAACCGCCGCATCATGCTCTCCTGCATCGAGGCACTCGGCCCCGATGTGGTCGAGAAGATGCCCGAGGACGTCCTCGAGCTCAAGGTGGTCACGGTGCGCTCTTTCCTCGAAGGGCTGAGAATCACCACGATTTTCAACCCGCACATCAGCCGTGACAAGCTGCGCGATTCGGCCATCGAGCACATCATGCTGTGGCTCAATGCCGATATCATCAGCAGCTCCGCCAGGATGAAGGCGTAAGGCAAACAAAGCCTGCCCGCACAGGAAAAAAGAAGCTCGGAATCCGAAAGGACTCCGAGCTCTTTTTTCATTGGTGCGCACCGGCCGGAGGCCGGCGCGCGGGGGCTGCCCCCTTGACGGGAGGAATCACTTCCTCTCGGGCAGCGTGATCGGGATGAAGATGCGGCCGCCGTCCCTCTGCACGAGCAGCAGCACCTTGTCGCCGCGGGTCTGCTCCGTCAGGTCGCTTTCGCGCTTGAGGAGCTTGCCGTTGGCGCTCACGATGATGTCGCCCTGGCGGATGCCCGCCTTCTGGGCGAGGCCGCTCACCTGCGTGACGAGCAGACCGGTCGTTTCATAGCGGCTCTGCTCGTCGTCGGTGAGGACGCGCGCGCTGATGCCGAGGCGGGTGGAGTTTTCCGCCACCGCGCTCTTGGCCGTGGCCGTCTTGTTCGTGCCGATCGTCACGGGCACTTCAATTTCCTTCTTGTCGCGCGTCACGGTGAGCGTGACCTTCGTGCCCGGCTTGAGCGAGCTCACGAGCATCGGGAGCGAGACCGAGCTCGTCACCTTCTTGCCGTTCAGGGCGGTGATGACGTCGCCTTCCTTCAGGCCGGCCTTGGCGGCGGGGCTGTCTTTCTCAACCTTGGTCACCAGGGCGCCCTCGGGGTTCTTCAGGCCGAAGCTGTTGGCGAGCTCCTGCGTGAGCTCCTGGATATAGACGCCGATGAAGCCGCGCGTGACGTGGCCGTCCTTGACGAGCTGGTCCTTGATCTGCATGGCCAGGTCGATCGGGATGGCGAACGAGAGGCCCATGTAGCCGCCCGAGGTGGAGAAGATCTGCGAGTTGATGCCGACCACTTCGCCGCGCATGTTGAAGAGCGGGCCGCCCGAGTTGCCCGGGTTGACGGCGACGTCCGTCTGGATGAAGGGGACGTACTGGTCGGAAGGCAGGTTGCGCGAGAGCGCCGAGACGATGCCCGCCGTGACCGTGTTGGCCAGGCCGAACGGGCTGCCGATGGCGGCGACCCACTCGCCGACCTTGAGCTTGCTCGAGTCGCCGATCTTGAGCACCGGCAGGTCCTTGGCGTCGATCTTGATCACGGCGATGTCGGTCTGCGTGTCGTAGCCGAGCACCTTGCCCTTGAACTCGCGCTTGTCGGTGAGGCGCACGACGAGCTCGTCGGCGCCCTCGACGACGTGCGCGTTCGTCATGATGAGGCCGTCGTGCGAGATGATGAAGCCGGAGCCCGTGCCGCGCTGCTCGGGCATTTCCTGCTGGCCGCCGAAGAACGGGAAGCCGAAGCGGCGGAAGATCTCGGCGCCGCGGGGATCAAGCCCGGGGATGCCGGGGTTTTCGACGACGCGCGCCTTGCGCACCATCTGGATGTTCACCACGCCCGGGCCGTTCTGCTCAACGAGATGGACGAAATCGGGAAGCTGGGCCTGCGGCTGGGCGGCAGGGGCTGCCGTCTCCTCGGCCATGGCGGCCGGCACCGAAAAAGCGCCGAAGGAAGCGACGGCCGCCGAAATCACGGCCGCGCTGATCAGTTTGGTTTTCTTCATTGTTTCTTTCCCAATAGGCAGAAAAGCAAAAAAGTTCAAAGTAGGCGCGCGGCGCACCGTGCTCAATCTCCGTGCCGCCGCGCTGTTGACTGACACTCTAGTCCAAATTGTGCCACACAAGGCGTAAGCCCTGTGCGCGGGAGGTTAATTTTGTAACCAAAACACTAGTTCTCTCCCGCCGACGGCGGCTGTGCGGCGCCGAGGCGCGGCAGCCGGATGCGGAACGTCGTGCCCCTGCCGTCGAGTCCGTCGTCGATCGCGATCGTGCCCCGGTGGATGTCGATGATGCGCTTGACGATCGCAAGCCCGAGGCCCGTGCCCTGCGTCTTGGTGCCGAGCGCGCGGTAGAAGCGGTCGAACACCCGGCTCCTTTCCGCGGGCGGGATGCCCGGGCCGCTGTCGCAGACCTCGATGACGGCGCTGCCGTCCTCCATGCGCGTGCGGATCTCGATCCTGCCGCCTTCGGGCGTGTAGCGCACGGCGTTGTCGGTGAGGTTCGTCATCATGAGGCGGATGGCGTCTTCCATGCCCTCGGTGGCCGCGAACTGCGCGCAGGCCGTGATGCGGATGTCCTTCTGCGCGGCGATCGGCTCCATGTCTTCGCAGACGCTCTGCGCGAGCTCGTCGAGGCGCACCGTCGAGACCGGCTTCTTGCTCGAGTCGGGGTCGAGCCGGGCCAGCGTCAGGAGCTGCTGCACGAGGCGCGTGGCCCGCGTGATGCCGTCGTTGAGGCGCGAGAGCGCCTTGTTGCGGGCCTCGTCCGTCTTCGCGCGCTGCGCAAGCTGCAGCTGCAGCTTGATGGCCGTGAGCGGCGTCCTGAGCTCGTGGGCCGCGTCGGAGGCGAAGCGCTGCTGTGCGGCGAGGCTGTCCTTGAGGCGCGCCATCAGGCTGTTGACCGAGTTCACGAGCCCGGCGAGCTCGCTCGGCATGCCCTGCGTCGAAATCGGCTCGAGCGACACCGGCGAGCGGCGCGCCACCGAGCGGGCCATTTTCTCGAGCGGCGCGAGGCCGCTGCCGAGCAGGATCCAGACGGCGATGGCGATGAAGGGAAGGAGCAGGAAGAGCGGCTGCATGATGCGGAAGGCCGCGGAGGCGGCGAGCTGCGTGCGCACGCTTGCATCCTGCCCGACCGTGATGATCATGGCGCCGGAGGTCACCGAATAAGTGCGCCAGGTGTGCCCGTCGAGCTCGTCGAGCGCAAAGCCGGGCTTCTCGGGGAGCGGCAGCTTCGGGCGGCCCTGGCGGCGCCAGAGCTTGTTGCACGAGGAGTCGTAGACCTGCACTTCGATCTGGTAAGAGGGATCCTCGCCCGAAATCGAAGGCGTGTCGTCGGAGGGCGTGCGGCCGTCGGCAAGGGCGCGCGCCATGAAGTCGGCCGTCTCCTTCATGTGGGTGTCAAGGAAGCGGCTGAACTCGCTTTTCGCCGTGAAAAAGGTCGCCGCCGCGGTGAGGATGCCCGCGGCGAGCAGCGCGCCGATCAGCGTGAAAAGCAGCCTGCGGCGGATCGACGGCATTTAGGTTTCCAGGATGTAGCCGACGCCGCGCACGGTCTTGATGGCATCGTCGGAGAGCTTCTTCCTGAGGTGGTGGATGTGCACCTCAATGGCGTTGGAGCCCACGGTGTTGTCCCAGTTGTAGAGCTTTTCCTCGAGCTGGGCGCGGCTCCAGACGACGCCGGCGCGCTCGGCGAGCGCGGCCAGGAGCGCGTATTCCTTCGAGGAGAGGATGACGGGCTTGCCCTTGTAGGTCACCTCGCGCGTCGCCGGCGAGATGCGCAGCTCGCCGCGCTCGATCACCGGGTCGGCGCGGCCCGCGGAGCGGCGCAGCAGGGCGCGCACGCGCGCCGAGAGCTCGTCGAGGTCGTAGGGCTTGATGAGGTAGTCGTCGGCGCCGCTGTCGAGGCCTTTGATGCGGTCCTCGACCGTGTCGCGCGCCGTGGTGACGAGCACGGGCGTGGCGTCGTGGCGGGCGCGGATTTCTTTGAGGACCTGCAGGCCGTCCTTGCCGGGCAGGCCGAGGTCCAGGATCACCAGCGAAAAGGGCGTGGTTTTCAGAGCCAGGATCGCCGACTGGCCGTCCCGGACCCAGTCGACGGCATAGTCTTCGCTCTTGAGAAATTCGACGACACCCTCGCCGATCATGTCATCGTCTTCAACGACCAGAATTCTCATGATGCCTCTCTTTGAAGCGTTCGTAATAGCGGACGAGCGCCGTGCGTATCACGGTGCCGCTCACCGCCGCGAGCAGCGTGAGCCCGGCAATCGTCATGCGTGCGCGGATGAGGTACTCGCTTTCGATGAAAATCTTTTCGGCGAGCCACGCCAGCGGCACGGTCCAGAATGCGGCCCAGAGCGCATAGAAGGCGCAGAGCGCAAGGGTGCGGCGCAGGCTGCTGCCAGCCTGAGCCGGCGCGGCGAACCGGCGGGACAGGCAGAGCCTTGCCGCCGCCGCGGCGCCGAGCGCTCCCGCGCGCTTTTCCCATCGGTCAATTGTATCGATACGGGGGCTGTTGCGGAACATTCCGAAGAACGAGCCGGCGGCGGCCAAAAGGAGGGCATAAAGCGCCGATCCGGCCGCTGCGGCGAGCGCCGCGTCGGCCGTCCCGAGCATCCGCGCACCCGCATAAATCGCCGCGCAGACGATGCCCGCCTCCGCATCGGCGAAGGCCAGCAGTGCAATAATGAGGAAAGCCCACTCTCCGAAAAATTCCATGGTGCGGCCCAAGGCTCCCGACTCAGGGACAAAACATTCCTTTATTGTAGAGAATTCAAGTGAATACCATGCTGCCGAAGCCCTACGAACCCTCCAGCGGCACCGTGACGGTGGCGCACATCGTCTACGGCCTTCACTCGCTGTCCATCCTGCTCGGGCTGCTCACGGGCGCCACCGTGGCGAGCGCCTTCATCTTCTCGTGGCCCTCGATCGTGGCGGTGGTGCTCAACTACATCTTCCGCGGCGACGCGCAGGGCACCTATCTCGAGTCGCACTTCTCCTGGCAGATCCGCACCTTCTGGTATGCGGCCCTGTGGCTCGTGCTCTGCTTCATCTTCGGCACGCTCCTGATGGTGATCGGCATCGGCATCTTCATCTTCGTCATCGGCTTCCTCGTGCTCGGCATCTGGGTGATCTACCGCATCGCCTACGGCTGGATCAGGCTCGGCCGCCACGAAGCCCTGCCGCTCTGACGTTTTCCTGACGGCACCCGCTTTTTGGGTGTACACTCGCGCCGCGATTTTTCCTCCGGAGGAGGACTCCTGCCATGGCACTCGGCGCAACTGTTTACAAGGCGACTCTCGAAATCTCCGATCTTGACCGGGGCTACTACGAGCATCATGTGCTCACGGTGGCCCGCCACCCCTCGGAGACCGAGGAGCGGCTCATGCTGCGCGTGCTCGCGTTCTGCCGCTTTGCCGGCGAACGGCTGCAGTTCGGCGACGGGCTCTCCGAAGAAGGCGAGCCCGCGCTTTGGGAAATCGCCGACACGGGCGACATCGTCACATGGGTTGAATTGGGAACCCCTGCGCTCAAGCAGGTCCGCCGCGCCGCGGGCAAGAGCGAGCACGTCGTAATCCTTGCCTACGACGAGGCGAGGATCGGCCCGTGGTGGGAATCAAACGGCTCGGACTTTGCCAAGATCGACAAGCTCAGCGTGATCGCGGTGTCCGACGCGCAGGCCGAAAAGCTCGCCCGGCTCGCTGCGCGCAACATGAAGCTCGCCGTCACGATCCAGGACGGCGTGGCATGGGTGAGCGACGAGCACGATTCCGTGCAGGTCGATTTCAGGACGATCCTGAGCGAAAGAAGCCGCCGCTAGGCGGCGCCGCCCTCACTTGGAGCGGAAGCTGTCGGCCATTTTCCAGAAAACGCCCTCAAGGTAGAGCCGCAGCTCGTCGTCCTTGACGCACTTGTTGAGCGCATCGCGCATGCAGACCATCCACTCGTCGCGGACCGTCTCGTCGATCGGGAAATGGCGGTGGTTCTCGCGCAGCATCGGCATGCCGTGGCGCTCCGTGTAGAGCGCGGGGCCGCCGAGGAAGCCGCTCAGGAATTCCGTCATGCGGGTCTCATACTTGGTGAGATCTTCGGGATAAAGGGCGCGGACGTGCGCCACCTCGGGCATGGTCTTGAGGTTTTTCAGGTAAACCAGCACCAAGGCATGGATACCCTCTTCGCCTCCAATGCGCTCGTAGAAGTTTTTGGTTTCAGCTTTTGTCATGATTAGGGGGGCATCCTAAAAGGGGTCAAAAAGCGCGCCGCGGCGTAGGCCATCGGCGCGCGCCGACCCGGGTTTCCGTGCGGCCGGGTCAGTCCCGGCCGTCCTTTTTATCTGCGCGGCGGTCCAGGGCGGTCTCCACGCAGGCAGCGAGCAGAATCGCTGCGGTCAGCATCATTATCCAATAAAAGTAAGCCATAAGTCAGCTCCTCTTTCGGGGGAGGCGCCGGGGCGCCCCCTCCGCGTTTCGGGTTATCAGTAAAGCGAGTGCGTGTTCTTCTCGATGTATTCCGCGTTGAGCTTGCCGCTCATCACGCGGTAGGCCCAGCCCGTGTAGAGCAGCGCGATCGGCAGGCAGATCAGCGTCACGAAGAGCATGACTTCGAGCGTGAGCTGCGAGCTCGTGCAGTCCCAGAGCGTGAGGCTGGCGTTGAGCTGCGTCGAAGAGGGCATCACGAACGGGAACATCGACACGAGCGGCGTGGCGACGACGCCGAGCAGCGCCGCGCCCGAGCACACGATGCCGAGGCCCGCGCGGCCGGCGCGCACGGCGGCGACGCCGGCAAGCAGGCCGGCGATGCCGAGCGCCGGGACGATCCACAGGGCGGGATGGGCCGCATAGTTGGCGAACCAGGCGCCTTCGCGGACTTCCACGGTCTTGGCGAGCGGCATGGGCAGGCCGGCCGGATCGAGGCCGCCCGTGACCACATAGCCCTTGATGCCGAGGTATGTCCAGACGCCGCCCGCCACGAAGAGCACCGCGGAGAGCAGGCCCGCGGCCGTCGAGACGGTGCGCGAGCGGCGCTGCAGGTCGCCCTCGGTGCGCAGCACGAGGTAGTTGGCGCCGTGGAAGACGATCATCGCGATCGAGAGCACGCCGCAGAGCAGGCCGAACGGGTTGAGAAGCCCGAAGAAGCTGCCCGTGTAGGACGGACGCATCGTTTCGTCGATGCTGAAGGGCACGCCCTGGAGCAGGTTGCCGAAGGCCACGCCGCAGATGATCGGCGGCACGACCGAGCCGACGAAGAGGAGCCAGTCCCAGGTGTTGCGCCACTTGGTCGCGGCGACCTTCGAGCGGAAGTCGAAGGCGGCCGGGCGGAAGATCAGCGCCATCAGCAGCACGAGCATCGCCCAGTAAAAGCCCGAGAAGGCCGTCGCGTACATCATCGGCCAGGCCGCGAACATGGCGCCGCCGCCGGTGATGAGCCAGACCTGGTTGCCGTCCCAGTGCGGGGCGACGGAATTGATCATGACACGGCGCTCACTGTCGTTTTTACCGAGGAAGGGCAGCAGCGTGCCCACGCCCATGTCCTGACCGTCCATGATGGCGAAGCCGGCGAGAAGGACGCCGATGAACAGCCACCAGATTGCCTTGAGAATTTCGTAATCGATCATGATGTGTTCGCTCCGCGCTGTCAGTTGCTGTTGCGTTCAAAGTGATAGCGGCCGGTGCCGAGGACGCTCGGGCCCGTCATGCCGTAGCGGCGCATCAGCCAGACCTCGACGATGAGCATGCCCGAGTAAAGCACCACGAAGCCGATGAGCGAGCCGGCGACCTCCGCTGCCGAAAGCGACGTCGTGACCGAGAGGTGCGTCGGCAGCACGTTGTAGATCGTCCAGGGCTGGCGGCCGTATTCGGCGACGAACCAGCCCGTTTCGGCAGCGATCCAGGGCAGCGGCAGCGCGAGCAGCGAGAGCCGAAGGAACGTCGGGCTTTCGGCGAGCCTGTCCTTGACGGAGTAGTACACGCCGAAGGCGAAGAGCAGGATCATCAGCAGGCCGCAGGTGACCATCACGCGGAAGGACCAGAACATCGGCGCAACCGACGGAATCGTGTCGGCCGCGGCCTTCTTGATCATTTCGGGCGTGGCCTTCGAGACGTCCTCGGTGTAGCGCTTCAGCAGCAGGCCGTAGCCGAGGTCGTCGCGAAGCGCGAGGAATTCGCTGCGCAGCTGCGCGTTGTTCGGATCCTTGCGCAGCGCAGTGAGCGTTTCAACCGCTTTCTGGCCGCGCACGATGCGTTTCTCAGCCATGGCCTTGAGGTCCTTGATGCCGGGGATTTCCTTCGTGACGGAGCGCGTGCCCATGATGCCGAAGAGCCAGGGCATGGCGATCTCGGCGCGGTTGACTTGGTTTTCCTCGTCGGGAAGGGCGAAGAGCGTGAGCGGGGCGGGAGCCGGATGCGTTTCCCAGGCGGCTTCGACGGCGGCGATCTTGGTGGGCTGGTACTGCGTGGCGAGGAAGCCCGACTCGTCGCCCATCTGGACCGAGACGAAGCTCGCGATCAGACCGAAGACGGCGGCGATGCGGAAGGAGGACTTCGCAAAGTGCAGGTCGCGGCGGCGCAGGATGTAGTAGGCGGAGATCGCCATCACGAAGACGGCGCCCGTCATGTAGCCGCCGGTGACGGAGTGCACGAACTTGGCCTGGGCCCATTCGCTCGTGAGAACCTGCCAGAAGGAGCCCATCTCCATGCGCATCGTCTGGAAATTGAACTCGGAGCCGACCGGATTCATCATCCAGGCGTTGGCCACGAGAATCCAGAGCGCGGAAATGTTGGAGCCGAAGGCCATCAGGATCGTGCAGAGCAGGTGCTTGCCGCGCGAGAGACGGTTCCAGCCGAAGAAGAACAGGCCGATGAAGGTCGATTCCATGAAGAACGCGAGCAGCGCCTCGATGGCGAGCGGCGTTCCGAAGATATCGCCGACGTAATGCGAGTAGTAGGCCCAGTTCGTGCCGAACTGGAACTCCATCGTGATGCCGGTGGCAACGCCGAGGGCAAAGTTGATGCCGAAGAGCTTGCCCCAGAAGCGGGTCATGTCTCGGTAAATTTCCTTGCCCGTCACGTTGTAGGTCACTTCCATGGCGACGATCAGGAACGAGAGTCCGAGCGTCAGGGGGACGAACAGGAAGTGATACATCGCCGTCAGCGCAAACTGAAGGCGAGACAGGTCAACAAGATCAGAGGGGATCATTGAGGACTCCTGAAATTTTATTTATTAGAGGTTGGTTGGGAATGCTGAGCCGTCTGCGCTTCCCCTGCGATGCGGTCGCCGACCGTGTCCGCGGTGATTTCCGGACGATGGTCGGGACTGAAGAAAATCCACCACATGGCGAAGATGAGCAAAAGCTTGCACACAACGATGATCGGCAGTTCCACTTTCAGGGGAATCAGCTTGTCTGCGGGGTTTTTCATATCAGGCACAGGGAAAGCGGTTAAGAAACTCAACGCAAACATCATATGGGGCGTTTCCGAAAATCAAGGGCGCGCGGGCGCCTGTTTCTTCCCGCGGCTTGCGGCAGATCCCCCTTTATGTCATGATGGCAGTCATTGTGACAAAAGAGGCAGACGCAGATGCCGGTAACTTCAGAGCTCATCGATGTGCTCAATGAATTTGAGGAGCCGCGGCTCTTGGTGCGGCCCGATTACACGGTTGCTTTCGCCAACAAGGCTTTTGTAAAGCGCTACGGGCGCTCGGATTACGCCGGCATGACATGCCACGAGCTGCTCTTCCATACGCCGGAGAAATGCTCCGCCTGCGGCGAAAAGTGCCCGCTCGAGTGGTCGAGCGTCAGCGGCAAGACCGAAGAGGTGCTCCGCCGCGAGCTTTCGGCGGGCGACGTGCGCTACACCGAGCTCAGGAGCACGCCGCTCAAGAGCACGGACGGCTCCGTGACGTTCTTCCTCGAGACCGTCAACGACCGCAGCGGCACGCCCTCGTTCTCGAAGACGGCGGGCCTGGTCACCGAGTCGAAGGCCATGAAGCAGCTGCTCAGCCGCGTCTCGCGCGTTGCCGCGCTCGACGTGCCCGTGCTCCTCGTCGGCCCGGGCGGCGCGGGCAAGAAAGCCGTGGCGCGCCTCATCCACGAAAACTCCCGCCGCGCCGCGCACAGCTTCCTCGGTCTCGACTGCCGCACGCTCACGCCCGAGGTGATCGCCGCCGAGCTCAAAAGCAGCGCGCGCGGCGGCCTCGAGGGCGGCACGCTCTACCTGAGCGACGTCGCCGACCTTTCGGCCGAAATGCAGCGCGTCGTGCTCAAGATGCTCGACACGGGACGCTTCTCGCTGCCGGGCGACGACAAGTCCGAGCGCGCCGACATCCGCCTCGTGTGCGGCAGCCGGCGCCACCTGAAGACCCTCCTCGAGGAGGGCATGCTCAACGACAAGCTCTATTACCGCCTGGCCGTCTGCGCCATCCGCGTGCCGGGGCTCGACGAGCGCCGCGAGGACCTGCCGCAGCTCTGCCGCATCATCCTCAACGACCTGCGCCTGCGCGGGCGTGAGGTGAGCCTGTCGCCGTCGGCCGTCTCCGCACTGCGCGACCGGCACTGGCGCGACAACGTGCGCGAGCTCAAGGCGGTGCTCTACCGCGCCGCACTCTTCTGCAGCGGCATCGTGATCGAGCCGCAGGACCTCATCACCGAGGCCGAGGAACCCGTAGGGCTCGCCGATCCGCAGGGCGACGAAGCCGAGCGGCTGCGCCGCCTCGTCGCGCAGTGGCAGGGCACGAGGGACGGTCTCGCGGCCAACCTCGGCATCAGCGTGCGCACGCTCTACCGGCTCCTCAAGAAATATCACATCAGCTAAGGCGCCATGGACCCGCTCGCATTCAGACTGCTGCCGGGCGAGAGGCGCCTCACCCTCGCCCGGCCCGACGGCGCGCTGCTTTGCGCCGCGCTGCGGGAGGCGGAAGGCCGCCGCGCGCGCGGCACGCTGCTTTTCATCCACGGCGCGGCGTCGAACGCCAGCCGCTGGGAAGAATTCATCGACGAGAGCAGGGAGCTGCGCGGCTGGCGCACGCTGCGGCTTGACCTGCGCGCGCATGCCTCGAGCCGCTGGCGCGGCCGCGCCACGCTCGAGCGCCATGCCGACGACCTTGCCGCGCTGATCGGCGCCGCGGGCGGCGGCAGGACCGTGGCCATCGGGCACAGCCTCGGGGCGCAGGCGGCGATGACGCTGGCGCGCCGGCACCCGGGCGCGGTGAGCGGCCTCGCGCTGCTCGACCCGCTGGTGACCGAGGCGCTGACGCCCAAGGCGCAGGGCATGAAGGCACGCCTTCCCTACATGCGCGCCGCCGAGGCGGTGATCCGCTTTTTTGCGGCGCTCGGGCTGCGCAGGAAGCTCCGGCCCTGCGACCTGCGCGCCGAGGATGCCGCGGCGCGCGAGGCGCTTAAGAAAGGCGGCGCGGCGCTTGAAGAATTCGTGCGCGCCTATTCCTCGCCGATCCGGGACCTCGGGCACATCGGCGCGGCGGATTACCTGCGGGACATGATCGAGGCGGGACGTCCCACGCCCGCGCCCGAGAGCTTTTCCCTGCCGGTGCTCGTGCTCGGTGCGGCTTCGGGCGTTTACATCGATCCCCAAAAGCTCGCGCACTGGTGCGCCCGGCTTGAGGACGGCACGTGCGAGGCACTGCCCTGCACGCACTGGCCGCTAACGGAGTGCCCGGAGCGCGTCCGCGGCGCGCTCGACGCGTGGCTCGCCGCCCATTTCTGAGGCGCAGCAAAAAGCCCGCCGGGACTTTCGTCCGGGCGGGCTTAAGGCGTGTGCGGCAGGGCTCTTTACTTGCCCTCGGTCGGCGCGGCGGCCTTTTCGTCCTCGTCGCGGTTGATCACGATGCGGACGATGGGAGGCGCCACGGCGGCGTCTTCCTCGCTCAGGCCCCAGAGCTTCAGGAGCTCGGCCTGTTCGGGGACGCCCTGGCCTTTGCGGGAGCGGCGGCGCGCCAGCGCGGCGCGCACAACCTTCTCGACGATGTCGAGCGGCAGGCAGTTGAGGTCGGAGAATTCAATGCAGCTGCGCTTCATGTTGATGAACGCATGCTTGTCCTTGAACTCTTCGAGGACGTCCTGCTCCGCGATGTAGAGCGTCAGCGACTTCTCATGCGACTCGACGGCGAAAAGCGGGCCGTCGAGCTCGTAGAAGGCAAGGCCGAAGCGCATGCTCTCGCGCACGCCGCGCGCAGAGCGGCGGATCATGCTGCAGACACGCGCCATTGCAACGCGTCGATCGTTAGGAAGGCTCTGCAGGTAGCCTCCGACCGTCGTAGCGGCAGGAACCATGGGTAGCTTCTCCGATTAACCAAAGCTGGAAAGATTAGTAATTTTATCAAAAATTTGCGTTCAATCCCAGCTTTGAGCCTATCGGAGACTAAGCGCGCGGGGCTTTTCAGCGCCAGAACGAGTAAACGGCAGTGAATTCAGAGCGCAGGTATCGGTTTTCCTGCGAAGGCGAGCACGTCGTGCGCGGCATGCCGCCCTCGGCGTCGGTGCGCGTCGCGTAGCGGGCGCCCCTGAACATGCCGCTCTTGCCCGCCTTGGCCGTGAAGAGCGCGTCGCGCAGGTTGCCTTCCCCGCGGTAAGGGCCGTTTTTCACGGCGCGCAGCGCAACGCGGCTCCCGTCGCGCCCGACGAGCGAGCCGTCGGACTGGAATGCGGCGGCCTCGCGCCCGCCCGCGTAGAGCTTCCCGTCCGTTCTCACGAAAGCCCAGTAAAGGCCCTTCGAGTCGCGCCGGCAGCGGAAGACGGTCTTGCCCCGGGCGCTGTACTTGGCGAAGGCGTGCAGGCCGCTGAGCTCGGGGCTGCCGGCGATGCCGGCGGACGGTGCCTGTGCGGCGGGCGCCTCGCCGGCGCCGGAACCCTGTGCGGGCGAGGCGGGGCCGGGCGCCTGCAGGGCGCAGCCCGAAAGAACGGCGGCGGCCGCTGCTGCGGCCAGAAGCGGCGCGGCGGCGCCGGCGAAAAATCTCTTGCTCATAAGGGTTAGTACAGAAAAACGATGGTAATCGCGGCGTGATCCCAATACAATCCAACCGACAGTGTACGCCGCGGGCGCTTTCCCCTGGGCGTCCTTTTTCAAATGCGCACACGGTCGGACAGGAGAGCCGGGGATCCCGGCAGCGTCCTATCTCAGACATACCCAGAACAACGGCCGTCCCGGCGCTGAGAAGCAGGCCGGCCGGCAACGGGAGACAGTGCAGTGTTTCAGATTCGCATCCACGGCCGAGGAGGCCAGGGCGTGGTGACGGCGGCGGAAATGACCGCCTTGGCCGGCTTCATGGAAGGGCACTACGCGCAGGCGTTCCCGAGCTTCGGCTCGGAGCGCACCGGTGCGCCGGTGGTGGCTTTCGCACGCCTTGATTCGCATGAAATCCGTCTTAGAGAGCCGATCGCCGAGCCCGACGTCGTGCTCGTGCAGGACCGCACGCTGCTCGAAAGCGAGAACGTCTTCGCGGGCCTGCGCCCCGAAGGCTACGTGCTCATCAATTCGAGCGCAACGCCCGAGCAGCTCGGCCTCGGGGAGCTCGTGAAGAAGCTCCCGAAGGGCCACATCTTCTGCGTGCCCGCCACGCGCTTTGCCATGGAGAAGATCGGCCGCCCGCTGCCGGGCGCCGCCATGCTCGCCGGCATGGCCGCCCTCACGGGCATCATGAAGCTTGAGAGCGTTGCGGCCGCCTACGGCGAGAAGTTCTCCGGCCGCGTCGCCCAGGCCAACGCAGAGGTGGCCGCACTGGCCTATGAAGACATCATGAAGAAAAAGAAGGAGTCCGGCAATGCTTAAGCAGCTTGAGGGCAGCCAGGCCGTCGCGCAGGCCGTGGCGCTGTGCCGACCCGAAGTGGTCTGCGCCTACCCGATATCGCCCCAGACGCACATCGTCGAGGCGCTCGGCAGGATGGTCCGCCAGGGCACGCTGAAGGACTGCGAGTTCATCAACGTGGAGAGCGAGTTCTCCGCCATGTCCGTCTCGATCGGCGCATCGGCCGCGGGCGCCCGCGCCTACACGGCCACGGCCTCGCAGGGCCTGCTCTACATGGTCGAGGCGATTTACAACGCGGGCGGCCTCGGCCTGCCGATCGTCATGACGGTCGCCAACCGCGCCATCGGCGCCCCGATCAACATCTGGAACGACCATTCCGACTCGATGAGCCAGCGCGACAGCGGCTGGATCCAGCTGTTCGCAGAGAACAACCAGGAAGCGGCCGACCTGCACATCCAGGCCTTCCGCATCGCCGAGCAGATGTCGATTCCCGTCATGGTCTGCATGGACGGCTTCGTGCTGACGCACGCCTTCGACCGCGTCGACATCCCGACGCAGGAAGAGGTCGACGCGTTCCTGCCGCCCTTCAAGCCCCGCCAGGTGCTCGATCCGGAGCACCCTTATTCGATCGGCGCCATGGTCGGCCCCGAGGCGTTCACCGAGGTGCGCTGGCTCGCGCACCGCGCCATGGTGAGCGCGCTGCCCGTGATCGAGCAGACGGCCGACGAGTTCGAAAAAGCCTTCGGCCGCCGCTCGGGCGGCCTGGTGTCGCGCTACCGGCTCGACGACGCGGAGATCGCCGTGCTCGCCATGGGCTCGATGCTCGGCACGATCAAGGACACGATCGACGAGCTGCGCAGCGAGGGCATGAAGATCGGCGCGCTCTGCCTCAAGAGCTACCGCCCCTTCCCCTACAAGGCTGTGCGGGACGCGCTTTCGGGCGTCCGGCGCGTGGTCGTGATCGAGCGCATGGTGAGCGCCGGCACGGGCGGCGCGCTCTGCCTCGACGTCATGAAGGCGCTGCGCGGCCTGCCCGTCGAGCAGCATTCGGTCATCGCCGGCCTCGGCGGCCGCGCGGTGACGCGCGCCTCGCTCAGGGACCTTTTCCGCCGCGCCGCGGCGGGCAAGCTCACCGACGAGACGGAATTCCTCGACCTCGACCGCGAGCTTATCGAACACCAGCTTGAGCGCCAGCGCAGCGAGGAGGCCCCGGGCCCCGTCGCCGAAGCGCTCAACCGCCACGTCTACGAGCGCGGCGCAGCCAAGGAGCACTGATAATGAGCAGCTTGGTTCATTTCTACCAGACCGGCACGTTCACGGTCGGCAACCGCCTGCTCGAGCCCTCGGAGCGTGCCGAGCAGGCCTCGATGCAGCGCCACAATTCCCTTAACTCCGGCCACCGCGCCTGCCAGGGCTGCGGCGAGGCCCTCGGCGCCCGCGCCGCGGTCGACGCGGCAATGCGCGCCTGCGGCGGCAATCTCGCCGCCTGCAACGCCACGGGATGCCTCGAAGTCTTTTCGACGCCCTATCCCGAGACGAGCTGGCAGATGCCGTGGTTCCACTCGCTCTTCGGCAATGCCGCGGCCGTCGGCACGGGCATGGCCGCCGCCTACAGGATCAAGGCGAAGAAGACCGGCAAGCCGATGACGCGCGTCGTCGCCATGGGCGGCGACGGCGGCACGACCGACATCGGCTTTGCGTGCCTTTCGGGCATGTTCGAGCGCAACGACGACGTGCTCTACATCTGCTACGACAACGAGGCTTACATGAACACGGGCGTGCAGCGCTCCTCGGCCACGCCGCCCGCGGCGAGAACCGCGACGACGATGCCGCTCGGCGCGGAGCCCGGCAACGCATGGGGCCAGGGCAAGGACGTGCCGCTGATCGCCATGGCGCACGGCATCCCCTATGTGGCCACGGCCACCGTGGCCGACCTGCGCGACCTTGAGCGCAAGGTCACCAAGGCGATGGGCATGCACGGCGCCCGCTACATCCACATCCTCGTGCCCTGCCCGCTCGGCTGGGGCACCGCCTCGTCGATGACGGTGACGGTCGCCCGCCTGGCGCAGCAGACCGGGATCTTCCCGGTGTTCGAGGCCGAATACGGCCGCATCACGAACGTGAGCAAGATCCGCCGCCGCCTGCCCGTCGAGGAGTACCTCAAGACGCAGAAGCGCTTCGCGCACCTCTTCGGCAAGAAAGCCAATCCGGAGGTGCTCGCGCGCATCCAGGCCGTCGCGGACCGCAACATCGAGCGCTACAACCTGATGCCGGACGACAGCGACGACGACATCACCCGCCCCATCGCAGTGCAGGCCGACGAGCGCGCGCACTTTATTTAAGGAGAGGCCATGAGCAACAAACCGTTCAACATTTCGGTCGGCGTGGGCAGCTCCCTCGAGAACAAGACCGGCACCTGGCGCACGCTGCGCCCGGTTTACGTCAGCCGCCTGCCGCCCTGCAACGCCGCCTGCCCGGCGGGCGAGAAGTGCCAGGCATGGCTCTACTGCGCCGAGAGCGGCGACTACAGGGCCGCCTGGGAAAAGATCATCGAGGACAACCCGATGCCCGCCTGCATGGGCCGCGTGTGCTACCACACCTGCGAGACGGCCTGCAACCGCGGCAAGCTCGACGCCGCCGTCGCCATCAACGCCGTGGAGCGCTTTCTCGGCGACCACGCGCTCGAGGAGGGCTGGGCCTTCCCGAAGCCCGGGAAGCGCAGCGGCAAGCGCGTGCTGATCGTCGGCGCGGGCCCCGCGGGCCTCTCGGCCGCCTATCACCTCGCGCGCATGGGCCACGACGTGACGGTGCGCGACAGCTCCGAGAAGCCGGGCGGCATGATGCGCTACGGCATCCCGCAGTACCGGCTGCCGCGCGGCGTGCTCGACGCGGAAATCGCGCGCATCGCCGCGCTCGGCGTGACTTTCGAGATGGGCCGCGAGGTGACCGACCTCATGAAGGACATGAGCGAGGGGCACTTCGACGCGGTGTTCCTCGGCGCGGGCGCCCCGCTCGCGCGCCGCACCTACTTCCCGGCGGGCGACGCCTCGCACGTGCTCGATGCCGTGTCGGTGCTGCGCTCCGCTTCGGACGGCGAGGCGCCGGTCCTCGGCCGTCGCGTCGTCGTCTACGGCGGCGGTAACACCGCCATCGACGTGGCGCGCACCGTCAAGCGCCTCGGCGCCGAGCCGCTCCTTGTCTACCGCCGCACGCGCGACAGGGCGCCCGCCCACGACTTCGAGATCGAGGAGGCCATCGAGGAAGGCGTTTCCATGAAGTGGCTCTCCACGATCAAGGAAGCCGGCGAAGAAGGCATCCGCATCGAGAAGATGGTGCTCGATGAGAACGGCAACCCGCAGCCCACGGGCGAGTTCGAGACCGTGCGGGCCGACAGCGTCGTGCTCGCCATCGGCCAGGAGACCAACCTGAAGTTCCTCGACGGCCTCAAGGGGCTTGAGCTCGAGAAGGGCAGCGTCAAGGTCGACGCGAACATGATGACGGGCGTGCCCGGCGTCTTCGCGGGCGGCGACATGGTGCCCGGCGAGCGCAACGTCACCACGGCCATCGGCCACGGCAAGCGCGCGGCGCGGGCCATCGACGCCTACATGCGCGGCGAAGCCCCCGCGGCCGAGCCCGAGGCGAAGCCCGCCACCTTCGAGCGGCTGCACACGTGGTACTACGCGGATGCGCCGCGCCAGGTGCGCTCTCAGCTCGACCTGGTGCGCCGCCAGACGACCTTCGACGAGGTCCAGCACGGCCTCACCGAGGACAATGCGCTCTTCGAGGCGCGCCGCTGCATGAGCTGCGGCAACTGCTTCGAGTGCGACAACTGCTACGGCGTGTGCCCCGACAACGCCGTGATCAAGCTCGGCCCGGGCAAGCGCTTCCGCATCAACTACGACTACTGCAAGGGATGCGGCATCTGCGCCCAGGAATGCCCCTGCGGCGCCATCGAGATGGTGCCCGAGGCGATCTGACGCGGGCCCGATAAGTCAGAACCGAGGCAAAGCGCCGGCGCAGCGATGCGGCCGGCGCTTTTGCTTGCGGGCGGCAGGGACGTCAGTCGCTATGCCCGATATGCGTGTGGCGGGCGATGTAGAGCGCCGCGATCAGCAGCACGGCGCACAGGTAGTAAGGGGCGCCCGCGAGCAGGAACGAGTCGGAATGCGCCGAGGTGATCATGAGGAGCGGCGTGCCGATCACGGGCGAGACGGCGCCCGTGAAGCTGTTGAGCGAGCTCACGGCGCCCATGCTCACGCCCTGCGCCGAGGCCTCGACCTCGCGGCTGATGACGCCCTGCAGCGTCGGGCCGACGATGCCCATGAGCGCAAAGACGCACACCATCGCCATGCTGAGCCAGCCCCAGGGCGAAGCGCCCATGACGCCCATGGCGGCGATGCCGATGAGAAGGCCGGCGCAGACGAGCTCGCGCGGCGTGTGGCGCGGGGCGAGCCGCGGCAGCAGCAGGCCCTGCGTAAAGCTGATCGAAAGGCCGAGCGCGAAGATCGAAAGCCCGATCAGCAGCGGCGTCCAGCCGTAGCGGTATTCGGTGTAGAGCGCCCAGGTGCACTGCATGAGGCTCTGCGAGAGCGTGAAGAGCGTGATGATCGCAAGCGGCCCGCGCAGGCTTTTCACGCCGGCGAGCGAGGCGATCGAGGAGAACGGGTTGATGCGCCGCAGCGAGAGCGGCTTCGTGCTCGGGGTCTTCAGGCTTTCCGGAAGGATCAGCAGGCCGTAGAGGAAATTGACGAGGCAGATCGCGCCCGCGGCGAGGAACGGCAGCCTCGGGTCGCTCTGGCCGAGCATGCCGCCGATGGCGGGGCCGAGGACGAAGGCGATGCCGAAGATGGCGCCGATGCTGCCGAACGAGGTGATGCGCCTGTCCTCGGGCGTCACGTCGGCGATGTAGGCCTGAGCGACGACGATGTTCGAGCTCATCATGCCGCCCAGGATGCGCGAGGCGAGGATCATCGGCAGGGAGCGGCTCAGCGCCGGCACGAACATCATGATCGAGAGGCCGAGGATGCCGGTGAGCAGCACGGGGCGGCGTCCGATGCGGTCGGACACGGCGCCCAGGATCGGCGCGAAGAGGAACTGCATCAGGCCGTAGCTCACCATGATGGCGCCGTACCACGACGTCTGCAGGCCGCGCGTTTCGGTGAGCGTGCCGATAAGGCTCGGGAGCACCGGGATGATGAGGCCGATGCCCAGCGCGTCGAGGAAGACGCAGGCAAGCACAAAGCCGATGGCTGGTTTTCGGTTCATGAATCTGATTCGGCGCCCGGTGGGTGAAAAAAAGGCAGAGACCAATCTTAACAGTCCTGCGTGCTCAGATAAAAGGCTGTGCGGGGTTTCCGAACCCGCAAAGTTCTATCTGCGAAACAACTTATGCGGATTGATGCCGATCAAGGATAAGGCGCGCGAAATCGCGCGTTTAAGCCTTTTTGCGGATTGGACGTGTGCAGAGTTTTGATAATGTAACAAGAAGCAAGGCGGCGGTGCCTCGGAGACTGCCGCCGACGATAAGCACAAGCTCGGAGTTTTCCAAATGAGAAACGTCTTTAAGTTTGCGATGCCGTTCCTGCAGGCATCGCTCGTCAAACAGATTCTGGTAGGCCTGGTACTGGGCATTATCCTGGCTCTGGTGGCGCCCGGCGCCGCCGTTAAAGTCGGCTTCCTCGGCACGGTTTTCGTCACTGCCTTGAAGGCTGTCGCCCCGGTGCTGGTGTTCGTGCTGGTCATGAGCTCGATCGCCAACCAGAACCTTGAATCCGGCGAGAAGCTCCACATCAAGCCGATTCTTGTCCTTTACGCCGTCGGCACGTTCGCCGCGGCCGTCATCGCCACGATCGGCAGCTTCCTCTTCCCCACCAAGCTTGTGCTCACGACGGCCGCTCAGGCGACGACCCCCGGCGGCATCTCCGATGTTCTCGGAAACGTCATTCTCAACATCGTTGACAACCCCGTCCACGCCCTTGCCTCGGGCAACTACATCGGCATTCTCGCGTGGGCCATCGCCATGGGCATCGTGCTCCGCCGCGGTTCCGAGGCGACCCGCTCCGTGCTGACCGACGCCGCCACGGCCGTTGAGTTCATCGTCCGCATCGTGATCCACTTCGCCCCGTTCGGCATTTTCGGCCTCGTCGCCAATACCTTTGCGACCACGGGCGTGAGCGTGTTCGAGGGCTACGTTTCGCTGCTCGTCGTGCTGATCGGCTCCATGCTTCTCGTGGCGCTCGTCATCAACCCGCTCCTCGTCTGGTTCTGCACGCATGAGAATCCCTACCCGGTCACGCTGATGACGCTGCGCGAATCGGGCGTCAACGCCTTCTTCACGCGCTCTTCGGCCGCGAACATCCCGGTGAACCTCGACATCTGCCGCCGCCTCGGCCTGCCCGAGTCGACCTATTCGATCTCGATTCCCGTGGGCGCCACGGTCAACATGGCCGGCGCCGCCATCACGATCACGGTGCTGACGCTCTCGGCCGCTTACTCGCTCAACATCCCCGTTGACATCGGCACGGCGATCTTCCTCTGCTTCGTCGCTTCGATCTGCGCCTGCGGCGCCTCCGGCGTGCCGGGCGGCTCCCTGATGCTGATCCCGCTCGCCTGCGGCCTCTTCGGCATCGACCAGAACGTCGCCATGCAGGTGGTGGCCGTCGGCTTCATCATCAGCGTGCTGCAGGACTCCTGCGAGACGGCGCTCAACTCCTCGAGCGACGCGCTCTTCACGATCGCGGCCTGCCGCCGTGCGGAACGCCTCGAGCGCGAGGCCGCCGCCAAGGCTGCCAAGCCGTAACAGCTCCGAAAAAAGGGGGACGCGCAGGGGCGCGCCCCCTTCATGAACTACAATGCCAGACTCAGCTCTGGCATTTTTTTTGATTTCTCTGTGGACTTATGAAGCGGTTTGGCACGCCCGAGGAGGCGCTCCGTCAGGTTTTCGGCTATGAGACGTTCCGCGGCCTTCAGAAAAAGGCGATCGACGCCGTCGTCGCCGGCCGCGACGCGCTCGTTCTCATGCCGACGGGCGGCGGCAAGAGCCTGTGCTACCAAATCCCGGCGCTGCTGCGCGATGGCGTGGCGATCGTCGTCTCGCCGCTCATCGCGCTCATGCAGGACCAGGTCGATGCGCTCGAGGAAGTCGGCGTGAGCGCGGCGTTCCTCAACTCGAGCCAGAGTCCCGAGGAGTCCCAGGCCGTCAAAAACCGCCTCGCCGCCGGCGAGCTCGACCTCCTCTACGTGGCGCCCGAACGGCTCATGATGCCCTCGATGCAGGCGCTTCTCTCGCGCCTTCGCATCTCGCTCTTCGCCATCGACGAAGCGCACTGCGTGAGCATCTGGGGACACGATTTCCGCCCCGAATACGGCGCGCTCTCGATCCTGCGGGAGCGCTTCCCCGACGTGCCGCGCATCGCGCTCACCGCCACGGCGGACCAGAAGACGCGCGAGGAGATCGTCGAGAAGCTGCTCAAGGATCCCGAGCTCTTCATCGCGAGCTTCGACCGGCCCAACATCTTCTACCGCATCGTCGACAAGCGCAACGTCAAGGAGCAGCTCCTGCATTTCATCCGCTACGAGCACGAGGGCGACTGCGGCATCGTTTACTGCCTGGCGCGGCGCACGGTCGAGGAAATCGCCGGGTACCTCTGCGCCAACGGCGTCAATGCGCTCCCTTACCATGCCGGCATGAGCGCCGAGGAGCGCTCCGCCAACCAGGCGCGCTTCCTGCGCGAGGACGGCATCGTGATGGTGGCGACGATCGCTTTCGGCATGGGCATCGACAAGCCCAACGTGCGCTTCGTGGCGCACGTCGACATGCCGAAGTCAATCGAGAGCTATTTCCAGGAGACGGGCCGCGCTGGCCGCGACGGCCTGCCCGCCGACGCGTGGATGGCCTACGGCCTGAGGGACGTGGTCAACCAGCGCCATTTCATCGATTCGAGCGACGCCGACGAGCTCCACAAGCGGCTCTGCACGCAGAAGCTCGATGCGATGCTCGGCCTGGCGGAGACGGCCGACTGCCGCCGCCAGCGGCTGCTGGCGTACTTCGGCGAGGAATCGAAGCCCTGCGGGCACTGCGACAACTGCGTCAGCCCGCCCGAGCTGCTCGACGTGACCGTGCCCGCCAAGAAGCTCGTTTCGTGCATCTACCGCCTGCAGCAGGCGAGCGGCACGTGCTTCGGCGCGCAGCACGTCATCGACGTGCTGACGGGCAACGCCACCGACAAGGTGCTCCGCTTCTCGCACGACAAGGTGTCGACCTGGGGCGTCGGCAGCGACCTCACCGTGCCCGAATGGCGCGTCGTGCTCCGGCAGCTCATCGCGCGCCACGCCGTCTGGGTCGATCCGTTCGCGCACAACACGCTGCGCCTCGGCGAGAACGCCAAGGCGCTGCTGCGCGGCGAGATGACCGTGAGCGTGCGCCGCAGGACGGCCGAGCAGCGCCGCCGCAAGAGCCGCTCGGGCGCAGAGAACTCGGCGCTGCTCGGAGAACTCTCAAAGCGCAGCCGCGACCTCTTCGAGGCGCTTCGCGAATGGCGCAGCGAGACGGCGAAATCGCTCGGCAAGCCGCCTTACGTGATCTTCAAGGACACGACGCTCATCGCCATAGCAAAAGAGCGCCCCGCCGACGACGAGGCGCTCCGCTGCATCTCCGGCATCGGCGAGAAGAAGCTCGCCAATTACGGCGACGACATCCTCCGCATCGTCGCCGAGAACGCCTGAGAAGGGCTTATTTGTCGCTCACCGTGTCGCGCGTGACGCGGGGCTTCTGCGGGCGGTTTTCGACGATGCGGTCGTAAAGCGCGTTCGGGAGCAGCCGCAGGATTTTCGTGAGCACGCCCATCTGCCAGGGAATCACGCGGTAGGTGTCGCCGCGGTCGATCGCCTTCACGGCCCGCTCGGCGAATTCGTCGGGCGTGAGGATGAACGGCATGTGGTAGGGGTTGCCGTCCGTGAGCGGCGTTTTCACGTAGCCCGGGCAGATCGTCTGCACCAGGATGCCGTAGCGGCGCAGCTCAATTCGCAGGCTCTCGAGATAGGTGATCACCGCCGACTTGCTCGCGCAGTAAGCGTCGGAGCCGGCCATGCCGCGGATGCCGCCCGCGCTGCCGATGCCGACGAGGCGCCCGCGGCCGCGCCGCTTCATCGGCCCGATGAAGGCGTGGAACGTGTAGGCCATCGCGAAAACGTTGGTGCGGTAAATGTCCTCGAGCACGTCGAGGTCTTCGTAGTATTCGGTCTTGACGCCGTGGTCGACGCCGGCGCTCGCGATCACGATGTCGGCCCCGCCCGTGAGATGCTCGAACTCGGCGGCCGCCGAGAGGATCTCGCCGCGCTTGGTGACGTCGGCGGGCAGCACGTGAATGCGCGCCCTGTCGCCCGGCAGCGTGTCCGCAACGGCCTGCAGCCGGCCGGGATGGCGGCCGACGAGGCCGACGGTGTCGCCGCGCGCGGCATAGCGCCGGGCCAGTGCGGCGCCGAGTCCGCTCGAAGCGCCGGTGATGAAGACATTGGCCATGTTCGGAGGTCCTTCTTGAACAGGAAAAAGCGGCGGGATCCGCCGAGGGATTCCCGCCGCCTTAAAGGATAAACGAAGACGCTCAGCCGCGGTTCTGCTTGCGGCAGAGATCGACCAGGTAGTCGATGCAGGCGGGCGTCGCCTCGCGGGTGCCGACGAGATGGGCGCCCGTCGAGTAGCGGCCGCCCACGCCGACCATCGGCGTGCTGTCGATCTGGTAGGCCTGCCACAGGGCCGTGGCGCGGCGCGTCTTGTTCTTCACGCCGAAGGAAGCGACGGCGGCGTCCCACTTGGCGCCGTCGACGCCCTTTTCGACCATGAAGGAGCGGATGTCCTTGGCCGCGGAATTGAAGTCGTAGGAGTGCGTCTGGTAGATCACGCTCTCGAAGAACGGCTCGGAGAGCTTGTCGAGCAGGCCGAGCGCCTCGAGCGCGAAGTACGTGTCGGCGAAAGGCTCGTACTTGGGCTGCCAGGCCACGGGGCAGACGCGCACGTTCACGTCGGCGGCCGCCGTCTTGGCCCACTTGTTCCACACCGGCTCAAAGCGCAGGCAGTGCGGGCACGTGTAGGCGAAAAAGAGCACAACATCAACTTTGCCGGCGGTGTTCTCGGCCGGCGGATCCACCAGCAGGTATTCCTTGCCGGGCGTGTATTTCTGAGCGGCGAGCGCGGAGGCGGACAGAGGCGCCAGCGCGCCGGCCCACAGAAGGCTTCGACGCGAAATCATCTTGAACTCCAGTGCTATGAAAGGCGAAAGCTTATTCGGCTTATGAAAATCTTATTTCTGCTGCACGATCGTCGACTGAATCGACTGATCGCTCAGCATGGCCTGAATCTCGGCGGCCGCCTTGCGGTCCTCGAACGGCCCGATGCGCACGCGCCAGAGGGAGCCGGAGTGGTCGACCTGCGCCTCAAGGGCGTTCATCGCGAGCAGCGCCTTGCGCTCCTCGGCGGCCGACGAGGACCTGAAGGCGCCGGCCTGCACCCAGTAGGAGGGGCCGGCCGTGACCTTGCCCGGCTCGGCGGCCTTGCCGGCGGCATCGCGCTTCACCCCGGTGTCGGGGGCGGCCTGCACTTCGACCTTCTTGACCGAGCCGTCCTGCGCGCTGTCGAGCGTGTCGGACTGCTCGTTGAGGCGCTTGTTGGGGTCGACGTTGCCCGAGAGCGCCTTCGCCGGATCGACGTCGGCGGTGACTTTCTGCACCTTGTCGACGAAGGGCATCGGACTCTTGGTGATGAACACCGCCGCCGCGGCGGCAATGCCCAGTCCGGTGACGACGCCGATCAGAAACCCGGCAAAGCCGGACGCGAAATTACCTTTGGCCACTTGAGCGCATCCTCTCTAGGGTTAGTCCTCTTCGCGGTGCTCCATGTACTGCGGCGCGCTGATGCCGAGCAGCGCGAGGCCGTTGGCAAGCACGCGGCGCGTCGCCGCAAGGAGCGCGAGGCGGGCGTTGCGCGCCGTCTCGTCGTCGGTGAGAACCCGCTCGGCATTGTAGAAGGAATGGAATGCCGCCGCGAGTTCCTTGAGATAGTAGCAAACCATATGCGGCGCATGGTCGCGGGCGGCCTGCGCGAGCATCGCGGGATACTCGGCGATCTTGCTGAGGAGCGCACCCGCAGCCTCGCTCGTGAGCCCCGAGAGATCGGCCGCGGCAAGCGCTTCCTCGGTAGGCACCGCGTAGCCCTTTTCCTTGGCGGCGGCGAAGACCGAGCAGATGCGCGCATGCGCGTACTGCAGGTAGTAAACCGGGTTCTCGTCGCTCTTCTTCTGGGCGAGGTCGATGTCGAACACGAACTCCGCGTCGGCCTTGCGCGCGACGAGGAAGTAGCGCGCCGCGTCGCGGCCCGCCATCGTGACGAGGTCGCGCAGCGTGACGTAGTTGCCCGAGCGCTTGCTCATCTTCACGGGCTCGCCGTTCTTCAGCACGGAGAGCATCTTGTGAAGGATGTACACCGGGAAATCCTTCGGGATCTTGAGGCCGCGCACGAGGGCGATGCACTGCAGGCCGCAGCGCACGCGCGCCGTCGTGCCGTGGTGGTCCGAGCCCTGGATGTCCACGGCCTTGGTGTAGCCGCGGTTGAACTTGTTGAGGTGGTAGGCGACGTCGGGCACGAAATAGGTCCAGTGGCCGTCGGCCTTGCGCATCACGCGGTCCTTGTCGTCGTGGATGCCGAGGTCCTCGCAGGCCGTCGTGCGCAGCCACAGCGCGCCGTCCTTCTCATAGGTGCGGCCCGACTCGATGATCGACTTGACGGCCGCTTCGAGCTCGCCAGAGGCGTAGACCGAAGACTCGAGGAAGAAGCTGTCGAAATGCACGCCGAGCGCGTCGAGGTCGTCGTCCTGCTCGTTGCGCAGGTAAGCGACGCCGTAGCGGCGCAGCGCGTCCATGTCGTCGATGTCGCCCTTCGATTCGACCACCGTGCCGTCGTGGCGGTGCACGGGCTTTTTGTCGAGGTAGTCGCGCGCGATCGAGATCACGTACTCGCCGTGGTAGGCGTCCTCCGGCATCTCGATCTTCTCGCCGAGGAGCTCGCGGGCGCGCAGCCTGATCGATTCGGCGAGGTGCGTGATCTGCACGCCGGCGTCGTTGTAATAGAACTCGCGCGTCACCTTCCAGCCCTGCGTGGCGAGGATGTTGGCGAGGACGTCGCCGAGCGCACCCTGGCGCGCATGGCCGAGGTGAAGCGGGCCCGTGGGGTTGGCGGAAACGTACTCGAGCAGCACCGACTCGCCCTTGTGCGCGTCGCTGCGGCCGTAGGCCTCGCCCTCGCGCAGGACCTGGCGGACGACGTCCTGCTTGGCGCCGGCCTGCAGGCGGAAGTTGATGAAGCCGGGGCCGGCGATCTCGATGCTCTTGACGAGCGCGGCGCTGCGCGCGTCGGCCTTTAGGCGGGCGACGATGTCCTCGGCGATGGCGCGCGGGCTCTTGTGCAGGGTGCGCGCGAGGTGCATGGCGGCCGTGCAGGCGACGTCGCCGTGCTCGGGATCTTTGGGACGCTCGAGAACGATCTCGGCGCCGGTCACGCCCATGTCCTTGAGGGCGTCGGAAATAAGGGAAACGAGGGCTTCTTTTTGCTGTGCAAGCATTGCTTCTTCCAGGGGTTTCGTTTCAGGCGCCTACAGTGTACTCGCAGCGGCGGGCTCGCCTGAACGGGAGAGAATGATTTTTCGGTCTGAAAATGTTTCGGCCCGTCGTCATCGAGGCAACGGGCCGGAGGCGCTGGTCTGCGCGGTGCGGGCCTCAGCGGCCGGCGCGCTTGTCGTGCGAGAGGAAAGCGTAGGCCGAGTGATTGTGAATCGACTCGAAGTTTTCCGCCTCGACGTGATAGGCGAGCACGCGGTCGTCGCGGTTGAGCATGCTGGCCATGTCGCGCACGAGATCCTCGACGAATTTCGGGTGATCGTAGGCGTACTCGGTGACGAACTTCTCGTCCGAGCGCTTCAGGCGCGACCACAGCTGGCAGGAAGCGGCGTTCTCGGCGACCGCGACCTGGTCCTCAAGGCTCATCGGCTTGGCGAGCACGAGCGAGCTCGTCAGATGCGAGCGCTGGTTGTGCGCGCCGTAGCGCGAGATTTCCTTCGAGCACGGGCACAGGCTCGTCACCGGCGTCTGGGTGACCTGGCGCACCGTGATCTCGCCCTTTTCGCAGTCGGCGATCCAGGCGCCCTCATAGTTCATGAGGCTCGTGAGCTTGCTCACGGGGGCCGTCTTGCGGATGAAGAACGGGAAGCGGATCTCGATCGTGCCGCCCTCGGCGCCGAGGCGCTCGAGCATGTCGGAGCAGAGCTCGCGCACGCCGGCCGCGTCGAGCGGCTCCTGATGGTCTTCCATCAGCGCGATGAAGCGCGACATATGCGTGCCCTTCTGGTCGGCGGGCAGCGAGACGGTGAGCGTCAGCTTGGCGACCGTGGGCTGGGGGCCGTGCGCCGTGGCGACGGTGATCGGGAAAGCCACGTCGCGAACGCCGACGCGGTCAATGGGAATATTTCGGCCGTCGTGCGAGGACTGAACGTCCGGGAGAATGTTTTTCTTTTCTGCGTCCATAAACAGTGAAAACCGAGCCCCGGGCGATGCGCCGCTGAAAGCGCGGCGGCCGGGGACCGGCTGCTAAAAAAGTCCGAATTGTCTTTTGGGAAAGCACGCTGCGGCGGCAAAATGGGACGGCGCGACAGGCGCCGGGTCACCGGAGCGGCTCCCGAGGTGGGTGATATCTTACAAAAACCGAGCGCTCTTAGGGGAAAACTTTCGGAGGGTAACGCAAAAAAACGCGCGGGGACGGCCGAAAGCCAACGAATATTTACAAATTGCGGACCCCCGGAGAGATTGACAAAAGCCCGAAGCGCCCCAATGTTAGGAAAAACGCGGCGCGTGCGCCGCTTCGTTGTTTCTATACTTAAAGATAATGCCGGTGAACCGCCGGCCTCCTTGACTGCTGGAGCGCTTCTATGCCTTTTTATATTTTCGAAACGCCGGGCAATCCGATCGTGCGGGTTATCGCCGGCCTGATCACGCTCGCCGTTCTGGCGGCGCTCGCCTTTTTCATGCTGCCCGTCGTCCTGGCAATCATCGCGGGCGCCATCGTGCTCGGCCTGATCGCCTGGGGCTGGTCCTGGTACCAGCGGAAGAAGTACGGCGACCCGCTCGAGCGGATGCAGGCCGCCATGGACCGCGCCGAGCGCGAGGCCTGGGGCGAGGATGAGCCTTCGTCCCGCGGCACCGGGCGCGCGGGCGACATCCGCATCGAGACGAGCGACGCCAAGCAGTGGAAGATGCATGACGTCGAGGACATCGAGGAAAAGCACTGAGGCCGCGCTTCAGAGCAGGGGCGAAAGCAGGTAGCTTGCCCCTTCCTTGAGGCGGTCGGAGATCGGACGGTGCCGCCATTGCGACGGATCGATCTCCCGGCACTGCTCCGCATAGTGCTGGTGAAGCTTCTTGATGTCCGCCATGAACTGCTCGTCGAAGATGAGCATTGACACCTCAAAGTCAAGCTGGATGCTCCGGTTGTCGAAATTGACGGTGCCGAAGACGGCGTAGGTGTCGTCGACCGCGATTGACTTCGTGTGCAGCAGTCCTCCCCGGTAGAGCAGGATGCGGATCCCCGCCGTGAGCAGGTCGTCGAAGTAGCGCCGCCCGGCGTAGGTGACCGTGCGGCTGTCGGCGAGCTCCGGGATGATGAGCGTCACTTTCACGCCGCGCCGCGCCGCCACTTCGAGCGCGGCGGCGAGCGCTTCGCTCGGAATGAAATAAGGCGTCGTGATGCAGAGGCTGAAGCGCGCTGCGTTGATCGCCTCAAGCAGCAGGCTCTGCCCGGTGTTGTGGCTGAGAAGCGGGCCCGAGGGCACGACAACGGTCGTCGCCTCTCCGGGCTGCTCGTAAAGATCGTTCAGGGGCAGAGGGTCCATGTCGGACGGGTCGCCGTCGGGCTGGAGCGCCCAGTCGGTCAGAAAAATCCCTTCAAGTTCGCGCACCGCCGGTCCTTCGGTGCGCACCATCGCGTCGATCCAGGCGCCGACGGTCTTCGCTTCGGCGAAGCAGTCTGGGTCGACCATGTTGAGGCTTCCCGTGTAGGCGACGCGGCGGTCGATCACGATCGTCTTGCGGTGCAGCCGCAGGTCGACTCTCTGCAGGCCGAAAAAGCGCAGGAAGTTAAGCGGCATCGCCGAGGCCACTTTGATGCCGCAGTCCCGGAACCGCTTGGCCATGTCGCTCTTCAGGAAGGCGACCGAGCCGAAGGCGTCGACGAGGATCCGGATGCGCACGCCGCGGGCTCTCGCCGCGACGAGCGCGTCGGCGACCTGCTCGATGCGCCCGTCCGTGTGCCAGATATAGAACTCCATGTCGATCGATTGCTCGGCCGCAGCGATGTCGCTGAGAATCGCCGAGAACGTCTCGTCGGCCTCGCCGAGAAGCTTCAGCCGCGAGCCCGACGTGACCGGGAGCTGCGCAATGTTCACCGCCAGATGGATGAGCGTGCGGTGCGGCGCGAGCGTTGCGGGAAGCGGTCCCGTCGGCGTGAGCTTGTTCTTGGAAGTGATGCCGTACCAATGCGCGAGAAGCCGGCGGTAGCGGATGGCGCGCAGGCGTCCGACGGGCCTTTCGCCGAACAGCAGGTAAACCGCGAATCCGACGTAGGGCAGGATCGCCGTGAAGAGGATCCAGGCGAAGGCCGATCCCGGCGGATGGCGAGTTAGCACCACGCGCAGGAACACGCCGATGACAATGATGAGCTGGAGGCCCGCGGCCAGCAGGCCGCCGATCTCCAGGGAAGAAAAGTCAGTCATGGATTTGCTGCAACTTTTATAAAAATAAGTCCGCCTAAAGTCTATCGTGCCCTCAACCGTGCGCGGCGCAGGGTTTTAGAGCGTTTTATAAGTATAAATACATATTTTGTTGTTTTTTGCGATGGCCGCCTTGACACGTGAAATTTGAGCGGGGCATAATGCGCTTCTCGCTAAGGAGAGGTGCCTGAGTGGCTAAAAGGGGCAGACTGTAAATCTGTTGGCTTACGCCTACGATGGTTCGAATCCATCCCTCTCCACCAGCGAAACTTTCGCAAAGCGAACCAAGCATAGCGGAAGGACATTCGACGGCGAAGCGCCGAAGGCGCGAGCTGTTCTCGTCAACCGCTCATGAACCGTGCCCATGTGGCTCAGTGGTAGAGCACTCCCTTGGTAAGGGAGAGGTCATGCGTCCGATCCGCATCATGGGCACCACTGAATTTCCTACATCGACTAACTAATTCCGCATCCGCTGCGCGGAGACGGAAATCTTGCTCAGGAGCCAAACAGATGGCCAAGGCTAAGTATGAACGTACAAAGCCCCACGTTAACGTGGGCACTATTGGTCACGTGGACCATGGTAAGACCACGCTGACTGCCGCTCTCACCACGATTCTCGCGAAGAAGTACGGCGGCGAAGCGAAGGCTTACGACCAGATCGACGCGGCTCCTGAAGAGAAGGCCCGCGGCATCACCATTAACTCGGCTCACGTCGAGTACGAGACGGCGAAGCGCCACTACGCTCACGTCGACTGCCCGGGCCACGCCGACTACGTGAAGAACATGATCACGGGCGCTGCTCAGATGGACGGCGCCATCCTCGTGGTCTCCGCCGCTGACGGCCCGATGCCCCAGACGCGCGAGCACATCCTGCTTGCCCGCCAGGTCGGCGTTCCCTACATCATCGTCTTCCTGAACAAGTGCGACATGGTTGACGACGAGGAGCTTCTCGAGCTCGTTGAGATGGAAGTCCGCGAGCTTCTGACGAAGTACCAGTTCCCGGGCGACACGATCCCTGTGATCCGCGGCTCGGCCAAGCTCGCCCTCGAGGGCGACACGGGCCCGCTCGGCGAACAGGCCATCCTGAAGCTCGCCGACACGCTCGACAGCTACATTCCGGAGCCGCAGCGCGCTCTTGACAAGCCGTTCCTGATGCCGATCGAGGACGTGTTCTCGATTTCCGGCCGCGGCACGGTGGTCACGGGCCGCGTTGAGCGCGGTGTGATCCGCATCGGCGACGAAATCGAAATCGTGGGCATCAAGCCGACGCAGAAGACGACCTGCACGGGCGTTGAGATGTTCCGCAAGATCCTCGACGAGGGCGAAGCGGGCGACAACATCGGCGTTCTGCTGCGCGGCACGAAGCGCGAGGAAGTCGAGCGCGGCCAGGTTCTGGCCAAGCCCGGCACGATCACGCCGCACACCTCCTTCAAGGGCCAGGTTTACGTCCTGAAGAAGGAAGAAGGCGGTCGCCACACGCCGTTCTTCAAGGGCTATCGTCCGCAGTTCTACTTCCGCACGACGGACGTCACGGGCACCATTGAGCTGCCGGAAGGCACGGAGATGGTGATGCCGGGCGACAACGTGACGATGAAGGTCGATCTGATCGCCCCGATCGCCATGGAGCAGGGCCTGCGCTTCGCTATTCGCGAAGGCGGCCACACCGTCGGCGCCGGCGTTGTTGCTGAGATCATCAAGTAATAACGCTTTTCGAAGGCCTGCCGCAGCAGGCCTTCGGCCAAGCACAGGGGCATAGCTCAATCGGCAGAGCGACGGTCTCCAAAACCGTAGGTTGAGGGTTCGATTCCTTCTGCCCCTGCCAAATTTCCAGCCAAGCCGCGGTTCAAAATCGCGGCTTGGCTTTTTTGAACTCTGTGGATAAATCAGAAAAAAGCGATTTTTTCCCGCAGAGCGTCTCTTTGAAGTTAGAATAAGAAACTTCGCTTAAATTTCATTTGCGCCGGAGTGCGCCGCAGCCGCGGGAGCCCTTCCGGCAGGATTCGTTATGAGTAACCAAAACGTTGAAACTTCCTCGGGCACGCTCGACAAGGTTCTCGTCACGCTGGCCGCGCTCTGCGTGATCGCCGGCGTCCTCGCCTTCTCGCTGCTCACCGAGCAGGCCCTTGCGGTCCGCCTCGGCGCCCTCGGCGGCGGCCTCGTGCTCGGCGTTATTCTCGCCTGGTTCAGCCCCACGGGAAAGCGCTTCCTCAATTACGGGCGCCAGTCCTGGGAAGAGCTGCGCCGCGTCGTGTGGCCGACGCGCAAGGAAACGCTCAACACGACCGGCCTGGTCATGGCCTTCGTCGTCGTCATCTCCCTGTTCATGTTCATCTGCGATCAGATCATCGAATGGGGCCTTTACGACGTGCTGCTGCGCATGAAGATTTAACAAACTGAGGATGCGTCATGAGTGATAACGTCAAGAATGCTCCCGTGAGCGGCAGCAGCGACATGCGCTGGTACACCGTCCACGTCTATTCCTCCATGGAAAAGAGCGTGGAAAAAGCGCTTCGCGAAAACATCGCCGCGAGCGACCTGCGCGATCAGTTCGGCCAGGTGCTGCTGCCCACCGAGAAGGTGCAGGAAGTGCGCAACGGCCGCAAGCACACGAGCGAGCGCCGCATGTACCCGGGCTACGTCTTCATTCAGATGAAAATGAATGACGCGACCTGGCATCTTGTCAATTCCACGCCGCGCGTCATCGAATTCCTCGGCGGCTTCAAGCCGGTTCCGCTCTCGGAGGCGGAAATCAACTCGATTCTCCAGCAGATGGAGAGCGGCACCGAGGCGCCCCGCCCCAAGGTTCAGTTCGAGGTGGGCGAGCAGATCCGCGTCAAGGCCGGCCCGTTCACGGACTTCAACGGCCGCATCGAGGCCGTCGACTACGACAAGAACCGCCTGCAGGTCTACGTTTCGATTTTCTCGCGCGAGACGCTCGTGGACCTCGATTTCAGCGAAGTCGAAAAAATCTGATATTTTTTCCGGGCTTGCACTTGCACACTAAGGCAATTAGTGATATAGTGCGAGCCTTTCTACCTCAGACATGGGGAGCCCAAGGACCCTCCTTAGGCGTCTTAACCCATTGAAGGATATTTAAAAAATGGCTAAAAAGATCGTTGGCTTTATCAAGCTGCAGGTTCCGGCTGGTAAAGCGAATCCCGCGCCTCCTATTGGCCCGGCTCTGGGCCAGCGCGGCCTTAACATCATGCAGTTCTGCAAGGCGTTCAATGCCGCCACGCAGAAGATGGAACAGGGTCTCCCGATCCCTGTCGTGATCACTGCCTTCGCCGACAAGAGCTTCACGTTCATCATGAAGACGCCGCCGGCCACGGTCCTCATCAAGAAGGCCGCCAAGGTGCAGAAGGGCTCCGCCCGTCCGCACACCGACAAGGTGGGCAAGATCACGCGCGCTCAGGCTGAAGAAATCGCCAAGATGAAGGAGCCTGATCTCACGGCTGCCGACATGGACGCCGCTGTCCGCACGATCGCTGGTTCCGCCCGTTCCATGGGCATCACGGTGGAGGGTCTGTAATGGCTAAGCTCAGCAAGCGCATGAAGGCCATCTCGGCCAAGGTTGAAGCCGGCAAGGTTTACACCGTCGCCGAGGGTCTCGCCCTCGTTAAGGAAACCGCCGTTGCCAAGTTCGACGAGTCCGTCGACGTGGCCATCCAGCTCGGCATTGATCCGCGCAAGTCCGATCAGGCCGTCCGCGGCGCCGTTGTGCTCCCTGCGGGCACCGGCAAGACCGTTCGCGTGGCTGTGTTCACGCAGGGTCCCCGCGTTGAGGAAGCCAAGGCCGCGGGCGCCGACATCGTCGGCCTCGAGGACCTCGTCCAGCAGGTTCAGCACGGCGAAATCAACTTCGACGTCGTCATCGCCTCTCCGGATGCGATGCGCTTCGTCGGCCGTCTCGGCCAGATCCTCGGCCCGCGCGGCCTGATGCCGAACCCCAAGGTCGGCACGGTCACGCCGAACGTCGGTCAGGCCGTCAAGAACGCCAAGGCCGGCCAGGTGCAGTTCCGCGCCGACAAGGCCGGCATCATCCAGGCGCCGATCGGCCGCGCTTCGTTCACGGTCGAGAACCTGCAGAAGAACCTCGGTGCTCTTCTTGACCAGGTCAACAAGCTGAAGCCCGCCTCCGCCAAGGGACAGTACCTCAAGAAGGTCAGCATCTCCTCGACGATGGGCATCGGCGTGCGCGTCGACGCCTCGACGGTGAACGCCTAATCAAACAAAGGAGCAGGACCGCTCCTGCCGCAAAGGGAATTCGTTTCCGATGCGGCATGCGCCGCCCCTCGGGGCGGCGAGGTCAATCTCGAGGTCGTGAGGCCTCAAGGGCTTTGGGTGGCGGCCGCGCCGCGTGCGCTGCCGCCGCTGTCAAAGACCGCTGGAGAAGCGGCGTCAGGCAGGGGCCTGAAAGCAGAATGACTGCTGCCGCGCTGCTTTTTAATCATCTTGTGAATTCGCCTGCGGAGCGCTTTCAGTCCGCTGCGAACAGCGCCAAGATGTCCAGCGCAGACGGTAAACCGAAGAGAGATATTGCGTTGTGTTTTCCAAGCGTGCGCACGCGAAAGCGGCGGACGATGAAAAAACAGCCGAAACTCTCAGAAGAATGCCGGTTATGTGAAACCGGTGTTTCCTCAGGGAAACACCTCTGAGTGGAGCCAGACCATGGGTCTTAATCGCCAAGATAAGGCGGCTGTCATTGAAGAAGTCTCCGGCATCGCTGCCAAGTCTTCTACTCTGGTGATCGCCGAATACCGTGGGCTGAGCGTTGAGGCAGTCACTAAGCTTCGTGCGGAAGCCCGCAAGAATGCTGTGACGCTGCGTGTTGCCAAGAACACGCTTGTCCGCCGTGCCGTCAAGGACACGGAATTTGACGTGCTTGCTGACCAGTTCTCCGGTCCGCTGGTTTACGCCTTTTCCGCTGATCCCGTGGCCCCGGCCAAGGTTCTTGTCAATTTCGCAAAGGACAATGAACAGCTCGTTATCCGCGCTGGTGCGATGTCCGGCTCTGTGCTGGATCTGAACGCCATCAAGCAGCTCGCTACCATGCCGAGCCGCGACGAGCTCCTTGCCAAGTTGATGGCCACGATGAACGAGCCTATCGCGAAGTTCGTCCGCACCCTCAACGAAGTCCCGGCGCGCTTCGTGCGCACCGTGGCTGCCGTGCGCGATGCCAAGGAAAAGGCTGCTGCCTAACCTTTTTTCTATTTAACAAACAAACACTACGTAATACGGAGTCAATAAAATGGCCCTTACCAATGAAGAAATTCTCGACGCGATCGCTTCCAAGAGCGTTCTCGAAATCTCTGAACTCATCAAGATGATGGAAGAGAAGTTCGGCGTTTCCGCTTCCGCCGCCGTGGCGGTTGCCGCCGCTCCGGCTGCCGGCGCTGCCGCCGCTGCCGAAGAGAAGACGGAGTTTGACGTTGTCCTCGAAGAGGTCGGCGCCAACAAGATCGCCGTCATTAAGGTTGTCCGCGAGCTCACCAGCCTTGGCCTGAAGGACGCCAAGGACCTCGTTGAGGCCGCCCCGAAGGCCGTCAAGGAAGGCCTGCCGAAGGCTGAGGCCGAGGAAGCCAAGAAGAAGCTCGAAGAGGCCGGCGCCAAGGTTACCCTCAAGTAATCTTCGTCCGAACCCTGGGCGGGCCATATAATTTTCGTGTCCGCCCAGCTTCGAAGCGTCCCCCGCGTCCTGCGGGATGCGGGGAGACTTTGAACTATGCCCTTACCGCTCAGGAGCGAGGGCACAGTTCAAAGTCTTTCCTCTTGATGAACCGAATACTAAACAGCTACAAGCATTGAAGCCACACCGCCGCGCGGGTCAGGCACCAGTCTGTCCTCCCGAGCGGCTTTTGGCGTCCCTGTAGAGTTTTCGTTCATCACCTTTTGGTTCATCCCTAGTGTCGAACGGAGTGTCCATGTCGTACTCGTTCACTGAAAAGAAGCGCATCCGCAAGAGCTTTGCCTCTCGTCCGAGCGTCCTTGAAGTGCCTTCCCTGCTTGATACTCAGCTTCGTTCCTACGAAGAATTTCTGCAGGCGTCGGTCGCCCCTGAAAACCGCAACAAGAACTACGGTTTGCAGGCGGCCTTTACTTCTATCTTCCCGATCACCAGCCACAACGGCTATGCCCGCCTTCGCTTCGTCGACTATGAGCTCCAGAAGCCCGAGTTCGACGTGCCCGAATGCCAGCGCCGCGGCCTGACCTACTGCAGCCGCCTGCGCGCCAAGATCCGCCTTGAGATCTACGACCGCGATGCTGCCAAGCCCGAGACCGTCAAGGAAATCCGCGAGAACGACGTTTACATGGGCGAAATCCCGCTCATGACCGAGAAGGGCTCGTTCATCATCAACGGCACCGAGCGCGTCATCGTCAGCCAGCTGCACCGCTCGCCCGGCATCTTCTTCGAGCACGACAAGGGCAAGACCCAGTCCTCCGGCAAGCTGCTTTTCTCCGCCCGCGTGATTCCTTACCGCGGCTCCTGGCTTGACTTCGAGTTCGACGCGAAGGACATCCTCTATTTCCGCATCGACCGCCGCCGCAAGATGCCCGGCACGATTCTGCTGAAGGCGATCGGCATGACGCCCGAGGACATCCTCGCGCGCTTCTTCAGCTTCGACGAGATCACGCTCAACGAAGACTCCGCCGAGCTGCCGTTCATGCCCGAGCGCCTCAAGGGCCAGAGCGTGAGCTTCCCGATCATGGTCGACGGCAAGGAAATCGTCCCTGCCGACAAGCGCATCACCGCCAAGCACATCCGCGAGCTCACCAAGGCGGGCGTCAAGTCCATCCAGGCGCCTGATGAGTTCGTCATCGGCCGCGTGCTCGCCAAGAACATCGTCGACAGTGAAACGGGCGAAGTGATCGCCAACTGCAACGAGGAAATCACCGCCGAGCTGCTCGCCAAGCTGCGCGAGGCCGGCGTCAAGTCGATCGAGACGCTCTTCACGAACGAGCTCGACCACGGCGCCTACATGTCCGCGACGCTGCGCCTCGACGACACGCCCGACCAGCTTGCCGCCCGCGTGGCCATCTACCGCATGATGCGCCCGGGCGAGCCTCCCACGGAGGAAGCCGTCGAGGCGCTCTTCGACCGTCTCTTCTTCGATCCGGCCACGTACGACCTTTCCCGCGTCGGCCGCATGAAGGTCAACGCCCGCTTCGGCCGCGACACGCCCGAAGGCCCGATGACGCTCACCCGCGAGGACCTCATCGACACGATGGCCCTGCTCGTTGCCCTGCGCAACGGCAGCGACACGGTTGACCTCTACGATGCCAACGGCGTCAAGCGCGAGTGCATCGTCAACGGCGTCGACGACATCGACCACCTCGGCAATCGCCGCGTCCGCTGCGTGGGCGAGCTCGCCGAGAACCAGTTCCGCGCCGGCCTGTCGCGCGTCGAGCGCGCCGTGCGCGAGCGCCTGAACCAGGCCGAGAGCGATGGGCTCACGCCGCAGGACCTGATCAACTCCAAGCCGATCAGCGCCGCGATCCGCGAGTTCTTCAGCTCGAGCCAGCTCTCGCAGTTCATGGACCAGACCAACCCGCTGTCGGAAATCACGCACAAGCGCCGCATTTCCGCTCTCGGCCCGGGCGGCCTCACCCGCGAGCGCGCCGGCTTCGAAGTGCGCGACGTGCATCCGACGCACTACGGCCGCGTCTGCCCGATTGAGACGCCTGAAGGCCCGAACATCGGCCTGATCAACTCGCTCGCCATCTACGCCCGCCTCAACGAGTACGGCTTCCTCGAGACGCCGTACCGCAAGGTGGTCAACGGCGTCGCGACCAAGGAGATCCATTACCTCTCCGCCATCGAGGAAGGCCGCTACATCATCGCCCAGGCCAACGCCCAGATGGACGACAACGGCCGCCTCACCGAGGAGCTCGTCTCGGCCCGCGACAACGGCGAATTCGTTCTCGCCAGCCCGGACCGCATCCAGTACATGGACGTGGCGCCCTCGCAGATCGTTTCCGTGGCCGCCGCGCTCATCCCGTTCCTTGAGCACGACGACGCGAACCGCGCCCTGATGGGCTCGAACATGCAGCGCCAGGGCGTGCCCTGCCTGCGTCCGGAATACCCGCTCGTCGGCACCGGCATCGAGCGCACCGTGGCCCAGGACTCCAAGACGACGGTCCAGGCCCGCCGCGGCGGCGTCGTCGACTTTGTCGACGCCAACCGCGTGGTGATCCGCGTCAACGACAGCGAGACCGTCGCCGGCGAAACGGGCGTGGACATCTACAACCTGCAGAAGTTCACCCGCTCGAACCAGTCGACGACCATCAACCAGCGCCCGATCGTCTTCAAGGGCGACCGCGTCGAGAAGGGCGACGTCCTCGCCGACGGCGCCTCGACCGACAACGGCGAGCTCGCGCTCGGCCAGAACATGCTGATCGCCTTCATGCCGTGGCACGGCTACAACTACGAGGACTCGGTGCTGATTTCCGAGCGCGTGGTGGCCGATGACCGCTACACCTCGATCCACATCGAGGAGCTCTCGGTCGTGGCCCGCGACACCAAGCTCGGCGCCGAGGAGATCACGCGCGACATTTCGAACCTCTCCGAGAACCAGCTTTCCCGCCTCGATGATTCCGGCATCGTCTTCATCGGCGCCGAAGTCAAGGCGGGCGACGTGCTCGTCGGCAAGGTCACGCCGAAGGGCGAGACGCAGCTCACCCCCGAGGAGAAGCTGCTGCGCGTCATCTTCGGCGAGAAGGCCTCCGACGTGAAGGACACCTCGCTGCGCGTGCCGCCGGGAATGGCCGGCACCGTCATGGACGTGCAGATCTTCACGCGCGACGGCGTCAAGCGCGACAAGCGCGCCCAGAGCATCATCGACGACGAGCTCAAGCGCTACCGCCGCGACCTCGACGATGAAATGCGCATCGTCGAGCGCGACGTGCTCGACCGCCTGCGCCGCCAGCTCGCCGGCGCCAAGATCGCCGGCGGCCCCGACGGCTTCAAGGCGGGCGACGTGCTCACCGAGGAAGTGCTCGCCAAGACCGAAGGCCGCCTGCTCTTTGAGATGCGCATGGAAGACGAGAAGGCCCAGCAGGCCATCGACACCGCCAAGCGCACGCTCGAGGACACGCGCAAGCTCAACAACGAGCGCTACGAGACCAAGCAGGAGAAGCTCCTGCGCGGCGACGAGCTGCCCCCGGGCGTGCTCAAAATGGTCAAGGTGTTCATTGCCGAGCGCCGCCGCCTGCAGCCCGGCGACAAGATGGCAGGCCGCCACGGCAACAAGGGCGTGGTCTCCAAGATCTGCCCGGTCGAGGACATGCCCTACATGGCCGACGGCCGTCCGATGGACATCGTGCTCAACCCGCTCGGGCGTGCCGTCCCGCATGAACATCGGCCAGGTGCTTGAGGTTCATCTCGGCTGGGCCGCCCGCGGCCTCGGCTGGCGCATCGAGAAGATGCTCAAGAAGGAGCGCAAGGAGCAGGTTCGCCAGCTGCGCGCCTTCCTCAATGAGATTTACAACCGCACCGGCAAGAAGGAAGACCTCGACAGCCTCACCGACGACGAGCTGATCGCCATGGCCCGCAACATGACCAAGGGCGTGCCCTTCGCCACCCCGGTCTTCGACGGCGCCAGCGAGGACCAGATCCGCGCGATGCTCGATCTGGCCTATCCGGAGGAAGAGGCCAAGCGCCTCGAGCTCACGCCCGCCAAGACGCAGGCCCGCCTGTACGACGGCCGCAGCGGCGAGCCGTTCGACCGTCCGGTGACGATCGGCTACATGCACTACCTCAAGCTGCACCACCTCGTCGACGACAAGATGCACGCCCGCTCGACCGGCCCGTACTCGCTGGTCACTCAGCAGCCGCTCGGCGGCAAGGCTCAGTTCGGCGGCCAGCGCTTCGGCGAGATGGAAGTCTGGGCTCTGGAAGCCTACGGCGCGGCTTACGTGCTGCAGGAAATGCTGACGGTCAAGTCCGACGACGTGGCCGGCCGCACCAAGATGTACGAGAACATCGTCAAGGGCGATCAGCGCATTGAGGCGGGCATGCCCGAATCCTTCAATGTGCTGGTGAAGGAAATCCGGTCGTTGGGTATCGACATCGACCTCGTCAAGGACTAAGAAGAGGAAATTAAGCGATGAGAATGCCGCTTAACGATATTTTCAACCAGGTTCAGTCGGACGATCATTTCGACGCGATCCGCATCGGGCTTGCCAGCCCGGAGAAGATCCACTCCTGGTCATACGGTGAAGTCAAGAAGCCGGAGACGATCAACTACCGCACTCAGAAGCCTGAGCGCGACGGCCTCTTCTGCGCCAAGATTTTCGGCCCGGTGAAGGACTACGAGTGCCTTTGCGGCAAGTACAAGCGCCTCAAGAACCGCGGCGTGATCTGCGAGAAGTGCGGCGTCGAAGTGACGCTCTCGAAGGTTCGCCGCGAGCGCATGGGCCACATCGACCTGGCGAGCCCGGTTGCGCACATCTGGTTCCTGAAGAGCCTGCCCTCGCGCATGGGCCTCGTGCTCGACATCCCGCTGCGCGACATCGAGCGCGTGCTCTATTTCGAGGCCTACATCGTCGTCGACCCGGGCCTGACCACGCTTGAGCGCGGCCAGCTGCTCACCGAGGAAGAGTTCATCGACGCGACGACGCAGTTCGGCGACGACTTCAAGGCCATGATGGGCGCCGAAGCCATCCGCGAGCTGCTCCAGACGATCGACATCGACGCCGAGGTGACCAAGCTTCGCAAGGAGCTCACCGAGACGTCCTCCGAAGCGAAGATCAAGAAGTGCGCCAAGCGCCTCAAGGTCCTCGAAGGCTTCCAGCGCTCCGGCATCAAGCCCGAGTGGATGATCATGACGGTCCTGCCGGTGCTTCCGCCCGACCTGCGCCCGCTCGTGGCGCTCGACGGCGGCCGCTTCGCGACCTCGGACCTGAACGACCTGTACCGCCGCGTCATCAACCGCAACAACCGTCTGAAGAAGCTCCTCGAGATCAAGGCGCCCGACATCATCGTGCGCAACGAGAAGCGCATGCTCCAGGAGGCCGTCGACTCGCTGCTCGACAACGGCCGCCGCGGCAAGGCCATGACCGGCCCGAACAAGCGCCCGCTGAAGTCCCTTGCCGACATGATCAAGGGCAAGAGCGGCCGCTTCCGCCAGAACCTGCTCGGCAAGCGCGTCGACTACTCCGGCCGCTCCGTGATTACGGTCGGCCCCGAGCTGCGCCTGCACCAGTGCGGCGTGCCCAAGCTCATGGCCCTCGAGCTCTTCAAGCCCTTCATCTTCAACAAGCTCGTGCTGCGCGGTCTCGCGCCCACGCCGAAGGCTGCCAAGAAGATGGTCGAGAACCAGGATCCGGTGGTCTGGGACATCCTCGAAGAGGTGATTTACCAGCACCCCGTGATGCTCAACCGTGCGCCTACGCTGCACCGCCTCGGCATTCAGGCCTTCGAGCCGAAGCTGATCGAAGGCAAGGCGCTGCGCCTGCACCCGCTCGCCTGCGCGGCCTTCAACGCCGACTTCGACGGCGACCAGATGGCTATTCATATTCCGCTCTCGCTCGAGGCTCAGCTCGAAGCGCGCGCGATCATGATGTCGACGAACAACGTGCTGTTCCCCGCGAACGGCGATCCGTCGATCGTGCCGTCCCAGGACATGGTGCTCGGCCTTTACTACGCGACCCGCGAGAAGATCAACGGCAAGGGCGAGGGCATGTTCTTCGCCGACGTCGCCGAGGTCCAGCGCGCTTACGACAGCAAGGTCGTCGAGCTGCAGACCCGCTGCACGGTCCGCATCAAGGAGTATGACCTCAACCGCAAGACGGGCGAGAAGACGCCGAAGATCGTGCGCTACGAAACCACGGTCGGCCGCGCGCTCCTTTCCGAGATCCTGCCGCAGGGCATGAGCTTCTCCGAGTTCAACGTCACCCTCAAGAAGAAGGTGATCGCCAAGCTGATCAACCGCTGCTTCCGCCTCTGCGGCCTGCGTCCGACGGTGATCTTCGCCGACAAGCTCAAGGATTACGGCTACGAGCTCTCCACCCGCGCCGGCATTTCGATCTGCGTGGGCGACATGACCATTCCGCCGGAAAAGGAAAAGCTCGTCCATGAAGCCGAAGAGCAGGTCAAGGAAATCGAGCAGCAGTACACCTCCGGCCTCGTCACGCAGGGCGAGCGCTACAACAAGGTGGTCGACATCTGGGGCCGCACGACCGACCAGGTCGGCAAGGTCATGATGAGCGAGCTCTCCACGGAGCCCACGATCGACCGCCACGGCAAGAAGGTGCGCCAGGAATCCTTCAACAGCGTCTACATGATGGCTGACTCGGGCGCCCGCGGTTCCGCGGCCCAGATTCGCCAGCTCGCCGGCATGCGCGGCCTGATGGCCAAGCCCGACGGCTCCATTATTGAGACGCCGATTACCGCGAACTTCCGCGAAGGCCTGAGCGTTCTGCAGTACTTCATTTCGACCCACGGCGCCCGCAAGGGCCTGGCCGATACGGCTCTGAAGACCGCAAACTCCGGCTACCTGACCCGCCGCCTCGTCGACGTGACGCAGGACCTGGTGGTCACGGAAGAGGACTGCGGCACGACCAACGGCTTCGAAATGCGCGCCCTCGTCGAGGGCGGCGAAGTCGTGCAGCCGCTGTCCGAGCGCGTCCTCGGCCGCGTCGCGGCCCTCGACGTCGAGGATCCGGAGACGCACGAGGTGGTGATCCCGGCCGGCACCCTCATCGATGAGGACTGCTGCGACCTGATCAACAAGCTCGGCATCGACATGGTCAAGGTCCGCACGCCGCTCACCTGCGCCACGCGCCACGGCATCTGCGCCAAGTGCTACGGCCGCGACCTCGGCCGCGGCACGATGGTCAACGTCGGCGAGTCCGTCGGCGTCATCGCCGCCCAGTCGATCGGCGAGCCGGGCACGCAGCTGACGATGCGCACGTTCCACATCGGCGGCGCGGCTTCCCGCGCGGCCGTCGCCTCGAGCGTCGAAGCGAAGGGCGCCGGCACGGTCGGCTACTCCGCCGCGATGCGCTACGTGAAGTCCGCCAAGGGCGACCTGGTGGTGATTTCCCGCTCCGGCGAGATCATCATTTCCGACAACGGCCGCGAGAGGGAGCGTCATAAGGTTCCGTACGGCGCCACGCTTGCCGTGAAGCCCGACCAGGAAGTCAAGGCCGGCCAGCAGCTCGCCAACTGGGACCCGATGACCCGCCCGATCATTACGGAATACGGCGGACGCATCAAGTTCGAGAACGTCATTGAGAACGTCACGGTGATGAACCAGGTCGACGAAGTGACGGGCCTCTCGAACATGATCGTCATCGATCCGAAGCGCACCAACGTCAAGTCCGGCAAGGGCAAGGGCAGCTCGTCGGGCGTCATCCGCCCGTACGTCCACCTGATCGACCCGGACGGCAACGAGGTGAAGATTCCCGGCACGGACCACGCCGTGACGATTCAGCTCCCCGTGGGCGCCTTCGTCGTGGTTCAGGACGGCCAGGAAGTCGGCACCGCGACGTGCTCGCCCGCATCCCGGGTCGAGTCTCAGAAGACCCGCGACATTACGGGCGGCCTGCCTCGCGTTGCCGAGCTCTTCGAGGCCCGCAGCCCGAAGGACGCCGGCGTGCTCGCCGAGATGACCGGCACGGTCACCTTCGGCAAGGAAACGAAGGGCAAGCAGCGCCTCATCATCACCGCGAGCGACGGCACCTCCCCACGAGATGCTCATCAGCAAGGACAAGGTCCTGCTGGTGCACGACGGCCAGGTGGTGCAGAAGGGCGAAGAGATCGTGGACGGCCCCGCCGATCCGCACGACATTCTCCGCCTGCTCGGCATCGAGGAGCTGGCGCGCTACATCGTCGACGAAGTCCAGGACGTCTATCGTCTGCAGGGCGTGAAGATCAACGACAAGCACATTGAAGTGATCGTCCGCCAGATGCTGCGCCGCGTGCTGATCACCGACCCGGGCGACACCCGCTTCATCCCGGGCGAGCAGGTCGAGCGCGCCGAGATGCTCGACGAGAACGACCGCATGATCGCCGCCGGCAAGCGTCCCGCCACGTACGAGAACGTGCTGCTCGGCATCACGAAGGCTTCGCTCTCGACCGACAGCTTCATTTCCGCGGCTTCCTTCCAGGAAACGACCCGCGTGCTCACCGAGGCTGCCATCATGGGCAAGCGCGACGAGCTGCGCGGCCTGAAGGAAAACGTGATCGTCGGCCGCCTGATCCCTGCCGGCACGGGCCTCGCCTACCACAAGGCCCGCGTCGCCCGCGACCTTGCCGAGCGCGCCGAGGCGGAGGAATCCGCCAAGGTCACCGCCGAGGCCGAGAATCCGTTCGCGGAGCCCGAGGCGGGCGCCGCGGTGGCCGATCCGTTCGCCGGCTTCAACACGCCGCTGACGACGACCGCCGAGGACCTCAAGGCCGATGACGCGAAGGCCGCTGCGGCGAAAGCCGCCAAGGCCGAGAAAAAAGAGGAGTGATCCGGCTTTTTTCTAGAGCCTGAGGCAATAAGCCAGAACGCCCGCTTCCGCCCGAAGCGGGCGTTTGTTTTTTCAGGAAATTTCGGAGGCCTCTGCCGCTTGACAAATCTCCGGAATTGATAGACAATCACATGCTTTTCCGAGAAACCGAATCTTCTCGAACGCTCATTTCGCCTCAATGACTAGGGTGTTCGGGCAGGATAGGTCCCCTTCGGAAGCATCACCAACCAGACCTGGCGACAGGTCGAATTTTTATAGACGGACGTTTATGCCTACGATTAATCAGCTTGTGCGCAAGCCCCGTGAGCTTACGCACGATAAGAGCAAGAGCCCCGCGCTCAAGAATTGCCCGCAGAAGCGCGGCGTTTGCACCCGCGTTTACACGACGACCCCGAAGAAGCCGAACTCGGCTCTGCGTAAGGTCGCCAAGGTGCGCCTCACCAACGGCTTTGAGGTCATTTCTTACATCGGCGGCGAAGGCCACAACCTTCAGGAGCACTCCGTGGTGCTCATCCGCGGCGGTCGTGTGAAGGACCTTCCGGGCGTGCGCTACCACATCATCCGCGGCTCTCTGGATACCCAGGGCGTCAAGGACCGCAAGCAGGCCCGCTCCAAGTACGGTGCCAAGCGCGCCAAGTAAGATTCGCGGCGGCACGCCGTGGACAAACGGCCGGCATCCTGCAATGGAGAAGGCCGAGTAAGTCGCGGTCCACAGGATCGCAGATTATTTTTTAATAGCCCGAGCTCCCGAATTTTTCGCTTAGCGGAAGCAAAGGCAGACTGAAGACACGAAAGAGGAAAGAAATGCCCCGTCGTCGCGAAGTTCCCAAACGCGAAGTGCTGGCTGACGCCAAGTACAACAGCGTTGAAGTTACCAAGTTCATTAACGTGATCATGCTCGATGGCAAGAAGGCCGTCGCCGAGCGCATCGTTTACGGCGCCATGTCCATGATCGAAGAAAAGACCGGCAAGAACGCGCTTGAGGTTTTCACCACCGCGCTCAATAACGTCCGTCCGCTGGTGGAAGTGAAGTCCCGCCGCGTCGGCGGTGCCAATTACCAGGTTCCGGTTGAAGTCCGTCCCGTCCGCCGCATGGCCCTGGCCATGCGCTGGCTCCGCGAATCTGCTAAGGCCCGTTCCGAAAAGTCGATGCCCGAACGCCTTGCCGGCGAGCTGCTTGACGCCTCTGAAGGGCGCGGCGGCGCCATGAAGAAGCGCGATGAAGTCCATCGTATGGCCGAAGCCAACAAGGCCTTCTCGCACTTCCGCTTTTAATTGACATGCCCGTGCGGATTTGACGGTCCGCACGGTTTGAAGAAAAGAGAGGAACCTTAAATGGCTACTCGTCAAACCCCGATTTCCCGTTACCGCAACATCGGTATTTCTGCCCACATCGATGCGGGCAAGACCACCACGACAGAACGCATTCTGTATTACACGGGTGTGAACCACAAGATTGGTGAGGTGCATGACGGCGCCGCCACCATGGACTGGATGGAAGAGGAACAGGAACGCGGCATTACGATTACTTCTGCTGCCACGACGTGCTTCTGGCGCGGCATGGAACTGCAGTGGGAACCGTATCGCCTCAACATCATCGACACCCCGGGCCACGTCGACTTCACGATCGAAGTCGAACGCTCGATGCGCGTGCTCGACGGTGCCGTCATGGTCTACTGCGCTGTGGGCGGTGTTCAGCCCCAGTCCGAGACCGTGTGGCGTCAGGCGAACAAGTACCACGTGCCCCGCATCGCTTTCGTCAACAAGATGGACCGCACCGGCGCCAACTTCTTCAAGGTCTATGACCAGATGAAGAAGCGCCTGTCGGCTCACCCGGTCCCCGTCGTGATCCCCATCGGCGCCGAAGACAACTTCAAGGGCGTCGTTGACCTGATCAAGATGAAGGGCATCATTTGGGATGAGGCCTCCAAGGGCATGAAGTTCGACTACGTCGACATCCCGGCCGATCTCGTCGACACCGCCAAGGAATGGCGCGAGAAGATGGTCGAGAGCGCCGCCGAAGCCGACGAGGAACTGATGAACAAGTACCTCGAGAACGGCGACCTGTCCGAGGAAGACATCGTCAAGGGCCTGCGCAAGCAGTGCATCGCCGGCGAAATCCAGCCGATGTTCTGCGGCTCCGCCTTCAAGAACAAGGGCGTGCAGCGCATGCTCGACGGCGTGGTGCAGTTCCTGCCGTCCCCGGCCGATATTCCGCCGGTCGATGGCTTCGACCTGCACGACAACCCCGAGACCCGCGAAGCGAAGGACGATGCTCCGTTCTCCGCCCTGGCGTTCAAGATCATGACCGACCCGTTCGTGGGCCAGCTCACGTTCCTGCGCGTTTACTCCGGCATGCTCAACTCGGGCGACACCGTGCTCAACTCGGTCAAGGACCAGAAGGAGCGCATCGGCCGCCTGCTGCAGATGCACGCCAACGAGCGCAAGGAGATCAAGTGGGTGGAAGCCGGCGACATCGCCGCTGCCGTGGGCCTGAAGTCCGTTACGACGGGCGACACGCTCTGCGACATCGAGCACCCGATCGTCCTCGAGCGCATGGAGTTCCCGGACCCGGTGATTTCCGAGGCCGTCGAGCCCAAGACGAAGGCTGACCAGGAGAAGATGGCTCTTGCCCTGAACCGCCTGGCTCAGGAAGACCCGTCCTTCCGCGTCCACACGGACGAAGAGTCCGGCCAGACGATTATCTCGGGCATGGGCGAGCTCCACCTCGAGATCATCGTTGACCGCATGCGCCGTGAGTTCGGCGTCGATGCTACGGTCGGCAAGCCCCAGGTTGCTTACCGCGAGACGATCCGCTCGACGGTTGAAAACGCCGAGTGCAAGTTCGTCAAGCAGTCGGGCGGCCGCGGCCAGTACGGCCACGTCGTTCTGAAGCTTGAGCCCCTGCCCCCGGGCGGCGGCTTCGAGTTCGTCGACGCGATTAAGGGCGGCGTGGTGCCGCGCGAGTACATCCCGGCGGTCCAGAAGGGCGTTGAAGACACCCTGAAGGCCGGCGTTCTGGCCGGCTATCCGGTCGTGGACGTCAAGGTCACGCTGCACTTCGGCTCCTACCACGAAGTCGACTCGAACGAAAACGCGTTCAAGATCGCCGCTTCGATGGCTTTCAAGGACGGCATGCGCAAGGCCAACCCCGTGCTTCTCGAGCCGATCATGGCCGTTGAAGTCGAGACGCCCGAGGAGAAGATGGGCGACGTGATGGGCGATCTGTCCTCCCGCCGCGGCATGATCCAGGGCATGGACGACCTCCCCGGCGGCATCAAGAGCATCAAGGCTGAAGTGCCGCTGGCCGAAATGTTCGGCTACGCCACGCAGCTGCGCTCCCTGACGCAGGGCCGCGCGACCTACACGATGGAGTTCAAGCGCTACGCCGAAGCTCCGCGCAACGTCGCCGAGGCTGTGATTGCTGACAAGACGAAGTAAGATCCGCAGGATCTACAATAGATAAGTTATTAACCTCATTTAGTAAGGACCAAAAGTAAAATGGCCAAGGCTAAATACGAACGTACCAAGCCCCACGTTAACGTGGGCACTATTGGTCACGTGGACCATGGTAAGACCACGCTGACTGCCGCTCTCACCACGATTCTCGCGAAGAAGTACGGCGGCGAAGCGAAGGCTTACGACCAGATCGACGCGGCTCCTGAAGAGAAGGCCCGCGGCATCACCATTAACTCGGCTCACGTCGAGTACGAGACGGCGAAGCGCCACTACGCTCACGTCGACTGCCCGGGCCACGCCGACTACGTGAAGAACATGATCACGGGCGCTGCTCAGATGGACGGCGCCATCCTCGTGGTCTCCGCCGCTGACGGCCCGATGCCCCAGACGCGCGAGCACATCCTGCTTGCCCGCCAGGTCGGCGTTCCCTACATCATCGTCTTCCTGAACAAGTGCGACATGGTTGACGACGAGGAGCTTCTCGAGCTCGTTGAGATGGAAGTCCGCGAGCTTCTGACGAAGTACCAGTTCCCGGGCGACACGATCCCTGTGATCCGCGGCTCGGCCAAGCTCGCCCTCGAGGGCGACACGGGCCCGCTCGGCGAACAGGCCATCCTGAAGCTCGCCGACACGCTCGACAGCTACATTCCGGAGCCGCAGCGCGCTCTTGACAAGCCGTTCCTGATGCCGATCGAGGACGTGTTCTCGATTTCCGGCCGCGGCACGGTGGTCACGGGCCGCGTTGAGCGCGGTGTGATCCGCATCGGCGACGAAATCGAAATCGTGGGCATCAAGCCGACGCAGAAGACGACCTGCACGGGCGTTGAGATGTTCCGCAAGATCCTCGACGAGGGCGAAGCGGGCGACAACATCGGCGTTCTGCTGCGCGGCACGAAGCGCGAGGAAGTCGAGCGCGGCCAGGTTCTGGCCAAGCCCGGCACGATCACGCCGCACACCTCCTTCAAGGGCCAGGTTTACGTCCTGAAGAAGGAAGAAGGCGGCCGCCACACGCCGTTCTTCAAGGGCTATCGTCCGCAGTTCTACTTCCGCACGACGGACGTCACGGGCACCATTGAGCTGCCGGAAGGCACGGAGATGGTGATGCCGGGCGACAACGTGACGATGAAGGTCGATCTGATCGCCCCGATCGCCATGGAGCAGGGCCTGCGCTTCGCTATTCGCGAAGGCGGCCACACCGTCGGCGCCGGCGTCGTTGCCGAGATCATCAAGTAACTGAAAAAAATCAGTGATTTGACTTGATCGCTTGAGGGAGCGGGGTGTATACTCCGCTCCCTCTATTGTTCTTTTCTTTGTTCTTTTTACACAGGAATACGAAATGCAGTCTCAGCGCATTCGCATCCGCCTCAAGGCGTATGACTACAAACTGATCGATCAGTCCGCTCTCGAAATCGTCGATACGGCCAAGCGCACCGGCGCCGTGGTCCGCGGACCGGTTCCCCTTCCCACGCGCATCCAGCGCTTTGACCTTCTGCGTTCCCCGCACGTCAACAAGACGAGCCGCGATCAGCTCGAAATCCGCACGCATCAGCGCCTGATGGACATCGTTGACCCGACCGACAAGACGGTCGATGCTCTTATGAAGCTCGATCTCCCCGCCGGCGTGGACGTCAAGATCAAGGTCCAGTAATCTCAGATTTGATTTTTAAGCCGAAAAAACGCCCTCTTCGGTTGCAAGAGAATTCGGCGGCGGCTAAAATCCAAATTTTCTGCCCTGGCGGCAAACGCTCGCTCAAGAGCGTGAGCCGCAAGGTTTTTTCATGAAACGGTCCCGGCCAATCGTAGCCGGGGTGGAGATAATAATGAGTGATAAGCTCGGCCTCGTCGGTCGCAAGATCGGCATGACGCGCATCTTCACGGAAAACGGCGTGTCCGTTCCCGTGACCGTGCTCGACGTGTCGAATAACCGCGTCACCGCCGTCAAGACGGTGGAATCCGACGGCTACAATGCAATCCAGGTCGCGTTCGGCTCCAAGAAGCCGTCGCATGTGAGCAAGCCGCTTGCCGGTCACTACGCCAAGGTCGGCGTGGAAGCCGGTTCGGTGCTCAAAGAGTTCCATATCGATGCCGACAAGGTCGCCGAGTACAAGCCCGGCATGGCCCTGAAGGCCGAAATGTTCACGGAAGGCCAGAAGGTCGACGTGACCGGCACGACCATCGGTAAGGGCTACGCCGGCGTTATCAAGCGCCACCACTTCTCGTCGAACCGTGCTTCGCACGGCAACTCCGTGACGACTCGTGCTCCGGGTTCCATCGGCAACCGCCAGGATCCGGGCCGCGTGTTCCCGGGCAAGCGCATGTCCGGCCATCTCGGCAATGAGCAGCGCACGACGCAGAATCTGGTTATTGCCCGCGTTGACGCTGAACGTCAGCTTCTTCTGGTCCGCGGTGCCGTTCCGGGCGCCAAGGGCGGCGAAGTGATTGTCCGTCCGGCTGTTAAGGCGTAAGGAGCGCAACAATGGAACTCAATATGCTGAACGAGCAGGGCAAGACGGTTCAGGCCGCCGACGCCGTGTTCGCTCGTGAATACAACGAAGCCCTGGTGCACCAGATCGTGGTTGCATTCCAGGCGAATGCCCGCCTCGGCACGCGTGCTCAGCTCACCCGCGCCGAAGTGCATCATTCCACCAAGAAGCCCTGGCGTCAGAAGGGCACGGGCCGCGCCCGTTCCGGCATGACGTCGTCTCCTGTGTGGCGCGGCGGCGGACGTGCGTTCGCCAACTCGCCCGAGGAAAACTTCAGCCAGAAAGTCAACAAGAAGATGTATCGCGCCGCGATGGCGACCATTTGGTCGAAGCTCGCTGCCGATGCGCGCCTGAGCGCCGTCGAGACCTTCAAGGTTGACTCTCCCAAGACGAAGGCTTTTGCCGAGAAGCTCCGCTCCATGGGCCTCACTGGCAAGGTGCTCCTGGTCGTGGGTGAAGATGAACTCGACGACAACCTGATTCTCGCTTCCCGCAACATGAAGGAAGTGATGGTTGTCCCGACTCGCTACGCCGATCCGCTCTGCCTGCTTTATTTCGATAAGGTGGTGGTGACGAAGGCCGCTGTCGCTGAAATTGAGGAGATGCTGGCATGAACCAGGAACGTCTTTTGAAGGTGCTCGTCGGCCCCGTGGTCTCTGAAAAGAGCACCATGGTCGCTGAGAAGCACAACCAGGCTGTCTTCGCCGTCGTCCCCGACGCCACGAAGACGGAGGTTAAGGCTGCTGTTGAACTGCTCTTCAAGGTGCAGGTCACGTCCGTTCAAATTCTGAACCAGAAGGGCAAGCAGAAGCGCTTCGGCCGCTTTATGGGCAAGCGCGGTGACGTCCGCAAGGCCTATGTCACGCTCGCTCAGGGTCAGGAAATCAACTTCGCGCAAGAGGTGAAGTAATGGCTCTCGTCAAAGTTAAGCCGACGTCCGCCGGTCGCCGTCACGCGGTTAAGGTCGTCAACAAGGAACTGCACAAGGGCAAGCCCTTTGCCGCTCTGACCGAAAAGAAGAACCGCATTTGCGGCCGCAACAATAATGGCCATATCACCGTCCGCCAGCGCGGCGGCGGTGCCAAGCGCGCTTATCGCATCATCGACTTCAAGCGTGACAAGGACGGCATTCCCGCCCGCGTCGAGCGCATCGAGTACGATCCGAACCGCTCCGCCAACATCGCCCTCGTGCTTTACGCCGACGGCGAGCGCCGCTACATCATTGCTCCGAAGGGTCTCACCGTCGGCCAGCAGATCATCAGCGGCGCCGAAGCCCCGATCAAGGACGGCAATGCGCTGCCCCTTCGCAACATTCCGGTCGGCTCGACGATTCACTGCATCGAGCTCCTTCCGGGCAAGGGCGCTCAGCTCGTCCGCGCTGCCGGTGCTTTCGCTCAGCTCGTCGCCCGCGAAGGCGACTACGCTCAGGTTCGCCTCCGCTCCGGCGAAGTGCGCCGCGTTCTGATTGAATGCCGCGCCACGCTCGGCACGGTCGGCAACGAAGAAAACTCCCTGCGCGAGCTCGGCAAGGCCGGTGCGAAGCGCTGGCGCGGCATCCGTCCGACGGTCCGCGGCGTTGCCATGAACCCGATCGACCATCCGCACGGCGGCGGCGAAGGCAAGACCGGCACCGGTCGCGCCCCTGTCACGCCCTGGGGTCAGCTCACGAAGGGTTACCGTACCCGTAACAGCAAGCGCACCGACAGCATGATCGTGTCGCGCCGTAACAGCAAATAAGGGGGCCTGAGAATGTCTCGTTCCTTGAAGAAAGGCCCGTTTGTTGACGGGCACCTTATGAAGAAGGTTGAAACGGCCCAGGCCAAGCGCGACAAGCGTCCGCTCAAGACCTGGTCGCGTCGTTCGACCATCGTGCCCGAGTTCGTCGGCCTGACGATCGCGGTGCACAACGGCCGTCAGCACGTGCCGGTGTTCATCAATGAAAACATGGTTGGCCATAAGCTCGGTGAATTTGCGATGACTCGCACGTTCCACGGACATCCGACCGGTGACAAGAAGGTGGAAAAGTAATGGAAGCTATTGCCATTTCTCGCGGTGTGCGCCTCTCGGCTCAGAAGGGCCGTCTGGTTGCTGATCTCGTTCGCGGCAAGCCCGTGGACAAGGCGCTGGCCATCCTCACCTTCACCCAGAAGAAGGCCGCTGTCATGATCAAGAGGACGCTTGAGAGCGCCATTGCCAACGCCGAGCACAACTACGGCGCCGACATTGACACGCTGCGCGTCACGAAGATCTACGTTGATAAGGCTGCCACGCTCCGCCGCTTCGGCGCTCGCGCCAAGGGCCGCGGCACGCGCATCAACAAGCAGACCTGCCATATCTACGTTGCCGTCGGTGACGCGACTAAGTAAAGGTGCACTACCATGGGTCAGAAAATTAATCCTACCGGCTTCCGCCTTCCCGTGACGCGCAACTGGACGTCGCGCTGGTATGCGGTCGGCCGTGAGTACTCCCGTACGCTCGCCCAGGACATCGCTGTCCGCACGTTCCTCCAGAAGAAACTGCGCAACGCCAGCGTTTCCCGCATCGTCATCGAGCGTCCGGCCAACAATGCCCGCATCACGATCTACACGGCCCGTCCGGGCATCGTGATCGGCAAGCAGGGCGCCGACATCGAAGCGCTCAAGGCTGAAGTTCAGAAGATGATGGGCGTGCCCGTTCACGTCAACATCGAAGAAATCCGCCGTCCTGAGCTTGACGCTCAGCTGATTGCCGACGGCATCACGCAGCAGCTCGAAAAGCGCGTGATGTTCCGCCGCGCCATGAAGCGCGCCATGCAGAACGCCATGCGTCTCGGCGCCCAGGGCGTCAAGATCATGTCCTCGGGCCGTCTGAACGGCTCCGACATCGCCCGCTGCGAGTGGTACCGCGAAGGCCGCGTGCCTCTGCAGACCCTCCGCGCCAACATCGACTACGGCTTCTCCGAAGCCCACACCACCTACGGTGTCGTCGGTGTCAAGGTTTGGGTGTACAAGGGTGACAACTTCGGTCAGGAAGAGCCCGCTGAGGCTCCTCGCGAAGACCGTCGCGGCCGTCGCCCCGGCGATCGTGCCGGCAAGCCCGGTGCCCGCCGCGGCTCGGGCCGCCGCAACGAAACGAAGCAGGCTGCTCCCCGCAAGGCGGAAGCTCCTGCTGCTAAGGACGGAGAATAACGATGCTGCAGCCTAATCGTCGCAAATATCGCAAGGATCAGAAGCGCCGCAACTACGGTCTCGCTACGCGCGGCGCCAACGTTTCCTTCGGTGAGTTCGGCCTGAAGACGCTCGAACGCGGCCGTATCACGGCCCGCCAGATCGAAGCTGCCCGCCGTGCCATTACGCGCCACATCAAGCGCGGCGGCCGCGTGTGGATTCGCATCTTCCCGGACAAGCCCATTTCCACGAAGCCCGCTGAAGTCCGTATGGGCAACGGCAAGGGCAATCCGGAATACTGGGTCGCGCTGGTCCAGCCGGGCCGCGTGCTCTATGAGATGGACGGCGTTGACGAGTCTGTCGCCCGCGAGGCTTTCGCTCTCGCGGCCGCCAAGCTCCCGGTGAAGACCACGTTTGTCGTCCGCCAGATTGGCATGTAAGGAGACGGACATGACTGAAAAAGCCAAAGATCTGCGTGCCAAGGATGTGGCCGCGCTCAAGCAGGAGCTGAAGGATCTTCAGAATGCGCACTTCAAGCTGCGCATGCAGAAGGCCACCCAGCAGCTCAACAACACCAACGCCCTTCGTACGACGCGCCGCGACATCGCCCGCGTCCGCACGATCCTTACCCAGAAGGCCAATTCGAAATGACGGAACAGACCAACGAGTCCAGCCGTGTCCTCCAGGGTACGGTTGCGAGCAATAAGATGGAAAAGACGGTGACGGTCCTCGTCGAGCGTCGCGTCAAGCATCCTCTGTACGGCAAGTATGTCGTCAAGAGCAAGAAGTATCATGTTCATGACGACCTCGGCTGCGGCGAGGGTGATACGGTCGAAATCGCGGAATCGCGTCCCTACTCCAAGACGGTGTCCTGGAAGGTGACGAAGATCGTGAAGAAGGCCGTTGTCATCTGATCGGCACAGTCGGCGTAAAAAACTAGCCGATTTCGCTTGCAACGGCGGCCCAGTTCGGCTATAGTTGCAAGCCTATCGCCCGGGAGACCCCTAGCGGTGTTCCGGGCGATTATTTTCTCGGACAGTTATTCCGGCGCTTCCCCTTTGAATTTCAAGGGCTTCCGAAACGCCGGAGCGATTGTCTTTCTTCCCGAACACGGGACCAATACTATCCGCTAATGTGGAATAAGTTGGGATTTTTTAAACCATGATTCAGATGCAAAGCCGACTGGACGTGGCCGATAACACCGGTGCTCGTTCAGTGATGTGTATCAAGGTGTTGGGCGGCTCCAAGCGCCGTTATGCCAACATCGGTGACGTCATCAAGGTGACTGTCAAGGAAGCGGCCCCGCGCGGCCGCGTCAAGAAGGGCGAAGTCTACGATGCGGTCGTTGTCCGCACCGCTCAGGGCGTTCGCCGTGCTGACGGCTCCACCATCAAGTTCGATGGCAACGCCGCCGTTCTTCTCAACAGCAAGCTGGAACCTCTGGGTACCCGCATCTTCGGGCCGGTGACGCGCGAACTGCGCACTGAGCAGTTCATGAAGATCGTGTCGCTTGCTCCTGAAGTCATTTAATGAAGGAGTAGCGATGCAGCGTATCCGCAAAGGTGACGAAGTCATCGTCATTTCCGGCCGCGACAAGGGCGTCAAGGGCACGGTTCTTTCCCGTGTCGACGACCGCCATGTCATCGTCGAAGGCGTGAACGTCGTCAAGAAGAACGTTCGCCCGAATCCTCAGCTCGGCGTCGCCGGCGGCATTGTTGACAAGACGATGCCGATCGACCAGTCCAAGCTCATGCTGGTCAACCCGGAAACGGGCAAGGGCGAGCGCATCGGCTTCAAGGAAGTCGATGGCAAGAAGGTTCGCGTGTTCAAGAGCAACGGCGCCGTTGTCGGTGCCCAGGCTAAGTGAGGGCAATGATGTCTCGTTTTAGTACTCTTTATCACGAAACCATTGTCCCCGAACTCATGAAGAAGTTCGGCTACAAGACGGTCATGCAGGTTCCGCGTATCACCAAGATCACGCTGAACATGGGTGTCGGCGAAGCCGTTGACGACAAGAAGCTCGTCGACGCCGCTCTCAACGACATGATGAAGATCGCCGGCCAGCGCCCCGTTATCACGCGCACCCGCAAGGCTATCGCGAACTTCAAGATTCGTGCCAACATGCCCATCGGCTGCATGGTCACGCTCCGCGGCGAGCGCATGTATGAGTTCCTCGATCGTCTGATCACGATTGCCTTCCCGCGCGTCCGCGACTTCCGCGGCGTTTCGGGCCGTGCTTTCGACGGCCGCGGCAACTACAACATCGGCCTCAAGGAACAGATCATCTTCCCGGAAATCGAGTACGACCAGATCGACCGTATCCGCGGCATGAATATTTCGATTACCACGACGGCGAAGACCGATGAAGAAGCCAAGGCGCTTCTCGCCGGCTTTAACTTCCCGTTCCGCAACTGAGGTTGACGCAAAATGGCAAAACTGTCTCTCATTAACCGTGAAGCCAAGCGCGCTCGTACGGTTGCGAAGTACGCGGCCAAGCGCGCCGCTCTTAAGGAAATTATCAACGACGCTACCCGCTCTGTGGAAGAACGTCTCGAGGCCCGCGCCAAGCTGCAGGCCCTTCCGCGTGACGCCAGCCCGGTCCGTCTGCGCAACCGCTGCGCGATCACCGGCCGTCCCCGCGGCACGTTCCGCAAGTTCGGCCTTTGCCGCGGCATGATCCGCGACGCGGCCATGCGCGGCGACATTCCTGGCCTGGTCAAGGCTAGCTGGTAAGCGAGGAGATTGCGAAATGAGTATGAGTGATCCGATCGCCGACATGCTGACCCGCATCCGCAACGGTCAGCTTGTTGAGAAGAACGAAGTGGTGATGCCCTCCTCCAAGCTGAAGGTGGCCATCGCCAAGATTCTCAAGGATGAAGGCTACATCGACGGCTACAGCGTCGAAGCCAACGAGGGCAAGCCCGAGCTTCACGTCGGCCTGAAGTACTATGCCGGCCGTCCCGTGATTGAACGCCTCGAGCGCGTTTCCCGTCCGGGCCTTCGCATTTACAAGAACCACGGTTCCATCCCGCAGGTGATGAACGGTCTCGGTATCGCGATCGTTTCCACTCCGAAGGGTGTGATGACCGACCGCGCTGCCCGCGCTGCCGGCATCGGCGGTGAAGTTCTCTGCTACGTCGCCTAACCGAGGAGTGTGAAATGAGTCGTATTGCTAAGATTCCGGTTCAGGTGGTCAAGGGCGTCACCGTCAAGCTGACGGACACCGACATCACCGTGAAGGGTCCCAAGGGCGAAGTTTCCTCGCACATCCTCAAGCTGGTCAAAGTGACCGAGAAGGACGGCGCGATCCACTTCGAACAGGTCAACGATTCCCGTCAGGCCAATGCCGACGCCGGCACGATGCGTGCCCTGGTCGCCGACATGATCAAGGGCTGCTCGGTCGGCTTCGAGAAGAAGCTCACCCTCGTGGGCGTGGGCTTCCGTGCTCAGGCCCAGGGCGACAAGCTCAACCTGACGCTCGGCTTCTCTCACCCGGTCGTGCACAAGATGCCCGCCGGCGTGAAGGTTGAAACGCCGTCTCAGACGGAAATCGTGATCAAGGGCGCTGACAAGCAGAAGGTCGGTCAGACCGCTGCCGTCATCCGTTCTTACCGTGCTCCCGAACCCTACAAGGGCAAGGGTGTCCGTTACGCCGACGAAGTCGTCGTGATCAAGGAAACCAAGAAGAAGTAATCGGGGCGATAGAAAATGATCAACAAAAAACAAAGCCGCCTGCGCCGTGCTCGTGCTACGCGCGCTCGCATTCTGTTGCAGAAGGTCGATCGCCTGACGGTTCATCGCACCAACCTGCACATTTACGCCAGCATCATCTCGGCCGACAACGGCCGTACGCTGGTCTCGGCCTCTACGGTCGAACCCGAAGTGCGTGCTCAGCTCGCGAACGTTTCTGGCCGCGGCGGCAACGTCGCCGCTGCCAAGCTCGTTGGCACGCGTCTGGCCCAGAAGGCGAAGGCTGCCGGTATTGAATCCTGCGCTTTCGACCGTTCCGGCTACCGTTACCACGGCCGCATCGCCGCGCTCGCTGAAGCTGCGCGTGAAGCCGGTCTCAAGTTCTAAGGCAGAGCGAAATGGCTAAGGTTCAGTCTAAAAACCAGGACGTCCGCGAAAAGGGCGACGACCTGATTGAAAAAATGATCGCGGTTAACCGCGTCACGAAGGTGGTCAAGGGCGGCCGTATTCTCGCGTTTGCCGCGCTGACCGTTGTTGGCGATGGCAAGGGCAGCGTCGGCGTCGGCACGGGCAAGTCCCGCGAAGTCCCGCAGTCCGTTTCCAAGGCGATGGAGCATGCTCGTCACGAGATGCGCAAGTTCCCGCTGAAGAACGGCACGCTCTACCATCCTGTCGAAGGTCGTCACGGCGCCAGCCGCGTGATCATGATGCCCGCCCCCGAAGGCACGGGCGTGATCGCCGGCGGCCCGATGCGCGCCGTCTGCGAAGCCGTTGGCATCCGCGACGTCGTCGCCAAGGCCTACGGCTCCACGAACCCCTACAACATGGTTCGCGCGACGATCGATGCGCTCAGGAACCTGCGCAGCCCGGCCGACATTGCTGCTAAGCGCGGCAAGACGGTCGAAGAGCTGCTCGGCTAATCAGGAGACCAAAACATGTCCGAAAAGAAGACCGTTAAGGTTACTCTGGTTAAGAGCCCGATCGGCACGAAGGCCGATCATCGTGCAACGCTGGCCGGTCTGGGCCTCAAGAAGCTTCATCAGACCCGCGTTCTCGAAGATACGCCCGCCGTGCGCGGCATGATCAACAAGGTTGCGTACCTCGTGCGCGCCGAATGATCCGGAAGGTATAAGAAATGCGTTTGAATACGATCAAGCCCGCTGAGGGCTCGAAGCACACCCATCATCGCATCGGCCGCGGTGTTGGCAGCGGCTGGGGCAAGACCGCCGGTCGCGGCCACAAGGGCCAGAAGTCGCGTGCCGGTGGCTTCCACAAGGTCGGTTTCGAAGGCGGCCAGATGCCGATGTATCGCCGCCTGCCGAAGCGCGGCTTTGCTTCGCTCACCCGCAAGTTCTGCGAGGTGGTGCGTCTGTCCGACCTGGAACGTCTCGGCGTTGAAGAGATCGACCTGGCTGTCCTGAAGGCTGCCGACGTCGTGTCTCCTCTCGCTCAGAATGCCCGCGTCATCCTCTCGGGTAAGCTTACCCGCAAGGTTGTCGTCCGCGGACTCGGCGTCACCAAGGGTGCCCGCGCTGCCATTGAGGCGGCCGGCGGCTCCGTTGCTGACTGATTAGACGTACACATAAGGACACGGACGTGGCGACCAGCCCCAGCAAAAAGCAGCAGTCGGGCCTCAGCAAGTACGGCGACCTCAAGAATCGCCTGATCTTCCTGGCGCTCGCACTGGTTGTCTACCGCATCGGCGCGCATGTGCCGGTGCCCGGTATTGATCCCGATACCCTCAAGCAGCTCTTCAACGAGCAGCAGAGCGGCATTCTCGGGCTGTTCAACATGTTCTCCGGCGGCGCCTTAAAGCGCTTCTCGGTGTTCGCGCTCGGCATCATGCCCTACATCTCTGCGGCCATTATTATGCAGATGATGTCGTACGTGCTGCCCTCGCTCGAGGCACTGCGCAAGGAAGGCGAGGCCGGCCGCAGGAAGATCACCCAGTACACGCGCTACGGCACGCTCGTGCTGGGTCTCTTCCAGGCGTTCGGCATCGCCGTGGCGCTCGAGACGCAGGCGGGCCTCGTGCTTGATCCGGGCTTCATGTTCCGCTTCACCACGACGCTCTCGCTGCTGACGGGCACGATGTTCCTGATGTGGCTCGGTGAGCAGATCACCGAACGCGGTCTGGGCAACGGCATTTCCATGATCATTTTCGCCGGCATTGTGGCCGGGTTCCCGAGCGGCGCATCTGGGCTTGCCCAGCTGGTCAGCACGGGCGCCATCAGCCCCCTGGCGGCGATTTTCGTGATCGCGGTGATCTTTGCCGTGACCGCCTTCGTGGTCTTCATCGAGCGCGGTCAGCGCCGCATCACCGTCCAGTACGCCAAGCGCCAGATCGGCAACAGGATGTACGGCGGGCAGAGCTCGTATCTGCCCCTGAAGATCAACATGTCGGGCGTCATTCCCCCGATTTTCGCTTCTTCGCTCATCCTGTTCCCGGCTACGCTTGCGGGCTGGTTCACGAGCGGCGACTCGACTCGCTGGCTGCGTGACCTGGCTGCGGCCCTTTCGCCCGGCCAGCCGCTTTACACGCTGCTCTATGCAGTGCTCATTGTGTTCTTCGCCTATTTCTACACGGCGTTGGTCTTCAACCCGAAGGAAACCGCGGAGAACCTGAAGAAAGGTGGTGCGTTCATTCCGGGCATCCGTCCGGGTGAACAGACGGCCCGCTACATCGACAAGGTGCTCGTTCGCCTTACGCTCGGCGGCGCCGTTTATCTGGTCTTCGTGTGCTTGGTGCCTGAATTCCTGAACCTTCGTTTCAACGTGCCGTTCTATTTCGGCGGCACCTCGCTGCTCATTGTGGTGGTGGTGACGATGGACTTCATGAGTCAGGTTCAGGCCTACATGATGACCCACCAGTATGAAAGTTTGCTGCGGAAAACCAATTTCCGCGGCCTGACCAATTCCCGCCGATAAGGCAGAAGTTGGCTGATCAACCCAATGCCGCGCTCCGGTCAACCGCCGGAGCGGCACAGGGCGAGTGACCGGGGGCAGCCGTTCCGAACAGGCGGCGGCCTCCGATTTTCTCGTAAATTATTGCGATTCGGACAATAAAGAGTGCACTACGCTCTTGTTTCGGTTGCAATAAACAGCTAGGCGTAGTATTCTTCGCCGTTCCTGCCATGTGTTAGGCATTGTTATCCGTGCAATTTTGCACGTGGAGATGAGAATGAAGGTTAACGCATCGGTTAAAAAGATGTGCAGCAAGTGCAAGATCGTTAGGCGCAAAGGCGTGGTGCGCGTGATCTGCTCGAACCCGCGTCATAAGCAGCGTCAAGGCTAAGAGGTAAAAAATGGCTCGTATCGCCGGTATTAATATCCCGCCGCAGCAGCACGCCGAAATCGGTCTGACCGCCATTTATGGCATCGGCCGTGCCCGTGCCCGCGAAATTCTTACGAATTGCGGCATTGATTTTTCCAAGAAGGTCCAGGATCTGACGGACGCGGAGCTTGAGAAGATCCGCGACGCGGTCAGCAAGATCACGGTTGAAGGCGACCTGCGTCGCGAAGTTCAGCTGTCGATCAAGCGCCTCATCGATCTCGGCACCTATCGTGGCATGCGTCACCGCAAGGGTCTTCCCGTCCGCGGCCAGCGCACTCGTACGAACGCTCGTACGCGCAAGGGCCCGCGCAAGGTCGGTGTCACGCTCAAGAAGTAATTAAAGGTTAAGTATGGCTGGCAATGTTAAGCAGCAGGCTGCGACGCAGCAGCGTGCTCGTAAAAAAGTCAAGAAGGTCGTGACGGAGGGCGTCGCCCACATTCACGCTTCCTTCAACAACACGATCGTTTCGATTACTGACCGCCAGGGCAACGTCATTGCGGCGTCCTCCTCCGGCGCTCAGGGCTTCAAGGGCTCCCGCAAGTCCACCCCGTTCGCCGCTCAGGTGGCGGCCGACGTGGCCGGCAAGGCTGCTCTCGAGTACGGTCTCAAGAACGTTGAAGTTCAGATCTGGGGCCCGGGCCCCGGCCGCGAATCTTCCGTCCGCGCCCTCAATGCGCTCGGCATCCGCGTGACGTCCATCAAGGACGTGACGCCGATCCCGCACAACGGTGTGCGTCCGTCGAAGCGCCGTCGCGTCTGATCCGACACTTTTTCCAATTTCTTTACTATCCCGTGTCCACATGCAATCACTGAGGCACGTGGACTGAATGTAGTCAAATCTACAGGATAAGAGAGGCATTTTTAAATGGCACGATATCTCGGTCCTAAGCTCAAGCTTTCGCGTCGCGAAGGTGTTGATCTTAATTTGAAGAGCGCCCGTCGTTCGTTTGATTCCAAGGTCAAGGACGTCGGTTCCAAGCCGGGCCAGCACGGTAAGATTTCCGGAGCCCGCATGTCCGACTACGGCACCCAGATGCGCGAAGCGCAGAAGGTGAAGCGTCTGTACGGTGTGCTCGAGCGTCAGTTCCGCCGCTATTTCGCTGCGGCTGAGCGCCTTAACGGCAATACCGGTGAAAACCTCCTGGGACTCCTTGAGTCCCGCCTTGACAACGTGGTTTACCGCATGGGCTTCGGCTCCACGCGCGCGGAAGCCCGTCAGGTTGTTTCTCACGGTGCGATCCTCGTCAACGGCAAGAAGGTGAATATTCCTTCTTATCACGTCAAGCCGGGTGACGTCATCTCCGTCCGTGAAAAGGCCCAGAAGCAGGCTCGCATCACTGAAGCGCTTGATCTCGCTCAGCAGAACGGCTTCCCGGGCTGGGTCAGCGTCGATCCGAAGAAGTTCGAGGGCACGTTCAAGAACGTTCCCGCCCGCGATGAGATCGCTTACGAGATCAACGAAGCGCTCATCGTCGAACGCTACTCCCGCTGATTCACGGAATCCTCCGCTTCGCTCAGGCTGTGTAGTGCGCAGCCGAAAGCGGAGCGGCATGGCAGGAAATACGGAAACGCGGTCACGCCAGTGCCGCGTTTTCGTGCCTTTTTCGAAGGCTTCTGTCCCGAATCCTTTTGAGCTGAAAGGCTTCAGGACAGGATTTAAAATAGCGCAGCGGCCTCGGCAGGGCCGCCGCCGGCGGAGACTCTCCGCTTTCCCTTCTGCCGATCCCTTATTCCTCCGTGGGCTTAACGCGCCTGCGGGAATGTCAAAGGATATTCAATGGCTAATACCGCTCTTCTCAAGCCGACTTCGATCGAAGTGCAGGCCGACGAATCCAATCCCAACCGTGCCGTCATCACGCTCGAGCCGTTCGAGCGCGGCTACGGCCACACCCTCGGCAATGCGCTGCGCCGCATCCTCCTGAGCTCCATGATCGGCTATGCGCCGACCGAAGCGCAGATCACCGGCGTCGTGCACGAGTACTCGCAGATCGACGGCGTCCTCGAGGACGTCGTTGACATCCTGCTCAACCTCAAGGGCGTGGTCTTCAAGCTCGAGGGCCGCGACGAAGTCACCGTCATGCTCCGCAAGGAAGGCGACGGCGTTGTGACGGCCGCCGACTTCGACCTGCCGCACGACGTGACGATCCTCAATCCGGATCACGTGATCGCCCATCTCTCGGGCGGCCGCCTCGAGATGCAGGTCAAGATCGAAAAGGGCCGCGGCTACCAGCCCGGCGACATGCGCGCCTTCCGCGACGACTACTCCAAGTCGACGATCGGCCGCATCATCATGGACGCTTCGTTCTCGCCGATCCTCCGCGTGGCCTACCAGGTCTCCGAAGCCCGCGTCGCGCAGCGCACCGACCTCGACAAGCTCGAGCTCACGATTGAGACCAACGGCGCCGTGACGCCGGAAGATGCCCTGCGCGAAGCCGTGCGCATCCTCCAGGACCAGCTCGCCGTGTTCGGCTCCATCCATCCGGATGCCGGCGCCGAAGACGAGAAGGGCGCGGACGACAAGCCCACGCCGCCGCCGCTCGATCCGATCCTGCTGCGCCCGGTCGACGATCTCGAGCTCACGGTTCGTTCCGCCAACTGCCTCAAGGCCGAGAACATTTACTACATCGGCGATCTGATCCAGCGCACGGAAACGAGCTGCTCAAGACGCCGAACCTCGGCCGCAAGTCGCTCAACGAAATCAAGGAAGTGCTCGCCGCTCACGGCCTGACGCTCGGCTCCCGCCTCGAGAACTGGCCGCCTGCCCAGGAGCACTGATTCCGGTGTTTGCAGCACGGGGCGCCGCGATAACGGCGCTTCGCGCTTGCTCCGGGACGCGTGATCGGTTATGATCACGCGTCTCAGCTTCCACCCGACCGCTTTTTAAAGATAGAAGACACGGGGGAAGCGCTGTCGGCCCGGCCGCACGGCCCGCCGGCATTCTTTTTCAAGACTTTATAAGGAATACTGAAATGCGTCATCGCAATGGTCTCCGCAAGCTCAACCGCACCAGCGCTCATCGTCTGGCTATGCTCCGCAACATGACGTGCTCGCTGCTCACGCACGAAGCCATCAAGACCACCCTTCCCAAGGCCAAGGAACTTCGCCGCGTCGTCGAGCCGATGATCACCCTTGCCAAGGTCGACACCCCCGCCAACCGCCGCCTCGCCTTCAACCGCCTGCGCGACCGCGAGGTTGTCACCAAGCTCTTCAACGAAGTCGGCCCGCGCTTTGCCAAGCGCAACGGCGGCTACACCCGCATCCTCAAGATGGGCTTCCGCGTCGGTGACAACGCTCCCCTCGCTTACATGGAGCTCACCGAAAAGGCCGCTCCCGTCGAGGAAGTGAAGGAAGAGAAGAAGGCTGAAGCCAAGGCCGAATAAGCTGCGGCGCGCCCTTCGCTTTGAGGAAGGGCGCCGGCGCTTCTCTTTAAGCCCGTTCGGCTGCGCGCCGGCCGGGCTTTTTCGGTGTGCTCGGCATGAGCACGATTCAACGGGTGGAAGTCCCGAGTGCAGGAGGTAGCACCAAGCACATAGCCGGAGGCAAGGGTGTCCGCCGCGAGGCGGGATCTGAAAGAAGCCCGAGGCAAACCATTGGCCTGACGAACAGGAACCGCATGAGGCATACGAAGGTGGATAAGCCTGCCGAACAAGGTGAAGTCCTAAGCTACACGGAACCCGAGGTGTAAATGCGGCAGGCAGATGATGGGAAGGATCGTGTTCTTACCCGGGGAGGTCTCACGGACGTCAGCCCGCAGGGCGGACGGAGTAAAGCTTGCCGTGAGAAGTCAGCAGAGGCCGTAGTACTGCCGGGATGGTTGGCAGGAAGGGCCGAAACCAATGGAGGTGATGCCTAAGGCCACCGAAACGATCATGCAACAGCCGAAAAATCCCCAAGAGGGGTACCGGACGGAAAGTACCGACGGAATCGGGAGGATACGGGCGGGTCGGTGAGGGATCTGAGGACAGCCGTAGGAGCAACAACATCACAGGCAAACGACAGACGAGATGATTGATCTGGAAACCATACTTGATCGAGCGAACCTGAATCGGGCCTACAAGGCCGTGGTCTCGAACAAGGGCAGTGCGGGCGATGACGGCATGGAGGTCAGAGACCTCCTTTGACACCTCAAAGCCCGCGGAGCCGATCTGGTGAAAAGCATCGCAGAGGGGCGGCGCAGGCCGCTCCCCGTCCGTTGTATTGCAATCCAGAGGTAACCGCCCACTACGGAACCGTACGGTGGGTGGTGTGGGAGGACGGCTCGGGGTGACCCCGAGCCTCCTACCCGATTATAAGGAGGCATCATGGAAGGCTTGCGCATCGACAAGTGGCTCTGGGCTGCGCGCTTTTTCAAGACGCGCACCCTCGCTCAGGACGCCGTAGAGCTCGGCCGCGTGCTCGTCGGCGGACAGCGCGTCAAGGTCTCGCGCGAGGTGAAGCCCGGCGACACGCTGCAGATCCGGCGCGGCGACGACGTGCGCACCGTGCGCATCGAGGCGCTGAGCGACGTCCGCGGACCGGCCTCTCAGGCCCAGACGCTCTACCGCGAAACCGAGGAGAGCGTGCTCACGCGCGCCAAGCGCAAGGAGATCCTCAAGCTCGCCTCGGAGCCCGCCTCGACGATCCGCCACGGCCGTCCCACCAAGCGCGAGGGACGGCGCCTGCGCGAGTGGCAGGAGAGCTGGAAGTAGCCGCTTGCTTTCATAAAGGATGCACCTTAAGAACTGCTTCGCAGGCTTTTCTCCTGCGGAGCGGCCTGTGCTTTGGCAGGCGCAAAGCGCATAAAAAAAGAGAAGCGTTCCCAAAGCGGACGCTTCTCTTTTTTTTTCGGCAGCGCGCCCTGCTGCCCGCAGGGCGCACGCTTATCAGTAGTTGTAGCCTTCCTTGATCCAGCGCGCCACGTCGAGGGCGCAGTAGGTCAGGATGCCGTCGGCGCCGGCGCGCTTGAAGCAGACCATCGTTTCGTAGGTGATCTTCTTCTCGTCGATGGCGCCCGCCTGGGCGGCGAACTTCAGCATGGCGTACTCGCCCGAGACGTGGTAGGCGAAGGTCGGCATGCCGAACTCCTGCTTGACGCGCCAGAGCACGTCGAGGTAGGGGACGCCCGGCTTGACCATCACCATGTCGGCGCCTTCGGCGATGTCGAGCGCGACCTCGCGCAGCGCCTCGTTGCCGTTGGCCGGGTCCTGCTGGTAGACGGCCTTGTTGGACTTGCCGAGGTTCGAGGCGGAGCCCACAGCGTCGCGGAACGGGCCGTAGTAGGAGCTCGCGTACTTGGCCGAGTAAGCCATGATGCGGGTGTTGATGTAGCCCTCCTGCTCGAGGCGCTTGCGGATGACGCCGATGCGGCCGTCCATCATGTCGGAGGGCGCGACGACGTCGGCGCCGGCGGCGGCGTCGGCGAGCACCTGCTTGACGAGCATCTCGATCGTCTCGTCGTTGAGGATGTAGCCCGTCTCGTCGATGAGGCCGTCCTGGCCGGTCGTCGTGTACGGATCAAGCGCGATGTCGCACATGATGCCGAGCTGCGGGTAGGCTTCCTTGACGGCCTTCACGGCGCGCGGAATCAGGCCGTCGGGGTTCGCGGCCTCGCGGCCGTCGGGCGTCTTGAGGCCGGCTTCGATGTGCGGGAAGGGCGCGATCATCGGAATGCCGAGCTCAACGCACTCGCCGGCGACTTTCACGAGCTCGTCGATCGAAAGGCGGTAGACGCCGGGCATCGTCGGCACGGGGTCGCGGCGGTGCGAGCCTTCCTGAACGAACACCGGGAGAATGAGGTCGTTGGCCGTCACGACGTTCTCGCGCATGAGGCGGCGGGAAAAATCGTCATGGCGCATGCGGCGCATGCGCACCGTGGGGTAGGAACCGTAAATATTCATTTTGACGTCCTGATCAAAAACGAGATGCTTTCGGGCGGGGGCCCGGAACCTGATAAAAAACTTTACGCCGCGGGGCTTTCGTCAGCATTAAGGCCGTACCAGCCGCAGAGCGTCGCGGCAAGCTCTCCGACGCCCTCGCGCTTCAGACCCGAGAAGAGCTGCACGCTTACGCGCTCGCCGATCTCGGCGGCGCGCTTTTCGGCGGCCCGCAGCGTCGTGCGGCGGTCCATGTTCCGGAGCTGGTCGGCCTTGTTGAGGAGCCAGAGCATCTTCACTTCGGGGCGGTTCGCCATGAAGTCGATGAGCCACTCGTCGGTCGGCATGAAGGGGCGCCGGGCGTCCATCACGATCACGAGGCCGGCGAGCGTCGGGCGCTGCGCGATATAGCCGCCCACGAGGCTTGACCACGTCTTTCGCGTGCTCTCGGTCGCCTTCGCAAAGCCGTAGCCCGGCAGGTCGACGAGGTAGCCGACGTCGCGGCGCGTGCCTTCGGGCGTTTTTTTCGAGATCGCGAAGAAGTTGACGAGCTGCGTGCGCCCCGGCGTTTTCGAGGCGAAGGCGAGCCGCGTCTTGCGGGTGAGCACGTTGATCGTCGTCGACTTGCCGGCGTTGGAGCGGCCGGCGAAGGCCACCTCGGGGATGCCGGCGGGCGGCAGCCCCTCGAGCCTGGCGGCGGAAATGACAAAGCGTGCGGTGTCGAAAATGCTCACGGGATCCTCAAATCAAAGGGAAAATCTGTCGGTTCGGCCGGTATTTTAAAAGAAAAGCGCCCCGCGGCCGAGACCCGGGGCGCATCGGGAAGTGCTTTTCGGCTTCTCAGTCCTTCGCCTTTCCGAAGACTTCGTTGAGCTGCATCGAGACGCGCACGAACGTCGTGCGCATCGTGAGCTCCTTCAGGCGGCGGGCGCCGACGTACGTGCAGGCGCTGCGCACGCCCCCGAGGATCGACTGCACGGTGTTCTTCACCGGGCCGCGGGCGGGGATGAGCACCGTCTTGCCTTCGGCCGCGCGGTAGTCCGCGACGCCGCCGTTCCAGCGGTCCATGGCGCTCTTCGAGCTCATGCCGTAGAAGCGGCGGAAGGTGCCTTCGGGCGTGGTGACGGTCTCGCCGGCGCATTCGTCGTGGCCGGCGAGCATGCCGCCGAGCATCACGAAGTCGGCGCCGCCGCCGAACGCCTTGGCGATGTCGCCCGGCACCGTGCAGCCGCCGTCGGCGCAGATGCGCCCGCCGAGGCCGTGCGCTGCGTCGGCGCACTCGATGATGGCGGAGAGCTGCGGGTAGCCCACGCCCGTCATGCGGCGCGTCGTGCACACCGAGCCCGGGCCGATGCCGACCTTGACGATGTCGGCGCCCGCGAGCAGGAGCTCTTCGGTCATGTCGCCCGTGACGACGTTGCCCGCCATGATGACGAGGTCGGGGAAGGCCGCGCGGACCTTCTTCACGAACGAGACGAAGACTTCGGTGTAGCCGTTGGCGACGTCGATGCAGACGTACTGCACGGCGCCCGGGGCGCGCTTCATCGTCTCGCAGAACTTCTGCCAGTCCGCCTCGCCGATGCCGAGCGAGTAGAAGGCGGCGGACTTGTTCTTGAGCGAAGAGAAGAATTCGACGTACTGGTCGGTGCTGTAGTGCTTGTCGAGCGCCGTGGAAAGCCCGAACTCGTCGAGCGCGCGGGCCATCTCGAACGTGCCCGTGGTGTCCATGTTGGCGGCGATGATGGGGATGCCGTGGTAGTGCACGGGCGAGTGCATGAACTTGAACTCGCGCGTGATGTCCACCTCGCTGCGGCTGGTGAGCGTGGAGCGCTTCGGGCGGATGAGAACGTCTTTGAAATCGAGCTTGACGGTGTTTTCAAGATGCATGGCCTGATTCCTTATAGAGAGGATCGATTCCGCTTCAGCCGGTGCTAGTGGGGAATCCGCCCGCCCGCAAAGGCCGGACGGGCACAAAAATAAGATGAAGGGCCTTCGATAACGGAGGCCCTGATTTTTGCGGGGAAGGCCTGACTTCACCCGCTATGATGAAGACGGAGAAGAGTCCGGAGCCGGATCACTGCGTCAGTTTTTTTGGAGTTTTATCTCCGTACAAAAATTGCAGTCTCAGGCCTTCGCACCCCCAATTGCACTCTCCCGAAAGGGAAGTAGGCGCATAAGAAAATGAGTTCACTCTCGTGAATCTTAGGTGGCTGAAAGGCCCGTGCCTTTATCCGGGCGGACTCTTCGAGATCCCCACTTTTAGAAGGAGAGGATCATGAGTAAGTCTACTCGGAAACCCACCGACACGGCTACGGCAGCGAACCCGCAAAACGTTGTCGAAGCCGTCTATTCATCCGCCATCGGCGTCGATGTCCACTGCGAACTTTTGGTTTGCTGTTTTCAATACATCGATGCCCATTCCTCAATTCACACGGAACTGCGCAGTTTCGGCACAAGAAGGTCGGAGCTGGAAAAGTTCGCAGGATGGTGCCGGAAATGCAGGCCGGAAACCATAGTGATGGAATCCACCGGCGTCCTTTGGAAGAGCCCGTACGCAGCTCTCGAAAGCGTCGGTTTCAACGCTTCATCGCTTACCCTCGTCAATGCCCGGGACGTTAAAGCTGCCATCGGCCGCAAAACAGATCAGCAGGATGCCCGGCGCCTGGCCGAACTGGCCAGGATGGGAACGCTGAAGAAATCGTTTATCCCTCCGCCGGATTTCCGGCTGATGAGGGAATTGGCCCGGCGCTATCAGAAACTGAAAAGCCATTACGCCTCTCACGTCAATGCCCTGCACAAACTGATGGATTCCGCAGGTTTTCGAGCCGCATCGGTATTCAGCGATATCCGCGGCACCAGCGCAACCAATATCCTGAGAGCCAAGATTTTGGGAGAAGGCAACTTCGAACAGTGCGTGGAAAACAATTCGCGCAGGCTGAGAAAAGCAACGCCCGAAGAAATCATTGACGCACTAAATTTCGACCTTGATCCGCTCCTCAGAGCCCAGATCGCCGATGAAATGCTGGCCATGGACCGAGAACTTGCGTTGGCAGAGCAGACGATGCTGCGCCTGGCAAAACTCCAGGCTCCCTATCAAAAGCAGATTGAACTGCTGAAAACGATACCGTGCATTAAAGAAACCGCTGCAAGACTCATCTTTGCCGAACTGTGCGATGACCTGAAGCAGCATTTCGACAGCTCCGAAAAGTTTTGCTCCTGGATGGGCATCTGCCCGGGGAACAACATCTCGGCCAACGTGCGCTATTCCGGCCACGCAGCCAAGGGCAACAAATGGCTGAGGCGAGTGCTGGTCGAATGTGCCCACGGGGTGAGAATGAGCAAAAACTCACTGTCGGATCGGGTCATGGAATGGAAATTGCGGCGAGGAACTTTGCGCGCCGTAGTTGCCGCTGCCCATTTGCTCGCCAGAATCATTTACAGCATTCTGGTTTCCGGGAAAAGCTACATTCCTTACGCAACGGATAAAGTACGGGCTTTAACCGCAAAGCGGACTCTGCAGAATGCGAAGCTCTTTGCTAAGAATGCGGATGACGAAGAGATTCGCGAAAAGATGTCGGAGGTAGCCGAAGAGATCAAAACACTGGTCAAAAAGGCTCGAAGGACCAAGCGTACGAGGGTTCTGACAAGCTGATTGGCAGGGAAAAACTGCTTGCAATGCTGCCTTTCCGGAGGCGGCAGGGATTTTTGTTTGCTGCTGTTTTTCTCCGTCTTCATAAGAAAAACGCCGGATTCGGGCATCTGCCCGCCGTCCGGCGTTTCCTTATTCTAAGCACAGATCCGGCGAAAAAGCAAAAAGCGGATCCGCTTTTTCAGAGCTCGGGATCGATCTCGCCCGCGACGATGTCCTCGAACGTGTCGGCGCGCCGCAGCGGCAGCACGCGGCTGCCGTCGACGAGGTACTCGAGCGGCAGGGGCCGCGAGTTGTAGCGGCTCGCCATGGTCGCGCCGTAGGCGCCGGCGTCGCGCACCGCGAGCCAGTCGCCGGGCTTCACCGCCAGCTCCCGGGCCTTGCCGAGGAAGTCGGAGGATTCGCACACCGGCCCGACAACATCCATCACCTCGGGCTTCTCGCTGCGGCGCACCACGGGCTCGATGCCCATCCAGGCGCTGTAGAGCGCCGGGCGGATGAGGTCGGTCATGGCGCCCTCGACGATGCAGAAGCGCCGTTCGGCGCCCTGCTTCACGTAAAGCACGGGCGTGAGCAGCACGCCCGCGTCGCCGACAATCGAGCGCCCGGGCTCGACCAGGAGCTCCGCGTCCGCAAAGCCCGCGTCGCGGAGCATCGCGCGCACCGGGACGACGAGGTCGCGCGGGTGCGGCGGCGTGTCTTCGCTGCGGTAGCGGATGCCGAGGCCGCCGCCGATGTCGAGGTGCGAGAGCACAAGGCCCTTGTCGCGCAGGCGGCTCATGGTGCCGATCAGCCTCTCGGCCGACTCGAGCAGCGGGCGCACGTCGGTGAGCTGGCTGCCGATGTGCGCGTCGATGCCGATCACCCGCAGGCCCGGCATGTTCGCGGCGCGCAGGTAGAGCGCTTCGGCCCGTTCGATCGGGATGCCGAACTTGTTCGACTTGAGGCCCGTCGAGATGTAGGGGTGGGTCTTGGCGTCGACGTCCGGGTTGCAGCGCAGCGACACCGGGGCGCGCAGCCCTTCCTTCATGGCGATTTCGTTGATGAGCTCGAGCTCGGGCTCGCTCTCGACGTTGAAGCAGCGGATGCCGGCGCGCAGCGCGAAGCGGATCTCGCGCGGTGTCTTGCCGACGCCCGAATAGACGATCCTGTCGGCCGCAAAGCCCGCGCGCAGCGCGCGGGCGATCTCGCCGCCGCTTACCGTGTCGGCGCCCGCGCCGAGCCGGGCGAGGACGCGCAGCACGCCGAGCGTCGAGTTGGCCTTGAGCGCGTAGCAGACGAGGTGCGGCCCCTCCTTCATCGCTTCCTGGTAGGCAAGGAAATTGCGCTCGATGCGGGCGCGGGAATAAACGTAGGCGGTCGAACCCGCCTCACGGGCGATGCGCGAGAGCGGGACCTCCTCGCAGTAAAGCTCGTCGCCCCGGCGCTCGAAGCCGGGATGCTCTTCAAAATGCGTCATTTTCGCTTTGTTATGCTAAATTCGTCAGATCCCCGAGGCCGCCGAAACGGGGGCCGAAGCGCGCTCCGGCATGTAAAGGTTGCCCTTGAGGCCGCAGCCCGAAAGGGCGATGCACAGAGCGGCCGCAAGGCCGATGAGCGCGGTGGTTGCTTTCATTTAGGAATCCTCATGAATACAGATACGGAATTTCTTTCTGCCGCCGAGGAGGCGCTGAAATCGCTCGAGGGCTGGCTCGACGGGCACTGCCCGGATGCGGACTGGACCCGCAGCGGCAATGTGCTCACCATTGAGCTCGACAGCGGCGAGCAGGTCGTCGTCAATCTGCAGACGCCGCTGCACGAGATCTGGAGCGCGTCGCGCAAGGGCGGCTACCATTTCTCACAGCAGCCCGACGGCAGCTGGCGGGACGGCAGCGGCAGGACGCTGCGCGAGAGCGTCGCGGCCGCACTCGCCGCGCTCGGCGCGGACGTGCAGTAGTGTACCGATTCTACCCGAGGGCGGGCATAGGGCCGCTCCCGTAGAAACAATGAGCCTGCAGAAACTTAGGCGTTCCTGCAGGCTCTTTTTTCGTCGGAAGCGCGGCTTCGTCAGAAGATCTGGTCGCGCACGAGCTCCGAGGCGGAGTCCGCGCCCGTGCCGGCCGTGCTGTTGTCGAGCGCGTTGACGGGGCCGTCCTTGACAGGGTCGCGGTAGAAGACCTCGCCGCCCGACATGACCACGCTCGAGGGCATGGGGCGCTTCACTTCGGGGACGCCCTTGACGGCCGACTTCATGTAGTCGATCCAGATCGGCAGCGAGAGGCCGCCGCCCGTCTCGCGCGAGCCGAGCGGCTTCGGGGTGTCGTAGCCCATCCAGGTCACGGCCACTTCGTCGCCGGCCCAGCCGCAGAACCACGCGTCGTGCGCGTTGTTGGTCGTGCCGGTCTTGCCGCCGATGTCGCTGCGCTTGAGCTCGCGCGTGGCGCGCGCCGCGGTGCCGCGCACGGCCACGCCGTGCAGCAGCGACTGCATGATGTAGGCGTTGCGGTCCGTGATGGCGCGGATCGCCTCGTCGCCCGCGGAGCGGTTGGTGGAGCGCATCAGCGTGCGCCCGTCGACGTCGGTGACGCGCTCGATGAGGTAGGGCGTCACGCGGTAGCCGCCGTTGGCAAAGACGGTGTAGCCGCCGAGCATCTGCCAGGGCGTCACGCTGCCCGCGCCGAGCGCCATCGGCAGCACCGCCGGGTGCTTGTCGGCGGAGAAGCCGAACTTCGTGATGTACTCCTGCGCGTACTTGGGCGTGATCGCCTGCAGGATGCGGATCGAAATGAGGTTCTTCGACTTCTCGAGGCCGCGGCGCAGCGTCATCGGGCCGTCAAAGCGGCCTTCGTAGTTGCGCGGCTCCCAGAGCTTGTTGCCCGTGAGGCGCGGGTCGATCGAAATCGGCGCGTCGTTGATGATCGTCGTCGTGGTGAAGCCCTTGTCAAGCGCGGCCGAATAGATGAAGGGCTTGAACGAGGAACCCGGCTGGCGCCACGCCTGCGTGACGTGGTTGAACATGTTGAGGTTGAAGTCGAAGCCGCCCACCATCGCGTAGACGGCGCCCGTGTTGTAGTTGCCCGCCACGAAGGCGGCCTCGACGCGGGGCACCTGCGCGAGCGTCCAGCCCTTGCCGCCCTGGGAGCGCGTGACGCGGATGATCGAGCCGGGGCGCAGCCGGTCGCTTTCCTTGACGCGGGAGTTCTTGCCGAGGTAGCGGCGCCCGAACTTCAGGCTCTGCGCGTCGAGCTCCACGGTTTCGTTGGCGGAAAGGGCCGCGGTGATCTTCGAGGTGCTCGCCTCGAGCACCACCGCGGGCACCATGAAGGGCGAGCTCGCGGTCTTCGAGAGAGCGGCCTTGATCGCCTTGGGGCGGTTCGCCTCGTCGCCGAGGTCGACGTGGCCTTCGGGGCCGCGGTAGCCGTAGCGGCGGTCGTAGGCGATCAGGTGGCGGCGCACGGCGTCCACGGCCGCCTTCTGCTTGTCCATGCGGATCGTCGTGTAGACGTTGATGCCGCGCGTGTAGGTCTCGTCCTTGAAGATGTCGTAGACGAGCATGCGGGCGACCTCGGCGGCGTATTTCGCCGAGGCGGTGTCGTCGTTCTTCGCGAGCGCCTCGGCGGCCGTCGCCACGCGCCTCGTCTGCATGGGCTGCGCCTTCTCCGTCGTGTAGGTGAGCTCGTCGATGAAGCCGAGGTCGTACATGCGGCGCAGCACGTAGTTCTTGCGCATCGTCGCGCGCGTCGGGTTGACGATCGGGTTGTAGGCCGAGGGCGCCACGGGCAGGCCGGCGAGCGTCGCCGCCTCGCCGACCGAAATCTGGTCGAGCGTGCGCCCGAAGTAGGTGCGCGCCGCGCTCTGGAAGCCGTAGGCGTGCTGGCCGAGGTAGATCTGGTTGATGTAGATCTCGAGGATCTCGTCCTTCGTGAGCGTCTGCTCGATCTTGAAGGACATGGCGATCTCGTAGAGCTTGCGGATGTAGGTGCGCTCCGAGGAGAGGAAGAAGTTGCGCGCCACCTGCTGCGTGATCGTCGAGCCGCCCTGGCTGCGGCGGCCGGTCACGAAGTTCGCGATCGCGGCGCGGACGATGCCCGAGATCTCAATGCCGGGATGCTCGTAGAAGCCGGCGTCCTCGGCGGCGAGAATTGCCTTCTTCACATGGTCGGGAACGTCCTTGAGGTGCACGAAGTCGCGCCTTTCCTGGCCGAACTCGCCGATGAGCTGCCCGTCGGCGCTCCAAATGCGCAGCGGCACCTGCGGGCGGTAGTCGACGAGGTTGTCGATCGGAGGAAGCTGGCGGTAGATGAAGGCGAAGATGAACACGGCGAGCAGCGCCCCCGAGGCGATGCCCGCGGCGGTGATGCCGAAAAACCACTTCAAAAAGGTCACCGTGCCCGAGCCTTTCCTGCGGCCGGACGCCGGTCTGCTTGTCTTTCTTGGAGTCACGTGAGTAAGTCGGAGCGAAAACGGCCGGCGGCGCAGGGAAATGCCCGCCGGCCACGGAGCGGGCGCGCTCTGCTGCAAGCGGCGCGCCGGAAAAGTTGTGCTGATTTTAGTCGAGATGGCAGGCTTATGTCGTTTCCGGGGGCTTGCCAATTGCGAGAATTTGCTTCACAGCCGGAAAAGATTTTTTGCATTTTCGGTAATTTCAGGCACTGCACCCTGAGTGCCGTTTGTTAACCTCTTCCTTAAAAAGGATTAAAAAAAGGCTCCGCTCGCCGCAAACGCGCGCGGGGCCTGAGGTAAAATCGGTTTTCTGTAAAAGCGAAACAAAAAATGTCGGAAGCGGTTTTCACGCTCAGCATCGAGGTCGGGAAAGAGTCGATTGACCGGATGGAGCACGTCAACAACATCGAGTACCTGAAGTGGATGGAAAAAGCCGCCATCGCTCACGCGGAGGCTCACGGCTGGGATTTCCAGCCGCTCAAGGACCGCAACCTCGGCTGGGTGGCCAGAGAGCACTGGATCGAGTACCTGAAGCCCGCCTTTCTGGGCGACAAGCTTCTCGTGCACACCTGGGTGCAGAGCGCCAAGCACTTTTCCACGCTGCGCCGCTATGCGGTGATGCGCGGCACGGAGCTTCTCGCCGTCGGCGCGACCGAGTGGGTGATGGTGGATTTCGCCACGCGCCGTCCGGCGCGGATCCCCGCCGAGCTCGAAAGGGACTTTACGTTCCTTCCCGCCGATGCTCCCGAGCTCAAGGCTCTCGGCATCAACCGCATGGTTCGCTTCGCAGCGAGCCCCGGGCTCTGAACTTTTTATTGATGACACTATGAACGACACAGTCACTATCGATCGGCTCACGTTCGGCTACAACGCGAAGCGGCGCATCCTCGACGATGTGTCGATGCGCTTCGGCGCCGGGCAGGTGGTGGCCATCATGGGCGGCTCGGGCATGGGCAAGACCACGCTCCTGAAGCTCATCGGCGGCCTGCTCACGCCCCAGGCGGGCAGCGTGACCATCGGCGGCGAGAAAATCGACACGAACGACATCAAGGCGCTTTACCGCATCCGCCGGCGCATGGGCATGCTCTTCCAGTTCGGTGCGCTTTTCACCGACCTGTCGGTTTTCGAGAACGTCGCCTTCCCGATGCGCGAGCAGACCAACCTCGACGACGAGATGATCCGCGACCTCGTGCTCATGAAGCTCAATGCCGTGGGCCTGCGGGGCGCCGCCCCGCTCATGCCTTCCGAGATTTCGGGCGGCATGGCCCGGCGCGTGGCGCTTGCGCGCGCCATCGCGCTCGACCCGATGCTCGTCATGTACGACGAGCCTTTCGCGGGCCTCGATCCGATTTCGATGGGCGTCACCGCGCGCCTCATCCGCAACCTCAACGACGCGCTCGGCGCGACCTCGATCATCGTCACGCACGACGTGGCCGAGACGTTCGACATCGCCGACTACGTCTACATGATCAACGCCGGCCGCATCGCCGCGCAGGGCACGCCTGACGAGATGCGCCGCTCCAAGGAGCCGTTCGTCGTGCAGTTCATCAACGGCCTGCCCGACGGGCCCGTGGGCTTCCACTATCCCGCGCCGCCGGCCGAGGAACAATTCGGGAGGGGCGCAGACCAATGAACGATTTCATTACTTCGATCGGCCTGCTGATCGTGAGGATCTTCAGGCGCATCGGCCGCTTCGGCATCTTTTCCTGGCGGCTGCTCACGCACCTGCGCGGAGCGGGCTTCAGGAGCACGGTCGAGCAGATCCATTTCATCGGCAATTACTCGCTCGTCATCATTACGGTCTCGGGCCTCTTCGTCGGCTTCGTGCTCGGCCTGCAGGGCTATTACATCCTCGTTGACTACGGCAGCGAGGAAGCCCTCGGCACGCTCGTCGCGCTCTCGCTGATCCGCGAGCTCGGCCCCGTGGTCACGGCGCTGCTCTTCGCCGGCCGCGCCGGCACGGCGCTCACCGCCGAGATCGGCCTCATGAAGGCGGGCGAGCAGCTCGCCGCCATGGAGATGATGGGCGTTGACCCGGTGCGCCGCGTGCTCGCGCCGCGCTTCATCGCGGGCTTCATTTCGATGCCGATCCTCGCGCTCATTTTCTCGGCGGTCGGCATCCTCGGCGGCTGGTTCGTCGGCGTGGAGATGATCGGCTCGGACAGCGGCGCTTTCTGGGCCCAGATGCAGAGCTCGGTCGACGTCTTCGACGACCTGCTCAACAGCGTCATCAAGAGCCTTGTGTTCGGCGTGGCCGTTTCCCTGGTCGCCCTGTTCCACGGCTACTGCGCCCGGCCCACGCCGGAAGGCGTGTCGCGGGCCACGACGGGCACGGTGGTGATGTCGTCGCTGCTGATTCTTGCGCTTGACGTCATCATGACGGCTTGGATGTTTACAACGTTTTAACGGTTAAGGGTGTCACGATGGACAAAAGACGTTCCCTGGAATTTTTTGTGGGCATCTTCGTGGTGCTCGGCTTTCTCGCGGCGCTGTTCATGTCGCTGCAGGCTGCCAACCTCGGCAGTTTCTCCTTCGGCCACAAAACCTATATGGTGAGTGCCGAATTCAATGACATCGGCGGCCTCAAGCCGCGCGCGGCCGTGAAGTCCGCGGGCGTGGTCGTCGGCCGCGTCAAGACGATCAACTTCGATACCGAGACGTTCCAGGCCAAGGTGACCATGGAACTCGATGCGGCCTATCCGTTCCCGGCCGACAGCTCGGCTAAGATTCTTACGTCGGGCCTGCTCGGCGATCAGTTCATCGGCCTTGAGGCCGGCGCCGACGACAAGAATCTCCAGGACGGCTCCGTGATTCACCGCACGCAGAGCGCGGTCGTCCTTGAGACGCTCATCAGCAAGTTCCTTTACAGCACGGCTGAAAAGTCCGGGCAGAAAGAAGAATAGAAATGCGTTCCCGCCGCTCGAGCACGGCCGGCGGGACGGCGATGAAAGGTCGAAATATGAAAGCAAAAGCCAAAGTTCTGAGCCTTGCCCTCTCTGCGGCGCTGCTGGCAGGCTGCGCCCAGGTGCCGCCGGATGCGGGACAGAATCCCGAAGATCCTTGGGAGACTTTCAACCGCAACATGTGGGCCTTCAACCAGGGCCTTGATGTTGTCGTCAAGCCCGTGACGGAAGGCTACCGCTTCATCGTTCCGAAGCCTGCCCGCGAAGGCGTCTCGAACTTCTTCGACAACCTGCTCGAGCCCGGCAATGCGGTCAACAACCTTCTCCAGGGCAAGGTGAGCGGCACGCTCACCTCGGTGTTCCGCTTCCTGCTCAACAGCACGATCGGCGTCGCCGGCATCTTTGACGTCGCCACCTGGGTCGGCATGGAGCGCCAGCCCGAGGACTTCGGCCAGACGCTCGGCGTCTGGGGCGTCGGCCCGGGACCCTACCTGGTGCTGCCGGTGCTCGGCCCGAGCAGCCCGCGCGACATCTGGCGCTGGCCGGTGCAGGCGGCGCTCAACCCGATGACCTACATCCTGTGGGACGAAGAGTGGTACTGGGAAACGGGCTACCTGGTGGTCGACGGGCTTGACACGCGCTCGCGCATGATGGACGACGGCCTCGACGACATGCTCGAGAACACGCTTGATTCCTACACGGCCGTGCGCACCGCTTACCGCCAGATGCGCCGCAACCAGGTGAGCGACGGGCAGCAGACGGGCGAGGAGCAGCTCAAGGAGCTCACGCCGCTTGATTTCGGCGACGACGAAGAGGCCCCCAAGGAGACTGATAAAAAATGATGCAGAGAAGAACGATTCTTAAGGCCGCCGCCTTTGCCGCGGCGCTCGTTTCGGTGCCCGCGCTTGCCGCGGGCGAGGATCCTTACGACTGGGTCGTGAAGATCAGCAACAACATCCTCGACGACATCCGCGCCGACGACAAGCTGCACTCGGGCGACATGAACGCCCTGCAGGCGCTCGTCGACCGCAAGATCATGCCGTACGTCGACTTCACGATGATGACGCGCATGACCGTCGGGCCGAAGTGGCGCAAGGCCACGCCCGAGCAGCGCGAGCGGCTCAAGGCGGGCTTTGAGAAGCTGCTGATCCGCGTCTATGCGGGCGCCCTCAAGAACGTCAAGGACCACCGCTGCGAGCTGCGGCCGCTGCGCACCCGCAAGGTGGCCGACGAGATGGTGATCCGCACGCTCCTCAAGTCGAGCGGCGCCGAGGACATCGGCCTTGACTACCGCATCTACAAGAACCGCGACGGCGAGTGGAAGATCGTCGACGTCAACGTCGAAGGCATCTGGATGGTGGAGAACTACCGCACGCAGTTCGCCTCGACGCTCAATCAGGACGGCGTTCCGGGCCTGATCCGCCTGCTCGAGGAAAAGGGCGAGGAGCTTGCCGAGAAGAACAAGGCCAAGTCCTCCTAACGACGGGAGCGCGCCATGAAGATCACGCAAGAGAGCATTACGTTTGAAAACGCCATGTCGGTGAAGAAAGAACTCGACGCGGCCCTCGGGGCCGGCGACTTCGCGATCGACATGAGCGCCGTGAAGCGCATCGACAGCACGCTCGTTTCGCTCATGCTGCACGCCAAGCGCCGCGCCGCCGCGGCCGGGAAAGAGCTCGCCGTCACCGGCGTGCCCGCCGGCCTCGGCGAGCTCGTGAAGCTCTACGGCCTCGAGAAAATCCTCCCCTGACAAGGGCAGCGCTCAGGAAAAACGGGCCCCGCGGCCCGGCAGAGCCCCCGCATCGGGCCGCCTCCGGCGGTTCGGCGGGGGCGCACTTTTAGGTACAATGACGCACGCCCGGCGCCCGGGCGCGCGCGCACTGCGCGCGTCAGCCGCGCGCCGCGAAGAAAAACCAATTCAGACGCTATGGAACAGTTAAAAATCAACGGCGGCCGCCGCCTCGTGGGCGAGGTGCGCATTTCGGGCGCCAAGAACGCGGCGCTGCCCATCCTCGCCGCCTCGCTGCTCACGGCCGAGGACCTGGTGCTGCACAACGTGCCCGACCTCGCCGACGTGCGCACCATGCTGAAGCTGCTCGAGGGCATGGGCGTGAAAATCGAGCGCAGCGGCTCCGACGTGCGCCTCTGCGCGGGCGCCGTCACGAGCACCGAAGCGCCTTATGAGCTTGTCAAGACGATGCGCGCCTCCGTGCTCGTGCTCTGCCCGCTCACGGCGCGCTTCGGCAGCGCCACCGTGAGCCTGCCGGGCGGCTGCGCCATCGGCGCGCGCCCGGTCGACCAGCACATCAAGGGCCTCAGGGCGCTCGGCGCCGACGTCGAGATCGACCACGGCTACGTCAAGGCCAGGGCGGGGCGCCTCACCGGCACGCGCATCGTCACCGACATGGTGACGGTGACCGGCACCGAGAACCTCATCATGGCTGCCGTGCTCGCCGACGGCGAGACGGTGATCGAGAACGCCGCGCGCGAGCCCGAGGTGGTCGACCTGTGCGACTGCCTCACGGCGATGGGCGCCAAGATCAGCGGCGCGGGCACGAGCGTGATCCGCATCGAAGGCGTCAGGAGCCTGCACGGCGCCGAGCACACCGTCATCCCCGACCGCATCGAGGCGGGGTCGTTTTTCGTCGCCGCCGTGGTGACGGGCGGCGACGTGCTCGCCACGCACTGCTGCCCGGGGCACCTTGTGGCGGTGCTCGACAAGCTCACCGAGGCGGGCGCGAAGCTCGACATCGGCAAGGATTGGGTGCGCGTGCGCATGGAAGGGCGCCCCAAGGCGGTGTCGCTGCGCACGGCCCCTTATCCGGGCTTTCCCACCGACATGCAGGCGCAGTTCATGACGCTCGACTGCGTGGCGCAGGGCACGGCCCGCATCACCGAGACGATTTTCGAGAACCGCTTCATGCACGTTCCCGAGCTTGTGCGGCTCGGAGCTCAGATCTCAATCGAAGGACATACTGCAATTGTCCAAGGCGTAAGCGCTTTAATGGGTGCTACCATAATGGCTACAGACCTGCGCGCTTCGGCTTCCCTTGTGATTGCGGCGCTTGCCGCCGGGGGGAGCTCCACCGTCGACCGCATTTACCATCTCGACCGCGGCTACGAGCGCATGGAAGAAAAACTGCGGTGCCTGGGCGCCGACATAGTGAGGGTTAAGGCTTGATAACGCTAGCTCTGTCAAAAGGGCGAATATTCACGGAAACGCTTCCGTTCCTGGCTGCCGCCGGCGTAAAGATCCTGGAAGATCCCGAAACCTCCCGCAAGCTCATGCTGGCCACGAGCCGGCCCGACCTGCGGGTCGTGATCGTGCGCGCCACCGACGTGGCCACCTACGTGCAGTACGGCGCCGCCGACATGGGCGTCACCGGCTGGGACACCCTCTACGAGCACGGCGGCAACGGCCTTTACGTGCCGGTCGACCTTAACATCGCGCGCTGCCGCATGTGCGTGGCGGCGCCCGCCGACTTCGACTACGAAAAGACGGTGCGCCGCGGCTCGCGCCTGCGCATCGCCACCAAATACCTGAAATGGAGCCGCGACTACTTCGCCTCCCAGGGCGTGCACGTCGACCTCATCAAGCTTTACGGCTCCATGGAGCTCGCGCCGATCGCGGGCCTTGCGGACGCCATCGTCGACCTGGTGCAGACCGGCGCGACGCTGCGCGCCAACAACCTGCGCGAAGTGACGACGATCGCCAGGATCTCCTCGCGCCTCATCGTCAACCAGTCGGCGATGAAGCTCAAGAGCGCCGAACTCGAGCCGCTTATCCGCACTTTCCGACACGCCGTCAAGGCGTGACGAGCTAACCCCCTTCCGTTATGCCGCCTCTGCCGCGAAAATATCAGGAGCAGTGCGCGGCTTCGGGCGTCCCCGCGGGGACGCCCTCCGACCCTTTCCCAGCCGTTATGCTTTTTTCATAAAGCCGTTAATAAGAGGTGAAAAATGTCTGTCCGTCAGCTTAATTCCGCCGATTCCGATTTCAAGGAAGCTTTCTCGAAGCTCGTCGCCCGCGACGCGAGCGTCGACCCCGAGATTTCCCGCCGCGCCGAGGCGATCGTCGAAGACGTCCGCAAGCGCGGCGACGAGGCCGTTCTCGAGTACACCAACCGCTTTGACCGCATGAGCGTCAAGTCGATGGACGAGCTCGTCATCACGGCCGACGAGATGAAGGCCGCGCTCGACGGCCTGCCCGAGGAGCAGCGCCACGCGCTCACCGAGGCGGCCGCCCGCATCCGCAAGTTCCACGAGCTCGAGCTCGGCAAGGGCTTCACCTACACGGATTCGATGGGCGACAAGCTCGGCCTGCGCGTCGCCCCGATTGACTCGGTGGGCCTTTACGTGCCGGGCGGCAAGGCCGCCTATCCGAGCTCGGTGCTGATGAACGCGATGCCGGCCAAGGTCGCCGGCGTCAAGCGCATCGAGATGACGGTGCCGACCCCGGGCGGCGAGCGCAATCCGCTCGTGCTGGCCGCGGCGAGCCTCGCCGGCGTGACGCGCGCCTACACGGTGGGCGGCGCCCAGGCCATCGCTGCGCTCGCCTACGGCACCGACGCCATTCCGAGCGTCGACAAGATCGTCGGCCCGGGCAACGCTTACGTGGCCGCCGCCAAGCGCTACGTCTTCGGCCGCGTCGGCATCGACATGATCGCCGGCCCCTCCGAGATTCTGATCATCTGCGACGGCCGCACCGATCCCGACTGGATCGCCATGGACCTCTTCAGCCAGGCCGAGCACGACGAGCTCGCGCAGGCCGTCCTGCTGACGCCGGACGCGGCCTTCGCCGCCAAGGTCCAGGCCTCGGTCGAAAAGCTCCTGCCGACGATGTCGCGCCGCGCCATCATCGAGAAGAGCCTCGCGCAGCGCGGCGCCATCGTCGTGACGCGCGACCTCGACGAAGCCTGCGCGCTGGCCGACGCGATCGCGCCCGAGCACCTTGAGCTCTCGGTCGAGGATCCCGAAGCCTGGGCGGAGAAGGTGCACCACGTCGGCGCCATCTTCCTCGGGCGCTTCACCTCCGAGGCGCTCGGCGACTACTGCGCCGGCACGAACCACGTCCTGCCGACGTCGCGCACGGCGCGCTTCAGCTCGCCGCTCGGCGTCTGGGACTTCCAGAAGCGCACCTCGATGCTGCACGTCTCCGAGGACGGCGTCCAGGTCCTCGGCCGCATCGCGGGCGTGCTCGCCCGCGGCGAGTCGCTCACCGCGCATGCCCGTTCCGCGGGCTACCGCCTCAAGGACTGACAGGAGAAGACCATGACGGCACGCCGCGCCAGGATCGTCCGCAACACCGCCGAAACCCAGATCGAGGCGGCCATCGGTCTCGACGAGACCGGGGCCGACATCTCGACGGGCGTCGGCTTTTTCGACCACATGCTCAACCAGGTGGCCCGCCACGGCATGATCGCCCTTACGGTGCACGCCAAGGGCGACCTTGAAATCGACGCGCACCACCTCGTCGAGGACACCGGCATCGCGCTCGGCACGGCCTTCCGCGAGGCGCTCGGCGACAAGCGGGGCATCGCGCGCTACGGCTACGCCTACGTGCCGCTCGACGAGTCGCTCTCGCGCGCCGTCATCGACTGCTCGGGCCGCCCGGGACTGCACTTCTTCTGCACGTTCACGCGCGAGAACCTCGGCGGCATGGACAGCGAGCTCGTGCGCGAGTTCTTCCAGGGCTTCGTCAACGCCGCCGGCGTGACGCTGCACCTCGACAACCTGAGGGGCGAGAACAGCCATCACCAGGCCGAAAGCCTCTTCAAGGCCTTCGGCCGCGCCCTGCGCATGGCCGTCGCGCTCGATCCGCGCGCCGCCGGCGAGGTGCCTTCCACCAAGGGGGTGCTATGAAAGTCGCGGTGGTTGATTACGGCTGCGGCAACCTGCGCAGCGTCTGGAAGGCCGCCGAGGCGGCCGCCCGCGGCGAGGCCGACGTCACGGTGACGGGCGATCCGGCGGCCATTGCGGCCGCCGACCGCGTCGTTTTCCCGGGCCAGGGCGCCATGCCCGACTGCATGCGCCACCTGCGCGAGTGCGGGCTCGAGGAGCCCGTGCGCCGCGCGCTCGCCGAAAAGCCGGTGCTCGCGATCTGCATCGGCATGCAGATGCTCTTCGACCACTCCGAGGAGGGCGACGTCGACGGCCTCGGGATTTACCGCGGCCGCGTGCTGCGCTTCCCCGCCGAGGCGATGAAGCAGCAGAACGGCACCCGCCTCAAGGTGCCGCAGATGGGCTGGAACCGCGTTTACCAGTGCCAGCGCCACCCGCTCTTCGCGGGCATCGAGGACGGCGCCTGGTTTTACTTCGTGCACAGCTACTTCGTGGCCCCCGAGGAGTGCCCGCTCATCGCGGCGAGCGCGAGCTACGGGCTGCCCTTTGCGTGCGCCGTGGCGCGCGGCAACGTCTTCGCCACGCAGTTCCATCCGGAAAAGAGCGCCCGCTGCGGCCTGCGGCTCTTCAGCAATTTCCTCTCCTGGGATCCTGCCCGGGACAACCGAGACTAACAAGGAAGCACAGCGATGCTGCTCATTCCTGCCATTGACATCAAAAACGGCCGCTGCGTGCGTCTGCGCCAGGGCGACCTCAAGAACAACATCACGGTTTATTCCGACGACCCCGTCGCCGTGGCCCGCCGCTGGGCGGACAAGGGCGCCGAGCGGCTGCACATCGTCGACCTCGACGGCGCGGCCTCCGGCAAGCCCGTCAACGCCCCGCTCATCCGCGACATCATCGACGAGGTGGGCGGCGAGATGGAAATCGAGCTCGGCGGCGGCCTGCGCAGCCTCGACCAGATCGAGAGCTACACCGACGCGGGCGTCTCCTACGCCGTGATCGGCACGGCCGCGATCCGGGTGCCGGGCTTCCTGCACGAGGCCTGCTCCAACTTCGGCGGCCAGATCATCGTGGCGCTCGACGCGAAGAACGGCTTTGTGGCCACCGACGGCTGGCAGAGCACCTCGCACACCAAGGTGACGGACATCGCCAAGAAGTTCGACGCCTACGGCGTGGCCGGCATCCTCTACACCGACATTTCGCGCGACGGCATGCTCACCGGCTGCAACGTCGAGGCGACGGCGGCGCTCGCCCGCGAGGTGAGCGCGCCCGTGATCGCCTCGGGCGGCATCCGCGACCTCGACGATATCCGCCGCCTGCTCGCCGTCGAGTCCGACGGCGTCGCCGGCGCCGTCCTCGGCCGCTCGCTCTACGAGGGCACGCTCTCCTTTGAGGAAGCACTCGCTCTCATAAAGAACGCCTGAAACAGGAGATAAAAGCATGCTCTCGAAACGCATTATCCCGTGCCTTGACGTGACCGGCGGGCGCGTCGTCAAGGGCATCAATTTCGTGAACCTGCGCGACGCCGGCGATCCCGTCGAGGTGGCCCGCCGCTACGACGAAGAGGGCGCCGACGAGCTCTGCTTCCTCGACATCACGGCGAGTTCCGACAACCGGGACATCATCCTCAAGGTGATCGAGGACGTCGCCTCGCAGGTCTTCATCCCGCTCACGGTGGGCGGCGGCGTGCGGCACGTAAGCGACATCCGGCGCCTCCTCAACGCGGGCGCCGACAAGATCTCGATCAACACCGCGGGCGTCAAGAACCCCGATCTGATCGGCGAGTCCGCGGCGCTTTACGGCAGCCAGTGCATCGTCAGCGCGATCGATGCGCGGCGCCGCCGCGCCGACGATCCGTCGGCGGGCTGGGAGGTTTACACCCGCGGCGGACGCGACCCCACGGGGCTTGACGCCGTCGAGTGGGCGCGCCGGGTCGAAAAGCTCGGCGCCGGCGAGATCCTGCTCACGAGCATGGACGCCGACGGCACCAAGAAGGGCTTCGACATCGCGCTCACGAGGGCCGTCTCCGACGCGGTCGGCATTCCCGTCATCGCCTCGGGCGGCGTCGGCAACCTGCAGCATTTGGTCGACGGCGTCACCGCCGGCGGCGCCGATGCGGTGCTCGCCGCCTCGATCTTCCACTTCGGCGAGTATTCGATCGGCGAAGCGAAGCGCTACATGGCCGAGCACGGCATCACCGTGCGGCTCTGAGAAAGGAGAAAGCGGCATGGAATGGATTGACAGCGTCGTCTTCGACGCGAGGGGCCTCGTGCCCGTCATCGCGCAGGACGCCGATTCCGGGCGGGTGCTGATGCTCGCCTGGGCGAACCGCGAGGCGCTGCTCGAGACCGTCGCCACGGGGCGCGGCGTTTATTTCTCGCGCAGCCGCGGCAAGCTCTGGCGCAAGGGCGAGAGCTCGGGCAACGTGCAGATCGTGCGCTCGGTCGAGCTCGACTGCGACGGCGACGCGGTGCTTTACAAGGTTGAACAAAAGGGCGGCATCGCCTGCCACACCGGGCATGCGAGCTGCTTCTGGCGGGAGCTGAGAAACGGGCAGTGGACCGAGTCCGAGCCCGTCCTCCGCGATCCCAAGGAGATGTACAAATGAGCGATCCCAGAGACTGCGGCGCCGTTCTGAAGGAAGTGGCCGACGTCATTGACTCGCGCCGCGGCGCCGATCCCAAAACCTCTTACGTGGCGCAGCTTTTCAAGAAAGCGCCCGACGGCATGCTGAAGAAGATCGGCGAGGAGGCCTGCGAGACGGTCATGGCCGCCAAGGACCGCGACCCCAAGAAGATCATCTACGAGTGCGCGGACCTGTGGTTCCACACGCTTGTGATGCTTTCCTACTACGGCCTGCGCCCCGAGGACGTGACCGCCGAACTCGCGCGCCGCGAGGGCGTCTCGGGCCTCGAGGAGAAAGCCTCGCGCCCCAAGGACTAGCCGCCGCCGCGGCCCGCAAGCTTCCCTTAAGGTGCGCGCGGGTGCCGTGGTGGTAATCTTAGAGGGCTTGATTGAACGCGCCGCCGTCCTCTCCCTCAGCGGGATCCGCGCGGCGCACGGTTTCGGAGATAAAAGCCATGCAGCTTGATGATTGCCTTTTCTGCCGCATCGCCCGCGGCGAGATCCCTTCGGCCAAGGTTTACGAGGACGACGAAGTGCTCGCCTTCCGTGACATTCACCCGAAGGCTCCCGTGCATTTTTTGATTATTCCCAAGAAACACATTCAGTCGCTGGCGCAGATTGAACCCGAGGATGCCCCGCTTTTAGGTAAAATGCTCGCGTTGACGCGCCAGCTTGCTCAGCAGGAGGGTGCCAAGAACGGCTACCGCGTCGTCATCAATACCGGCCGCGACGGCGGCCAGGAAGTCAACCATCTTCATATCCATGTGCTGGGCGGACCTCAGCCCTGGAACAAGTAATCAGGAGAAAACAACATGGGCTCCCTTTCTATTTGGCATTGGCTGATTGTTCTCGCCATCGTCGTGCTGATCTTCGGCACCGGCAAGCTGAAGAACATGGGCAAGGATCTCGGCGGCGCCATCAAGGGCTTCAAGGAAGGCATGCGTGAAGGCGACGACGACAAGGACGCTGCGGCGGCTCCGAAGAAGGAGATCGCCCAGGCGAAGGCTGCCGACACCGTCGACGTCGAAGCCAAGGAAAAGAAGGCCGAAGCCAAGGACAAGAGCGCCGCTTCCTGATGCGCCTGTCCTGCGAACGGGAGAGCCTTTCGGCTCTCCGTCCCGCTTTTATCGGCTAAGCTGACGGCCGCGGCAGTCTCAGGGCTGACCGCGGCTGTTCGTGTGACTGAGGAAACAGATGTTTGATTTCGGCTTCAGCGAGATGCTCGTCTGCGGAGTGATCGCTCTCGTGGTCCTTGGCCCGGAGCGCCTGCCCACCGTCGCCCGCACCGCGGGCGAGTGGATCGGCAAGGCCCAGCGCTTCGTCGCGCAGGTCAAGTCCGACATCGACCGTGAGACGGAACTCTCGGAACTTAAGAAAATCAAGGATGAGGCGCAGAGCCTCGCCCGCGACGTCAAGACCAGCGTCGAACAGTCCGCCAAAGAGATCGAAAGCAGCGTGAACGACGCGGCCAAGGGTGCCGAGGACGTCGCCAAGGAAGCGAACGACGCGCTCAGCGACATCGAGAAGGCGGCGACCTCCGACGGCACGTCCGCCGAAGCGCCCGCAGCAGACGCCGCCACGGGCGACACCGCCGCCGCCTCTTCCGGCGAAACCGCCTCCGCCACGCCGGGCGGCACGGCCGGCACCGACCAGGAAATCGCGGATTTCTACGGCTGGAACAACGACGACGACTACGACCCGAGCGAATCGGAGCCCCGCTACGAGGAGCCCAAGGTCTTCACCAAGCGCTACCACGCCGGTCCCTCTGTCGACGAGCTTGCCCAGGAAATCGACCGCCTGAGGCTCGAGCTCGGCATGCGCGAGGCGCAGCTCGGCGGCAACAACCGCCGTCTCGCGCGCCGCGCCCGCAGCAACCGTCCGCGCATCTATCGCTAAAAAATCGCTATGGCTGACGATAAAAACGACAATTACATCGAGGCTCCGGACGACCCTGCCAACGAGCAGCCGCTCGTGAGCCATCTCGTGGAGCTGCGCAACCGCACGGTCAAGGCCGCCGTCTCCGTGCTGGTGGTCTTCGCGTGCCTGTCGCCCTTCATGAAGCAGATCTTCGACTTCCTCAGCAAGCCGCTGATGGTGGCGCTGCCGCAGGGCGTGAAGCTCCTGGCGACGGGCGTGGTGGCGCCCTTCATGGTGCCCCTCAAGGTGACGCTCTTCGTCTCCTTCCTCATTGCGCTCCCGTACGTGCTCTACCAGATCTGGGCCTACGTGGCGCCCGCGCTTTACCGCCGCGAGAAGCGCCTCGTGCTCCCGATCCTCGTCTCGTCGGTGACGATGTTCGGCCTCGGCATCGTGTACTGCTATTTCGTCGTGTTCCGCATGGTCTTCCAGTTCATCGCGGGATTTGCGCCGAACAGCGTCAACTTCGCCCCGGACATCGATTCGTACTTCAGCTTCGTGCTGACGATGTTCGTCGCCTTCGGCATCACCTTCGAGGTGCCGATCATCGTGATGGTGCTCAACCACGTGGGCATCGCCTCCTACGAGAAGCTCGTGAAGGCGCGGCCTTTCGTGATCGTCGGCGCCTTCGTGCTCGCGGCCATCTTCACGCCGCCCGACGTGCTCTCGCAGACGCTGCTCGCGCTGCCGCTGATCATCCTCTTCCAGGCGGGCATCCTGCTTGTGAAGTACTTCGGCAAGACGCAGGCGGAGATCGACGGCTCGCCCAAGGAAAAGGACGAGGACGAAGAATAGGGCGTGCTGCGCCGGATCCTTATGAAAAGGGCCGCGGACTCGTGATGAGCCGCGGCCTTTTGCGTGCCGCAAAGGGGCGCTTTACTGGCGGCGCTTGCCGCGCGGGGGCTCCTTCGGCGGGAGCGTCTCGACGGCGGATGGCATGAGCGTTTCGCGCTCGAGCGAGTTCCTCGGGCGGGCGCTCGGCACGACGGTGAGCTCGATCTCGCGGCTGCCGCGCAGCACCCTGACGGGCACGGGCTCGCCGGGCTTGAGCTCGGCGATGAGCTGGAGCATCGCGTTGACGCGCTCGATTTTCTTCCCGCCGATCTCGAGGATCACGTCGAAGGGCCGGATGCCGCCCTTGGCGGCGGGGCTCTCGGGAATGACGTGGCTCACCATGACGCCGTGGTCGACGCTCAGGCCGATGTCCTGGGCGAATTCGGCGGAGAGCTGCCGGGGCATGCAGCCGAGGTAGCCGCGCTCGACCCGCTTGCCTTCCTTGAGGCTCGGCAGCACGCGCTCGATGATGGCGCTCGGGATCGCGAAGCTGATGCCGATGAACCCGTCGGAGCTGTCGGGCGAGAAAATGGCGGTGTTGATGCCGATGAGGCGGCCCTCGGCGTCGACGAGGGCGCCGCCCGAGTTGCCCTGGTTGATGGCCGCGTCGGTCTGGATGAAGTCTTCGTAGCTGTTGAGCCCGAGGCCGTGGCGCCCGAGGCCCGAGATAATGCCCGAGGTGACGGTCTGCCCGACGTCGAAGGGGTTGCCGATCGCGAGCACCGTCTGCCCGACCTTCAGGCCGCGGCTGTCGTGCAGCTCGGCGGCGGGCAGGTTCTCGGCGTTCACCTTGAGCAGCGCGAGGTCCGTCTCCGGATCGGAGCCGCGCACCCGCGCCTCGAAGCGGCGGCCGTCGGCAAGCCCGACGTAAAGCGATTTCACGGAAGCGACGACGTGGTAGTTGGTGAGCACGTAGCCGTCGGACGAGACGATCACGCCGCTGCCGAGCGTGGAAAGATGCATTTCGGGGTTGCTGTTCCAATTGGAGCCCACCTGCTCGGCGTTTTTACCCGGAACGTCCTGACGTGCCAAAATAGTAACGACGGCCGGGGCCGCTTTGGCCACGGCGGCGCTGAGGTCGCCCGCCTCGGCGCAGGCCGCCTGCCCGGCAGGCGCCGCCGGCGTCTTCGGCGACAGCGCCGCGCCGCAGAGCTGCCAGGCCGCATACGCGCCTGCGGCGACGGTGAAGGTTTGGGCAAAGATAAGCCACAGACGGCGGATCATGTTTAAGGCGCTCCTCAATCGGAGAAAGGATACATTTTATGCAGACTCAGGCTTTGGTAAGCTATCTCGACCGCTATCTTAATGCGTCTCTGTTCCGCGATTACGCCCCCAACGGGCTGCAGGTCGAGGGCAAGCCGGAGATCACCCGCATCGTCCTCGGCGTGAGCGCGAGCCAGGCCCTGGTGGACCACGCCTGCGCCATCGGCGCCGACTGCGTCCTGGTGCATCACGGCTGGTTCTGGCGCGGCGAGAGCCCCGCCGTCACCGGCATGAAGCGCCGCCGCCTCGCGGCTCTCCTCGAGAAGGACGTCAACCTCATCGCCTACCACCTGCCGCTCGACGCGCATCCCGTCGTCGGCAACAACGCCGAGCTCGGCCGCCTGCTCGGGCTCCACGCCGAGAAGCACATCGGCGAGTACGACCTCGTCTCGATCGGCTATCCCGAGAGCGGGCCCGTGCCGCTCGAGCAGTTCCTCGCCAACGTCGAGACCGTGCTCCGCCGCAAGCCGATGGCGGTCGGCGTCTCCGACGGCACGGTGCGCCGCGTCGGCTGGTGCACGGGCGCCGCCCAGGACGAGCTCCTTGCGGCGGCGGCCGAAGGCTGCGACCTGTTCATCTCCGGCGAAATCAGCGAAAGGACCACCTACGAAGCGCGCGAGAACGGCCTGATGTACCTCGCCGCCGGCCACCACGCCACGGAGCGCTTCGGCATCCAGGCGCTCGGCCGCCATCTGAAGAAGCAGTTCCCGGAGCTGCTCATTTCCTATTTCGAAGTGGACAATCCTGTATAGAAACAATTGCTTTCAATCGCCGGAAACGGCTGAAAGCCTAAAGTATTAATAAAGCATCCATTTCAATATATAGATAAATAAACGCTTTTTTGATAAAATTCAAAGTTCTGCCGCCCGCCGAAGTTCGGCGGCGGGCGGCGATCACGAATGCGTTTAGAGGAAATCTGTCTATGATGGTGCTTTACTCGGGCATGACCTGCCCGTTCTCCCACAGCTGCCGCTTCGTTCTCTACGAGAAGGGATGCGAGTTTGAGATCCAGGACATCGATATGTTCCAGCCGATCGACGTGAGCTCGCTCAATCCTTACGGCGAGGTGCCCATCCTCCGCGAACGCGAGCTCGTGCTCTACCAGGCCGACGTGATCAATACGTACATCGACGAGCGCTTCCCGCATCCGCAGCTGATGCCGTCCGATCCGATGCAGCGCGCCCGCGCCCGTCTCTTCTCGTATGTGCTCAACCGCGAGATCTTCAGCCACGTGCGCGTGCTCGAGAACCGCAACGCCACGGAAGAGGCCCGCAACGCCGCCCGCAGCAAGCTGCGCGAGCAGCTCACGCTGATCGGCACGCGCTTGAACGGCGACTACCTGCTCGGCGACGAGTTCACGCTGCTCGACGTGAAGATGGCCCCGGTCATCTGGCGCCTTGATCACTACGGCATCGAGCTGCCGCGCGCCGGCGCTCCGCTCATGACCTACGGCGAGCGTCTCTTCTCGCGCCCCGCGTTCATCGATTCGATGACGCCGTCCGAGCGCGTGATGCGCCGCTGATCCGGCGCACCGAGGCGGGCGGCCTTCCCCGTTTCCGAACGGGGAGCGCCGCCCATTGACCGATTTATCCAGGATTCGGAGTTATCAGCGCCATGGCCGATATGTTCGCTCCCAAGCCCATCAAGCCCTATCTGATCAATGCGGTTCTCGACTACTGCCGCGACACGGGCGCCACGCCCTACCTGATGGTCGCCGTCGACAGCGCCTGCCGCGTGCCCGAGGAATACGTGCGCGACGGCCGCATCGTCTTCGACCTTTCGGACGAGGCGATCAACAGGCTCGACATCAACGACCGTTCCCTGAGCTTCCAGGCCCGCTTCGGCGAGAGCAACACGATTTTCGATGTGTACGTGCCGCTCAACCGCATCATTGCGGTGACGCCGCTCGAGTACCAGCAGTTCGCGCTGCAGTTCGAAGTGACGCCTTCCGAAGAGGAGCCGCAGCAGCCCGCGCCCGCGCCGCGCCGTCCGACGCGCGTCAAATAAGGCGTTCGAGGCATTTGCGGCGGCATTTGTTATAATCCACCGCTTGCGCCTCTTTAGCTCAGTTGGTAGAGCAACCGCCTTGTAAGCGGTAGGTCAACTGTTCGAGTCAGTTAAGGGGCACCAGGATGCAGAAAAGGCCGCAGAAATGCGGCCTTTTCGCGTTTTCAGAAGAGGCGTGCCGTGCCTCAGGCGGCGCGCCGCCCGAGCGTGACGCGGTCGTTGCCGCCGTAGTCCTTGACGGTGTGGACGGCGGCGAAGCCGGCCTCGCGGAACATCGCCGCGGCGTCCTCGCCCTGGTCGTAGCCGTGCTCGGTGAGGAGCCAGCCGCCCTTTTTCAGGTGCGCCATGGCGCCCGAGATGATTTCCTTGAGGCACGAAAGCCCGTCGCCGCCGTCGGTGAGCGCGCTCTGCGGCTCGAAGGAGAGTGCGCCGAGGTGCTCGTCGCCGGCGCGGATGTAGGGCGGGTTGCTCACGATGACGTCGAACGCCTCGCCGTCCCTGACGGGGCTCCACCAGGAGCCGAGGCGGAAATCGGCCTGCGCGCCGAGCGCCTTCGCGTTGGCGCGCGCCACGCTGAGGGCCTCCTCGGAGACGTCGGTGGCGGTCACCTTCGCGCCGGGGCATTCCTTCGCGAGCGTGAGCGCGATGCAGCCGCTGCCCGTGCCGAGGTCGAGCACCGAGGGCGCCTTGGGCGCCACGATGAGCGCCTGCTCGACGATCACTTCGGTGTCCGGGCGCGGAATGAGCACATGCTCGTTGACGGCGAAATAGCGGCCGTAGAACTCCTGGCGCCCCGTCAGGTAGGGCACGGGCATGCCGGCGAGCCGCGAATTCACGAAAAGGTCGAACGTCATGCGCTGCTGCTCGGTGAGCTCCTCCTCGTCGTGCGCGATCAGATGCTCGCGCGTCGTGCCGAGCACGTGCGCGAGCAGGACGCCCGCTTCGAAGCGGCCGATTTTCGGCGCTGCCTCGGCGAGGGCGGCGCGGATGGTGTTGAGGCTGACGGTTTCCTGCTTCATGAAGCTTGGACCCTCCCGGATTTCAGGTAAGCGCGGCGAGCTGGTCGGCCTGGTGCTGCGTGGTGAGCGCCGTGATGATCTCGTCGAGGTCGCCGTCCATGATGTCGGCGAGACGGTAAAGCGTCAGGTTGATGCGGTGGTCGGTCACGCGGCCCTGCGGGTAGTTGTAGGTGCGGATGCGCTCGGAGCGGTCGCCCGAGCCGATGAGGCTCTTGCGCTCGCTCGCTTCCTTGGCCTGCTGCTCGGCGACCTTCGCCGCGTAAAGCCGCGAGGCGAGCACGGCCATGGCGCGCGCCTTGTTCTGCTGCTGGCTGCGCTCGTCCTGGCACTCGACCACCATGCCGGTGGGGATGTGCGTGATGCGCACGGCCGAGTCGGTCTTCTGAATGTGCTGGCCGCCGGCGCCCGAGGCGCGGAAGACGTCGATGCGCAGGTCGGCCGGGTTGAGCTTCACCTCTTCGACGGCGTCGAGCTCGGGAAGCACCGCCACCGTGCAGGCCGACGTGTGCACGCGGCCCTGGCTCTCGGTGACGGGGACGCGCTGCACGCGGTGCCCGCCCGATTCGAACTTGAGCTTGGAGTAAGCGCCCCTGCCGATGATGCGGACCACGACTTCCTTGTAGCCGCCGAGCTCGCTCGGGCTGCTCGAGACGATCTCGGTCTTCCAGCCCTGGTTCTCGGCGTAGCGCAGGTACATGCGCAGCAGGTCGCCCGCAAAGAGCGCCGATTCGTCGCCGCCCGTGCCCGCGCGGATTTCGAGGAAGATGTTGCGGCTGTCGTTGGGGTCCTTCGGGATGAGAAGGAGCTGCAGGCCGTGCTCGAGCTCGCCGAGCTTGTTCTGCGCCGCGGTGAATTCTTCCTGCGCGAACGCCTTCATCTCCGGATCGCCGAGCATTTCGCGTGCGGTCTCGAGGTCGCCCTCGGTCGACTCGTACTCCTTGAACTGGGCGGCGACGGGCTCGATTTCGGCGCGTTCCTGCGAAAGCGAGCGGAAGCGCTCGAGGTCGTCCGCGCAGTCGGGAGCGGCGAGCATGCCGTCGATTTCTTCAAGGCGCCTGGCAAGCCCGCGGAGCTTGAAGCGCATGCGTTCGTTGAGCATCGGTTGAGTCTCGGTTTTTCTGTAAGTTAAGCCAAAAAAGGATACAGCAAAACGGCCCGCAAAATTGCTTTTGCAGGCCGCAGGGAAACTTGCCTCGCCGGATCAGCGCGGCGGGCGGCGGTAGAAGCGCTCGAGCACGCGCTCCATCAGCTCGCGGTCCTCTTCGCTCAGGCCTTCGGCGTTGCGGAGCAGCACGGTCGGATCGTGCAGCAGCGTGTTGGTGAGCTCGCGGGCCAGGTAGTCGAGCGCCTTCTCGGGCTCGGCGCCGTTCTTAAGCAGGCGCTTTGCCTTGGCGAGCTCCGAGTCGCGCAGGAACGCGGCCCGCTCGCGCAGCGCCTGGATGTGCGGCACGCTTTCCCTCTGGCGGAGCCACTGCGCGAAGTCGCGCGTGCGCAGGCCGATGATCGTCTCGGCCTGCGTCACCGCAGCCTGGCGGCTCGCCTTGCCCTGCTGCACGACCTTGCCGAGATCGTCCACGGTGTAGACGTAGACGTCTTCGAGGCGGTCGACTTCGGGCTCGACGTCGCGGGGCACGGCCAGGTCGACGATGAACATCGGGCGGTGGCGGCGCTCCTCGACGGCGCGCTCGATCATGCCGAGGCCGATGATCGGCAGCGCGGAGGCGGTGCAGGAAACGATGATGTCGTAGCGGGCGATCTGCGAGGGCAGGTCCGCAAGGCGGATCGCCTCGGCGTGCACGGTGCGCGCGAGCGTCTGCCCGCGCTCGAGCGTGCGGTTGGCGATGGTGATCGACTTGGGCTGCTGCGCGGCGAAGTGCGCGGCGCAGAGCTCGATCATCTCGCCCGCGCCCACGAAGAGCACGCGCTCGTCCTTGAGCGAGCCGAAGAGGCGCAGCGCAAGGCGCACGGCGGCGGCCGCCAGGCTCACCGAGTTCGAGCCGATTTCGGTGGCGGTGCGCACTTCCTTGGCGACGGTGAAGGTCGACTGGAAGAGGCGGTTGAGCATGGTGCCGAGGCCGTGGGTCTCGGCGGCGAGCTTCACCGCCTTTTTCATCTGTCCGACGATCTGGGTTTCGCCGAGCACCATCGAGTCGAGGCCCGAGGCGACGCGGAACGTGTGCATCGCAGCCTTTTCGTCGGCAAAGGTGTAGATGTGCGGCTCGAGCTCGTTGACGGGCACCTGCTTCACCTCGGAGAGATAGCCGAGGAGCGATTTCTTGGCGAGGTCGGTGTCTTCCGCCGCGCAGAAAAGCTCGGTGCGGTTGCACGTCGAGAGGACGGCCGCCTCGCGAAGGCCGCCGTCGGAAGCCCCCGCAAGCCTTTCCTTGAGGCTGCGGATCGTGGCGGCGGCTTCCTCGGGGGAGAAGGCCACGCGCTCGCGAACGGAGACCGGAGCGGTTGTATGGTTAAGACCTAAAGCTAGCAGATGCATTCGAGCAGCCGGAAATCACAAAAAATGCGCCGCCCTGCCGGAGGCTGACGCAATAGTTAACATATGTTGCGGGCATTATATCGGCGGGAGCATTTCGTTTACCTTAAGATCGGCGCCGCGAAAGCCAGTCAGGAGAAGAAATCCGAGATGGACAAAAGCGAAGTAAAACTTGACGGCCCGCTCGAGCAGGCCGCGCGCCGCGCCCGCGCCGAAGTGAACCGCCGCGCGATGCTGAGCGCGGGCGCCACGCTGCTCCCGATCCCGGGGCTCGACGTGGCGGTCGACATGACGGCGCTCGTGAGCATGTTGAACGCCGTCAACCGCGAGTTCGTGCTGTCGCCCGACCAGATCGAGCGGCTCAACACCGAGCAGAAGATCGCCATTTTCTCGGCGCTCGACAAGGTGCGCGCGACCTTTGCGGGCAAATACGTCACGAGCGGGCTTGCGCTCACCGTCATCAAGCAGCTCGGCACGCGCTGGGCGGCCGGCAAGGCGGCGCGCTGGGTCCCGGTGGTCGGGCAGGGCGCGGCGGCCGCCGTTTCGTTTGCGGCCTTCAAGTGGCTCGGCGAGGCGCAGATCCAGGAATGCCTGAACGTGCGCGAGGAAGCCGCGGCGCTGCTGCCGCCGCCTTCGCGGGATAATCGCTGAAGCAATTTTTTTCAGGAGCACTGACGATGTCAGAAGCGGAATTCGCCGCGCCCGTGCGCGGCGCGGCCATGGTGTGCTTTTCGGGCGGGCAGGATTCGACGACGTGCCTTGCGTGGGCCCTCGATCGCTTCGAGCGCGTCGAAACCGTCGGCTTCGACTACGGGCAGCGCCACGCCGTCGAGCTCGAGTGCCGCCGCAGGGTGCGCGAGAAGATCGTTGCGATCAAGCCGCAGTGGGCCGCGAGGCTCGGCGAGGACCATATGCTCGACATGAAGCTGCTCGGGCAGATCAGCGACTGCTCGCTCACGCGCGACAAGGCGATCGAGTTCGAGAAGAACGGCGTGCCCAACACCTTCGTGCCGGGCCGCAACCTGCTCTTTTTCACGTTCGCCGCGGCGCTGGCTTACCGCCGGGGCGTCGGCACGCTGATCGGCGGCATGTGCGAGACCGATTACTCGGGCTATGCGGACTGCCGCGACAACACGCTCAAGAGCCTCCAGGTGACGCTTTCGCTCGGGCTTGACGTCCCGATGCGCATCGAGACGCCGCTCATGTGGCTCACCAAGGGCGAAACCTGGGAGCTCGCGCACGCGATCGGCGGCGACGCGCTCGTTTCGCTGATCGTCGAAGAGACGCACACCTGCTACATGGGCGACCGCAGCCATCGCCACGACTGGGGCTACGGCTGCGGCGAGTGCCCGGCCTGCCGCCTGAGGGCGAAGGGCTGGGAAGAGTACTGCCGCCGGCACGCCGCTTCCGGGCGCCGCTAGCCTTCGGCCGCCGCCCGGCGGCCGGCGGGCGTGCCCGCGCCGGTGCCGCTTTCGAGCGCGCTGCGCACGGTGTCGGCGATATGCCGCACGGCCGCTTCTTCGGGGCAGATGAAGTGCAGGCCGCTCTTTTCCGGCACCTCCTTCCAGAGGCCTGCGTCGCCGCCCACCGCCGTCACGGGGAGCCCGGCGTTCAGGGTGCGCGCGATTTCCGCGATGCGGAGCGCCTCGGCCGGGGTTTCGAAAATCACCATCAGCCGAGCGTTCATGACGCCTGCGGTAAGAAGCTTCTGGGCATCGGTGCCGCTCCCCGTGAGTGCCCGGATGCCGTCTTCCTTAAGGCCCGCCGCTTCTTTTTCGCCGTGCACCAGCCCGCAGACGGGCACCCCCGCGGCGCTGAGGCGCCGCATCACGCCGCAGGCGGCGGGCGAGCTCCCGACGACGAGCACGGAGCGCTCGCCGGCAGGTTCCGCCGCCCCGTCCGCAACGCGGAAGGCCTCTTCCCTGCGGGCGGCCCGGCGCGCCCATTCCCAGCGCTTCGTCAGCAGCGCCCTTGCGCGGCCGAGCGACGAGAACAGCACGGGATTGAGCGCAATGGAGAGGATCGCCGCGCCGACGATCAGGTTCACGGCGTTCCTGTCGGCGAGCCCGAGGCCCTGCGCCTGCACGACGAGGATGAAGGAAAACTCGCCGATCTGCGCGAGCGCCGCGCCCACCGTGAGCGAAGTCCGCAGCGGGTATCCCATGAAATGCACGAGCGCAAACGCCGTGAGCGACTTGCCGGCCAGGATCACGGCGAGCACGGTGAGGAGCTCGAGCGGCGATTCGACCAGGATGTGCCAGTCGAACATCATGCCCACGCCGACGAAAAAGAGCACGGAGAAGGCGTCCTGGAAGGGCAGCGTTTCGCTCGCGGCGCGGTGCGCGAGGCTCGATTCGCGCATGACGGCGCCGGCGAAGAAGGCGCCGAGCGCAAAGCTCACGCTGAAGATGCCGGCGGCGCCGTAGGCAACGCCGAGCGCGGCGGCGAGGATGAAGAGCGTGAAAAGCTCCCGCGAGCCCGTGCGCGCGATCGCGCCGAGCGCGAGCGGCAGCACCCTGCGCCCGATGAGCAGCATGAGCGCGATGAAGGCGGCGACGTTGAAAAGCGTCTTGGCGATCAGCCAGAGCACCTCGGCGGCGGAGAGGCTCTGCCCGCCGCTGCCGGAAAGCCCCGCAAGGACGGGCAGCAGCACGAGGATGACGACGGTGGCGATGTCTTCGACGACGAGCCAGCCCACGGCGATCTGCCCGTCGCGGCTCGAAAGGATGCCGCGCACCTCGAGCGCCTTGATGAGCACCACGGTCGAGGCGCACGAAAGGCACAGGCCGAGCACCAGCGCGGCGCCCCAGTGCCATCCCCAGAAGAAATGCGCGGCGGCGCCGCCGAGCAGCGTCGCAATCGCCATCTGCAGCACGGCGCCCGGCACGGCGATGCCCTTCACCTTGAGCAGGTCGCCGAAGGAGAAGTGCAGGCCCACGCCGAACATGAGCAGCATGACGCCGATCTCGGAGAGCTGCTCGGCGAGCTCGGGATCGGCGAAGACGCCCGGCGTGTATTCGCCGGCGGCGATGCCGGCCGCGAGATAGCCCACCAGCGCGGGCGCGCGGAAAATGCGCTCGGCGGCGTAGCCCAGGACGAGCGCCAGGGTGAAGGCGATGACGAGCGTCGAGATGAGGGGCAGGGAGTGTTCCATTGTCAGTGTCTTCGGTTAAGCCGCGGGGGCGGCGCGCATTTGCGCGGGTCGGAGAGCTTGAGCCAAAAGGCATCAACGGACGGCATTCTATCGGCACTGTGCGGCATTTCCTCCCGATCTGCGCTCTTTTTGCAAAAAGATGCATTTCCGGGACCTCTGCCGGGTGCCCTGCGCAGGCCGTGTGCGCAGCGGGCAAAAAAGAAGCGCCGGTGCGGCTGCACCGGCGCTTCCGGAATGACCTGGTGGCTAGGAGCGGAATCGAACCACTGACACGCGGATTTTCAGTCCGCTGCTCTACCTACTGAGCTACCTAGCCGGTCTGCTCCCCGCGTGTGTGCGCGGAAAGCTGTAACTGGTGGCTAGGAGCGGAATCGAACCACTGACACGCGGATTTTCAGTCCGCTGCTCTACCTACTGAGCTACCTAGCCGAAATACAGACCTGCAATTCTATGATTGCGGCCCGTTTAATGCAAGAGGACACGGGGGAGCGGTTCCGCCAATCGGCGAAAATACCGCAAACACGGTATGTAGGGGAAATTTTCGCTTAAGCAAGCGGCCCGGGCCTTTGCGCTATATTGTGGTGTCTCCGCCAAGAGGGGGCCAGAGTGCCTCCGGCGGCCATGGATCCTGATTGAATCAACTATGAAAATCAAGCGTTTTCTTATTGCCGGCATGGCGGCTCTTGCCGCGGCTTCGGCGCTTCAGGCGGCGGAAACCGCCGACGAGGTGAAAGCCAATCTCCTCAAGAGCACCGGCATCGAGGCGAGCGACGTCGTGGCGACGCCCGTCCCCGGCATCTGGGCGGTCTATGCGCGCCAGCAGCTCTTTTACGTCGATTCGACGGGCCGCTACGTGCTCACCGGCAGCATGCTCGACGTGAAGGCCGAGCAGGACCTCACCGAAGGGCTCCGCAAGGGCTACGCGAAGCGCGAGTGGAGCACGCTCCCCTTCGGCGACGCCGTCAAGGAAGTCTTCGGCAAGGGCGAGCGCGAGGTCGTGGTCTTTTCGGACGCAAACTGCACGTTCTGCCGCACCATGGAGCGCGTTTACGAGCAGACGGGCAACCTGACGGTCTACACCTTCATCGTGCCGATGCTCCGCGGCGAAGAAAATGCGCGCGAGATCGTCTGCTCCAAGGATCCCGCCAAGGCGTGGCGCAGCTGGATGGTCAACGGCATCCGCCCGGCGGACGCCCCGGCTTCCTGCGACAGCAGCGTGCTGCAGCGCAACCTGAAGCTCGCGGGCGCCAACGGCGTCACGGGCACGCCCTCTTTCTTCTTCAAGAGCGGCACGCGCACGACGGGCATGCTTTCCCCGGCGCAGTTCGAGCAGCTGCTGACGGAAGACTGACGGTCCGTTTTCCCCGTTCCGCACAAAAACGCCCGAGAGCCTGCGCTCCCGGGCGTTTCGCTTAGGCGGGCGCTGAGAATCAGCGGCGCGCGCGGATGTCGTCGGGCGTCAGGCCGTTGGGCACCAGCACCCAGGCCCTGGCCGCGCTTTTCTGGCGGCCCGCCAGTTCGCCGGCGCGGTCGCCGTAGCCCCAGAAGTAGTCGAAGCGGATCGGGCCGCGGATGGCGCCGCCCGTGTCCTGTGCCACGATCGGGCGCGTGAAGGCGAGCGCGGGCCTCGACTGCGAGACGCTCACCACAAACGGCGTGCCGAGGCGCCAGTAGCGCAGGTCGACGGCGGCGCTCGCCATCGGCGTGAGCGGAACGTTCTGCGCGCCGTTGGGTCCCAGGCCCGGGGCGGCGGGGCGTTCCTCAAAGAACACGTAGCTCGGGTTCTGGGCGAGGCACTCGTTCACCTTCGAAGGGTTGCGCCGCGCCCATTCGATGATGCGCTGCATCGAGACTTCGTGGGGACGCAGGTAGCCGCGGCTCACGAGCCAGTTGCCGATCGCCTTGTAGCTGTGCCCGTTCTGGTCGGCGAAGCCGACGCGCATGACCGAGCCGTCCGGCATGACGATGCGGCCCGAGCCCTGGATCTGCAGGAAGAACGCCTCGATCGGGTCGTCGACCCAGGCGATGGCGTAGCGGTCCATGTCCTTGCGGCGCTGGATCTCGGCGCGCGAGTCGTAGGGAATGACCCTGCGCCCTTCGAGCTTGCCGCGCAGGCGCATGCCGCGAAGCTTCGGATAGACGGAGCTGAGGTCAACGATCAGCAGGTCGTCGGGCACGCGGTAAATCGGCCAGACATAAGGGGAGCGCTTGACGCGCGAGCCCCGCAGCTGCGGCTCGTAGTAGCCCGTCATGAGCCCCGTGTCGCTCGTCCCCGACGGGGAAACCGCCGTCACTTTCCAGGGCGTGAAGCTGCTCATGAAGAAGCGCTGCGCGCCGATCGCATCGGTGGCAAGCGCAGCGCGGCACACGTTCTGCCAGCGCGGCTGCGAGCCCATGGCGCCGCAGGAGCGCCGGAAGGCGGAAAGCGCCCTTTCCCAGCTTCCGGGATCGGCGGCGGGCAGCTCGGCGAAGCTCGATTTTTGAAAGACAGCTCCGGTCGACTGGGCCTGCGAGGACGGCGAGGGCGGCTCCACGCTCGTGCAGGCGGCAAGCGTCAGCACGGCCGCGGCCGCGCCGATCCAGCGCGTAAGTTTCTTCAGCATGACAGATCCATTAGGCGGCCGCCTCTCTGAAAAAACGGGCGGCCCGGAGAGCAAAAAAACATCGCTGATTGTAGGGCAAATTCCCCGGGGCAAAGCCCGCAGGGCGGAAGGCGGCGCCCCGCGGGGCGCGGATCGCTTATGATGGGCCGGTTCAACCGCCCTCCGGATTCATCCATGACCCGCCTAACGCTCACCGTCACCGACATCGCCGACTCAGGGGCCGGCATCTCCGAAATCGAAGAAGGGGGCCGCCCTCTGCGCGTCTTTGTGCCCGGGGCGCTGCCCGGCGACCGCGTGGTCGCCGAACCGCTGCCGCGGCCGCAGGGATCGCATTCGCTGGTGGTTCGGGTGCAGGAATTCGCCGAGCGCAGTCCTTTCAGAAGGGAGAGGCCTTTCTGCGAGCATTACGCGCGCTGCGGCGGCTGCCCGCTCGCGGGCCTCGCCTACGGGGCGCAGCTCGAGCTCAAGCGGCGCAGGCTCCTGGCGCTCTTCGGCGGGATCCTGCCCGCCGAAGCCGTTGAGCCCGTGCTCGGGCTTAAGGATGGGAAAGCGCCGCGGCGCAACAAGGCGCTCCTGCATTTCTCCGGCGCGGCGGGCGCCCTTAAGCTCGGGCTCTACGCCCAGGGCACGCACGAGGTGCTGCCCGAAACGCTTTCCTGCCCGCAGTGCCCGGCGTGGATGGAAAGGGCGTCGCGCGCGGTGCTGGAGCTTGGCGCCGATCTCGGGCTCGATGCCTGGGACGAGCAGAAGGGAGAGGGCATGCTGCGCGCCCTCCTGCTGCGGGACGCGGGCGCGGGCGGCAGGCTCGCCGCGCTCGTCTGCGGCCGGGAGCCGGACAAGGCTTTCTGCGCAGCGCTTGCGCGCTCGCTCGGGGCGGCCGGCGTCACGGCGGCCTGCGTTTTCGTCAATGAGAAACCCGGCAACGCCCCGCTGCGGGGACGCTCCTTTGCGGTCCTCGGCGACGGCACCGCCGCGGCGGAAATCGGCGGACTTGCCTTCCGGGTGCGCCCCGAAACGTTCCTGCAGGTCAATCCCGTGCAGACGCCGCGGCTTTATGAGGCGGCGCTCGGCATGGCCGGGCTCTCGCCCGAGGCCGACGTGCTCGATCTCTACTGCGGCGTCGGCACCCTGACGCTCCTGGCGGCGCGGCGCTCGCGCCGGGCGCTCGGCGTGGAGATCGTGCCCGCTTCGATTGAGCAGGCAAAAGAAAACGCAAAGCTCAACGGCATCCGAAATGCAGATTTCCTCTGCGGACCGGCCGAGGCGCTGATGCCGGAAATCGCCGCCTCGGGCTTCGCGCCGCGCGCGGTCATCGCCGATCCTCCGCGAAAGGGCCTTGAAGAAAGCGTCCCCGCGGCGATCGCTGCGCTCAAGCCCGAGCGCATCGTCTACATCGCCTGCGGCCCCGCGGCGCTGGCGCGGGACTGCCGGCGCTTCGCCGCGCTCGGCTACCGCGCCGCAAAGCTGGTGCCGGTCGATCTTTTTTCCGAAACGCAGCATGTCGAGGCGGTCTGCCTTCTCGAGAAGGCGGGCTGACTGCGCTGCCGGCCTCCTTTTAAGAAACGCCCGCGGGGTCGGCCGCTAAAATGATGGCTGCCAGTTCAATGGCAGCCTTTAGCCAAGCGCGCCGCTCCGGCGCATCAATGAGGATTCCGATCATGAGAACCTGCCGCATAGCCCCTTCGATTCTGTCCGCCGATTTCGCCCGACTGGGCGAAGAGGTGAAAGACGTCAGCGAGGCGGGCGCCGACTGGATTCACTTTGACGTGATGGACAACCATTACGTGCCCAACCTCACGATCGGGCCGGGCGTCCTGAAGGCGATCCGCCCCTATACGGACAAGCCGATTGACGTGCATCTGATGGTCGAGCCGGTCGATGCCCTCGTGCCGGCTTTCGCCGATGCGGGCGCCGACATCATCACTTTCCACTGCGAAGCGTCGCGCCACATCGACCGCACGCTCCAGCTGATCCGCTCCCGCGGCCTCAAGGCGGGCCTCGTGTTCAACCCGGCCACGCCGATCAGCTACCTCGACTACGAGCTCGACCGCATCGACCTGGTGCTCCTCATGAGCGTGAACCCGGGCTTCGGCGGACAGTCCTTCATCGAGAGCACGATTGCCAAGATCGCCGATGTGCGCGCCAAGCTCGACGCCTATGAAAAAGCTTCGGGCCGCCGCATCGCCCTTGAGGTTGACGGAGGCATCAAGCCGGGCAACATTGCGGCGGCGGCCGCGGCGGGCGCCGATACGTTTGTGGCCGGTTCCGCCGTGTTTTCCGCGAAAAGCCGCGAAGGCTACGCCGCGGTCATCGCGAGCATGAAAGCGGCCGTTGCCGCACTGGAGTGAAACAATGCTGCCTGTGAAAGCAGTGCTTTTGATTTCGACGGCACGCTGGTCGATTCGCTGCCGGAGATTTACGGCGGCGTGGCCAAGGCCGTGCGCAGCTTCGGGCTTGAGCCGCCTTCGAAGGAAGAGGTGGCGGCCATGATCGGCCGCGGCGTGACGGTGCTGAGCGAGCGCGTCTGCGAGCGCCTGGGCCGCAGCGATCCGGCGTTCAGCAAGGCGATGCTCGACAAGATCCTCGACTGCTGGGCCGAGACGAACGGCAGGCTGATCGAGTTTTTCCCGGGCGTCCTCGATGCGGTCGCCGCTCTGCGCGCCAAGGGCGTGAAAACGGCGCTCGTCACCAACAAGCTGCGCAGCCTGACGCTCGCCTTCCTGAAGGAGCGCGGCGCCGACGGCTATTTCGACACGGTGGTCGCGGGCGACGACTGCGAGCACAACAAGCCCGCGCCCGACATGCTTTTCAAGGCGCTCAAGGATCTCGGCTGCTACGCCTCCGAAGCGGTGATGGTCGGCGACAGCCGCAACGACGCGCTGGCCGCCCGGGCCGCCGGCGTCACCGCCGCGCTTGTCGAAACCGGCTACAACGAAGGCGTCGGCATCGCCGAATGGGCCCGCGAGGCGGGCTTTTCGCGCGTTTATCCGAATGCCCGCATCGTCTGCGAGCGCATCGCCCGGCTCGGCAGCTTAGGCTGAGTTCCCGGCCCGGGCGGGGGCGCCGCGCGGGCTCGTCACAGGAGAAAACACATGAGACACACTGTTTTGGCTTTTGCTGCCGCACTGACGGCTTTCGCCGCGGCGGCGGCCGGAGCGGCGGATCTCGCCGCCTGCTACCAGGCGGCGGGCGACGATCTCACCAAGAAGACCGAATGCCTCAAGCAGGAAGCGGAGGCCGTCGACGCCGAGTACGACGAAGCCGCCGAGAAGGTCCTCGCCGAGATGAAGAGCATCGACAAGGCGGAAAGAGGGAAAAAATGCTGGAAAAGCATGCTCGCGGCGCACCAGGCCTTCAGCACGTACGTGAAGCGCGAGTGCGCGGCGGCCGCCGAGGCGGAGGTGAGTTCGGCCGTCGGCGCCGAGAACACGGAGCTTGCCTGCCGCATCAACCTCCAGCGCATGCGCACCGATATGCTCAAAACCCGCTATCTGAGCAAGTCCTCCAAGAAATGAGCGAAACGCTTTTTGCCGGCGAAGCGCCGGAGCTCACGCTCCCCGACGACCCCGTGTGGGGGCCGCTTTGCACGGACTTTCTCAAAAGCACCGAAGGAACCCGCCTTACGGAGCGTCTCGGACAGGCCGAAGCCGAGGGCCGCGTGCTCTATCCGCCGGAAGTTTTTCGGGCGCTTCGCCTGACGCCTTTCGCCGGCGTTCGGGCCGTTATCCTCGGACAGGATCCCTACCACGGACCGGGACAGGCCGAAGGACTGGCTTTTTCCGTTCCTTCCGGCGTGCGCGTGCCGCCCTCGCTGAGGAACATCAAAAAGGAACTGGCCCGCGATTTGGGAATCCCGGTGAGCAAGAGCGGCTCGCTTGTCCCGTGGGCCCGCCAGGGCGTTCTGCTGCTCAATGCCATTCTCACGGTGGAGGCCGGCAAGCCGGCGAGCCACAGGAGCTGGGGATGGGAAACGCTCACCGACAGAATCATCTCGGAGGTGTCGGCGAAAAAAGAGCACGCCGTTTTCATGCTCTGGGGAACGTTCGCACAGAGCAAGCGCTCCCTGATCGACGAAAGCCGGCATCTTGTGCTCTGCGCCAACCATCCTTCGCCGCTCTCGGCCATGCGTCCTCCGGTGCCTTTCATCGGCTGCGGGCATTTCAGCGCAGCCAACCGCTGGCTTGAGGAGAAGGGCCTCGGGAGCATTGACTGGACCTTTTAAAAAGGCGTCAGCCTCTTTAAAACACGGCACGGAAAAATATTTTTTCCCGTGCCGTTAAATTTTATTTGACAACGCAAAAGCCTTTCTGCATAATACGCAACCTCGATCGCGCGAAAGCGCGTCGTCAGCGGGATCGCGCAAGCGAGCCCTTGACAAAGAACGCGGACGTGTTTAGTATTCGCGTTCTGCACCTCAGAGAAGGTCAGGCGGTTGTGAAAACAACAGTGCTTGACAGAGGAAAAGAAGTTTGATAGACTTCGTAACCTCACTTCAAAGAAGTGACGCTCTTTAAAAATTTGATTCAACGAACCGATAAGCGTGAACATCGGCGGTTTCCGAAGCGAAAGACTTCCGAAATTACGATGATCGCGCTTTAAGGAAAGCCGAAAGAAAAATTAATCTTTTTCTTTCAATTCCGGCGAGAGCGATAACAGAGATTGAACTAAAGAGTTTGATCCTGGCTCAGATTGAACGCTGGCGGCATGCTTTACACATGCAAGTCGAACGGCAGCGCGGGGAGCTTGCTCCCTGGCGGCGAGTGGCGCACGGGTGAGTAATACATCGGAACGTGTCCTTTTGTGGGGGATAACTAGTCGAAAGATTAGCTAATACCGCATGAGACCTGAGGGTGAAAGCGGGGGATCGCAAGACCTCGCGCAATTGGAGCGGCCGATGCCCGATTAGCTTGTTGGTGAGGTAAAGGCTTACCAAGGCGACGATCGGTAGCTGGTCTGAGAGGACGACCAGCCACATTGGGACTGAGACACGGCCCAGACTCCTACGGGAGGCAGCAGTGGGGAATTTTGGACAATGGGGGCAACCCTGATCCAGCCATGCCGCGTGCAGGATGAAGGTCTTCGGATTGTAAACTGCTTTTGTCAGGGACGAAAAGGACGCCGTGAACAACGGCGTCTGCTGACGGTACCTGAAGAATAAGCACCGGCTAACTACGTGCCAGCAGCCGCGGTAATACGTAGGGTGCAAGCGTTAATCGGAATTACTGGGCGTAAAGCGTGCGCAGGCGGCTCTGTAAGATAGATGTGAAATCCCCGGGCTTAACCTGGGAATGGCATTTATGACTGCAGGGCTAGAGTTCATCAGAGGGGGATGGAATTCCAAGTGTAGCAGTGAAATGCGTAGATATTTGGAAGAACACCAATGGCGAAGGCAGTCCCCTGGGATGCGACTGACGCTCATGTACGAAAGCGTGGGGAGCAAACAGGATTAGATACCCTGGTAGTCCACGCCCTAAACGATGTCTACCGGTTGTTGGGGCTTTTATAGCCTTGGTAACGAAGCAAACGCGTGAAGTAGACCGCCTGGGAAGTACGGTCGCAAGATTAAAACTCAAAGGAATTGACGGGGACCCGCACAAGCGGTGGATGATGTGGATTAATTCGATGCAACGCGAAAAACCTTACCTAGCCTTGACATGTCAGGAATCCCTGAGAGATCAGGGAGTGCCCGCAAGGGAATCTGAACACAGGTGCTGCATGGCTGTCGTCAGCTCGTGTCGTGAGATGTTGGGTTAAGTCCCGCAACGAGCGCAACCCTTGTCACTAGTTGCTACGCAAGAGCACTCTAGTGAGACTGCCGGTGATAAACCGGAGGAAGGTGGGGATGACGTCAAGTCCTCATGGCCCTTATGGCTAGGGCCTCACACGTCATACAATGGTCGGAACAGAGGGCAGCTAAGCCGCGAGGCGGAGCTAATCCCAGAAAACCGATCGTAGTCCGGATTGCAGTCTGCAACTCGACTGCATGAAGTCGGAATCGCTAGTAATCGCGGATCAGCATGCCGCGGTGAATACGTTCCCGGGTCTTGTACACACCGCCCGTCACACCATGGGAGTGAGGTTTACCTGAAGACGTTTGCCTAACCGCAAGGAGGGCGGCGTCCACGGTGGATTTCATGACTGGGGTGAAGTCGTAACAAGGTAGCAGTACCGGAAGGTGCGGCTGGATCACCTCCTTTACAGAGAGAAAAGGAAGTCCCGCCTCGGGATTCCGCTCCGGTGTTCACACTTATCGATTCGTTGAAGATAATTTGAAGCGCGTGTTGCGATGGGTCTGTAGCTCAGTTGGTTAGAGCACCGTCTTGATAAGGCGGGGGTCGATGGTTCGAGACCATCCAGACCCACCATCCTTCTCAACGCCGTACGCAAACGATTGCGTAAAACGATTTTTTGCGTACGGCGCTGTTTTCTCTGGAAAGCAACGCAGTAGCTCTTTAACAATTTGGAAAGAAACGAAGCGTTCAGTTCGTAAGCTTCGCCGGTCGATGAGATGACGGTGAAGGACGGACTGACGGGTTGTGATTGCATTCATTGATTCATTGAAGTTCTCAAGAATCAGAGATATCAGCGATATCTACACGTTATAGGTTGCTTGTGACTCTGGGGGCAAAAGGCCTCAGGGTTATAGGATCAAGCGACTAAGTGTATGTGGCGGATGCCTTGGCGATCACAGGCGATGAAGGACGTGACAGCCTGCGAAAAGCTGCGGGGAGCCGGCAAATGGGCTTTGATCCGCAGGTCTCCGAATGAGGAAACTCACCTGCTTTGCAGGTATTCCGGACTGAATACATAGGTCCGGAAGGCGAACGGAGCGAACTGAAACATCTAAGTAGCTCCAGGAAAAGAAATCAACCGAGATTCCGAAAGTAGCGGCGAGCGAAATCGGAGCAGCCTGCATGCGATAGCAGCTTAATTACCGGAACGGTCTGGAAAGGCCGGCCACAGAGGGTGATGGCCCCGTACGGGAAAAGCGAGCTGCGGTACTGAGCATGCGACAAGTAGGGCGGGACACGTGACATCCTGTCCGAAGACGGGGGGACCATCCTCCAAGGCTAAATACTCGTGATCGACCGATAGTGAACCAGTACTGTGAAGGAAAGGCGAAAAGAACCCCGGCAGGGGAGTGAAACAGATTCTGAAACCGCATACATACAAACAGTAGGAGCCCTTCGGGGTGACTGCGTACCTTTTGCATAATGGGTCAGCGACTTACGTTCAATGGCAAGCCTAACCGAGTAGGGGAGGCGCAGCGAAAGCGAGTTCGAACAGAGCGATTGAGTCGTTGGGCGTAGACCCGAAACCAGATGATCTATCCACGGCCAGGCTGAAGATGTGGTAACACACATTGGAGGGCCGAACTGACTAGTGTTGCAAAATTAGCGGATGAGCTGCGGATAGGGGTGAAAGGCTAAACAAATCTGGAGATAGCTGGTTCTCCCCGAAAACTATTGAGGTAGTGCCTCGTGTATGGCTCCCGGGGGTAGAGCACTGTTATAGCTAGGGGGACATGGCGTCTTACCAAACTATGGCAAACTCCGAATACCGGGAAGCATGAGCACGGGAGACAGAGCACCGGGTGCTAACGTCCGGACTCAAAAGGGAAACAACCCAGACCGCCGGCTAAGGTCCCTAATATCGGCTAAGTGGAAAACGAAGTGGGAAGGCTAAGACAGTCAGGAAGTTGGCTTAGAAGCAGCCATCCTTCAAAGAAAGCGTAATAGCTCACTGATCGAGTCTTCCTGCGCGGAAGATGTAACGGGGCTAAGTCGATAACCGAAGCCGCGGATTCATGCTGCTGAAGCGTGAGTGGTAGGGGAGCGTTCTGTAAGCCTGCGAAGGCGGACCGCAAGGTCCGCTGGAGGTATCAGAAGTGCGAATGCTGACATGAGTAACGTTAAAGCGGGTGAAAAGCCCGCTCGCCGCAAGCCCAAGGTTTCCTGCTCTACGTTCATCGGAGCAGGGTGAGTCGGCCCCTAAGGTGAGGCTGATAAGCGTAACTGATGGGAATCGGATTAATATTTCCGAACCGCCGCTGAATGCGAAGGGGGGACGGAGCATTGACGGTCGACCGGGTGTTGGATATCCCGGCTGACGCGCGTAGGAGGCCGGCAGGCAAATCCGCCGGCGCATCTCCGAGGCAAAGGCTCGAGGGACATTTTGTTCCGAAGCGGCCTGATGTGCTTCCCGGAAAAGCCTCTAAGCTCCAGTTCAGCGGTGACCGTACCGTAAACCGACACTGGTGGGCGAGCTGAATATGCTCAGGCGCTTGAGAGAACTCAGGAGAAGGAACTCGGCAAATTGACACCGTAACTTCGGGATAAGGTGTGCCGCCTTAGCGTGAAGGGAGAAACTCCCGCAGCGCGAAGCGGTCTCAGAGAATCGGTGGCTGCGACTGTTTATTAAAAACACAGCACTCTGCAAAGATGAAAGTCGACGTATAGGGTGTGATGCCTGCCCGGTGCTGGAAGATTAATTGATGAGGTGCAAGCCTCTGATCGAAGTCCCAGTAAACGGCGGCCGTAACTATAACGGTCCTAAGGTAGCGAAATTCCTTGTCGGGCAAGTTCCGACCTGCACGAATGGCATAACGATGGCCACACTGTCTCCTCCTGAGACTCAGTGAAGTTGAAGTGTTTGTGATGATGCAATCTCCCCGCGGCTAGACGGAAAGACCCCATGAACCTTTACTGCAGCTTTGCATTGGACTTTGAACCGATCTGTGTAGGATAGGCGGGAGCCGGTGATGACAGGACGCCAGTTCTGTCGGAGGCGTCGTTGAAATACCGCCCTGATTTGTTTGAGGTTCTAACCTTGGACAGTAATCCTGTCCGGGGACCGTGCATGGCGGGAAGTTTGACTGGGGCGGTCTCCTCCTAAAGGGTAACGGAGGAGTGCGAAGGTACGCTAGGTACGGTCGGAAATCGTGCTGATAGTGCAATGGCAAAAGCGTGCTTGACTGCGAGACCGACAAGTCGAGCAGATACGAAAGTAGGTCATAGTGATCCGGTGGCTCTGCATGGAAGGGCCATCGCTCAACGGATAAAAGGTACTCTGGGGATAACAGGCTGATACCGCCCAAGAGTTCATATCGACGGCGGTGTTTGGCACCTCGATGTCGGCTCATCTCATCCTGGGGCTGAAGCCGGTCCCAAGGGTATGGCTGTTCGCCATTTAAAGAGGTACGTGAGCTGGGTTTAAAACGTCGTGAGACAGTTTTGTCCCTATCTGCCGTGGGCGCTGGAAGATTGACAGGGGCTGCTCCTAGTACGAGAGGACCGGAGTGGACTCACCTCTGGTGTACCGGTTGTCACGCCAGTGGCACCGCCGGGTAGCTATGTGGGGAAGAGATAACCGCTGAAAGCATCTAAGCGGGAAACTCGCCTGAAGATAAGTCTTCCTGGAGGCTTGACCTCCCTGAAGAGTCGTTCAAGACCAGGACGTTGATAGGTCGGGTGTGCAAGCGCTGCGAGGCGCTCAGCTAACCGATACTAATTGCTCGTGCAGCTTGATCCTATAACCGTGAAGCTTTTGCTCTGAAAAGGGAGCTTCAAGAAAGAATCAAGAAAGCAAGCGCAGCTTGAAAGCTTCGTTTTTTTCTTCCAAGGATTCGTCCGCAAGGACAAAGCCCTTGCCTGATGACCATAGAGAGACGGTCCCACTCCTTCCCATTCCGAACAGGACAGTGAAACGTCTTATCGCCGATGATAGTTGGTTGTATTTCCAGTGAAAGTAGGACATCGTCAGGCTCCCCAATGCAGAACCCCGGCATCGCAAGATGCCGGGGTTTTGTCATATCGGGGACCGCTTTCGCGCGCCGCCCGGAAGGTACGGCCGGAAATGGAGACAATTAGTTCCGAACTTTAACGGCAAATCATCTAAAATCCTTTCATCAGCGCGGCTTTGAGGCAGTTTTGTGCCCGGCCGCCGACCCTATTTTTGTGCGGACAGCAGCTTCATGATTTTCAAACGCTCCGTAGTTGCCGAGCTGGCCAACAGCGCAGGCGGTGTCTTCACCGTCCTGTTTGCCATCGTGCTGGCCGTGGGCATGGTGCGCATTCTCAGCCTGGCGGCGGGCGGCCGCATCGACAGCAGCGCCATCCTGCAGATGGTGCTGTACAACGTGCTCACCAATCTGCCCCCGCTGCTCGCGCTCTCGCTTTTCATCGCCGTTCTCATGACCCTCATGCGCAGCTGGCAGGACAACGAGATGATTGTCTGGTTCAGCTCCGGCGGACGCTCCCTGCTTTCGTGGATCGGGCCGGTGCTCCGCTTCGCGGTGCCCGTCGTCCTGGCCATTGCGCTTCTCTCGATTGTCATCTCGCCCTGGGCGACTTCCCAGACGGATTCGGCGCGCAACGAGTTTGCCAACCGCGATGAGGTGAACCAGCTCTCGCCCGGGCGCTTCATCGAGTCGCTCAACGGCCGGCGCATCTTCTTCGTGGAATCGCAGGGCAAGAACAGCAACGAGGTCGGCCGCGTTTTCGTCGCCGAAACAACGTCGAAGGGCATGGCCACCATTACGGCCGAGAGCGGCACGCTCGAGGTCAACCCCGAGGGCGACCGCTACGTGGTGCTGCATAACGGACGCCGCGTCGAAATCAACAGCGGCAGCCCCGAGACGCGCGTCGTGCAGTTCAAGGACTACGGCACGCGCATTGATGTGAAGCTCGACAAGCGCCTCGACTCGATGAAGGCGGCGGCGCAGCCGATGACGACGCTGCTAGCGGGCGGCACGCCCGAGCAGCAGGGCGAGATTTTCTGGCGCCTTTCCTGGCCGCTTTCGGCACTGCTGCTGGCGCTCTTTGCCGTGCCGCTTTCCGCATCGAATCCGCGCGCCGGCCGAAGCTTCAACCTGATCATCGCCGCATTGGTCTTCATCCTTTACCTCAACGGCATTTCGATCATGCAGACCTGGATCGAGCAGAAGAAGTTCACTTACATGAGCGGACTCTTCATTCTCCACGGCGCGGTGCTGCTGCTCTGCGTGATCTTCTACATCCGCCGCGTTTTCATGCAGCGCTGGCTGCCGGTCTGGATGACGCCTTGGTACTGGAGCCACCAGCGCGGCCGCAGCAAGGGGGAGGGCTGAGCCATGCGCATCATCTCCCGCCAGTTCACCAAGGAAATCCTGCTCGCAACGGCGTTCGTGCTCGTCGTGCTCGTCGCGCTCTTTGCGTTCTTTGACCTTATCGCCCAGCTCGACAACGTGGGCGCCGGCCGTCCGATGTCGACGGCTCTCAAGCTCACGGCACTGGTGCTTCCGGAGCGCGTCTACGAAGTGATGCCGCTCGCGGCCCTGCTCGCCGCCGTCTATGTGCTTTCGCGCTGGGCCCACAGCTCGGAATTCACCGTGCTGCGCGTCGCCGGCATGTCGTCGCTCGACATGGCCAAGGTGCTCCTGATCCCGGGCATCATCCTCATGCTCATCACGTATGCGGTGGGCGAATTTGCCGTGCCCGCCGCCGAGCGCGCCTGGACCGAGGTGCGCACCTCGGGCGCGAACATCACGGCGCGCGGCTATGAGAGCGGCGTCTGGATCCGCGACGTGGACAAGAGCGGCTCGGGCACCGACCGCTACATCAACGTGCGCTCGCTCAAATCGAGCAACCTCGCTCAGACGGGCCGCTGGCGCGTCTTCGAATTCGACATGACGGGGCGCATCAAGTACGTGATCGAGGCAAAGAGCGCTTCCTACGACCAGGCCAAGCAGGGATGGAACCTTCGCAGCGCCGTGCGCTACACCTATCCGGTCATTTCGCGGGACAACAACCGCCCGACCTCGGACCGCGTGCTGCGCGAGCCGATGAAGACCTTCTTCTTCGCCACCTCGGTGACGCCCGACATGCTCGGCGTCATGACGGTGAAGCCCGATACGATGTCGATGCGCGACCTCGACACTTACGTCAATCACCTGAAGCGCAACAACCAGGACACCGACCGCTATGAAGTCACGTTCTGGAACAAGGTCTTTTACCCGCTTGCCGTGCTCGTGATGCTGGCGGTGGCGATGCCGTTCGCCTACGTCAACGCGCGCTCCGGCGGCGTGGCCATCAAGATCTTCGCGGGCGTGATCATCGGCGTGGCGTTCTACGCGCTCAACAACGTCTTCTCCTTCCTCGGCACGGTCAACACCTGGTCGCCGATCGTCGTTTCGGTGATGCCGTCGGCCGTGATGCTGGCGGCGGCCGCCGTGCTCATGCGCTACGTGGAGAAGCGCTGAGCGAGGGCTGAGGCCTCAGGGAGCCGGAAAGAACAAACGGGCGCTTCCCGCCGGGGAAGCGCCCGTTTGTGTCACTTCTGCGGGCGGTGCTCCTTCAGGAAGGCCGCCAGCGCCCTGCCCGTATGCGTCTTCCTGCGGGCGATTTCCGCGGGCGTGCCGCAGGCGACGGCCCTGCCGCCGCCCGAGCCGCCTTCGGGTCCCATGTCGATCACCCAGTCCGCCTCGGCGATGACGTCGAGGTTGTGCTCGACGACCACCACCGAGCTGCCGGCTTTCACCAGGCGCTTCAAAACGTTCGTGAGCTTGGCCACGTCGGCCATGTGAAGGCCGACGGTCGGCTCGTCGAGCACGTAGAGCGTGTGCGCGAAGCGCCGGCTCTGCGGGCCCTCGTCCTCCTTCACCTTGGCAAGCTCCGTGACGAGCTTGATGCGCTGCGCCTCGCCGCCCGAGAGCGTGGGCGAGGGCTGCCCGAGCGTGAGGTACCCGAGGCCGATGTCGCGCATCAGCGAAAGCGGGTGGGCGATCGCCGGGATCGACGAGAAGAACTCGAGCGCCTCGTCGACCTCCATCTGCAGCACTTCGCCGATGCTCTTGCCTTTCCACGTGACGGCCAGCGTCTCCGGGTTGAAGCGCTGTCCGCCGCAGACCTCGCAGAGCACCTTGACGTCCGGCAGGAACGACATCTCCACCGTGCGGAAGCCCTGCCCGGCGCACGCTTCGCAGCGCCCGCCCCTGTTGTTGAAGGAGAAGCGCCCGGCGCCGTAGCCGCGGGCCTGGCCTTCGGGCGTGGCCGCGTAGAGCTTGCGGATGGCATCGAAAAAGCCGATGTAGGTGGCCGGGCACGAGCGCGGCGTCTTGCCGATCGGCGTCTGGTCGACTTCGAGCACGCGGTCGACCTGCTCGAAGTCCTCGATGCCCGCGCAGTCTTTCCAGGGCACGTCGCCGCCCTTGGCGGCGAGCGCGCGGCGCAGGTTCTCGTAGAGCACGTCGTGCGTGAGCGTCGACTTGCCCGAGCCCGAGACGCCCGTCACCGCCGTGAGCATGCCGAGCGGCACGTCGAAGTCCTCGCCGCGGATGTTGTGCCGCGTCACGCCGCGCAGCGTGAGCTTGGGCGAGGAGGCCGGGTCGAAGACGGCCTGCGGCCTGCCGGTGTGCGGCAGGGGATGCAGCAGGCATTCGCCGGTGAGCGAGTCCTTGGCCTCCTCGATGTCTTCGATGGTGCCTTCGGCGATGAGCCGCCCGCCGCGGGAGCCCGATCCCGGGCCGATGTCGACGATGTGATCCGCCCGGCGGATCGTCTCCTCGTCGTGCTCGACCACGAGCAGCGTGTTGCCCTTGCGGGTGAGCTCGGCGATGGCGCCGAGCAGGATGCCGTTGTCGCGCGGGTGCAGGCCGATCGTCGGCTCGTCGAGCACGTAGCACACGCCGCGCAGGTTGCTGCCGAGCTGCGCGGCAAGGCGGATGCGCTGCGCTTCGCCGCCCGAGAGGGTCGGCGCGCTGCGGTCGAGCGTCAGGTAGCCGAGCCCGACGTTCTGCATGAACGCGAGGCGCGACTTGATCTCCTCGAGAGCGTCATGGCCGATGGCGGCCTCGCGTCCGGAGAGCTTGATCTTCTTGAAGAAATCCGCCGCCGCGTCGACCGTCATGGCGCCGATGTCGGCGATGCCGAGGCCCTGCCAGCGCACGGCGCGGGCCACGCGGTTGAGGCGCGTGCCGCCGCACTCGGGGCAGACGGCGGTCTCTTCCCCGCCGTCTTCGTCGGGGACGAGGGCGTCCGACTCGGCGCTGAAAACCGTCTGCTCCTTCTGCGCCTTGCGGATCGCCGCCGTGATCACACCGTAGCCCGAGCACGCCGGGCAGGCGCCGACCGAAGAGTTGTAGGAGAAAAGCCTCGGGTCGAGCGGCGGGAAGCTCTTGAGGCACACCGGGCAGGCGGACAGCGTCGAGTAGAGCTGCCCGCCGGTGCTGTGCTCGGTCTTGGCGGCATCCTCCAGCGTCGCCGCGACGTTTTCGGACGTGGGCACGAAGTCGGTGACGATCATGCGCCCGTGGCCCTCGAGCAGCGCCCTGTCGACGAGTTCGCCGAGGTCGGCGCCGCCGCTCCAGAGCCCGACCGGCAGCTCCACGTCGTGCTCGCTGTAGCGCTCGAGCCGGAGCTTGCCGGAGCTGATGTCGACGTAGGCGCCGTCGATCCTGGCCACCGAGAAGCCCGCGAGCGCGGCGTCGGCCAGTTCCTTGCGGAAGCTGCCCTTCTGGCGGCGCACGATCGGCGCAAGCAGCGCCGCGGTCCGGCCTTTGAAGTCCCGGCGGATTGCGGCGACGATGCTGTCGCGGCTCTGCGGCGCGGCGGGCACGCCGCAGTCAGGGCAGTACTGCACGCCGAGCTTGACGAAAAGGAGCCTCAGGAAATGGTAGACCTCGGTCATCGTCGCCACGGTGGAGCGCATGCCGCCGCGCGAGGTGCGCTGCTCGATGGCGACCGTGGGCGGGATGCCGCGCACGGAGTCGACGTCGGGCACGGGGGCGGGCTGCACCATCGAGCGCGCGTAGGCGTTGAGCGATTCGAGGTAGCGGCGCTGGCCTTCCGCGAAAATGATGTCGAAGGCGAGCGTCGACTTGCCCGAGCCCGAGGGGCCGGTGACGACCGTGAACTTGTCGCGCGGGATGACGACCGAAAGGTCGCGCAGGTTGTGCTCGCGCGCGCCCGAGACGGCGATGCCGCGGGCGGCGGCTTCGTCCTCGGGGACCGCCTTCTTCGGCTTGAGCGGCGGCAGGTTGAAGAAGTTCTCGCGCGAGCGGTCGCCCGAGAGCGTGAGACGCCAGGCGGCGAGCGCGCGGCCCGTGGGCGAGTCCCCGCGCGCGGCGAGCGCATCGGGATCGCCTTCGAAGACGATGCGTCCGCCGCGGCTGCCGCCGTCGGGGCCGAGTTCGATCACCCAGTCGGCGGTATTGAGCACGTCGAGGTTGTGCTCGATCACGATGACCGAGTGCCCGAGCATGACGAGCCCGTCGAAGATGCGGATCAGCGTCGCGATGTCGGCGAAGTGCAGGCCCGTCGTCGGTTCGTCGAAAACGAAGAGCTTGCCGGGGCCGCGCCGCGAGGCGCGCAGTCCCTCGGCGAGGTGGCCGGCGAGCTTCAGGCGCTGCCGCTCGCCGCCCGAGAGCGTCGTGAGCGGCTGCCCGAGCGTCAGGTAGCCGAGGCCGACGGCGCGCAGCTCGCTGAGGCCCGAGATGATGTCGGGCTTGCCGGCGAACGCCTCGCAGGCCTCGTCGACCGTCATGTCGAGCACGTCGGCGATGCTGCGCAGCCTGCCGCCGAGCTCGAGCTTCACGGCCAGCGTCGATTCGCGGTAGCGCCGCCCGCCGCATTCCGGGCAGGGCAGGTAGACGTCGGAGAGGAACTGCATCTCGACGTGCTCGGTGCCCGTGCCGCCGCAGGCGGGGCAGCGCCCGTTGCCCGTGTTGAACGAGAAGTCGGCGTAGCCGAGCCCCGCGGCGCGCGCCTGCGGCGAGTCGGCGAAGAGCCGCCGGATGCCGTCGAAGCTTTTCACGTAGCTCACCGGGTTGCCGCGCGTCGTGCGCCCGATGGGGCTCTGGTCGACGAAGATCACGTCGCTCGGCAGCGTCCCTTCGAGCGCATCGAACTTGCCCGGCACGGCGGTGCTCTTGCCGAGCCGGCGCTCGAGCGCCGGGACGAGGATGTCGGAAATGAGGGTCGACTTGCCCGAGCCCGAGACGCCGGCGACGGCGACGAAGGACTTGAGCGGGAAGGCCGCGTCGATGTGCTGCAGGTTGTGCTCGGCGGCTCCTTTCACGATGAGGCGCGGCGTCTCGGCGGTGACGGGGTGCGGCGCGGGGCGCACGATGCGCTTGCGGCCCGAGAGATAGTCGGCCGTGAGCGTGGAGGCGCTCAGCACGCCGCGCGTGGTGCCGTCGTAAATGATGCGGCCGCCGCTGGCGCCGGCGCCCGGCCCCATGTCGATGAGCCGCGTGGCGGCGAGCATGACCTGCGGGTCGTGCTCGACCACGACGAGCGTGTTGCCCTTGGCGGTGAGGCGCCGCATCACCGCGTTGACGCGGTCCATGTCGCGCGGGTGCAGGCCGATGCTCGGCTCGTCGAGGACGAAGAGCGTGTTGACGAGCGAGGTGCCGAGCGCGGTGGTGAGGTTCACGCGCTGCACTTCGCCGCCCGAGAGCGTGCGGCTCTGCCGGTCGAGCGTCAGATAGCCCACGCCGACGTCGCAGAGGAAGCCGAGCCGGGAGCTGATTTCGCCGAGCAGCAGCTTTTCGGCTTCGTCGGCCGCCTCGGTGCGCGAGGCGAAGAAATCCCGCAGGATGGCGATCGGCAGCGTCATGAGCTCATGGAAGTTGAAGCCCGGGAGCCGGTCGTAGGCCTCGTCGGAGAGGGTCGCCGAGAGCGGCTTGAAGCGTCCTTCGCCGGGCGCGGCCGCCGCAAGCGCGCTGCGGCGCTGCTCAAGCGTGCCGTAGCGCCAGAAAAGCGCGTGCTGCTTCAAGTGCGAGCCGCCGCAGGCCGGGCAGACCGAGTAAGAGCGGTAGCGCGAGAGCATCACGCGCACGTGCAGCTTGTAGGCCTTCGTCTCGAGCCACTCGAAAAAGTGCCTGACGCCGTACCACTGCCGGTTCCAGTGCCCGGCCCAGTCGCTGTCGCCGTTCCAGACCCAGGCGCGGTCTTCTTCGCTCATGTCCTCCCAGGGCGTGTCGGTCGGCACGCCGTGCTTGGCGGCGAGCCGCAGCAGGTCGTCCTGGCATTCCCTGAATGCCGCCGTCGTCCAGGGCTTGACGGCGCCCTCGGCGAGCGTCTTCGTCGGATCCGGGACCACCAGGTCGGGGTCGACGCCGATGACGCGCCCGAAGCCGCGGCACGTCTCGCAGGCGCCGAGCGGCGAATTGAAGCTGAAAAGCGAGTTCTGCGGCTTGGAAAACGTCAGGCCGCAGTCGGCGCAGACGAAGCCGCGGCGGTAGACGGCAAGGAGCTCCGGCTCGCCGCCCGCTTCGGCGGCGAACGCCTGCACGGACCCGGCGCCTTTCTCCAAAGCGCGCTCAACGGCGTCGATCGCCCGCGAGCGCTCGGCGCCGGCGGCCCGGAAGCGGTCGGAGGCGACGTAAAGCAGCGTGCCGTCCTTGGCCTTCTCGCGCTTGACGATGTGCGTGAAGCCCTGGGCCGAAAGGCCGTTTTCCGCCGTCTCGAGCGGCAGGTTCTCCGGCACCCGGAGCGTGAACGTTATATAGAGGCGTGCCGTCTGCTCGAGGCCCTTTTCGCGGAGCCTTTCGAGAATGTCGCTCCAGATCGTCTGCGGCGTGTGCTCGCGCACGGGCCGGCCGCAGGACGGACAGTAGAGCGTCGCGTGGTGGGCAAAGAGCAGCTTGATGTGGTCGTTGAGCTCCGTCATCGTGCCGACGGTCGAGCGCGACGTGCGCACCACCGAGTTCTGGTCGATGGCGATCGCAGGCGGCACCCCCTCGATGCGGTCGACGTGCGGCCGGTTCATGCGGTCGAGGAACTGGCGCGCATAGGGGCTGAACGTTTCGACGTAGCGGCGCTGGCCTTCGGCGTAAAGCGTGTCGAACACCAGGGAGCTCTTGCCCGAGCCGGAAAGGCCCGTGACCACGGTGAATTCGCCCGTTCTGATGTCAAGGTCGATGTTCTTGAGGTTGTTCTGCCGCGCGCCGCGGATGCGGATGAGGCTGCCGGCGGGGGCGTCCGTCCCGGCCGCGCGCCCGGCGGCCTGACTCTTCATTGCCGTCATAATTGCAGGAGTTTCGGAAGCTTTCAGGATTTCTGTCGATCTGCAAAGACTAGCGCAACCCTCCGATTTCTGCCTGCTGCGGAGGTTGCGGTTCGAGCGCATTTGTAATATTTAGTTACAACTGCCGATGCGCGTATGAGATTATTCTGCTATAGTTCACGTCTCTGATTTCGGGGGATTAGCTCAGCTGGGAGAGCGCTTGCATGGCATGCAAGAGGTCAGCGGTTCGATCCCGCTATCCTCCACCAATTAGAAATCAGTGCCCGAATTTTCGGGGGATTAGCTCAGCTGGGAGAGCGCTTGCATGGCATGCAAGAGGTCAGCGGTTCGATCCCGCTATCCTCCACCAAAAAGGTCCCCTTCGTCTAGAGGCCTAGGACACGACCCTTTCACGGTCGGTACAGCAGTTCGAATCTGCTAGGGGACGCCACCTTTTTAAGAAAGCCCGCAGCAAAGCCGCTGCGGGTTTTTGCGTTTCAGGGCATCCTCCTCGGCCCGCTTCTCCTTTTCCGCACCTTCCGCCGAATCCCGTTTTGCCGCCTGAAGAGCACGGTCCGGTCTCTGCGTAAACCGGCCTATGCATACTCCGCAATCGCTATAAAAGCCTTGCAGAGTCCGAAAACAAGCGATTTACAGCATTTACCGCACTATTAACTTTTTGCATAACGCATGCAAATTAATGATCTAGCGGGACATGTTTTGCGCCGTCAGAATAATGGCGAGGTCGAAGCCGTTCCCGGCATAGGCCCAAAGGAGATAAAAACATGATTCCTGTAATAGTTGCGGCAGTCGTAACGATCATTGCGGGCTGGATGCTCATCAAGCGCTACCAGACCCAGATGGTCCTCCTCATTGCCGGCCTCGTGATTATTTACGTCTCAATCCTCTGCGGCGTCGACTCCTTCCTTCCGAAGGGCGCCAAGCCCACCGGATTCATCGGCTTTGACCCGCTCGCGCTGATCGAAGCCGTTTCCAAGAAAGAGCTGACCAGCGTCGGCCTGATCATCATGGTGTCCGGCGGCTTCGCCGGCTACATGTCCCAGATCGGCGCCTCGAACGCCCTGGTCCGCCTGGTTGCCGAGCCGCTCAAGAAGATCAGCAGCCCGTACCTGCTCCTCGCCGTCGCTTACATCCTCGGCCAGTGCATCAACCTCGTCATTGTGTCGGCCGCCGGCCTCACGATGCTGCTCTTGGTGAGCTTCTACCCGATTCTCACCCGCATCGGCGTGTCGCGGGCCGCCGCGGCATCGACGCTGGTCTGCTCCTGCGGCATTGCCGCGGGCCCGCTCTTCGGCACCCAGCAGCTGGCCGCCAAGCTCGCCGGCATGGACCCGACCGCTTATTACGTCGAGTACCAGCTGATCTGCGCCGTGCCGGCCGTGATCGCCATCGCCGTGTCGCTGTTCTTCGTCCAGAAGTACTTTGACAAGCGCAACGACGACGTCTACGGCGAGGACAACCTCATGGGCGACGCGAAGGCCCAGAAGAAGGGTGAGGAGCGTCAGTGCCCGTCCTGGTACGCCGTCTTCCCGTTCGTGCCGATCGTGCTGCTCTTCGTCTTCTCGAAGTTCGGCATTTCCTCCGTCAAGCTCAACGTGGTCACCGCGCTGTTCCTGACCTGGTTCGCCGTGATGATCATTGAGCTCATCCGCCGCCGCGAGGTCAACGCCGTCTTCAAGGACGCCGTGGTCCTCTTCAAGAAGATGGGCCAGATGTTCGGCGGCATCGTGGCGCTGGTGATCTGCGCCGAAGTGTTCGCCACTTCGCTGCGCGCTTCCGGCCTCATCCAGTCGATCATCGACGTGGCTTACAAGACCGGCTTCGGCGTCAACGGCATGACCGGCGTGCTCACCGGCCTGGTCGGCGTCGTCACGGCCCTGACGGGTTCCGGCGTGGGCGCCTTCGCCTCGTTCGGCTCGCTCGCCAACGACGTGCACAACAGCCTGGGCGGCAGCCTTCCTGCCATGCTCGTTCCGATGCACCTCGCTTCGTCCGTGTTCCGCTCCATGAGCCCGGTTGCGGGCTGCGTGATCGCTGCGGCCGCGGCCGCCGGCGTGAGCCCGATGGGCATCTGCCGCCGCACGTGCATTCCGCTCTGCATCGGCTTCGTCGTGATCTATGCGATGAACCTGATCTTCAACGTGGCTGCCTGACAGCCGCTTAACCAATAAGAAGGAAAAACGGCCGCCGGATAAAGACCGATCCGGCGGCCATCCGGAGCTCAGATGGAAAATAAAGTTTTTGGAACTGACTACACCGTCAAGCCTTTGGCAACGGAGTTCAAGAACCCCGTCAAGAAAGTGCTCCTGGTCGGCAATTCATTCATGTATTTCAACTGCGGCGTGAACGCCATGATTGCGGGCCTGGCCAAGAGCAAGGGTCGCACGGTCATCATGACGCTGGCGGCGATCAGCGGCGCGAGCCTCTACTGGCACGACGTCAGGAGCTACCTCCGCCCCAACGGCCTGAGAAGCTACGCCTTCTCAAGCGACGGGAAAAACACGCTTGAATTCATCAAGTACCCCGACGGCAGGATCTTTGATGCCGTGGTGCTTGAGGACTCGTCCCAGGGGCCGATTCATCCCGAGCTGAGCAAGCTCTTCGCCGCTTCGGTCGCCAAGCACGTTGCCGACATCCGCGCCGTCGGCTCCGAGCCCATGCTCATGATGACCTGGGCTTACAAGAACCGTCCCGAGATGACCCGGCAGCTTGCTGATGCCATCACCTCGGAGGCCAACAAGCACCGCGTGCCGGTGGCTCCCTGCGGACTGGCTTTCGCCAGGGCGCAGCGCGAGCTCCCCGGCGTCGATCTGATCCGCACCGACAACCGCCATCCGACGGTGCCGGGCACCTACCTGGAGGCGTGCGTCTTTTATGCAGGCTTCTTCAAGGAAACGCCGGAAGGTTCGGATTTCTTCGGCAAGTACAGCGACGTGTCCGTCAACAGGGAGACGGGCGAGGCGCTGCAGCGCGTGGCTTGGGAGAGTGTCTGTGACTTCAACGGCTGGGATGCGCGCTAGCGCACGGGCCGCAGGCACTCCTTTTGAGGGCTCCGCCGCCTGATCTCCTTCGGGCGGCGGAGTTTTTTCTGTGCGAAGCGGGGGCTTTCCCCGCCCGCTCACGCCATCGAGTGCCAGTCGTAGGCGTCCGCTTCCTGGTGCAGCGCCGTGATCATCTGCATGGCGATGCGCGTGAGGGGCACGTTCTTCGGGTAGATGAGGTTGTAGTGTCCGATCACCGGGCCGCAGGGGATCGGGATGATCGAGAGCCACTCGCGGTACTTGCGGATCTGCACGGCGGAGAGCAGGGCGATGAAGCCCTGCTCCTTGATGAGCGGGATGCCGACGAGGTGGCTTCTCGTGTCGAGGCCCTGGCGCACGGTGAGCCCGGCGAAATTCGGGTTCTTGCGGCGGCAGATCTGCAGCTCGCCGGTGACCCACCAGCGCGCGTCCTTCAGCTCAGCGAAGCTTTTCGCGTTTTCGAGCGGATGGCCCTTGGCGCAGCAGATCTTGAACGGGCAGTCGAAGAGGTGCTCGACCTTGAATTCGGAGAAGCTTGCCTCCGCGTCGGCGTTGCCGATCGCCATGTCGAGGACGCCGTGGCGCAGCAGCTGGATGTTCTGCCCGATCGGGTTGTCGTCGACGTGGACCTGCAGCTGGGGGTAGCGGTTCATGAGCAGGTTGACGGCGCGCGGGAAGATCGAGTTGCCGGTGATCGGCGAAATGCCGACCGAAAGGTGCATGTCGCCCCGGCCCGTGAGCTCCTGCGCCTCCTCGATGGCGCGGTCGAGCTCGGAAAGGACCGAGCCGATGTGCGCGGCGAATATCTCGCCCGCCTTGGTGAACGTGATGCCCTGGCGGCCGCGCACGACGAGCGGGACCTTCACCGTCTCCTCGAGCTCGCGGATGGTGCGCGAGAGCGATGGCTGCGGGATGCCGTTGGCCTTGGCCGCGGCATTGATGGAACCGTACTTCGCTACGGTGAGCAGCGATTCGAGCTGCTGGATCTTCGGCTTTCTCACGGCTTTTGCCTCCTCTCCTCATTATCCATTTAGTGAATAATACATTATCTTTTTATATTTTTTAAAAAACAATACTGTAAATATAATCAAGTTTATGGCGGAAATGCGTTTTTCTTCGGCTGTTCGGACATGAGCCTCCCGCATTTCCGACAGGGCGGCGCGCCGGCCCGGGGCCTGCTCGCGACGGGAAGGCTTCGGGCGCCGCCGTTTTCGCGGCCGCACTACCGACTGACGGTGCGGCCGCTCTTTTCATTTGAAGGAGTTAACGGGTATGGCAGAGCACAAACTGCTGAAGCTTGCCGTTGCGGCCGCGTGCTGCGCCGGCTGCTTCGGTGCCGCGGCGGGCGGGGTGCAGCCCGCCGTCAGGGATCTCGGGATGACGCCCAAGACCATTCTGATCGTGGGCAATTCCTACATGTATTACAACTGCGGCCTCAACGGCTACCTGCGCGGGCTGATCCGCCAGAAGGCCGATCCGAAGGTGAAGACCCGCATCGCGGCGATCGGCCGCTCGAACATGAGTCAGCAGCCGCTTGAGGAATACCTCGACAACAACCTGCTCGAAAGCCATCAGGCCAAGTACGGCAAGCTCGATCCCCGCCTCATGGAAAAGGAGCTCAAGAAGCGCGAGAGCTACGAGCTCGTCATCATGCAGGCGAGCAACCGCGGCACGGACGACCAGCTGCGCGACGAGCACTACGTGAAGATCCACGCCGATGCGATCCGCAGGGCAGGCGGCACGCCGGCGCTGCTCATGACCTGGGTCCAGCACAAGAAGAACGCCCCCGCGATGTCGCTCGTCGCCGATCACGTGACCAAGATCGCGAACGACAACAAGATGATGGTGTTCCCCGTCGGCCTGGCGTTTGAGGCCGCCGAGAAGGCCTATCCGGACGTCAAGTTCATCATGCCCGACAACACGCACCCGACGGCCGTCGGCTCCTATCTGATGGCCATGACCGTGTATGCGTCGATCTATCACCGCGATCCGTCCGACGCGACGGGCTTCGCGGGCGGCTGCGAGAAGCCGCTCGAGCCCGCGATGCGCGCCAGGATGGCCAAGGTCGCCTGGGACACCGTCCGGTCCTGGTACGGCTGGAAGTAAGCAGGCCCCCCAGCTTGCTGCAATGAGCCCCCCGGCTTTGTTCCCTTTTCACTATGGAGAAACAGCTATGAAATTTGCCACTTCCCTTCTTGCGGCCGCCGTGCTCGGCCTTTCGGTCTCCGCGGCGGGCGCCGCGGGCCTTGTCAACACCGTCCAGCCCAAGGTCACGCAGCTTCAGAACGTGCCCAAGACCGGCCTTTACGTCGGCAACTCCTTCACGTACTACAACTGCGGCGTCAACGGCTACGTGCGCGGCTTCACCAAGGAAGAAAAGCGGGACTGGGTCGCCCGCATGATCACGATTTCGGCCGGGCGCCTGAGCTGGCACCCGGTGGCCGAGTACCTCAAGCCGCGTCCCCAGGACAGCTACGACAAGCACTCTCCGAAGTTCGACGTCGTGTTCCTGCAGCCGCAGTCGATCGAGCCGATCAATGAGAAGAACGGCGCCAAGGCGACCTTCCAGGAGTATCTCGGCAAGCACGTCGCCACGGTCCGCGCCGCCGGCAGCGAGCCTGCGGTTATCATTGCCTGGGCCAGGCAGGATCACCCCGAGCAGTACCAGAAGCTCGCCGATGCGACGATCACTGAAGCCAACAAGCACAACATCCTTGCCGTGCCGGTCGGCCCCGCGTTCGTCGAGAGCCTCAAGGGCAGGCCCGACCTGATCCTGCACGCGCCCGACAAGAAGCATCCGAGCGCCGCGGGCTCCTACCTCTACGGTGCCGTCGTCTATTCGACGATCTTTAAGAAGTCTCCCGAGGGCTTCAAGTTCCTCGGCGGCTGCGAGAAGCCGCTCAAGCCGGCCGACGCGAAATATCTGCAGCAGGTGGCCTGGAAGACGGTCACGCAGTTCTACGGCTGGAACAAGTAAGCCGGCGGCTGCTTTGCAAAGGCTCTAGCCTCCTCCTTGAGTCGGAGGTCGGGGGTTCGGCGCAGGCGGGGTCAACACCTGCGCCGAACTTTTCTCTTTTCCTCAAAAAAGCCTCCCGGGCGTCTTCGGCGCCGGGAGGCTTTCCCGCGTTTTCCGCACATACAAAAAGCGCCGGAAAATCGTTTTTCCGGCGCCGTGTCGGCGCGGAGCGCTGCGGCGCTCCGCTTCTTTCACCGTCTCCTTACTTGGTGCGGCGGTCTTCGATCTTGTCGGCGGCTTCCTTGATGGAGCGGCGGATCGTGTCGAAGGCCTCGTTCAAGGCGAGCATCACGTCCTGGTTGGTGCGGCTCGCGCGAAGGTTCTGGCCCGAAGAAACCAGGTCGACGCTGACGGTGAAGGCACCGAGGGTCTGGTGGCCCTCCTGCGTGACCGTCACTTTGCATGCACCGAGACGATCGTCAAAACGGCTCAGCGCGTCGACTTTTTCTTTAACTGCGGCTTCTACGGCGGGAGAACGGTTGATGCCGTGGAACACAATTTGCAAAGATTGGGTCATAAACACCTCTCTTTTTGTTTTGTTATCTTAATTCGCTAGTCGGGCAGTCGTTTAAATCTTCCGCCCGTACTTCAAGTGTATAACCAATCGGGCCATTCGGCACATCTTCCCGTGGTTATCACTTAAAATGGCGGCCACGGCGCGCGAGGCTCCCGCATGAACGCCACTGAGGCGCATTCCGCAAAAAGAGCGCTGCCCGAAGCACCGCGCTCCAAAAAATATATCTTTCAAAGCATTCTTTTTTCAAGCAATATCAGCATGGATCGCAAACCCTGGAACAACAACGGCCCGCATCGGGCTTCTTTTGGCAGCGACCGCCGCGACGGCGAGCGCTTTTCCGACCGCGGCCCGCGCCGCTTCGACCGCTCCGACCGCCGCGACTTCGGCGAGAAGCGCGACTTCGGCGGCAAGCGCGACTTCGGCGAGAAGCGTGACTTCGGCGAAAAGCGCGATTTCGGCGAGCGCCGCGGCTTCGGCGAGCGCCGCAGCTTCGGTGAGCGCCGCGGCTTCGGCGGCGGCCGCCAGCGCCGCTTCGACGGCAATTTCCGCCGCGAGGACTTCGGCGTCCGCTCCGGCCCGCGCGCCCGCGCCGCCGAGACCCGCCGCTTCGCCGACCGCAGCGAATTCGCCAAGAACGCCGTCGTGCGCCTTGACAGCGACGTCGCCGATTACTTTGAGAGCGCCGAGGCCGTCAACAATGCGCTGCGCATGCTGATTTCCGCCTCTCGCCTGGTGCGCCGCCCCGAACCGGCCGCGCCCGCCGTCAAGCCCGAGACCGCCGAGGCCGTCTTCACGGACGTCGACCGCGTCGACGACGTGGAAGAGGAGAACTACGGCGAAGGCAGCGAAGCTGCGGAAACCGCCGAGGCCCCTGCGGCCGAAGAGGCTCCCGAAGCCGCCGGGGCCGAAGAAAAGGCCGGTGAGGCCGAAGCCGAAGAGGCCGAGGCCGTCGAGGCTGCGGACAAGAAGTCCGAATAAGGCCTGAAAGGGCGCGGGCGCACGCTGCGCCCGCCCCGGTGCCCGAAAGCCGCCAGAGAGCGCAGCGATGCGCTTTTTGACGGCTTTTTTACATCCCTGTTCTGCATTTTTGGATAAACTGTCTGCGCTTGGGCCGTCTTGTGCGGACGGCTGTTTTGACTGCGCCGCGAGGGTTTCGGCTGCAAGAGCCCCGCGGCGCCGAGGCAGGAGGATTTTCAGCATGACCGAAACCAAACCGACGGACCGCGCGGCGCTCATCGCCCGCCTTGCCGAAGAAAGCAGCTGGGACGTCGCCGTCATCGGCGGCGGCGCCAGCGGCCTTGGCATTGCGCTCGACGCGGCTTCGCGAGGGCTCAGGACCGTGCTTTTCGAGGCGCGCGACTTCGGTTCGGGCGCTTCGTCGCGCTCGGGCCAGGTTTTCAGCGGCTCGCTCGACACGCTGCGCCGCCCGCCGAGTGGGGGACGCTTACGCGCGCGCTTTCCGAGCGCGGCCTTTTCCTCAAGAACGCGCCGTCGCTCGCCCGCGCCGCCGACATGGTGCTGCCCTGCCGCAGCCGGAGCGAGGAGCTTTCGGGCTTTGCCGCGCTTTCCGCCTACAGCGCGATGGGCGGCGGCATGGGCGCCCCGCGCATGCTCTCGAAGGACGCGGCCATCGTCTCGCTCCCCGGCCTCTCGGGCGAGGGGCTCGCGGGCGGCGTCTCCTTCAAGGAAGCCGTTTTCGACGACGCCGCGGCCTGCACGGCGCTCGCCAAGACCGCCGCGGCCAAAGGAGCGCTCCTGCTGAGCCGCATGAGCGCCGTGCAGTTTGACTACCGCAGCGGCACCGTGCGCAGCGTCACGGTGCGCGACGAGCTTTCCGGCAAGACCTGCGAGGTGAGCGCGACCTGCTTCGTGCTCGCGGCGGGCGCCGGGACGGACGCGCTGCGCCGCCTGATCGATCCGGAGGCCGCGCCGCTCGTCAAAAGTGCGCGCTCCGCCTACGCCGTGGTGAGCCGGGAGTGCATGCCCTCGGCCACCGGCATGCTGATCGGCGTCGCCGCCGACGGGCGCACGCTCTACGCGCTGCCCTGGCACGGCCACGTGCTGCTCGGCACGGCGGCGGGCCAGGCCGCCGGGGACGAGCCTTCCGAAGCGGCTACCGACACCGAGATCGAGCAGCTCCTCGCCGCCGGGGCGCGCTTCCTCGAGAAAGCTCCGCAGCGCCGCGACGTGATGGCTTCTTTTGCGGCGGACGTGCCCGCCGAAACCGTCGCCTGCGAGTTCGGCAACGTCATCGTCGACGCGGGCGGCTGGACGCTGTACCGCGAGCGCGCCGAAAAGGCGCTCCTCGAAGCGACGCTGCGGCACCTCGTTCCCGCGCGTCTCGGCAACACCAAGGAACTCGCGCTCGACACGCGCGCCGAGGGCAGGAGGGCGCGCGCCGAAGCCGACGCGCTCGCTCCCGGCAAGGAAGAGGCGTTCCTGCGCTTCGTGCAGTACACGAGGGATTTCGAGCTCGCGCTCGACGCCGACGACGTGCTCCGGCGGCGCACGCGCGTGGCGCTCATCGATCCCGCGCGCGCCGAGGCGCTCCGCCCCATGGCCGAGGCGGTGCTTGAAGGCGCTGCGCCCGAAGAGGCGGCCGCTGCCGCCGCGCCGCAGCAGCCTGCGGCTTAACGCACAGCTTTTAAGAAGGCGTCATCATGGAATACAGTTTCTGGGGCGGCTTCATGCTCGTGCTGCTGATGGCCGATCCCGTCGGCAACATCCCGATTGCGCTCGCCTGCCTCAAGAACGTGCCCAACCGCCGGCGCCTGCTCGTGGTGGCGCGCGAGTGCGCCATTGCGGGCGCCGTGCTCATCCTCTCGATGTTCTTCGGCAAGCCCGTCATGGAAGAGCTCGGCCTCTCGGACGCCGCGCTCTCGATCGGCGGCGCCGTCATCGTGATGCTCATCGCCGTGCGCATGGTTTTCCCGAACAAGGGCGGCATCTTCGGCGAGACGCCCGACGGCGAGCCGCTCATCGTGCCGCTCGCCATTCCCGCGATCGCCGGCCCTTCGACGATCGCCACCGTGATCATGCTCGCCGCCGCGCAGCCCGAGCGCATGGACGAGTGGGCGCTCGTGATCGCGCTCACGATGGCGGTGTGCTTCGTCGTCCTCGGCGCCGCGGAATGGGTGCAGCGCAGGCTCGGGCCCCGCGTCGCCATTGCTATCGAGCGCCTCACCGGCCTGATCCTCGCGATGATGGCCACGCAGATGTTCCTGAGCGGACTCGATTCCTACCTCAAGCATGCGGCGACCCTCTGAGGGCGCGAGCTGAAGCGGGGAAAAGCCATAAATTTCCTCGCTCGAGTAGACAGCGCGGCGCAGATGGGATAGAATCGCGAATCTGACTTTCAGGCCTGCGGTTTGCTCACCCCATCGATTTCCACTGGCGCCGCGGAATCCGTTAAGTCAGAAAACCCGTTTATAAGGCGGATGCCTTCTCCCGGGGTCGGGAAAGCGCGTTCGTCTTTGTTTTTGGATTCAGCCGCTTCCGGCCAATGCGGGCTCTCAGCGATGATGAGCCGCGGCGCCATCCGCTAAGCATCCCGGGAGACAGGCAAGCAACTTTTAAGGTGAAACGCAATGAAGACCTTCTCGGCCAAGCCGCTTGAGGTTAAGCGCGAATGGTACGTGGTCGATGCCAGTGACAAGGTGCTCGGCCGTCTGGCCGCTGAAATCGCTCTGCGCCTTCGCGGCAAGCACAAGCCCGAATACACGCCCCACGTCGACACGGGTGACTTTATCGTCGTGATCAATGCGGACAAGATGAAGATGACCGCTGAAAAAGCCACGACGAAGAAGTACTACCGTCACACCGGCTATCCGGGCGGCGTCTATGAGACGACTTTCCGCGATATGCAGGCCAAGCACCCCGGCCGCGCTCTGGAGATTGCCGTCCGCGGCATGCTTCCGAAGGGACGCCTGGGCTACGCCATGATTAAAAAGCTCAAGATCTACGCCGGTGAGCAGCATCCGCACACCGCGCAGCAGCCCAAGATTCTTGACCTCTAATTTCTTCGGAAAGGCTTGAAAGATGATCGGTAACTACAACTACGGCACCGGCCGCCGCAAGAGCTCGGTCGCTCGTGTTTTCATCAAGCGCGGCTCTGGCAAGATCGTGATCAACGGCCGTCCGCTCGACCAGTACTTCCATCGTGAAACCGGCCGCATGCTCGTCATGCAGCCCCTTCAGGTGACGGAAAACACCGAAACGTTTGACATCATGGTCAACGTCTGCGGCGGCGGCGAGTCCGGCCAGGCCGGCGCCATCCGCCACGGCATTGCCCGCGCGCTCGTCGACTATGACGAAGGCCTCAAGAGCGTTCTCTCGAACGCCGGCCTCATCACCCGCGACGCCCGCGAGGTCGAACGCAAGAAGGTCGGCCTGCACAAGGCCCGCCGCGCCAAGCAGTTCTCCAAGCGCTGATGCGTTTGGGCGGCCGCGGGAGCCTTCGGGCTTCGGCGGCACTGCCGGCCAAAAGGCTCCTGCTTTCGGGCGGGGGCCTTTTTCATATTCGGGGCCGGAGCTTTTCGCTCCCGCTTGCCCGATTGCGCCTCGCTTGTGCCCGCTTGCTCCGCGGGGCCCCGATGAACCGCCGAAAGCCCTGCGGGAGTGCATTTTTTCGTGTAGGATAGCAGTCACGCAGCCGTCGGCGCGCTTCCGGGACGAAGCGCGGCGCACGGCAGAACACACTTACGGAGAGCGGCAGCCCCTGCCGCAGATACCAGCAATGACTGAAGAAAAAGTTGAAAAAGCTCAGGCTCAGGCCCAGGAAGAAGCTCCCGAGCTGATGCCCGACCCGATCACCTTCACCGACGCGGCCGTCGAGAAGGTCAAGGAACTGATGAAGGAAGAGGGCAATCCCAACCTGAAGCTGCGCGTGTTCGTGCAGGGCGGCGGATGCGCCGGCTTCCAGTACGGCTTCACCTTCGACGAAACCCAGAACGAGGACGACGCCGTCATGCAGAAGGGCGGCGTCACGCTGCTGATCGACTCGATGAGCTACCAGTACCTCGTCGGCGCCAAGATCGACTTCAAGGACGACCTTTCGGGCGCCCAGTTCGTGATCGACAACCCCAATGCCGTGACCACCTGCGGCTGCGGCTCGTCGTTCAGCGTCTAGCCGATCCGCCGAAAGGCGGCCCCTTCCGGGCCGCCCGGCCGAAAAACAAAGAGGCACCGCCGCAGGGCGATGCCTCTTTTTGCATCCGGGGTCCCGTTTTTGTCAGTGCGGGTAGAGCGCGCCGAGGATGCGCGGCCCGGCCGCGTGGGTCACCGCGGGCAGGTTGCCCGGCAGGCGCTCGAGGAAGCGCTCCGCGAGCCAGGCAAAGGCCGCGCCCTCCACTTCCATCGGGTGCACGCCGAATTCGGCGGTGTCGGTGACGCGCGCCTTCGTGTGCGCGGCGATCGCCTCGCGCAGCGTGGCGTTGAACGTGCCGCCGCCGCAGAGCACGAGCTCGGCGGCATCGGGGAGCAGGGTGCGCACCCCGTCGGCGATGCTCACGGCGGTGAGCTCGGTGATCGTGCGCGCTGCATCCTCGGGCGCGACGCCCGGGAACCGGGCGAGGTGCCCTTCGAGCCACGCCGCCGAGAAAAGCTCGCGGCCCGTCGACTTCGGGAACGGCCTCGAAAAATAAGGATCGGAAAGGAAATCGGCGAGGAGTTCGGGGACGACGCGCCCCGTGCGCGCCCAGTCGCCGTTCTCGTCGTAGGGACGGCCGATCGTCTTCGCGCACCAGGCATCGAGCAGCATGTTGCCGGGACCCGTGTCGCCGCCCGTCACCGTGCCCGCCGCCGCGCCCCTGGCGGGCAGCGCCGAGACGTTGGCGATGCCGCCCACGTTGACGACGGCGCGGGGCCGGTCTCCCGAAAAGCATTCGGCGTGGAAGGCCGGCACGAGCGGGGCGCCTTCGCCCCCCGCGGCGACGTCGCGCGAGCGGAAGTCGCAGATGACGTCGATGCCCGTGAGCTCGGCGAGCAGCGCGGGGTGGTTGATCTGCAGCGTGAAGCCGCGCTCGGGGCGATGGCGCACGGTCTGCCCGTGCGCGCCGATGGCGGCCACCTCGCCGCGCGCGATGCCGGCTTCGGCGAGCAGCTTTTCGACGACGGCGGCGTAGTGCCGGGCCAGCGCGACGGAGGCGTCGCCCATGCGCTCGATTTCGTCGGGGCCCGCCGACGTGAGCGCCATGAGGGCGCTCCTCAGCGTCTGCGGGAACGGAAGGTAGGCATGGCCGAGGCGGCTCATCGAGCCGGCCTCGAAGGCCATGGCGACGGCGTCAGCGCCGTCGAGGCTTGTGCCTGACATCAGGCCGATCGTGATGGTGCGGCTCATGGCTTCCCAAAAGCGGGCGCTCAGCGCTTTTTGCTGCGCGAGCCCGAGGATTTCTTCTTGGCGGAAGAGGCGGATTTCTTTGCGGCGGAGGAGGCGGATTTCTTCGCCGTCGCCTTCTTGGCGGTCGTCCGCGAGGTGGTCGCTTTCTTCGCGCTCGAGCGCTTGGCGGACGTCTGCCTGGCGCTCGTCTTCTTGGCGGAGACTTTCTTCGCGGAGGCTTTCTTCGCGTAGCGGCCCTTCGAGGAGGTCTGGCGCACGGCGGCCTTCGTCTTGCCGGCGGCGAGCTTGGCCGAAGCGGCCGCATCGCCGGCGCTCGCCGTCTGCGTGATGGGCGCGACCGGGCCCCTCAGGGTCGAGGGCGCGGGCAGCGATTCGCTTTCGGCGAGCAGGTCGAAGCGCGTCTGCATCGGCGCGGCCGCCGAGCGCAGCTGCGCGGTCTGGTACGGCGTCAGGCTGACGGTGTCGGGGAGGTCGGCCGTGCGGGGATTGATCTGCACGCCGTTGCGCACGAGCTCGTAGTGAAGGTGGTTGCCCGTGGCCATGCCGGAGCGTCCCACGTAGCCGATCACCTGGCCGCGCCTGACGCGGTCGCCGGTGCTCAGGCCGCTCGCAATGCGCTGCATGTGCGCGTAGAGCGTGGTGATGCCGTGGCCGTGGTCGATGCTCACGTAGCGGCCGTAGCCGTTGCGCTTGTAGCCCGCGAAGGTGACGACGCCGTCGGCCGCGGCGAAAATGCGCGTGCCGGCGGGGGCGCGGAAGTCCGTGCCGTTGTGCGGGCGCAGCCTTCCCGTGACGGGATGGCGGCGCAGCGCGGCGAATTCGCTGCTCACCTCGTGCACTTCAAGCGGGACGCGCATGAAGGTCTGCTGCGGGGAGCTGCCGTCGAGCTGATAGTAGCCGCTCACTTTGTCGCCGTCCGAGAACCAGTAGGCTTCGCTCACCTTGCCGTCGGAGACGATCTGCGCGGCGAGGAGCCGGCCGTCGCGCACGAAGTGCCCGTCGGCGAACTTGCGCTCGTAGATGATGCGCAGCGAGTCGCCGCGCTTCATGTTCGCAAGCGGCCCGCTCTGCGGATCCCACACTCTGCGGAGCTGTTCGGCGACGTCGTCCGGGATTTCCAGGTTGCGCATCGTGCGCTCGAAGCTGCCCGCGGCGGCGCCCGAGACGGATTCCTCGATGGTGTCGAACGCGAACGGATGCTCTTCGGCAACGAATTTCGAACCGCGCCAGGACACCTCGATCGTGCGGCCCGAATCCTCGCCCGTGCCTTCGATGTAAAGGCGCAGGTAGGCGAGGCGGCCGCCCTCGCGCACGCCGGCGCTCACGAACTGGCCTTCCTGCGGCAGCACCAGCGGCCGCAGCAGGGGCGTCGAGCGGATGAAGGCGACGGCGTCGTCGTCATCGATGCGCATCCTCGCCAGCAGCGAGGTGAGCGTTTCGCCCTTGCGCACGACGAAATTGCGGGGCTTCACCTCGCCTTCGCGGCGCAGCGCTTCCATCGCCTCGGTGAGAACCGGGGCGGGCAGCGACTCGGCGGACGTGTGGTTGGCGGGCTGCGGCGCGGCGGCCGCGGGCACGGCAATGCCCGCCGCGATCGTCCCTGCGGCGAGTACCGCCTGCGCGAGATGCAGGAGGCATCGGCGCCAGTGCGCTGCGTCTGTGAGAGAAAGCACCGTCATTCTTCGAAAAGGCAGAGTTGCGAAAGCCCGCAAAAACAGGAACAATAGAAAGGTATTTATTTTAGAGCAGAAAGGCCGCGCGCTCGCCGTGAAATACGTTGTAAAACGTTACACGCCCAAGCGCGCCGTTTTGAGGGAGCCGCAGGCCGAACCGCCCGCGGCTTCGGGCTTTTCTGACGCACGGTCGGCCGCCGGAGGGGCGGCCGAAGCTTTTGACTTAAGGAAAATCGATGACAGTCGAACAGGAAAGCCGCCGGAGCGAAGAGACCTACCCGGTGACCGATGACATCCGCGAAGCCATGGCCACGATCCGCCGCGGCACGGATACCTTCTTGATCGAGGAGGAATTCATGCAGAAGCTCGCCCGCTCCAAGGCGACGGGCAAGCCCCTGCGCTGCAAGCTCGGCCTCGACCCGACGGCTCCCGACATCCATCTCGGCCACACCGTGGTGCTCAACAAGCTGCGCCAGCTCCAGGACCTCGGCCACACGGTCATCTTCCTCGTGGGCGACTTCACCGCCGGCATCGGCGATCCCTCGGGCCGCAACGTGACGCGCCCGCCGCTCTCGCACGAGCAGATCGTCGCCAACGCCGAGACCTACCTCGCGCAGGCCGGCAAGGTCCTTGACCTCGACCGCACCGAGGTCCGCTACAACTCCGAGTGGAGCGTCAAGCTCGGCTCCGTGGGCCTCATCCAGCTCGCCTCGCGCTACACGCTCGCGCGCCTTCTCGAGCGCGACGACTTCGCCAAGCGCTTCGCCGAGCAGGCGCCCATTGCCATGCACGAGCTGCTTTACCCGCTCATGCAGGGCTACGACTCGGTGGCGCTGCACGCCGACCTCGAGCTCGGCGGCTCCGACCAGCGCTTCAACCTGCTCGTCGGCCGCGAGCTGCAGCGCCAGTACGGCCAGGAAGCGCAG
>JBKEET010000004.1:0-149914 GCA_047777475.1 Burkholderia sp.
TGCGGGCAGGGCGGAAAATCAAAACTGATATAGTGCTGACAACACGATTCATTCGGAACCGTTATGAGCAATCGAGCAATCATTGTGCTGGCCTGTCTGAGCATCAGCGGCGCTGCCGCTGCGCAGGGGCAGGCGCATCTCATGGCCGCGCCCGGACAGCCGGCGCTTTCCTCGCCTTTCGGCGCGGAAGCGTTCGCCACGGACTCCGCCGACGGATGCAGTGAAGAGGGCTCCGGGCCCTGCGTGCGCAGCTGGCTCGACATGTCCGCCAAGGAGCGGGCGCAGCTTTGGCCCTATCTTGACGACGTTTCGCGCGCCATGCACTGGCGCAGCATGACGCCGGCGGAGCGCCGCTCCATGCGCGCCGAGATGTCCGAAGGCGAAAGGGACCGGCTCCGCCGCCGCTACAGCGTGCCGGCGAAATCCGTCAAGAAGGTTGACGGTCCGCTCTGCACGGACGAGGTTCGCTCGGAACTGCGCCGTCAGGTGACCGAGTTCCACGTCGAGCTGACCGGCCGCCATGACCATGGCATGCCCCGGCACGCCGGCGGGCCCGCGCCTGCGGGACGCTGAGCGCTCCCGAGCAAACGCATTCGGTATCGAGGGTTTGAATCCCTCTCCTTCCGCCAATATCTTAAAAGACTGAAAAGCCGCCGTTTTCGGCGGCTTTTCTGCGTCTTCGGGCCGCCTGCGGCGGCCCGTTATAATGACTCATCTCTGATTGTTGTTTATTTCCGACCCTACCGAGACACACATGAGTTCTTCCGCCATTCTCGCCGTCGACACGGCCTATCAGTGCTGCTCCGCCGCCGTGCTTGCGGCCGACGGCAGGTCCGCCTGGCGCGCCGAGCACATCGGCAGCAAGCACGCCGAGCGCATCCTCTCGATGATTGAAGAGACGCTCGCCGAGGCGGGGCTCGCCAAGGAAGACATCAGGCTCGTCGCGTTCGGCGCTGGCCCCGGAAGCTTCACGGGGCTGCGCGTGGCCTGCGGCACGGCCCAGGGCATTGCCTGGGCGCTCGGCACGAAGGTCGCTCCCGTCGGCAACCTCGAAGCCGATGCGGCCGCGGCCGCCGCGGCGGCGTCGCTGCCCGCCGGCGCGCGCATTGCCGTCCTCAACGACGCGCGCATGCAGGAGGCCTACGGCGCCCTTTACGAGGCGCCCGCTCCCGGAGAGCGTCCCAAAGAACTTGCCGCGCCCGAGATCGTGCGCCCGGCCGAAGCGCTTTCGTGGCTTGAAAAGGGCGGGGCGCAGTATGTCTGCGGCTCGGCGATCGCGGCTTACGCCGGCGTTCTCCGCGTGCCCGAAGGCACCGCCGAGCTCCCCGTTCCCGACAGCATGATCCTGACGCTTGCCCGTCTCGGGCTTCTCTACGAAAAGGAAGGCCTTGCGGTGATGCCTTCGCTTGCCGCGCCGCTTTACGTGCGCGACCGCGTCGCGCTCACCATGGCGGAGCGGGCCCGCGGAGAGCGGCTTTGAGCGGGGAGGCGTTCCGTTTCCGGCCTGCGCGCGAGAGCGACTGCGCGGAACTCGCGCGCCTTGAGGCGCAGGTCGAATATTCTCCTTGGAAAGAGGGCGATTTCGAGGATGCCCTGCGTGCCCGCTGGCGCTGCGAGCTGCTCGAGACCGAATCCGGGCAGATTGCCGCCTGGGCCGTGATCCTGCCGGGCGTCGGCGAGGCCGAGCTCCTCGACATCGGCGTCGCGCTGCCGCTGCAGGGCAGGGGCCTCGGGCGCGCCATGCTGAACCGCGCCTTTGAGATCGTGCGCGCCGAAGGCTTCCCGCAGTTTCTTCTCGAAGTGCGGGAATCAAACGTCAGGGCGCTGCGCCTCTACGAGACGAGCGGCTTCAAGAGGGTGGGGCTTCGCAAGAACTATTACGCCGCGGCCGGCGGCCGGGAAAACGCCGTGCTGATGACCGCGGAAGTGGAAGGGAAGACATGCTGAGCGCAGAAGACAGCCGCATTTGGAACGCCATGGACATCGGTCCGCAGTGGATCCTGCGCGAGACCGAGGACGTTTCGCTGCCGCAGAATGCCATAGCGCGGGCGCTCGCTTCTTCCCAGGGCGGCACTGCGCCGGCGGCTCCTGCGCGCAGGGCTCCCGCCCCGGCGCCCGCCCGGCCCGCCGCGCCGCCCCCTGCGGCGCTTCGCCGCGCCGTTTCCGCGCCGTCCCGTCCGGCACAGCCTTCGGGGCCAGCCGCTCCCGCCGTCCAGGGCGATCTCACCGCCGAGCAGGCCGCCGCTGCGGCCGCGGCCGACTGGGATCAGCTCAACGAGCTGGCGGAGCACTGCCGCTGCTGCGCCATGGGCGCAACGCGCCAGCACATGGTTTTCGCCGAAGGCCGCCCCGGCCCGAAGCTCGCCCTCGTGGGCGAGGCGCCGGGCAGCGAGGAAGACCTCCAGGGCATTCCCTTCGTCGGCAAGTCGGGCCGGCTGCTCACGCAGATGCTGCTCGCGCTCAACATCGTGCGCAAGAAGGACATCGTCATCCTCAACGTCCTCAAGTGCCGCCCGCCCGCCAACCGTAATCCGCAGCCGCAGGAAATGCTCTGCTGCTCGCACTATCTGCGCCGCCAGCTCGAGCTCATCGCGCCGAGCGTCATCTTCATCATGGGACGCTTCGCCGCGCAGGAACTGCTCGGGCTCACGGACGGCTTCTCGATCGGCTCCCTCAGAGGACGCGTCCACACCGTGGAATACGCGCCGGGAAAAACCGCCCGGGCCGTCGTTTCCTATCACCCTTCCTATCTCCTGCGCTCGCCTGATCAGAAAGCCAAGGCCTGGGACGACCTGCTGCTGCTCAAGCATGTTATGCATCAGGCGGGCATCGATATGCCGGCTCAGGCCAAAAGATGGAATTAAAGCAGAAAGCTCAAGCAAAAAAAGCGCGCCCGCTCTACGACGCGGCGCTTCGCGACGCACACCGCGAGGCCAAGGCAACGCTCTGGTGCGCCGTCCTCACCATGGTCTTCTTCTGGACCGTCCTCTTTTTGTTCCGCGATTCCCCGGAAACGGTTTTCTCGTTCCCGCTGTGGTTCGCGGCGTCCTGCATCGGCGGCTACATTTTTTCCGTTGTCGCCGTCTGGGTGCTGGTGACGCGTTTTTTCAGCGACACGCCCCTTGACGAAGCCGCCGAGGAATGCCGCCGCGATTTCGAAAAAGACGCCGGCAGGGCGGGGGAGGCGAAATGAAGAGCCTGCTGATTCTCGCGCCCATCGCGGTCTTCCTTATTGTTCTCGCCGTTGTTTCCGTCCTCGCCGAAAAGGGACGGCGCCGCATCGGCTTTGCCGGCGAGTACTTCCTCGGCGACCGCAGCCTCAAGGGCTTCGTGCTCGCGATGACGCTCGTCGCCACCTACGGCTCGGTGAGCTCGTTTGTCTCGGGCCCCGGCATCGCCTGGCAGCTCGGACTCGGCTGGGTCGTCTTCGCCGCGCCGCAGATCATCGCCGGCTTCCTCCTTCTCGGCGTTGCCGGCAAGAAAATGTCGGTGGTCTCGCGCGCCGCGGGGGCGATCACGGTGATCGGCCTCATCCGCGCCCGCTACGGCGACTCGCGCGTCTCGCACTTCCTGGCGGACCTGCTCGCGGTCCTGATGCTCGTCTTCTTCACAACGATGATGGTGGGGCAGTTCATCGGCGGCGCGCAGATATTCTCCCAGGCCGCCGGCATCGGCTACACCGAGGGCCTGCTCCTTTTCGGCGCCGTGACGGTGTTCTACACCGCCTTCGGCGGCTTCCGCGCGGTCGCCTGGACCGACACGGTCTGCGCCGTGCTCATGCTCGTCGGCATGTTTGAGCTCGGCGACGTGATCCTTTCGCAGGGCGGCGGCCTCGAGGCGGTGATGCAGACCGTCGCGCACGCCGCGCCGAAGGGCCCGGGCAGCGAAGGCATCATGCTCTCGCCCACGGCGGGCGGCGCGCTCGCGCTGCCGCTGCTCTTCTCGGCCTGGCTCCTCGTCGGGTTCGGAACGCTCGGCCTGCCGCAGTCGGCGGTCCGCTGCATGAGCTACGAGAGCACGTCCGACATGCGGCTTGCGATGATCGTTTCGACGGTCGTCTGCGGCGCCCTCATGATCGGCATGACGCTGATCGGCGTGCTTGCGCGCGGCATCCTCGACGTCCCGCTTTCCGAAGTGGGCGGCACGACCGATGCGGTCATCCCTTACCTCATCGCCTCCCGCATGGATCCCGTCACCGCCGGCATCACGCTGATCGGCCCCCTGGCCGCGACGATGTCGACCGTGAGCTCGCTCCTGCTCGCGGCTTCTTCCTCGATTGTCCAGGACCTGATCCTGCACCGCTTCCCCGAGGCGGCCAAGGACGAGGGCAGGCTGCGCCGCCGCACGCGCTTTGCCACGGCGCTGCTCGGCGTGATCGCGCTGGTGCTGGCCGTCAAGCCGATGGACGTGGTCGCCTGGATCAATCTCTTTGCCTTCGGCGGACTTGAGCTTTCGTTCCTGCTGCCGCTCATCGGCGGCCTTTTCTGGAAGAAGGCCAACGCGCAGGGAGCTCTGGCTTCGGTTGTCCTCGGCATCGGCGTGTTCCTTACCGTCAGCATCGCCAAGATCCCCGTCGGCGGCTTCCATGCGATCGTGCCGGGATTTGCGGCGGCCGCGGCGGCTTTCATTGCCGTTTCGCTGGCGTCGCGGCCTTCGCCCGAGCGCTCGCTCGACCTGTTTTTCCCGCGAAGCTGAAGGCTCGGAAGTCATTGCATCCTAGGCCCTTCAGAGGGCAGGAGCGTTGTAACCAATGGTTGCAAATGATAATCATTTAATGCATAATGAGACTCATTATCAATTAGCGCACAGAATCGCCCGCCGAGGAACGGTTGGCGGTTCAGTGTTCGGAGTCCAGCATGCATTTCAAACGCTCTCTCGCCTCGGCCGCCGCCGCGGCGCTCTTTGCCGCGGGTGCCGCCCAGGCGGCGCAGGTGTCGCTCTACGGCAGCATTTCAACGGGCCTCGTGCTCACGCACAGCGATTCGCTTTCAACCGAAGGGGACCCTGACGCTTCGGTCCGCCGATCGACATCGCTCGGCATGGAAAGCGCCTGGTACGGCGATTCGATCTGGGGCATCACCGGCGAAGAGGATCTCGGCGGGGGCTGGAGCGTGGGCTTCACCCTGGAAAACGAGTACGGCTCCGATACGGGCGAGCTCGCAACGGAAAACACGCTTTTTGACAGCCAGTCCTACCTTCGCATCGGCAACGGCACCGTCAATATCGCCGCCGGCAACCTCGGCGGCCTCGCATCCGCCGGCGGCGACTTCGACCTGGTCGGCGGCTTCGACCCGCTCGAGGCGGCATTCGGCGTCGGCGGCATGGGTGCGTTTGCAACGCGTGACTACATGAGCGCGAACAGCGCCGTGGTCGAGGTGACGCCCGCCGAAGGGCTCAAGCTTTCGGCCATGGGCTCTTTCGGCGAATCGGACAGCGAGGCGCACTGGTCGAAGCGCACGCACTATTACGGCATCGGCGCCCTTTATGAGGCGGGCGGCTTCGCCGCCGCCCTCGTCGGCGAAATGCTCGACTATGACAACTCGGCTCGCAGCAGCGCTTCGGGCGATCTCGACAACGCGTATTTCGTCACCCTCGGGCTTTCCTATGATTTCGGCTTTGTGAAGCCGATGTTCATGTACCAGCACGCCGAGCACGCGCGCACGTTCCAGGGCGAGCACCTCACGGACGACAGCGGCAGCTTCAGCGCCGGCGATTTCAAGGCCGACAGCTTCCTGCTCGGCGCGACGGCACCCCTTGCGGGCGGCACGGTGATGGCGAGCGCGCAGTACCTCAAGGCCAAGAACCAGGAAAGCGGCGCGAAGGGCGAGGCCTATATTCTCGGCGCGGCTTACACCTATGAGCTCAGCAAGCGCACGACGCTGTACACGGGTGCGACCTACGCTGCAGGCCGCAAGGGCCTCGATGCCGACCTGGACGCGAACGACGCCGAGTACGGCGATTTCGGCGACAGGGCCGCGCTCAACGGCTGGCAGTTCGGCTTCGGCATCAACCACACGTTCTGAGGTTTCACCGATCGGCGCGCCATGCGTGCGGCGCACCGACCGTGAAAGCCGCGGGCCTGCCGGGATTCCGGCAGGCCCGCTTTTTCCACTGAATGCCTTTCGTTTCCGATGGGGACGAGCCGCTGCGCTCTCCGGGGGACGGTTCAAGCTGCTTTCCGGGGATTCCTTGTTACGAATGTTCAATCAGAGTTCCGGAAATGCCGGGACAGTGCGCTCTTTGCGGATGCGTCTGGCATCGGAGGGGGCGTTATGCGAAGATGGCTGACATACAGGTTCGGCCGCTTCATTATTCAGGAGGCTGGTCTTTCCGGAACCCGGAGGAGGGCAATCGCATGTCAGGGGAAAAAATCCGCAGGCGCAACAGGAAGGATCCTGCATTTGACATCAAGAGCAGAAAGCTCCTTAACGAAAATACTCAGCTTCACCTCATTCTGGACTGCTTGATGAATTCCCTTGATGAGCCTCTGACGGCAGAGGGAACTCGGGAAAAGATCTCTTCATGGACCAGTCAGCTGAGACAGCATCTGGAAGACGGGTACCCGCTCCCCGATCTGCGGGTGACGCCGGTGCCGGCCGGCGCATCGACTGACGTCGTCCTCAAGTTCCTGGCAAATGAATGTTCGCGGATCAGACGCGAGGCTGATGAAGCGAAGAATAAGGGACAGCGCGAAAAAACTGATGAGACCGGTAAATGACTGCAGTGTTTTTTCGGGCGGCAGGAAACGCCGTAAGGGTTGTAATCAGAATATCCGTTTTATATAGATGACATATGAAATGCATTGGGTGATTCGCAATGCCTGTTTATTCTGCTGTTACAACAAAAATGTTCTAAGCAGTATTATTTAATAAGTAAAAAATCTAGATCTTTTCAGGTTGCGGTGTTATAGTGGGCCTAAGCGAAAAGGCCCCCGTTAACCCCCTTTTCCCCCCAGCATCCTTTTCGCTTGTGAGAGAAAACTATGGAGAACATTTTCCCCGCTGCGAATTGCGAATTTTATAAAAATAAAAATACATATTCCAAAGAAATCAAACCCTTTGGGCGAAACGAGATTGTTGTTTTCGCTTTGGCGGAAGTGTTTGATTTTGATACGCATGAAGAACACTCGGCTTATACGATGCCGGACGGAGCCGCCGGTGGCGATACCCGCGGCGAGGTCCTTCTTTGGCGGATCTGAACTGAGCAGGCGGCAATCCGCCGCGTCAGGCAGACGGCAGCATCGCGGCTGCTGAGCCGAACAGGCCGACTTGGCAAGACAGATCTGACGTTTTTTTCTGACGAAAGCATCCGGTTTGCGGAAGCTTCAGGCAGCGCTGTCCCCGCATGCTGCCTCTACCGATACAAGCCCTCCTAATTCCCCCTCATTTCAGGAGTGCGTTATGAAGTGCAAGTCCCCCGCACTGAACAGATCTTCGAGTAAGAATCAGTGTTTTACTTTAAAGAAAATCCATGTTTTAACCCTGAGCGCAGTTTTTGCGCTGGTTTTGGCAGGCGTTCCTTTCTGTGCCCCGCATGCGGCCGGCACGCCTCCCGAAACGATCACCGATAACAATGCCGGCGATTATGAGACAGACGGAAATGCCAGCTTCACTCAGGTTAATCTGAGCGGTCAGGACTATGCCTCTTCGATTACGGCGGTTGGCAGCATCTCGGGTTCCGGACTGACCGGACAGCGCCTTATCAACTTAAATCAAGCCAATCTGACGGTTTCTTCTTCGGGAGGGACGCTGCTCACTAGCTCCGGCTTCCAAAATCAGGCTGCAATTTACGTCAAAAACGCTTCTCTTGATGTCACTTCCGAGCTTGATAACGAGATGGATCTCGGAAACGGAAATCTGTTCGTCTATGAAGGAAATGTCAGCATTGACAGTGAGCAGGGAAGCAATATTTTCAAGCTGTACGGCATAGGGATGAATTCAGACAGGTCCACTGTGCCGTCTCTAAAAATCACTGCTGAACAGGATAATGAATTCACGACTGCAGATCCGGTTAACGACTACAGCATTTGGATTCGACGCGGTGATTTTCAGATCTCAGCGGGGGGCTCCAATATCTTCAACGGAGCCAATTTGCATTTTGTCGGTGCGCGCGGAGACAGCAGCATTATTAAAGCCGGAAGCGACAATATTTTTAAAGGAACGAACCTTGCGACCTTTTCGGGCAATCTCCTGCTCAAGGCCGGCGGCTCCAATATCCTCAACGTGGAACTGTACTGCGGCTTGTCATACAGAGATGACTATACAGGTTCGCTGACGCTGGAGGCAGGAGACTCCAATTTTGTGGATTCGATCGTGCTGGATCGTTGGACAGATTCTGCCGACACCATGGGCACGATTTCTCTCAGAGCCGGAAACCTCAACGATATCGGGGGCGGAGAAGATCCGGCTATCGACCTTCCCGGCATGGTAGGGGCTACTTTTGACATTAAGGCGCCCACCAACCGTCTGCACGGCAGCGATTTTGCCGTGTTAGGGGCTGTCAACGGCACGGTTATGAAACTTTCGGCCGAAAAGAGCAATGAGATCACCGGAGGAAAGGCCGGGATCCTGTTCCTGGCGCCTAGTGATGCGGTTTGGGATCCAGACCCTGATTCGGCAGAGGTGCTCGGACTGCTTTACTCTGAGTTCGGAATCTATAATTATGTGTATATGGCGGACGACAATACTGTCAGTCTGACGGCGGGGAAAAGCAATGTGATCAGTGCGAACGGCGCGGACAACAGTGTCGGCATTGGCATTGCGGCAAACGCTTCCGTTGTGATGAGTGCAGATGAGGAAAATCGCATTTACGGTTCAGGGAGCGGCGCTTATATTCGATCCGTAGCGTCCTGGGAATATTTGTTGTACTCCCCGCATACGGATTCGTCTTCTCTGACGATGTCGACGCCGTCCGGCGTCAACTCCGTTGAGGAGTGTGTGGAAAATTTTGTGGGCGGCTCCTTCCAGTTTAATCGAGGTAAGGTGTCAGTCGGTCGCCGAATTCAATGGCTAATTCCGATATGGCAGCCTTCCAATACGGCGATGGCCTCAGCCACCGCTTTTCCACTTTTCTGACGGCCAGATAAAGCAGTTTCATCGCTGCGGTTTCCGTTGGAAACGACGCCCGTGTTTTAGCCGCTTTCCTGAGATCCCGGTTCAGGCTTTCAATGGCGTTGGTCGTGTAGATCAGCCGCCTGACGTTCGGCGAGAAATCAAAGAAGGGAATCACACGGTCCCAGGCATCAAGCCACTGCTTGGCAATGTAAGGATATTTTTTCCCGAGATCCGAGCTGCTGAAATCGTCAAGCGCCCGGCGGGCCTGCTCGGCATTGACTGCCCTGTAGATCGGCTTCAGGGCTGCCGTAACGGCCTTGTAATCCTTGTAGCTCACCATCTTCAGGCTGTTGCGTATCAGGTGGATGATGCAGGTCTGCAGCAGCGTTTTGGGAAACGCGGTTTCAAGGGCTTCCTTCATGCCTTTCAGGCCGTCCGTCACGGCGATCAGTACATCGGTCACCCCGCGGTTTTTCAGCTCGTTGAAGACCGTCAGCCAGTATTTGGCACTTTCGTTTTCCGCAATCCACATTCCGAGGACGTCTTTCTTCCCGTCGGTGTCAATTCCAAGGGCAATATGGACCGCTCTTGGCGTCACGATGCCGTTATCGCCGCGGATTTTTATTCTGATGGCATCAAAGAAAATCACCGGATAGACAGGGCTCAAGGGCCGGTTCTGCCATTTTTCCAATTCCGGCAGTATGGCGTCCGTCACGTCGCTGATGAACTCGGCGCTGGTTTCCATGCCGTACTCGTCATAAAGAAAACCTTGAATTTCACGGACTGTCATGCCTCTGGCATAGAGGGCAAGAATCTTTTCGTCGAACCCTTCCAGGTTCCGCTTGTGCTTGGGAATAATCCTGGGCTGGAAGCGGCCCTTGCGGTCCCGGGGCACATCCACTTTGACGTTGCCGACCTTCGGGGATTTCATGGTTTTGGAACTGTGGCCGTTGCGTTCGTTGTCGCCAAGGCGGGCCTCGCCCTTGCCGTAGCCGAGGTGGTTTGTCATTTCGCCATCCAGCATTTTCGTCAGCAGCCGGCCCAGCATATGGGCCATGATGTCCTCGGCTTCGCCTGAGGATTTGATTTCCCTGCCGGACTTTTTCATGTCTTCCAGCAGCTGTTCCGCATACTTGTCAAATGGATCAGGTTTGCGCTTCATGTGAGGCTCCTTTTTGAGTAATTATCTCAGAGCGCCCACAAAATTCTTTACACCCTCCCGTTGAGGGCACGCAAAACGGCATAGCGCTGACGGCGCAGCGGCAGATTGTATTTACTGACATTACGAGTGACGGCTCCTACGTCGTTGACCAAATGGAATCAGACGGCGAAGTGCTCGGCAACACCCACTCCGCACTGGCTACGGCGGAGCTCACGACAGAATCGGGACTTAATTCAATTGTCTCTGAGGGCAATGCTCTTTCTGTACTGACCGAGAAAAAAGCCTATGCAGGGGAACAGACTCTGAGCGAAGAAGAACTCAGCGAAACCAATATCGTTTACCGGGATGCTTCCGGTGTCTACAGCAGTGTTTCGTTTTCAAAACTTGGAGACGCTTCGGCAGCGGCCGTCATCAGTGCGCAGAGCGGCACCAACGAAATCGTCGGCGGCGTGACGGCCATATCCGCCGAAGGCTACGGCACGGGCGATGAAAGCGCTGCTTCCGTCACCGTGAGCACGGTCTCCGGCCGGAACGTAATTTCGGGCGGCGAGGCCGCGCTCTCGGCCGGCACCAACGGCCGCATCCTCGTCGAAGGCCCGAGCACCGTGACGGGCGCCGTTGAAGCCGAGGGCGAAGCCGCTTCGATCGAACTCGATTACGGCGCCGATTCCGCCGTGACCGGCAATCTGTCGTCCGCATCGGGGGCATCCATTGTCTTCACCCCTCAGGACGGCGGGACGGTGGTCCTGACGGGCACCGCGCAGACGGATACGGAGAGCACGCTTGCGCTCAACCTCTCCGCGGACAGCGTCTGGTACATGACAGGCCTGAGCAGTGTCTCTTCCCTCACGGGCACCGGCTCCGTTATTTATAAAAACGGCGGCGATGCGCTCGAGATCGGCACGCTTACCGGTTCGCACACCTTTGCGCTCGACCTTTCGATGACAGGTTCTGAAAGCGACATGCTCTACATCGTCAACGGTTCTGCCGAAACGCAGACGCTCTCGATTAAGAACGGCTCGGAGCTCGGCGGCACCATGGCGATCGGCGACGCGGTCCGCTTTGCGACGATCAAGAACGCGGGCGGCGGCTTCGGCGAAGGCACCGAGCTCACCTATGCCGACGGTCCCGTGAATTACACCTTCACCATTGACTATCGCGATGCCGAAAGCGATCCGCTCAACACCGAGGCGTACAACGACGCCTACAACGGCGACGGCACCCGCAAGCCCACGACCGAGGAGGTCGAGGCGACGTATGACGGCGAGGGCTCGAGCAATGTCTACGCGGTAAAGACGGCCCAGTACGAAAACGCGGGCGGCCGCACGGCCTCTGCGGCGGGCAAGCTCGTCTGGCGCTACACCACGGACATGGACACCTACACGCGCCGCACGGCGCAGAGCACGGAGTTCATGCCGGGGTCCGAAAACGGCGCGTGGCTGCGCGCGGCCTACCATCGGCTCGAAGCCGACGGCTCGGGCAAGCTGCACGGTCCGTTCTGGGAACTCGGCTTCTCGGGCGACGTGAGAAGCTCGCCGGAGCGCACGCACCGCATCGGCTTCTCCGCGGGCTACACGGTGCAGAGCGGCAGCTGGGCGCACGACGACGGCTCGGTGAGGGTGAAGGACGCGACGGCGGCCTTCTACTACACGATGCTGGGCGCCCGGGACGACACGGGCGCGAGCGTCTCTTACTGGGACAACGTGCTTCGCTACCATCACCTGAGGACGCACACCGGCACGTACGACGATCCGAGCGGAGCGACGTTCGACGGCAATCGCACGCAGGAGGCGGTGAGCCTCTCGAGCGAGTACGGCCGGCGCATCCCACTTACGGAAACCGTGACGCTCACGCCGCAGGCACAGTTCCAGCTCACCTACGTGGGTGGATTTGACTCCGTTGACAGCGAAGGCATGCGCACCGAAGGCGACCACGACTGGAGCGCGGTGGCGCGCATCGGCGCCGACCTCTCGAGGCGCTGGGGCGAAGGCGGCAAGTCGTCCGCCTACCTCAAGGCGAGCCTGCTCCACGAGTTCTCGGACGGGCAGGAAATCCGCGTCTCGGGCCACAGCGCGGCGTCGCGCTTCGAGCACCCGGGCAGCGCCCGCGGGTCGTGGGCGGGCTCGGTCTGGGTCTCAACAAGAGACTCGGCGACAAGGCCTACGTGTACTTCGACGGCGAAACCCAGATCGGCTCGGGCCGCCGGAACAGCTACGTGTTCACGGGCGGCTTCAAGTACGCGTTCTGAGACAGCCGTTCCTTAAGGACATCCGGAAGGGCCGCAAACCCTTCCGGCTTTTTTGACTTTGCCTGAAAAGACTGCTTAACAGACATGATGTGCAAAGCTTTTTTCAGCCGGGAAGACGCCGTCCGTGCCTGTTCTTTCACGATCCGTGCCTTTTCCTCTTGATCGGCGGGGAAAAGCGGTTTCGGCGCGGACGCACCGCTTACAATGCCGGTATCAGACAGAATGCCGGCATTGTATTTCCCTACGGAATCCGGCCGGACAAGGAGACAAGAAATGACCAATCCGCATATCGTTCCCGTTGAGCTCGACAAGGTCTACAGGATCCTCAACATCGGCGCCACGACGCTCGTGTCCGCCAAGTACGGCGAGGAGACCGACACCATGGCGGCGGCCTGGGTGTGCGCGCTCAACATCGATCCCGCCCGCCTCACGGCCATCATCGACAGCACGCATTTCACGCGTCCGCTCATTGAAAAGAGCGGCTACTTTGCCGTTCAGATTCCGACCGCCAGGATCGCCGACCAGGTGATGGCGCTCGGCAGCATCAGCAAGAACGACGATCCGAAGAAGCTCGAGAAGAGCGGGGCGAAGTTCTTCACGCTCGGCGGGTATGACATCCCGCTCACCGAAGGCTGCGCGGCGTGGATCATCTGCAAGGTCGTGCCCGAGCCTCATAACGAGAAGGCCTACGATCTTTTCATCGGCGAACCTGTCGCCGCCTGGGCCGACGACCGCATCTTCAACGGCCACTGGCTCTTTGAAACCGCGCCCGACGAGATGAAGACGCTGCACTACGTTGCAGGCGCTCATTTCTACAAGATCGGCGAAGCGCTTGACGTCAAGGGCTATTAAATTCTGATATCCTGACGGACGAACAAAGCCCGCCGCGGGTATACGGCCTGCGGCGGGCTTACTGTTCCCAAAATCTTTTCACGCGGCTTTGACGCACCGGGGCAGACAATGCTCCATTGCGTTTCTTTTTTCCCTTTCAGGAGTGAGGCAATGCCGGCAGATTCTTCAGGTCAGGGCAAGAGGCCCGCTATTCCCCGCACCGTCTGGGTGCTCGGGTTCGTGAGCCTCCTGATGGACGTTTCTTCCGAAATGATCCATGCCGTGCTGCCGCTTTTCATGGTCGGCACGCTCGGAGCGAGTGCGCTTTGGGTGGGCCTGGTGGAAGGCGCGGGCGAAGGCATCGCGCTCATCACGAAGGTGTTTTCCGGCGTCATCGCCGACAAGTTCGGGCACCGCAAATGGCTGGTGTTCGCGGGCTACGGCCTCGGCGTGATCTCCAAGCCGCTCTTCCCGCTCGCCACGAGCATGCCGCTCGTGCTTGTCGCGAGGCTCTCGGACCGCATCGGCAAGGGCCTTCGCGGCGCGCCGCGCGATGCCATCATCGCCGATGTGACGCCGAAGAAGATCCTCGGCGCGGCCTACGGCCTGCGCCAGTCGCTTGATTCGGCGGGCGCTTTCATCGGCCCGCTGATCGCAACGCTGCTGCTGCTTTACGTGACGAGCGACTTCCGGCTGATTTTCTGGGTCGCGCTCATCCCCGGCATCCTCTGCCTGCTCCTCATCATCTTCGGCGTCGAGGAGAAGGCGGCCGATTCCGGCCACGTGCGTCCCGCGCCGCGCCCCCTGAGGGACTTCCTCTCCTTCAAGTCGGCGGCGTTCCGCTCGCTGCTTCTTCTCGGCGTGCTGTTCTCGCTGGCACGCTTCTCGAACGCCTTCATCGTGCTGCGCGCCGGCGACTGCGGCGTCCCGACGGCCCTGATCCCGATGGCGATGGTGGGCATGAACCTCGTGTTCTCGTTCTCCTCCTATCCGTTCGGCAAGCTGGCCGACCATATCGAGCCGCTCAAGCTGCTCGGCCTCGGGCTTATCTTCCTGATCGCTTCGGACGCGGCTTTTGCCGCGAGCACCTCGCCCTGGGGCATCGCCGCGGGCATCACGCTCTGGGGCCTGCATCTCGGCGCGAGCCAAGGCATCATGTCGTTCCTCGTCGCGAAGATCGCCCCGGCGGACAGGCGCGCCACGGCCTTCGGCGTGTACAACTTCTTCACGGGCCTCGCGATGCTCGCCGCCGGCCTGATCGCCGGCGTCCTCTGGGATAAGTTCGGCGCTTCGGCCTCCTTCATCGGCGGCGCCGTGTTCGCCGCGCTTTCGCTCGCGATGCTGGTGTTCTCTCCGGTCGGCTCTGCGGCGCGGAAGTCCGGCAACCTCAGCTGAGGCTTCTCTCAAAACGAAGCGCGCTGCACGCGCAGCGCAGGCCGGGCAAAATAATGCCCGCTTCGGACTGCGGCTGGCCGGTACCGAAGCGGGCTTTTCCGACGGTTTTTAGCGTCTCAGCTTTTAGGCCTTGCGGCGGCAGACGTGGCTGCGCTCGTTGTAGATGCCTTCGACGTAAACGTTGCAGTTCTTGTCAACGCTCACGATGCCGAGCACGTTATGCGGAAGCGGCTGCTCGACCATGCCCTGGTTGACGACATAGTGGATGCCGTTGCGCACGGAGTACCAACCGCGGTGGTAGTGGCCGCTGATCACGGCGAGCACGCGGCCGCTCTTCTCGAGCATGCCGACGACCTGCTTCGCGTTGCTGATGATAAAGCTCTGCGGGAGCTTCTCATTGACGTCCCAGCCGTTGAGCAGCTGGTGCGTGAAGACGATGACGGGCTCCTTGCCTTCGGAAAGCTCCTTGCCGAGCCATTCGATTTCCTTGTCGGGCACGACGGCGACCTTCCAGTCGAAGTTGCCCGTGCTGTAGTGCTCGCCCTTGGCGTTGTTGTAGCAGGCGTCGAGCACGATGTACTTCACGCCGCCCGCGATGAAGCTGTAATAAAGCTTGCCGTTCGCGTCGCCGTAATTGATCTCGTTGCTCAGCACGTCCTGGAACGTAATCTTGTCGAAGTCATGGTTGCCGGCGACGTGGTAGCGCGGGCCGTTGAAGCGCGCAAAGGCGCTTTCGACCGTCTGCAGGTAGCGAAGCGTGCCTTCGCGGTCGCCGTCGTCGTTGCAGTCCTTGAAGTCGCCGAGCTCGATCGCGAAATCCAGGTCGCTCACGTTGAAGAGGTCGGTCGCCTGGCGAAGCTTCGCGAGCGAGTCGCGGTACACGCGCACCGACTCCTCGTTCGGGATGCGGCGCACGGGGGCCACGCAGTAATGCACGTCGGTGACGAAGCCGAAGCGCGAGATAAGCTCGCTCTTTGCCGGCACCGTAATGGTTTCGCAGTTGACGGTCTGGGCAAAGAGGCTGCCCGCAGCGGGGGCAATCATCGCGCCGAGCGCGGATTGGATAAACAAGCGTCTTTTCATTTTCAATACAGCAAAAACAACAGCATTGTGCCTTCCCGCGCTCGCTGACTCGGCCTCCGCCCGGGAAGGCGCAAAGCGAAAGCTCCCTTTGTCAGCGCCGCCCATTCTAGGAAGGCCCTGTAACGGCTTTGTGCAGGTTGCATGAAGTTTTCGTGAGAAGAGGGCGCTTTCGATGACGATTCCGTGAAATGCATGAATTTGTGTTCGCCACGAATGCGGCAGAAGTGCGTTCGGTGCCCTCTTTACAGCGGAGAAAATGACGATATAATGACGATAATTTCTTAGATACAGGATATCCGATATATCGGATAAAACCGGAATCCCGCCATGAACATCCTTAACAGCGTGGCCGCCAACCTGAAGGCCGTCCGCAGCCGCAAGCACCTGACGCTCGAGGAGGCCTCGCACCTCACCGGCGTCTCGAGAAGCATGCTCTCCGCCATCGAGAAGGGCGACGTGAACCCGACGATTTCCGTCCTTTGGAAAATCGCGCTCGGCTACCGCATCAAGTTCACCTCGCTCATCGAGCCCGCCGAGCAGCCCTGCAGTGTGATCCGCGCCGCGGATACGGAGCCCCTCACCGAGGGCGACGGCAAGTACATCAACTATCCCGTCTTTCCTTACGACGAGAACCGGCGCTTCGAGACATACCGCATCCGCATCGACCGCGGCGGTCATCTCGAGGCGGAGCCGCACATGCCTGGCACGGAAGAGTACGTCACGGTCTTTTCGGGATCGGTGAGGATTGAAGCGGGCGCCGAGACGGTCGACCTCGCCGAGGGCGACTCCGTGCATTTCGCCGCCGACGTGCCGCACTCCTACCGCAACACCGGCCGTGGCACCGCGTGGCTCTCGATGATGATTTACTACCGCGAGGCCTAAGCGGGAAGAAATTCCGAATTTTCTTTTTATTTTTTGAGGGAGAACTTTATGTCAGTCAAGCTTGTGAAGGCCGAGGAAAAGGATTTCGGCGAAGCCATGGACATGATCAACGCCGCCAAGAAGCTGCTGAAGGACAGCGGCGTCGACCAGTGGCAGAACGGCTATCCCGACGAGGCGTGCATCCTCGGCGATATCCGCGCCGGGAAGGGCTACTTCGCCGAAGAAAACGGCGTGAAGCTCGGCTACCTGTGCGTCGATTTCGGCGGCGAGCCCGCCTACGACCACCTGAAGGGCGAGTGGGCCACCAAGCCGCCCTATGCCGTCGTGCACCGCATGGCGTTTTCGCCCGCCGCGCGCGGCAAGGGCCTGAGCAGCGTGGTTTTCCGCCTCGCCGAAGAACTGAGCCGCGAAAAGGGCGTCATGGCAATGCGCGTCGACACCGACGACGGCAACGAGCGCATGAAGCACATCCTGACGAAGAACGGCTTCACGTACCGCGGTACGATCTGGTTCGACAACAGCGTCAAGATCGCTTACGACAAGAATCTCTGAAGCCTGTTCCGGCTTTTAAAGCAAAAGGGGGCAGCGTCCGCTCGGGCGCTGCCCCTTTGCGCTGCAGGCTGCAGGAAGGCCGCTCTTTTCGTCCTGTTCGGACTTCAGGCCTTTGCCGTCTTGCGGGCGTCGAATTTCTGCTCGAACTTCCGAACGATTTCCCGAAGGTCGGCGGTCAGGTAGGAGAGCGCCTTTTTCCGGAGAGCGTCCGGCACGCCGTAATAAGCCTCGGCAATGCTGCCCGTGATCGCGCCGATCGTGTCGCTGTCGCCGCCGAGCGAAACCGCGTTGCGCACGGCGTCTTCAAAGGACGTCGACTCATAGAATGCGACAAGCGCCTGGGGAACCGTGCGCTGGCAGGATTCGTAAAACGCATAGGTCGGGCGGATTTCGTCCAGGGTGGAATCCGCCGCGTAATAGTGCTCCGTCATATAGCGGCGGATTTCCGGCATCGTTTTCCCGCTCCTTGCAAGGAAAATGGCAACCGCCGTTGCCTCCGCTCCCTTGAGGCCCTCGGGATGGTTGTGCGTCACCGCCGTCACGGCCTTCGAGAGCGCCCTCACTTCCTCGATCGTGCGGCCGGCCCAGCCGCAGCCGCTCACCCGCATGGCCGAGCCGTTTCCGTAGCTCCAGTAAGGTTTCGGATCGTCGGATTCAAGCCAAAGGGCAAAATTGCCGCCGTAGCCCCTTTTCGGGTATTTCATCGCCAACGAGCGCATGGACCGGACGGCGGCTTTCGGAAGATCGGCCGGGTTTTCTGCTTTCATGAGCGCGTCGCACACCGCGAGCGTCATGACGGTGTCGTCCGTGAAAAAACAGTTCTTCGCAAAAAATTCGAATTCCTTCGTCTTGATCCGGTCCCATTCAAAGCGGGAGCCGGCAATATCGCCTGCAATCGCACCGATCATATTTTCTTCTCCGCCGTCTTTCGGAAATTTTCCTGCCCTTTTGCCGACGATGCGGCAGCTTTGCTGCCGCTTCCAAGTCAGGACAAGGTTCAATAGATTTTAGGAGAGTTGAAAGCGTTATTAACCTTTTTTGAGTGCAGACGCAGGAGCAAATGCAAAAGGTTCGGTAATTCGTTTTTTTTTAAAGTCTGCAGCCTTCCTGAAAAAACATGCGGTATTTATGCCGCCGGTATATTCACTTTCCTTCGAACTTTATTTCAGGGCGCAGATTCCAATCACTTATTCATCGTTAATAAAAAAATCAATAAGCTGAAAAATAAAGGCATTGCAGCTTATAGCGAAATTTCATTCGGCTGACTTAGCGCTTCCCGCTTTCGATCCAAGGCATTCCATGGCCGCGGCGTCAGGCTTGATCATACCCAATGGCCCTTCACCCAAACCCGCAGGTTCATTATTCGCCCACTACTATCTATTCAAGAAATTGCTTCAGGCATTAGAAGCAACAGACAGGGGAATGATATGTCCGGCAAGCAATCAAAAGACAATAAAAAAAAGGTTTCTCATGGGATCCTTATCGGAACAAATGGAAAATTCATCCCGGAAGCAGAAGCTTTTGTAAATGCTTGCCGCAAAACAGCCCCGCATGGGGATCTCAAAAATCTTCTTCAAAACTACGGCGTGAAATTTACTGTTGAAGATGTAATGGGCAACAGTATGTTTGAACCGGACGAAAGCACAGAATATGCCTGGTTCCCTCTTTAAGAGCACTTTGATGCTGTTAACCGGATTCACGAGCTTTCAGACAGGGTTTTTGAAGCCGAATCCGCTCTGGAGCAAACGGTTCACCTTCAGGCTATTGCCGCAGAAATGCCTGCCTTTCTGCAGGCGGTTTTGAACAAGTCCTCAAAAACGCTTGTCCTGGGGCCTTTTTTGCAGAAGAAAGGCCGCCTTCTTTGGATTGACAGGCTTTGCCATCGCGATCTTCCGAAAGACTCAGTCTGGCGAACTTGGCTCGAATTGTTCCGCAAGCTGGGAATAAAAACAGAACGAGTGGAAAGAGAGATTGCTTCCAGGCGGTTTCCGGTTGTATCCAGATGCCTCTGCCCTCCGCCTGATGACGATCCGGACTGGCTGGACGCATGGAAGCCCAGTCCGGAAGGCGACGATGTGACTTGCCGGGATACGGCGGATCTGGAAGAGACCCGCAGCCTTCTTGAGAAATCTTCCAAAGAGTTAGTCAGTTTTTTCAAGCTGGAAGGAAGGGGCAATTTAAACGAAACGGTCAGGTATGAAGTCCGCATCAAGCCTGATGAAAAAGATCTCGGCTTCACAAAGGAAGAAGCCGAAATCTTAAAGTCTTTGAAGGTGGATGCTGGCACTTTTTATGCGGTGCCGTCCGGTGATGAAACGTCTGAAATCTATCTGTCGCGTAAAGGGGCGCTTCACAGTTATTGCTCAACATCCGTAGAGCATTACAGGCGCATTCTGGATATCGATCCCAATGCCCAGGCGGCACTCGGTCTAAGGGTGATTGACGGAGATAGACCCGGCAGTGATCTCTGCTATGTCACCATGGGCGTTCCTGTCGAAAGAGCAAACAAGATTGCAAAACACTTTGGCTGGAATATTTCCTTTGTCGTAGTTGAAGACGAAAAAAGAAAACTGTAAACGTCATTCAATGCCTCTTCTGCCGGCCGCACTGCAAAGCTATCCTTCGCTTTTCGCGGAGCTGAACTCTCTGTTCCTGCCGGCTGTCAAGGACAGAGGATTAAGAAGCAGGCATCAGGTCATCAATTGACATATCTAGATTTATAGATATAATGACCGCATGCATGAAAAAGAAGTCGAAGTCTTCAAAGCCTTGTCCAACGAGACAAGGCTGAAAATTTTGAAGTGGCTGAAGGAGCCGAAAGAGCATTTCCCGCCTCAGGGGCTGCACATCCCGAAAGGCGACAGCTTTGCCAATTCCGTCTGCGTGGGAAGCATTAAGGATAAAGCGGGCGTTTCGCAGTCCGTTGCTTCGCATTACCTGACTATCCTGCAGAAGGCGGGGCTCCTTGAATCAGCCAGGTTCGGGAAGTGGACCTATTACCGCAGGAACGAGGCGAACATCAGAAAGTTCGCCGAGAAGCTGCAGAAGGACCTGTAGAAGAAGGCGGTTCCGGCCGCCTCTTTTTCATCGCTAACATATCTACAAATCTAGATTTATAAATACAATAGGAGCTAACATGCATTTTGCCAGCACGGTCGTCAGGCCGCCCTATGAAGCGTATTCGGCCTATCTTCAGGTCACCAGCGGATGCACCCACGATGCCTGCCGTTTCTGCACCTATTACAAGAACGTCCCCTTCCATGTCTCTCCGCTTGAGGAGATCGAGGAAGACGTGAAGGAACTGGCCATGTACCGGGACCGCTTCGACCGGATTTTCCTGCAGGGCGCGGATCCGTTTGTGCTGTCAACAAGGCGGCTGCTGGAGATTGCCGAGCTTATTCACCGGTATCTGCCGAACGTCAGGACGATCGCGGGCTACGGGCGGGTCGACAGCGTCAGGAACAAGACCGTGGAAGATCTCAGGAAGATCAGGGAAGCCGGCTACGGCGGCATCGTCTTCGGCGTTGAGACGGCGGACGACGAGGTGCTGGCTTATATGAACAAGGGCTATACGAAAGCTGACATTCTTGAGCAGCTTTCCAAGCTGGACGAGGCCGGGCTCAGCTATGCGGTCATCATCATGACGGGCATTGCGGGACACAACAATCACAATAAACATATCAAGGAAACCGTTGACGTCCTCAATCAGCTGCATCCGGAGCGCGTCCTCAATTCTTCCCTGGTTGTGATTCCGGAAACCCCGCTGGGACAGGATGTCCGGGAAGGCCGGTTTGCGGAAGCGACGGAAAAGGAAGCGGCGGAAGAAGTCGCGTACATGATCCGTCACCTTCGCGGCCCGCTGATATTTGATTCCGTCAACGCGAGCAACAGCACGCCGGTCCTCGGCAGAATCCCGGAGGACCGCGAGCGGCTTCTGCGGGAAGTCGGCGGCATCTTCGAGGAATTCGGCGAAGACGGTCTGCGCAGGCGCCGCGAGAGTCTGCAGACGTTCTGAAGGCGGCGCTGCCGAACGGGCGGCGGCGTCTCCGGCCCCGGCTGCCGGCAAAAGCCGGCAGTCAGGTCAGCGATCCAATAGCAAAACCAATAAGGGAGTGCATCAAAATAATTTTCAGAATTGCCAATCGGAATGATTTCCGGCAATGCCTTTCGGTATTGATCAGCGCGTTTGAGAACTACGCCTTCTTCTGTGTTTACCAAGCGGTTAGCCAGCCCCGGGTTTTCAAAACGATGATGAAGATCTGGCTGGACAACTGCTTTCGATACGGCACTGTCCTGGCGGCGGAGGAGGATTCAAAGATTGTCGGCGCGGCCGTTCTGCGGGCTCCCGGTGATCCTGAAATAAACATCGTTGACTTTTCCCACAGGGAAAGCCGGCCGCTGGTCGATCTTGCGGGCCGGGAGACGGTGAACGCTTTTCTGCGCATGTGCGAGACGTCCGACGAGGCATGCCGCTCTTTGCCGGAGCCCAAATGGCATCTGGTGCTGCTGGCCGTTTCCGCCGAGCAGAAGGGCAGGGGGATCGGCAGCCGGCTGCTGCAGGAAGCCGTGATCCCCTACATCAGGAAAAAGGGCGGCGGCCTGCTCGCCTTCAACACCAATGCGCAAGCAAACCTGCCCTTTTATCACAGGAACGGCTTTGAAGAATTTGACGTTGCCGTGCTCCATGAAAACGGCGTCGATCTGGGAAACTGGAGTTTCAAAAAAGAGATCGCCGTCTGACGGTCGCTTCGCGAAGACTCTAAACGTCATTCAATGACGTTTCTCCCGGCCGCAGTGCTAAGCCATCCTTCGGTTTCCGAGGTGCTGAATTCTCTGCTCCTTCCTTGCGCCTGACTTGATCAGACGGGCCTTGAAAAGCAATACAGACTTGCCGCATCGGCGCATGCCTGTGATGAGATGACCTTAATGCGGCCGTTCTCCCTGCGGTCAATCAGTTTTTGAAGATAAAAGTCGCGTTGGATCAGCATTAACTTTGGATATTTTTGCGTATTTACGCATTTTTTATGAAAAGGAAAAATTACGATGTCGGTTCCAAAGCCGGCTGTTGACTGCAGGCAAGGCTGTTCCGCGTCCGGGGGCCCGATGACTCGGCCTTGTCTTTCAGCTCGGCAGCAGAGCGCTAGACATAGTCATGCGAAGACTCTCCGAAATGATTGAACACGGAGGCTTCCCGCAGGAAAGACTGCTTTCTCTCCTCTTCCACAAGCCACGCGGTGAATTTCGCAATGCGCCCGCCGCTTTCTTCGTAGTCGGACGATCGGATATAGACGCTTTTTTCCAGAGGTTTCCTGTGCCAGCCGGGCAGCACCTGAACAAGCTTCCCGGAACTGACCTCGTCAACAACAAGTTCGGCGGGAATGTCGAAGATAATGCCCTGGCCCTGCACGGCACTGTCAATCAGCGAAATAGAGCTTTCAGAAAAAATATTTCGCTCAAAAATGAAGTTTTCCCGATCTTCGCCGCGAAAGAGGATATGGCCGGACGACGGAAAGTTGTCTCCGATCCGCTCAAGTCCGGTATGCGTGCAGAGATCCTGAGGAACGCGGGGCACGCCGTGCTCCTGCAGGTATGCCGGGGAGGCGAGCATCAGGCAGGGAGTTTTCCGCACGGGGAAGCGCTTCAGCCCGGGAGCGGCGTCCTGTGCGAGCGAAACCAGCACATCAAGCCGGTTCCTCAGCACCTCGCGCGGGGCTTTTTCAATATAAAGACAGAAAGAAGAACCAGGGACCCTGCTCATATACTCGCCGAGCAGCTTCTGGAAATAGCGGTGCGCCAGGCCCTGGGGAGCCGATGTCCGGATGGTCTTGATATAGGGGGAATTCTGGAAGGTGGAATCTTCAAAATGCCGCGCGATAAAGCGCTGAAACTCGGCAATCGTCGGTCCCACCTCATCGTAGTATTCCGCTCCGCGCACCGTCGGGATAATCGGGCGCTTGTTGCGCATGAGAAGAGGTTCTCCGACGGCTTTTTCGAGCCTTGAAAGAACCCTGCTGGCGTAGCCAGGCTCCAGGTCAAGCGCCACGGCGGCTTCGGAAAGGCTTCCGGTTTTAATGACCTTCCAGAAGATTGTCCATCCTACAAAATCCTCGTATTTTTTCAGCGGCATCTTCTCTCCGAAAATTCTTTATTTCGTTGATTTCAGAAGGAAATTTCTTGTTTTGACGATTCGTCAAAATTGATTTTATCGCAAGTGCCTTTCGGGGGCAGCCTCCGGCCTGCAGAATCCGTTCTGCAGGGATCTGAGAACGGGCCCGGTCCTTTCCCTCATCCCTCGGACCGAAAAAATCGTCATATCAGGAGGACTGCTCATCATGACTCTTTCAATTTCCCGCCGCCGTCTGATTCAGACTGTCGCCGCCAGTTCCGTTGCGGCCGGCTCTGCCGCCGTTCCGGGCGTTGCATCGGCCGCTGAACCGGGATTTGACCGCAGCTTTGACGTGCTCGTTGTCGGAGGAGGCTTTTCCGGGCTTGCCGCTGCTGTTTCTGCGGCCCGCGAAGGGGCCAAAGTCTGCCTTATCGAACAGCGTGCCTACTGCGGCGGCGACGGCGTTCTTTCCGAAGGCATTTTCTTTGCCTACGGCACGAGCATTCAGAAGCGCGACAACATTAAGAACGTCACAAAAGAACGTTTCTGGGCGGATCAGTGCTCGGGCATCATGGACGATGACGTGATGTTCAACGTCCGCGACAATTCGCCGGAGTCTCCTAATTACTTCACGTACAACCGCCACGACCCGGGCGTGATGAAGCGCATCGCGGACAATACCCCGAAAGGCATCCGGCTGCTCCAGGATTTCGGTGCTGAATTTCTCCCGATCGATCCCGCCAAGCCGTTCCTCCACACCGTCGTGCGCAACGGCTGCTCGCGAGTCGCCCAGGGCATTCTCAACGATCTGAAAAAGCGCGGGTGCCCGGTCATCAAATACCTTCGCGCCACTGACCTCGTGCTCGGCAAGGAGGGTGAAGTGACCGGCGTCGAGGCCGTGTATGTCGGCGGAGCCAATAAAGGCAAGCAGGTCCGCATCGGCGCCAAGAATACGATCCTTGCGACCGGCGGCTTCCTTGACAACGAAGAAATGATGAAGCGCTACAAGCTCTTTTGGTCGGGGATTCCTGCCGGCTGGAGCTCGGTCGGCGAAGGCCTTCCCAAGGACCACAACGGCGACGGCATCACGATGGGCCGCAGGATCGGCGCCTCGCTTGAGTCGATGGAATCCATGCCGAAGTTCTTCGCCGGCGGCGACAAAGGCGTGCACATTCCGTCCTGGCTCATCTTTTACTACGACACGGCTTACTTCCTCAACCCTGAAGGCAAACGGGTGGAAAACGAATACGTGGCCTGGTATGCAGGCTCGGTTCTGTCGCTGGTGAAGAGGAAGCAGAAGTACGGTTTTGTGCTCTTTGACGAATCCGTGTTCAGCGGTCCCCGTCATGACTATTGGCACTTCGACGACTGCATGAAGACGGGCGGGCTTTTCAGGGCCAATTCGCCGGAAGAGCTCGCTGCCAAAGTGGGGCTTGACCCGAAAGCCGTGCGCGAAACGATTGAGAAAATCAACCGCGATGCCGAGGCTCACAAAGACACAGAGTACGGCCGCACCGATCATCTCTTCAAGCCGCTCAAGGCTCCGTACTACATTTCGGCCAAAGGCTACCCGGTCCGTTACAAGACCGAGGGCGGCCTTGAAGTGAATAGGAAGTTCCAGGTGCTGCGGAGCACGGATCTGAAGCCCTTCAAGGGGCTTTATGCGGTAGGCGCCGGATGCGGCTCCATGACCACCCGCAACAACGACGTCACGACCGCCGGCATCCTCGCCGGCACGGATGCCGCCCGTGAGGCTCTCGGCAAGAGCATCTGAGAATCAGAATCCTGATTCATGGGTTCGGATTTCGGCCGGTTTTTCTCCTCTCGGCAGAAGGGATCCGAACCCTGCGGCAAAACAAAAAGGCAGGGGCGGCCGTCTGACATGAGCTCCCCGGGATTCCCGCCTCATGCCTCCGCCGCAGCAGCTCCGTTTTTCAGGAGCTGCTGTTTTTTTTAATTCAGGAATATTCGGCTTGAACAAACAAGAAGGGGATGGCAGAGCTTTTTGACTGCCACCCCCTTCGCTTTTGTGTCATTGCCCGACACTGAAGGCTCAGGTTATTCCCACTCGATCGTGGCAGGCGGCTTGCCGCTCACGTCATAGACGACGCGGTTGATGCCCTTCACCTCATTGATGATGCGGTTGGAGACGCGGCCGAGCAGATCGTACGGAAGCTTGCTCCAGACAGCGGTCATGAAGTCGGTCGTCTCGACGCAGCGCAGGCTCACGACCCAGTCGTAAGTGCGCCCGTCGCCCATGACGCCCACGGACTTGACCGGCAGGAACACCACGAAGGCCTGGCTCACCTTGTCGTAGAGGCCGGCCTTGCGCAGCTCCTCGATGAAGATCGCGTCGGCTTCGCGGAGCAGGTCCGCGTACTCGCGCTTCACTTCGCCGAGGATGCGCACGCCGAGGCCCGGGCCCGGGAACGGATGGCGGAAAATCATCTCGCGGGGCAGGCCGAGCTCGAGGCCGAGCTCGCGGACCTCGTCCTTGAAGAGCGAGCGCAGCGGCTCGAGTAGCTTCAGGTGCAGCGACTTCGGCAGGCCGCCCACGTTGTGGTGCGACTTGATCGTCTTCGCTTTCTTCGTCTTGGCGCCGGCGGACTCAATGACGTCCGGGTAGATCGTGCCCTGGGCGAGCCACTTCGCGTTGGGGTGCTTGGCGGCTTCTTCCTGGAAGCACTCGACGAAGACGCGGCCGATCACCTTGCGCTTGGCTTCCGGATCGGTGACGCCCGCAAGCTCGCCCATGAAGCGGTCGACGGCGTCGACCACGACGAGCTTGAGCCCAAGGTTCTTCTCAAAGGTTTCGACGACCTGCTCGCGCTCGTTCTTGCGCAGCAGGCCGTTGTCCACGAACACGCAGGTGAGCTTCTCGCCGATGGCGCGGTGGATCAGCACGGCGGTGACCGAGCTGTCGACGCCGCCCGAAAGGCCGAGGATCACTTCGTCGTCGCCGACCTGCTCGCGGATCTTCGCGATGGCCTCGTCAACGTAGTTGCCCATCACCCAGTCGGGCTTGCAGCCGCAGATGTCGAGCACGAAGCGCTGCAGGATCTCGCGGCCCTTGAGGGTGTGCGTGACCTCGGGGTGGAACTGCACGGCGTAGAAGCCGCGCTTCTCGTCGAACATGCCGGCGATCGGGCAGGACGGCGTCGAGCACATCACCTTGAAGCCCGGAGGCAGCTCCGTGACCTTGTCGCCGTGGCTCATCCACACCTTGAGCATGCTCTGGCCTTCCGGCGTGCGGAAGTCCTCGATGCCTTCGAGCAGGCGGGAGTGGTTGCGGGCGCGGACCTCGGCGTAGCCGAATTCGCGCTTGTCGCCGCCCTCGACCTTGCCGCCGAGCTGCTCGGCCATCGTCTGCATGCCGTAGCAGATGCCGAGCACGGGCACGCCCTGCTCGAACACCGCGGGGCTCGCCTGATCGGTGCTTTCCTCGTAGGCGCTCATGTAAGAGCCCGAGAGGATGATGCCCTTGGGATTGAACTCGCGGATGAAATCGGCCGAGACGTCGTTGGCATGGACTTCACAGTAAACATGCGCTTCGCGGACGCGGCGGGCGATCAGCTGCGTGACCTGGCTTCCGAAATCGAGAATGAGGATGCGATCGTGTGACATTGCGTAGTGAGTAGGAGTTTTGTCCCGAAGCGAAAACTGATGCTTTCGAGCTTCGGAAACGAAGGGCTTCGCCTTTCTGCACGGCAGTGCGCCGGGAGCAGAAAAGGGAGGGGTTTTGACGCACGTGATTGTATCAGAAATCAATTGCTGGAAAAACGGCGCGGGGGCGCGGGAGCGGGGTGCGCCTGCGCGGTTCCGCTCCTTGACAGATATCTCTAATTAGAGTATATTTTCACCCGTCTGAGAAAGGAGGAAACATGAAAGAGCAGTATCTGCTTATCGTTCTCCACCGCATTCTCAGCACCGTCGACCGCAGGACGGCAAGGCTTGCCGCCGAGGCCGGGCTCACGCTCAGCCAGTTCTCCGTGCTTGAAGCCCTTCTGAGCAAGGGCGACATGACGGTGGGCGAAGTCAAGCAGGCCGTGCTCTCGAGCGACGGGACGATCCCGGTGGTGGTCCGCAACCTTGAAAAAGAGGGCTGCCTCGTGAGAAAGGCCGATCCTTCCGACCGGCGGCGCTGCATCCTCTCGATCACGCCGCAGGGCCGCTCGAGGGTCGGGCCGGTCTGCGAGAAGAACCTGGCCATGATCCGGGAGACGTTTTCGGTGTGGACCGACGGGGAGCAGCGCGCACTTGCGCGCCTTCTTCGAAAGTTCCCCCGAGACTGAGAATGCTTCATTAATTTTTTTATCTTTTAAAACCTCTATTTAGAGATAAATAGAAAAGGAAGACAACCATGAGAAGAACCGTAACGAAGAAAGTCCAGGGCTTCCGGACCGTCGACGGCGGTGGCGTCAGCCTGGTGCGCGTGCTCGGCAACGCCACGGTGCGCGACTTCGACCCGTTCCTGATGCTCGACTCGTTCGACTCGGACAATCCGGACGACTACACGGCCGGCTTTCCGATGCACCCGCACCGCGGCATCGAGACGATCAGCTACCTCGCCAAGGGCAAGATGCAGCACCGCGACAGCCTCGGCCACGAGGACACGGTGGGCGACGGCGAAGTGCAGTACATGACCGCCGGCTCGGGCATTCTGCACGAAGAGCGCGTGCCGGCTGCGCCGCGCATGCTCGGCCTGCAGCTCTGGCTCAACCTGCCGGCTGCCGAAAAGATGGCCAAGCCTGCCTACAGCGCCGTCAAGCGCGACACCATCCCCGAAGTGCGCTTTGAGGGCGGCTCGCTCCGCGTGCTGATGGGCTCCTACGGTGAGACGCACGGCAAGAAAAGCCGCCATCTGCCGTTCGATTACTACGCCGTGCACCTCGACGGGGGCGCGTCGCTCACGATCGAGACGGATGCGGGCCGCTCCTGCATGATCTTCACGCTCGAAGGGTCCGTGCGCGTCGAAGGCGAAACGGTCGGCCCCAAGACGGCCGCCAAGCTCTCCGAAGGCGACTCGGTGACGATCGCCGCCGAAGGCGGTCCGGCCGAGGTCATGTTCATGAGCTCGGTTGCGCTCGGCGAGCCCGTTTACTGGGGCGGCCCCGTCGTGATGGCCAGCCACAGCGACCTGTGGACGGCTTTCCGCGAGCTTGATGAAGGGACGTTCATCAAGGAACAGCTCGACTACGGAAGCGAAGACCGCTGAGAAGCAGACTTCAGGACGGACGGTCTGCCGGGCCGCGGGACGCCCGGCAGGCAAAAGAAAACGGTGCGCCGGATTTTCGGCACACCGTTTTTTCGGTCTGCGGAAGAGATCCGCCCGCACGGGCGGATCCTCATCCGGAAGATCAGTGGCTCACGCGGTAGTTCGGGGCTTCCTTCGTGATCGTCACATCGTGGACGTGGCTCTCGCGCATGCCCGCAGGCGTGATCTGGACGAACTGCGCCCTCGTGCGCATCTCGTCGATCGTGCGGCAGCCGCAGTAGCCCATCGAGGAGCGCAGGCCGCCGATCAGCTGATAGACGATCGCGGAGAGCGGTCCCTTGTAGGGCACCATGCCTTCGATGCCTTCCGGCACGAACTTGCTGATGTTGCCCTGGTTGTTGTCCTGGAAGTAGCGGTCGGCCGAGCCCTTGCCCATGGCGCCGAGCGAGCCCATGCCGCGGTAAGCCTTGTAGGAGCGGCCCTGCTGCAGGATGATTTCGCCCGGAGCCTCGTCCGTGCCGGCGAACATGCCGCCCATCATCACGCAGTTGGCGCCAGCGGCGATGGCCTTGGCGATGTCGCCCGAGAAGCGGATGCCGCCGTCGGCGATGCAGGGCACGCCCGTGTCGCGCAGCGCTTCGGCGACGTTGGAGACCGCGGTGATCTGGGGAACGCCGACGCCGGCAACGATGCGCGTCGTGCAGATGGAGCCCGGGCCGATGCCGACCTTGACGCCGTCGGCGCCCGCATCGACGAGCGCGAGGGCGGCGGCGCCGGTGGCGATGTTGCCGCCGATCACCTGCAGGTCGGGATAGTGCTGCTTGACCCAGCGGACGCGGTCGAGCACGCCCTTGGAGTGGCCGTGCGCCGTGTCGACGACGATGACGTCGACGCCCGCGTCAACGAGCTTCTCAATGCGCTCTTCCGTGCCCGCGCCGACGGAGACGCCGGCACCGGCGAGCAGCTTGCCGGAGGAATCCTTGGCGGCGAACGGATGGTCGGACGCCTTGGTGATGTCCTTGACGGTCATCAGGCCGCAGAGGTTGAAGTCGTCGTCAACGACGAGGACGCGCTCGAGGCGGTGCTCGTGCATGAGACGCTTGGCCTCTTCAAGCGAAGCGCCTTCCTTGACGGTGATGAGGCGCTCGCGCGGGGTCATCACTTCGGAAACCGGAATGCTCATGCGCGTTTCGAAGCGCAGGTCGCGGTTCGTGACCATGCCGAGGATGCGGCGGCCCTCAACGACGGGAAGGCCCGAGATGTGATGCTCGCGGGCCAGGGCGATCACGTCGCCCACGAGCATGTCGGGGCCGATGGTGATCGGGTCGGCAACGACGCCGGCTTCGTGGCGCTTCACCTTGCGGACCTCGTCGGCCTGCTGGTCAGCGGTCATGTTCTTGTGAATGAAGCCGATGCCGCCTTCCTGCGCGATGGCAATGGCCAGGCGGGATTCCGTCACCGTGTCCATCACGGCGGAGCACATCGGAATGTTCAGGCGGATGCCGCGCGTAAGCTGCGTGGACAGCTGCGTGTCGCGGGGAAGAACTTCGGAGTAGGCGGGAACGAGAAGAACGTCGTCGAAGGTGAGAGCCTTCTGAAGGAGTCGCATAACAACCTCTAAGCACAAAAAAAAATTGCACTGCGGGATCGGTCGGGCGGCCGTCCGCAATAGCTCAAAAAAGGCCCGTAAGGCAGGAGAGGGCATTGCGCCCGGCGCCTTACTCCGGAACTGCGCGCCGCAGGGCGGCCGTCCCGTTGGGAGATTGATTGCGACGGAATTGTAATGTTTTTTGCTCTTCTCTGCTTGGAAATTTTCCAAAAAAAGCGGCCGGAGGGAAATTCCTCCGGCCGCCTTAGAGCGCAATCGGCTGAAATGGAAAAGAAATCAGTGCGCCTGTGCGTAGAGCCCCTCAACCGTCGAGGCGTAGGCCGAGATGATCTTCGCGCGCTTGAGCTTCATCGTCGGGGTGAGCAGGCCGTTCTCCACCGTCCAGTGCTCGTGCATGACGGCCAGCAGCCGCGGCACGCCGTACTGCGGGAATTCGCGGCAGGCGGCGCGCACGCGCCTCTGGCAGGCGCGCTGCACCGAGTGCTCCTGCGCCGTGGCCGGATCGGCCGGATCGAAGCCGAGGCCTTCGCAGAGCTTCTTCCACTCGTACTCGTTGACGACGACGAGCGCGACGACGAACGGGCGGTTGTCGCCGATCACGAGCGCCTGCTCGAAGAGCGGGTCGTGCGTGATCGCGAGCTCCACATCGACGGGGGCAATCTTCTCGCCCGTGCTCGTCACGATGATTTCCTTGATGCGGCCCTTGATGCGGATGCGGCCGCTTTCGGAAATGTCGGCCTTGTCGCCCGTGTGGAACCAGCCGCCGCGCATCGCCTCGGCCGTGGCCTCGGGCCTGTTCCAATAGCCCTTCATGACCTGCGGCCCGCGCACGAGAAGCTCGTCGTTTTCGCCGAGCTTCACTTCGGTGCCCGGAACCGGATGGCCGACGCAGTCAGGATGGTTCTCGCCGAAGCGCGTGGCGGTGACGACGGGCGAGGTTTCCGTGAGGCCGTAGCCCTGGATGAGGTTGACCCCCATCGAGAGGAAGAACTTTGCGAGGCTGTAGCTGATGCTTGCGCCGCCCGCGACGGTGAAGCGCAGGCGGCCGCCGAAGACGTCGCGCACGCGCTGGCCGATGTCCGCATCGAGTCCCGGCCAGGCCGTCTTGTCGAGCGGCGAGCGCGGCGAATTCTCGACGGGCAGCCCGTTGGCCTCGCAGAAGCGGCGCCAGCCGATTTCCTGCAGCCAGTCGGCGCGCTTGACCGTATCGGGGCCTTCCTCGGCGAAGCGCTGGCGGATCTTGCTGTAGAGCATTTCGTAGATGCGCGGCACCGAGATCATCACGGTGGGCCGCACTTCGGCCATGTCGCGCTCGATCGTGCCGACGCCGCGCGAGAAGACGAGCAGGGAGCCGTGGTAGACGGCGTTGTAGTAGGAGTACGTGCGCTCGAACGTATGCGAAAGCGGCAGGAAGGATAGGAACACGTCCTCTTCGCTCAAGGGCATGTAGTCGAGCGCCTTTTCCACCTGGCGCAGGTTCTCCGTGATGTTGCGGTGCGTGAGGATCACGCCCTTGGAGCGGCCCGTGGTGCCGGAGGTGTAGATGAAGCCGGCGGGATCGTCGGGGCCGGGGCCGGCGCCGAGGTCGCCCTCGAAGCCGCGGCCGCTGCCGATCCAGTGCTCGAGGTCCATGATGCGGGCGTGCCCGCCGCCCGGCAGCTCGAGCTCGTGCGTCTCGAAGGTTTCGTTGACGATCACCACCGCGGCGAGATCGGGAAAGCCCTCGCTGCCGGCGGCGCCGAGCACGGCGTTCCAGCGGGCGCTCGAGGTGGTGACGAGGAAGCGTGCGCCCGAGTCCTGCAGGATGAAGGCCGAGGAGCCGGCCGTGTCGACGGCGTGCAGCGGCACGGGAACGAGTGCGCTCGCGAGCGCCGCCTGGTCGAAGGCGGCCGCCTCGATGCTGTTGGTGAGATGCATTGCGACGCGCTCGCCGCGCTTCAGGCCCATTGCGGCAAACGAGCGCCGCCAGGCGAGCACGGCCTGGGCAAAGCCGCGCCAGGTGAGCGATATCCACCGCTCGTTGGCATAGTCGTACTGCCGGTAAGCTTCTCGCTCCGGAAACCGCGTCACCGTTCTGCGGAGCATCTCAGGAAGGGTGCGCAGAGTTTCTCTGTTTTCAGCGGGTGTCATGGTCTGCAACTTCTCATAGTTATTGCCGCCGTGCGCGCCGGGTCTTGGAAACGGTCGGGATGTCCCGTGCGCGCACGGCCTTTATTTATTTGTGCGATGTCAGCGCCTCGTACATGGCATCGACTTCGTCCGCATAGCGGCGCATGATCACGTTGCGCTTGATCTTGAGCGTCGGCGTGAGCATGCCGTTCTCGATTGTCCAGGGCTCGGCGAGCAGCGCCACCTGGCGGGGCACGCCGTAGTTGGGGAACGAGCTCGTGGCGGCCTTGACGCGGCGCAGTGCCTCGCGGCGGGCCGCGCTCGACTTGTACGAGGCGGGGTCGGAAGGATCCAGCCCGAGGCCGGCGCAAACCTTCTTCCACTCTTCAGCGTTGACGACGCAGAGCGCGGAGATGAACGGACGGTCGTTGCCGATCACCATGCTCTGCGCAAAGAGACGGTCGCCCTCGATGGCGGCCTCCAGGTCGGCGGGCGGCACCTTCTCGCCGGTGCTCGTCACGATGATTTCCTTGATGCGGCCGGTGATGCGGATCAGGCCGTCGGGGTAGATCGTGCACACGTCGCCCGTGCGCAGCCAACCGTCGTCGGTGAAGATCTGTCGGTTCGCGTCGGGCCTGTTCCAGTAGCCCTGCATGACGGAGGGGCCGCGCACCTGCAGCTCGTCGCCTTCGCCGAGGCGCACCTCAAGGTTCGGGAGCGCCGGACCGACGGTCGAGGGGTTGTTGTGCCCGGTCTTGTTGACCGCGATGATGGGCGAGGTTTCGGTCATGCCGTAGCCCTGGAAGATCTCGATGCCGAGGCCCATGAACGTGCGCGCGACGATCGGGCTCAGCGAAGCGCCGCCCGAGATGAAGAGCCTGCCGCGGCCGCCGAAGACGGCGCGCAGCTTGCTCCCGATGTTCCGGTCGAAGAAGCCCGCCACAAGGGGATCGAGCCAGGCGCGGCCGGAGCGCTCGACGGGCAGGCCGTTTTTCTTGCAGAAGCGCCGCCAGCCCACTTCGACGGCCCAGTCGAAGAGGTAGCGCACGAACTTGCTCTGCTTGGCGAGGCCGTCCTGCAGCTTGGAGTAAACCAGTTCATAGACGCGCGGCACCGACATCAGGATGGTCGGCCGAATGGTGCGGAAGTCTTCCTGCAGGCGCGAGATGGAGCGGTTGAACGCCGTCGTGTAGCCGAGGCCGAGCGCGAGGTAGTAGCTCGTCGTGCGCTCGAACGTGTGCGAAAGCGGCAGGAACGAAAGGAAGGTCTCGTGGTCCGTGGGCGGCTGAAGGTTCTTCAGCACGCCGCAGATATTGGAGAGGATGTTGCGGTGCGTGAGCATGACGCCCTTGGGCGTGCCCGTCGTGCCGCTCGTGTAGACGAGGGCGGCTAGGTCGGTCGGCTTCGGAGCGCCGGCTGGGAGCTCCGAGTCCTTGCCCTGGGCGAGGAAGGTCTTCATGCTGAGGACGGGAACGGCGGCATCGGGATCGTCGCAGTCGCCGTCGTCCGTGATCACCACGAGCGTGAGCGAGGGCGTCTCGGCCGACTCGCGGATCTGCTTCCACTTGAGAAGCTTGTTGGTCACCAGCACCTTGGCGCCCGAGTCGTTGATGATGTAAGCCGACGACTTGGGCGTATCGACCGCATGCAGCGGCACGGGCACGAGCGAGTTGGAAAGCGCCGCCTGATCGAAGAACACCGCCTCGACGCAGTTCGGCAGCAGCATCGCGACGCGGTCGCCGCGCGCGAGGTCCTTCCTCGCCGCAAAGGCGTGGCGCCATTCGTGCACGTGATCATAAGTCTGCTTGAACGAGAGGTCCTGCCAGGCCTTGGCCTTGGGGTCGAAATACTTGTAGGCAATCGCATCCGGACGCACCGTCAGATGGTGCGTGAGCAGCTCCGGCAGTGTGGTCAGAAGATCGAGCGCCTTGACGCGCTCCATAGGAGAGTCGGGCGACGGAGAATTCGTGCTCAATGTTTGCATCCTTAAGGTTGATTGAATGCTCCGCGGGACGCCCCCGAATGGGCGAAACCCGCGGCAATATGCTGAATCATTCTATCTGATAGACAGCGTTTGTACAGAACTCCGGGGGGCATTGAGGGGAAATTTTATACGTATGAATACGTATAAAAACGAAAAGTCATCCGTTTGGCCGTCTTTGTTTCTTGCTAGTTCGAAAGATCTATGAAATTGTTAAAATTCTATTACTTATTAGGTAAGATAAACACCTTTTTGCACAAAAAATCAGCAAAAAACGGCGGTTTCAAAATTTGCAACAAGCGGTGAATGCGAGTAACTTTTGTCTCGCAGCTACGAAAACGTATACATGCGTTGCTCCTCAAGCACGAAGATAAATTGAAGTGGTTGGTCTTGCTTCGTTTATCGAAGCTGCAATCCCCGAGGGCGGACAGAGATTTGAAGGGTATCTCTGCCCGCCCTGTTTTTTTGCCTGCAGAAAGCTTCTCCCCGCACCCGGGACCCGAGAACCCTGCGGCGGTGCCTCGGAGGCCGCTGAGCCGCTCTGGGGCCGCAGGGCGGCATTCCAGGGCCGTCATCCTCACCCAACCCAGTCCGGAATCCGAAAAAGGGAGGCGCGTGCCGCCGCGCCGGCGTCCCGCACGAGGGCTCGGGCCTCAGAAAAAACGTTCGGCCGGCCCGGCCGGCAGCGGAAAAAATCCTGCGGAACTTCACAGCACCTTTTTCGGGTCTCGGGGCGCCGGCGCCGCTTTTTCCCGCTGCGGCTCCTTTTGGCTTTTTGGCGACGCAAAAACGGCCGCTGCGAAAACTCAGTTTTTGACGTTCGTCAAGGAACTTTCATTTGTTCGCCGGCCGGTTTTTTGCCGTTCGAAAAGGCCGGAGAAGCCGAAAAATCAGGCATCGGCGGTACTTTGAATTACGTAGGCGAATTTCTTAATTTATACGTATTAATACGTAATTTTAGACGGGCGATCACCCCGTCTGCGCGGTGCCGGCCCTAGGGAGACAGCGCAAAGAGAGGCCTGCCGCCGCAGTCCAAGCAGGCAAGCAAAAAAATGCCCGCAGAGACAACTGCGGGCGAAAACTGTCAATGTATACATGCTTGCATCGGAAAGCGTTCCTTGAAACGATCGCCGATGCAGCCCCTCGGAAACAAAGACAGCGTTGTGGATTGAACCGGCGCGGTCATCTGGTCGGAAAGCCCGCTCCTGTTCAACAGTCAGTGGAATTTTACTTTTTTTGCAGAATTACTTAAGTAGGGAAAACCACAAATCTAACGTAAAAGTCCTAAGTGATAACCCTGATAATTCGCGGTGCGGGCTGCCCGGCACAGTGAAACCGGCCCTGATTTCACAGGGGACACAACTAGCGGGACGAAAGGATCTCAAAAGTGGTTATCTAGGTTTTTTATCGCCCCGGCGCGCCGTTTTCCCGCCGCTTTGGTATAGTGCACACAGACCCTCTCTCCACTATCAGTAGTGAGAAAAGAAGAACTAAGCTACTAGATATTGGAAATTCACCAACAAAATCATTCGATTAGGAATCTCAGCGATGACCATGAGCACCGATTCGTTCAAAGGCATGCAGATCCTCAAGCGGGACGGCAGCCTTCGCCCCTTTGACCCCGAGAAAATCGTCAGCGCGGTGACCCGCGCAGGCAAGGCCACGCAGGAATTCGGCGAAGAGCGCGCCCGTGAGCTCGTCATGGAGTCCGTGCTGCCGAAGATCAAGCAGGACGGCAACCGCACGATGCACATCGAGCAGGTCCAGGACGCCGTCGAGCATGCGCTCTTCGACGCCGGGTGCTTCACGACGCTGCGCGCCTATATTGTTTACCGCGAGAGCCGCGCCAAGGTCCGCAACGCCAAGCAGAGCTGGGTCAACGTCGAGAACTCCATCAACGAATACCTCGAGCAGCGCGACTGGCGCGTCAACGCCAACGCCAACCAGGGCTACTCGCTCGGCGGCCTGATCCTCAACGTTTCGGGCAAGGTCGTCGCCAACTACTGGCTCAACTACGTCTACCCGCAGGAGATCGGCCGCGCGCACCGCGAGGCGGACCTTCACATCCACGACCTTGACATGCTCTCCGGCTACTGCGCCGGCTGGTCGCTGCGCACGCTCCTCAACGAGGGTCTCAACGGCGTTTCGGGCAAGGTCGAGGCGCAGCCGCCGAAGCACCTTTCCTCCGCCACGGGCCAGATCGTCAACTTCCTCGGCACGATGCAGAACGAATGGGCCGGCGCCCAGGCTTTCTCGTCGTTCGACACGTACCTCGCGCCCTTCATCCGCAAGGACAACCTGCCTTACGACGAAGTGAAGCAGTGCATCCAGGAGCTTATCTACAACCTCAACGTGCCGAGCCGCTGGGGCACGCAGACGCCGTTCACGAACCTGACGTTCGACTGGGTCTGCCCCGACGACCTGCGCAAGCAGCATCCGCTCATCGGCGGCGAGGAGATGCCGTTCACCTACGGCGACCTGCAGAAAGAAATGGACATGATCAACCGCGCCTACATCGAGGTCATGCTCCAGGGCGACGCCAAGGGCCGCGTCTTCACGTTCCCGATCCCGACGTACAACATCACGCCGGACTTCGACTGGGACAGCCCCAACGCGCGCCTGCTCTTCGACATGACGGCGCGCTACGGCCTGCCGTACTTCCAGAACTTCATCAACTCGGAACTGAAGCCGCACATGATCCGCTCGATGTGCTGCCGCCTGCAGCTCGACCTCAGAGAGCTCCTTAAGCGCGGCAACGGCCTGTTCGGCTCCGCCGAGCAGACCGGCTCGATCGGCGTCGTGACGATCAACTGCGCGCGCCTGGGCTACCTCTTCAAGGGCGACAAGGAAGGCCTGTACAAGCGCCTCGACAAGCTGCTCGAGATGGCTAAGACGAGCCTTGAGATCAAGCGCAAGGTCATCCAGCACCATATGGACCAGGGACTCTTCCCGTACACGAAGCGCTACCTCGGCACGCTGCGCAATCATTTCTCGACGATCGGCGTCAACGGCATCAACGAGATGATCCGCAACTACACGAACGACACGGACGACATCACGACGGACAAGGGCCATCAGTTCGCCCTTGACTTCCTCGACCACGTCCGCGCGCGCCTCGTTGAGTTCCAGGAAGAGACCGACCACATGTACAACCTCGAGGCGACGCCGGCCGAAGGCACGACGTACCGCTTCGCCAAGGAAGACATCAAGCGCTTCCCGGATATCCTGCACGCGGGCACGGCCAAGAACCCGTACTACACGAACTCCTCGCAGCTGCCGGTGAACTTCACCGACGACCCGTTCGAGGCGCTCGAGCGCCAGGATGACCTGCAGCGCAAGTACACGGGCGGCACGGTGCTCCACCTCTACATGAACGAGGCCGTCTCCTCGCCCGAGGCCTGCCGCGATCTGGTGCGCCGCACGCTGACCAACTTCAGGCTCCCGTACATCACGATCACGCCGACCTTCTCGATCTGCCCGAAGCACGGCTACATTTCCGGTCGCCACGATTTCTGCCCGATCTGCGATGCGGAGCTCATCGCGCAGAAGCGCGCCGAGGCTGCAAAGAAGGCAGCCTGAGGCACCGAGGGTTATCATTCGTCAATCGCCCGCCGTCTCCCTCGGGGACGGCGGCAAAAACACAAGGAGGCTCAAATGAGCGAAAACAAAGATGTTGTTCTTAAGGATTCCGAGCGTCAGCCCTGCGAAGTCTGGACGCGCGTGATGGGCTATCACCGTCCGGTGCAGTCCTTCAACACGGGCAAGAAGGGCGAATTCGAAGAGCGCGTCTGCTTCACGGAGCAGAAGGCCGCCGCTCACCTCGCCAAGAAGGGCCTCAGCTGCTCGGCAGCCAAGTAATCGGCCCGAAGCAATGAGCGAAGCCTCTCAGAGCGCTCCGTTTTCCGGTGAAATCCCCGCCTCGCAGCTTCGCGTGGCGGGGATTACGCCCTTTACGAGCATCGATTTCCCGGGCAAGCTCTCGGCGGTCGTGTTCGTGCAGGGCTGCCCGTGGAAATGCCTTTACTGCCAGAACCCCTGGATGCAGAGCCGGGAGTTCACGCCGGGGCTCGAGCACGGCTCCTGGGAGGAGGTCACGGCGCTTCTGAAGCGCCGGCACGGCCTGCTCGATGCCGTTGTCTTTTCGGGCGGCGAGCCCTGCATCGATCCGGCGCTCCCCGCGGCCGTGCGGGCCGTGAAGGAGATGGGCTTCATGGTCGGGCTGCACGCGGGCGGCTCCTATCCGAGGCGCCTCGCGGAGATCATCGGCATGATCGACTGGGTGGGCCTCGACGTGAAGGCCGCGCCGGGCGAGGAGCAGGACTGGCACCGCATCGTCGGCGTCAGGGGCGCCGAGAGCCTCTGGGAAGAAAGCTTCGGGATCATCCGCAGGGCCGGCACGCCGCTCGAGTGCCGCACGACGGTGCATCCCGATTACATGAGCGAGGAGTCCATCCGGCGCATCGCCCGGTTCCTCAGGGAAAAGGGCGTCGATACCTACGCGCTGCAGCTCTACCGCAACCCGCCCGGGCTTCTCATGAAGAAATTCCCCGCCATCGGCGCGGATTACCCGTCCAAGGGCCTGCTCGCCGACCTCAAGGCGGCTTTCCCTCATTTCGTGCTCCGGCGCGAGTGAGCCGAAAGCGCAGGCAAAAGAAAGCGGCACAGCCGAAGGACTGCGCCGCTTTCGTTATTCATGAGGCTTCAAAAGCCGGTCACTTCTTCTCGTTGAGAACTTCCTTGAAGTAGGTGCCGGGGATGAACTTCGGCTTGAGCATGGGCGGAATCTTGATGGACTTGCCCGTAGCGGGATTGCGGCCGATGCGTGCGGCGCAGTTCATCACCTTGAAAGTGCCGAAGCCGACAACGGTCACGCTGTCGCCTTCCTTAAGAGAGGCGATGATTTCCTGAAAGACCGTGAGAACAAATGCGATCGGCTTCCGCTTTCGAGATGGCGTTTTTTTCAGCGACTTTGTCGACAAGCTCGAGACGGTTCATGAGAAAAAGCTCCTTATTGAATAACAGAAAAGGAATCTATTTAATTTTGCAGCCTTGCTCGGAAATCTTTATTTAAATCAAAAATAACCGAAAAGCACTTCGGATAATTTCCCACGATCTGCAAACGACAGACTTTCAGCCGAAAGCCCGCCTATGCGAATGATTTTAAACAAGCGGTGCTTTTGATGAACCTTGGTATTAACCCTCTGTAATGCCTATCGCTGCGCTAGACAATTAACCGCAAATAGAATCGAGGGGTTATTTGAATTTTGGATAAAAGGTAATCTTTCGGTGTAATCAGCCGGCGCGGACCGGCAGGGCGGGGCGGCGGAAAAGCTTTGGCAAAGCATTGATTTGTCTTGAAATTCAGCGTTTTTCCCGCGGCAGAAGTGTTTCGACGAGGCGCTTCGGGCCGCCGGCGGCGCGGAGCACGCTCCGAGCCCGCGCCTGCTCGCTGCGGGTGAGCAGGTGCCGGAGCGAGGAGAGCGTCGCGCGGGCCGATGCGTCGCCGAGCTTTTCGCATTCCTTGAGCAGGCAGTAGGCGGAAAAGCGGCTCAGCGGCAGCGCGTTGCCGGTCAGGAAGAAGCCGGCGAGCGTGCTGAGCGCCTGCAGCGAGCCGTTTTCGGCCGCGCGGCAGGTCCAGCGCACGGCTTCCCGCAGGTTGACGCGCTCGCCCCGGCCCGCCCAGAAAGCGATGCCGAGCCGGTACTGCGCATCGGCGACGCCGGAGAGCGCCGCTTCGTGCAGCCAGCGGCGTGCTTCTTCGGGATCGGCATGTTCCCAAAGCCGGTTCTGATGCAGGCGGGCGAGGGCGAACTGCGCGGGGGCATGATGCTTGGCCGCGGCTTTTTTCAGCCATTCGGCGGCTTGCTCGAAATCTTTCGGCGTGCCCCTGCCGTCGCGGCAGAAAAGTCCCGCGGCATAGGCCGCTTCGGCGCTGCCCGCCGCGGCGGCGATGCGCAGCCAATGGAGGGCGTCCCTGTCGGAGGCATCCCGCCCGATGCCTTCGGCGCAGCAGCGGGCATATTCAAGGGCGGCTCCCGGGGAGCCGAGCAGGGCCGCCCTGTGCAGCAGCTCCTGCCCTTTCGCCGGTCGGCGGAAAGGCCCTGGCCCCGCATGTAAACGATGCCGAGGAGCCGTATGGCTTCGGGAAGGCCCGAGGCGGCGGCTTTTTTCAGAAGGAGCAGGGCGCGCCGGTTCCTGCGCGCGTCGGGCGCATCGGTAAGGAGATACCTGGCGAACTCCGTCTGCGATTTCGGATCGCCTTCCGCGGCGCGCCGTTCCAGGGAATTGAGCGCCGCGAGGGCTTCCTCGCCCGTCAGAGGGCGGCGCCTGACGACGCCGCCGAGAAGCCCGAGCAGTAGCTCTCTTCTTCCCTTGCGGCGGGAACGGCGAAGATTTCGTCGGGCTTTTTCCGGCATGGGCTTAGTGCTGCGGCGCGGCCGGGATGTCCTTGCCCTGCGTGCGCCTTTCGGGCGGAATCGGCTCGATGACGGCCTTGTTGCTGCCCTTGGGCATGCGCACGATGACGCCGTTCTGCTGCTCCGGGGGCAGCGGGCTCACCGGCTCGATGCCGAGCATCGTGAGCGCCATGGCCACCGTGAGGGAAGCCAGCGAATAGAGCACCCAACCGCCGCCGCCGATGAGGATGGCGCGGCCGAAGCGCTTGCGCTTCCAGGGCACGGTCATATCCTTGACGTAGCGGATCTGCCGCCAGCCGGTCGTTGCCATCCAGCAGACCCAGAGGACGATGAGGAAGTAAATGCCGGCGTACTTCATCAGCGGCTCGTTGCGGAGCAGAACCTGCGCGATGAGGAAGGCGATGATGAGCCAGACCGTGGTGCGGACCCAGAGGCGCGAAGCGCGCACCTGGGAGGTTTCGCCGAGGCTCTGCCCAGTTGAGCGCCTGAAGCTGCGCGCCGAAAATCGGCGTGAAGAGCAGGGAGAGCACCGCGGCGACGGCCGGGTTGTAGAGTTCCGGCATTCGGCGGGAGCGTTTTTGCGGGACATGTGCGAATTTAAGAAAAAAAGAGTATCGGAAAAAGCGGAAATACGTCTAAGCGCTCGGAATTGTAAGCGCATTCGGCTCTTGACTGCGCCGGAAGCCGAAACCTCTCGTAAAATAAACATTCGAACTGCAAAGCTTTTCCGCGTTTCTCATGACATTTCTTACCATCAGCCGCACTCAGAAAAGGTTTTTAGGCGCCGCACTGGCGGCGCTGGCCGCCGCTGCGCTGGCGGGCTGCGCTGCGCAGCCCAAGGAGAAGGCTTATGAGAGCGCCTACCAAAGCTACCGCGGGCTTTGCGTGATGCCGGCCGAGGAGCACAACGGCAGCCTCGATCTGGCGCTCATGCGCACGCTCGCTGACCGCGGCTTCGAGCCGAAGCTTCTCGGCACCGCCGACGAAAAGGCCGCGCAGAGCTGCCGCGCCGTTGTGACGTTCTCGACCGGCGGCAGCGCTTCACTGCCGCTCGAGACGCCGCCCTATATGTCGCTTTCCTTCATCGACATGTACACGGGCGAGACGTACTTCGTCACCGAGATCCGCAGGGGCGGACGCGTCGGGCGCGTCAACAACCTTTTCACGAGCGCCGACCTCACCGATCCGGCCGTCAGCATCCGCTCCATGGTGGAAAAGCTTTTCCCCAGGCGGCCGCTGGCCCAGTGATTCTTCCCGATTTTTCAGAAGCCGAAAGACGCTCGAAATGCGTCTCCGGAAGACGGTAAGAGGGGCTTTGCGGCTCTCGGAGTGTTAAGAAACGTTCAGATTAATTGATTGCTGAATGCTTCGAGGCAACGAATCTATCCCGCAATTTCGGCTTTTTCGCAAGCGAAAAGGAAGATATTTCAGATTATTGCGAATTTAGAAGCCTATGTGTCCGCTCGGTGTTGCGATTTTTATTTATGTTATCGGGCCGATAGACGCAAACTGCTGAAATAACAGTGATTCCGCGGATTTGTATTAATATGCCAAATATTCTGCCAAACACTGTCAGCAGGGCAGTCACCAGAAAATTGTGACGATCTATTGATTGAAATCAAATAAAAAACGGCCAAACAGCGTCGTTTTGCCTTTCGGCCATTTTACTTTTTCTGTGCGTTTAGTAAAATCATAAACGTCTGAAGGCTTAATACTTTCAGACGTCGAACCAACTGAATCATGCAGTGACGTTCGATGAACGGTATCTTCGCCCGCATCGGGGGATGTAAAGGACGAGTTCAGATATCGTTCCGCTGACGGAATCAACCTGCTGCAGTATGCCGCGATTCGGTGCAACGCCGTAACGGTCGATGCAGCAGCAATGCCTCGGCGGTGATCCTTTCATCGCAGAGATCGGCTGCAGCAGAGCTGTCGGTAAAACATACTTTAGGGGTGTCCTTTGGACACCCCATTTTTTCCCCCTCCGTTTCCAGAATTCCGCATTTCCCTCCCTGCGCCGGCGGCGCTGCCGTTAAGAAAATCCTGAAGTCAAAAGCCTTTCGATAGGCATAAGTTACGTTATGCGTATTTCGAATATGACAGTGAAGTACTCGGATTAAATAGAGTGTTATTTTTAATGTACTGAAATCTATTGATCGTTCTTTGTCGTTTGTATAAAAATAATTTAAATATCAATAAACTAATAGACGCAATAAGGAGAATTTTCAGCTGTATGTATTTGAAAAATGCTTTTTCTGCAATTCTTCGCTACAATCAAAAAAACAGAACTATTTGCCTAAAAAGCGAACAGCGGAAATAGCGGTACGGCTTAAGGAGGGAAAAGAACAAACCAGCCTTTCCTTGTGCCGGCAGAAAGATCCCCTAAATCCCTGTTTTTCCCCTAATTAACCCCCGAACATAAAGGCTAGAAAAATGTTCAGCCAGCTCCCCCGTTTCAAAAAGCGCTTCCTCCCCCAATCTGTCGCGTTGGTTTTAACCGCACTTGCCGCGGCAGGCACGGCATGTGCATATGACGGAACAATCTCCAATGAGTCAACAGTGACCGATTGGGAGAAACAAAGGCGGTTCCTACTATGTATACGATGCAGACGATACGGACGTAACACAGACAAATAGCACTCCGTTCGGGATGTTGCTGTATTCATCAGGGGATTACGGTTCTCAAAGCTTTGATATTGCAGGCTCTTTTTCTCTCATTGAGAATGAGCATAGCTATAACTATATTTTTATAGTCTCTCCCAAGCTGACGGTGATTCTGTTTCATTAAATTTCAGCGGAGGCACTCTCAATCTCACTGTTAATGAAGTAACGTCAGCCAGTCATTTTCTCAACAGTGCTTTGCAGTATTGCCGGGGCGCAACAGGAGTGTTCGACAATACGGAAACAAACATTTCTATCGTCACCGCAGAAGCCGGAAGCGGAGCGGATAATGTGGCTGCGTTATATGTTTCGGATTCCAACTCCTCAAGAACTTCCGATCTCATTGTAAACAGCGCTCTGAATATTGACGTAGACGCTTCCAAAGGCAGTTCCGGCTACAAAGAACTGATCTGGGTTCAAGGATCGAATCTCACAATCTACGGCAACCTGACGGGCACCGTTGCCGCAAGCGGCGAAGGCGATCTTCGCGGTATCCGTGTTACTTATAACAATGGACATGTCGGTTATCTGGTACTGAACGGAACCAACACCGTCAGCGTCACCAGTACTGTGAATGAAGACTACAGCACCGATTACGCCATGCGCGGACTGCTGGTGGAAAGCTCTTCCGTCACGGGGAGCGGAAGCCTCTCAATCACCCTGACGGATGAAAACGGCTATATGCCGATCGTGCAGGGTGTCAGCATGAACTCAAATATCTCGGATTCAGAGGTCGATCTCAGCGGGTCCCTGACGGTGTCGGTGAATTCCGGTGCTTCTTCGGAAGATGCCAAAGGCATTTATCTCAATGCCGTCAACAATGCGCAAAACCAGACCTCTATGACGATCGGCTCTGCTCTTGACGTCACGCTTTCGACGTCGGGCACCGATGAGACTGCCTCTGCGGTTTATCTCCAGGGATATCTTCAGGGCGAAAACGCCTCACTGACTGCTAACGGTGTCGCCACGCTGACGGCGAACCGCACGGCGCGAACCGACGCCGGTTCGATTTACGGCGTTTATGCATCCCAAAGTGCGACTGCGGCTTTCAACGCCGGACTGACGGACACCGTCACGATGGAAGATTCGGACGGCGGCACGGCGGCCGGCATTTACGCCGATGCGAGCACGGTGACAGTCAGCAGCGGCACCACGTCGATCAGCGTTTCAGACTCCGGTTCGTCTTCGACTGTGATCGGCATTGCCGCTGAAGACAGTTCCGAGATCAGCATCTCGGGCACTTCGGCGTCCGTTTCCGCCGCGGGCGGAGCTTCGGCGACGGCGCTGTCCGCTTCAGACAGCACTGTTGCGCTGACCGCAGACGCGGTGACGGTGTCCGCCGAAACTGCCGACGGCACGCTCGGGACGGCCGTCGAGGCGGCCGACGAATCGAGCGTCTATGTCAACAGCGACACTTCGGGGAGCGCCACAGGCGGCACGCTCGCGATGACGGGCAACATCAGCGTGGATGCAACGAGCACGGCACTCCTTAATTTCGACGGCTCTTCGTCGTCGCTCACCGGTGCCGCCATGCTGAGCAGCTCGTCAACGGGCACGACGGCGTCCACGACAAGCTCGGGCGTTCTCAATCTCTCGTTCACCGACGGCGCGGTCTGGAACGTGACGGGAGCGAGCACGCTCTCGACCCTCAATGCTGAGAGTTCGTCGGTTTATGTCGGCACGACGTCTTCCTACTGGACGAACACCGATCCGGTGACGGAGAGCTTCACGCCGGTCTCGGTCACCGCGGACTCGCTTACCGGCGACGGCTCGAGCTTTTACCTGCGGGCCGCGATCGAGGAGAATTACGCCGATACGCTCACCTTCGGCACGGCCGAGGGCGCATACACGCTTTACGTGAAGAGCTCCGGTACCGAGACGGCGACCGTCGAGAGCATGGATCAGTACCTGGTGCACGTTGATGACGGCGATACGACTGCGACCTTTACGCTCGGCAACAGCGCGGGCGTCGTTGATGCGGGCGTTTATGTCTATGAACTCGCCTCCCGCACGACGAGCGACGGTGCCGTTGAGTGGTACCTCAGGCGCGTTGAAAGCACGGACACCGACGACACCGAAAGCACCGATGAGAGCAGCAGCGACGGCGTTCTCTCGGGCAACTCCGGCTCCTCGCTCGCGCCGCTTTCGCCGGAAGCCGAAACGGTGCTGATCCTGCAGGGCGGCGCCTCGCAGACGCTTTACTACCTGGCCAACCTGAGCGACCTGAGGAAGCGCCTCGGTGACGTGCGCGAGCAGGGCAGGGCGGCCGGCGTCTGGACGTCGTTTGCCGCCTCCCAGAACAATCTCTCGGCCTACCGCACCGCCACGCTCAAGAGCCGCCTCTACCGGGCGAATCTCGGCATCGATGCCAAGGTCGGGGACAGCTAGCTCCTTGGCGGTTACATGAGCTTTTCAACGGGCGACCAGAAAGCCGAGAACTCGTGGACCAAGACCACGGGCGACTCGGAGGCGCAGAGCCTCTCGCTCTATGCCACCCGCGTCTGGCCCTCGGGGGCGTACGTTGACACGGTGTTTTCGGTTGACAACTACCGCCAGACGCTGCGCACCGCCATGCTCGACGGCACGCCGGTCAAGGGCGATTTCACCACGGTCGGCTATGGCGTTTCCGTCGAAGCCGGCCACCGGCTTGAGCTCTCCGAAAAATCGTCGCTCTTCATCGAGCCGCAGCTGCAGCTCGCCTATTACCGCATCGGCTCCGAAAGCTACACGCTCAGCAGCGGGATGACGGTGCGGCAGGGCGGCGTCGACAGTCTCACGGGCCGCGCGGGAGCGGTGTTCGGCACCAAGCTACTCGACGGGGACGGCACCTTCATGGGCGACCTTTATGTGAAGGCGGGCGTCCTGCACGAGTTCATGGGCACGCAGCACATGATCCTCAACGGCACGGAAGACTTCCGCATCGACGGGCTCAAAACGCGCTGGTACTACGGCTTCGGCGGCGAGCGCTACATCGCCCGCGCGGGCGATGCGAGCATGAAGATCTACGGCCAGCTCGAGCGCACCGAAGGCGACCGCTACACGGGAGAGTACGAGGCCAGGCTCGGCTTCAAGGTCACCTGGTGACAGTTGCGGACGATTTGCCGCCTGCTGGAAGGCGCCGCTTAAAAACGGCGCCTCTTCTTTTGCCGCGGAAAAGCGTGGACAGTGACGGCCGGAAGTGCTTTCGGCGTCATGGAAAGCGGAAATTTTTTCGAACGAGCGCGTTCCAAAAAATTTCACGGCACTTCATCCGCAGACTTTGAAAATTTTGTGCTTCTCAAACATCTTCTTTGGCGGAGAAGGAATTCAAGGAAAGTGGCTCCGGAAATCTGCCAAAAGATGGACCGTTGCTTTCGATGTCATTTATTTATAACAGAAATTCGACAGCTACCATTGTTTGTTAAAAGCGAAATCATATAGATATCAATGTATTGCAAATGCATTGATCAAGAAAAGCGTGTACGTATTTTTTAAAATACGCTATTTTTTTACAAATAAGCGCTAAAATTCAGAAAAACAGAACATTTCGCCTTGAAAAGGCGAAAAGTTAAATAACGGCCCGGGCAAAAAAGTCTGTTTGAGAAGAGGCGGCCATTTTTGCACCGGCTTAAGTCCCCCGTGACTTCAGTGATCCCCGGAACTGAGGTATGCAAAATGTTCGGCCTGAACCCAGGCTTCTGCTTCAAGAAGCGTTCTCTCGCCCTTACGGCGGCAGTTACAGCCGCGATCACCGCTGCCGGTTCGGCTAGCGCTACTGACTATTACGGTATCAATGCGGCAGAAGTGACGGAGTCACAGAGCAATGTCTCTCTTACTATTGATGAGCCTAGGAGTGAGGATGACACAGGCATCGGCATTTATGCCGCAGATGGGGACTCAATTGATATCGGCGGAGAAACCTTAGAAATCACCGTTGAGGATCAAGATGCGGCTTCCGTCATCGGCGGCATTTTGGCCGAGGACGGTTCTACCGTTACTGTTAATCTGTCTTCTAGTGAAGATGATTTCACTACAACTGCTGAGATTAATGTATCCGGCGGCGAAACGCTCTACGGTCTTTCGGCTTCCGGCTACGACAGCAGTGATCAGAGCAGCACGATTTATTTGTCTGCTGAAAAACTCACTGTTTCAGCCGTCGGCGATGATGACACGACGTCGGTAACGGCCGTCAGTGCTTCTGACGACGGAACGGTGGAGCTCTACGCGCCGATGACGATAACGGCATCAAGCACTAACGCTTCAGCTACTGTGATCGGAGCTCAGGCCTCGGGTGGTTCATTCGTGCGGCTGGACTCTGGTGACAACGTTGACATTACAGTAAGCGGCGGCAAAACGGCCTACGGCATTCTGTCCGACGGTGTTTCTGATTCAGGTGATCAGAGTTATGTCTATATGTCAGCAGAACCCGTCACCATCACAGTCAGCGGGGCTTCGGATACGGCCGCATCTGTCGCCGTCACGAACGGCGGCAAAGTGGAACTCTATGGCGAAAAGGTCAATCTCACAGCGTCAGGTACTTCCGGAACGGTGTACGGTCTTACAGCAGATGGCACCTCAAGCGATGGGGAAAAAAGCACGATCTATATATCAGCCGGTCAAGGTAAAACCGAGGAAGAACAACTTAATGTCAGCGCCGTAGCGTCCAACAGCGACGCCACGCCCATTGCCGTGAATGCCACGAACGGCGGCGAGATTACGATGAGCAGCCCTGATGCGATGACCACTGTCTCTGCTTCCGGCAGTGACAGCGCCGTTGCCCTGTATGCTGATAGCGGCCGTGTAACGCTTATTGCCGAAGCTGCAACAGTGACTGCCACCGATGCTTCCGGCTCGCTCGCAACGGCCGTTGAAGCGGTGAACGGCTCCAGAGTTTATGTCAACCGCAATCCGAAGACGGGCTCGTCCTCGGGCGGCACGCTCGAAATGACGGGCAACATCAGCGTTGATGCGACAAGCAGAGCGATTCTTTATTTCGACGGGTCTGATTCATTTCTTACCGGCGCCGCCGAGCTGAAAAGCTCGACGTCGTCCTCATCGAGCCTGGGCCTTTATCTCTCGTTCACCGACGGCGCGGTCTGGAACGTGACGGGTGACAGCACGCTCACGACGCTTACCGCCGACAGCTCCTCGTTTTACCTTGGCACCACGTCGGCCAGCTGGTCGGAAACCTCGACGACAGGGAGCTTCACTCCGGTCTCGGTCACCGCCGACTCGCTTACCGGCACCGGCTCGAGCTTTTACCTGCGGGCCGCCATCCAAGAGGATTACGCCGATACGCTTTACTTTGACACGGCCGAGGGTGATCACACGCTTTACGTGAAGAGCTCAGGCACCGAGACGGCGACTGTCGAGAGCATGTCGCAGTATCTGGTGCACGTTGAAGACGGCGATACGGATGCGACCTTCACGCTCGGCAACAGCTCGGGCTACGTCGATGCCGGCGTTTATGTCTATGAACTCGCCTCGCGCACGACGAGCGACGGTGCCGTCGAGTGGTACCTCAAGCGTGCTGAAAGAACGGACACCGATGATACAGAAAGCACGGACGACACCGAAAGCACCAATGACAGCAGCGACGGCGTCCTCTCGGGCAACTCCGGCTCCTCGCTCACGCCGCTTTCGCCGGAAGCCGAAACGGTGCTCATCCTGCAGGGCGGTGCCTCGCAGACGCTTTACTACCTGGCCAACCTGAGCGACCTGAGGAAGCGCCTCGGCGACGTGCGCGAGCAGGGCAGGGCGGCCGGCGTCTGGACTTCGTTTGCCGCCTCCCAGAACAATCTCTCGGCCTACCGCACCGCGACGCTCAAGAGCCGCCTCTACCGGGCGAATCTCGGCGTCGACGCCAAGGTTGGGGACAGCTGGCTCCTCGGCGGCTACATGAGCTTTTCAACGGGCGACCAGAAAGCCGAGAACTCGTGGAACAAGACCACGGGCGACTCGGAGGCGCAGAGCCTCTCGCTCTATGCCACCCGCGTCTGGCCCTCGGGGGCGTACGTCGACACGGTGTTTTCGGTTGACAACTACCGCCAGACGCTGCGCACCTCGATGCTTGACGGCACGCCGGTCAAGGGCGACTTCACCACGGTCGGCTGCGGCGTTTCCGTTGAGGCGGGCCACCGGCTCGAGTTCTCCGAAAAATCGTCGCTCTTCATCGAGCCGCAGCTGCAGCTCGCCTATTACCGCATCGGCTCGGAAAACTACACGCTCAGCAGCGGGATGACGGTGTGGCAGGGCAGCGTCGACAGTCTCACGGGCCGCGCGGGCGCGGTGCTCGGCACCAAGCTCCTTGACGGGGCCGGCACCTTCATGGGCGACCTTTATGTGAAGGCGGGCGTCCTGCACGAATTCATGGGCACGCAGCACATGATCCTCAACGATGTCACCGACTTCCGCATCGACGGCCTCAAGACGCGCTGGTACTACGGCTTCGGCGGCGAGCGCTACATCGCCCGCGCGGGCGACGCGAGCATGAAGATCTACGGTCAGCTCGAGCGCACCGAGGGCGACCGCTACACGGGCGAGTTCGAGGCCAGGCTCGGCCTCAAGGTCACCTGGTAGCGCTGGGCCGGCTCTCCGAAAAATCCGGCGCCGTCCGGGCGGCACGGGCTTTCGGGACCGTTTCGCCGGACGGCGTTATCATTAGCCGGTGAAAGGCGCCGCTTGGATCGAAAGAAGCGGCGTCTTTGCTTATTCGACGAAAGACGGGGAGTGCAGGCATATGACGGACAACCGATGGAAGGTGACGCTCGGCGTCCTCTCCGTAACCTGCGTGCTGATGTCGCTGAGCTACACGATGCTCGTGCCGTTCCTGCCGATGTACCTGAGCGACGAGCTCGGCGTGGATCCGTCCCGCGTCAATCTCTGGAGCGGCATCGTTTTCTCGGCCGCCTTCCTCGTTTCGGGCATCATGGCACCCGTCTGGGGCGCCATGGCCGACCGCCACTCGCGCAAGATGATGGCGCTGCGCGCCGCCGTGCTGCTTTCCGTTTCCTATACGCTCGGGGGCCTCGTCCAGAACGAGTGGCAGCTGCTCGCGATGCGCTGCTTCCAGGGCTTTTCCGCCGGCCTGTGGCCGGCGTGCCTCGCCATCATGTCGAGCGCCGCGCCGCGCGACAGGCTCGGGTTCAGCCTCGGCACGCTGCAGGGCGCGCAGACCGCGGGCGGCGTCCTAGGGCCGCTTTTCGGCGGCGTCCTGAGCGAATTCTTCGGCATGCGCGCCACGTTCTTCCTGGGCGGCGCCTCGCTGCTGCTCGCCGCCCTGCTGATCCTCGTCTTCATCAAGGAGCCGCCGCGCCGCCGCACGGCCAAGGCCGAGAAAAACGACGACACGATGCACCTCTTCAAGATACCGGCCGTGCGCCAGATGCTCGTCGCGGCCTGCCTCGTGCAGTTCGCCGGCCTGGTGCTGCAGCCCGTGCTGCCGCAGTACATCGGGGAGCTCCTCGGCTCGAACGACAGGCTCGTGCTCTACACGGGCATCCTTTTCTCGCTCGTCGGCGTCGCCGGCGTCGTCGCCTCGCCCGTCTGGGGCGCCTTGGGCCAGAGCTGGAGCTACCGGCCGATGCTCTGCGCGGCGCTCGGCGGCACGGCCTTCTTCGGCATGGTGCAGTGCATCCCCGATTCGGTCGTGTGGTTCGGCATCTGGCGCTTCGTGGGCGGCATCACTTTCGCCGGCATTTTCCCGGCGATCAACGCCGTGCTCACGATGAGCACGGCGCCCGAGGACCGCGGCCGCGTTTTCGGCCTTTCCTACGCCGTGCAGCAGGCGGGCAGCGTGCTCGGCCCGCTCGCGGGCGGCGTCATCGGCATGTTCATGCCGCTTTGGTTTGTGGTGTTCGTCTCGGGCTTCCTGCTCGCGCCGATCGCGCTCTACCTTCTCTTCACGAAGCCGGACGAGAGCGCCCGGCAGGGCAGCGGCGAGCAGCGCCGCTTTGACTGACGTCAGCTCCTTTGCGGCGATTTTTTACAAAATCGTGAAATTTCCGTGAAGATGTGTTTTCCATGCTTCAATAGGTAAAAAGCCTCAGATAAAATTAAAAGAGCGGCAGTGCTCAAGCGGCTTTTTCCCTTCGAAGCTGCCGGCTGCCGAGCAACCCTCAAAGCTGTTTATGGAAACTATTATTTACGCTGTTCTGGCGCTGCTTGTCCTCCTGGCGGTGCTGGACCTGTTCGTCGGCGTAAGCAACGACGCTGTCAACTTTCTCAATTCGGCGGTCGGGTCCCGGTGCGCTCCTTTCTGGGTCATCATGACGGTGGCCAGCATCGGCGTCATTCTCGGCTCGACGTTCTCTTCGGGAATGATGTCGATCGCCAAAACCGGCGTTTTCTCTCCCGAGCTCTTCACTTTCAACGAAATTCTGGTCATCTACACAGCCGTCATGGTCTGCGACGTGCTGCTGCTGAACGCCTTCAACTCCCTGGGGCTTCCCACTTCCACCACCGTTTCGATCGTTTTCGAACTGCTCGGCGCCGCCTGCGCCCTGTCGTTCTGGAAAATCTGGTCGGGCAACCTGCCGCTGAGCGAGATCAGCAGCTTCATCAACTCGAGCCGCGCCCTGGCGATGATCATGGCGATCCTGAGCTCCGTGGTGGTGGCTTTCATCGCAGGCCTGATCGTGCAGTACATCCTGCGCCTGATCTTCTCGTTCCACTGGGAGCGCGTCTACAAATACCTCGGCGGCATTTACGGCGGCGTTTCGCTCACGGCGGTCATCTACTTCCTGCTCTTCAAGGGCGCCAAGGGCGCTTCCTTCATGCGCCCCGAGTGGGTTGACTGGCTGCAGGCGAACACGGATCCGCTACTCCTGGCGCTCTTCGTCGGCTTCTCGCTGTTCTTCCAGATCCTGATCCTGACGACGCGCATCAACGTCTTCCGCATCATCATCCTGGTCGGCACGTTCGCGCTTGCTTTCGCCTTCGCCGGCAACGACCTGGTGAACTTCGTCGGCGTGCCGTTCGCCGCCCTCGATTCCTTCAGCATCTTCTCCGCCGCGCCGGGCGCCGATCCCAACACCTTCACCATGGAGGGGCTTCGCACGAGCACGCATACGGCGACGCTGCTGCTCTTTGCCTCGGGCGCCATCATGGTGCTCACGCTCTGGTTCTCGAAGAAAGCCCGCCGCGTCATCCAGACGTCGATCCGCCTTTCCTCGGCCGCCCGCGGCAGCAAGGAACAGTTCGGCTCCACGCCGCCCGCCCGCATCACCGTGCGCGCCGCGCTGCGCTTTTCCGACCTGGTGCACCAGTTCATCCCGCAGACGGTTTTCGACGGGCTGGCCACGCGCTTCGAGCCGAAGGAAACGGATCCCAGCGAGCCGCAGCTGCCGTTCGATGAGGTGCGCGCGAGCGTGAACCTCGTGCTGGCCGCGGCGCTCATCGCTTCGGCCACGAGCCTGAAGCTGCCGCTCTCGACCACGTACGTGACCTTCATGGTGGCCATGGGTTCGTCGCTCGCCGACGGAGCCTGGGACCGCGAAAGCGCCGTCTACCGCGTCTCGGGCGTCTTCACCGTGATTTCCGGCTGGTTCGTGACGGCCTTCACGGCCTTTACGGTCGCGGCAATTTTCGCCCTGATCTTCAACTCGCTCGGCTACTGGGTGATGCTCATCCTGGCGCTGATCGCCGTGGGCGTCGTCATCAAGGAAAACTTCTTTGCCCACGACGAGAAAGACAGCCCCGAGCACCTGGCCGTTCTCACCGGCGACCAGAAGAGCATCCGCGACATCCTCGACACCGCCGTCTCGCAGTACCGCAACAAGTGCTTCGACCTGTTCGATCACGGCCTCAGGGCCTTCCTCGACCGCGATGCCGCGCAGCTCAAGGCCCTCAAGGGCGACGCCGCGGAGATGTTCGACGAGATCAGCTTCAAGCGCGGCGACTACTACACGATGGCCATCGAGAGCCCTGGCACCAAGGAAGACCGCGATGCGCGCAACTTCTACTACCGCGCCTTCACCAACATGAAGGAAATCACTCACCAGCTGCGCGATGTGCTCGGCGTGGCGCAGAACTACGTCGCCAACAGCCATTCCGACTTCACGGGCAAGATGCGCGAGGGCACCCTCAAGATGGAAGGCGGCATGAAGTACCTGCGCGACAACTTCTCGATCGCCAACAGCAAGAACACGCTCGACCTGATCGACTCCGCGCAGCGCGATTTCGTCCTTGAGATCAACACCGAGCAGCTCTCGCTGAGAAAGAGCGAGCTCTACCTCAATTACCTGCTCTTTGCGCGCGACCTGATCAACCGCTTCATGGTTGTGCTCCTCCTGCAGGAAGGCCTCGACCGCGCCATTCAGCGCAGCAGCAATGCTGAGCAGAAGAATGCCGTTGAGACGTTCATCAAGCAGGAAGAAACGGAGCCTGTGCGCCGCAGCGAGCGCTGATTGAAGAGAATGCCGGCGGGAAGTTTCCCGCCGGGCCGCATCAAGCCTCCTGATGCCCGAGGTCCGGGCGCAGGAGGCGTTTTTTTCAGAGCTCGGAAGCCGTCACCGCGGGACGCGGCCCTTCGGGCAGGTCGAGCGTGCGCACGCGGATGCGCACGCCGAAGACGGCCGAGAGATTCTCTTCGGTCATGACCGCCCGGGCGTCGCCGTAGACCGGAGCGCCGCCCCGCGGCATCAGCAGCGCTTTGCTGGCGAGCGCCAGCGCGTTCTCGGGGAAATGGGTGTTGACGACGGTGCCGAGCCCGCGCTCGGAGAGCGTGCGGATGACCTTCAGGACCATGAGGCGGTTTTTAAAGTCGAGGTTGCTCTCGGGCTCGTCCATCACGAGGACGGCAGGCTCGGCGCAGAGGGCGCGCGCGATGAGCGCGAGCTGGTACTGGCCGCCCGAAAGCTCGTCGCAGCGCCGCGCGGCGAGCGCGGCGATGCCCACTTCCTCCATGGCGCGGTCGGCCGCCGCCCAGTCGGCGGCGCCCGGCTGCGAGAAGGCGCCGATGCGGGCGCTGCGCCCGAGCACCACCGCTTCGGCAACGCGCATTCCGGGCTGCGCGGGCGCCTTGGCCTGCGGCACGTAGCTCACCTTGGTCCAGAAGCTGCGGCGGCCGATGTCCGCGCGGGGGCGGCCGTTCCAGAGCACCTCGCCGCGCGAGGGCGTAAGAAACCCGAGGAGCACCTTGAGGAGCGTCGTCTTGCCTGCGCCGTTGGGGCCGAGGACGGCGAGCATGCCGTGTCCCGGAAAATCGAAGGAAACGTCCCGGAAGACGGGCTCTCCGCCGCGCCAGGCAAAGGTCAGGTTTTTCGCTTCGAGCCTCATGTCAGTCTCCGGCGAGGCCGCCCGTGCGGCGCAGCAGAAGGATGAAGAAGGGCGCGCCCGCCAGGGCCGTGATCACGGAAACGGGGATTTCGCCCGCGGTGAGCGTGCGCGCGAGCGTGTCGGCGATGAGCATGAAGAAGGCGCCGAGCAGGGCGCTTGCGGGGAGCGAGCGGCGGCAGTCGGAGCCGGCGAGCATGCGCGCGGCGTGGGGCACGAGAAGGCCGATCCAGCCGATCAGGCCGCACATGGAGACGGCGGAGGCCGTCACCAGGGTGGCGGCAAAAATGGCGGCGAGCCGCAGCCGGCGAAGCGGGATGCCGAGGCTCGCGGCTTCCTCTTCGGGGAGCGAGAGCGCGTTGAGGCGCCAGCGCATGGCAAAGAGCACGATCGCGCCGAGCGCGATGAGCGGCGCACCCGCGGCGAGCTCGTCCCAGCCGGCGCCGGCAAGCGAGCCCATGAGCCAGAAAGTGATCGCGGGCAGTTCGTCCTGCGGGTCGGCGACGTACTTGACGATGGCGACGAGCGCGGCGAAGAGCGCCCCCACGGCAATGCCCGAGAGCACCACCATGAGGAGGCTGCCGGGCCGGCCCGCGCGGCTCACCGCGATGACGAGGAAGGCGGCCGAGAGGCCGCTAGCGAGCGCGAGCAGCTGCACGCCGAGGCCGGAAAAGCCGAAGAGGATGCCGAGCACGGCGCCGAAGGACGCGCCGGTGGCGACGCCGAGCGTGTCGGGCGCGGCGAGGGGATTGGAGAAGACGGCCTGGAAGGCGCAGCCCGAAACGGCGAGCGCCAGGCCCGCGAGCAGCGCGAGCGCGATGCGCGGGAGCCGCACGTTGAGCACGATCGAGCGGGCGGGCTCGGGCAGGCCGTCCGCTCCGGCGAGCAGCTGCAGGACGGCGTCGGGCGCAATCGGGTAGCGCCCCGCGCAGAGCGCCCAGAGGGCGGCCAGAAGCGTCAGCAGGAGCGCCGCGGCCATGCGGCGGGCAAAGCGCGCCCTTGCGGCCCTGTCGGCGGCGAGGCTGGCTCCGGGAGCGCCCATCGCGTCACTCCCCGGAGAGCACTTTCGCGCTCATTTTCCCGGCTTCGGAAGAGGGCGAGAAAATCTTCGCGGCCTCTTCGTCGGTGAGCTCGGCGCCGTACATCTCGGCGTACCAGCGCTTGGCCTCGGCCCTGAGGTCGATGTCTTCAAAGCGCTCCGGGTAGAGCGTCTTGGCGGTCCAGAGCAGCGTGAGCGGCGCGTCGGCCGAGGGCGTGAAGCTGCGGTAGATGCCGAGCGGCATCTTGTAGACGCGCTTTGCCTTCACGGCCCGGAGGTTTCTCAGGTCGCCGCCCGCAAAGCCGGCCTTTGAGAGGTCGGCGGGCTGCGCGGGCGTGAAGTTCGTGATGAAGATGACGTCGGGATCGGCCGCGTAGACGTCCTCGGCCGTGAGGACCGCGTTCATGTTTTCCGCGTCAAGGTAGGAGGCGGCGTTCACGGCGCCGGCGGCACGGCACCAGTACTCGCCGAAAAAGCGCTTCCCCGAGGTGACGATGCGGCCGTTTTCGGCGCGCACGATATAAAGGACGCGCACGCGCTTTTCGGCCGGGACGGAGGCCGTGCGCGCGGCGACCGCCTTTTCGACGCCGCGGGCACGCGCGATGATCGCCCGGCTCCTTTCGGCCTTTTCGGGCCAGATTTCGGCGAAATCCTTCATCCACGCCTCGAGCGTGTCCATGACGTCGTAGCCGTGGCTCACGGCGCTGATGCCGTAGGCGGGGAGCCCGGCGCGGCGCACGGCCTCGGCCATGCGCCTGTCGCGCGCGTTGACGAGCACGAGGTCGGGCTTGAGCGCCGCGAGCGCCTCGACGCTGAGCGAGGCGCCCCGCATGTAGGAGCGGTCGGCCCTGAGCACGTCGGGATAGAGCCTGCCGAGGAGCCCGTGCTCCGCGGCGGCGTAGGAGGCGGGCGCCATGCCTGCAACGGCCCGGCCGTCGCCGAGATAGACGGTCAAGGCCGAGGCGAGCGGGTAAATGTTGGTGACGGCGACGCGCGAGACGCGCTCGGGCACCTCGACCTTGGCGCCGGTCTCGTCGGTGAGCGTCCTCGCCCCGCAGGACAGGGAAAGGGCGGCGAGGGCAGTGAAAAGCGCGGCGGCGATGCGGCGGCGGTTCGGCACGGTTTGGCTCCTCTTGGGTGAAGAAAAGCGGCGCTTTCTCAAGCGCCGCGTTTGCAGAAGGGATCAGACGTCGAGGTTGTGGCGGCCCCGGCTGTCCTTTTTCATGATGCGCTCCTGCTGCCGCTTCCATTCCTTGCGGCTTTCCTCGGCGCGCTTTTCGTATTCGCGCAGGCCCCGGGCCAGCCCGAGCGTCACTTTGACGCGGCCCCTGCTGAAGTGCAGGTCGAGCGGGATGAGCGTGTAGCCGGCGCGCTCCGTCTTGCCGATGAGGCGGGCGATCTGCTTCTTGTGCATGAGGAGCTTGCGCGTGCGGTTCGACTCGAGCGTCACGTAGGTGAAGGCGTGGTCGGCGGGCGTCATGTGGGCGTTGCAGAGCCAGAGCTCTCCGCCGCGCACGTAGATGTGCGCCTGGTTGATCTGAGCGCGCGACGCACGCACGCTCTTCACCTCCCAGCCCTGCAGGACAAGGCCGGCCTCGAATTTTTCCTCGATTTCATAATCGTGGCGGGCGCGTTTGTTCAAAATAGCCATGGCGGTGACGATGCGTTTTTTTGTTGATAAAATCTTTGGTTTCCCCGCACTGCGGGGAGCCCTCTATTTTATCGTTTTCCCTTTGCGGCTGTGTGTCCTATGCAGATTGAAGTGGTGAGAATTTCCGCCGACGGCGCGGATCTGAAGACCTATGAAATCAAAGACGGCGCCACGGCGGCCGATGCGCTCGCCGCGGCGGGCGTGAGGCTTGCCGAGGGCGACGAGCTCAACGTGCGCGGCCGCCGCACCGCGCTCACCGACGTGCTCGAGGACGGCGACAGGCTCGCCGTCGCGCCGAAGCTCATCGCCGACCCGCGCCGCGTGCGCGAGGCCCGCGCCAGGGAGCAGGGCGACGTGCGCGAAGTGACCTGCGGCCGGCACGGCGGCAAGCACCGCCTGGCGCGCTGAGCGCCGCCGGAAGAGCACGGAAGAGGGGGCTTTGAGGCCCCCTTTTTGCTGTGCTCCCTGACAAATCCTGTTACACTCAAGGCTTCGTGCTTTCCGAACGCCGCACGAAGCACCAGGCGCCGTCAAGAGCGCCGCTGCGGCCCGCGGCCGGAACAGGCACGGGCCGGACCGAAGGCAGGCGGCTGCGCGCCGACGCCCGGCCGCTTCTCCTCGGAAACTCATGCAGCCCTGCAGATTTCGCTCATGAACTGGCTCAGTAACATCGTAGACACCCTTAACTTTTATCTCTGGTCCTACATCCTGATCGCGATGCTGATCGGCCTCGGACTCTGGTTCACGTTCCGCACGCGCTTCGTGCAGATCCGCTGCCTGCCCGACATGTTCCGCGTCATCACCGAGCGCGGCAGCGCCCGCGAAGGCCACATTTCCTCGTTCCAGGCCTTCTGCGTTTCGACCGCCTCGCGCGTCGGCGTGGGCAACATCGCCGGCATCGCCATCGCGGTGATGACGGGCGGCCCGGGCGCCATCTTCTGGATGTGGGTGATCGCCACCATCGGCGCGGCCACGGGCTTCGTGGAATCGACGCTCGCCCAGGTCTACAAGGTGCCGAAGAAGACGGGCGGCTTCGCGGGCGGCCCGGCCTACTACATCCGCAACGTGCTGAAGTCGCCGTTCTTCGCCGGGCTCTTTGCCGTGCTGATCTCGGTCACCTACGGCCTGATCTTCAATTCGGTGCAGGCCAACACGATCGGCATTTCGCTCAAGACCACCTTCGGCATCGAGCCGCAGGTCACGGGCATCGCCGTGGCGCTGCTCACCGCCGCGGTGATTTTCGGCGGCCTCAACCGCATCGCCCGCGTGGTGAGCATCCTCGTGCCGGTGATGGCCGGCGCCTACCTCATCGTCGCGCTCGTCGTCACGGTGATGAACATCACGGAGCTGCCGCACGTGCTCGCGCAGATCTTCCGCTGCGCCTTCGATTTCGACGCCGTGCTCGGCGCGGGCTTCGGCATGGCGCTCATGACCGGCATCAAGCGCGGCCTCTTCTCGAACGAGGCCGGCATGGGCGCGGTCCCGAACGCCGCCGCCACGGCCGACACCTCGCATCCCGCCAAGCAGGGCCTCGTGCAGGCGCTCGGCGTTTACTTCGACACGCTCATCGTCTGCTCGGCCTCGGCCATGCTCGTGCTGCTCACGCCGGGCTGGGCCGACTCGGGCAAGACGGGCATCGAGCTCATCCAGCTCGTGCTTTCCGAGCAGCTCGGCGGCTGGACCAACGCCTTCATCAGCGTCACGGTGCTCCTTTTTGCCTTCAGCTCGGTGATCGGCAACTACTTCTACGGCGAGATCAACATGGGCTTCATCAGCCGCTCGCCCGCGGCGCTCTGGATCTTCCGCGGCCTCGTCGTCATCATGGTCTATCTCGGCACCGTGATGTCGCTCTCGCTCGCCTGGAACCTCGCCGACCTCTTCATGGCGCTCATGGCCATGGTCAACCTCGTCGCCATCGCGCGCCTCGGCCACATTGCCTTCCAGACGCTCGAGGATTACGTCTCGCAGCGCCGCCGCGGCATCGCGAGCCCGGAATTCAATCCGGAGATCCTCCCCTCGAAGGAGGGCGTGTACGCCTGGCCGCGCAGGCGCGAGGGCGCAGAGGCTTAAGGAAAGCGCCGCCTTTTCTTAAAAGCGTCTGAAAAAAATCAGGGGTGCCGCCTCGGGCGGCACCCCTTTTTTGATGGCTCTGCAACCTAATCATCCTTAAAAAATTTTAAAAATCAATATTCTTGATGCATGACTGCGATGCGGGAAAAGGAACATCGGGTTTACCCTATGCACCCCTTTTGGGACGTTTAAGACTCGCGTAAGTTTGTTTACAATCGTTTTCAAACGTCCGGCAAGACCCTCTGCCGGCCGTTCGCATCTAGGAGATTTATATGACTACCCAGCATATGACCCCGCTCGCAGCCCTGTGCGCCGCGGTGTGCCTGTCGCTGAGCGGCGCGGCTTTCGCTGCGGCCGCGGGCGACCAGTGCACGACGTGCCACCAGGACCTCAGCAAGACGCACGCCGAAGGCGCGCACAAGGCCGTGCCCTGCACGACGTGCCATACCGGCACCGAGGAGCACCTCAAGAACGTCGCCAAGCGTCCCGCCACGAGCATGGATCCGGACACCTGCGGCACGTGCCACCCCGCTCAGTACAAGTCGCTCTTCAAGGCGAGCGAGCGCCTGCCGCGCATGTCGAAGAAGGCCGCCAACGGCCCCGCGCCCGATCCGTTCTTCGACCGCGCCATGGGCAAGCACGGCTTCACCAAGGAGCATGCCGAGCCGCGCGCCCACGTCTTCATGACGATCGACCAGTTCATCGCCGACCGTGCGTTCGGCGGCCGCTTCCAGCCGAAGGACGGCTGGCTCTATGCGGGCCTGCCCGACGGCAAGTCCTATAAGGTCTGGGACGTGCTGAAGGACGCCGAGCCCTCCACGAGCGATCAGAAGAAGTTCATCCCGGGCTCCGCCACGGCCGCCAACTCCGTGTGCTGGTCCTGCAAGACGACCGACCTGATCCTTGACTGGGCCTACCTCGGCGACGACGTCAAGGGCGCGACCTTCTCGCGCAAGAGCAAGCCCGTCGAGCTCGTGCGCCACGTGCAGCACGCGCTCAACTGCAACTTCTGCCACGATCCGCACAACGCCAAGCCGCGCATCACGCGCGACGCGCTCATCGACGCGATGACGCGCAAGGACGACATGAACGTCTACCGCGACCTCGCGACCAACCCGGTCAAGCTTGAGGTCAAGGATCTCGGCGTGCGCGGCTTCACCCGCAAGATCGCCTACATGGACCGTCCGGACGCCCGCCTGATGTGCGCGCAGTGCCACGTCGAGTACATCTGCAACCCGGGCTTCGACGCCAAGACGGGCAAGAAGATCGGCTTCGACAGCCACCTGACGAACTACTTCACGTGGGTCAACGCCGACAAGATCGAGCAGCGCTACGAGCAGATCGGCTTCCGCGACTTCAAGCACCCGCTCACGGGCGCCTCGCTCGTGAAGATGCATCACCCGGACACCGAGACGTTCATCGGCTCCAAGCATGACAAGGCCGGCGCCACCTGCGCTTCGTGCCATATGCCCAAGGTCAAGGACGAAAGCGGCAAGACCTACACGCTGCACTGGGCCACGTCTCCGAAGCACTACATCAAGGAAACGTGCCTCACCTGCCACAAGGACAAGACCGAAGAGCAGATGGTCAAGAGCATTGACGTCATGAAGGCTCACTTCACGGGCAAGGTCCGCGAAGCCGAGGCCCGCATGGACCAGATGTTCGATGCCTTTGAGGCGGCCATCGCTGCCGGCGTCGACGAAGAGACGCTGAACAAGGCCCGCAAGCTCCACGAGACCGCCCACATCAACTGGGAATACTGGACGGCCACGAACGGCGGCTACTTCCACAACCACGACCTCGCTGTCCGCAGCCTCGCCAAGTCCGCTCAGGCGGCTTCGGATGCGACCGACCTGCTCTGGAAGGCCATCAAGGAGAAGAACGGTGCCAAGGCTCCCGCCGCCAAGACGGCTGCTGCCAAGTAACCTGACTTCATAGTCAACAAAGCCCCCCGCGGGCGGCCCGCCGAAACGCGGGCCGCCCGTTTTTCATAGGCGCTCTTAAGCAAGGCGCAACCTCGCCGTGCCAATATGGCAGGCGCATTTTCAACACTTGGGTGGTCTAACCTGCGATGACCGACGAAATTGTTCTCTTCTGCATTCTCGGCGCCATGCTCGCCGCGGCGCTCGCCTTCGTGCTGCCGCCGCTGCTCAGGGAGCCGCGCGGCAGCGCCCCCCGGCAGGACGAGTACGGCCGCGGGCTCGGCGAGGCGCTTTCCGAGCAGGCGGCCGCGCTGCGCGAGGGCCTGAGCGCGGGCACCATCGGCAAGGCCGACTACGCGCGCATGATGGACGACCTGCGCCGCCGCGCCCTCGAGGAGAGCAGCGCCGCGCCCGAGGGCGGCAGTGCGGGCAAGGGGAAGGGCGTTTCCCACAGGGCGGCGGCGGTTCTCACCGCGGCGCTCATGACGGCCGTGAGCCTCGGGTTCTATGCGCTCAACGGCGCGCCCGAGATGATGAAGCTCCTGAGCGACCAGACCGTGATCGAAGGCACGGCGGGCATCGAGGCGCTCAAGCTCTACCTTAAGGACAACGCGCGCGACGGGCGCGCCTGGGTGCTCCTCGCGAGGCGCTACGCCGAGCAGAACGATTTCGTCTCGGCGGCCGACGCTTACCGCAGGGGGCGCAGGGCCTACGCCAAGGTGCGCGAGGATCCCGGGGTGATGACGGAGCTTGCCGCGGCGCTCGTCACGATCGGCACGCCCGAGGCGTGCCGCGAGGCGGTGCCGCTGCTCAAGGCCGCGGGCGTCAAGCGCCCCGACGACATCCGCATCACCGAGCTGCTCGCGATGGCGGGCGCCGGGGCTGCCGACTGGGCGACCGCAGCCGATGCCGTGGAGCTGCTCCTCAAGGGCATGAGCCCCGATACGGCGGAGTACGTGAACTACGAGGCCACCCTGCGCGAGCTGCGGCGCCGGGCGGCCGAGCAGGCGGCCAAGCCCTGAGGCGGACGGCGCCCGAGAACAGGGGCGCCGGCTTTTTCCGGCGCACGAAAAAGGCGAAGCTCCCGAAAAAGGGAGGCTTCGCCTTTTGCTTATCGCCTTAAAGGTCCTTTAGAACCTAAAATCGCGCTCGCCCTGCTCGATCTTTTCAAGGCGCTTGATGCTCGCGTTGCGGAACTTCTCGATCTTGATCTTCGGAAGCTCGGCGGCGATCACCGCCTCGCCCGCCTTGCGGGTCGCTTCGGAAGCGTAGTCGCAGAGGTACTCCTTCATCGTGAGCAGCGAGTTGGCCTGGCAGTAGTCGGCGATGGCGCCGTTCTTGGCGAACTGCATGAACCGGTCGCCCGTGCGGCCGGCGCGGTAGCACGCCGTGCAGAAGGAGGGCAGGTAGCCGCAGTCGAGCAGCCAGTGCAGCACCTCGTCGAGCGGGCGCGTGTCGTTCACTTCGAACTGCGCGGTGTTCTCTTCCTGGCGGATGTCCTTGATGAGGTAGCCGCCCACCGAGGTGCGGGAGCCGCCCGAGATCTGCGAAATGCCGAGCTTGAGGGCTTCGGTGCGGATGCGCTTGCCCTCGCGCGTCGACATGATCATGCCCGTGTAGGGCACCGCAAGGCGGATGAGGGCGACGATCTTGAGGAACAGGTCGTCGGGCACGGCGTTCGAGAACGTCGACGGGTCGATGTCGTCGGCCGGGCAGATGCGCGGCACGGAAATCGTGTGCGGGCCCACGCCCCAGACGGCCTCGAGGTGCTCGGCGTGCATCAGCAGGCCGACGAAGTCGTAGTAGCAGAGGTTGAGGCCGAAAAGGACGCCCAGGCCCACGTCGTCGATGCCGCCCTCCTGGGCGCGGTCCATCGCTTCGGTGTGGTAGGCGTAGTCGGACTTCGGTCCCTTCGGATGCAGCTCCTCGTAGGCTTCCTTGTTGTAGGTTTCCTGGAACAGCTGGTAGGTGCCGATGCCCGCCTCGTGCAGCTTGCGGTAGTTTTCGACCGTCGTCGCCGCGATGTTGACGTTGATGCGGCGGATGGCGCCGTTCTTGTGGTGGATCGAGTAGATCGTCTTGATCGTCTCGAGGATGTACTCGATCGGGTTGATCTTCGGGTGCTCGCCGCACTCGAGCAGCAGGCGCTTGTGGCCCATGTCCTGCAGCGCGATCACCTCGCGGCGGATGTCGTCCTGCGTCAGCTTCTTGCGGATGATGTGCTTGTTCTTGGCGTGGTACGGGCAGTACGTGCAGCCGTTGATGCAGTAGTTCGAGAGGTAAAGCGGCGCGAAGAGCACGATGCGGCGGCCGTAGATGTGCTCCTTCACCTTGATGGCCGTATGCATGATGCGGTCGTTGATCTCGGGGTCCTCGCAGGCGAGCAGCACGGCGGCTTCGCGGTGCGTCAGGCCCTTGAAGGCGGCAGCCTTGTCAATGAGCTGCTCGAGAAGGGCGCGGTCGTTCTTGTGCTCCTGGGCGTAGGCGAGCGTGTCCTTGATTTCCTGGTCGTTGATGAATTCCGCGGCAACGCGCGATTTGGGGTCGTAAGGAATGGTCATGGGAACCTAAGTGTATGAATATTTATAAAAAAATAAGAAGCCTGGGTAGAAAAAAACCAGCCGGCGTTCCTGGTTCCGGTTGGTTTTTTTCAGCTTGGAGAGCAGATTCATGCCCGCTGGAGTGTGTTTCGCGAGCGATCTGACGGCGTGCATTCTGCCTGATTTGCTATATTTCGTAAAGTGCAAATGTAATTCTCTCAATTGCAAAAAATGGAACTTAAATCGAAGTCTGTGAAGCTTTTCTGCGCGGTCGTTGAAATGGGCTCTCTCCATGCCGCGGCGGAGAAGATGGCCATGTCGCCGCCCGCCGCGAGCCGCGCCATAGCGCAGCTCGAGGCGCGCATCGGCTTCGCGCTCTTTGCGCGGCAGTCGAAGACGCTGACGCTCACCGACGACGGGCGCGCGTTTTACCGCGTGGCGGCCGAGTCGGTGCGCGCCTGGCGCATCCTCGAGGACTTTCCCGGCCGGCGCTCGCTCCGGAAGCGGGAGCTCCGCATCGCGGTTTTCGCGCGCCACTGCAGCGACGTGATCATCCCGGCCGTGGCCGAGATCATGAAGCGCAACGAAAAGACGCTCAACGTCATCATGGACGTGCACCAGAGCCGCGACATCTGGTACTCGAAGTACTCGCACCCGTTCGACGTCGGCTTCGGCACGCTGCTGAGCACCCACGACGACCTGAAGAAGGTGCCGATCGCCAACCTCGGCTTCCGGCTCGTGGTGCCCAAAAGCAATCCGCTGGCGCTGAAGAAATCGGTGACGCGCTCCGACTACGAGCACGAGAACTTCATCATGCTCTCGCGCGACTCGCTCGAGCAGGAGTTCATCGGGGAGCTGTTCCCGGAGCTGCGCCCCGAACAGGTCGTCGGCGAGTTCTCGACGACGCAGGTCGCGCTTCGGTTCGTGCGCCGCGGCATCGGCGTGCACATCACCGACGAGCTCGCCTGCCGCAGCGTCGCCGCCGACTGCGCGGCCGTGCCGCTAAAGAGCGCGCTCAAGATGCCGTTCTATGTGTTCTGGCCAGTCGGCGCGACGGAGCTGCGGCCCGAGATCCTGCAGTGCGTGGGCGAGATCGCCAAGAGCATCCGCCGGGCGGGCATTCCGCTCACCGAGCAGGGCGAGGCGTTTCTCGAAAGGAGCGGCGCGCAGGGCGCCGCTTAGGAGGCGATGCGCGGCCAGGCGATGAGGCGCCAGTCGTTCTCGAGGAGCCGAAGCAGGTTTTCGGTGTCGTGCGCGATCGCGAAGTCCGCCGCCATGATGCCGTCGCCGATCGCTTCGAAGACGCGCGCGAAGAGCATCGCCCTCGCGGCGGCGTTCCACGAGGCGCAGCGCACGATGAGCTCGGCGCCCACGCGCTGCCAGTAGGGCATGGCGTCCGATTCCGCAATCATTTCGACGTAAAGAGCGTTCTCGATGAGGCAGGCCGCTTCGGCCAGCTCCCAGACGCGCACGTGCGTCCAGTCCTCTTCGCGGCGGAGCGCGTCGGCGAACATGCGCTGCCGGCGCAGCTTCTCGATGTCGCCGCTGCTGCCCGTCTGCACGCTGAAGCCGCTCCATCCGAGGCCCGTGAAATTGCGCGTGAGCTCGCTGATGTCGCGCGCGTCGTGCACGCGGCGGAAGCGCCGCGTGGCGGGCATGCCGTTGACGATGTTCCAGAAGCACTCGTCGAGGTCGTCGGGGCCCATGATGTTGAGCTCGGCCGAGAGGTGGTGGCGCACGTCGCCCGCGAATTCCTCGCTCACCGGCGGCTTGCCGCCCGTGAGCCCGAGCAGGCATTCGGAGACGAAGCGCCCGAGGCCGCGCGCGGGGGCGGCGAAGTCGATGTTGTCCCAGATGCGGGGTGCCGATTTGGCGCGCACGCTGCCGAGCGACTCGCGCGCCTTGGCGTAGGCGGCGAGCACCCGCGACACGGAGGCGGAGGGCATCAGCAGTTCTATGGGTTCTTCGTCGGTCATCGGTCTCGGCGGCAGAGAAAAAAGCGTACAGATCCGATTATATCGGCGCCTGATCGGAGCAGATCAGGCCTTTTTGAGGGTCATGAAGCAGGGACTGGCCTTGCAGTGGAACTCCGCCCTGAAGCGATCGCCCGCAGAATCAACGAGATAGAGCGGTTCCGGTCGAAACGCTTTGGCGGGAAGCGTTTGCAGTTTATCAGGGAAATATCTAAGCGTCTTGGGGCAGCGCCCGAGCGCGGCGCGCACGCAGTGGCGGCACGTCATGAGCGCGGCGTCCTCAACGGGACGGATCTCGAAGGCGGGCTGCAGAACGCGGGCGCCGTGCTTTTCGTAAAAGGCGCGGGCCGCGCGGTTGGCGACGTTGGCGCGGTAATCGAGCTCGCGCTCGGGGTAGGGCGCACTCTCGTCGGCGGGAGCCCGGTGCGGCTTGATCCGGGCGCGCTCGCGTTCTTTTGCGAGCCCCTCCGCGGCTTCCCGTCTCAGGCGGTTGACGACCGAAGCGGGGGCGAAGGCCTCGAGCGGGTCGGGCACGGCCACGGTGCGCGCCGAGAAGTCGGTGCCGCCGAGCTTCCTCAGGTTCGCCTCGATGCTCGCGCGGTTTTTCTGCGCATCCGCGGCCTTCTGCAGGGCAAAGGGTGCTGAGGCCTTTGCCGAGACGCGCCCGTCGCTCATCGTCACGCTGAGGCTGCCGTCTTCGGCGGCAAACGCGATGTCGACGGGAATCTTCCGCTCCGCCGTGCGGCCCGAGAGCGCCCGCTCGAAAGCGCGGTCGCGGTTGCGCATGAGCACAGTCCCCTTGGCGAGCCCTTCGGGCAGGAAGCCCGGGCGCAGGTGCAGCGCGCAGAGCCCGCGGCCCGCGTCCTCGGCTCGGTTGACGGAAAGGCCGCGCAGGATGCCTTCGCCGTCGACGTAGGTGAGCCCGTCGCCGTTGGCGAGCGTGACGCCCGCGCGGGGTTTCGCGATCACCAGGCCCGGTTCGGCGCGCACCGCATCGGCGCAGGGCACGCCCGCGTTTTTCGGCGTGCCGAGCTGCGCGAGCTCGTAGGGCCGATCGAAGGCGCGGCCGTGCACGAAGTACTCGGTGCTGCCGCGGTTGAAGGTTTTTTCGGGGTCGGGCGTGAAGCTCACGGTGCTTATGCCGTCCGACGAGCGCGAGAGCTCGGGCCGGCGCGCGAGGATTCGGTCGAGCTTTGCGCGGTAGAAGGCCGTGATGTTCTTGACGTAGTCGATGTCCTTGAGGCGGCCCTCGATCTTGAAGGTCGAGACGCCCGCGTCGATGAGCGCCTCGAGGTTTTCGCTCTGGTCGTTGTCCTTGAGCGAGAGCACGTGGCTGCGGCGCGCGATCGCCTCGCCTTCTTCGGTGAAGACGTCGTAGGGCAGGCGGCAGAACTGCGCGCATGCGCCGCGGTTGGCGCTGCGGTGCGTCACCGCCTCGCTGATGTAGCACTGTCCCGAATAGCTCACGCAGAGCGCGCCGTGGACGAAGAATTCGATGCGGGCGTGCTTGAGCGTAGCGCGCACGGCGGCGATTTCGGGGAGCTCGAGCTCGCGCGCGAGCACGACCTGCGAAAAGCCCGCCGCCTCGAGGAAGGCGGCCTTTTCAGGGGTGCGGATGTCGCACTGCGTCGAGGCATGGAGCTCGATGTCGGGCATTGGGCCGTTCATGAGGCCCATGTCCTGCACGATCAGCACGTCGACGCCCGCGTCGGCCGCCTCAAACGCCAGGCGCCGGGCCTTTTCGAGCTCGGCGTCGGTGTAGATCGTGTTGAGCGTCATGTAGACGCGCGCGCCGAAGCGGTGCGCGTGACGGGCGAGCCGTGCGATGTCGGCGAGCGAATTGCCGGCGCTCGCGCGCGCCCCGAAGGCGGGGCCGCCGATGTAGACGGCGTCGGCCCCGTGGTCGACGGCGGCCATGCCGATCTCGGCGTCCCTCGCGGGGGCGAGAAGCTCAATGGCGCTTAGGGGAAGCTCGCTGGCGGCACTCACGCGTCCTGCTCCTTAAAAATTACTTGCCGGGGATCTGCGCGGCGGTGCCCTTCTGCTTGCCGTAAAGCTCGGGGTGCAGCGGCCCCCTCACGGCGCAGGTGTCGACGGCGAGCAGCTTGGTGAGGCTGTCCTCGCCCGCCTTGGCCGCGAAATAGGCGGCGGAAAGGCCCGCGTCGGTGCACAGGTCCTTGCGGGCGCCCGCCTTGAGCAGCGCCTGCACGGCGGGGGCGCTCGGACGGCGTGCCGCCATCATGAGCGGCGTGACGCCCGCGCTCGTCTGCGCGTTGACGTCGGCGCCGAGCGCGATGACGCGCTCGAGCAGCTTCTCGCTCGAGCCGGCGGCGGCATAGTGCAGCGCCGTCCAGCCGCGGTCCTTGCGGACCGTGGCGCCGAGCTTGATCATTTTTTCGAACTCGTCGGGGCGGTTCTTGTAGACGGCGAGCATGACGGGCGTTTCGCCCAGGCCGTTCTCGAGCTTGACGTCCGCGGCACCCGAGTCGATCAGGTAGTCGGCGACGTCAAACGAGTCGCTCCTCAGCGCATAGGTGAGCGGCGTGTCGCCGTTGGGCATGACCGTGTTGGGGCTCACGCCTTTTTCGATGAGTTCCTTCACCTTGCTGAGCTGCCCGTTCAGGATGGCGGTGCGGAAGCGCTCGAGGTTGAGCGCCATTTCCTCCATTTCCTTGTCGGTCATCGTGTAGCCGGCGCCGCCTTCGGCGGGCTCGGACGCGGCGGCGCTCTCGGCGCCGGCGCTGCCGGACGAAGCGGCGGGTTCCCCGGCGGCGAGCGCCGCGAGCGGGGCGATGAGAAGAAGAGAAAGAAGATGCTTTTTCATTTTGTCTGTGCCTCTTCGGGTATGTGTATGGGCAGATGAAACAGTTTCACGGCGTTTTGCGTGGTGACGCGGCCGACCTCTTCGGGGCTCACGCCCTTGAGTCCGGCGATGCATTCGCCGACGAGCGCGGCGTACTGCGGCTCGCAGCGCTTGCCGCGCAGCGGTACCGGCGCCATGTACGGGCAGTCCGTCTCGAGCAGGAGCCTTTCGAGCGGCAGCGCCGCGGCGATTTTGCGCAGCGCCTCGCTGCGCTTGAAGGTCAGCGCCCCCGTGAAGCTCACGTAGCCGCCCGCATCGATGACGCCGAGCGCGGTCTTGAGGTCGCCGCAGAAGCAGTGCAGCACGAAGCCGACGTCGCCCGCGTGCTCTTCGGCGAGGATCTTCAGGGCGTCCGCCTCGGCGTCGCGCGCGTGCACGATGACGGGCTTGCCGGCGGCCTTTGCGGCCTCGATGTGGGTGCGGAAGCGATTGCGCTGCCAGTCAAGCGGTTCCTTGCACCAGTAATAGTCGAGGCCTGTCTCGCCGACGGCGACCATGCCGGGCTCGGAGACGATCTCGGCGATGCGCTCGGCGCTCGGATCGGGCTTGTCGGCGTATTCGGGATGCAGCGCCCAGGCGCCGAAAAGGAAGCCCGGGTGCGCGGCGACGAGCGCGCGCACGCCCGGCAGCTCGCTTTCTTCGCAGCCGATGACGAGGGCGCCGAGCATGCCGGCCTCTTTCATGCGCGCGATCACTGCCTCGCGGTCGGCGTCGAACGCCTCGCTGTTGAGGTGGCCGTGCGTGTCGATGAAATGCATCATGGATAAACGGGTGTTCCTGCAAAAACCGCTACAGTCTAGCCGAAAGCTCGGGCGGCGGCGAGGCGCCGCCTCAGCTGCGGTTGAAATGCGTGGCGCGCCAGCGCGCGAGGCGGCAGCAAAGGAGCAGGTAAAGGCCGATCTGCGCGAGGCAGAGCCAGAGCTGCGGGAGCAGTTCGGAAAGCGGCGCGCCGCCCTGCGAGGCGGAGACCATCATCTGGATGCCGGGCGTCGAGGGCAGGAACTGCGAGAAAACGAAGACGACCGGATTGGTGATGCCCGCCTGCGGCCAGATGCCGCCCGAGACGAAGACCGAGGGCGCGGAGGCGAGCGCCACGGTCTGCAGCGCCCAGTGGTTCGAGCCGAGCATCAGCGCCACGGCGATGCTCGCCGCGGCGATGTCGGCCGAGAGCAGGAGCCCGGCGAGCAGCGTGAGCGGCAGGTTCGAGAGCGTGGTGTACTCGAAAACCCAGAAGTCAAAGCCTTCGATGTAGAAGAACCACATGAAGATGATCATCCAGACGCCCAGGTAGACGGCCAGGCCCGAGGTGAGAGGGTGCCGCAGCGCCTGCGAGACGAAGCGCGGGCGCGGCGTTGCGCAGAGCCAGCCGCCGATGCCGATGCACAGGCCCATCATCATCACGGCCTGCAGGATGATCGGCGCGATCACCGGCATGCAGTAGTTGGCGTAGCCGCCGATTTCGTTGAAGCGGTAGGCGCTCGCCGTTCCCGGCGGCTGCCCGCGGCGCGGCACGAGGGACGTGCCCGAGAGACCGCTGCCGAAGACCGACTCGAGGTCGGCCTTGCCCCCTCCGTCGGCGACGATGTTCTTCAGGCCCACCTCGGCGGCGCGCGGCTTGGCCGGGAAGGCGCCGTTGCCGAGCACGTTGATCGTGACGTTCTCGCCGCGCGCGAGGTGCTTCTGGTAGTCCGTCGGAATCGTCACCACCGTGGGCGCGATGTCGCGCCGGAAGGCGTCCATCGCCTCGCTCTCGGACTGCGTCACAAAGAGCACGTCGATGAACGGCGAGGCGTCCATCTCCATGATGAGGCGGCGGCTCGCGGCGGTGTTGTCAAGGTCGACGACGGCCGCGGGAATGTGCTCGATCTGCTGGTTGTAGATCGTCCAGCCGTAGAAGACGAGGTAAAACGCCACGCCGGCCAGGAAGATGAAAACGGTGTTCTTATTGAGCACGAGTCCCTTGACGGTGCTCGCAAACACCTTGGCAAACGAGAGGAGGTGCTTTTCAGCCACGGTGCTTCCTCCTCTCAAGCTTCTGCCGGCGGCGCTCGATGAATTCGGCGGCGGCGATCTTCGGCGCGCGCACGCAAAGGAGCGAGAGCCCCGCCGTTCCCGGGATGACCAGGAAAAGGAGCTGGATGCCGAGGTCCTTCATGAGATGCGAGAGCGGCGAGCCGACCGCCCAGACGTCGGCCTGGCCGGCGAGGAAATGCGTGAGCGGAATGAGGTGGCCGAACGCGGCGACGGTCGTCGACATCGACTCGAACGGGTAGGCGAAGCCGGTGAACGGGAAGGCCGGGGCGGTGACGCCGGTGAGCATCAGCGCGCCGAGGAGCCAGGTCGGTCCTAGGCTCATGAACATCAGGGCGAGCGCCGCCATGTCGAGGATGAGCATCGCGGCGATGAGCATCCAGATGTAAAGCGGTCCCTCGGGGGCATTGCCCGAGAAGCCGGCGAAGCCCGCGACCCAGCAGAGCGCCACGACGACGAACCAGCACACCCAGGGCAGCAGCTTGCCGACGAAAAGCGCGGTGACCGAGCCGCCGGTCACTTCCAGCGCGCGGTGCATCGTGAGCGCGCGCCATTCGCGGCCGATGACGCCGGCAAAGACCAGGCCGCTCGCCAGCGCGAGCACGCCCGGCAGCAGCGTCGGGAGCAGGTAGCTGAAGAAGTTGAAGGCGGGGTTGCCCTTGTAGTAGGCCTCGACGGTCCGCACCCTCATGAGCGAGGCGTTGGCGTCGATCGAGCCGCCGCGGGCGGCGGTGACGCGCGCCGCGGCCGTTTCTTTCGAGGAGGCGGCGAGCGCCGCCTTGATGTCGAGCTCAATGAACGTGGCGACGGCGTAGCTGTTCTTGTTGACGTTGATTTCCACCGTGGCGCCGCGGCCGTTCATCATGTCGCGCGCGAAATTCTTCGGAATGACGACATAGTCGAAGGTCTTGAAGCTGCGCAGGCTCGCTTCGGCCTGCTCGATGGTGTCGTACTGCACCATCTTGACCTTGGACAGCGCATCGAGCCGCAGCATGATGTCGCGCGAGTAGGCGGAGTCGCCGTCGAGGTTCACGAAGCCCGTGGGGATCTTCGTGATCTGGCCGCCGGCGCCGAAGGTGCCGGCCAGCACCAGCAGCCAGCAGACCGGCAGCACGACGCACAGCAGGATCACCTGGGGGTGATCGATCACCCAGGCGATCTCATAGCGGCAGGCCCGCCACACGTTGTTGAACCAGCGGCGCATAGGAAATCAGCGCATCAGCGCTCGACGATGACGGACATGCCCGGGCGCATGGCCGGGAGATCCTTTTCGGCGCGGGCGCGCACTTCGAAGGTGCGCAGGTCGTAGCCCGTGTTCTGGCGCGTCGCGCGCCACGTGGCGTACTCGCCGCGCGGGTTGATCCAGTAAACCTTGACGCGCACGTCCTTGCCGAGCGCCGGGATCTTCGCGGTCATTTCGGTGCCCACCTCAATGCCCGGGAGCTCGTCCTCGCGCACGTTGAAGACGATCCATTTGTCGGAAAGGTCGGTCACCAGGATGATCGGGTAGCCAGCGGGCGTGAGCTCGCCTTCCTCCATGACGAGGCGCGTCACCTCGCCCGGGACGGGCGAGCGCACGTCGCTTTCCCCGACGAGGCTCGCGACTTCGGCGACGCCGCCCTCGGCCTGGCGCACGCGCGCCTCGGCCGTTGCAATGTCTTCCTTGCGGGCGCCTTCGTCAACCTGGTTCATGCGCGCCTGGGCGGCCGCGGCAACCTTCTGCGCGGCGGCGAGCTGCGCGGACGCCTCGTCGTGGCGCTGCGCGGAAACGAGGCCGTCCAAGTAAAGCGCGTGGATGCGCCGGTAGGTCTTCTGCGCGAGCTCAAGCGAGGCGCGGGCGCGCTCCCAGTCGGCCCTGGCGGCCTGCTTTTCCTGAACGCGGGAGCCCGTCTGGGACTTGGTTTCCTGGGCCTTGGCGGCTTCCTGCTGCGCCTTGACCTGGGCGTACTTCGCCTCGAGTTCGGGGATCGAGATCACGGCGACCGAATCGCCCGCTTTGATTAGGTCGCCTTCGCGCACCTTGAGCTTCTCGATGCGGCCCGTCACCTTGGCGGAAACGGAGATCGTGCGCGCGTCGACGAGGCCCTGCAGGGGCACTTTGCCGGGATGCAGCGCCTGCCAGGTGCCCCAGGCGAGAAAGAGGATGATGCCGGCGAAGACGAGCATCCCGATGACCATCGGAATCCGGCTTTGGCCGGTCTTTTTTTCGTTTTTGCTTGTGCTGGGCATAATGATTTTTCTGCTTGCTATCGGTCAGCGCACCGGCATGAAGTCGCTGCGCGAGAGGGTGTCGAGGAATTCGGGCATGGCGCCGGCGGCGGCGTGCAGCTGCGCCCAGCCCACGACGAACTTGTAGGCGGCCTGGCGGCGCGCGATTTCGGCGCCGATGAGCTGCGTGCGCGCCTCGTCGAGGTCAAGCGCGGTGGAAAGCCCCTCGTGGAAGCTCTTTTCGCGCAGGCGCAGGTTCTCGCGCGCGAGCGCCACGTTGCCGGCGGTGAGGTCAAACTCCTCGCGCGCCTGCGTCACGCGCAGGAACGCCACCTCGACCGAGGTTTCGAGCGAGTTGACCGTTTCGCGGCGATAGGCGTCGGCCTTGTTGACGGCCTCGTGCGCGGCGTGCAGCGTGTCGCTGCGGTCGCGGTTGTCCCAGAGCGTGAACGTCACGCCGATGCCGGCCATCCAGTCGGGCTCCACGATGGTTTGGTAATGCTTGATGAGCGCCTTGTTGCCGAAGGCGTAAACCTTGGGCTTGTAGTTGGCTTCGGCGCTCCTGACGCCTTCGTCGGCCTGCGCCCTGAGCGCATCCATGCGGGCGAGGAGCGGCGAGGCGCTCTTGGCCTTGTCCTGCCAGTCCGAGAGCGTGCCGAGGTCGCCCGTGAGCACGAAAAGCGGCGTCGAGAGCGCAGGGAGCGAGTCTTCGCGCAGGATCTTCATGAGGCGCGCTTCCGCCACGCTCGTGTCCGTGTGCGAGGCGACGGCCTCGCGCTTGGCCTTGTCGCGCGAAACTTCGACCGACATGCGCTCGACCTGGGCGATCATGCCCTGCTTCTCGAAGCGCCTGGCGCGGTTCACTTCCGCTTCCTGGTCGGCGAGCTTGCTCTTCCGGAGCGTCTCGATGCTTCTTGCAAGCTGCACGCCCCAGTAGCGCGCGGCGAGGTCGGCGTCGAGCTCGTTCTCGCGGGCGTCGCGCTCGGCGCGGCTCTGCGAGGCCTTGTGACGAAGGACGTTCTGCTGCGCCTTGATCTGACCGCCCGTGTAGATCGGCAGCACGGCATTGAGCGATGCCCTCGGGCCGTCAAGGTCGGTCTTGGTGTGCACGTGGATATGGTCGTAGCCCGCGAGCGCGGGATTGATTCTCGAGAGGCTGCTGCTGATGCCGGTGTCAACCGACAGGTCAAGCGTCTTGGTGCCCCAGAGCTGTTCCGCGACGGCTTCGACGCGGGGGCCGGAAAGCGATTTGGCAGCCTCGGCCGCGGCATCGGCGCGGGCGATTTCGGCACGGTCGGCCTGCATGACGTCGGCGCGCTCGTGGAGCAGGGCCCTGGCCTGGGCAAAATCCATGGGCGCCTGCGTGACCGTGACGGCGCCGGCAGTGCCGAAGGCAAGCGAAAGGGCGATGGCGCTGAGCAATAAACGATGTGACATATTCGTTAGCTGGGAGGTGCATCGGCTCCGCGGCGGGCAGAAAATCGGCTGACGGCGGCGGTGCTCTCCGTCATCATACTATTGAGCCGGTGCCCCCGCAGCGGAAACCGCATCCGTTCCGTGCATCTGAAAACGGTGTATTTGTACCATACGCAGGATCTGCCCGACATCGGGGAATCCGGCGGAAGTCCTGAGGCCGCGGCACGCGCGAGCCTTTGTCAGCGGGCTTGCTTTATGTCTCCTATAAAAATCTATTTTAATTTTACTAAAAAATACATTTATTGAAGAAGAGCGTTTCTCAGGCAGAAACGTGATGCACCGGGCACGCCGGAGACGGTCAGGCTCTTCTGCCCGGAGAGCATCCGGCGGCACTGCCGTTCTTGAAGGGCAGGGGTAAATTCTTCGATAAAGTAGTTTATAAAGAACATAATGCATTCATACTCCAAAATAGGTAAGAATGCTGCAATTAATAATTTGCAGAGGTTTCGGGGAAGAAAAGGGGATAGAATCCCGCGTTCGCCGGAGCCAAACGCGAATCAGTGCGGGTGACTGCTGCCCGGCACTGCTTTATCATTGTGAACTGTTGTTCATTTTTTTAATTCACTCGGGACAAAAGCATGAAAGACATCTATACCGAGCGCCCGCTCAACCCGGACACGATGGCCTCCCTCGGGCCCATTGCGCCGCTTGCCGGAAGCTGGCACGGCGAGGACGGCATCGACACGCACCCCCAGAAGAACGGCCCGGAGTCGGAACCCTACGTCGAGGACTGGGACTTCGAAGTCATCGACCCGCAGAGCAACGGCCCGCAGCAGCTTTTCGGCATGCGCTACCACATTCACATCACGAAGCCGGGCGAGCTCACGGCTTTCCACGATCAGTGCGGCTACATTCTTTATGAGCCGGACACGGGCAAGGTCTTCATGACGCTTTCCATCCCGCGCGCGCAGGCCGCCATGGCCGTGGGCACGGCCAAGCCCGGCGACCGCTCCGTCACGCTGCACGCCGAGCGCGGCAGCACGGAAAACGGCATCGTCTCCAACCCCTTCCTCGAGGAGAACTTCCGCACGACGGCTTTCGACGTCACGTTCAAGTTCAACGAGGACGGCACGATCGCCTACGAAGAGACGACGTTCCTCGAGATCCCCGGCGTCAAGGGCGTCTTCAAGCACACCGACGTCAACACCATGCACATGGTGGGAGCGGCCCGCCCGAACGCCGCGATGATCGACGAGGGCCTCCTCAACCGCAACCCTCGCGGCTGATCTTTTCCCTTAGCTTTTTTAATTTTTTTTTGCGCAGCTCCGGACCGCCAGAGTCCGGAGCAATGCGGCGGGTCCGCCTTGGGCCCGCTTTTCCCTCTTTTTGCTATGACCACTCGTTTTGCAAAATTTGCAGCGGCTGCGCTCGCTGCCGCCGCGCTTGCCGGTGCGGTGCAGAGCGCCTGGGCACGCACGGCCGAAGAAGTCCGCGCGGTCTGCCGGGCCGAAGGCCGGCCCTGCGTGGGACTTGTCCTTTCGGGCGGCGGCGCGCGCGGCTTCGCGCACGACGGCGTGCTGAAGGTTCTTGAAGAGCTCGGCGTCAAGGTCGACGTCGTGACGGGCACCTCGATGGGCTCGATGATCGGCGGCGCGTACGCCGCCGGCTATTCGGCCGACCAGATCGAGGACATCATCAGCGGCGTCAACTGGAACAAGATGATGGCTTCGCGCGCCGAGCGCAAGGACCTGCCCTGGCGCCTCAAGAAGGACGACTACAAGAACCTGCCGAGCAACGGCATCGAGTTCACCAAGGACTGGCAGGTGAAGATGCCCGACAGCGTCATCCCGACCGAGGAGCTCGACCTGTTCCTCGCCGACAAGACGGGCCCGGTGAACTACGTCAACGACCTTTCCGACCTGGCGCTGCCTTTCGCCTGCGTGGCCACCGACCTCGTGACCGGCAAGCCCGTGGTGATGCAGAAGGACGTCGACCTCGGGCACGCCATGCGCTCCTCAATGTCGGTGCCGGGCGTTTTTGCGCCGGTGACGTGGAAGGAGCACGTCCTGGTCGACGGCGGCCTCGTCGACAACATCCCGATTGAACTGGCCAGAAAAATGGGCGCCGACGTGATCATTGCGGTCAACGTGGGCACGCCGCTCCTGAAGCGCGACCAGATCGGCAATATCGTGAGCGTCATGGCGCAGATGGTGAACCTTCTCACCGAACAGAACGTGCAGCGCTCGCTCGCGACGCTCAAGCTCAAGGAAGGCGACATCCTCATCACGCCCGAGCTCGATGAGTACACCAGCGCCGACTTCAGCCGCAGCGCCGCGATCATCAAGAAGGGCATCGAGGCGGCCAACAGGCACCGCGGCGAGCTGAGCCGCTATGCCGTGCCGCGCAATCAGTGGGTGCGCTGGGAGGCGGTGCGCGAGAAGGCCGTGCTGCCCGCAACGCGCCGCGAGGAGCACCAGCTCGCCGCCGTCAAGGTCGAGGGCCTCAAGGTTGTAAATCCGGAAGCGGTGCTCAACGAAATCGACATCGACACCTCGAAGCCCGTCACCAACGACGAGATCGAGAACGCGAGCCGCCGCGTCTGGGCCGACGGCGAGTACAGCTCGGTGCGCTACCGCTTCGAGCCGGGGCCCGAAGGCACCGAGACGCTCGTTTTAGAGCCGAAGGAAAAGAAGCCGGGCTACTCGAGCATCCGCGTGGGCGGCTCGCTTGAGACGGACTTCAAGGAAAACCACACCTTCAACGTCATCCTCTCGCACTCGTTCAACTGGATCAATTCCTGGGGCGGCGAGCAGCGCACGGACCTGCTCATCGGCCACAAGAAGCACCTCACGCTCGAGTGGTACCAGCCGCTCGGGCCGGGATCCGACATCTTCTTCGATGCCAAGGCCGGCTACCGGCGCGATCCGTTCGACGTCTACCACAACAACGACATCGTGGCGCGCTTCCGCAACCAGACGTATTACGCGGAGGCTGGCCTTGGCTGGTCGATCGCGCGCCAGGGCTACGCGGAGCTCGCCGGCGGCTACGCCACGCAGCACACCAACCGCGCCATCGGCACGATCGATCCCACGCAGCCGAGCGTCTCCTCGCCGTTCGTTTCGGGAAGGCTCTTCCTCGACACGCTCGACAATGTGAACTTCCCGCGCAAGGGCTACTACGTCTCGCTCGAGCTGAGCCGCTATGCGGACGTCGATTCGGATTTCTCCGGCAACAACGTCTATGAAGCGACGGTGCAGCTGCCGTACTCGATTGACCGCTGGTCCGCCATGCTCACGGCGAAGGCCGGCCAGAGCGCGATGCCGAACTACTTCTCGCTCGGCGGCGCCTTCGAGCTCTCGGGCTCGCCGTACGGCCGCTACACGGGCTCGCACCTGCAGTTCGCCTCGCTCAGGCTTTCGCGCGACGTTTCCGATCTCTTCGGCAACAGCCCGCAGCCCATCTGGCTCGGCGCTTCGTTCGAAGCGGGCCGCGCCTGGAACAAGCACGGCGACGTCGGCGAGGAGTCGAGCGACAACGACTGGCATGAGGCCATCGGCGGCTACATCGGCCTCGACAGCGTGATCGGCCCGGTCTACCTGATGACCGGCCGCACGTTCGACGAGAGCTGGGGCTTCTACTTCTTCTGGGGCCGCAAGCTCTGAAAGAAGCCGCAGGGCCTGAAGCATGCGGGGCGCCTCCTTTCGGAGACGCCCCGCTTTTTTGGGAAAGCAGCAGGGGCGGCGCTTCTGCGCCGGGCCCCGTGCGCTTTGCTCAGCGCTTGATGATCAGCAGCGGCATGCGGATGCCCGCGGCGACGTGCTGGGCGGTGGAGCCGAGCACCGAGGCGCGGAAGTTGCCGTAGCCGTGCGAGCCCATGACGATCATGTCGAGGTGGTCGTTGGCGTACTTGATGATTTCCTTGGCCGGATCGTTGCCGACGAGGCAGACGGGCTTAAGCGGAATCTTCGCGAGCTCGAACACATTGAGGACGGGGCCGGCGGCTTCCTTGAAAGCATCGCTCTCCGCGCCCACCGAGTCGTCGAGGTTCTCGATGTCGTCGCGCGCCACGCCGTTGAGCGAGGGCACCACGCTGATGACGCTGAACTCGGAATCCTTGCCGAAGAATTCATGGAAGTCGGCGACAAACTCGGCGGCGACGCGGCCGTAGTCCGAGTTGTCGACGCAGATGCCGATGCGCAGCTTCTTGGGCATTTCGTCCGGCCCGCGCACGAGCAGCAGCGGGCGCTGCGTCACGGCGAGCACGTCGCGCGAGACCGAGCCCATGATGAGGCTCGTCATGGCGCCGCGGCCGTGGGAGCCCATCACGATGAGGTCGGCGTTCATTTCGTCGGCGACCTGGGAAATGACGTGGGCGTAATGGCCGTTGCGGACGGTCTTCTTCACCTCGAGTCCGGTGGAGCGAAGAATGTCGTCGAGCGCTTCGAAACCTTCTTGCCCTCGGCCTGGTAGTAGGCTTCGATGGCCTCGAGGCCGAGCGAGCGGGAAATCAGCTCAGGGACGAGGTTCTGCACGTTAAGCAGAACCACAGTGGGGTCGCCGCCGAACTGCTTGACACGGTTGGCGACGAAACTGACGGCGAGACGGCTGTAGTAGCTGCCGTCAACCGGTACGAGAATGCGCATGTAGAACCTCCCTCAGAAAACTCATCGGAGCGAGCGTTTGCCGCATCGGCGAAACCTCGTTTCATAAACCCATTGTAGCCCCGAAGAAAGATAAAAAGCAGTATTCGGGACATAAAAATAAACCTTCCGCTTCGGCCTGCGGCTCAGGCGATGCGGCTAAACGGAAGAGCCCTGTGCGGCGCGCAGCAGAAACGCGCCGAGATCGTGCCAGTTCTCGAAAAAACCGACGGCGAGCGCGGCGATTCTCCCGCGGTCGGCGGCGGAGGCCGCATCGGCGAGCGCCGCCGTGCGGATGCCCGCGGCGCGGGCGGCGGTAATGCCGGGGAGCGAATCCTCGACGGCGAGGCAGGCTTCGGCGGGGAGATGAAGGCGCTCGAGCGCCAGGCGGTAAACCTCGGGATCGGGCTTGATGGCCGAGACGTCCTCGCGCGTCAGGATGACGCTGAAGGCCGAAAAAGGGATGGCCGCCGCGGTGTGCGGGTTGACCTCGGCGTAGATCGGGATGTTGGCGCGCTTCGTCGTCGTGGCGATCGCCATGCGGACGCCGGTTTTCGCGAGCGCCCTGAGCGCTTCGCCGGCGCCCGGCTTCGGCATCGCCTCGCTGCGCAGCATCTCGCGGGAAATCCGGCGGCGCTCGGCGTGCGCTTCGGCGGCCGAAAGCGGGCTGCCGCAGGCGCGCGCCAGGTCGCCGCAGAAGCTTTCGTAGGGATCCGGATCGTGCGCGTGCGCGGCGAGCGACCGGGCGCGCAGGGCGCTGAGTTCGCCGGGCGCAAGCCGCACCGTGCCGCCGATGCGCTCGCAGAGCCGCGCGTCGACGCGGGTCCACAGGCTCATCGTGTCAAGGACGGTGCCGTCCAGGTCGAATATGACGGCCCGGGGGCGGAGGAGGCGGTCCATGCTTGAAACGCGGGGGCGGAGGCGGCCGTCTACCAGGGAAAGCCCCAAAAGGGAGGCCCCCAGAAGCCGCCGTGGTCGACGTAAAGCTCCATCTGGCGGCGTTCGAACTCGGCCTGCGCGGCGCGGCGCTGCGCGCGCTCGAGGGCGTACTGGAGGTCGGTTTCAAGACCCGGCGCGTCCTTGGGACGATTGAGGTTGACCGTCAGCCCGCCCTTGAGGTCGCAGATCTCGACGCGGTCGGCCGTCTGGGCCGTCGCGCCGCTCTTCCAGGTGGCGCGGTAGCCGGGCACGTTGGCGCAGCGTCCCGGGACCCGGTTCTTCTTCAGGTCGTCTTCGGGATATTCGATGGAAACGGGCGCAATGCCGTAGATCACCTGGCCGGTGAGGTCGGTGACCGTGGCGCCTTCGGGCGTGCTCTGCACCGTCACGTAAGTGCTGCAGCCCGCCAGCAGGAGAGCGGCAAGCGGAGCGATCAGGATCAATTTGCACTTCATGGCTTTGCCTCGGAAAGGCCTTGGATACTTCGCATTGTAGCGAATATGTTTTCTTTTTCCATGAAAAAGGGCGCGCCGCAGATAAGCGGCGCGCCCTCTGGAAAGCGCTCCCGAATCACTCGGGGATGCTTACGGAATGAAGCGCTCGGGTTCGGGCGAGGCGAATTCCGTGATGATCGTCGGATAGCCGAGCGACTCGACGTGCGCCTTGCCCGCCTCGGTGGTGATGACGGTCATGCCCTTGCCGGTCACGCTGCCGTTCTTCATGACGGTGCGCCCGCCGACGATCGTCTCGATCGCCTTCTGGCGCTCTGCGTCGAAGACCGTGATGTCGGCGGCGGCGCCGTCGCTCAGGTGGCCGCGGTCCTTGAGGCGCAGGTGGCGCGCCGGGTTGACGCTTGTCTTCACGACGAACTCGGGCATCGTGAGGGCGCCGAAGCGCACGAGCGAGAGGCCGACGGCGATCTGCACGTTGCGCGGGATGCAGCCGCCGTCCGTGGAGATGGCGTCGACGACGAAGCTGCCGTCGCTGCGCTTGGCCTGCGCGATCACGAAGCGCGAGAGCGCGGGGTTCACCGGGAAGCTGCCGGCGCCCTTGTGATGATTCTTTTCGAAGAGGGCGAGCGCCTCTTCGCCCTCGGTGAGCACCGAGGTGAAGCCGTTGTCGGCAATGTAGAAGCACTGGTGGCGCAGGATCGCCTGCTTGATGCCCTGCGCATCGGGCGTGAGCCCGAAGGTCTTGAGGCAGGTCTGCGTGACGTGGTCGGTCACCTGGCCGTTCTCGTCGCAGTCGAGCACGGTGCCGTTGTTGGGGCTGACGTAAGCCTCGCACCAGATGCTCGGATGCTCGCGGAGCATCTTGAGGGCTTCCAAGGCCTCGTCGAGCACCGGATTGACGCGGCCGCGGCAGTAAGCGTTGATGTGGGCGAGATGGAGCTTCGCGTCACCGCAGCGCTCGATCACCTCGCGCATGCCGAGGATGTTGGAGCCCGCGGTGAGCGAGCCCGCGTGCCAGGCGACGTAGGCGCCCATGTCGTTGGCGGTGCGCACCAGCGCCTCGCTCGTCTCGAGCGGCAGCGGCCAGTGGCCGCCCATGATCTTGACGCCGATCGCGCCCTTGGCGACGCTCTCGGAAACGAAGCGCTCGAGCGCCTTCCGGTCGGGCGTCATCGTGCCGCAGTGCTTCATGGGCGAAAAGCCTTCGAGCATGGCGACGTTGATGCCCGCGCCGACGCTGCGGCCCGTGTCGAGGATCTCGTCGACGGGCCCCGCCATGTCGAGGCAGGTCGTCACGCCGGCCAGGGCGGCCATGCGCGTGCCGTAGCTCGAGCCGAACATGCTGCCGAGGTGAAGGTGCGGGTCGATCATGCCAGGCATCAGCACGAGCCCGCTCAGATCCTCGGTTTCCTTGGCCTCGCCCTTGAGCGCCGGCCCGACGGCGGCAATGCGCCCGCCGGCAACGGCTACGTCCATGACGCCGTCGCGGCGGTTCACCGGGTCAACGACGCGTGCATTCTTTAAAAGCCTGTCCCACATAGAAGTCTCCTCTTTCTGCTGTGAAAACTGATTCGGCGCAGGGCGGTCAGCCTGCGGCCGAAACCCCTGCCATTATAGTGCCCGAAGCATCGGTTAAGCCCGGAAATCGGCTCCGCGGCAGGGAAACTTCTGAGACGGGCGCGCTATTTGATGGTGTCGAGCAGCGATTTGGCCGGATAGCCGAGCGTCTGCACGGCGATGACGTCCTCGCCCGCGGGGAGCCGCAGGGTCTTCTGCAGCTTCACGCGGTCGAACCCGGTGCGCGAGACGCACGCGAGGCCCATCGCCGCGGCGGCCATGTAAACGGCCTGGATTTTCACGCCCGCGTCGAGGATCATCGAGCGGGTGCGCATCTCCTCGAGCTTCTGCGGCGACCAGGAAGCGCTCTTGATGCGCGAGGCGACGGTTTCGCCGAGCCGCGCGACCCAGGTTTCGGTGCGGCGCCGGTTGCTGACGTAAACGAGGTGGACGGGGGCGATGCGCAGGCTCGGCTGCGCGAAGATCGAGTCGGCGCGCACGTCCCGCAGGTCGCAGAAGATGAGGCCGTTTTTCTCGGGCACCCAGCGCCAGATGCCGTTCGACTTGAGGAGGTAGATTTCGATCTCGCGCCAGTCGAGCGCGGAGGGCGTCGTGCGCCGGCCGTTGGCGCGGGTGATGCCGTCGGCGGCCCAGAGCACCGTGGCCATGTCCTGGTCGGTGAGCGGCTCGTCGCTGAACATGCGCTGCGAGCGGCGGGCGCGGAACGCATCCGACAGGCTCATGTCAAGCTCGCGGGGTGCGGGCAGGGCGCGGAAGACGACGTGCGAGTCGTCCTTGCCGAAGCGGGTTTCGAGCACGCCCATGACGTCCTCGAAGCGGCTGCCGAAATGCGAGACGCGCTCGTCGACCCCCTGGCGGAACTGCCTCGTGAGGTCGGCCACCGAACGGCGGATTTGGTAAAACGATTTTCTTGCGGACATATCTCTTTCACTCTTTTTCTTAGCTTTTTTGCGGAGGCAAGAAAAGGCGCTTTGCGCCGGATATAACCGCCGCAAAGCGTCCTTGGGCCCTAGTTTAAAATACTTCGCGCTTTTTTATTTTTTTTGAAAAGGGGCAGGCAATATGGCGCGACTGAGCGAAAGCCGCGAAGGCGGCGAAACGGTGTTCACGCTCCGCGTGGACGGCGCTCATGCGCGCGCCGTGCGCAGCATGCTCGAAGGGATTGCGGCGCTGCTGCCGCAGCAGGAGGCCGAAGAAGCCGCGCCCGGGCAGACGCCCGGGCAGGCCCTGAGGGAGCTCAGGCGCGAGCGCGGCCTTTCGCAGGCCGCCCTCGCGAGAAAGATCGGCGTCACGCAGATGCGCGTTTCCGATATGGAGCAGGGCGTGCGCCCCATCTCCGCCGAGACGGCGGGACGCATCGCCGAGGCGTTCGGCGTTTCGGCCAAGCCTTTTCTGAGCTGAGCTTCACTGCGCCATCGCCGAGCGGCGGCGGCGCGGCTTGATGATCAGGCTGCTCGAGCGGCTTGCGCGCTTGGCGGCGGAGATCTCCTCGCGGTTGAGCTTGGCGATCATGGCCACGGCGGCCGGCGACTCGGTGATGGAGGCCAGCGTGTACTTGTTGAGCTGATCGTAGAAGGCCTCCTTGGCCTCCGCGACGATCGAGCGCACCTCGCAGCCCGAATACATCGTGCAGTGCGGCACATGGCACTCGATGAGCGGCTGATCGCCCTCGAGCTCGCGCACCAGGTCGCCGATGCGGTAGGCGCTCGGATCCCTCGCCAGGGACAGGCCGCCGGAGCGGCCGCGGTGCGAGCGAATCCAGCCTTTCACGCTCATGAAGTGAGCGACCTTGACGATGTGGTTGCGCGACCAGTTGAAGCTTTCGGCCAGCTTGCTGACCGTGACGTAAGTCGTGCGGTCCTTGTACGTGAGATACATCAGGACGCGCAGGCTAAGATCCGTGAATCGTGTCAGATGCATATATCGTCCTCGCGAAAATGCCGTGAGCGCAAGGCTCGCGGATTGTCAATCAATATTGTTGTTATCGTTCAGCGCGGGGGACCATCCGACCTCTGTTCAGGGTCTCTTTCCCGAATGATCCAAAAATTCGGGCTGAATGCCCGGTCAGCAGAACCGCGTCCGGGGGAGTGCGCGGTGCCGCTGAACGGTATTCTCAGCTGTTGTCATCTCCGTCGATGCACAGCATGTGAATGCGGGAAGCTTTTGTGCCGAGCCTTGCCAGGCCCTTGGAGAGCTCCTCTATGAACTTCAGGCCTCCGCAGATGTAATAGTCTGCTTCGGGGTTAAGGCAGGCCGAGCCGATCGAGCCGATCGTGATCTCGCCCGCAAGCGTGTAGTCCACGCCGGCCGTCTCGGTGTTGAGCGGGTCGGTGTAGAACACCGTGAGCGAGCCGTTGGGCAGTCGCTTCGCAATGGCCTTGAGGTCGTCGCGCAGCGGGAAGAACACGCCGTTGACGGTGCTGTAGAACGTGTCCACGGAGCGCATCGGCTGTTCGGTCGAGAGCTCGCTCAGCATGGCGACCAGCGCGCTCACGCCGAGTCCTTCGGCGATGAGCACCACCGGGGATTCCAGCGGGTCGATCACAAAATCGCCCATCGGTTCGGAAAGCTCGACCGTGTCGCCGATCTTGAGCCGGTCGAAGAAGCCGTTGACGCCGGTCACCGACGGCAGCTCGTCCGTTTCCACCGTCAGGCGCAGCAGCACGCTGTTGGCCGAACAGGAAATGATGTACTTGAGCGGGTGGTCGATGCCGGGCATCTTGACGGCCATGTACTGGCCGGCGCGGTATGCAGGCAGCGGCTTGCCGTCGGCCGCCTTGAAGTAAAAGCTCGTGACGGCGCGGCTTTCGGGAATGCGGTTGATGAGCCTGTAGGGCCTCCAGCCTTTCGGAGCCGAAGCGGCGCATACAGCATTCGTGGTCTTCATAAAGCCTCCTTATGGGAGCGGTGATGCCGGCCGGGCTGTCGGTTCTGGTTCAGGATCGGGAACCCGTGCGGCTTTCCCTCCTTGTTTTCTTAACTCTATTGTACGTTTTAAATCCATGGAAAAGTAAGATTTTTTCGATAAATTTGTCCCTAAGCCACGAAATACTGCAAAAAAAGTAAAAATAATTGTTTGGCCCTGATTCCGCTTGATTTCATTGGATTTCCGGAGATGCCAGTTTTGCCGCCTTTTATGGGTGCGGGAATCGGCTGCCGCTTATGGCTGACAGACGGCATTTTTGAAAATCGGCATCGGAAATAAAGCAAAAGCCCGCGGGGGCGGGCAAACGCCCCCGCGGGCTCTATGACGCTTTTCCTCTTCGGGGTGTCTTACGGACGCACCGGAAGCTCGGGCGCGGCGCCTTCGGTGCCGACGAGGGCGAGCGCGGTGAGCAGCACGAGCTGCGGGCCCTGCTCGATATGGTCGAAGATGAAGCTTTCGCCGAGCGTGTGCGCACCCTTGCCGATGCCGCCCGAGGAGAGGCAGGTGGAAGGAATGCCGAGCGACATCGGCTTGTTCGCGTCGGTCGAGGAGGCCATGTACTTGGTGAGCTTGATGCCGAGCGCGCGCTGCGCGGCGCGCGAGCACTGCAGCACCGGGCAGTCGCCCGGGCGCATGCCGGCGGGGCGGCTGCCGATCTGCTCGAAGTTCACTTTGATCTTCAGCCCGTCGTCCGCGATGCCCCAGCGGCGGTTTTCTTCCTCGGCGCCCGCCGTGAAGACGGCGAGGATTTTCTTTTCAAGCTTCAGCAGCTCGGCGTTGTCGATGCTGCGCATGTCCACTTCGACGCTGCACTGCGCGGCGATCGTGTTGACGCTCGTGCCGCCCTTGATGACGCCGACCGTGAAGGTCGTCTTCGGAGAAGAGGGCACTTCGGTGTCGGCCACCTTGGCGATCGCCCGGCCCATGGCGTGGATGGCCGAGGGGACCTTGCCGAAGGCCGCGTAGCTGTGGCCGCCCTTGCCCGACATCGTGACGCGCCAGCGGAGCGAGCCCGTGGCGCCGCAGAGCACGCGGCCGACGTCGCTCGAGTCCATGGCGATGAAGCCGTCGATATGGCGGCTGCCGTCGAAGAGCGCCTTCGAGCCGCGGATGTCGCCGTTGCCTTCCTCGCCGACGGTGCCGACGAAAAGCAGGTCGCCCTCGGTCTCGATCTTCTGGTCGCGCAGGCAGCGCAGGATCTGCATCATCGAGCGCAGGTTCGAGCAGTTGTCGCCGAGGCCGGGGCCGAAATACTCGCCGTCCTTCTCATGAACCGTGCAGTCCGTGCCTTCGGGGAAAACGGTGTCCATGTGCGCGCCGAGGGCGAGCACCGGCCCCTTGCCGCCGAGGCGGCCCGGGCGGCGCCCGACGACGTTGCCGATGGGGTCGATGACGACGTCCGTGAGGCCGTACTCCTTCATGAGCCGCGCGATTTCCTTGGCGCGGACTTCCTCGTGGAACGTCGGCGAGGGGATTTCGCAGAGGCGGATCTGCTCGCTCTTGGCAAAGCCGGCCTCGTCGGCGGCCTGCTTCATGGCAGCCTGCACCTTGGGCAGACGGAAGATTTTTTCAACCTTGGCGGCAATCGCTTCTGAAAGCGGCGGAACGGCAGATTCACTCATAACGTGTCCTCACTCGAAAAGGGCCCGGCGCTAGGGAGCGGCGTAGGGCCAGAGAAAAAACAGGATCAGCTGACCGGTCAGGATCCTCAGCAGCAGCGAGAGCGGGTAGACCGTCGAGTAGGCGACGGCCGACGAGTTCTGGCGCGAGAGCGACGAGGCGTAGAGCAGCACCGGGGAATCGGTGGTCGCGCCCGCGAGCAGGCCGAGAATGCTGTGGTAGTTGAGGCGGAAGAAGCGCCGTGCGGCGATGCCGACGGCAAGAACGGGAATGACGGTGATCAGCAGGCCGAGCGCGACGTAGAGCAGGCCGTTGCCGTTGACCATCGCGTCGACGACGTCGGGGCCGGCCGCAATGCCGATGCTCGCGAGGAAGATCGTGATGCCGAAGTCGCGCATCATGAGGTTCGCCGACTCGGTCGTGTAGGAAATGAGCTTCGCGAGGCTGCCGTAGCGCCCGATGAAGAGGGCGGCGATGAGCGCGCCGCCCGCCAGGCCGAGGCGCACCGTGCCGGGAAGCCCCGGGATGGGGATCGGAATGCTGCCGATCAGCATGCCGAGCGCGAGGCCGATGAAGATCGTGAAGGTGTTGGGGATGCTGAGCCGCGCGCTCTTGTTGCCGAGCTTCGCCTCGAGGCGCTGGATCGACGCTTCGGGGCCCGTGCAGACGATCTGGTCGCCCACCTGCAGGTGCATGTCCGCGTAAGGGAAGAGCGTCATGCCCGAGCGGATCACGCGGGTGACGTTGAGGCCTTCGTAAAGCTCGATGCGCAGGTCCTTGAGCGGCACGCCGTTGTAGCGGCTGCGGGTGATGAGGATCATGCGCGTGACAAAGGGCGAGTCCTCCCGGCCGAAAGTGACGTCGTCGCGCAGCCGGCCGAAAAAGGCGGCGATCGGCGCCTTGTGCTCGGGCGCGGCGACGATGCGCAGCACCTCGCCCGTGCGGATCACGGAATTGGCGTTGGGAGAGAGCTCCTTGCCGTCCGAGAGGAGCCGCGAGCAGACGAAGGGCCGCCCGATGATGCCGCGGATCTCGCCGAGCTTAAGGCCGTCGAAGGCCTTGTTGACCGTTTCGACGTTGAAGCTGATCGGCTCGTGGTAGAGCGCCCTTTCGCTGTTTTCCCATTCGCGGTCTTCCTGCGCGAGGTCAATGCGGAAGATCCGGCGGATCAGCTTGGCCGAGAGAATCGTGCCGAGGACGCCGAGCGGGTAGGCGCAGGCGTAGGCCACCGTGATGCTCTCGCCGCTGTAGTGCAGCATGTCGAGCATTTCCTGAGCGGCGCCGAGGCCCGGCGTGTTCGTGACGGCGCCGAAGTGCACGCCGAGCATCTGCGGCAGGGTGAGGCGTCCCTCGAGGAGGAAGAAGAGCGCCACGGTCACGATGATGCTGAGGAGCACGAGCACCGCGGTGAGCAGGTTGAGCAGAAGCCCTCCGCTCCTGAACGAGGAGAAAAAGGAGGGGCCCACCTGCAGGCCGACGAAATAGACGAAGAGCGCCAGGCCGAAGTCGCGCATGAAGTTGAGGATGGTCTCGGGCGCCGAGAAGCCGAGCCAGCCGAAGAGGATGCCGACGAAAAAGACGGCCGTGACGCCGAGGCTCACGCCCGCGATTTTGATGCGCCCGCACTGCGAGCCGAGCGCGATGACCAGGGCATAGACGAAAATCACGTGAGCGGCGGAGCCGGAACTCGTGAAAAGTGATGTCAGCCAGTCCATAGCGTTGAAAATCGAGAAAACAAAGGGCCTCTTATCTTAAGCGCACTCGGACTGTAAAGCAGGGCCGCGGGGCGCTCCACGTTAATTTCCCTGTGTCCGTCAGAAGTCTGCGGGTTAACCCTGAAGCTTTGGCAGAGCGAATCCGAAGATGCGCAGATGTAACGGGATTATTCAGCCGCCTCTGCGGTGAAGTGCTCAGACGAACTTTTTCGAATCTTTAAAACCCCTGAGGCACATGGGCGTTTGAGCAGAATAATGGCCGCGGTAAAGAGCTTCTATTTACAAATAGAAACACTTACAGGAATTTGTTACATCTGATTTCGGTGAGGGTATACCCTAATCGGCGGCCAGTGTATATACTACAAACCAAGTTGAACGAGATGGTGTTTACCCTTAAGTAAACGCCTGATAGCTTCAATGGCCGTCAAATCTTTACTCCTTTGGGTTTGACGGCAGCCGGGCGAAAGCGGTCGTCTCTCCTCTCCGCGGAGCCCGGGTTTCGATTCCTTACGGAAGAGAAACAGCGCAGGAGCATTCCGCAGCAATGCGGACGGGCCGGTCACCCGCGCTTCTGTGTCGGGAGTCCGCTTTGGTCGAGCGGCTCCCGAATCCTCTTGAAGATTTCGGACTGGTCCTCTGAAATCTGATTTGGTTGGGAAACGGTCTGCGGCTTACGCCGCGGACCGTTTTTTTCCCCTCCGCGCAAGCAAAAGGCGCCGGAACCCCTCATCGGGTCCCGGCGCTTTTTTCATGGACGCTTCAGGGGCGGGTCAGCGGATGCCGCCGCGCTCTTCGTCGGCCTTGAGGGCCATGCGCACGATCTTGCGCGCGAGCGCAGAGGTCGGGTCCACCACCGTGACGTTCTGCCCGGCCACCGGGAACGCGTCGCTCTCGTCGAGGATGAGCGGCAGCTCCGTGCAGCCGAGGATGAGGCAGTTGCAGCCGTAGGTCTTGACGAGGTACTCGGCGCCGCTCATCAGGTCGTCGCGGCACACGCCGTCGGTGAAGCCCGCCTTGGCGCCGCGCGGGCCGTAAATGGCGGCCATCACGCGCTTCTGGTGCTCGTCGTCGGGCACGAACATCGGCAGGCCCATCGCTTCGGCCTTCTTCGAGTAGATGCCCGTGCGGACCGTGCCGGTCGTCGCGAGCAGGCCGATGCGCGCCTTGCTGCCGAGCTTGGCCTGAATTTCCTCAAGGGCCGCCTGCTGCATGTTCACGAACGGAATGCGGATGTGGCGCTCGAGGTAGGGCAGGAAGGCGTGCGCCGTGTTGCAGGGCACGATGATCGCGTCGCACTCGTCCTCTTCGAGGCGCTTGGCGCAGGCATAAAGCGCGAGCGTCGGGTCGGGGCCGCCCTCAAGGAGCGCGGCCGTGCGGTCCGCAATCTGCGGGTTCTGCTCGATGACGACCTTGATGTGCTCCTGGTCGGTCTTGGCAGGCGTGGCGCGGGTGACCTTGTCGTAGAGGTCGACGGTTGCCGCCGGCCCGAGGCCGCCGATCATGCCGATCTTGAAGCCGCGCGGAACGCGCTTGGGCGGGTCGGCCATCAGCGCATCACACGCAAGCGAGAACACATCGACGACGGGGTAGCCGCGGCAGATCAGCTCCGGGGCGGCGCCGGCCTCACGCCCGCAGCAGGGCAGCAGGATCTCGGCGCCCTTGCCGAGCAGCAGCTCGCACTCGCGCGAGGCCGCTTCGGGATCGTCCGTGCGCGCGTCTTCGGTGCCCGAGCCTTCGATGATCTCAAAGCCGGGGAGCGAGGCGCGGATGAAATCGGCCGGGACGGCAAAGCCGAGCATGCCGACCTTTTTCTTGCCGCTCGCGCGCACGGCATCGAACGCACCCGTGTAGAGCGAAAACACCGGGACGGAGAGTTCGGCCTGCACTTCGGTGCGGAAGGCCTCGCTCGCGATGTTGGAAAGAAGGACCGCATCGGCGCCGCGGCGCTGCAGGTTCCTCGCGGCGTCGAGGGACGCGATCTTCATGTCGCGCAGCTTCGTCGTCTCGTCGGCGGCGTCGCGGCGCAGCTCCGTGCCGTCCTCGAGCAGGTCGACCGTGCGCTTGTGCTCCGCGGCGGCGCGGAAAAGCGCGGCCTTGATGTAGGGAGCGACAACGCCGTTGATGCCGGATGCCAGTCCGATCTTCAGAATGTCGGTCATTTTGTGATGTCTCCTCGTTTGGCAAAGCAGACGGAGCGCAGGCCCGCGCTCCGGCGAGAAACAACATAATAAACCCAAATGCGGGGAATTGCAAAGAAAAAGCGCTTCCGCTCAAAGAACGGAAGCGCCTTGACTCAGCGGGAAATCCCGTCAGGGGCGGTTAAGCCAGGCCCGTGATGCGGCCGTCGACGACGTCGATTTGGAGCGCGGCGGGCTTCTTCGGCAGGCCCGGCATGCGCAGGATCGAGCCCGTGGTGACGACCACGAAGCCCGCGCCGGCGTTGAGGATCAGGCGCTGCACGGGGACCGTGAAGCCCTTGGGCGCGCCGAGCACCTTCGGGTCGGCGGTGAGCGAAAGCGGCGTCTTGGCGATGCACACCGGCAGGCGGTCGAAGCCGAGCTCCTGGATGCGCTTGAGGTCCTTGAGCGCCGCGGCCGAGTATTCGACCTTGCCCGCGCCGTAGACGTTGCGGCAGATGAGGTCGACCTTCTCGGTGAGCGGCGCGTCGAGCTCGTAGGCGTAGTGCAGGGGCTTCGGATCGGCGGCCGCCTCGATGACGAGGCGGGCGACCTCGAGGGCGCCCTTGCCGCCCTGCGCGAAGCCGTCGCTCACGCCGCAGCGCACGCCGAGCTCGGCGCAGCGCTTGCGGATGATCTGGATTTCCTCTTCGGTGTCGGAGCCGAAGTGGTTGATCGAAACCACGATGTTGGGCCCGAAGTTCTTGAGGTTCGCCACGTGGGCGTCAAGGTTGCAGAGGCCTTTCCTGAGCGCTTCGGGGTTGGGCTTGCCGATGTCGGGAAGCGGCACGCCGCCGTGCCACTTCAGGGCCTTCGTGGAGGTGACGAGCACGACCGCGGCGGGCTTGAGGCCGGCGACGCGGCACTTGATGTCGTAGAACTTCTCGGCGCCGAGTTCGGAACCGAAGCCTGCCTCCGTGATGGCGTATTCGCCGAGCTTCAGGGCGGCCCTCGTGGCGGCGATCGAGTTGCAGCCGTGCGCGATGTTCGCGAATGGGCCGCCGTGGATGAAGGCGAGGTTGCCTTCGATCGACTGCACGAGGTTGGGCTTCATGGCGTCCTTGAGCAGCGCGAGCAGCGCGCCCGTGACGCCGAGGTCCTTGACGGTCACCGGCGTGCCGTCGCGGCGCAGGCCGACGACGATGCGGTCGATGCGCGCGCGGAGGTCTTCCATGCCGTCGGCGAGGCAGAGGATGGCCATCAGTTCGGAGGCGGCCGTGATGTCAAAGCCCGTTTCGGCCGGGATGCCGTTGGCCGGGCCGCCGAGGCCGGTGACGATGCAGCGCAGCACGCGGTCGTTGACGTCCATGACGCGGCGCCAGAAGACTTCCTTCATGTCGATCTGGCCCTGGTGGCGGGCATTGTCGATGATGGCCGCGAGCAGGTTGTTCGCCGAGGTGATGGCGTGGAAGTCGCCGGTGAAGTGCAGGTTGATCGCTTCCATCGGGAGCACCTGCGAGTAGCCGCCGCCGGCGGCGCCGCCCTTCATGCCGAAGACCGGCCCGAGAGAAGGCTCGCGAAGCGCGAGCACGGCCTTCTTGCCGAGCTGCTTCAGGGCCTGGGCGACGGCGATCGACGTCGTCGTCTTGCCCGAGCCGGCGGGCATGCCCGACGTGGCGGTCACCAGGACCAGGCGGCCCGTTTCCTTGCGGGAGGGATCGAGCGTCACCTTGGCCTTGTCGCGGCCGTAGGGCTCGAACTCGGCGTCGGTGAGGCCGGCGCTGTGGGCAAGCTCGTCGATCGGGATGAGCTTGGTTGCCTGGGCAATTTCAATATCGGACAGCATAGGTACTCCGAAAAAAAAGATAAAAGGGAAAGGGGAAAAAGAGCGGAAAACCTGACGTCTGCGGCGGCCGGAGCAGGGCGGCTCCGAAAGACATTCTTAAAGTATCGCCCATCGCGGCCCCGGGTTCAATGAGCCGAAAGGATAGGATGCCGCAGCATACGAAAAAGCCCCGGCCGGGCCGAGGCTTTTTCTTGGACGGAACGGATCAGAGCGGATCGCCGGAGCGCAGCAGCAGCCTCGCGATCTCGGCCGCGTTGTGCAGGTCGAGCTTGCGGTAGGCGGAGCCGCGGTGCACCTGCACGGTCTTTTCGGAAATGCCGAACTCGCGGGCGACTTCCTTGTTGGAATAGCCCTGCGCGACCATGCGGATCACTTCGCGCTCGCGCTGCGTGAGCTGCTCGAGGCGGGAACGGAAGTCCGCCACCTCGGCGTTGTTGCGGCGCTGCGTGAGGTTGTTCGAAACGGCGTTCTCGATGGCCGTGAGCAGGCGCTGGTCGTCGACCGGCTTCTGCAGGAAGTCAACGGCTCCCTGCTTGAGCGTGCTGACGGCCATGTCGATGTCGCCGTGTCCGGAAATGAAGATGATCGGCAGGTCGCAGCCGACGTCGCGCAGCTTGAGCTGCAGCTCAAGGCCCGACATGTGCGGCATGCGCACGTCGAGAAGCAGGCAGCCCGGGCGGACAAAATCATTGGAGGACAGGTAGGTGATCGCATCGGGGTAGGTGACGACGTCCCAGCCCTCGCCTTCGATCAGGAAAGCCCAGGAATGGCGCATGGCATCATCGTCATCAATGACACGGATCAGCGGCTTGTCTTGCTTGGCGGGATCAATCACGGTAAGTCCTGTTTTCAAAAGAGGAAACGGTGCTCGGCAGCTGCCCGGAGGGCGCCGCTTGAGGCGGAATCTCCGCAGGCTGCGAAGCGGAATAATGCATACAGCATTCTATACGCAGCGCGCTTCGAGGGTAAAGAATTCGGGGCACTCTGAGCACAATCGCGTAGATTCGACCCAAAGCGGCCAGGCTTTGGTAGTATGCGGCTCATGATGGCAAAGGAAACGTCCGACAGACAGCTTTTTCGCTCCGGCCCGCTCGCAAGGCGGGCCGCCGCCGCACTGTGCGCGGCCGCGGCCCTGCTCGCTTCGGGCTGCGCATCGGCGCCCGCCGGGCACGCGCCCGCGGAAAGCATTCCGGCCGACGCCATGCGCCGGCCGGTCGACATGACGACCGTCTGTCTCATCAACGCCGGCAACGTGAAAAGCGAAGCGCTCCGCGACGCGCTCTCGGAAGGCATCAGAACGTTCGGCGCCGTGCCGCGCGAGCTGGCCTCCGGCGAAGGGCCGCAGAGCTGCTCCTTTGTGCTCGCCTATGAGGTCAAGACCGAGGGCGAGCATTTCCGCTACATCCTCTTTCAAACCTTTGAAAACGCCATCCCACGCCTTGAGGCCCGCGGAACGCCCGAAGACGGACCCTTCCTGAGCTTCGACGACGTCTCTGACTACACCGTGCGCATCCTGAGCTCGAGCGCCGCGCGCATCAAGAAGCGCGGCGGCACCGTGATTCAGCAGGTCGCGGCAAAGCAATAGAACCTGACGACGCGCGGCTCTTCCTTGCAGGCGAAAAGCGCCTTGGCGCGCTCGTCCTTCAGATCCTTGCCGTAATAGTGCTCGAGGATGCGCCTTGCGTCCGCGCGGCCCCGCGCCTGCTGCTCGTCGGAGATGAGGCGGTGCAGGTAGTGCGCGACGTCGGCCTTGGCGTCGTAATCCTGATCGGCTTCTTCAAACAGCGTGTCGATGGCGAGCGAGGCCATGACGCTGTCCGGTATGCCGGAGCGCTTGGCCGCTTCGCGCAGCTCCGCGGCGCATTCGCGGCTCACGCCGCTTTTCTCGAGGCCCCTGACGCTCTGCGGGAAATTGGTTTTCTCGAGCGTGCTGTACGCCTGCATGATGTTGACCAGCTTGGAGGGGAACAGGCCGCGCAGGGCGGCATCTAAACAAGATTCAGACATCACTTATCTCCGGACTGCATGGGGGAAAAGGGGAATTGCCGGCGGAGCATCCCCGCGCCGGCATTTTTATTATGCGCCTAAGGATCATGAGATGATCTATTAATTTCCGGCTTTTGTGATGTATACCAAGACGGATGAAATGAAGATGATCCTTGATACTCTAGAAACGGAATATTTCAATAAATATCGTTAAAAAACAAACTATTGAAAATATATGCGATTTGATCGGACAAGAAACGCGGGGGCCTGCATCCTGATGCTGTTGCGCAGCGGATACGAGGATCTTATAAAAAATATATGTGCTGTTTGATCTTATTGATTTTAAAAGAATTAAGTTTTTGATGAACGCCGCGGGGCGCCGGCGTGCCGCGTGAAGCCGTTCGGGAGCGCAGAGCGCGCCGGAAGAGAAAGAGGCAGGAGGGGGAGCCTCTGTGAAAATTTTTTTAAAGATAATGATTCCTATTACCTTTATAAATGATATTGAGTATCATTAGCGCGTTGCGAAAGATCGGCTTTCGCACAATCCCAAGCTCAAATTTATTAAGAGGACTCCTTTTATGACGGAAACTACGAAATACGGACTCTTCTTCCTCGGCGGCCTGGCCGTCGGTGCGCTCGGCGCCGTTGCAATCACGCGCGGCAGGCCGCAGCTTCGCCCGCTCGCGACGGACCTTGTCGCCGCCGGCATCGATGCGAAGGAGAAGGCGATGGGCGCCGTGGAAAGCGCCAAGGAAGATCTCGCCGACGTGATTGCCGAGGCGCAGGTGAAGCGCGAGGAAAAGCGCGCCGCCGCCGAGGCCCGGGAAGCCGCCAAGGCCGCGGAAGGCGCCTGCGGCGAAGAGGGCGTCCCCGCCAAGGCTTAAGGAACAGGGCGGGCCATGCTCTTCAGGCTGATTCACGAGACGGGCAACCGGCAGCGCTGGCGCACGGGGTCCGTCCTTTCACGCGCCAGCGCGGAGCTGATGGCGTCCGAAATCTCCGCGCTGTCAGGCGTGGCGGCCGTCTCCGTGAATCCGCGCACGGGGTCGGTCACGGCTTATTTCGACACGGTCTCCGGCAGAACGGCGCTGGCGCGCTATCTTGCGGGCCTTTCGCAGCACCCGCCGATCCTTCGGCCGGGCCGCCGCGGCGCGGCACCGATGCCGGCGCCGGGCAAGCCTTTTCAGGCAGGCACGGCGCTCGGCGACTCGCTGCGCCTCCTGAGCGGGAGCCGGCTTCTTTCCGGGCTCTGGCGCTCGGTGGCCTCGGGAACGGAAAACATGCCGGTGCTCGCGCGCGTTGTGCGCCCGGTGCTCCGGCTTTTTGAGCCCCCGAAGGAAAAGCCGGCGGCGGCCGCCCGGACGGCCGGCCGCGGCGGCGCGCTCGCCGAAAGCGTCTATGAGGCGCAGGGCGCCGAGCTCGATTTCGGCCCGCTGGCCCGCTTCGTCGCCGTGAGGCCGTTCCTTCCCGCCGCGGTGAATGCGGCCAACACGCTTCTCGACGGCATCCCGATCGTCCTGCACGGCCTTCGGGAGCTTTTGAGGGGACGGCTCAACGTGGCGGTGCTTGACGCGGCCGCCGTGCTTGTCTCGCTCCTGCGGCGCGACTTCCGCACGGCGGGCGTGCTCACGCTGCTGCTCGGCATGGGCGAAATGCTCGAAAACTACGCCAAGAAGCGCTCGATGGCTTCGCTCGCGGAGGAGCTCGCCCTGAAGAGCGACACGGCCTGGGTGAGGCTTCCCGACGGCACAAGCGCGAAGCGCCCGATCAGGACGCTCACGGCGCAGGACGCCGTGGTGGTCCGCGCCGGCAGCATCATCCCGGTCGACGGCGTGGTGCTTTCGGGCGAGGCCTCCGTCAACCAGGCGGCCATGACGGGCGAGTCCGCACCGGTGCGCAAGAGCGCGGGCGGCGCCGTCTTTGCGGGCACCGTGCTCGAAAGCGGCGAAATCGACGTGCGCCCCACCGGCATCGGCGACGGCACGCGGCTTTCCTCGATCATCCGCTTCATCGAGGAAAGCTCCCGTACCAAGGCGGCCGCGGAGAGCAGGGCGCTGCGGCTGGCGGACGCCATCGTGCCCTTCAATTTCCTCCTTGCGGGCCTCGTCTGGCTCGTGACGCGCGATCTGACGCGGACGGCCTCGGTGCTCCTCGTCGACTACAGCTGCGCGCTGCGGCTGGCCACGCCGCTCGCCTTCCTCGCCGCCATGAAAGAGGGCACGGCCCGCGGCGTGGTCGTCAAGGGCGGGCGCTACCTCGAGGCGCTTGCCGAAGCCGACACCGTTGTGTTCGACAAGACGGGCACGCTCACGCAGGCCGAGCCGAAGCTCTCGGACGCCGTCTCGCTCGACGCGCGCTTCACGGGCGACGGGATCCTGCGCCTGGCGGCCTGCCTCGAAGAGCATTTCCCGCATCCCGTCTCGCGCGCCGTCGTGAGGGCGGCCGAGCAGAAGGGACTGAGCCACTGGATCGAAGTGCACGGCGCCGAGGTGCAGTACGTCGTTGCGCACGGCATCTGCTCGACGGTCGACGGCCGGCGCGTGCTGCTTGGCTCGCGCCACTTTGTCGAGGAAGACGAGGGCGCCGACTGCAGCGCGGCCGCCGGGGAGCTTGTTCGGCTCACCGCCGAAGGCAAGACCGTCCTTTACCTGGCGCTCGACGGCAGGGTCATCGGGCTGCTCGGCATCGAGGATCCGCTCCGGCCCGAGGCCGAGAGGGTCATCGCCGAGCTGCGCCGCAGGGGCAAGCGCATCGTCATGCTCACGGGCGACGACCGCCGCACGGCCGCCGCGGTGGCCGCGCGCCTCGGCATCGCGGAATTCCGCGCGCAGGTGCTGCCCGGCGGCAAGGCCGACGAGGTGGTGCGCCTCAAGAAAGGCGGCGCCAAGGTGCTCATGGTGGGCGACGGCATCAACGACAGCCCGGCGCTGAGCGCGGCCGACGTCGGCATGACGATGCGCGACAGCACCGATATCGCGCAGGAAGTGGCCGACGTCGTCACCGAGCCGTCGCTCGAGCGGCTGCTCACGGCGATCGACCTCGGCGAGGCGGTCATGGCGCGCATCCGCAGGAACACCGCCGCTTCCGTCGGCCTCAACACGGCCTTCCTGGCGGGCGGCCTGACGGGAACGCTCACGCCGACCGTCTCCGCCCTGCTGCACAACGCGACGACGATCGGCGTGTGCGTGAACGCCATGCGCCCGGCGCTCGGTCCCCTCGAGGGCGGGGAGGGCCTCAGGGAAGAGGCCGCCCGCGAGCTCATCGACCTGTCGGAGCGCCTCAGCGCCGTCAAAGCCCGGCTGGCCCGGAGCCTCGCGCTTTTCTAATAAAGGAGAAAACGACTCATGACGGATCTCACGCGCTTCATCAGAAGCTTTCTGCCGGGCCGCGCAAGGCTGCGGCATCCCGCCCTGCGGGGCATTGCGCCGGAGGAAGCGGCCGAGCTCGAGGCTTTCCTTGCTTCTTTCAAAGGGGTCACGAAGGCCGAGGTGAGCCCGCGCACGGGCTCGGTGCTGCTTTTCTGGGACGAAGCGCAGACATCGGGCAGGGCGCTCCTCAATGAGCTCGGCGCCTTTGCGGACATGATGTTCGGCGGGCAGGCGCCTTTGCCGCGGGAAGGCGTGCACAGGACGCGGAGCCCGGCCGTCCGCGCGGCGGCCGCCGTCGACAGAGGGGCGGGCGACATCTTCGCGCGCGCCGCCTCCGTCTTGATGCCCGAAGCTTCGAAGAGGGCGCCGCGGCGGGCCGGCATCGTGCTCGAAAACCGGGTGCTCCTAGCATCGCTCGCGGCAAGCGTCGGGTCGCTGGCGCTGCGGCGGTCTCCGGCGCTGCACGCCGGCCTCGGGGCGCTCTACCTCGCGCTCCTTTCGCTGCACCTGCTGCGGCACCGCCGCGTGCTTTGAGGAGGGGGCATGCGAAAAATTTTCCGCCTGGTCCTGCTCCTTGCCGCGCTCGCGCTGTCGCTTGCCGTGCTGGCGGGCGCCGCGGCGGTGCTGCTGCTCTCGCTTGCCGCCGCGCTCATCGCCGCCTGCGCGGCGCTTGCGGCGGCGCCCGGCGAAACCAAGGCGCTCTTTGCGGCGGCCGCGGAACGCATCGACGGCTGGCTTTCGCGCCTTGAGGCGCTTTGGCGCGAGGCGAGGGCGGCCGTCGACGGCTGGGGCGAAAAAGCGCTCGGCACTGCATCTTCCGGGGTACAGAGGGAAAACCCGGACGGGTCTCCGCCAAAAGCGTAATACCTTGTCCGGATCTGCTTGAATTAGGCGTTTCCGACTAGTGCAAGAGCCCTTTCATGGCAAGTCTCTGCTTTAAAATCAATCGCGTTCGAATAAGCCGCCGGGAGCCCTGCTGCCGGCATCAATAAAGAAGGACCAATCCAATGAAACTCAAGCTTTTTGCTTCCGTGTGCATTGCCGCCGGCCTGGCAGTCGGCCTTGCCGGCTGCGGCGACAAGAAGGACGCCGCCCCCAAGGCGGGCGCCGCCGCCGCTCCCGTGACGATCACCGTCGGCGCGAGCCCCGTTCCCCATGCCGACATCCTCAAGCAGGTTGCCCCCGTCCTCAAGGCTCAGGGCGTCAACCTCAAGGTCATTGAATTCTCTGACTACGTCAAGCCCAACCTGTCGCTCGCCGACAAGGAGCTCGACGCCAACTTCTTCCAGCACAAGCCCTACCTCGAGAGCTTCTGCAAGGACCGCGGCCTGAAGCTCACGAGCCTCGTGGCCGTGCATATCGAGCCGATGGGCGTGTACTCGCATAAGGTCAAGGCCCTCGCCGACACGCCCGAAGGCGCCAAGGTGGCGATCCCCAACGATCCGACCAACGGCGGCCGCGCCCTCAAGGTGCTTGAAAACGCCGGCCTCATCAAGCTCAAGGAAGGCGTCGGCATCATGGCCACCGTCGCCGACGTGGCCTCGAACCCCAAGAAGCTCTCCTTCGTTGAGGTGGAAGCCGCCCAGCTGCCCCGCGCGCTCGACGACGTGACGCTTGCCGTCATCAACTCGAACTACGCTTTGGGCGCCAAGCTCAACCCGGTCAAGGACGCGCTCGCGATCGAGGCGAAGGATTCGCCTTACGCCAACGTCATCGCGGTCCGCGTGGGCGATGAGAACCGCCCCGAGCTGCAGAAGCTCAAGACCGCCGTCACCTCGCCCGAGGTGAAGAAGTTCATCGAAGACACCTACAAGGGCGCCGTGGTTCCGGCGTTCTGATGCGGTTCTGAGACGCGGCCTCTCAGGGGGCCCCGCAAGTACGGCAAAGGCCTGCAGGGGAGAAGTCCCCGGCAGGCCTTTTCTCTCTCTGTGCTTTCTTCAGTCAGTTGGCGGCGGCAGGGCGGATATGCTCGACCGCGCGGCTCACTTCGGCGGCGAGCGGGTCGCTGCTGTCCTCGGCGGGCGGCTTCATCGAGCAGCAGGCCTTCTTGTGCCGGCTTTCGAGGTAGGCCGAGCCCCAGCGGTACATGGCCGTGAGGATCGGCTTGAGGCTTCTGCCGGTTTCGGTGAGCGAGTACTCGACCTTCGGCGGCACGACGGGATAGACGTGCCGCGTCACGAAGCCGTCGGCCTCGAGCTCGCGCAGCTGCTGCGTGAGCATCTTCGGCGTGGCGGCCGGCACGGCGCGGCGCAGGTCCGAGTAGCGCATCGTGCCTTCGAGCAGGTTCCAGAGGATCAGCGACTTGTGCTTGCCGCCGATGAGCGAAAGCGTGGCCGCGACGGGGCAGAGCACTTCCGTTTCTTTTTTCTCGGCCGTTTCGGCTTTTTCGGACTGCCCGCGGCAGCACGGCGGAAGTTCGTTTTTCATTGGGATTCTCCTGAGTATCTTTTTAGGTACTATACTACTTTTCAGTGCGTTCTTGCGAAAATTGCCCTTCTACCTATAATAGCCCCATCGATTAACGAGAATAATTCTTAAAGGGGCTTTATTTTGGAAACCAAGCAGTTTGACGTCACCGGCATGAGCTGCGCGGCCTGCTCTGCCCGCGTGGAGAAAGCCGTCGGCAAGCTCGAAGGCGTGAGCTGCGCCGAGGTGAACCTGCTCAAGAACTCGCTTCGCGCGACGTTCGACGAGAGCAAGGTGAGCGTCGACGACATCGAGCACGCCGTGGCCGAAGCGGGCTACGGCGCCACCGAGCACGGCGCACAGGGCGCCGTGAGCGAGAAAGAGGCCGAGAAAGCCGCCGAAAAGAAAGCCAACGAAAGCCTCGGGGAGGCGAAGCGCCGCGTCATCGCGTCGTTCTGCTTCCTCGTGCCGCTGATGTGGCTTTCGATGGGCGGCATGGTGGGGCTGCCGCTGTCTTCGGCGCTCTCGGGGCCGCAGAACGTCACGCTCATGGCGTTCACGCAGTTCCTGCTGACGCTGCCGGTGCTCTACATCAACCGCGCCTATTTCATCCGCGGCTTCCGGTCGCTCGCGCATCTCGGGCCCAACATGGACAGCCTGATTGCGGTGGGCTCGGGCGCGTCGGTCGTCTTCGGCGTTTATGTCATCTACCGCCTGCTCGGGGCGCAGGCCTCGGGCGACGCGGCCGCGCTCGCGCACTTCGGGCACAGCCTTTATTTCGAAGGCGCGGCGATGATCCTGGCGCTCATCTCGCTCGGCAAGTATTTCGAAGCCCGCGCGAAGCGCCGCACCACCGATGCGGTCACGGCGCTCATGAACCTCGCGCCGGACCGCGCGACGGTGATCAGGAACGGCGTTGAAAAGAGCGTTGCACGCTCCGAAGTCGTGAGCGGCGACACCGTTGTCATCAAGACGGGCGAGACGATCCCCGTGGACGGCGTGGTGCTTTCGGGCGCCGGCGTCGTCGACGAGAGCGCGCTCACCGGCGAAAGCATGCCGGTCACCAAGGGCGAGGGCGACACGCTCACCGGCGCGACGATCCTCAAGGCGGGCGCGCTCAACATGCGCGCCACCCGCGTCGGCGCCGACACCGTGCTCTCCCAGATCATCCGCATGGTCGACGAGGCCACGGGCTCCAAGGCGCCCGTGGCGCGCATCGCCGACCGCGTGAGCGGCGTCTTCGTGCCCGCGGTGATGGCGATTTCGGTCATTACGCTCTGCGTCTGGATGCTGCTCGGCAAGGACTTTGAGTTTGCGCTCACCTGCGCCGTGTCGGTGCTCGTGATCTCGTGCCCCTGCGCGCTCGGGCTGGCGACGCCCACGGCCGTCATGGTCGGCACGGGTCGCGGCGCTTCGCTCGGCGTGCTCTTCAAGAACGCCGAAGCGCTTGAGAACATGCGCCGCGTGCGCACCGTCGTGCTCGACAAGACGGGCACGGTCACGCTCGGTCATCCGAAGCTCGAGGCGGTCGTCCCGTCGGTGAGCGGGCTCGACGCCGTGGTGCTGATGGTGGCCGCCGCGCTCGAAAAGAAGAGCGAGCATCCGCTCGGGCTTGCCGTTGTCGAAGAGGCCGAAAAGCGCAGGCTCCCGATCGAGGCGCCCGAAAGCTTCGAGCAGGTCGCCGGCGGCGGCCTCACGGGCACGCTCTCCGGCACGCGCTGCGCGGTGGGCAACGAGCAGCTCATGGCGAGCCTCGGGCTCAAGGTGCCCGAAGCGCTCTCGCTGCGGGCGCACGAGGCCTCGGGCCGCGGCGCCACGCCGCTCTTTGTGGCCTCGGGCGACCAGGTGATCGGCCTGCTGCTTGCGGCCGACCCGATCAAGCCTTCGTCGCGCGCGGCCATCGCGGCGCTCAAGAAGCACGGCCTTCGCGTCGTCATGCTCACGGGCGACAACGCCCGCACGGCCAAGGCGGTCGCCGCCCGCGCCGGCATCGCCGAAAGCGACGTCGTCGCCGGCGTGCGGCCCGACGAGAAAGCGAAGAAAGTGCGCGAGATCCAGCGCACGGACGGCTTCTGCGCCATGGTGGGCGACGGCGTCAACGACGCGCCCGCGCTGGCGCAGGCCGACGTGGGCCTTGCCATCGGCGCGGGCACCGACATCGCCAAGGCGAGCGCCGACGTGGTGCTCATGAGAAGCACGCTCGACGGCGTCGTCGCGGCCTGGGAGCTTTCCGCCGCCACGATGCGCAACATCAAGCAGAATCTGTTCTGGGCCTTCATCTACAATGCCATCGGCATTCCGATCGCCGCCGGCGTCCTGTACCCGGCGACGGGCCTGCTGCTGAGCCCGATGATCGCGGCCGCGGCCATGAGCATGAGCTCGGTGAGCGTCGTCTCGAACGCGCTTCGCCTGCGCTTCTTCCGTCCTTCGTCCGCCTCCGGCGCCGAAGAAGAATCTGCACAGTCTGATCAATCCACCCAAGGAGAAACTGAAATGGAAAAAATCGTTCATATTGAAGGCATGCACTGCGGCCACTGCACGGCTTCCGTCGAGAAGGCGCTCAAGGCGCTGCCCGGCGTGAAGAAGGTTGAAGTGAGCCTTGAGAAGAAGCAGGCGCACATCGATGCCGCCGACACGCTCTCCGATGCGCTCGTCTCCGCCGCCGTCACCGGCGCCGGCTTCAAGGTCACGGGCATCGAAGCGGCGTAACGGCCTAAAATTCAAAAGGCCGTCCGCAGGGCGGTCCGCTCCTTCCCTAGGCGCGGCCCGCCTTTTTCATATCCGCTGAAGGTTTCCCGCCCTATGCACAGCTTTCTCGCCTGGCTGCGCGGCTCGCTCGCGCGGCCCTTCCTGCTTTACTTCGGCGCCGTCGCGGCGCTCCTTGTGATCTGCGCGGTGCCCGCGATTGCCCTGATCGAGCTCTCGACGGGCTCGGGCAGCGCGATCAACGTCTCGGGCAGCATGCGCATGCAGAGCTACAAGCTTGCGCTCGCCGTGGCCGATCCCTACGAAACGCAGGAGGAGCGGCGCCGGGAAACCCAGCAGGCGGTGCGCGACTTCTCATCGAAGCTCTCGAGCCCGGGACTGCTGAGCGGCTTCAAGCAGCGCCCCGACGATCCGGCCTACCCGCAGTACACGAAGCTCAAGGAGCGCTTTGAAAGGAACGTTGCGCCGCTTGCCGAAGCGAGCATCGCGGACGAGGACGCGCGCAAGCGCTTCCTCGCGCAGGTGCCCGACTTCGTCGGCGAGGTCGACCGCTTCGTGCAGACGCTTGAGAACAGCCTCAACCGGCGGCTCGCCGCCCTGAAGTGGATGCTCGCCGCCATCCTGGTGGGACTGGCGAGCGGCACCTTCCTCATCGTGCGCTACCTGCGCCGCCGCCTCTTCACGCCGCTCGGCGAGATCGGCAGGGCAGCGCACGCGGTGCGCCGGGGACGCTTTGACGTGCGGGCGCCCGTGCGCTCGCACGACGAGATCGGCCGCGTTGCCGAGGCGTTCAACTACATGGTCGAGGAGCTCGGCGGTTTCTACGGACGGCTTGAGAGCGAGGTCGAGAAAAAGACGGCGGACCTCGCGAGGCGCAACGGCCTGCTGCAGCTGCTCTCCAAGGTGGGCCGCGCGGTGAGCGCCGGCGACCGGCTCGAGGCGAAAGGCCTGAGCGGCGTGCTCGACGAGGCGTGCCGCCTCATGGGGGCTGCCTCGGCCTGCGTCACGGTGGGCGACGAGAGTGCCCGCTACGTGCTCTCGAAAAGCGCCGCCTGGCAGGACGGCGACGAGCGGCTCGCGCGCGCCTTTCCCTTTGCGGTGAAAGGGGAGAGCGCGGGCGGCGCGCTGCAGATCCGCTTTGAGGGCGAGGAGGCGGGCGGCTGGCAGAGCGACGTCGCCTCGGCGCTCGCGCAGACGATCGGCGCCGACATCACGCGCGCCGTGCGCCAGCTCGACGGACGGCGCCTGGCGGTGCTCGAGGAGCGCTCCACCATCGCCCGCGAGCTGCACGACTCGATCGCGCAGACGCTCTCCTACTGCCGCATCCAGGTGCACCGCCTGAAGTTCTTCCTCGGCCGCAGCGGCCCGGACAAGGATGTGCAGGGCGCGATCGACGAGCTTTCCGAAGGCGTCAACACGGCTTACCGGCAGATCCGCGAAGTGCTCACGGCGTTCCGCATGCAGCCGAGCTCAAAGACCCTCTCGGGCGCCGTCGACGAAACGGTCGAGGAGTTCCGCAACCGCACCGGCATCGCCATCAGCGTGGAAAATGCGCTCACGGGCCTCGAGCTCTCGCCCAACAGCCACGTGCACATCATCTACATCCTGCGCGAGGCGCTCGTCAACGTGGAAAAGCACGCCCACGCCAAGCACGTCGCGGTGCGGCTCCTGCGTCTTGCCGACGGCAGCGCCGTGCTCGACGTGACCGACGACGGCCAGGGCATCGACGAAAACGCCGCCAAGGCCAATCATTTCGGCCTGTCGATCATGAAGGAAAGGGCCGAAGCGCTCGGCGGCTCGCTCAGCGTGAGCCGCGTCTCGCCCGAAGGCGGGACGCGCGTCCGCCTGACGCTTCCCGCCGCCCCGGGGCCGGCCGAAAAGAAGGCCTGATTGATACAATGAGGCGGGATAGGAATAATTTTTCCGGATGTTTTCCGGCTGAGAAGCAATGAACGATAAGAAATACAGCGTCGTCATCATCGACGACCACCCTCTGCTCAGGAAGGGCGTGCGCGAGCTGCTGAGCCTCGAGCCCGAAATCGAAGTGGTCGGCGAAGCCGGCACGCGCGAGGAAGCGCTCGATCTCGTCGCCCGCACCGAGCCCGACCTCACGATCCTCGACCTCAACATCAAGGGCAGCTCCGGGCTTGAAATTCTCAGCCGCCTCAAGGAAGAGGACCCGTCGCGCCGCGTCGTGATCCTCACCGTGAGCAACTTCGGCCGCGATCTCACCGCCTGCATCCAGGCGGGCGCCGACGGCTACCTGCTCAAGGACATGGAGCCCGAGGAGTTCTTGAAGAGCATCCGCCAGATCCTCGACGGGCAGCTCATCGTCGACCAGACGATGGTGTCCTACCTCACCGAATCGCTGCGCGCGAAGAGCGCGGGCGCGGCCGCCGGCATGCCCGCGCTCACGGGCCGCGAGACCGACGTGCTCGCGCTCATTGCGCAGGGCTGCTCGAACAAGGTGATTGCGCGCAAGCTCAGCATCGCCGACGGCACCGTCAAGGGGCACGTCAAGCACCTCCTGAAGAAGCTCGGCTTCAAGAGCCGCGTCGAGGCGGCGGTCTGGGCGGCCGAGCACAAGATCGAGTACCGTGGCTGAGCGGCTTCGGCTCAAGGGGGCGCCGCGCGAGCGCCCGCCGCAGACATAAAAAGGGCGCCGGCTTTCACCGGCGCCTTTTTCGAAACAGCAGATTCAGAAGATTACTTCTGCTGCGGCATATGGCACATCGTGCAGTTCCAGCGCATCTGGGCAACCTTGCCGTTTTCCTGATGCGACAGCGGGATCTGCGTCTTGGCGCCCTTTTCATCCTTGGCGAGCTGATGGCAGCCGAGGCAGGCGTTCTTATCAGCCGTGATCGGCACATAGGAGTCGATCGGATGCGGAATCACCTTCGGCGTGCCGTCCCCGGCGGCGTAGGCGGACGTGCTCACCGCAGAGCCGAGCGTGAAAGCGGCAGCGGCCGCAACGAGAATGGCAGAGATCTTATGCATGGTTGTTATCTCCATTAGGAAGGGGTTCAGAAAATCTTATCAGAATCTTAAGAGGCCGTCACTCTTTCTTTGAGAAGAGTTTGAACTTAAGCGCATTTTCCGGGCAGTGCGCGATGCAGCGGCCGCAGTTGATGCACTCGCCCGCCGGGATGCGGCCCGTTTTCTTCAGGTCGGTGAAATGAATCACCTGCGGCTCCGGGCAGACGCGGATGCAGTCGCCGCAGCGCGTGCAGGCCTCGTCGTCGAAGCGGATGCGGATGCCGGGCGACCTCGTCAGCCGGCCGACGAGCGCCCAGAAGGCGCCGAGCGGGCAGATGTGGCCGCACCAGCCGTGCTTCATGACGGCGAGGTCAAAGGCGAAGATCGCACAGGCGACCGAAACGGCCGCAAGCCCCGAGCCGAAGATGATGTCGCGCCAGAGCCAGGCCTGGGGGCTCACCGTCTCGAAGGCGGCCGTGCCAGTGGCCAGGCTCAGCGCCAGGGCGGCGGCGAGCATGCCGTAGCGCACGAGGTTCGTGACGCGGACCATGTCCGCCTCGAGCCCGAGCTTGCGGCGCAGCCAGTCGGCGAAGTCGGTGACCATGTTCATGGGGCAGACCCAGCCGCAGAAGGTGCGCGACCCGAGGATGCCGTAAATGGCGAGCACGATCACCGCGCCGAGCAGCACGGTCGCGGTCGGCAGGTGGCCGGCGAAGAGCCGCTCGAGCATGGCGAGCGGGTCGGAAAGCGGCACGAGGCCGGCGAACTTGGACGACGAGAGCGTCCCGTCCATGAACGGCTCGCCGAAGACTTTCCAGCCCCAGCGCGCGGTGCCGGCGAAGCCGAGCAGAACGAGGAGCTGCACGGCGCGCCTCGCCAGCGTGAAGCGCATGCGGTGCACGGTTTCCTTCAGCGTAGCGGGAGGCGCCAGATGGCGCACAGGTTTTTTCTTTTCCGTCATAGCGCGTGCTCATTGAGAAAGTCGAGGCCGCCCGGGCGCGACTCGTCGATCTTCGGATCGGGCGTCTCGTCGCGCTTGTTCTTCGGGTCGTTCGGGTCGAGCCAGCCGAGGCGGTAGTGCTCGCCGATTTTGCCGAGCACCTGCTCGCGGTCGGCGATGTTGATGGCCGGCACGTCGGTGGGGCAGCCCTTCATGCACAGGCCGCAGCCCGTGCACTTGTCGGGATGGATCGTCGGGATGAACATCGCGTGCTTGCTGATCGAGCGCGGATGCAGCTCGAGCGTGATCGCCTTGCCCTGCTCGGGGCAGTCGCGGTAGCACACCTCGCAGCGCAGGCCCTGCATCGAGAGGCATGACGAGGGGTCGATCACGGCGACGCCCATGCGCGCGTCGGCGATGTCCTTGAGCTCGGGGTCGAGCGCGCCCGTCGGGCAGGCCTTGACGCAGTAAAGCTCCGGGCACATGTAGCAGGGGATTTTCCGAGGCTCGAAATAGGGCGTCCCGGCCGGCGCCGGAGAGAAGGGGCCCGCGAGCACGAGCGCGTCGTACGGGCAGGCCGTCACGCACTGCCCGCAGCGCGAGCAGGCGGCGAGGAACTTCTTTCCGGGCAGGGCTCCGGGCGGCCTGGGGACCCAGTGCGCATGCGCATCGCGCATGCTCACGTTGCCCCAGGCGAACGCCACCACTGCGCCCGCCGCGGAAAGCTCCACGGCGCTCTTGAAGAGCTTGCGCCGGGAGAGCTTTTCGTCAGCAGAAGACATAAGTCTCAATCACTCCTTAGGCCTTGATGACCTTGACGGCGGTCTTCTTGTAGTCGGGCTCCTGCGAGATCGGATCCATGGAGTCGATCGTCACCGCATTGCACATGACTTCGGGATCGAAGAAGGCCATCCACGTCGTGCCGCGCGGCATGAAGTTGCGCGACTGCGTTTCCACTTTAGCCTTGGTTTCGCCGTGGCGGCTCCGCACAATGACCGTGTCGCCGCGGCGGATGCCGCGCGCCTCGGCGTCCTTCGGGTTCATGTAGAGGCGAGCAGGGCCGGTGGCGCGGTGGATCTCAGGGACGCGGTCCGTCATCGAGCCGGTGTGCCACTGCTCGAGGATGCGGCCAGTGCAGAGCCACAGGTCATAGTTGGCATCGGGCTGCTCGACCGGGTCCATGTACGGGCGGAAGAAGATCTTGGCCTTGCCGGGCAGGGGCTTCGGGGTCTTGTCGGTGACGCCCGAGAGGTTGCCGGTCGGCGTCGCCTTCATGAGCGGGCCGTAGAAGAGCTTGCCGTCCTTCACGTACGGGTCGTAGTCCGGGTTGAAGCGGTACTCGGTTTCCTTGCCGTTGACGACCGGCCACTTCAGGCCGTGGCACTTCTCGTTCATGTAGGTGTCGAAGTCGGCGAGGTCGTGGCCGCCGAGCGTGAACTGGCGGTACTCGTTGAAGAGCGCCTTCTCGGGGAAGTACGGCAGGCCGAGCGCCTCGCCCGTGGCGTTGCGGCGGCCCTTGTAGAGCGGGTCGGGCCAGGCGGCCTGGCGGGCGTACTTGTCGGGCGCGAAGAGCACGTCAAAGAGCGTCGCGTTGAGGTCGTAGCCCATGGCCTTGGCGGCTTCGCGCACGTCGGGCAGGGTGTCGTTCGGGACGCCCTTGAGGGGCTGCGCGCGCCAGACTTCGTCGAGCGTGAAGCGCTTGGCGAACTCCATCATCATCCAGACGTCCGTGCGGGCCTGGCCGGGCGCCTCGACCGCCTGCTGCCAGCCCTGCGTGCGGCGCTCGGCGTTGCCGTAGAAGCCCCACTTCTCGAAGATCATCGAGCAGGGGAGCACGAGGTCAGCCGCCTGGGCGGAGTAAGTCGGGTAGGCGTCGGCGACGACCACGAAGTTCTTCGGGTCGCGGAAGGCCTTCACCCAGTGGGTGTTGTTCGGCGCGGACTGCAGCACATTGACGACCTGCGTCCAGACGAAGTTGATCGAGCCGTCCTCAAGGCCGCGCATGATTTCCATGAGCGAGGCGCCGACCTTCGGGTTGAGCGTGCCGGCGGGCAGGTGCCAGAGCTTCTCGGCCTTCTCGCGGTGCTTCGGGTTGGCAACGAGCATGTCGGAGGGCAGGCGGTGGCAGAAAGCGCCCACTTCGCGCGAGGAGCCGCAGGCGGAGGGCTGGCCGGTGAGCGAGAAGGCGCCGCAGCCGGGCAGCGCGTGCTTGCCGAGGAGCAGGTGCATCGAGTAGACGAGCTCGTTCACCCAGACGCCCCTCTGGTGCTGGTTCATGCCCATGCACCAGAGCGAGAGCAGCTTGTTGTCCTTGAGGCAGACGAGGTCGGCGAGGTCCATGAGCTGCTTCTTGAAGCTCTCGAGCGACTGGTCGGGGTCGCCCTTGGCGAGCGGCGCGACGAAGTCGAGCGTATAGGGCTCGACGCCCCTGGCGAATTCCTCGTAGGAGATCTGCCAGTGCTTGCCGGCGCTGCCGCCGTTGTTCTTCTGCTCGACTTCCTGACCGGCCTTGAAGCCCATCGGGCCCATGGCCGTGCCCTCGGCCTGCGAGAGCTTCACCTTGTGCTGCTTGGCGAGCACGTCGCGCTCGGCGGCGTAGGCGAACTTGTCGGTGTTGGGCAGGCCGTAGCCGATGTCGGTCACGCCGGTCGCGAAGACGCAGTTCTTCTCGACGTATTCCTTGTTGACCAGGCCGCGGTGGATGATCTCGCGGATGATGAAGTTGAGAATGGCGAGGTCCGAGTTGGGCTTGAAGATGATCGTCTCGTCGGCGAGGTCCGAGCTCAGGTTGCGGTAGGTCGTGATGTTGATCACCTTCAGCTTCTTGTCAGTGATCTTGTGGTTGGCGATGCGCGACCAGAGCACGGGGTGCGCCTCGGCCATGTTGTTGCCCCAGAGCAGGATCGTGTCGGCCTTCTCGAAGTCGGAATAGTTGTTCGCGGGCTCGTCGACGCCGAAGACCTGGTAGAAGGCCACCACGGCGGAGGCCATGCAAAGGCGCGCGTTGGGGTCGATGTTGTTCGAGCGGAAGCCGGCCTTGATGAGCTTGCTTGCCGTGTAGGCCTCGGGAATCGTGTACTGGCCGGAGCCGATGATGGAAACGCCCGCGGGGCCCTTTTCCTTGTAGACGCGCTTGAACTGGCGGGCCATTTCGTCGAAGGCCTCGTCCCAGGAGACCGCTTCGAACTTGCCGTTCTTGTCGAATTTGCCGTCCTTCTTGCGCATCAGCGGCTGCGTCAGGCGGTCCTTGCCGTACATGATCTTGGCGTTGAAGTAGCCCTTGACGCAGTTGAGGCCGCGGTTGACGGGCGCGTCCGGATCGCCCTTGGTGGCGACGACGCGGCCGTCGCGGGTGCCGACGAGCAGGCCGCAGCCCGTGCCGCAGAAGCGGCACACGCCCTTCTGCCAGGCGATGCCCTGGTCGGCCTTCTGCGCTTCGGCGGCCTCGATCGGGGTGATCGGAATGCCGACCGTCATCGCGGCGCCGGCGGCGATGCCGCTCTTGAGAAGCGCACGGCGGGTTTCGTTCACATGGGAAGAGTTCATGACAGCTATCTCCTGAAGGTATGGGCGGCGGCTCAGTGCTCGCTGCCGTCGCCGATGTAATGGTTGATCAGACTGACGTCGATGACGCCCTCGGCGGCGCGGATTTTGTTGAAGATGTCCGCTTCGGCCTGTGTGTCGGGGGCTTCGATGACGGCTACGGCGCGCTGCGTGGGACGGTCGATCTGATGGAGTTCGACGCCCTTGATGGCGCCGATGCGCCCGAGCGTTTCATCGAGCGTCTTCGCGGCAAGCGTGATCACAATGCCGGAATAGTTCATGGGAGTTTTCTCCTGTGCGCGCGCTGAGAAAGGGGCCTGCGCGCGGGTCTCTGAGCATCTTAGAAAAGCGCTCGCGATCATGTTAAGACGCTGAAAGGGAGAGAAAAACGGCGCAAAAGGGATGGGGGTTAGCGAGCGGTTTGAGGCTGAAAATTTTTTTGATGCAGCTTTTCGGAGAGGCTTCAAAATTGTTTTTCAAGCGTTTCCGTTTTCCCTTAAAAGAATAGCGCCGATACCCCGCAAGAGGTATCGGCGCTGTGCCAGTCTTTATACGGTATGCGGCGTCGCGTCAGAACGTCACGGTGTCGGGATGCAGGCCCGAGAAAGAGGTCTGCGTCATCGAGTCGAGCTTCTGCATGTCCTCGTCGGTGAGCTCGAACGAGAAGAGGTCGAGGTCTTCCTTCTGATGCTGGATCTCGAGCGCCTTGACGACGGGGAGGACGCCGTGCTGCAGGCACCAGCGCAGCGCGACCTGCGCGCTCGTGACGCCGTGCTTCGCACCGATCTCAAGGAGCAGCGGGTGCTTGAGCAGGGTGCCGCGCCCGAGCGGGCTCCAGCCCTGGACGGCGATGCCGTTCTTGAGGCAGAAATTGACGGCGGAGAACTGCGGGTAGCCCGGGTGCACCTCGAGCTGGTTGACCATGGGGCGCACGCTCGCGCGCGCAAGCAGCGGCACCAGGTGGTGCGGCAGGAAGTTCGCCACGCCGATGGCGCGCACGCGCCCCGCGCGGTAAAGCTCCTCGAAGGCGCGCCAGGTGCCCGCGTTCTGGCTCTGCCAGATCATGGGCTCGCCCTGGGCGGCGGGCCAGTGGATCAGGAGCAGGTCGAGGTAAGCGGTCTTGAGCTGGTCGATCGTGTCCTGGAACGTCTTCATGACGTCGTCGTAGGAACGGCTCGAGCCCCAGATCTTGCTCGTGATGAAAAACTGCTCGCGGGGAATGCCCGAGTCGTGGATCGCGCGGCCGATGGCGCCGGCGTTGGCATAGATCTGCGCCGTGTCGAACTGGCGGAATCCGAGCTGGATGGCCGACGAGACGGCGCTCTCGAGCGCCGCGTCGTTAGGAACCTGCCAGGTGCCGAAGCCGATGATGGGCATCTGCACGCCGGAAGCCAGCTCAAGCTTATCGTCCAAAGAGGTGAACACGATGATTGTCCCAAAGCGCGGCAGATCCGCGCGTCTTGCTGAAGTTGAAGCCTGCAGATTGTAAAGGAAAATAATTCGCGTTTTTTTGACAAATATCGAAAGCTCTGCTGTCTTTGCCTAGGGTGCGCCGGCGGTTCGGCGCGATCGGGCCGTTGTGCGAAAATGCAGGAGTCGCACAACGAGCACAACCAAGACCAAGAGGAAGCACGGCTTTATGGATGAGGAATTCGCTTGCATACTGGCGCTTGCCGCCGTCGCCGCTTTTGCGCTGGCCTGGCTTTGGCAGAAGCGCCGCACGCAGGGCCCGCGCCGCGTGAAGCCGCCCCGGGGCGAGGCCCGGCGCGTCGAGCGCATCGGCCGGGCGCCGGCCCGCCTCATGCCGGAGCTTCCGCCGGAGCCGCCCGAACCCGTGCGGCCGAAAGAATTCTTCGGTCCCGGGCGCCCTGTGCTTTTCGAAGGCCTTTCCGCCGCGGGCGAGCCGCTCTTCCTTATCCAGCGCGCCTTGGCCGAAGGGGGCGAAACCTGGCGCTCGGTGCCGCTGCCGGCCGAGGCGGCCGGGCAGCTTTCGGCCGTTTTTTCAAGGGCGCCCGCCCTCGCGCATGAGCCTGACGACGGCCTCTCCGGCACGGACTATTTCGTGCGCGTGGTGAGCGACGGCAGCTGCGAGAGGCTCGCGGCGCTCGATGCCAAGGGCGCCGCGATGGGCGAGCCCTGCAGGGCCGCCGCGCCGAGCGGGGCGGCCGCCTCGCTCATGGAGCCCTCGCTTCGCGCGCATCCGCTCGAAGAGGAAATCGCCCGCGCGGCCGAGCGGCTCGAGGCGCTGTCGCGGCCCGAGGCGGCGGCCTCCGCCAGGGCGCTCGCAAAGCGCCTTGCCTCCGACCCGAAGGGCGTGCTCGCCGATGCCGAACAGAAACTTGCAGCGCTGCCCCCGGGCAAGAAGAGCGAAGCGGACGCCTGGGAGCGCCTTTCGCTCCTGCTCCTTGCGCTCTGCGCCGGGGCCGACCACCTGGCGCTGCAGCGCGCGCTTTCGGCGCTGCGCCGCGAGGCTTCGGGCGCTGCCTTCGAGAGCGCGATCAAGGCGCCGCTCGATGCGGCCGAGCTCTCGCTCATCCGGCGCGGCGCGCCGCTCGAGACGGCCGTGCGCCTCGGCAAGGACGGCCGCCCGGCCGAACTTCTCTGGCGCGGCGGTTTTTAAGAGAGGCATGCGATGAAAGGCGGCATATCGGAAGAGACGGCGAAGGCCGTGCTGGCGTTCCGCGACGAGCGCGACTGGAAGCGCTTCCACAATCCGAAGGACCTTGCGATTTCGCTTTCGCTCGAAGCGGCGGAGCTCCTTGAGCTCTTCCAGTGGTCGGGCAAGGACCTTGACGTGCCGGAAAAGCGCGGCCGCATGGCCGAAGAGCTCGCCGACGTGCTGATGTATGCGCTGATGTTCGCCGATGCGGCGGGCATCGACGCCGACGCTGCGGTGAGGGAGAAGCTGCGGCGCAACGCCGAGCGCTACCCGGCAGCGCTCTCGCGCGGCTCAAGCGCCAAGTACACGGAGTTGAAGCGCAGGGCGCGCGCCTCAGCGCTTCGAGCCGATCTGCACGAAGACAAAGCCCGCAAAGATTAAGAAAAACGCGATCGGCACAAGATCGTCGAGCCCGGCCTGCAGGCACGAGATGAAGAGCACGGCGCCGGTGAAAAGGAGCAGGATACCGAGCGCCCTGGCGGCGCGGTTCTGCTTCCTCGGGCGGCGCGGCACGCTCGAAGCCGGGGCGGGCGCGTTGCGGAATTCGTCCGCTACGGAGCGGCGCCGCTGCGGCGCTTCAGCCTGCGGGGGCTCATAGGTTTCGGCAGGCTGCATGACGGAAGGCTCGGCCTCCGGCTCCGGTTCCGGGTAGGAAGGCACCTGCGCGTCGAGCCTTTCGGCCTGAGCTTCCGCCTTGGCGATGGCGGCTTCCTTGTCGGCTTTGTCGGCAGCGCTCTGGCGGTAAAGCTCGCCCGCCATGTCGCGCAGCGTGCGCGCTTCGTCCGTGTTGGGGCGGGGCACCGAGGCTCCGCGGGCAAGGTTCCGCTCGGACTCCTTCTGGATTTTTTCGATGTAGGTGACGAAATCGCCGTCCTTGGGCTGGAATTTAGACGGATCAGTCATGCGCTGCGCTCTGGTGAAAGAAAACAAACAATCTTGAGACCCTTAAAGCATAACGCTTTGCGGGCATTTTTTCGGCCCTTTCCCGGATACGGAAGCGCCCCGTCCCGCGGGCGGCGGGGCAGGGCGCTGCGGAGAGCTTTTTCCCGGAAGGGCGCTCAGGCTTTCACGGGCGCGGGCTCGGCCGCGGCCGCTTCGAGCGTCTCCTTCTCGGCCCTGCGCGCCATGCGGTCGAGCCTCGGCTTCATGCGCAGCATGCGCATGGCGTTGGCGACCACGATGAGCGTCGTGCCGGTGTCGGCGAAGACGGCCATCCACATCGTCGCGTAGCCGAGGATCGCGAGGACGGCGAACACCGCCTTCACGACGAGGGCGAACGTGATGTTCTCGACGAGGAGCGCGTAGGTGATCCGCGAGAGCCGCACAAGCGTCGCGATCGAGGAGATGCGGTCGTCCATCACGGCGATGTCGGCCGCCTCGATGGCGCTGTCCGTGCCGCGCACGCCCATCGCGATGCCGATGTCGGCACGGGCGAGCGCCGGCGCATCGTTGATGCCGTCGCCCACCATGGCGACCGGGCCGCGCTCGTGGAGCTCCTCGATTTTCTTGAGCTTGTCTTCGGGAAGCAGGTCGGAAAAGACGTGCCGGATGCCGACGCGCGCGGCGATGGCCTTGGCCGTCGCGGCGTTGTCGCCCGTGAGCAGGTAGGGCTCGATGCCGGCGGCGCGCAGCTGGCGGATGCCGGAGGCGGTTTCGGGCTTGAGCGTATCGGCCAGCCCGAAGACGGCGAGCACCCCGAACATGTCGGCGAGCGCCACGCTCGACATGCCCTGCGCCGAATACTCGGCGAACGCCTCCTTGGCTTTTTCGCCCGCGAGGCCGTGCTCCTCGAGCCAGCGCAGGTTGACGAGGCGAACCTCGCCGCCCGCGACGCGGCCTTCGACGCCGGCGCCCGGCAGCGCGGTGAACCCTTCGACTTCCTCGGGCTCGATGCCCTGGGCCTTGGCCCAGCGCACGATGGCCTTCGAGAGCGGATGGCGGTTGGCCGCGGCGAGGCTCGCGGCGAGCTGTGCGGCGCGGCGCCGGTCGCCCGAGACAAAGGTCACGGCCGTCACGTCGGGCTCGCCCTTGGTGAGCGTGCCCGTCTTGTCAAGGCCGATCGAAACGAGGCGGCGCGCCTGCTCGAGGTAGAGGCCGCCCTTGATGAGGAGGCCGCAGCGCGTGGCGGTGGCAAGGCCCGAGACGACGGTCACCGGGGTCGAGATCACGAGCGCGCAGGGGCAGGCGATCACGAGCAGGCAGAGGCCCTTGTAGAGCCAGCCGAGCCAGTCGCCCAGGAAAATCGGCGGCACGACGGCCGTGAGCGCGGCGACCACGAAGACGATCGGCGTGTAGATCTCCGCGAAGCGGTCGACGAAGCGCTGCACGGGCGCCTTCGAGGCCTGCGCGTTTTCGACGGCGTCGATGATGCGCGCGGTGAGGCTGTCGGAGGCGGCCGACGTGACGCGCACGTCGATCGTGGAGGTGAGGTTGACGGTGCCGGCCCAGACCGAAGCGCCCGGGCCCTTGTCGGCGGGCACGCTCTCGCCCGTCACCATCGACTGGTCGAGCGACGAGGTGCCTTCTTCGATCTTGCCGTCGAGCGGCACGCGCTCGCCCGGGGCCACGCGCACCAGGGCGCCCGGCTCCACGGTTTCGCTGCGCACGCGGCGGAATTCGCCGCCAACTTTAACCAGCGCCGTCTCGGGCGCCACGCTCATGAGGTCGCGGATCGAGCGGCGCGCCTTGGTCATCGAATACTGCTCGAAGGCTTCGCTGATCTCGAAAAGCACCATCACCATGGCGGCCTCGGGCCAGGCGCCGATCAGCACGGCGCCCGTGACGGCCACGGCCATCAGCGCGTTCATGTTGAGGTGCCCGTGCACCACGGCGAGCACGCCGCTCTTGTAGGTCGAAACGCCCGTCATGACGATGGCGATGAGGGCCGGGATGAGCGTCAGCAGCGAGGCGCCGACGCCCGAGACGGGGAGCAGCTCGGGACGGTATTCCGAGAGCAGGTCGAGAAATTCGGAGAGCAGGGCAATGAGGAGCGCCACGGCGTATTTTTTCCAGGCAATCGGCTCGGCATCGTCGGCGGCGGTCTTGCGGACCTTTTCTTCGCTTTCGAAGCCCGCTTCGCGCAGCGCCCCGATCATCGCCGCGGCGTCGGCATCGCTGCCCGTCATCGTGACCGTGGCCGCGTGCGGGTTGATGACCGCGCCGGTGATGCCCGCTGCGGCGAGCGCCTTGGCGGCGAGGTCGGACTTGGCGCCTTCGGTGAGGCCCTTCACCGCGAGCACGATCCTGCGGCGCTCGCTCCTTTTGTCCGGAACGCTGATCCCGATCGAGGCGAGCGCCTCGCGGGCGGGGGCGAGGTCTTCGGCGCGCGAGAGCGTCACGGTGTGCGCTTTGCTGTCGAACGCCGCCTCCCCGATGCCGGCGCTCTCGAAGGCGCGGCGGATTTTTTCTTCCGCTGCGGCGTCCCCGAGGCCGGGCACGGCAAGCGCGAGGTCCGAGCTCTTGAGCGAGGCTTCGTAGCCGCAGCCCGCGATCGCCGAGAGGGCCTTTTTCACCGAGGCGGCCGGCAGCTTGATTTCGCGGCGCACGGTGTTGTAAGCGGCGCCCGTCACGCCGGCTTTCTCAAAAGCCTTGCGGATTTCGCCTTCCTCGACCGGGCAGTCCATGTCGGGAACCGAAAGGAGGGCGATGGGCTCGAACGGCGCCGAAGCCGGGCTCTCCGTCTTCTCCGCCTTGAGGCGGCAGGCCATGCCGAGTTCCCTGACGGCTTCCTTGAGCGGCGTCTCGTCCTCGAGCTCATGCTCGACTTCGGCCGTCTTCGAGGCATAATCGAAGCGCACGCGGCGCACGCCCTTGATTTTGCCCAGCTCGTGCTCGACGCGATTGCCTTCTTGGGGGCAGCACATATCAGGGATGTGAAGTTGGGTGATTTTCATAACGGATGCTTTCCAACAGTCGGGAACGGTTCTCATTCCCTTGACACTGAGCATTACACACCCTGAAGCAACTACAGGGTCAAGAGGGTTGTGCCATAATTTTGTGAAAAGCCCGAAAGACGTCATTGTCAGGGGTTTCCCCTGCGCTCTTTAGGGATTTCGGACACCAGCTATGCGCATCGGCGAACTTGCACAAAGGACGGGACACTCCGTCGAAACGATCCGTTATTACGAAAAGCTCGGCCTTCTGCCCGAAGCAAAGCGCCTCGACAACAACTACCGCACCTACGGCGAGCTCCACGAGGCACGGCTCGACTTCATCCGCCGCTGCCGCAGCCTCGGCATCGGCCTTGAGGAGATCCGCTCGCTCATCGAGAGCATCGAGGCGAACACGCCCGACGGCGCCGAGCGCGCCCATGCGCTCATCCACCGCCACCTGCAGCTCGTCGAAGAGCAGATGAAGGAGCTGCGGCACCTCAAGAAATCCCTGAGCGACCTTGAAAAAAGCTGCTCGGGGCATCACGACAACTGCGTCTCGTGCGGCATCATCCGCACGCTTTCCGACTCCTGACGCGCACCCGGAAGCCGCCTCAAGTCCCTTATTCCCCGGATCCAAGGTTTTTCTATGGTTACCTTCACCTTCTGGCAGATCGCAATCTTCGCCGCCGTCGGCATCATCTTTGTGCTGCTGCCCCTTTGGGCGATCAAGCGCATCGCCTCGAGCATCCCGCCCGCCTGTTCCGCGCCCGGCTACAAAAGCGGCATCGGCGGCATGCTCCTCTTCATCATCGCGGTCCTCATCGTTGAGGCGCTCGCCGCGCTTTTCATGCTCGGCCGCGCCGCGGGAGAGGCGCTGCGCGTGATGACGATGGACTCGCAGTACGTCTGGCCGGCTTTCAAGACGCTCATTCCCGACCTCACTTCCTCGATCTTCCTCATCGCCGCGGTGGTGCTGCTCACGTTCGTGCGCTCAAGCTCGGCGCTTTACGGCGCGGTAGTCTGCGCCTGGCTCGGCGGCCCGCTCGTCTCGGCGCTCCGGCTCACCTACCTCGGCGTGCCGATCACGCTCACGAGCGAGCCCTCGGCCTACGTGCTGCTCACGGCGGTGATTTCGCTTTACCTGCTCTTTGCCGTGCGTCCGGCATTGACCTACGGGACGCGCTCGGGCAGGGAGCTCGAGGCGCGCTGGAAAGCGGAGGCGCTCGAGCGCACGCACAGGCGCTGACCGCGTCCTTTTTTCGGTGCTACGATGCTTTCGGATAACAGCGGTGCGCCTGATCCGCACTGCTTCTTTTCAACAAAGGAGACCCGTTCATGGACCATCCCATCCTGATTAAGAACGCCGACGTTTACGCGCCGGAGCATATCGGCAGCCGCGACCTTTTCCTCGCGGGCGGCAAGATCATCGCCATGGAGCCCGAGCTTGACGTGAAGCTTCCGGGGCTTGAAGTGATCGACGCCAAGGGCGCCGTCGTCACGCCGGGCCTCATCGACCAGCACATCCACGTCACGGGCGGCGGCGGAGAAGGCGGCTGGAAGAGCCGCTGCCCCGAGCTGGTGTTTTCCGAACTCGTGCGCGCGGGCGTCACGACGTTCCTCGGCGTCTCGGGCACGGACTCGATGTCGCGCTCCATCGAGAACCTGCTCGCCAAGGTCCGCGGCCTCAAGGAAGAGGGCGCTTCGGGCTGGATGTGGACGAGCAACTATTCCTATCCGGTGACGACCATCACCGGGTCGGTCAAGACCGAGATGTTCGCCATTCCCGAAGTGCTCGGCGTGAAGATTGCTCTGGGCGACCACCGCTGCAGCTTCCCCTCGATGGAGCAGGTCCGCGCGATCGTCGCCGACATCCGCGTCGCCGGCATGCTCACGGGCAAGACGGGCTTCCTGCACGTGCACCTCGGCGATTTCCCGAGCTCGTTTTGACATCTTCGAAGGCATCGTCAACTCGGGCCTGCCGATCAAGCACATCCGTCCGACGCACGTGGCGCGCCATCCGGAAGTCTTCCGCCGCGCCATGGAATTCGCGAAGAAGGGCGGCATGATCGACGTCACGACGGGCGGCGGCTGCTACATGGGCACTGCCGCGGACGCCGTCAAGATGGCGCTCGAAAACGGCGTGCCGCTCGACCGCATCACGATGAGCTCGGACGGGCACGGCTCGATGCCGCGCTTCAACGAGCAGGGCGAGATGGTGGGCCTCGCGACCGGCAAGATCGACTGCGACTTCGAAGCTGTGCAGGACCTGGCGCGCGTCTACGGGCTCGAGACGGCCCTGCGCCCGATGACGACGAACATCGCCCGCGCGCTCGGCCTGCCGGGCAAGGGCGCGGTCGCCGCCGGCTACGACGCCGACCTGCTCTTCCTTAACAAGGACATGCAGATCACCGACGTCTTCATGAAGGGCGACGCCTGCATGCGCGGGGGCGTCGTCGTCAAGAAGGGTGCTTTCGAGGAATAATCTTCCCAAAAGCAAACCTTCAGGCAGCTTATGAGCAAAGCACGCGCCGGGGACAGAAATCCGGCGCGTGCCTTCGCTTTTTTAGAGAGTACGGTCGCTTAAATGGGTTTCAGCAGCGCTTCGGCCAGGGCAACGGCCATCGGCATGCTCGCTCCCTGCTTCTGGGGAATGAGCGTCGGTATCGTGCGCAGCATCAAGGAAGACTTCGGCGCGGCGTTCGTGCTCATGCTCCTCATCTTCGGCAGGCCGGACCTGAAGAAATTCTCGAAGCGCTTCCTCTTCGTGGCCATCCCGATGGCCAACCTCTGCGCGGTCACCTTCGTGGCGTCGATGGCCACCTCGGACGGCGGCATGCAGACCGTGCAGGCCGGCATGGTCAACTATTCCTGGCCCTGCCTCGTGATTCTCTTTTCGATCATTTTCAACGGCCAGAAGGCGCACTGGTGGGTGCTGATCGGCGCCGCGGTGTGCATGATCGGCGTGCTCACGGTGATGGGCGGCGACGCGGGGCTGAGCTTCGCGGACCTCAAGAAGAACGTCATGAGCAACCCCGTGAGCTACGGCTGCGCGGCGGCGAGCGCCCTCACGTGGGCGGCCTACAGCTCGATGACGCGCGCCTGGAGCGGCGGGCAGAACCCCGTGGTGCCGATCTTCTTCATCGACTTCGTGCTCTTCACGCTCTATTGGCTCTGGTGCGGCGCACCTTCCATTCCCGAGCACGTCGAGTTCCGCGGCTGGATTGACATCGCAGCGGGCGCGCTGGCGTTCGGGCTTGCTTACGCCTGCTGGACCTACGGCTCGGTCAAGGGGTCGCTCACGCTGCTCGGCGTTGCGTCGTACTTCACGCCCGTGCTCTCCTGCATTTTCGCCACCTTCTGGATCGGCGCGGACCTCTCGCTCGCGTTCTGGAAGGGCGTCTTCCTCGTCGTGGCGGGCTCCGTGATCTGCTGGCTCGCAACGAGGAATGTGAGCAAGAAGCCCGGCCTGCCGATCCCGCTTCGCGCGCCGAAAGACCGCGAATAGCACGGCACCTGCCGCAAGAATTTTTTAGGAGTCTCAAAACCGATGTCCAATTCCGCCGTTCTCGAGCGCTTCCTGCGCTACGCTCGCGTCAACACCCAGTCCGACCCGAAGAGCAGCACGTCGCCCTCGGCGGCGCGCGAGCTCGACCTCGCGAGGATGCTCTTTAAGGAACTCTCCGACCTCGGCGCCAAGGACGTCAGGCTCACCGAGAAGGGCATCGTCTTCGCGTCGATCCCGGCCGCGAAGGGCTGCGAGGCCGCGCCCGCGGTCGGCTTCATCGCGCACATGGACACCTCGCCCGATGCGCCGGGCGAGGGCGTCAGGCCGCAGATCCTCCGCTACGAAGGGGGCGACGTGACGCTCAACGCCGAAAAGGGCATCGTGCTCGAGGCCGCGCGCTTCCCCGAAATCCTCGCCTATAAAGGCGAAGACATCGTCTTTACGGACGGCACGACGCTCTTAGGCGCCGACGACAAGGCGGGCATGGCCGCGATCATGACAATGGCCGCGCACATGCTCGCGCATCCCGAGGAGCCGCACGCCGCGATCCGCATCGCCTTCACGCCCGACGAAGAAATCGGGCGCGGCACGGAAAACTTCGACATCAAGGCATTCGGCGCGGCCTATGCCTATACGTTCGACGGCGGCGAAAAGGGCGGCCTCGAATGGGAGAACTTCAATGCGGGCACGGCGCGCGTGCGCTTCTTGGGGCTCGGCGTCCACCCGGGCAGCGCCAAGGGCAAGATGGCCAACGCGGTGCGCGCGGCCGCGGCCTTCGTCGCCTCGCTCCCGTTCGATCAGGCGCCCGAAACGACCGAGGACCACGAAGGCTTCGTGCACCCTCACGAAATCGAAGGCAATGTGGTGAGCGCAGCGGTCGAAGTGCTCGTGCGCGACCACAGCCGCGAGCGCTACGAGGAAAAGAAGGCGATGCTCGAGCGGCTCGCCAAGGAGGCCGCCGCGCGCTTCCGCGGCATGCGCTGCGAGTTCTCTTTTGAAGAAAGCTACGAAAACATGCGCCCCTACCTCGAGAAGACGCCGAAGGTCCTCGACATCGCCCGCGAGGCAATGAAGCGGGCGGGCATCGTCCCGAAGGAAATCCCGATCCGCGGCGGCACCGACGGCGCGATGCTCTCGGCCAAAGGGCTGCCGTGCCCCAATATCTTCGGGGGCGGCCTCAATTTCCACGGCGTCTACGAATTCCTGCCGGTCGCCTCGCTCGAGGCTTCGGCCGCGACCGCGATCGAGATCGCGAGGCTCTCTGCCGAAGTGAATTCGCTCGGCTGAGCAAAGAAAAGGCGTAGCCTAACACAGATAGGCGCTGCCGCGACCAGTTCGCGGCGGCGCTTTTTAGTCGTTTTAATGTTGCAATGCTTTTGTTTTCGTCGCTTTTGAAAACCTAGTAAAAACCGCAAAAACGTAGGGAATTAAAAGAGCATTTGTTAGAATTAAAAACGTTTTGCCGGGAGAGCACAATGAAATCAGATTTGGAAAAGCTTTTTTGTCTTCGCTTGGCCGTCGGCATGCTTGGGGAACGGAAGAAATGGTGGGCAACTTCAGCCTGCAATTCCGGCAGCATTGGCATTTTCAAAGAACTTTTCCCTAAAACCTGGCGCCTTGCCGCTTTTTCGGCAACCAGCGAAGCGGCCAAGCTGGTGCACCGCGAAGCGCTCAGCAACCGCTCCCAGCATCTCTTTCGCTTTGAGACTGACCTTGAACAGGATGTGCGGCGCTTTGCGCTCAGTGAAGACGGCGAAAAACTTTTCGATCGGGTGACCTCTTCTTGCGAAGCAGCCGAAGCGGTGCTTGACGAGCTATCTGAAAAAGGCGTGCATCCGAAAACCGGTGCCGTAAAGCTCGGGATGGCCGACAAGGAGACGATTTTTGCATCGATCGGCCAGATGGCTGCCCTCTACCGCACCGCTCTCAAAACCGATGAGCGCTGCTATCCCTTCTTCTCTCCTAAGGAGGACTGATGAACGAAGACTACTATTCACGGACACTGACCTATGGAGGTGCCTCCGTTGAAAAGTGCCTGAGAATTCTTTCTTTTTGGGAAGAAGGCATGGACGTTCAGACTCTCTACGAGAAAATTTTGAGCGCCCATCCTGAGCATACAGCTGAATCCTCAATGCATTTTGTCAAGAAACTCTTCAAGTTTCGTTTTCTGACGCCTGAGGCGCTTCCTTGGACATGCCTTCTGAAGCGTTATAAATCCGCTTTCTCCGGCGAAGTCATTGAGCAGATTTGCTTTTTATTGACGGCCAGAGCGGAACACATTCTTCGGGATTTCTTGACCATGGAATATTGGCCCCGAGTGCGGCAGGGAGAAAAACGCATAGACCGAGAACTCATACGTGCTTTTTTAATGGAGGCCGTTCGCGAGGGAAGAGGGGGCGGGGTTTGGACGCCCGCCCGAACAAGACGAGTTCTTAGCAGGCTGCATACAGTTTGCGTGGGTTTCCATCTCATGAAGCCGGATCCAGACAGCCGTGTGACACCTCCCGTGCTCTTCAAAGAAATTGCTGTGTTGCTCGCTTACGATCTTAAAGACCGCGGACTGAGTGATGAGGATGTTGTTCGGCATCGGGACTGGTCCCTTTTCGGTTTGTCCGCCGATGATGTTAAGCATCTACTGAGTTCATCAGGGATGTCTCGCTGGATGCTTGTAAGTGAAAAGAACGGAAAAACCGCAATCGATTGGCAGTATCCCGGCATGACGGAGGTTGCAGAGAGCTATGTCGCAAACCATTGAAGCTTTCACAGACGATTTATGCCACCGCCTTGCCCAAAGACGGCCTTTAAATCCTTCGGGCTACGAGCCTGTCTATTTTTTGGTCTACGAACCTTCTCGCACGCTGCGCATGCAGGAGTATTGCCGTTCGCTTGCCGCGAAGCTGCGGAGTGATGGCCATCTTGTTGAAGAATTCAATCTTTTTGCAGAGCTTAAAGAGCTGCTTACGAAAAATGAGGATTGGGATGCCATTACTGAGTGGGATAAGGAAAATCCACTTGAATGGCAGGAGCTGCAGGCCACACTTTCGGATATTGCGGAAGATCGCGAAGAAGGCCTTGCAGCTAGGCTTTTAACTTGTTTGGAAAAACTTCATGAAAAATCCAAGAACGAGCCTCTTCCACCAGTGCTTTTAGTTACAGGACTTGAAGCGCTGCATTGCTTCATGAGACCAGGAGCGCTGGAAAACAAACTTAACGGGCATTTCTGGTACCCGACCGTTTTCTTTTATCCCGGGGAAAAAGAAGGCAAGACAGGCTTGAATTTTTTAGGCATCAACGGCGTTGACGGCAACTACCGCTCTGAACATTTGAGCGTGCCCGCTTATTGAAAGAGAAAGGGAATAAGACATGACGGCATCTATCCGAACGTTGCTGAGCGATCCGTCTCAGGTTGAGCGCATCATTCAGAAAGTCATTGACTATCAGCACTCCGATCCGGAAAAAATCGCTTCCGAAATGAAGGAGTACATCGTCACCCGACACATTGAAAACAGCATTGACCGTTTCCTTGACTGGGTGGATGCCTCAGTTGGACAAGGTGGGGGCGGAGAGATCGGAGTTTGGGTAAGCGGCTTCTATGGCTCCGGCAAATCTTCTTTTACTAAATATTTAGGTTACGCTCTTGACAGTCAAAACTCTGGCTTTGAGGGCAGAAGCTTCACCGATCGTCTTGCCGAACAAATTGAATCTGTGACAGTCAGACAGCACCTTAAAACTTTGGTGAAGCGTTTGCGGCCTGCCGTAGTGATGCTCGATCTTGCGACTCACAATTATGGTTCGAACATTGCCGATGTGTCGGAGATTCTGTATCGCTATGTGCTCGGCTGGGCAGGTTACAGCGACATAGATCTGCAGATTGCCGATTTTGAGATGACAGTTGACCGCGACGGTCGCAGGGAAGAACTTCTTGAAAGAAGCCGTGAGTACGGCAAGGACTGGCTTAAGGTGCATAACCGCAGTGTTATTGCGCGAAATCTTGCTTCGAAGCTCAATGCCGAAATGTACGGCGAGCCTCTCGATTTCAGCAATAAAAGTGGGGTGCTTTCAATCGAAGAGCGCGTAAAGCGCATCATTGAGATCGTTCGTCATAAAACTCATTGTGAATATATCTTTTTCATCCTTGACGAAGTTGGGCAGCATATTGGCGCACATCTGAGTGCCATCGAAGACATGCAGGGACTTGTGCAGAATATGCGCACGGTCGGCGAGGGCAAGGTTTTTCTGATGGCCACGGCGCAGCAAACGCTTACCGAGAGTGACTCAAGAGCTGCATTTAATTCTCCTTATCTATTTAAGCTGAAAGGACGTTTCCCGCTTTCCATTACGCTTGAAAGCAGTGATATTGAAGAGATCTGCTGGCGCAGGTTGCTAAGGAAAAGCGCCTCGGGCGAAGAGGAATTGACTCAGCTGTTTAAGCGCGTTGGAAGCGGTCTTAAGGTTAAAACTAAGCTCGCCAATGCCAAACTGTTTGAAGGCAGTCTTAATGAGAGCAACTTCGCCTCACTTTATCCGTTCCTGCCGTCACATTTCAAAATTCTTCTTTCGGTGTTGGGGACGCTTTCAAAAGGAGAAGGCGGAACGGGACTGCGCTCGGCAATTAAGGTTGTTCAGGATGTTCTGACAGGGGGCCGCATCGGCCATATTGATAAGAATGCGCTGATCAACATGCCCATCGGCAAACTGGTGACGGCAGAAAATTTCTATAACGAACTGCGTCAGGATATAGAGGCAGTTGAACGTGATTTATCCGAGGCTGCTCAGAAAACGGCAGAAGCATACCGCGATGATCCCCTTGCGCTGCGTATCGCAAAGACTCTGGTTATTACCGAATTGCTGAAAGGCTTCGAAGCTACGCCGGCTAATCTCTCGGCTTTGCTGATTGACAATGTTTCTGCTCCAGACAGGGCTAAAGAAATTTCTACAAAGCTTGATCAGATGGCCCGCGACAGCACTGTACCGATTGGCAGAAATGCAAATGGCACTTATCACTATCTGAATGAGCGCATGGCGGCCCTTGAACATGAAAAATTGACGCTGAACGTTTTTTCTTCCGAGCTCACTAAAGAACGAAATACTATTTTGGCGGAGATTTTTGGCTCTTTCCTTCGTATTTCAACGGGTAAATTAAGCTGTTCAGCTTCGTTGTTTCTTTATGGCAACCCAACTTGTATTAGCGGTGTTGGAAAGGAGCCATTGGAGCTTCAGGTTGCGTTTTATGAGACAGGAGAAGATCCATCGGCCAGAAAGCAGGAATTGCTAGAAGAAAGCCTTGAAACAAAAAATGCAGCTTTTCTGTTAACTGAAACGCCTGAAGGCTTCACTGATCTTTTGAATGAGATCATTAAATCTGACAAAGTCGCTGATGCGCATGCGGGAAGCGCTGATCAGGTGGAGCGTGACTTTGTCCGCGATCAGAAATCCAAAGCTTCGCAGGCCCGAAAAAATCTGCAGGAAATGCTTAATCAGAGTTTCGACCGTTCGTCTCTTTTCATTCGAGGTGCAGAACGAACTGTGAGAGCTACAGAAGATTTTGGGCAGATGCTTGAAAGTGCTCTTTCTGATTTCGCCGGCAGGATCTTTGACAAGCACAACCAAGTTGAAAATGCAGATCCTAAGCCGGGTATGGCAAAGCATATTCTGCAATTAAAACACGGGATGTCTGGCTATGACCCTCTTGAGCTGTTGGAGTGGAAGGACGAGACCCCCGTGCTTCAGGAAAAGCCTGCAGCAGCCAGTGTGCTGGATTATCTGAAGCTTTCGGAAAATCTGCGGGGCGGAGAGCTGCTTGACCATTTTATGAACCCGCCTTTTGGTTGGATTAAAGACATCACACTTTATGTAGTATCCGCTCTCTTCGTTACCGGGCATATTGAACTCAATATTGCTGGCCACCATTACCGCACCGTGGAAAGAGCGGTTCTGGAAGCTTTCTCCTCGCCTCAGGCATTTAAGGCTGTTGGCGTGGCAGTCCGAGACACCATTGACAGGTCGGTGCTGTTGGCTTGCGGCCAGTTCCTCGCAAATTACGGTGTTGCCGGCATTGTCTATACAGAACAAGGCATCGCTGAAAAACTTCGCGAGTTTGCCATTGAAAAAAGTAATTTGTGCAGGGAACTGGCCCGTGACACAAGAGAAGCGGGAACTTATGGAACTCGTGAGCTGGAACTTGCAGTGCAGACACTCGAGAGCTGGAGAGACGAAGGCATTGCAGCTTTGTGGCACAGCATCGGGGAGAATCAGGAAGAAAAGGCCCGAATTACTGACCGCCTTAGTCTGATGCAGATACTCTTGGTCAAAAAGAGAAATGGCTTTTTTGAGGATATTGCTGCGGGAGCAAGGGCGGCGGAGCTTTCCTCGTCATCGGAAATAAAACAACGCTGGGAAGTCCTGAAAAAAGAATTGCTTCAGCCTTCGTTTACCGAGAAAGGTCAGGATCTGAGAGGCTTCATTTCAGAAGCCAATGAAGCTGGTGCGAAGGATCTGCAGGAAAAGCAACAAGCTTTTTCAAAAGCTCGGTCTTGCTTTGAGGAAAAAAAGAACAGCGTGATCGATCTTTATGATCTTACTGTCGATGAAATCGAACAGCTTCCAAAATGCGTCAGCGTTGAACCGGGTGCAAGCGCAGCACAGCTGAGCGATGCAATTTCCAAAACGTACGAAACGATATCGACTTTAGAGGACAAGGCATCTGAACTGGCGCTTAGAAGAAATGCGCTAATTCAGCTTGATATTCCTGAGAGCATTTCTACCCTGGAAGAAATCGATGAACTCATTCAGAAGCTGAACGAGTTGAAAACTGAAGTAAAGCACGGCCGCAAGTGCATTTTGAAGGCAGGGAAGTGAAATGGCATTTAACAACGAAGCGAGAAAGCGGCTACAAAAATTTGTACAGACAGCACGCAACATCATCGAAGACGATTTCAAGCGGCAGCTCCAGGGGGTGTTCGGCATGGACGCCGAGACGGGGAACATTGTTCCGCTTTCTGCCCTTAAGCATCTGACGACGACCGACTATGAAACGGCCTCTGATTTGCGTGAAATTTTCGAGCATTACAAGCTGCAGGATAAAACCGATGATGATCAAGCGGTTCTGCAGAGAATGCTTCGAGAGCAGACGCAGACGTTTTTAGCTCGGATCTGTGCGCTTCGCATGGCGGAAGCGCGGCATGTATTGATGCCTTCAGTTACCGATGGAATGCGTTCTGCAGGCTTTGTGAACTATCGCTTTGTGGTCGGTGCGGGGTTGGGAACTGAGTATCAGGCTTACGAGAAGTACCTCAAGTCACAGTTTGATGAACTGGCAGTGGATTTGCCACAGATTTTTGATCGCACCCAGCCTTACGGGCTTCTTTTTGCGTCCGAGCAGGCCTTTATGCAATTTTTGGCAGAAGTCAGTGCCGGCGATTTAGAGCCGTTTTGGGCCGAAGACGAAACAATTGGCTGGATTTACCAGTATTTTAATAATGGCGCTGACTTTGCAATGATGCGAGGCCAAAAAAACAAAACTCCAAAAAATTCGCATGAGCTAGCGGTGCGGAACCAGTTCTTTACGCCTCGTTATGTTGTGGAATTCTTGTTGGACAATACCCTTGGAAGGCTTTGGGTCCAAGAGGTTGGAAATAAAGGTCATTTAGCAGAACGTTTGTCTTCCTTGGTCTTGGATCAGTCAAAAGAGGTCAAAAACAAAAATAATGTTCCTCGTGATCCGAGGACCTTACGCGTGTTGGATCCAGCTTGCGGTTCAATGCATTTTGGATTGTATGCGTTTGACCTTCTCGAAGCGATCTACGAAGATTGTTGGGATTGGCTGAAAGCGCATCCTGGGAAGCGTCTTAATACAGAAGGGAAAGACGGTGAACTTATTCCTTTTGCACAGCTGGCCGATGACAAGGAAGGTTTCTTAAAAAAGGTTCCGGGACTGATTCTTGCCAACAATATTTATGGTGTAGATATCGATATCCGTGCGACACAAATCGCTTCTTTAGCTTTGTGGTTGCGTGCTCAAAAATCACTCGACCGATTAGGGGTGCTAATTGGTGATCCTTCCCGCTCACTAGGCCGTGGTCATGTTGTAGCAGCTGTTGCACCACCCCCTGAAAATGATATCGCTGAAGTAGCGGGACGCCGAATGGGAGTCAGGGCGAGTGAAGGGCTTAAAGCTTTAAAACTCGATTTCTTAAATCAGGTTCCGGAAACTGGCCTTCTTTTACCGTTGGAGCGGGATTTAGAGCAAGCAGTAGCATGGTCTGATGAAACTTCAGAAGGTATGTTGCCAGGCATGCCGGCAGATTGGGCTCAAATGGATCTGCCTCTTGATACCAGTAGCCGTTGGATGGCACAAAAGGAAGCAGTAACAACGGCTCTAAACGGCTATTTGGAAGGTATCGGCCATTCTTTCCGCGAAAAGCTTTTTGCTGTAAACGCCGTGCAGTGCCTGAACCTGCTAGATCTATGCACAAAACATTTTGATGTGATCGTGATGAATCCTCCGTTTGGGGCTCCTGCAGACGGTAGTAAGGATCTTTTGGGAGGCTTATATCCGCTTTCGAAGCGAGAACTGAGCGGTATGTTCGTAATGCGGATGTTAGAGCTTGCTAAGCCTCATGGCTACGTTGGTGCTATCACTTCGAGAACGATATTTTTTCAGGGGAGTTCTGAGGATTGGCGCCGCCGGCTTTTAAGTTCCGCCTCGATGCCAGTGTTCGCCGATCTTGGGCCTGGTGTTATGGATGACGCCATGGTTGAGGCTGCTGCCTATGTAGTAAGCCCGGAAATGTCAAAAGTTCCTACGTTATTTATTAACGCAACGAATCCAGGGAATCGCGCAGATTGTCTTAAGAATTATCAAAACTATCCATCTCTTCTGTTTAAAAAAACACTTATAAATTTCATAAAACTACCTGGATGTGTTTTTGCTTATCAAACAGATCCTCTCATTATTGAGGCTTATAAAGGGGAGACACTTGATGATGTTGCAGATGTTAAAGTTGGCCTCCAAACTGGTGATAACGATAGATTTGTCAGGCTTTATTGGGAAATAGAAGGAGCCAAGAAATCCTGGGTTCCTTTGGCAAAAGGAGGACCAACTTCTCCTTTTTATGGCGAAGTTTCAACAGATATTAACTGGCAGAAAAATGGCGCTGAAATTTGGCGCTTCTCTGGTTCTGTTTTGAGAAATGTACCTTATTACTTTCGTCCTGGCCTAACTTGGTCATTCAGAGGAAACTCGCTTGCCCTACGAGTCTTCCCTTCAGAAGGTATCTTTGATCGTGTAGGTGATTGTGTATTTGTCGCCGGAGATGATGAAGAAAATCTTCTTGTATGTTTAGCGATTCTTAATAGTCGAGCCTATCAAAATTTCATGAGTTTGCAGTTACAACGAGTAAATCAGGCTTCTCATTATGAATGCGGTATGTTATCGGTTTCTCCTTATCCAACCTTGAATTCAGAGGAAAAGTCTTTACTTGCATCTTTGGCAAAGCAAAATTATGAAGCGCGCCGTAGGCTGGCTAGCGTTAATGAGGAATCTCGCTATTTTGTTCTTCCAGAATGGATTGCTGAAGCCAATGGGGACCTAGATCGCGAAGCGGAGCTGGCGACAATAAAGCACTCACAAGATGAGATGGATCGTTTGGGTGATCAGTTATACGGTTTTGAAAGCAGAGTAATTGATAAACAGGAGAAATCTCGAGAAGTTCCAACACCTTCACAGAAGGAAAAGCTGAACCGTTTGCTTTCGTGGGCAGTTGGCGTGGCTTTCGGACGCTTTGATCTGCGTCTTGCTATCGGAGACAGGGTCTTGCCAGATCTTGGAGCACCGTTTGCTCCTTATCCGAAACTTGCCCCCGGCCGGCTCCCCGAAGGCGATGCTCCATTTATTCCGAACAAGGGCATTTTTGCCATGGATCCAGGGAATTCCTTGGATCTGACAAGGGCTGTTGAGCGAGTGCTCAGCGAGTGCGGGCTCAGTGACGTTGCCGATGTGGAAGACTGGCTGGAAAACACATTCCCCGCACTTCACCTCAAGATGTACAGGGGCGCTCAGAGAGTGGCGCCCATTTATTGGCCAATTGGAACGAATAGCGGAAGCTACACACTTTGGCTCTATTACCCCAAACTTTCCAAGGAAATGCTATTTACTGCGGTGAGCGATTTCGTCGACCCTAAGATGGCATCGGAAAAACAAACGATTGAAGAAATTCAAAAGATTGGTGAGAAGACCAGTGCTGAGCAGCGCAAAGAAGCTGAAGAAAGCTCGGAGTTCCTTGCGGAGCTCTCCGTTTTCCGTTCGCAGCTTTTGGATCTTGCTTCCAATGCGGTATTCCATCCCGATGACGGTGTTGCCATCAATGCGGTTCGTTTCATGCCGATGATTCAAAACAGGGCATGGCTTAAAACGTTGGAAAAAGTAAAACTCGCTTTGGAAAAGGGCGATCTTGACTGGAGTGAAACGGCGGCTGATCTTTACCCTGATCGCGTAAGGAGGGCCTGTGAAAAGGATCCTTCAATCCGTGCGGCGCACGCCAAGCGCTTCGGGTTTTCTGATGAAAGCGGAGTGACAGAATGAAAATTGAGGATTTCATCCGCAATGAGATTTTCAAAAAGCGCCTCAGAGAACGCCGCCTACTGGTTGTGTATGAGGGAACTGCTTCGAAGCGATATCGCTCGCTTGCCGAGAAAGCGGCAAAAGACGAGAAGGGCGTTTTTTATGATGTGTCAGAAGGCTCGTTGCCCGCTCGGTTAGGAGCGGGCGAAGCCCTCACTTCAGGGCTTAAGCAGCCTGTTGTGATTTATGTCCCGAAAGCGGCACCGGCGAGTGACTTCGAAAGGAGAAACGACCCTTTCTTTGCCTTTGCCTTGATCGGGCGCTATTTTCCGGACAGTGCCAAAGATCAGCTTCTGCAGATTTGCATCAATAAAGTGCCGAAAAAAGAGGCTGCCATACGGGCGCTTTTTGCCAAGTCTCCGGAAGAAGGCCCGGCGTTTGCGGCGATTGATGCTCTCTTGGCAGGGGCCGATGCAAAGTGGCCGCAGCTCAAGGCAGCCAGCGGCAAATCGTCCGAAGCAGAGATTCTGAAGTGGCTGCTGATCAGTGCTGAAGAAGTGGATTTCGAAGATGTTCGGCAGGAAGCTACGGAGTTCGCCGAAAATGTGGCGGGTGCCGTAGTCAAAGCATCGCAGTCGTTTGCCGAATTCCGCGATGCGCTTTGGTGCGCTTGTTTGGCAACGGAGCTTTTTGCCGTTTACGGCGAGGGCACGCCTTCTGAGCTTTCTTCTGTGGCAAGAGCCGATTCAGTGCATGAAAAGGAGGTGGCCGATGCAGTTGCCTCGCTTCGCGATCTGAGGGACACGTCGATTTACCGCAAGGAGGCCAAAGCGGCCGAGCAGGTGCTGCATATCGGGCAAGCCGTGAAGAAGATGGCGCTCGAGCGTTCAGCTCTGACCTTTGAGGCGGAAGCCGTGGCTTTGAGAGGGCAGATATTGGCAGCACTCTTAAAAAGAGACTGCGAGAAAGCCAAAGCACTCAATGAGCGGTTCGGTGAAAGCCTTTGGTCGGCCGAGGAAGCCGCGTCTCTTATCAATGATCTCTTCAGCCGTACTGTCAGGTTTTTCGATGCACAGAAAAAGCTTGCCGAAGATCTGAAACACAAGTTAGTAAACGTTCGCGAATGCATCGATGCTTATTGCCGCATTGGTGCCGAGGCCGACGGCGAAGCACGGAAGTTTGCTGAGCTTTGGGATGATGCACTCTTTAAGCGCGATGAAATCGAGGCGGCGCTTCCCGAAGGAGCATATGACCAGCTGCAGCAGCTTGCCGGCAATGTATTCAACGCTTACCGGGATCTTGCGGAAAAGGAACAGCAACGTTTTCTTGCTGCGGTGGATAAGGACGGCTGGCCTGCTTCCGGCATGCTCGCCAACGGCGATGTGTTTGATCGTGTTATAGCTCCAGCCCTCCAGCAGGAGGGAGAGGGCGTTGCCTGGCTTCTTATAGACGGTCTGCGCTACGAAATCGGCGCAACGTTCAAAGAGCTTCTTCTGCAGCAGCAGCCCAAGCTTGCGCCCGCCTGTGCGCCGCTGCCAAGCATCACTTCGGTTGGCAAAGGGGCTTTGCTTCCCGGCGGCAGCGAACTCAGCATCGAGGTAAAGAACAACGATATGGTGCCCGAGTTGGGTAGTGTTGCGCTCAAGGCGCTGGACGATCGTCTCAAAGTCCTTTCGGAACGCTATGGCGAACGGTTCCGCAGCATGACGCCCGCCGAAGTGCTGAGTGCCCGCAAAGCCGCTTTTGATAAAACGGATTTGCTGCTGATTCGCGACGATGATCTCGATGCGGAGCTTGAAAGCGACAAGATGGACGCTTTGAAGGCTGTGCGCCGCTGTGCGGAGCGCGTCAAGAGCCTCGTGAAGCGCCTGAGCACGCTGGGGCGTTTCGGCCTGCTGGTGGTAACGAGTGATCATGGTTTCGTGCTCAATCTGAAGCCCATGCCCGGCGATAAATGCCCGATGCCAGTTGGCAATTGGACGGCCACGCACGATCGCTTCCTTTTGGGCGAAGGCAATGCCGATGTTGGAACCGCGGTTTATCCGGCCGCGTTTTTGGGCATTCGCACCAACGTTCCGCAGGCTGCGTTCCCGACCGCTCTCTGCGCATATAAAGACGGCAAGCGCTATTTCCACGGAGGGCTTTCTTTGCCCGAAGCGATCGTTCCGGTGATCACCGCCCGTCTCGAGCAGCAGAAAGCAAACCAGACATCGGATCGCAGCGTGACGTTCACCCGCAGGAAAGACCTTTATACCAGCCGGATCGTGAGGCTTGAGCTGACACTGAACGATTCGCTTTTCAGCGCCGACGATGATAGGGAAGTGCCCGTTCGCATTGAAATTTTCCGGAAAGGCGATCGCTCTAGGAAAGCTGCCGGCTTTGTCGCCGGCAACGATGCCGGCATCGTCGGGCTTACGGCGGGACTAGGCCATACCATCAAGGTGCAGCTCGATGACTTCGACGGTAGGCAGACCTTTACGGTTCGGGCGCTTGACGCCGAAAGCGGCGTTTCGCTCGGGGAGACTTCTTTTGAAGCGGAGGTGATGGGATGAGCTTTGCCAAGGACGCGCTCGACAGCAAGGTCAATGCCGCTTATCTCGGCAAAACCGTTCGCAAGGATTTGGTGCAGCGCATTAAAAAAGGCACCAACGTTCCGACTTTTGTGCTTGAATTCCTGCTGGCGAAATTCTGCGCCTCGGACGACGAGGAAGAGATCGACGACGGACTCGAAGCCGTTGTCGAGACGCTGCAGAAGCACTACGTGAGAGCCGATGAATCCAATGCGGCTCAGTCTCGCGTCTCGACCAAGGGCAGTTTCAAGTTCATCGACAAGGCGAGCGTTCAGTACGTCGAAAAAGATAAGCGCCATTGGGCGGCGCTTGAAAATTTCGGCTCGAAGCGCATTGCCGTGAGCGATCGCTTCTTCCGCAACAACGACCGCTTGCTCGAAGGCGGCGTGTGGGCGGAAGTGACGGTCGCCTACAACGACAACGAAGAAGACAACTACACGTTCTATATCGAGGACCTGCGCCCGATCCAGCTGGCGCATTTCGATTTCGACGGCTATGTGGCGCACCGCGGCGAATTCACGCGGGACGAGTGGCTTAACTTGATTCTTCGCTCGGTCGGCATTGAACCCGAAAGGCTTACGGACCGGCAGAAATTCCACTTCATCGCCCGCATGGCGAGCTTGGTGGAAGCCAATTACAACTACATCGAACTCGGTCCCCGCGGCACCGGAAAGAGCTATTTCTTCAGCGAGTTTTCGCCCTATGCGACGCTGATCTCAGGCGGCCAGTCGACGAAATCCACGCTCTTTTACAACAACGCCAGGCGCCGTCCCGGACTTGTTTCGTTCTGGGACACGGTGGCCTTCGACGAAGTGGCGGGCATCCGCATCAAGGATCCCGACACTATTCAGATCATGAAGGACTACATGGCCAACGGCCGCTTCTCGCGCGGCACGGAGGTCATTGCCAACGCCGGCCTGAGCTTTGTCGGCAACCTCGATCTGTCGATTCCTCAGATCGTCAATTCTTCCCAATACGATCTGTTCCAGCCGATGCCGAAGGAGTTCGACCTCGCCGTGATGGACCGTTTCGCCGCCTACATTCCGGGCTGGGAAATGCCGAAAATGGACAGCTCCTATCTGACGTCGCATTTCGGCTTCATCTCGGACTATCTGGCCGAGGCGTTCCATTATCTCTTCAAGAACGTCAACGTCTACGAAACCGTCAATCATCTGTTCAAGGGCGGTCCCGCCATCGAGGGCCGAGACGAGAAGGGCATCAAGAAAACGCTCTGCGCCTTCCTGAAGATCCTGCACCCGGACGGCAAGGTCAAGCCCGAGGAATTCGAGCAGTATGTGCGCTATGCCATCGAATGCCGCCGCCGCGTCAAGGAGCAGATGAACAAGCGCAAGCCCGACGGCGAATTCGCGAAAATCAATCTGAGCTATATCGACGCCGAGGGCAGGGAACAGGTCGTCTACTGTCCCGAGTCCAAAGACGCTCCCGCCACGCAGCATCCGACGGGCAACGTTCGCGGAGAAGAAGTGAAGGCCGCCGCTGCGAACGTCCTATACGGAGCGCCGGAAATTTCTGCCGGCAAGGTCATGTTAGAGCCCCTGCAGGTGCCGCAGCCTGCGGTTCCTCAGGGGGCGGCTAAACCCTTGCAGCCGCAGGAGCTCCACATTAAGTCAGAAGACAGGGGCTACAGCTTCGAATCGGTGATGGGGCCCTATCTCGAAGGTGCCAAGATCGTGAAGGTCACAGAACCGGATATGCAAAAGCCCGCTCAGGTTCTGAATTTCGTTCGCTTCTGCGAGCTTGCCGTTTCCGTGCAGACCGTCCGCCGCATCCGTCTGGTGACGGTTGCGGGCGAAAGGGTTTCCGCTGCACAGCGTCATAAAGCGATGGCAGATCTCAAGCAAAGCCTTCTTGCTTTCGATATCGAGCTTGAGATTGACGACTCAGCCGCAGATCTGAAAGAACACAGCATCGAACTCGACAACGGCTGGAAAATCAGCCTAAGCCGCGGCCTCGACTGGTATCAAAGCGTCGGCTATTTCGAAGTCGGCGCTTATGACCAGAGTCTTTCCCCCTGCAGGGAAATGGAAATCCGCATCAAGCGCAAGGGCGAAAAAGCCGATTAATAACGAACTAAAAAACAAAACTCCGCCCGACGGATCACTGTCCGCCGGGCGGAGTCTTATGCGATGCGAAACAGCAGAAGCGGGCGGCGCCGATGCCGCCCGGCCTTACTGTTCGTCAGTGGATTTCTTTTTCTTCTTGCTGCCCGTCAGGTCGGTGAGCTCGTCGATGTCGACTTCCTTGGTGATGCCCTTGTATTCGGGGCGGTAGTCGATCGGCGCCTGGCAGGTGAACTCGAGCCAGCCCGTCGTCGGGCGCTTCTCCTCGCGGGAGCCGTCGGTCGTCGAGCCCTGGCCGGGCAGCATGCCCCAGCCCTTGCTATCGCAGAAGCGGCGCGCCTCTTCGTTGAGATGGTCGGCGAGCTGCGTGGCAGTGCGGTCATAGGTGCCGGTCGCTTCGATGCGCCAGACATTGCCGACGACGTTCGTGATCTTTTCGCCGCGGCCCACGTAGTCCTCGGGCTCGTTCATCGGTTTCAGGGACTCCAGGTCGAGGGAGTGGCAACCGGAAAGCAGGACAAGCGCCGCTGCGGCGCAGAGAGTGAGAGTGCGTTTCATAAGGAGCTCAATTAAGCCTCGGGGCGGCAAAGCGCGGCTTTGCCGAAGGAAGTTCTTATTTTAGCCCGAAGCACAGCCTTCGCCGCGGCCCGAGCGGGAGCTTCCGCGCCGCAGGCCGCGGCTCAGGTTCGGGAATATCGCTTAAATGCTTTGTGACGTGAAAAGTTTTGGGGTTATTGCACTGGCAAACCGAAGGTTTCTCGTACACAATGTCGGACGGATCCGCGTCCTCCCCAAGGTGTGCGGACTGTACCCAATGTCAATCAGAATTTCAAGGGACTTCAGACCATGCGTTTCAATCTCAAGTCTTTCGCCGTTGCGGCGATCATCGCAGGCGCTTTCGCCGCTTCCGCGGCGGCCAATGCGGCCGAATATATGGTCGGCATCGGCGGCACGTACCGTCCGTTCGAATTCCAGGACGCCAACAAGCAGCTCGTCGGCTTCGACGTCGACCTGATCAAGGCGATCGCCAAGAAGGCGGGCTTCGAGGTGAAGCTCATCAACACGCCGTGGAGCTCGATTTTCCGTCGCTCGAGAGCGGCGAGCGCGACATCATCATGTCGGGCATCACGATTACGGAAAAGCGCCGCCAGGCCGTTGACTTCTCGCATCCGTACTTCCTCGCGCACCAGCTGATCCTGACGAGCCAGGGCCTCAAGATTTCCTCGATCCAGGACCTCAAGGGCAAGAAGATCTCCGTGGTGAGCGCCTCCGCCGGCGACGAGGCCGCCTCGGCCGCCTTCGGCAAGACCTCGCCCGACATCAAGCGCTTCGACAACACGCCGCTCGCCCTTGAAGAGCTTGCCAACGGCGGCGTCGACGCGATGATCGGCGACGTGGGCGTGCTGCAGTTCTACATGCGCCAGAACCCCGACAAGCACTTCAATTCGTTTGCCGACCCGAGCTTCAAGCAGCAGTACTTCGGCATCGGCGTGCGCAAGGGCAACGTCAAGGTCTTGAACGAGGTCAACAAGGGCCTTGAGGCCGTCATCGACAGCGGCGAGTACAACGAGATCTACAAGAAGTGGTTCGGCGGCGACGCGCCGAAGCTGCCGCGCGAATAATCGCAGCGAAGGGCGGGCGGGGGCGCAGGCTCCCGCTGCCGCTCCGAGATCCGATCGCCGGCCGGGCTGATTGTCCGCACCGGCGATTTTGCTGTACTCTTATGCCCCGGCCGCACCCGCCGGGCCGGCTGTCCCCCTCTTTACTTCAGTTCTCTTTAGGAAACTCTTCATGAGCGGATTTCACGCCAACCGTGATCATGGAGTACTGGCCGCTGTTCGTCGACGGCGCCTTCATGACCATAAAAATCACCGTGATCTGCGTGTTCTTGGGCGTCATTCTCGGGACGCTGCTCGGCATGGGCCGCCTCGCCTATGCCCGCCATGAGCCGCTTAAATCCTTCCTTCACTACTTCGTGCGCTGGCCGGTGGCCGTGTACGTGAGCTTTTTCCGCGGCACGCCGCTCTTCGTGCAGATCTTCCTCATGTACTTCGCGGTGCTGCCGGTGTTCATCCATCCCGTGGACGGCATCCTCATTTCCGGCCCGCTCGCGCGCGAGATCCGCGGCAACTACGGCGCCTTCATCGCGGGCGTGCTCGCGATCACGCTCAACGCGGGCGCCTACATCAGCGAGGTCTTCCGCGCGGGCATCCAGTCGCTCGACAAGGGCCAGATGGAATCGGCCCGGTCGCTCGGCATGGACCTACTGGCAGGCGATGCGGCACATCATCCTGCCGCAGGCGTTCCGGCGCATGCTGCCGGCGCTCGGCAACAACGCGATTTCGATGCTCAAGGACTCCTCGCTCGTGTCGGCCATCGGCCTGGCGGAGCTCGCCTACGCGGCGCGCACCGTGGCCGGCGCCTCGGCGCGCTACTGGGAGCCGTATCTCACGATTTCCCTGGTCTACTGGGGCATGACCTGCCTGCTTGCCTACGGCATCCGCCGCCTTGAAGGGCATCTCGGCAAGGGCGACCAAACGAGGAGCTGAGCATGAGCGAGAACGTCAAGCCAATCATCCGCATCCGGAACCTGAAGAAAGCCTTCGGCGACAACGTTGTGCTCCACGACATCAGCCTTGATGTGATGCCGGGCGAGAAGGTCGTCGTGATCGGTCCCTCGGGCTCGGGCAAGTCGACGATGCTGCGGGTGCATCAACGCGCTCGAGGAGGTGACCTCGGGAAAGATCTTCTTCGAGGACACCGAAATCACCGACCCGCACGTCAACCTCAACAAGGTGCGCCGCCATCTCGGCATGGTGTTCCAGCGCTTCAACCTCTGGCCGCACAAGACGGTGCTCGAGAACGTCGTGCTCTCGCAGTGCACCGTGCTCGGCCGCTCGCCGGGCGAGGCGAAGGAAAAGGCCTTCGGCGAGCTCGCCAAGGTCGGCATGCTCGAGAAGGCCGACGCCTATCCGGCGAGCCTCTCGGGCGGCCAGCAGCAGCGCGTGGCGATTGCCCGCGCCCTGGCGATGGATCCCTCGGTGATGCTCTTTGACGAGCCCACCTCGGCGCTTGATCCGGAGCTCGTGGGCGAGGTGCTCGCCGTGATGACGCGTCTCGCCGAAAGCGGCATGACGATGATCGTCGTCACGCACGAGATGGGCTTCGCCCGCCGAGGTGGCCGACCGCGTCGTCTTCATGGACGGCGGCTACATCGTCGAAGAGGGCGCTCCCGAAGACGTGCTCGTCCATCCGAAGGAAGAGCGCACGCGCACGTTCTTAAAGCGCGTGCTCTGAAAAAGCCAAAGCGGCTATAAGGAATGCGCCGGCGGCGCGCCGGGGCCCTGCTTGCGGGACCGGCGGACCGCCGGCTTTCCTTTTGGCGTTTCGCCGCTCCCGAACGCCGGTTCTGGGAGAAAACCCTGACGGTTTAAGTTTTACTTAAAGCGCGTGAAGAACTTCCCTTCGGTTTGGTTTTCGCATTTGACAAGTGTCAAATTTCGGGGACACCCCGAGTCTAGATTCTCCTTTCAGAGCGCGGCCGACCCTTTGATGCGCCGCGTGCGTCTACAGGAGAAACACCATGAAACCCCATACCGCAGGCATGCTTCTGAGCGCCATGCTCGCTGCCTTTGCCGTCGGCGGCAACGCTTACGCCGGCCAGGCCCTCGCCGATTTCCACGCCAAGGCGGGCGGCTGCGTTTCCTGCCACGGCACCAATAATGTGACGCCGAAGGACGTACCCGACGACGAGCGTGCGGTGAACGCCAAGTGCACGGGCTGCCACGGCGGCTACAAGGACCGCAAGCCCACGGGCACCGCGATCGACCCGCATCATTCGCACCTCGGCGAGATCAACTGCACGGTGTGCCACACCGCGCACGCCGAGCCGAAGCTCATCTGCAACGACTGCCACTCGTTTGAAAACAAGATGCCGTTCTCCGGCACGGGCGTGAAGAATGCCGCGAAGCCGCTGCCCGACCGGGCCGCGATCGACGCGGTCGCCGCCGGCCCCGCGCGCGAGAGCGTTGACGTCGTCGTGGTGGGCGCCGGCAGCACGGGCTTCAACGCCGCGATTGCCGCCAAGCGCGCCGGTGCGAGCGTGCTCCTCCTTGAAAAGCACAGCTACTCGGGCGGCAACTCGATGCTCGCCGCGGGCGGCTACAACGCCGTCGGCACGCCGCAGCAGAAGGCCAAGGGCATCAACGACTCGGTCGAGGCCTACGTCGAAGACACCATGAAGGGCGGCCGCGGCAAGAACGACCGCGCCCTCGTCGAGATCCTCGCCAAGGAAAGCGCCTCGGGCGTCAAGTGGCTTGAGGACATGGGCGCCGACCTTTCGGATGTGAAGCGCTCGGGCGGCGCCCGCGTCGACCGCACGCACCGTCCCTCGGGCGGCGAGACCGTGGGTCCGCACATCATTAAGGTGCTGCGCGCCCAGGCCGCCAAGGACGGCGTCGCGGAGCGCCTCAACAGCGATGTGCTGAAGCTCCTTTGGGACAAGGACCACCGCATCTCGGGCGTCGTTGTCTTCGGCAAGCACTCGGGCCTCTACAAGGTTGACGCCAAGGCGGTCGTGCTCGCCACGGGCGGCTACGGCCAGAACAAGGAAATGGTGGCTTTCTACCGCCCGACCTTCAAGGGCATGACGAGCTCGAACAACGTCACGAGCACGGGCGACGGCATCAAGATGGCGCTTGAGTCCGGCGCGAGCATGACTGACATCGACTGGGTCCAGGCCCATCCGACGGTCGGTGTCGGCAGCCGCATCCTCATCAGCGAGACGGTGCGCGGCGTCGGCGCCATCATGGTGAACGAGAAGGGCGCGCGCTTTGTGAATGAACTCACGACCCGCGACCGCGCGAGCGATGCGATCCTGCACCAGCCCGGCCGCCACGCCTTCCTGGTCTTCGACAGCGACCTCTACAACAAGGCCAAGATGGTGCGCGGCTACGACCACCTCGGCATGCTGAAGAAGGCCGACACCGTCGAAGGACTTGCCAAGGCAACCGGCATGGACCCGAAGGTGCTCGAAAAGACCGTGAGCGACTACAACAAGTACCGCGAGGCGGGCAAGGACGAGGCTTTCGGCCGTCCGAACATGCCGCTTGCCGTGGCCAAGGCGCCGTTCTATGCGGTTGAAGTGGCCCCCGGCATCCACCACACCATGGGCGGCGTCGCCATTGACACCGAAAGCGAAGTGCTCGACATCCAGAGCCGTCCGATGCCCGGCCTCTATGCGGCCGGCGAAGTGACGGGCGGCGTGCACGGCTTCAACCGCCTTGGCGGCAACGCCGTGGCCGACACGGTGGTCTTCGGCCGCCGCGCGGGCGAGCATGCCGCGGCCTATGCGCTGAAGGCCAAAGAGAGCAAGTAAGCGCTTTCCTCTCCCGGATCCCCGGCACTCTCCTGCGCCGGTGACAAGGCTTCGCCCCGAAGGACCCGATGCGGCCCTCCGGGGCGAAGCTGTATGATCGAAGGCGTCCGTACCACTTGCGAGAGCCATTTCCCATGAAGATCACGCTGCGGCAGCTCGAGATTTTCTCGAGCCTTTACGATACGCATCGGGTGTCGCTCACCGCCGCCCGCTGCCACCTGTCGGCGAGCGCCGTGAGCCAGTCGCTGCGCGAGCTCGAGGGCGCGCTCAACGCGCAGCTCTTCGTGCGCGGGAGCAACGGGCTGCGGCCGACGCCCGCGGCGCTGACGCTCCTGCCGTATGCCTCGCTCCTCGTCAAGAAAACCGCCGAGGTGGAGTCGCTTTTCCGAGACGTGCAGGAGGGCAGGGCGGGCACGCTCTCGGTCGGCGCCAACCGCCGCATGGGCATTTACGTGCTCTCGCGCCGCCTCATGGACATGAAGCGCCGGCTCCCTTCGGTCGAAATCAGCCTCACGGTCGATGACAACAGCGTGATCGAGGAGGCCGTGCGCAACCAGAAGCTCGACGTGGGCTTCGTGAGCGGCCGGCCTGCGGGTGCCGAGTTCGAGGGCTTCCCGTGCTTCGAGGACCGCATGGCCGTGGTCGTGGGCCTCGGCAGCGCGCTGATGTCGCCCTACGTCACGCCGCAGGAAATCGCCGAGGCGAACTGGGTTCTCGAAAAAGAGCAGAGCGTGGACCGCACGGTCGAGCGCTACCTCGCCTCCCGCGGCATCCGCATGCAGAGCGTCACCGTCATGGACACCATGGGCGCCGTCAAGCGCGCGGTGGGCACGGGCTACGGCGCCGCGGTGCTCCCGTACCTCTCGGTGCGGGAAGAAATCGGCCGCGGCGACCTGGTCGAGATCATGAAGCCCGACGCCGCGCACCGGCCCGCCTCGCAGCAGGTCTGGGCCTTCTGGCGCCGGGGCGCCGACCCCGCGCTGCGGAGCGTCTTCTTCGACATGTGCGGCATCGAGCCGCTCGAGTGATCCGAAATACAACGGAAAACGCCTGAAGAGCATTCTCTTTCAGGCGTTTTCACTGTTAAGGCGCTTCTTTGCGCCGCCGCCCTGCGCGTTTTCCTGTAAGCCAATCTTAATAAGGGGCCAATAAACTCCATGCCGAATCTCGGGCATCTTTCCCCCTCAGCGAGGAAAGCGCCCGCCGCCCCTTTTGACCCCTCGGGATCCATCGATACATGCCAGAACCTCTTCTTGAGCTGAAGGACATAGCCTGCGAACGCGGGGAACGCATCCTCTACCGAGGCCTGTCGTTTGCCGTGCGCCCGGGCGAGCTCGTGCGCATCGCCGGCTCGAACGGCGCGGGCAAGACGACGCTCCTGCGCATCGCCGCCGGCCTTATGAGGCCGACCGAGGGCGACGTGCTCTGGCGCGGCGTGCCCGTGCGCAAGGCCGCCCAGGACTACTGGAAGGAGCTCTGCTACATCGGCCACCGCAACGGCGTCAAGGACGACCTTTCGGCGCTCGAGAACGTCATGATCAGCGCGGAAGTCGCTTCGCGCGGCACCACGCGCGAAGCGGCCGAAAAGGCGCTCGAGGCCGTGGGGCTTGCCGGCTTTTTCGACGCGCCCGCGGGCCATCTCTCGCAGGGCCAGCGCCGCCGCGTCGCGCTCGCGAGGCTCTGGCTCTCGCAGGACGTCACGCTCTGGGCGCTCGACGAGCCCTTCACGGCGCTTGACGTCAAGGGCGTCGCGCGGCTTGCCGCGCTCGTTGCCGAGCACGTCCGCGCGGGCGGCGCGGTGATGCTCGTCACGCATCAGGAAGTCGACGTCCCGGGCGTCGCGCCCGTGCTCCTCGAGCCCGAGAAATGGGCCCCGCGGCGCCGCAGCGCCGTCGAGACGGCGCTCGCCGACGAGGCCGCCGCCGAAGAAGGCAAGGCGCCTTAAGGAGGGGAGGCAGACACCATGAAAAAGCTTTTCCTCACGATCCTCCGGCGCGACATGATGCTCGCGCTGCGGCGCAAGTCCGGCCTCGTCCAGGTCATCTTTTTCTTTGCCATGGTCGTCACGCTCGTGCCGCTCGGCGTGGGCGCCGACGCGGACATCCTGCGCTCGATCGCGCCGGGCGTCGTCTGGGTGGCGGCGCTGCTCGCGGCGCTGCTGTCGCTGCCGCGCATCTTCGCCGCCGACTTCGCCGACGGCACGCTCGAGCAGATGCTCATCGCCGCCGAGCCGCTTCCCGTGATCGTCGTTGCCAAGGTGATCGCGCACTGGCTCGTCACGGGCCTGCCCATCACCGTTTTCTCCGCCGTCTTCGCCGTCATGTTCGACCTGCCGGGCGAAGAGGCCGCGGTGATGCTGCTGAGCCTGCTGCTCGGCACGCCCGTGCTCTCCTTCGTCGGCGCGATCGGTGCCGCGCTCACGCTCGGGCTGCGCTCGGGCGGCGTGCTCACGAGCCTGCTTGTGCTGCCGCTTTACATCCCCGTCCTTATTTTCGGCGCCGGCGCCAGCGAAGCCGTGGCCGTCTCGATGAGCCCGAACGCCCACTTCATGATCGTGGGCGGCCTGCTTTTGCTGTCGGCCGCGCTCTCGCCCGCCGCCATTGCGGCGTCGCTGCGCATCTCGGAAAACTGATTCGCCATTCGTTCTCGGAGCTTTTGCAATGAACCTTTCTGATCCTCAGACCTTTTACCGCACCGCGGGCAAGGTGATCCCGTGGCTCATGGGAGCGGCGCTCTTGCTCTTCGCCGTCGGGTTCTACATGGCGTTTTTCGTCTGCCCGATCGATGCGCGCCAGGGCAACTCCTACCGCATCCTGTTCATTCACGTCTCCGCGGCGTGGCTCTCGATGACGCTTTATGTGCTGATGGCGGTGTGCAGCCTCGTCGGCCTTATCAGGAACTCGCGCATCAGCTTCATGCTCGCGCAGGCGATGGCCCCGACGGGCGCGCTGATGGCGTTCCTCACGCTCTTCTGCGGTGCCTTTTGGGGCCGCCCGACCTGGGGCGCCTACTGGGTCTGGGACGCGCGCCTCACCTCGGAGCTGATCCTCTTCTTCCTTTACCTCGGCTTCATCGCGCTGCACAACGCGATCGACGACAAGGCGAGGGCCGACCGCGCCGCGAGCGTGATCAGCATCGTCGGCGTCATCAACGTGCCGATCATCTACTTCTCGGTGCGCTGGTGGAACACGCTCCATCAGGGCGCCTCGATCTCCGTCAAGGGCGCGTCCCTGGCGCCGATCATGCTCTACACGCTCCTTGTCATGCTCTGCGCTGGCACGTGCTACGGCGCCGGCGCCGTCCTGGCGCGCATGCGCTCGATCATCCTTGAACGCGACCGCCGCGAGGAGTGGGCTCTTCGCGCCGCTCTGGAGGGAAAACTGTGATTTGGGAATCTTTTATGGAATTTCTGCAGATGAACGGCCACGGCTATTACGTCTGGTCCGCTTATCTCGCGGTCGTCATCGGCATTGCCGCCGAAATTTTCTCTCTGCGCTCGCGCCGCAACCGCATCTGCACGCGGCTCATGCGCGAGGCGAGAGCGGTCAAGTCTTCCCTGGAGATGTAAGCCATGAACTCTAAGCAGAAAAAAATCGTTTTGATCGGTGCCGCCGCCGTGGCCATTGCCGTCGGCATCGGGCTTGGCCTCAGGGCTTTCAGCGACAACCTCGTGTTCTTCTTCTCGCCCACGCAGGTCGCTGCGCACGAAGTGCCGGAAGGCCGCACCTTCCGCATCGGCGGCCTCGTCGAGAGGGGCTCGGTCAAGCACCTTGACGACGGCGTGACGATCAGCTTCGTCGTCACCGACACCGCCCATTCGGTGAACTGCATCTACCGCGGCGTGCTGCCCGACCTCTTCGGCGAAGGGCAGGGCGTCGTGGCACAGGGCACGCTCGATGAAAAGGGCAATTTCAAAGCTTCGCAGGTCCTTGCCAAGCACGACGAGAACTACATGCCGCCCGAGGCCGCCAAGGCGCTCGACGATGCGCACAAGAAGGGCTACGAGGCGATGAAGAACGGCGAGCCGATGCCCAAGCACACGGTGCAGAAGTAAGCCTTTAAGCCTCAAACCGCTTTCGGACGGCGCGGCGCGTTCCTCGAGGGGGCGCGCGGCGCCGGACGCTTTCAAGGCCGCGGCGCTCCCTCGCCGCCGCGGGATAACCGGAGATCTCAAGTGATACCAGAAATCGGCCACTTTGCCTTGATACTGTGCCTTGCGCTCAGCATCGTGCAGGGCGTGCTGCCGCTCGTGGGCGCCGCCAAGGGCGACCGCGCGCTGATGGCAGTCGCGCGCCCCGCCGCACTCGGCAATGCGTTTTTCGGCACGGTGGCTTTCGCCTGCCTGGCCTATTCGTTCCTCGTTTCGGACTTCAGCGTCCTCAACGTGGCCAACAACTCCAACTCCATGCTGCCGTGGTACTACAAGTTCGCGGCAACCTGGGGCAGCCATGAGGGCTCGATCCTCTTCTGGGCCGTCACCCTCGGCTGGTGGACCGCGGCCGTGGTGCTCGCCGGCAAGCGTCTCCCCGAAGAGCTCATGTCCCGCGTCACGGCCGTCCTCGGCCTCGTGAGCATGGGGCTTTTCCTCTTCATGCTGCTCACGTCCAATCCGTTCCTTCGCCTTTTCCCGGCGCCGGCGGAAGGCGCGGATCTCAATCCGCTGCTGCAGGACCCGGGCATGGTGATTCACCCGCCGATGCTCTATCTCGGCTACGTGGGCTTTTCGGTGCCGTTCGCGTTCTCGATCGCCGCGCTCATTTCGGGCCGGCTCGACGCGGCCTGGGCGCGCTGGATGCGCCCCTGGGCGACGGGCGCGTGGGTGCTCCTGACGCTCGGCAATGCGCTCGGCAGCTACTGGTCGTACTACGAACTGGGCTGGGGCGGCTGGTGGGCCTGGGACCCGGTTGAAAACTCGTCCTTCATGCCCTGGCTCACGGGCACGGCGCTCATCCATTCGCTCGCCGTCACCGAAAAGCGCGGCTGCTTCCGCATCTGGACGGTGCTGCTCGCGATCCTGACGTTCTCGCTCTCGCTGCTCGGCACCTTCATCGTGCGCTCGGGCATCATCACCTCGGTGCACGCCTTTGCGAGCGACCCGGACCGCGGACTCTTCATCCTCGGCTTCCTGATCCTCGTGATCGGCCTCTCGTTCCTGCTCTTTGCGTGGCGCGCCCCGTCGGTGGGCATCGGCGCCGACTTCTCGATGATCTCGCGCGAGTCGATGCTCCTCGTCAACAACGTGCTCCTCGTCGTCGCGATGGGCGCGGTGCTGCTCGGCACGCTTTACCCGCTCGCGCTCGAAGCGCTTGACGCGGGCAAGATCTCGGTCGGACCTCCTTACTTCGATGCCGTCTTCGGGCCCCTGATGCTGCCGCTCATCTTCCTCATGGGCGTCGGGCCGATCGTGCGCTGGAAGGACGCCGATCCCAAGGACCTCGCGCGCAAGCTCGCCTGGTGCCTCGTCGCCGCGATCGTGCTCGGCGCCGCCGTGCCGCTCCTCATGGGCGAGTTCGGCCACTGGGCCTTCATCGGGCTCACCGCCGCCTTCTTCGTGATCTTCGCGATCGTCGAGTCGATCCGCGAGCAGATCCGCAACGCCCCGGGCAGCTTCTTCGCGAAGCTCGCGCGCCAGCCGCGCTGGTACTGGGGCATGCAGCTCGCGCACCTCGGCGTCGCCGTCTTCATCATCGGCGTGGCGCTCGTGAAGGGCTACTCGGTTGAGCGCGACGTGCGCATGTTCCCGAACGAGCAGGTCACCGTCGCGGAATACACCTTCACCTTCAACGGCACGAAGGAAATCCGCGGCCCGAACTACATCGGCGACCGCGGCGACTTCACCGTTGCCAAGAAAGGCAAGGAAATCGGCCACCTCTATCCGGAGAAGCGCCGCTACTTCGGCTCGAGCAGCATGCCGATGACCGAAGCGGCGATCCGCCACTCGATCACGGGCGACGTCTACATTTCGATGGGCGCTCCCTCGGGCGAGAACGGCTGGGTCGTGCGCGCCTATTACAAGCCGTTCGTGACCTGGATCTGGTGGGGCGCCCTCATCATGGCGCTCGGCGGCGTCGTGGCGGCCTCGGACCGCCGCTACCGCCGCAGAAAGTCGGCGGCGAAGACTGAAGCCCTTGCGGAGGCATGAGAATGAAAAAGTTCAAGTATCTGATTCCTCTCGTCATTTTCCTGGTGCTCGCGGGCTTCCTGTTCAAGGGCCTCTTCATGGATCCGCGGCAGCTCCCGAGCGTGCTCATCAACAAGCCGATGCCGGAGTGGTCGCTGCCGACGCTCTCCGACCCGAACAAGACGTTCGGCACGGCGGACATGAAGGGCAAGGTCTGGCTCCTCAACGTCTGGGCCTCCTGGTGCGGCCCCTGCAAGCAGGAGCACCCCTACATGGTGGGCCTCAAGCGCAAGGGCCTCAAGACGCCGATCATCGGCTTCGTCTACAAGGATTCGCCCGCCGCGGCCGCGCAGATGCTCGCCGCGGGCGGCAACCCGTACGACGAGATCGTCATTGAGATGAAGAACAAGGTCGGCATCGACCTCGGCGTCACGGGCGTGCCCGAGACGTTCGTCGTCGACAAGAAGGGCGTCATCCGCGCCAAGGTGAGCTATCCGCTCCAGGACCAGATCTGGAACGAGCAGCTCAAGCCGCTCCTCGACAAGCTGGAGGCCGAATGATGAAGAATTCGCTAAAACTCGCCGCCTTCCTTGCCGCCTCGGCCGTCATCGCCGCGCCGGCTTTTGCGGCGCCCGCGCAGGAGCCGACGCCGGCCCAGGTGCAGGCCCAGACCCAGGCTCAGGACCAGGCCAAACCCAAGGCGCCCCGCGAGGCCGAGCCGCTTGCCTTTGACCCGATGACGCACAAGCGCGTCGTCGAGATCTCCGAGCAGCTCCGCTGCCTCGTGTGCCAGAACCAGTCGATCGCCGACTCCAACGCCGAGCTCGCCGTCGACCTGCGCAACCAGGTGATCGAGCAGGTCAAGGCCGGCAGGACCAACAAGGAGATCATCGACTTCATGGTCGAGCGCTACGGCGATTTCGTCCTTTACAAGCCGCCCTTCAAGAGCTCGACGCTCATCCTCTGGCTCGGGCCGATTGCCCTGCTGCTGATCGGCCTCGTCGCTTTTTACGTCAACGTGCGCCGCCGCAAGCAGGAGACGCAGAAAGTCAACCGTCCGCTCACGCCTGAGGAAAAGGCGCGCGCCGACAAGCTTCTTCAAGGCGGGGAGTAAGCAGCCATGCAGACGATCTTTATCCTCATCTGCGCCGCCATGGCGATTATTGCCGTAGCCTGCGTGGCGGTTCCGCTCTGGACGGGCGGGCGCCGCCGCGGCTCGGACGAAGACACCCGGCGCGCCGAAAACCTCGCGATCCTGCGCCAGCACGCCAAGGACCTTGAGCAGGCGAAGGCGGGCGGCAAGATCGACGCTGACACCTACGCCGACGCCCGCGCCGAGCTCGAGCGCCGCGTGCTCGAGGAAACATCGGAAGGCGGCTCCGGCAAGGCAGCGCCCAAGAGCAGCGGCGCCGCGCGCCGCCTCGCGGTCGTGCTCGCCGTGCTCATCCCGTGCGCGGCCGCCTTCGGCTACGCCGCGCTCGGCCGCTTCACCGCCATGGATCCCGTCTTCCTCAAGATGATGAACGACGAGACCCGGATGGCCGGCGGCCATACGATGGCCGACATGCAGCGCGCGATCGACGACCTGCGCGCCCGCGTCAAGGAGCATCCGGACGACGTCAACGGCTGGTACCTGCTCGCGCGCACCTGCGCTTCGCTCGAGCGCTACCCGGAGGCGCTTGCCGCCTACCGTGAGCTCGACAAGCTCGTGCCGAACAACGCCGATGTCCTCGCGGACATGGCCGATATGATGGCGGCCGTGAACAACAAGACGATCGACGCCGAGGTCGAGAAGGTGCTCAAGCGCGCCCTCTCGATCGACCCGAAGCAGTGGAAGGCGCTGGCGCTTCTCGCCATCTACGAGTGGGACCGCCAGAACTACGCGGCCGCGGCCAATTACTGGGAGCGCCTCGTAGCCGCCGTTCCGCCCGACTTCCCCGACATCGATCAGATCAAGCTCAACATCGCCGAGGCGCGCCGCCTCGCCGGACTGCCGCCCGCCCAGGGCGAGTCTGCGGCGGCCGGCAAGTCCTCCGCTGGCGTCGAAGTGCCGCCCACGCAGGCTCCCGCAGCCGAGAGCTTCGTGGCGGGCCGCGTGACGCTTTCCGAGGCGCTCGCCGACAAGGTGAAGCCTGACGATGCGGTCTTCATCTATGCGCGCCCCGTGACGGGCTCGCGCATGCCGGTCGCCTTCATCCGCATCACCGCGGCGGAGCTGCCCTATGACTTCCGCCTCACCTCCGACATGCGCATGGCCACGGGCGGCGCAAACCTCGCCGAGCTTGACGAGGTGATCATCGGAGCGCGCGTCTCGCACTCGGGCAACTTCATGCCGCAGCCCGGCGACTGCGAGGGCGAAACGGGCCCCGTGAAGGTGGGCGACGGCAATGTGAAGCTTGAGATCAGCCGCCATCGCTGAGATCGGCTTTTGCCCCTAAAAACAATCGCCGCAAGGAGGAAGCTCCCTGCGGCGATTTCATTTGTACCGGCGCGGCACCGTCTGCCGGCCGCGAGCGCCGTTCACCCGAACAGCCAGAACCAGATCTTCATCGGAATGCCGAAGATGAGCAGCCAGAGGATGATCATCGCGGCGAGCTGAAGGGCGTGGTTGGACGTGATCTCAAGCACGAGCGGGCCGACGGTGTCCCAGAGCTTGAAGAAAATCATGAAGGACAGGGCGGCCCAGATCACGCCGAAAACGATCGTAAAAAAGGTGAACATTTAAAAGAATCCTTTGCTCAGTCGGTTGGCCGAAACGGCTTTCCCGATTTTAGCGAAAAGCGCGGCCGCCCTGAGGGGCGCTCTGCTACACTGAGAAGCACGGCGCGCGGGCCGCAAAAGGCGCGCCGCATACAGTTTTCTGCGAGGTCTGCTTCATGGCGCGCTTTACGGTGATTCTGCCTTCGGGCTCGGTGCTTCTCCGCAACGAGGAAACCGGCGAGACGCTGCGGCTGTCGCGGAAGCGGCCCGCTGCGGCTCGGCACGCTCGAGATGTCGATTGAACTCTCGCCCGCGCCCGATTCGGCGGCGCGGCAGAACGTTCGGGAGACCGCCCCCGAAGGGGCCGGCGCCGCGGCCGAAGCAGCGCATCCCGCCGCCGTTTCTGAGATGCCGGCCGCTCCCGAAGAAACGCAGGCCGCT
>JBKEET010000005.1:0-135236 GCA_047777475.1 Burkholderia sp.
GGCTCAGGGCGGAAAAGGACCCCGCGGCCGCTTTCCCGCTGCTCCTCATCAATGCGCTTGCCGAGGGCGCGCCCGCTGACTCCGGGCCGATGACCACGACGGTGAGCGCGGGCGATGCAACGCTCTTCGAGAAAGGGCGCTTTGCGCCCGCGGAGACGCTCGCAGGGGCGGTTCCGGAGGTGCTCTCCGGCACCCGAAGCCTGCGCGTTTCGCTCTGCTTTGGAAGCCGGTCAACCTTTCTATGCGCTTAACCTCAGAGTCCGCCGCGGGAGTGCCCGCAAACGGGTTAAGATAATTGATTGCGTGCTCATATTTCCGCACGATGCAGACAGATCCCAGAAGGTGTTCAACCGTGAGTGAAAACAACATTACTGAAGTCGCCGTCGCCGTTTTGGTTCGCGAGGACGGCAAGGTGCTCCTGAGTTCCCGCCCCGAAGGCAAGGCCTATGCGGGCTACTGGGAGTTCCCGGGCGGCAAGATCGAAAAGGGCGAGACGCCCGCCGAGGCGCTTGCGCGCGAGCTCGAAGAGGAGCTCGGCGTGAAGGTCTCCGATTCCTTCCCGTGGTTCGTGAAGGAATTCCGCTATCCGCACGCTCACGTGCGCCTGCATTTCCGCCGCAGCTACACCTTCTACGGCAAGCCTGTGCCCAAGGAAGGCCAGGAATGCGGCTTTTTTTGCGCCCACCGAGCGCACGCCGGGGCTGCTGCTGCCGGCCGACGAGCACATCGTGCGCCGCATCGACCTGCCCGACGTCTGGGAAGACAGCGCCGAGGTGAAGGTGCTCTCGCGCGACGCGCTGCAGGCTGCGGTGGAGAGAAAGAGCGACTACCGCTTCGTCGGCGCCCGCGCCGAAACGCTCGACGACGTGCTTAAGGCCGTCGCCATGGACTACGACTTCGTGATCGTCCGTCCCGAGGCGCTCGAAGCCACGTTCGACCGCGGCGAGCCGCGCCTTCCGACCTACGTCGAAGGCGTGCCCGAGGCGGATCTGCGCCAGTGGCAGGAAAAAGGCGCCCACGGCGTGAAGCCCAATATGTGAGAGCGGCTTTTTTAAAAAGCCGCCGCCCGGCTTTTCCGCGCAGGAAAGCCGGGATTTTTGTTTTTATTCGGGCTGAACAGCCGGCTGGCCTGTGCTCTGCGGATTCAGCGTGACGGTGAAACAGGAGCCTCCCGGAACGTTTTCGTGCCGGACTGACCAGCCGCAGCGCCGGCAGATGCGCTCCACGATGGAGAGGCCGAGGCCGTATCCGGTTTCGTCCTGATCCTTGCCGCTGCCCCGTTCAAAGGGCTTGAAGAGACGTTCGAGCTCGTCTTCGGAAATCCCGCCTCCGCTGTCGATGACGGCAAAGCCGCTGGCGGTTTCTTTCAGCACGACGCTGCCCTGGTGCGTGTAGTGAACGGCGTTGCGGATGAGATTGTTGGCGACGCTGGCCAAGAGCGTCACGGGGAACGCGCCGCGGCATTGGCCGGTCTTTTTCAATCTTAAGCGCCAGGCCGCGCTTTTGGGCTTCGGGCGTCCAAACCTCGCGCATGTGATCGAAGACTACGGAGAGCGTGTCATCGCCCGAGGCGCTGATTTTGCTTGAGTCGCGGGCCATGGAGAGGAAATCTTCGATCAGGAGCTGCAGGAATCCGGCGGCCACGCCGGCGCGTTTGACCTGCCGGCGCTGCTTGTCGGTCAGATCGGAGAGTTCGAGCAGCTCGAGGCTGCCCTCGATGACATTCAGGGGATTGCGGATTTCGTGACTGACATCGCCTGTGTAGCTGCGCTCCCTCGAAAGGGCGCTGTGGAGCTTTTTCAGGGCAGTGTCGCAGCAAGAGGCAAGCACCGATATCGCATCCTGCTTCGGCGGGACTTTCACGGGCACGTAGTGCGGCGACAGGCTTGCCCGCGTGACCTCCTCGGCGAGGCGGCTTACCGGATTCATAACCATGCGGTAAAAGATCCTCCCCCAGATGAACCCAAGGCCCGTGACAATCAGTGAAAACAGCAGCACGGCGCGGAAAAAGCGCTTTTTCCATGCTCTTGAACTGCGACTGGTCCGTGACGAGCATGAAGTCGTAGCCGTTTTTCTGCTCCCGGAAGACGAAATATGACGGATCGCCGCGGATTTCCGAAAAACCGCTCGGGGAAGCGGCGAACTTTTCGGGGAAGCCGTCAAAGAGCGGATGATTCGAAAAAAAACCAGACACCGGGATTGACCTGCGGAATGATGCCTTTGAAGAGGGCCTGCTCTTTGGCGTGGAGCTGGTCGGCCATATGCCTGCTCGACAGACGTGTCTCAACCCAGTGGAAGTCGTAGTAAAGCGCCGCCGAATACAGGGCCGCGACGGCGCCCATCATAAGCGTGAAGGCCAGAACGAGGCGCTGGCCGAGCGTTAAGGAAGCGAGCCATCGGCGAAGCATACTTTTCTCCCCAAAAGAAGCACAGGCCAGGGCCGGTCACTCGCTGACGGACCATCCGCGGCCGGGATGCGTTGCGATGAGATGCTTTTCAAAAGGCTTGTCGACCGCTTGCCGCAGCAAGTACATATTGGCGCGCAGGCTGTCGGAGTCGGGCGGGTTTCCGTTCCAGACAATTCTTTCAAGTTCTGTTCGTGAAACGGGGTTCGGGCTTCGGCGCATCAGCTCGTTGAGAATGCGCAGCGGAATCGGCTTGAGGTCGATTTCGCGGCCGCCCCGCGTCACGCGCAGCGCGGCTACGTCGAAAACCAGGTCGCCCACCTGGAGTTTTTCCGGGCGGAGCCTGCGCAGGGCCGCTTCGATGCGCGCCCCGAGCTCGCGAAGCGAGAAAGGCTTGGTGATGTAGTCGTCGGCGCCGAGCTCGAGACCATGGACTTTGGTGTCAAGCGCGTCGTCCGACGTGCACATCAGAATGAGACCGTCAAAGCCTTTATGTCGCAGCCTGCGGCAGAAATCAAGCCCGTTTTCACCCGGCATCGAGATGTCAAGCAGCACAAGATCGAAGGCATCGGCCTTCATTTTGGCTTCGGCATCGGCGGCAGAGCCGGCACCGGCGGCTTCCCAGCCGCGGGCGGAGCAGAAATCGAGGACATTTTCAACGTGACCCAGGTCATCGTCGACCACCAGAATGCGGCGGGGCATGTCAACTCCTCAGAGCAGGTCGCAAGTTATGACAAAAGTATTCGGGGAGCTCTTTTCAGTATTAGCGAATTATGAAACAAAAAACTAGCTGTCCGGTAGGCTATTGACTGAAGTTAAGGTTTTGTTAATTTTTGCCGTATTTAGGGTAAGTCCCGAGAGGCCGATATTTCTCTTTAAAAATTCTTATTAATCAGTAATGTTCATTAAATAGCAAGGTTCCCAGGGGATTTGAGAAGAAGCGCGTCAAATGCATTTTACGCGGCGGAGGAAACACATTTTTAAGCTTCTTTACAGATCGGCCGCGGGGATAGGCAAGGTGCCCGGCTCTGCAGCCGCAGCCGCGGCACCAGTCCGCGGAATGCTTCCCGCCCTCCATTCAGGAAAACCGGACGGCGAAGCGGCCCCGATCAATAAAAAAAGGAGAACCTTATGCACGCCGTCTCAAGATTCATCAGCAGCGGGCTCGTGCTTTTCACAATGGGTCTCGGCGCAATGAACGCCTCGTTTGCCGCCGAAACCCAGCCTGCGGAATCCGGCAACCCCTGCCTGGCCTGCCACGCCGATATCGGCAAGCATTACGCTAATACCCGCCATGCCGTCAAGGACGGCCGCGCGCCCGGCGACAACTGCGCGACCTGCCACGGCGAGACGCTCCGCCACATGAGCAATCCGACCAAGGAAAAGCCCCAGTTTACGTTTAAGAAAGACGCCAAGGGCTTCATGTCGGAAGAAGAGCTCAAGGCCTCGAACAAAGTCTGCACGACGTGCCACAACACGGCCACTCAGACGCACTGGAAAGGCTCGACGCACGAGCGCAACGGCGTCGGCTGCGTGACCTGCCACAAGGCGCACAAGGCCGACGTGGCGCTCAACAGCAAGACTTCGACGGCGCTGTGCATTTCCTGCCACACGCAGCAGAAGGCCGACATGTTCAAGGTTTCCTCTCACCCGATCCTTTCCGGCCAGATGAACTGCGTTTCCTGCCATAACCCGCACGGCACCAAGGCCGGCGGCACGGCGCTCCTCAAGAAGGACACCGTCAACGACACGTGCTTCACCTGCCATCCGGGCAAGCGCGGTCCGTTCATTCACTCGCACCAGCCCGTGAGCGAAGACTGCAGCATCTGCCACAACCCGCACGGCTCGAACAAGATCTCGATGCTCAAGATGCGCGACGACCAGCTCTGCCGCAGCTGCCACAACGACCACCACGACTTCATGCAGGGCTCGCAGCGCACCGGCTGCACGACGTGCCACAACAAGGTTCACGGCTCCAACACCGTGGGCGGCAAGGCGCTGACCAAGTAACGCAGGGAGAATCATCATGAGAAACTTGAAATTGACCAAGCTGGCTCTCTCGCTCGCTGCGGCGTTCGCCGCCGGAGCGGCCTCCGCTGCCGTTACTTCGATTCCGCTGACGCTCGATGAGGCGCAGGAAGTCGCCGACCGCGACCAGGCGAATCAGATCTCCGTGGGCGGTTATTACAACCAGATAAACGGCAGCGCGAAATCGGCCGCAAAGACATGGAACGGCGCCGGCAAGCAAAAGGGCGGCGCTGACGTCGACGTGCATTACGCCGGCGGCACGGCCGAGCAGGGCTGGTCGGTCGACGCGACGGATGTCGGCACGCCGATACCGAGCGTCAAGGCCGAGTACGGCAAGGCCTCGTCCTTCGACCTCAGCGTCAGCTGGCAGCGCCTGCGCCACCTCAAGGGCGAGGATGTGCTTATCGTGCCGCTCGGCTCCGACCTGAGCACGGACAACCTCAAGGAAACGGAGATCGGGCAGGTTCGCGACGTTTACAACGTCAAGGGCCGTGTTTTCCTGACGCCTTCGCTGGTCGGCACGGCCGACTATACGGTGCAGCACCGCCGCGGCAACACGTCGCTTTTCGACACCAAGAGAACGAACGGCCAGTCGAGCGGCGGCGTCGGCCAGGAAGTGGTTTATGACGTTGATGACACGCATCACCAGCTCGATACCGCTCTCTCATTTAAAGGAAACGGCTTTACTGCTTCGCTGTCTTACTATCTGTCGAAATTTGACAATGACAACGACACGCCGGTGGTAATCCTGCCCGACGGCACCTTCAAGCACACGTTCAACGCCGATCCGTCGAACACGCTGCACAAGCTGGGCTTCGACACGACGTTTGACATCGGCGAGCGCTCGACGCTGAGCGTCGCGGGCTCTTATTCCTGGAACAAGCTCGACTCGGACAACTCGTTCACCGACGGCACGCTCTCCAACACGGCATACTACGATTCCAACACGGAAACGAAGATTCCGACCTTCGACGTAAGCTTTTATTCCAACCCCGTCGATCCGCTTACGGTGAATCTCAAGTATTCGTTCCGCAAGACCGATACCTCGACCGATTGGGCAAACGAGATCCTGACGCTTGAAACCGTGTCAAATTCACGCTACGTCGACGTCGACTACACCCAGCACAAATTCTCAGGCGACGCCGTCTACAGCTTCGGGCACGGCTACTCGCTCAAGGCGTACGGTTCCTGGATGCGGCGCAGCTACGACGACGACAGCATCCAGAAGGGCAGCTCTTACAAGACGCTTGATCACACGGACACCTACAAGGTGGGCCTGCAGTTCAGGAAGCGCATGAGCGAGCTCATTTCCGGAACGCTCGGCTATGAGTACAGCGGCCGCTCCGCCGACGAGTGGGGCACGCTCTCGGGCAGCTACGCCGCGCTGAACAATCCTTGGAACATGGCCGGCTACAACCAGAACCAGTTGAAAGGCACGCTGGTGCTGACGCCGACGGACCGCGTGACGCTGACGGCCAACGGCAGCGTTTACTCGCGCGATTACACGCGTCACTACGAAGGCGATAACAATTCTGTGTTCGCCGGACTGATGGAGGCCCGCGGCTTTACGCTGGGGCTGGACGCCGACTTTACGCTGACGCGCTCTTTATCGGTGTTCGCCTTCTATGACATGGACTACCGCAAGAACGAAGTCGGCGGCGATGCCTGGAAAGGGCCCCGCGGAAGCTCGACGCTCACGTACTACGACCGCAATTTCACGGCCAAGGACATCGAGCACACGATCGGCCTGGGCTTTGACGTTCACCCCGAACAGGCCCGCTGGCGCTTCAGCATGCAGTATGTCTACGGCCTCGCGAAGACGAAGTGGGACATGCAGCAGACCGGCGTGTCCGAGTCCGTGCTCGACGTGCCCGACGACGAGTGGCGCACGCACTACCTGCTGGTCAAGGGCTCCTACGAGCTTAACCGACAGTGGACGCTCAACGGCACGGCCGTCTGGGGCCGCCGCTCTTCGAACGACTATCGCCAGCTCGGCACCTACATCAACGACGGCGACCATTATCAGTCCTGGGCCGATATCACTTCGAGCCCGAACTACAACGCCGGCGCCTTCTACGTTGGTGTCACTTATAAGTTCGACTGACGACGACGGAACGGGCGCTTCTTGAAGTCTCCTCTCGCCCGCGGCGCGGCTCTTCTTACAAAGGGCCGCGCCTTTTTTCAGCCCGGACACAGAAAAAGCGCCCCGCGCTTACTGGTGCGCGGAGCGCTTCCGGGAGGAATGCCGGCGGAGTTCAGAGTCCGTAAACCGAGATGCGCTCGCCGATGTGCTTGCCGCTTTCGAGGACGTCAAGCATGGCGGAGGCGTAATCCGCGTAGCTGATGAAGCTCTTGCCTTCGGCGTTGGCTGTGAAAACTTCGCCCGCGAAGGCGTAGCGGCCCGTCTTCGGCGCAGTCGCATCGAAGATCGCGGCCGGGCTGATGTAAGTCCATTTCACGTCGTGGCGCGTGCGAAGCTCCTTGAGGCCCTTGCTCATGCCTTCGGCGGTCGGCAGGAACGCGGGCGGGAAACCCGGCGTGCGGCAGAGCTCGGTCTTTTTCGTTTCGTCGGTGTAAAGGCTGCCGGCGCCGCCCACAACGAGAAGGCGCGTCTCCGTGCCGCTCAGGGCGTCGGCGATGCGGCGCAGGCTCGTGACGTGCTGCTCGGAGGTCTCGGGCGCGGTGCCGAAGGCGTCGAGCACGGCGTCGAAGCCCTTCAGGTCGTCGGCGGTGAGATCGAAAACGTCCTTGACGATGGCTTTTTCCGCACCGCTGCGGTTTTCGCCGCGGACGACGGCGGTCACGTCGTGGCCGCGCGCAATGGCTTCATTGACGAGAAGGCGGCCTTCCTTGCCGTTGGCTCCGATGATGGCGATCTTCATGTTTCTTTACCTCTTAAAAATGGAAAACTGTGCCGTTGATCAACGAAACGCATCATAACTCAAAAAGTTTTAAAAAAGAAGTAAGCACCGCAATGTAATATAGGTATACTTTAGTAACTATTGCATGAAAAGAGGATTCTATGGAGAAAACCAGTGCTTCGAACGCATCGGGAAAGCTGCCCGCCTGCCCTGTCGAGCTCACGCTTTCCGTCATCGGCGGAAAATGGAATGTTCTGATATTGAGAGACCTGCTGCCGGGAACCAAGCGCTTCGGCGAGCTTCGCCGCTCCCTGGGCGGCGTCTCCCAGAAAGTGCTCACGGATCGCCTGCGCGAGATGGAGGCGCGCTCGCTGCTGAGCCGGCACGTTTACGCCGAGGTGCCGCCGCGCGTCGAGTATTCGCTCACCGACCTCGGACGAAGCCTCGCGCCCGTGCTCGCTGCGATGCAGGCATGGGGCGACGCGCACCGCGCGGAGCTCGAGCAGAGCATGAAAAACGCCCCGGCTTCGGAAAAATGAAGCGGGGCGCGGAGAAAAGTTAAAAGAAGGAGCCTGCTCAGCGGCGCCGGCGGCCTTTGCCCTTGGAAGCGGTTTCGGCGGCCTTGCGCTCGGCGCGCTCCTGCGTGTAGCGGGCGGCCTCCTCAAGGTCTTCGGGCTCCATGCGGTCGGCCGAACCGGGCGCGCCCTGGATCACGTACCGGTCGTCGGCCCAGGCGCCGAGGTCTATGAGCTTGCAGCGCTCCGAGCAGAAAGGGCGCCAGGGATTCTTCGGGCTGTATTCGGTTTCGCGCCCGCACGTAGGACATTTCACTTTCATAGCAAGCGCATTCTAGAGCAGGGAGCACAGTCCCAGGCTGAATTTCACCGTGTCGCGCGTCGCGCACAGCCGATGGTGCTCGTCTTCCACGGAAAACCGGATCCAGAGCATGTACTTGTTGGCGCTCATCTCCGGCAGGTAGGGCGAGTCGGCCGGCATGCGGATCTGCGCGAGCGCGTACTGCGGCTTGCGGTGCATGCTGTACTGGAAGGAGCCGTTTGTCGCCGTGAATTCCTCGACTTGGGCGTTGCTGCGCATCAGCCTCAGGAGCAGGTCGCAGGCATGGCGCACGGGCTCGAGCGTCTCGACGTAGCCCATGAGCTCGCGCCGGCGGCTTTCGGCGGGCGAATTGAGCCAGCGGTGAAACTGCGGGAGGTCGAACTCGCAGGTGCCGCCAGCGAGGTTGAGGCGCGCCCTGACAAGCTGCAGCCACGGGTCGCCGCGCACGCTCTGGCTCGTTCGGCCGACGTTGCCCGCCACCTCTTCGATGGCTTCGCTGATGCTCTTGAGCGTTGCGGAGAGCTTTTCCTGGTCCACTTCGTCGCTGCCGGAGAGCCGCAGCAGGCGCTGGCGGTGGCGCTCAAGCTCCTGGATCAGGTCGTTTCTCAGATCGGATCTTGCCGAGGCGTCGAGCAGGTCAAAGAGCGCGCTGATGGCGCTTTGATGGGCGATGCCGCTGTCCTGGGCACAGAGCCAGTCGTAGCGGCGGAAGAGCGCTTCGAGACGAAGATAGGTGCGAACTTTCTCATTGCAGGGAAATTCGTACAGGAGAGAATCGGCCATTTTTCGTTCGTTCGTCAGGATTGCGGGGGGACGTGCATTGGGGAATAAATTACCACAAAGGGTTTGAAATTTAAAGAGGCTTCCTACTGCGCCTTCCAGCGCGCAAGAAGGGCAAGAACCTTTTCGCGGAGCTCTTCGGGCGTTCCCTCGTTGACGATAACGTCGTCAGCAAACGACAGCCATTGGGCGCGGGAAGGCTGCGCGGCCATCATGCGGCGCGCCGTTTCGGGCGTGATGCCCGGGCGCGAGAGAATGCGCCGCAGGCGCGTCTCGTCCGACGCGTCGATCACGAGGATGCGCGCGATCTCGGGGAGACGGAAGCTTTCCCTGTAAAGCAGCGGGCAGTCAAAGACAGCTACGGGAGCGGCGGCGTGCGAGGCGAGCTCGAGGCGGATGCGCTGCCCGATCAGGGGATGGAGGACCGATTCGAGCTTTCTGAGCGCTCCCTTGTCGGAAAAGGCGAGCGTCCTCATGCGAGCGCGATCCATGGCGCCCTCGGGCGTGAGGAATTCGGGTCCGAAGGCCGCGGCCACCGCCGCCGAGCCTTCGCCGCCCGCCGCCGTGAGCGAGCGCGAGACGGCGTCTGCGTCGACGATCGGCACGCCCGCTTCGGCGAGGATGGCCGAAGCCGTGCTTTTCCCGGAGCCGATGCCGCCCGTGAGACCGATGATTTTCGCCATGTCCGCTCCTCCCTGCGCCGCAGATTGTGCAGATACGAAAAAGGCATCGTTTTTGAACGATGCCTTGCAATGGATGGTCGGGGTGAGAGGATTCGAACCTCCGACACCTACGTCCCGAACGTAGTACTCTACCAGGCTGAGCTACACCCCGACGCTTCCCCGCCGCATGAAGCAGCGAGACTGTGAATATTAGCAGAGTTTCCTGAAAAAGTGAAATGACGGCGGCCGTCCCGCGGGCGCCGAATGACCCGCCCGCGCAGCCGTAGCATTGGGCAAAGAGCGTCCCCGATCGTGCCAAAGCCCGAAGTGCCTCTTCCGTATGATGGATTGCGAAGGTTCCGGCCCCAGTGCCGGAGCATAGGAAAAGCATTCGGAAGAGAGGAAAAGACACAATGAGCACCAGCAACGGCAATCTGCGCGCCCTCGGCGCGAGCGGCCTCATGGTCACGGGCATCGGCTACGGCGCCATGGGCATCACCCATGCCTACGGCGACCCGCTCCCCAAGGAAGAAGGCATCCGCATCGTCCACGCCGCCTACGACGCGGGCTGCAATTTCTTTGACACCGCCGAGGGCTACCGCGGCGTTTATCCCGACGGCACCGTGGCTTACAACGAAGAGGTCGTCGGCGAGGCGCTGCGGGACGTTCGGGACAAGGTGGTGATCGCCACCAAGTTCGGCATCACCCGCGGCAACGGCATCCTGCTTGCCGACAGCCGGCCCGAGACGATCCGCCGCTCGCTTGAAGGAAGCCTGAAGCGCTTGGGCGTCGAGACGATCGACCTTTACTACCAGCACCGCATCGACCCGAAGGTTGACCCCGAGACGGTCGCGGGCACGATGGCCGACCTGATCAAGGAGGGCAAGATCCGCGCCTGGGGCGTTTCGGAAGCGACGGCCGACTACCTGCGCCGCGCCCACAAGGTCTGCCCGGTCGCCGCCGTGCAGAACCGCTATTCGCTGCTCAGCCGCGCCCACGAGGCGCTTTTCCCGACGCTCGAGGAGCTCAACATCGCCTTCGTGGCCTTTTCGCCGCTCGCCAACGGCTTCCTCACGGGCAAGTATTCCGCCGCCTCGCACTTCGGCGGACAGACGGACTTCCGCACGAACATGCCGCAGTTCAGCGAAAAAGCCGATGAGGCGTCCCGCTCCCTCAAGAAGCTCCTCGACGAGCTGGGCGCGGCGAAGAACGCCACGCCGGGCCAGATTTCGCTCGCCTGGATGCTCTGCAAGAAGCCCTACATCGCGGCCATCCCCGGAAGCCGCCGCCCCGAGCGCATCCGTGAAAACATGGGCGCACTCAGCGTGAAGCTCACGCCCGAGGAAATCGCCCGGATCGACGAGCTCACGGACCGTATCCCGGTGCCCGTCTACGGCGGCATTGCGACGAAGTAAGCCTCCGGTCCGCGGAATCCGAAGAAGCCCTGCAGTGCGGCGCAATCGCCGATGCAGGGCTTTTCCGTTCCGGGCCGTCCGCAAGGGATCCCTGATGTTCTGAAATAGAAGAAACTAAATCACACAATCTAATCTAATAGTTCATTTGCAATGTCGGAAAATGCATGATAGAGTTTATGGCATGAAGATTGACAAATTAATTAACAAAATCTATTTTTAAGGATGAACGCTATGAACTACGTCAACACCGACCGCATCAACACGTACCTTGCCAACCTCGCCCTCTGGACCGTGAAGCTTCACTCGCTGCATTGGAACGTGACGGGCCCGCTCTTTGTTTCGCTGCACGAGTACACGGAAAAGCTCTACGACGAGGCTTTCGAAGCGTACGACGCCGTCGCCGAGCTCCTGAAGATGCGCGGCGAAAAGCCGCTTTCGACGATGCGCGAGTACCTCGGCGCCGCCACCCTCAAGGAGGCCCCGGCCCGCGAATTCACGTGCTGCGAGGTCGCCGGCGCGGTTGAGGAGGACATGAAGGCCATGCGGGCCTTGGCGCTCGAGATCCGCAGCGAGGCCGTCGAGAAGGACGACTTCGCCGCGCAGAACATGTTCGAGGATTTCGTCCGCGGCTTCGACAAGCAGCTCTGGTTCCTCGAGGCAATGAAGAAGGACGGCACCTGCGAGGAAGTGCCTTCTTCCTGCGGATGCTCGAAGTAAGAGAGGTCAAAAAGAAGGGCGGCCGAGAAAGGCCGCCCTGCGGATACAAAAAAAGCAGCGGAGAAACCGCTGCTTTTTTGAATTCTGTGGTCGGGGTGAGAGGATTCGAACCTCCGACACCTACGTCCCGAACGTAGTACTCTACCAGGCTGAGCTACACCCCGACACTGCTGCTTCAGCGGTCTCTTCCGACCGTGAAGGCGAGCAATTCTATCAGAGAATCGCGGAATTGTGAAGGCGCAAAGCAGGCAAGCGCCTCGCGGCCTTTGCCGAGCTCTTCCTTCGCGCGCTCGCGGCACCGGTCGAGCGCTTTGCTCTTCTGCACGATCGCGGCGATGCTAGCGAAGTCGCCGTGGCCCTTGCGCACGGCCTCGTTGATCATTTCCCTTTCCTCGTCGGTGCAGTTTTCCCGCGCGTAGATGAGCGGGAGCGTCACCTTGCCCTCGCGCAGGTCGGCGCCGAGGTTCTTGCCCGTCTCGGCGGTGTTGCCGCTGTAGTCGAGGATGTCGTCTGCGATCTGGAAGGCGTTGCCGAGGCAGAGCGCATAGCGCGCCGCGGCCTCCTCCTTTTCCTTGCTGCAGCCGGCGATGGCCGCGGCCATGCGGGCCGCCGCCTCGAAGAGGCAGGCCGTCTTGCGCTCGATCACGCGGAAGTAGCGCGCCTCGTCGACGCTCGGGTCGTGCGCGTTGACCATCTGCACGACTTCGCCTTCGGCCAGGCGGTTGGCGGCGTTCGAGAGCGCCTGCATGACGCCGAGGTTGCCGGCGTGCACCATCATCTGGAAGGAGCGCGTGTAAGGAAGTCGCCGACGAGCACGGCGGCGCCGTTGCCCCAGCGGCTGTTCGCCGTCGGGCGGCCGCGCCGCAGGTCGCTCTCGTCGACGACGTCGTCGTGCATGAGCGTGGCGGTGTGCAGCAGCTCGATTGCGGCGCCGAGGTACTGGTGGAGCGTCCCTTCGTAGCCCATCGCGCGGCACATCAGCATCAGGATTGCCGGGCGCATGCGCTTGCCGCCGGCGCTCGTGATGTACTCGCTGATCTCGTGCATGCGGGGCACGTCCGAGGAGAGCTCGCTCCTGATGACCTCGTCGACCGCCTTCATGTCGGCGGCAATCGGCGAGAGGATGCGGAGAATCTGGGCCTTCGCGTCGGAAGGCGCTGCATTGTTCGTAGAGGGCATGCTTTTTCCTGTTGTTTTCGGCACTCCGGGTGCTAGGGAGGCGCTCGGGGCCGGCGGATAAAGTATAGCCAAGGCCCGGAGCGGCGTTTTCCTGAAAAAACAAGGCCCGAACCGCTTGACGCACGCGTCTCCGATGTGGGATAATCCGCAGTCTTCCCGCACACGAACTCGGAGCCGCGTCATTGGCATGGGGCCAAACGTCCTCCGCGTTTATTACAAAAAGGTTCCGTGCGGCCGGACCGACCGAAAGGAAGGCGCGGCGAGCGGAACGGGCGAGGTTTTATCTACATGTACGCAATTATCAAGACTGGCGGTAAGCAGTACCGCGTTTCTGTCGGCGACACGCTCCGCGTGGAGACTCTCCCGGGCAACCCCGGCGACAAGGTGACGCTCAGCGAAGTTCTCGCTGTCAGCGATGAAAACGGCCTCAAGGTCGGCAATCCGGTCCTCGAGGGCGCCACGGTCACCGCGACGATCGCCTCTGTCGGCCGCGCCGACAAGGTCCGCATCTTCAAGTTCCGCCGCCGCAAGCACTCCATGAAGTCCGCTGGCCATCGCCAGAACTTCACCGAGCTCAAGATCGAAGCGATCGCGGCTTAACAGGCAAACGACTTTATAGAGAGATACAGAAATGGCACATAAGAAAGGTGGCGGCTCTACCCGCAACGGTCGCGATTCCAAGGCAAAGCGTCTTGGCGTGAAGGTTTTCGGCGATTCCGCGATTAACGCCGGCACGATCATCGTCCGCCAGCGCGGCACGAAGTTCCACGCCGGTGACAACGTCGGCACGGGCAAGGACTACACGCTCTACGCCCTCGTCGACGGCACGGTGCGCTTTGAGAAGCGCGGCGCCTTCGGCCGTCATTACGTCCACGTCGTTCCGGCGGCGGAGTAATCGTCGGTGCGCTGCCGGCTGAGGCCGGCGCGCCGAAGACAATCGCAGGCCCAGCAGGATCCCGTCCCGCTGGGCCTTACTTTTGCTTAGCTGCAGGGACGGCGCTCCGTTTTCCTGCTATTGTGTCGGTTTGTTGTTCCGCGCGCGTGCGCGCGGAGTTCGACACAGATCGATCCCATTTTCCTTTTCCCGCGCGGCCCCGCCCGATCAGGCGGCTTTCCGGGCGCGCGGTACGGCTTCCATAGCGCAGGTGCTGACGTGAAATTTGTTGACGAAGCAAGAATCGAAGTCCAGGGCGGCCGCGGCGGCAACGGCGCGGCGAGCTTCCGCCGCGAGAAATTCATCCCGAAGGGCGGCCCCGACGGCGGCGACGGCGGACGCGGCGGCTCGGTGTGGGCCGTGGCGGACCGCAACATCAACACGCTCGTCGATTACCGCTTCGAGCACTCGTTCCGCGCCCAGAACGGCGAGAACGGCCGCGGGGCCGACTGCTACGGCGCCGCGGGCGCCGACATCGAGCTGCGCATGCCCGTCGGCACGCTCATCCGCGACGCGGACACGGGCGAAGTGATCGCCGACCTCAGCGCCGACGGCACGCGCTGCCTGCTCGCCGCAGGCGGCAAGGGCGGCCTCGGCAACCTCCATTTCAAGAGCTCGGTCAACCGCGCGCCACGGCAGATGACGCCGGGCGAGCCCGGACAGTTCCGCTCGCTCGCGCTTGAGCTCCAGGTGCTCGCCGACGTGGGCCTGCTCGGCCTCCCCAACGCGGGCAAGTCGACGCTCATCACGGCCGTCTCGAACGCCCGCCCGAAGATCGCCGACTATCCGTTCACGACGCTGCATCCGCACCTCGGCGTGGTGCGCGTCGGCCACGAGCAGAGCTTCGTGATCGCCGACATCCCGGGCCTCATCGAGGGCGCGGCCGAAGGCGCGGGCCTCGGGCACCAGTTCCTGAGGCACCTCTCGCGCACGAAGGTGCTGCTGCACGTCATCGACGTCGCGCCCTTCGACGAGGACGCCGACCCGATCGCCTCGGCGCACGCCATCGAGCACGAGCTCGAGAAGTACGACCCGGCGCTCGCCGCCAAGCCCCGCTGGGTGGTGCTCAACAAGATGGACCTCGTTCCCGAGGAGAAGCGGGCGGAGCTCATCGAGCGCTACCGCGCCGAGTTCTCCCGCGAGGGCGAGCCCGTGTTCGCGATTTCCGCCGCCACGCACGAGGGCTGCGGCGAGCTCGTCAAGGCGCTCGCGCAGAAGCTCGACGAAGACCGGCGCGAAGAGACCGCCTTCGCCGGCGATCCCCGGTTCGATCCCCTCGAAGACAAATAATTTCCGAGGCCTGCGCAGCCGTAACGGCCGCGCAGGCCTTTTCGCTTTCAAACCAACAAAAACCTCTCTCTTTTGCCCCGGGCGGCCCTGAGGCCGCCTTTGCTCCTCGGAGAACTACATGTCGTTTGCCTCTGCTCTGGACCGCTTTTTCGGTCTCCAAGAAAACCACACCAGCGTGAGCCAGGAAGTCGCGGCCGGTCTGACGACCTTCATGGCCATGTGCTACCTGATTTTCGTGATTCCCTCGATGCTTGCCGACGCCGGCATGCCGCGCGAGGCGGTCACGGGCAGCGTGGTGCTGATCACCACGATCGTCACCCTGATCATGGGCCTCTGGGCCAAGTACCCCGTCGGCGTGGCGCCGGGCCTCGGCATCACGGCCTTCTTCGCTTACTTCGTCTGCGGACCGGGCGGCTTCACGTGGCAGGCGGGCCTCGGCGCCGTGCTCATTTCGGGCATCGTCTTCTTCCTGCTCACGGTGACGCGCATCCGCCAGTGGATCGTCAACGCGGTGCCGATGGACCTGAAGATCGCCATCGTGGTCGGCATCGGCTGCTTCATCTCGCTCATCGGCCTTAAGAACGCCGGCATCGTCGTCGCCGACAAGAGCACGTTCGTCGCGCTCGGCAACCTCACCAAGCCCGAGGTGCTGCTCTCCGTGGCGTGCTTCTTCGTCACCGTCGCGCTCATGGTCCTCAAGGTGCGCGGCGCCATGCTGATCGGCATCCTCGCCACCACCGCCGTCGGCATCGCCCTCGGCATCACGGAGCTGCCCAAGGGCAGCTGGGTGAGCTTCAAGTTCCCGGACATCTCGCCCGTGTTCATGCAGCTCGACCTCAGGGGCGCGCTCTCCCACGGCCTCGTGAGCATCATCTTCACCCTCACCATGGTCGACCTCTTCGACAACATGGGCGTGCTGATCGGCCTGGCGCGCAAGTGCGGCTTCATGAACGACAAGGGCGAGATCAAGAACCTCGACAGGGCCTTCATCACCGACTCGATCGGCACGATGCTCTCCTCGGTGATCGGCACGACCACCTCGACCTCTTACCTCGAGAGCGCCTCGGGCGTCGCCGCCGGCGGCCGCACGGGCCTCACCGCCGTCGTGATCTCGCTCTGCTTCTTCGTCTCGATCCTCTTCATCCCGCTCGTCTCGATCGTGCCCAACTACGCCACCGCTCCGATCCTCATCATCGTGGGCGCCCTCATGATGCAGGAAGTCGTGCACATCCACTTCGAGAAGCTCGAGATCGCCGTGCCGGCGTTCCTCACGATCGTGACGATGCCCTTCACGTTCAACATCGCCACGGGCTTCGGTTTCGGCTTCGTTTCCTACGCGATCATCCACGTCCTGATCGGCCGCTGGCGCCAGGTCACGCCCTTCATGTACGTGATCGCCGCCTGCTTCGTGATCAACTTCGTGATGCGCGCCTAAGGTGCGGCTCTAAGGGCGCGCCGGGGCGGGCAACGCGCCCCGGGCGCCCCTTGTGCGCTATTCTTAAATCATTCATCAAACCCAGCGGGCAGTAAGAACTAGCGAAATGGAATCATTGCTTAAAAATGCGCGCCGCGTCGTCATCAAGGTCGGCAGCGCTCTCATCACCAACGACGGCAGGGGGCTCGACACGGCCCAGATCGAAAAGCTCGTGGCGCAGATCGCGGAGCTTCGGCGCATGGGCAAGGAGTGCGTGCTCGTGAGCTCGGGCGCCATCGCCGAGGGCGTGCTGCGCATCGGCTGGGAAAAGCGCCCGACGCAGGTCTACCGCCTGCAGGCCGCCGCGGCCGTGGGCCAGATGGGCCTGGCGGAAGCCTACGAAAGGCGCTTCCGCGACCACGGGCTCGGCAGCGCCCAGATCCTGCTCACGCACCAGAACCTCTCCGACCGCGAGCAGTACCTCAACGCCCGCTCGACGATCAAGGAGCTCCTCGGGCTCGGCATCGTCCCGGTGATCAACGAGAACGACACGGTGGTCACCAACGAGATCAAGGTGGGCGACAACGACACGCTGGGCGCCCTCGTCACCAACCTGATCGAAGCCGACGTGCTCGTGATCCTCACCGACCAGAAGGGCCTTTACACGGCCGACCCGCGCTCGAACCCCGACGCGGAGTTCGTCTCGACCGCCAAGGCGGGCGACCCGGCGCTCGAGAAGATGGCGGGCGGCGCGGCGAGCTCGCTCTCGAAGGGCGGCATGATCACGAAGATCCTCGCCGCGAAGCGCGCCGCGCGCTCCGGCGCGGGCACGATCATCGCCTACGGCCGCGAGCCCGACGTGCTCGTGCGGCTCGCCAAGGGCAAGCTGATCGGCACGCACCTCTATCCCGCCTCGAGCGTGCTGCACGCCCGCCAGCAGTGGCTCGCCGACCAGCTTCGCGTCTCCGGCAGGCTCACGCTCGACGCGGGCGCGGCCAAGGCCGTGCTCGAGCAGGGCACCTCGCTCCTGCCGGTCGGCGTCACGGCCGTCGAAGGCAGCTTCCGCCGCGGCGACGTCGTCTCCTGCGTCACGCCCGAGGGCAGGGAAATCGCCCGCGGGCTCGTCAACTACTCGAGCGAGGAGGCGGCGCGCATCTGCCGCGCCCACACCGAAGAGATCGAGGAGCGCCTCGGCTACATGCAGCAGCCCGAGATGATCCACCGCGACAACATGGTGGTGCTCGGCGCCGCCCGGCCTTAAAATAGACAGTCCTTATGCTTCGCCGCAGGAAAGCAGCGCTTTTCTGCGGCGAATCCTTGAAATTCAATAACTTTTTTCAACAAATTAGCTTTTATGCGCGCAAGTTCCTTTTTTCTTTCGACGCTGAAGGAAGCGCCCGCCGATGCTGACGTCGTCAGCCAGCAGTACATGATCCGCTCGGGCATGATCAACCGACTTGCCGCGGGCGTCTACACGCTGATGCCGCTCGGCATGCGCACGCTGCGCAAGATCGAGCGCATCATCCGCGAGGAGATGGACCGCGCGGGCTCGATCGAGATGATCATGCCGATCGTGCAGCCCGCCGAGCTCTGGCAGGAGTCGGGCCGCTGGGATAAGTACGGCCCCGAGCTGCTGCGTTTCAAGGACCGCCACGACCGCGAGTTCGTGATCCAGCCGACCTCCGAAGAGGTGGTGACTGATTTCGCGCGCCAGATGATCAAGAGCTGGCGCCAGATGCCGGTCAACCTCTACCAGATCCAGACGAAGTTCCGCGACGAGCGCCGTCCGCGCTTCGGCGTGATGAGAAGCCGCGAGTTCCTCATGAAGGACGCCTACAGCTTCGACCGCACGGCCGAGGACGCGGGCAAGTCCTACGACAAGATGTTCGAGGCCTACAACCGCATTTTCTCGCGCATGGGCCTCAACTTCCGCGCCGTGCGCGCCGACACCGGCTCGATCGGCGGCTCGCGCTCGCAGGAGTTCCAGGTGATCGCCGACACGGGCGAGGACGTCATCGCGTACTGCCCGGAGAGCGACTACGCGGCCAACATCGAACTCGCCGAGGCTTCCTCGGTGCTCCCCGGCCGCAAGGCCCCGACGGAGCCTATGGTCAAGCACGCCACGCCGGGCAAGGAAAAGTGCGAGACGGTGACCGAGTTCCTCGGCATCCCGCTCACGAAGTCCGTCAAGAGCGTCGTGCTCGCCGCGGACCGCACCGACGAGAAGGGCAATCCGCTTCCCGCCAAGATCGTGCTCGTGCTGCTGCGCGCCGACCACGACCTCAACGAGGTCAAGGCGGGCCACCTGCCCGAGCTCAAGGACGGCTTCCGCTTCGCGACCGAAGAAGAGATCATGAGGGCCTTCGGCTCCAAGCCCGGCTACCTCGGCCCGATCGGCCTCAAGGAAGACGTGGCCGTCTACGCAGACCTCACGGTCGCCGACATGTCGGACTTCTGCTGCGGCGCCAACGAAGAAGGCTTCCACTACACGGGCGTTAACTTCGGCCGCGACCTGCCCGAGCCCAAGGTCGCCGACCTGCGCAACGTCGTCGAGGGCGACCGCTCGCCCGACGGAAAGGGCACGCTTCGGCTGCAGCGCGGCATCGAGGTCGGCCACGTGTTCTACCTCGGCACCAAGTACTCGGTGGCGATGAACGCCGTCTATCTCGACGAGAACGGCAAGACGCAGCCGATCGAGATGGGCTGCTACGGCATCGGCGTCACCCGCATCATGGGCGCCGCCATCGAGCAGGGCCACGACGACAAGGGCTGCATCTGGCCCGACGCCATCGCGCCGTTCGAAGCCGTGATCTGCCCGATGAACTACGACCGCAGCCCCGCGGTGAAGGCCGCCGCCGACAAGCTCCTCGCCGAGCTCGAGGCGCGCGGCGTCGACGTGATCCTCGACGACCGCAAGATGCGCCCGGGCCCCATGTTCGCCGACTGGGAGCTCATCGGCGTGCCGCACCGCATCGTCGTGGGCGACCGCGGTCTGGCGAACGGCGAGCTCGAGTACGTCTGCCGCCGCGCGATGGACAAGAAGGTGATGGTCAAGGCCGAAGAGGCCGCCGACTTCGTCGCCTCGCAGATCAAGAAGGCCTGAGAAGGCCCGCCTGAAGCGCGCCGCCGGAGCGCGGCGCGCCCGCCGCACACGGAAACGCCCCGAAGCCGATTGGCTTCGGGGCGTTTCCATTGGTGCGCGGAGGAGCGATTCCTCAGTCCTTCTCGACCGGGTCGAACGAGAGCAGGATCTGGCTCGGCACTTCGTAGCCGGCGTCCGGCTTCGGGAAGGGCTGGCACTTGTAGATCGCGCGTTCGACGGCGCGGTCGTAGGCGGGCACGCCCGAGCTCTTCACCTGGCGCGGAGCGCCCCTGCGCTCGCCGTTCGGCAGCAGGCTCACGTTGTACTTCGCCACGATCTGGCCCTTCACGGTGCCGGGCGGCACGTCGTAAAGGATCCACGGGCGCACGCAGGCCACCACGCGGGCGGAGTAGCTCGCGAGCGCCGAGCCGGTGAGGTTCTGGCGCACGTTGCGCTTGTCGCCCCTCGGCGTGCCGGAGCGCTTCGAGTTCGGATCGACCTTGGCGTTGAGGCGGGCGAGCTCCTGCTGGCGCACGGCCTGGCGGATGCGCTCGCGCTGCTTTCTCTCGGCTTCGGCCTTCTTCGCGGCGGCGGCCTTCTCGGCGGCCTCCTGCTTTTCCTTGGCGATGCGTTCCTGCTCGGCCTTCTGCTCGGCGGCCTTGCGCTCCTGCTCGGCCTTCTGTTCCTCGGCCTTGCGCTTTTCCTCGGCGATGCGGGCCTCTTCGGCCTTCCTGGCCTCTTCGGCGGCCTTCTTCTCGCGGGCGAGCTTCTCCTGGGCGACGCGCTCGGCCTCTTCCTTGGCTTTCTGCTCCTCGGCGCGGCGCTCGGCCTCGATGGCGTCCTGACGCGCCTTCTCGGCGCGCTCCGCCTCGGCCTTCTCGGCGGCCTCGCGGGCCGCCTTCTCGCGCGCGGCCTCCTGGGCCTGGCGCTGTTCCTCGGCGGCCTTGGCCTCGGCCTGGGCGCGCTCGGCTTCCGCCTGGCGCGCGGCTTCAAGCCGCGCCTCTTCCTGGCGCTGCACCTCGGCCTGGGCGGCCGCCTGAGCGGCGGCCTGTTCCGCGGCGGCCTGCTCTTCGGCGGCCTTCTGCGCGGCTTCCTGCGCATCCTGGTCGGGCCGGGGCTCGTCGGGTTCGTCGGGCTTGGGCTCGGGGGCGTCGATCTTCTGCGCGACGCCGTTGGGATCGTTGCCGCCGGAGACGGCCTCCGGCGCCCAAAGCTCGGCGTAGACCGTCTCGGAGTCGGTCGACCACTGGAAAACGGTGAAAAGGCCGATGAAAAGAAGCACGTGCACCGCGGCGGACAGGCCGAAGGCGGGAATGAGATCCCTCTTGTCCTGCTCGCTGCGCTTGCGGCGTCTGACGGGTAAGTTTCTCTTCATCATGGTTTCAGGGCACTCCCGCTTCAGCGGCTGCTCGCGGTGCGCTCAGTCTTGAGCGACAGGCCCACGCGCTGCACGTCGGCGTTCTGCAGCGTCTTGAGAACATTGATGACTTCTTCGTAGCGCACGGTCTTGTCGGCGGCGATCACCACGGGGGTGTCGGGCCTGTCGGCCTGGGCTTCCTTGACGGCGGCAACAAGGCCCGGCATGTCGACGGGCTTGAGCTCCTTGCCGCTTCTCACCGAGAGGCGGCTGTCCGGATAGACGATCACCTCGACGATCTTGTCGGGCGCCTTGGAGGCCTTGGTCACCGAAGGCAGGTTCACCAGGGCGGGGTTCACGAAGGGCGACGCGACCATCAGAATCACGACGAGGACGAGCATGACGTCGATATAGGGCACGACGTTCATCTCGGCCATCAGGCCGCGGCGCTTTTTCTGTTCACGCAGCGACATCATCAGCCCCTTGCGCGCTGGCGCTGAAGAATGTTGAGGAATTCCTCGGTGAAGCCGTCAAGGCGGTTGGTGAGCCGCTCGACGCGGGTGCTGTAGAAGTTGAAGGCCGCCACGGCCGGGATGGCCGCGAAAAGGCCGATGGCCGTTGCAACCAGGGCCTCGGCAATGCCGGGCGCCACCGTCGCGAGGCTCACGTTGTCGAGCGTGGAGAGGCCCGTGAAGGCGTTCATGATGCCCCAGACCGTGCCGAAAAGGCCGATGTAGGGCGAGGTCGAGCCGATCGACGCAAGGAGCGGCAGGCCCCCTTCGATGCGGTCCATCTCGCGGTTGTAGACCGCGCGCATGGCGCGCGAGACGCCGCGCAGCGAATCCGGGTCGGAACGGTTCTGCTTGAGGAACTCGTTCATGCCGGCCGCGAAGATGCGCTCCTCAATGCCGGAGCGCTCGTGGTTGCGGCGCGCGGAATCGAGCAGCTGGGTGAGCTCGGCGCCGCTCCAGAAGCGGCTTTCGAACTCATCGACCTGGCGGGCCGTGCGGGTGATCAGGAACCATTTCTGAAAGATCACGGTCCAGCTCGCCAGCGAGAGCGCGAGCAGGAGCGCGAGCACGCACTTGACCACAACGCTGGCGTGCGAGATGAGCGTGAGAATGGACAAATCTGCTGTGGGTGTCATTTTTTGCGGTTTTGCCGAGTGACAAGAATAGGTTGCGGGGCCTTAGGCGGCGGTCGGGCCGGACAGGCGCTCTGTGAGCTCTGCGGGAATGCGCACGGGCCGGTGCGTGTGCGAGTCGACCGCGACGGCCGTGACAAGCGCACGGGTCAGGGTCTCTTCGCCGCGCATGACGCACTGCTCAAGCACCATCGACGCGCGCCCGGGCTTGGCGAGCCGGGTGACGACCGTCAGATCGTCGTCGAGCTCGGCGCTCTTGAGATAGTCGATCTCAATGCGCGAGACGATGAAGATGACGCCGCCCTCGCGGCCGCGCTCCTCGTTCTGGCCGAAGCCCGCCTGGCGCAGCAGGTCGCTGCGGGCGCGCTCCATGTAGCGCAGATAGTTGGCGTGGTAAACGATGCCGCCCGCGTCCGTGTCCTCCCAATAGACGCGCACGGGAAAACGGTTGTTGAGCATAGTGTCTGTGGACTCCGAGAGTCTGTGCCGCAGGTTCCGAAAGACTACCTAGTATAGGCGCTTGATTTTTTAGGAAAGCGATTCTACTCCGCCTTGTTTCATTTGGATGCGATTTGACGGGCGTTTTTAAGAAACGCCCCGAGCACGATCCAGCACGCCAGGCAGGCCGCCCAGGGCAGCACGCAGAGAAACGCGGCGAAAAGGTCCGTTCCCTCGGCCGAGGTGCCGAAAATGTGCCAGTCGGGCCAGACGACGCGCACCCAGACGGCGGCGAGCCAGCAGAAGACGCCCGTGATCATCGAGGGGCGCCAGAAGAAGGTGCCGAGCGCGGCCACGCCCTCGGCAAAGCCCGTGCCGCGCTTCTTCGCGAGGACCGCGGCGGTGACGAGCAGCGCGAGGAACGCGGTGACGCCGCCCGCGATGAAGGCGATGAGCGTGTCGTTGGCGATGCCGAGCGCCCGCGAGGCCTTGGGCTGCACGGCGGGCAGCGCGTGCTTAAGCGGCTCGCCCGAGTCAAGCTTTTCCGCGAAAGGGGCGCTCGCGCCCGCTTCGGGCAGGCCCGCGCCCACCGTCTGCGCGGCGCCGACGAGCAGCGGGACGTCGCCGCCCGGCACCGAGAGCAGCACGGAAACGGCGAGCAGGAACGCGGCGGCCGCGGCGGCGGCCTGCCGCGAGGCTTTGCCGAAATAGGCGAAGAAGGCCTTCCGCGCCGAAGGCGTGCGGCGCACGAAGGCGGCAGCGGCGGCCATTCCCGAGACGGTCAGCCAGGTGAAGATGCCGGCGGCAAGTGAGTATTCCATGGCGTTCAGTAGCTTCCGAAAAGATCGCGGACGACGGGAGCGGGCGGCGCCAGGCGGAAATGCTGCCAGGCGCTCGGCGTGGCCACGCGCCCGCGCGGCGTGCGCTGCACGAAGCCCTGCTGGATGAGGTAGGGCTCGACGACGTCCTCGAGCGTCTCGCGGTCCTCGCCCACGGCGGCGGCGAGGTTGTCGATGCCGACGGGGCCGCCCGAGAAGCGCTCGATGATGGTGCGCAGGAATTTCGTGTCGATCATGTCGAGCCCGAGGGGGTCGACGTGCAGCATCTTGAGCGCCGCCGCGGCCACCTCCTGCGTGATCCTGCCGTCGTGCTTCACCTCGGCGTAGTCGCGCACGCGCCGCAGGAGGCGGTTGGCGACGCGCGGCGTGCCGCGGCTGCGGCGCGCGATCTCCGCGGCGCCGCCTTCGTCGATCTCGACGCACAGCAGCCTTGCCGAGCGGCGCACGATCGCCTGGAGTTCCTCGGGCGTGTAGAACTGCAGCTGGTTGACGATGCCGAAGCGCGCCCGGAGCGGATTGGTGAGCGAGCCCGCGCGGGTCGTCGCGCCGATCAGCGTGAAGGGCGGCAGGTCGAGCTTGATCGAGCGGGCCGCGGGGCCTTCGCCGATCATGATGTCGATCTGGTAGTCCTCCAGGGCGGGGTAGAGGATTTCCTCGACCACGGGCGAGAGGCGGTGGATTTCGTCGATGAAGAGGATGTCGTGCGGCTCGAGGCTCGTGAGGATGGCCGCGAGGTCGCCCGGGCGCTCGAGCACGGGGCCCGAGGTCTGCCGCAGGTTCACGCCCATCTCGTTGGCGACGATGTGCGCGAGCGTTGTCTTGCCGAGGCCCGGGGGCCCGAAGAGCAGCAGGTGGTCGAGCGGCTCGCCGCGGCGCTTGGCGGCGGCGATGAAGATGCGAAGCTGTTCGCGGATGGCCTGCTGCCCGACGTATTCGTCGAGCCTTTCGGGGCGAAGCGCCCGGTCGACGTTCTCTTCGTTGGGGCTTTCGGCGGCGGCGTTGACGATGCGCTCAGTCGATGAAGTCATCTTTCAGGCACCTCCCTCCCGTCAGCGGGCGAGCGACTTGAGCGCAAGGCGGATGCCCTCGCTCACGCCCGTCCCTTCGGGCAGGCGCTTCACGGCGGCATTGGCCTCGCGCTCGGAATAGCCGAGCGCCACCAGGGCGCTCACGATGTCCGCCTGCGCGGCGGTGGCGGGCGCCGCGGCGGCCGCGCCCGCAAAGGCCGAGCCGGTGAGCTTGCCCTTGAGCTCGAGCACCAGGCGCTCGGCGGTTTTCTTGCCGATGCCCGGCACGCGCGTGAGCAGGCCCGCCTCGCCGCGCTCGACGGCGCCGGCGAGATCGGACGTGCTGATGCCCGAGAGCACGGCGAGCGCGATCTTCGGGCCCACGCCCGAGACGCGGATCAGCGCGCGGAACGTTTCGCGCTCGGCGGCCGTGGCGAAGCCGTAGAGGACTTCGGCGTCCTCGCGCACGATGAGGTGCGTGAGCACCGTCACCTCGGCGCCGATCTCCGGCAGGTTGCAGAAGGTCGACATCGGCACGAAGACCTCCCAGCCCACGCCGCCCACGTCGATCAGAATCAGCGGGGGCGCCTTTTCAATGAGTTTGCCGTGAAGTCGTCCGATCATTTGTGAAATCCTTTTCTGCCAAGCAGGGCCGTCCAGGCGCTGCGGGCGCCCGCGGCCGTGCGGCCCCTGCGGGCCGTCGCATAGGTGCGCACCGTGCCGCCCGAGCGCTCGAGCGCCGCAAGGCGCCGGCGGTGCGCGCAGCACACCGCGCAGGCGAGCGCGTCGGCTTCGTCGGGACGCAGGTCCCGGCCGTGCGTGAGAAGCCTGTCCATCATACGCTGAACCATCAGCTTGTCGGCGCGTCCCGAGCCGGTGACGGCTTCCTTGATCTCGCTCGGGGTGAATTCCATGACGCTCAGCCCCGCGAGCGCCGCCGCGGTGATCGCGGCGCCGCGCGCCTGTCCGAGCATCAGCGTGCTCTGCGGGTTCATGTTGACGAAAGCCCTTTCGCAGGCGGCAAGCTCAGGAGAGTGAGCGTTCACTACCGCTTCGATGCCGCGGGCGATGCAGGCGAGCCGCTCGGAGAGCTCGCCCTTGGGCGGGTCGATGACGCCGCTTGCGACGTGCGTGAGCGAGCCCGAGACGTCGTCGACGACGCCCCAGCCCGTGTGGTTGAGTCCCGGATCGATGCCCAGTATGCGCATCGGCTCAGCGGCGCATGCCGCCCATTCCGCCCATGCCGGGGAAGCCCTTGCCGAAGCCCATGCCGCCCAGGGCGCGCATGAGCTTGCCGAGGCCGCCCTTGCGCATGCGCTTCATCATCTCCTGGCTCTGCTCGAACTGGCGCAGGAGCTTGTTGACCTCCTGGACCTGGACGCCGGCGCCGGCGGCGATGCGCTTCTTGCGCGAGGCCTTGATGATCTCGGGGCGGTGGCGCTCGCGGGGCGTCATCGAGTCGATGATGCCCACCGTGCGGCGCACGGTGCGCTTGGCTTCCTCGTCGTCAATCTTGCCGGCGGCTTCCTGGAACTGCTGCGGGAGCTTCTCGATGATCGAGGAGAAGCTTCCCATGTTGCCCATCTGCTCGAGCTGGTCGCGGAAGTCGTTGAGGTCGTAGCCGTCGCCCTTGACGAACTTCTGGGCCATCTTCTCGGCCTGCGCGACGTCGATGCTCTTCTGCACGTCCTTGACGAGGCCGACGATGTCGCCCATGCCGAGGATGCGCGAGGCCATCGCCTCGGGGTCGAACGGCGCGAAGCCGTCGAGCTTCTCGCCGCTGCCGACGAACTTGATCGGCACGCCCGTGACGTGGCGCACCGAAAGCGCCGCGCCGCCGCGGCTGTCGCCGTCGGTCTTCGTGAGGATCACGCCCGTGAGCGGCAGCCGTTCCTTGAAGGCCTTGGCGGTGTTGACCGCGTCCTGGCCGAGCATCGAGTCGATCACGAAGAGGATCTCCGCGGGCTTGAGGAAGTCGGAGAGCTCGGCGACCTCCTGCATCATCTTCTCGTCGATCGCGAGGCGGCCGGCCGTATCGACGATGAGCACGTCGAAATAGTGGCGGCGCGCATGGTCGAGCGCGGCGGCGGCGATTTCGACGGGCTTCTGGCCGGGCTCGCTCGGGAACCACTCGGCGCCCGCCTGGGCGCTGACGGTCTTGAGCTGTTCGATGGCCGCGGGACGGTAAACGTCGCAGGAAACGGTGAGGACCTTCTTCTTCTTGTCCTCGATGAGGTATTTGGCGAGCTTGGCGGCGCTCGTCGTCTTGCCGGCGCCCTGAAGGCCCGCGAGCAGGATCACGGCGGGCGGCTGCACCCTCAGGTTGATGTCGCGCTGCTCGGCGGGCACGTCGCCGCCGATGATGGCGGTGAGCTCCTTCTGCACGACGCCCACGAGCGCCTGGCCGGGGTTGAGGTTGCCGACGACCTCCTGGCCCATCGCCTTTTCCTTGATGTTGGCGAGCACTTCGCGCACGACGGGCAGCGCCACGTCGGCTTCGAGCAGCGCGAGGCGCACCTCGCGGAGCATGTCCTTGGTGTTCTGCTCGGTGAGGCGGGCCTGGCCGCGCATGGTCTTGACGATTTTCGAAAGGCGCTGGCTAAGCGAGTCAAGCATGTTCTGGAATTCCTGTTCGAAAGATGGGTTCTGCGCTGGGGCGTCGGGGCCGGGGGCATGCACTGCCCGGCCGGCGGGGCCGCCGCGGCGTCTTTTAGCTTTACGCGCGGCGCAGCGGCGCGCGCGCCGGCATGAGCCGCAGTCGGATCTGCGGCGGCGAGGCGGTCATTTTCAGCAAATCCTAAGCACAATAAAGCTAGAATCCTTCTTTAAAGGCGCGATCCGTCCTCGCCGCCTGATGCGTGGCCGCCGGCACGGAGCCGCGGCCAAGCATCTCATTTTAGATACTGGCGGAAAGTTTTGCACCGCGGGCCGCACGCTTCGCGGCATGCGGCAAATTTATCGAATTTCATAACTGTTATGAGCGCTTTAACGATCTGCACCGTTCTTGCGGCGCTTCTTTACTTCGGCTCGGGTGTGGCCATCGTCAAATCGATGAAAACGACGGCCGAGGGAGCGCCCGGCTTCGTGCGCTGGCCGATCCTCGCGGGCCTGCTCCTGCAGGGCTACGCGCTGCACGCGCTGATGTTCGGCGACGCGAACGCGAGCTTCGGGTTCGGCTACGCGGTGAGCGAAACCTTCTTCTGCGCGGTCATCATCCTGCTGATCGAGTCGTGGGTCCACCGCCTGCACGGGCTTTTCGGCATCGTGCTCATCGCGGCGGCCGCCGGCACGCTGTGCACGCTGCTCTTCCCGGGGCAGCCGATCGATCCGGGCCGCTGGACGACGGTTTTCCGCTGGCACCTCATCCTCGCCATCTGCGCCTACGCGTTCTTCGTGATCGCCTTCGTGCAGGCGGTGCTGCTCTCCGTCATGAACCGCCGCCTCAGGGATCCGGCGAGCGGCGAGTCGACCTTCCTCGACTCGATGCCGGGGCTCGTGGTGATGGAGCGCATCTTCTTCCGCATCGTCTCGGTGGGCTTCGCGTTCATTACGCTCACGCTCATCGTCGGTGCCCTGGCGACGCAGGAAACCTACGGCGTGTGGTTCCACTTCGACCACAAGACCGTGCTCACCTGGGTGTCCTGGCTGATCTTCGGCATCCTGCTCGCGGGCCGCATCTTCGCCGGCTGGCGCGCGCGCCGCGCGCTGGTGTGGTTCTGGACGGGCTTTATTTTTCTGGTCATCGCCTACTTCGGCTACAGCTTCGTGAAGGAGCTCGTGATCTGAAGGGGCGGGGGACGTCATCATGGGACGCATTCTGTTTTTCATCGCGCTTTTCGGCGCCATCTTCGTCGCGTGGACGATCAGCCGCAAGCGCAATTCCCTTGACAACGAAGAGCGCCGCGAGCTCGAGCGGCTGCGCGCCAAGGAGCGCCGCAGCAAGGGCAAGGACAAGCTGCCCGCCGGCGAGCCGATGATCCGCTGCGAGAACTGCGGCATTTACTTCCCGAAGAAGGACGCCGTCTGGAGCGGCGAGCACGCTTACTGCTCGAAGCGCTGCCGCAGCGCCGCCGAGAAGGGCGAATGAAAAAGCGGGGCTTTGTCCTCGGCGCCGACGGCTGGCTCGCGGGCGCGAAGCGGCACCCGTCTGCGCATTTCAACGCGCGCCCCGCGGGGACGCGCGTTTCGCTTATCGTGGTGCACTTCATCTCGCTCCCTGCGGGGAGCTTCGCGGGCGAGGACGTCGACCGGCTTTTCACGGGGAAGCTCGACCCCGGCTCGCGCCCCGATTACGAGAGCCTCCGGGGCCTGCGGGTCTCGTCGCACTTCGTGATCCGCCGCACGGGCGAGGTGCGCCAGTACGTGAGCACGCGCGAGAGGGCCTGGCACGCGGGCGTCTCGTCCTTCATGGGACGGGAAAACTGCAACGATTTCTCGGTGGGCATCGAGCTCGAGGGCACGCAGAGCGTGCCGTTCACCGAGGCGCAGTACCGCTCGCTGTTCCGCGTCTGCCGCGCGCTGTGCCGGGCGCTCCCGATCGAGCACGTCACCGGGCACGAGTTCGTCGCCCCGGGGCGCAAGATCGATCCCGGTCCCTTCTTCGACTGGAAGCGGCTCGCCCGCGCGCTGCCGCGCGGGGTCGATGCCGTCACGGCCGCCGCCTCGCGGCGTCCCTGACGATTCCGCTTAGCCCGGCCGCGTCAAGTTTGTTATAGTTTTTCCGTCGTCACCGGCTCCAAGGATAAAGTGAATACGCGACTATGCTCGCCAGCCTTTTCAAATTTCTGATTTCCGCCGCCGCGTCGATCCTCGGCGTGCTGCTGCTGCTGCGCGCCTGGATCTACGTGTGGGCCTTTTCGCCGCGCCATCCGCTCGCGCAGCTCGCCAAGCGGACCACCGACTGGCTCGTGCAGCCGCTCACGCGCCTCGTCAAGCCGAAGGGCAACTACGACTGGCCGAGCCTGCTCGCGACGCTCATCGTGGCCATCGTCACGATGATCATCCTCAAGCCCTTCACGGGCTACCCGGTCAATTCCGCGGGCGTGATCATCATGCCCGTGGCGATGGTGCTGCGCTGGGCGCTCGAGATGATTTCCTGGGGCGCGTTCTTCGAGGTGATCCTCTCCTGGCTCAGCCCGGGAACGCCGCTCACCTATGCGCTCGAGACGCTCATGGAGCCGTTCCTGCGGCCCGTGCGCCGCGTGCTCCCGAACCTCGGGCGCTTCGACTGGTCGCCCGTCGTGGTGATCATCCTCGCCAACATCCTGCTCTTCTTCATCGTGCCGCTTTCGCACGGCATCGTCGGCATCTAGCCGCCGCACGGGCAGGCAATAAAAGGCGCCGGCGCTTTCCTTTGCGAAGGAAAGCCGGCGCCTTTGCGTTTTCGGGCCTTTCGCCTGCTTTCAGAAGGGCGGCTTGCCCCAACGCTCCTTGTAAAGCCGCCTCGCGCGCACGAGGGTCGCATGCTTGCCGGCCACCCTGAGCGCGCCCATGACGGAGCCGATCCTCGCGCATTCCGCGGGCGCGAGCCCCTTCACGAGCCCGAAGAGGAGACCGCCGCGATAGGCGTCGCCCGCGCCCACGGGGCTCCCCGCCGACTTCACCCTGACGGCGTCCACTTCGGTTTTTTCGCCGTCGACCCACACTTCGCTCCCCTTGGCGCCGTGCGTGCAGAAGAAAACGCCGCAGCGCTTCGAGAGGCGGCGGATCGACTTGCCGGTCTTCTTCTTGATCAGCGCCGCCTCGTAGTCCGAGCAGGCCGCGGCGCACGCGCCGCCGAGGAGCTCGAGGATCTCGTCGCCGGAGAGCAGCGGCACCGTCTGGCCGGGGTCGAACACGTAAGGCACGCCGTGCGCGCGGAAAGCGGCCGCGTGCGCGAGCAGCACGGAGCGCACCGAGGGCGCGAGGATCGCGAGCTCGATGCCTTTTTCCTCGGGCCAGGGCAGTTCGTCCGAGCGGTTCGTCGCGCCGCCGTGGAAGGTCGTGAGCTGGCAGCCCTTGGAGTCGGTCGTGATGACGCACTGCGCGCTCATGGCGTCGGGGAGCACCGAGACGGCGTCCGTGCGGATGCCGAGGCGCTTCAGGTGACCGAGGTAGCGGCCGCCGTCGCGCCCGAGCGCGGCCCAGACGAGCGGGTCGCCGCCGAGGCTCTTGAGGCTCGCGGCGATGCTCCCTGCGCAGCCGCCGAAGCTCTGGCGCATGCCTTCGGCCTGGAACGTGACGTTGAGCTTCCTGAGCTTCTTGCGCATCAGGTCGTCGGAAAAGCGGCCTTCGTGCGAGAAAACCGTGTCGTAGGCGAGCGAGCCCGAAATCAGGACGGACATGATGGTTGCCCCCTTAACAAAAGAGGCGCCGGCGGCAGGGCCGGGCGCCTCGGGAAAGGTCACTGGTACTGACGGGGAACCGCCCGCACCGTCGCGGAAGCGGCGTCGTAGGGCAGCGGCGTCTTGAGCGAGAGCCGCACCGTGGCGCTTTGTCCCGGCGAGACCGCGGCGTCGCCGCGGAAGCCGTAGTCGGCCGGCTCGAGCACGCGCTGGCCCATCACGGTGCCGGCGTTGTCAAGCAGGCTCAGCTCGAGGATCGGCAGGCGCTGCGGATAGGGCGAGTTGTTGGTGATCTTGGCGCGCACCGTCGGCATGCGGCGGGCCATCTCGCGCTCCGCTTCACCCGCCTCGGCCACGGGCATTTCAATGTCGGCGTTAATGGCGAAGGCATCGGCGTTTTCCCAGACGAAGCCCGGGCAGGGCACGCGCGTGCAGACTTTTTCGTAGATCGCCTGCGTCTGCGGCATGAAGGCCACGACGGTGCGGTTCTCGATCAGGAGGAAAACCGCCGCGATGATGCACAGCGCGATGAGGCAGAGCAGCGTCCAGAGGAGCGCATGGCTCCTGCGGGGCGGCTCGGGCGCCATGTCCGCGGGAGCGGTGACGGCGGCGGCTTCGGGCGCGCGCGAGGAAAATTCGGAAAGCTCGCCCGCGATTTCTTCCATGCGCGCTTCGCCGCGCTCGGCGGGCGTCGCTGCGGCGGGCGCCGGCTTGGCGGAGGCGCCGAGCCGAGCGTCGAGCGCCGCGTCGGGCACCGTCACGCTCTCGGCCTTGTCGGCCGAAAAGACGCTGCGGCAAGCCGAGCAGGCGAGCGTCGTCTCGTGGAAATCGTCCGGCACGCGGAAAAGCGAGCCGCAGGCGGGACAGCGGATGATTCTGGCCATTTTTCGCTCCTTGGCGCGTTACTCGCGCCGCCCTGCAATGCAGATCCAGTCGCCTTCCTGCTTCCAGAGCGAAAGCTTCACGGCGGGATCGACGGCGGCGTAAGCGGCGATGATGTCATCGGCCTGATCGGCGAGCAGGCCGGAGAGAACGAGCGATCCGCCCTTCTTGACGCGCCCGAGCAGGGCCGGGGCGAGAATCTTGAGCGGGTTGCAGAGAATGTTGGCGACGACGACGTCGAAGCGCCCTTCGGGCATCGCGTCGGGGAGGACGAACGCCGCCTCGACGCCGTTCATCTTCGCGTTGTCGCGGGCCGCCTCGACGGCCTGGGGATCGATGTCGGTGCCGACGGCGGTGCGGGCGCCGACGAGCTTGGCGGCGATGGCGAGGATGCCCGTGCCGCAGCCGTAGTCGAGCACGCTGTCCTCGGGACCGACGTGCTCGTCGAGCCACTGCAGGCAGAGGTGCGTCGTCGGGTGCGAGCCCGTGCCGAACGCCACGCCCGGGTCGAGCCTCAGGTTGACGGCGTCCTTGTCGGGCACTTCCTGCCAGGTCGGCACGATCCAGAGCCGGTCGGAAACCTTGATCGGCTTGAACTGCGCCTGCGTGATGCGCACCCAGTCCTGGTCGGGCATCGGCTCGTCGGAAAGGATCTCGAGGTCGCGGCACTTGAGCTCGGCCTTCGCCGCGGCGAGGACGGGCTTCGCATCGAAGCCGTCGTCGACCAGCACGGCGACGACGGAGCGCGGCCAGGCGAGCACGTCGGGCTCCATGCCCGGCTCTCCGAAGAGCGGCTTTTCGTCCTTCGAATCGGCGTCGGCGTCCTCGATCGAGGCGGACATGGCGCCCGCGTCGAGCAGCATGTCGGAGAGCGCTTCGGCGCAGCGCTCGTCGGCGAGAATTTTTATCTGGCGCATGATGGCTTTTAGGGCCTTCTTAAAAAGAAAACAGGCGGAAGCCGTTTTGGATTCCGCCCGTTGAGTTTAACGGAAACGCCCGCTCAGCGGCGCGAAGCGCTGCGCTGGCGGAGAAATTCCTCGAGGTAGTGGATGCTCGATCCGCCGCGGCAGAACTGGGAGTCCGCCAGGAGCGCGCGGTGCAGCTTCACGTTCGTGCGGATGCCTTCGGCGGCGAATTCCGAGAGCGCGATGCGCATGCGGGCGATCGCCATCTCGCGGTCGTCGCCGTAGGCGATGATCTTGCCGATCATGCTGTCGTAATAGGGCGGCACGGTGTAGCCGGCGAAGACGTGGGTGTCGATGCGGATGCCGGGGCCGCCCGGCAGGTGCCAGGAGGTCACGAGCCCCGGGCTCGGCACGAAGGTGAACGGGTCCTCGGCGTTGATGCGGCACTCGATGGCGTGTCCCTTGATGTGGATGTCCTTCTGCCGGAACGAGAGCTTCTCGCCCGCGGCGATGCGGATCTGCTCGCGCACGATGTCGATGCCCGTCACCGCCTCGGTCACGGGGTGCTCGACCTGCACGCGGGTGTTCATCTCGATGAAGTAGAACTCGCCGTTCTCGTAGAGGAACTCGAACGTGCCGGCGCCGCGGTAGCCGATGCGCTTGCACGCCTCGACGCAGCGGCTGCCGAGACGGTCGATGAGCTTCCTCGGAATGCCCCAGGCGGGCGCCTCCTCGAGCACCTTCTGGTTGCGGCGCTGCATCGAGCAGTCGCGCTCGCCGAGGTAAACGGCGTTCTGGAAGTTGTCCGAGAGCACCTGGATCTCGATGTGGCGCGGGTTCTCGAGGAACTTCTCGAGGTAAACGGTCGGGTTGCCGAACGCGACGCGGGCTTCCTCGCGCGTCATGTTGACGGCGGTGAGCAGCGCGCTTTCGGTGCGCACGACGCGCATGCCGCGGCCGCCGCCGCCGCCCGAGGCCTTGATGATGACCGGGTAGCCCACCTTGCGGGCGATGGCGACGATTTCCTTCGGGTCGTCGGGCAGCGCGCCTTCGGAGCCGGGCACGCAGGGCACGCCCGCTTCGCGCATGGCTTTCTTGGCGCTCACCTTGTCGCCCATGATGCGGATGCTTTCCGCCCGCGGGCCGATGAAGGTGAAGCCCGAGCGCTCGACGCGCTCGGCGAAGTCGGCGTTTTCCGACAGGAAGCCGTAGCCAGGGTGGATCGCCTCGGCGTCGGTCACTTCCGCCGCCGAGATGATCGCGGGAATATTGAGGTAGGACTGCTGCGAGGGCGCCGGGCCGATGCACACGCTTTCGTCGGCGAGGTGCACGTACATGGCGTTGGCGTCGGCCGTGGAATGCACGGCGACGGTTTTAATGCCCATCTCGCGGCAGGCCCTCTGGATGCGAAGCGCAATCTCGCCGCGGTTGGCAATCAGAATCTTTCCGAACATCTCGTGACTATTCAAGAATGAAGAGGGTCTGGCCGAACTCGACGGGCTGGCCGTTCTCGACGCAGATCTCCTTGATCACGCCGTCTTCCTCGGCCTCAACCTCGTTGAGGAGCTTCATTGCTTCGATGATGCAGACCGTCTGGCCTTTCTTGACCGTGTCGCCGACCTTCACAAAAGGATCGGCGCCGGGCGAGGGCGAGCGGTAGAACGTGCCCACCATGGGGCTCGTGAGCGGCTTGCCCGCGGGCTTGGCGGGCTCGGCAGGCTCGGCAGGCGCGGCCGGGGCGCTCGCGGCAGGCGCCGCGGCGGGTGCCGGCGCTGCGGCCGGGACGGCGGCCACCGTCTGCACGGCGGCGGGCTGGGCGGCCGCCGCTGCGGCGGCGGACGTGCGGTTGACAATGCGCACGCGATCCTCGCCTTCGGTGATTTCGAGCTCGGCGACGCCGCTCTCGCTGACGAGGTCAATCAGTGTTTTAAGTTTGCGCAGATCCATAGTGTTTCAGCCTTCTGTCCTCTGCTCCTCCGCGGTGCGTGCGGCCGGACCAGCCGGCGCCGCCGCGGGGGCGGACTTTTGCATGTTGCCGGACGGGTCCGGGGCTAACGGCATGGGCCGCGGCCGGCAGTGATTCGGTTAGGGGCCTGAAAAGGCGATTTGGAGCGATCTTTTGCAGATTTCGCCCGATTTTCTCCGAAATTGTCGCTACTTTGCCTCAAAAAGTAAAGAGCCGCGGCGTTCCGCGGCGGATGCGGAAGACCGTTTCCCAAAGACGCGCTTTCCTTAAAAAACGCTAGAAATTCAGGGAATTCTGAGCTTTTTTCGTATTTTAAGGACTTCGCCGGGCGTGGCGCAAACAGGCTAATCCGCGCGGGAGGTTTCGCCGAGCAGCGCGCGCAGCCCTTCGATGCCGAGCCGGCCCCGCGCCTCCCCGGGACGCTGCCAGGCGTCGGGCTCCCGCGGCTCCGTGCCCTTGGGAGGGCGCTCGCTCACGGTGAGCACCGCGTTTTCGCCGCGCACCTCGAGCAGGTAGGAGACGCTCGCGGAGCGGCCGCTGCCTTCCGAGCCGAGCACGTTGTACTCAAGGCCGAGGTTGAGGAGCGCGATTTCGACGTCCTTCTCGCTCGGCGCGCCGATCCAGACCGTCACGGCCGTGTCGGCGGTGGCGGCGCCCGAGAGCACGTGGCCGGTGAGCATGGGCCGGAAGGACGAGAGCGCTTCCATGAGGGCGAGTGCGGCGCGGCGCTTGACGGCGAGGAGCTGCGCGTGGCGCTGCGGCTCGAAAAGCGCGCACCAGCGCCGGATTTCGGTGGCGACAAGGGCGTCGTCGGGCAGGATGCCGGTGCTCTCGAGAACGGCGCGCTTCGCGTCGCTCCAGCGGAGCCGGTCCCGCGCGATCAGGGCGGCAGCGGCGGCCGCCGCCTCCGAGGCGGCCGTGCGGGGAGCTTTCTGCATAACGTTCCTTTATATATATAGACAGAGGCCATCATAGCCCGCGGCGGGCCGGGGCATGGGCCGCGTTAAAATGTCTCCTTCCCGCGGACGGCCGATGGCGGCCGCCGCCGGCCATTACAAAGGACAAACCCATGCACATTCATATTCTCGGCATCTGCGGCACCTTCATGGGCGGCGTGGCCGCCCTCGCCAAGGAAGCGGGCCACCGCGTGACGGGCTGCGACGCGCACGTCTACCCGCCGATGAGCGACGCGCTGCGCGACGCGGGCATCGACATCATCGAGGGGTACGATCCCGCGATCATCGACTCGGTGCATGCGGACGTCTGGGTGATCGGCAACGCGATCTCGCGCGGCAACCCGCTCCTCGAGGCGATCCTCAACCTGGGGCTGCCGATTGCCTCGGGCCCGGGCTGGCTCGCCGAGCACGTGCTGACGGGACGCCACGTCCTGGCGGTCGCAGGCACGCACGGCAAGACGACCACCACGTCGATGCTCACCTGGATCCTGCAGCAGGCGGGCCTGAGGCCCGGGTTCCTCATCGGCGGCGTGCCCCGCTGGGGCGGCCGCTCGGCCGACCTGGGCGACGTGCGCCCGATGGGCCCGTTCGTGATCGAGGCCGACGAGTACGACACCGCGTTCTTCGACAAGCGCAGCAAGTTCGTGCATTACCGCCCGAGGACGGCGATCCTCAACAACCTCGAGTACGACCACGCCGACATCTTCGAGAACCTCGCGGCCATCGAGAAGCAGTTCCACCATCTCGTGCGCACGATGCCCTCGGCCGGCCTGGTGATCTCGAACGCCCGCAGCGAGGCCCTCGAGCGCGTGCTCGCGCGCGGCTGCTGGAGCCGCCTCGAGCGGTTCGACACGCCGGAAGGCTGGGCGGTTTCGGACTGCGGGGCCGTGAGCTTCGCGGGCCGCGTCTACGGTGAGCTGCACCTCGCCATGCCGGGCCGCTACAACGAGCTCAACGCCGTCGCGGCGATCGCCGCCGCGCGCGACGCGGGCGTCGGCCCCGAAGAGTCGATCCGGCACCTCAACCGCTTCCCGGGCGTGAAGCGCCGCCTCGAAGTGAAGGGCACCGAGGGCGGCGTCGAGGTGATCGACGACTTCGCGCACCATCCGACGGCCATCGCCGAGACGCTGCATGCCCTGAGGAGCCGCGTCGGCGCCCGCCGCATCCTCGCGGTCTTCGAGCCGCGCAGCAACACGATGAAGCTCGGCACCATGCGCTCCCGCCTTCCCGAGTCGCTCCGGGACGCCGACAAGGCGTTCTGCTACGCGGGCCCGGGCGTTTCCTGGGAGCCCGCCGAGGTGCTCGCGGGCAGGGCTTTCTGCACGCACGACTTCGAGGCGCTGCTCGACGCCGTGCTCGCCGAGGCGAGGCCGGGCGACGTGATCCTCTGCATGAGCAACGGCTCCTTCAACGGCATCCACGGCAAGCTCCTGGAACGCCTTAAGGCGCGCGGGGAAGCGAAATGAGCGCCGCGCTCGTCTACCTGCACGGCTTCCTTTCTTCGCCCGCCTCCGCTAAAGGCAGGCTGCTGGAGGCGGCCTGCCGCGGCCGGGCGCGCTTTGCCGCACCCGACCTCAACCTCCCGCCGCTTGAGGCCGACCGGCTCATCGACGAAACGCTTGAAGGGCTCGACCCCGCCTCGCTCACGATCGTCGGCTCGAGCCTCGGCGGCTTTTACGCCGCCCGCGCCGCCGTCAATACGGGCGCGCGGGCCGTCCTCCTCAATCCCTGCATCGACCCGTGGGTCTTCGTGAAGGGCGAGACGGGGCCGCAGAAGGTCTTCGGCACCGACCGCGTGCTCGACGTGAAGGAAAGCTATTCGGACGACCTGCGCTCGCTCGCCGAGGCCGTCTCGCCGCTCGACCTGAAGCCGGGACAGGCGCTCGCGGTGCTCTCGACGGGCGACGAGGTGCTCGACTGGCGCAAGGCGCAGAAGGCCTACGCTCATTTAAGACAGGTTATCCTTCCGGGGGCGGACCACCGCATCGCGCGCTTTGCGGCGGTGCTGCCGCGCGTGATGGACTTCGCGCTCTCGAGTTTCTGAGGGCGCTCACAACTCTTTTTTTCCGGCGCTTCGGCCGGGTAAAGCGACTGCATAGATGAATCTCTTTTTCGAAGAAGACGGCGCCTTCAAGGCGGGCACGGTTCTCGCCCAGGCGGGCACGGCCTACCAGGTCGAGCTGCCCACCGGCCGGCGCACCAAGGTGAAGGCCAACCGCTCCTTTTTCACTTTCGAGTCGCCCGCCCCGGCCGCGCTCATCGAGCGCGCGCAGGCGATGTCGGGCGAGCTCGACCCGTCCTTCCTCTGGGAGGCGGCCGAGGGCCGCGACGAGTTCACCTATGAGGAGCTCGCCGAGGAGTACTGGGGCGGCAGCGCCGGCCCCGTCGAGAAGGCGGCGCTCCTTTTCGCGCTGCACAGCAATCCCGTCTATTTCTACCGCAAGGGCCGCGGCGCCTATAAGCGCGCTCCCGCGGACACCCTGAAGCTCGCGCTCGCGGCGCTCGAGAAAAAGCGCCGCCGCGAGCTCCTCAAGCAGTCCTGGGTCGAGGCGATGGGCCGCGGGGAACTCCCCGAGGAGATCCGCTCCCAGGCGATGCAGCTGCTGATCAAGCCCGACAAGAACAGCATCGAGTGGAAGGCGCTCGAGGAGGCGAGCGCCGCCGCGCGCCTCTCGCCCCTGCGGCTCATGCTCAAGCTCGGCGCGATCGAGAGTCCCTGGCACTGGCACGTCGACAGCTTTTACGCGGAAAACTTCCCCCAGGGCCGCGGCTTCCCGGCCGACCTGCCCGAGCCCGACGTCTCGGGCTGGGAGCAGTATCCGCTCGCTCACGTACACGCCTTCTCGATCGACGACTCGGCGACGACCGAGATCGACGACGCGGCGAGCGTCGAGCATCTCGGGGACGGCCGCACGCGGGTGGGCGTCCACATCGCGGCGCCTTCTCTCGGCATTCACCGCGACGATGCACTCGACAGGGCCGCGCGTGCGCGCATGAGCACGGTTTACGCGCCCGGCCTCAAGACGACGATGCTCCCCGAATCCTGCATCAAGGCCTTTTCGCTCGACGAGGGGCGCCCCGTGCCCTGCGTTTCGCTCTACGCCACGGTCGACGACGAGACGCTTTCCGTCATTTCCACCGAGACGCGCCTCGAGCGCGTGGCCGTCGAGCGCAACCTGCGCTACGACAGGATCGACGCGCTCGTCACCGAGGAGGCGGTGAGCTCGGGGCACCTCGACATGGCGTTCGGCGACGACATCTGCTGGCTCTGGCGCTTTGCGAAGCACCTGCAGAAGGGCCGCGAGGAAGTGCGCGGACGCCCCGAGGCGACGGGCCGCATCGACTGGTACTTCGACCTTGAGGGCGAGGGCGAGAACGCGATCATCCACGTCAAGGGCCGCCGCCGCGGCGCGCCGCTCGACCTGCTGGTCGCCGAGCTCATGATCCTCGCCAACAGCACCTGGGGCCTCTGGCTCGAGGAGCACGGCACGCCCGGCATCTACCGCTCGCAGCGCATGGGGCGCGTGCGCATGAGCACGACCCCGGGGCCGCACGACGGCCTCGGCGTCGAGCGCTACGCCTGGAGCACCTCGCCGCTGCGGCGCTACGTCGACCTCATCAACCAGCGCCAGATGGTGACGGCGCTCAAGGGCGAACCGCCCGCCTACGCCGGCAACGACGTCGACCTTTTCGCCATCGTGAGCCAGTTCGACGCGCTCTACACGCTTTACAACGACTTCCAGACGCGCATGGAGCGCTACTGGTCGCTGCGCTGGATCCTGCAGGAGAAGCTCACGCGCATCGAGGCAGTCGTGGTCAAGGGCGACCTAGTGCGCATCGACGGGCTGCCGTTCATGCAGCGCGTGCCGGGCCTGCCCGAGGACCTTGAGCGCGGGCGCAAGGTGCTGCTGCAGATCATCGGCTGCGACTTGGTCGACCTCGTGATGGAGGCGCGCCTCATCAAGGTGCTCGACGAATCGGCGAGCGCTGAGGAGAGCGCCGCGCTCGAGGAGGAGATTGCCGAAAACGAGTCGGCCGAGGCCGAGAAGGCCGAAAAGGCCGCTTCTTCGGAAAACGGAGGGGAAAACGGCGCGGAAGCCGCGCCGCAAGCGCCTCAGGCGTAAGCGAAGCACCGGGGGCGGGGCCCTCTCGCATCAATTTTTGACGCGTGAGAAAGCACATTCGAGCGCTCCCGTGTTAGTCTCCCACCTGCGCCGGGAAAACGGTTCGGAAAAAACGGGTTAAGGCTCCTCCCGCCCAGGGGCCTGCATTCACACGATCGGAGAGAAACATGCCTGAAAGCCTGACGGCCCAGGAACCAAAGCATGACGACCAGGACCGCCTGGTGCGCGATTCCGATGAAGCGTCGAGAACGCTCGAGTGGGTGCACCGTCTCTTTGAAGAAGACACCGAAAAGCACCGCTCCGAGCGGGCGGTGCGCGAGCACCACGAAAACGAGCCCCTGCCGATCAGCCCCGAGGCTGCCGAGCGGGTGAAGGAGGCGCTCACCAAGCTGCACCCGGCCGACATCGCCTGGATCCTCGAGGCGCTGCCGCTCGACGAGCGACTCACCGTCTGGAACCTCGTGCAGAGCGAGGACGACGGCGACATTCTGGTCGAAGTCAACGACGGCGTGCGCGAGACGCTGATCGACGCGATGAACCGCGACGAGCTCGTCGACGCGGTCGAAACCCTCGATACGGACGAGATCGCCGACCTCGTCGAGGACCTGCCGCCCGACGTGATGGCGCAGGTCCAGGAAGGCCTGTCGCACGAAGAGCGCGCGCAGGTGCGCGCGGCGATGTCGTACCCCGAGGACTCCGTCGGCGCGCGCATGGACTTCGAGTTCATCTCGATCCGCGAGGAAACGACGATCGAGCTCGTGCTCAAGTACCTGAGGCGCTTCGAGGAGCTGCCGGACCACACCGACCAGGTGTTCGTGGTCGACCGGCACGGCCATTTCAAGGGCGCGATCGGGCTTTCGCAGATCCTCACGTGCGATCCCAAGGTGGCGGTGCGCTCGATCATGCACACCGACATCCTCACCCTCAATCCCCTTGAAGACGCGAGCGACGCGGCGGGCGCCTTCGAGCGCTACGACCTCGTTAGCGCGCCGGTGGTCGACGAAGCCGGCCGCCTCGTCGGACGCCTCACCGTCAACGAGATGGTCGACGTCATCCGCGAGGACAGCGAGGAGGACGCCTTCGCGGCCGTCGGCCTGGACGACGAGCAGGATATTTTCGGCAGCGTCTGGCAGACCGCCAAGAGCCGCTGGCTCTGGCTCGGCGTCAACCTGTGCACCGCGTTTTTCGCGAGCCGCGTCATTTCGCTCTTCGACGGCACGATCGAGCGCGTCGTCGCGCTCGCCGCGCTGATGCCGATCGTCGGCGGCATGGCCGGCAACTCCGGCAACCAGACGCTCACGCTGCTCGTGCGCTCGCTTGCCATGGGCCAGGTGACCGACGCCAACAAGGGCGACCTCATCAAGAAGGAAATGGCCGTCGCGGTCATCAACGGCCTCATCTGGGGCGTGATCGCGGGCCTGTGCGCCTGGCTCCTTTACTTCGACACGCCCGAAGGCATCAAGCTCGGCATCGTCATGATGCTCGCGATGTTCCTCAACATCGTGCAGGGCGCGGCGGTGGGCCTCGCGGTCCCGCTCATCCTCACCCGCCTCGGGCGCGATCCCGCAATGGGCGGCTCGGTGCTGCTCACCTTCTCGACCGACTCGGGCGGCTTCCTGATCTTCCTCGGCCTGGCGACGATCTTCTTCGGCCAGGGCTGAGAAACGGCAAAAATAAAATAAGGCCCGCACGCTTTGCTGCCGTGCGGGCCTTGGCTTCAAAGGGTTCTGCGGCGCCGTTACGCGTCCCCGAAGAGTTTCTTCAGCGCCTCGAGCGACTGCTTCGAGCGGGGCTTTTCGGCTTCCTCTTCCTTCGCGCTGATCTCGCGGATCACGTAGTTTTCCTCGATTTCGTCGCGCCAGTAGCTCGCGGGCGAGCCCGAATCGAGAAAGCGCGAGGCGGCCTCGGGCCCGATGTTTTCGACGCGAACCAGGCGGTGCGTGTCGAACTCCACGTCAAGGCAGCGCCGTTCGCTGTCGTAGCCGGCGGAAAGGATGCCGCCGCGGTGTATCGGTCTGCGCTTCATTGTCAAATTGTCCCAATTGTAAAGATGCGCCGCCTGCCGAACGCAGCGCGGCCGTTTTTCCATTGTAGGCGCGAAAGCGTGCCGAGGTCTGAATTTCCAGGCGTTTTGTTGTCCGGCGGCAGAGCATTCCGGGTGCCTTGCAGAGTGTTAAGACTCTGTAATGCTTTGTCTCGGAAGCGCGGCCTGCGCTTGAAAATTTCCGTTTCGTTTTGATAGTATAAAAAGATCGAGTTTCTAAAAGGAAAGCCGCCGATGCATTCCGGCGCCTAGTCTCCGTAAGGGGACGGGACGGCCGGAAGCCCACGGCAAACACTGTATGATCGTCCGACTATCGCTCAGAAAGCTGCTTCTCTCACCCGCCGTTCCCGCCTTTCTCACGGCTGCGGCGATAGGGACTGCTGTGTTCTGGGCGCCGGAAACGCAGACAGAGGCCCCGTCGGCCGCTGCGGAGCCGGCGGCGGTCATTGCCGAGACGGACGCTGCCGCAGCGAGCGCGCAGCGCGCCCTCTTCGCCGCCGAGGTGCACGACGCGGAGCGCGCCGCGCAGGTGCGCCTCACCGCCGAGAGCGAGTCTGCGGCGGCCAAGGCCGAGGCGAGCAGGAACAACGCCGCCCATCAGGTGGCCGTTTACGTCAACAAGGCTTTCCGCGTTCCCATGCAGCAGGCCCGCCAGGTCACCGAGTGGGCCATTGAGATCGGCAAGGCGCGCGACGTCGACCCGCTTCTCATCCTCGCCGTCATCGGCACCGAGTCGAGCTTCAATCCCGACGCGCGCTCCGGCGCCGGCGCCGAGGGCCTGATGCAGGTCGTCACCAACGTCCACAAGAAGAAGTTCCGCGCTTTCGGCGGCCGCCAGGCGGCTTTCGACCCGTACGCGAACATCGCCGTGGGCACCGACATCCTTTCCTATCTCATCAAGCGCACGGGCAGCGTGAACCGCGCCCTCAAGTACTACAGCGGCGCGGCCAACATGTCGCACGACAACGGCTACGGCAACAAGGTGCTCAAGGAGCACAGCCTGCTCTCCGTGGCGGCGCTCGGCGACACCGACCGCGCGGTCTCGCTCCACAAGAGCCGCAAGGGCGCGCCCGAGCAGCGCGTGAGCGGCAACGAGACGCTCGGCTTCAGCAACTGGTCGGACCTTCTCGCCGAAAGCAGCGAAGGCGAGGAAGAGGCGCAGAGCGGCCCCGACAGCTGGTACGCGCTGCTCCCGCAGGGCTAGCCTGCCGGAAAAAGGCTCCCGCAAGCGAATTTCCCGCCCCGCCGGGCCCTGTGCCCCGCGGGGCGTTCTGCGCTTTGAGGGACTGCGACGCAGCCCCGGGCCGACATTCGCGCAAACCCTGCGCGGGCGCACGAAGCCGTGTTTTTACGGTTAAATGCGCGCGGACAGTTTGTTAGAATACCGCTCAATCTCCGACGGCGGCCGAACAAGGAACGCTCGGCCGCAAGCCGCGACTTTCTCTCTTGTTCTCTTCTTATAACAGTCCTCAAAGCAACATGATGACTTCTGCAGTCTCCGCTCAGACGATGGCCAATGCGATCCGCGCCCTCAGCATGGACGCCATTGAAAAGGCCAAGTCCGGGCACCCGGGCATGCCCATGGGCATGGCCGACATCGCCACCGCGCTGTGGTCCCGCCACCTTCGCTTCAATCCCTGCGATCCGCATTGGACGGGACGCGACCGCTTCATCCTCTCGAACGGGCACGGCTCGATGCTGCAGTACGCGCTGCTTCACCTGACGGGCTACGACGTCTCGATCGAGGACATCAAGAATTTCCGCCAGCTCGGCAGCAAGACACCGGGCCATCCCGAGGTCGGCGTGACGCCGGGCGTCGAGACGACGACCGGCCCGCTCGGGCAGGGCATCGCCAACGGCGTCGGCATGGCGCTCGCCGAGAAAATGCTCGCCGCGGAGTTCAACCGCGAGGGCTTCCCCGTCATCGACAACCGCACCTACGTGTTCCTGGGCGACGGCTGCATGATGGAAGGCATCAGCCACGAGGTCTGCTCGCTCGCCGGCGTCTGGAAGCTCAACAAGCTCATCGCCATTTACGACGACAACGGCATTTCGATTGACGGCGACGTCCGCGGCTGGTTCGGCGACGACACGCGCGGCCGCTTCGAGGCCTACGGTTGGAACGTCATCGGCCCGATCGACGGCCACGACATCGACGCCGTCGACATGGCGATCGCCGAGGCGAAGCGGAGCAAGGACAAGCCCACGCTCATCATCGCCAAGACGACGATCGGCAAGGGCGCGCCGCACCGCCAGGGCACGGCCAAGGTGCACGGCTCCGCGCTCGGCCCGGAGGAAATCGCCGCCGCGCGCGAGACGCTCGGCTGGAAATACCCGCCCTTCGTGATCCCGCAGGAAATCTACGACGCCTGGGACCACCGGGCCGAGGGCAAGCGCATCGAAGATGAATACCAGGCCATGTACGCGAAGTACAAGGCCGCCTATCCGAAGCTCGCCGCCGAGCTCGAGCGCCGCCTGAGGGGCGACCTGCCCGCGAACTGGTCCGAGACCGTGATGGACGCGCTCTGCAAGGCGCAGGAAGAGGGCGAGTCGATCGCCTCGCGCAAGGCGAGCCAGAAGACGCTCAACGCCCTGGCCCCCGCGCTGCCGGAACTGCTCGGCGGCTCGGCCGACCTCACGGGCTCCAACCTCACCAACTGGGAAGGCGTCAAGAGCCTCAACACGGGCGACTTCACGGCCCGCCACATCAGCTACGGCGTGCGCGAGTTCGGCATGTCCGCCATCATGAACGGCATTGCGCTCTACGGCGGCTTCATCCCGTTTGCGGCGACGTTCCTCACGTTCTCGGATTACTCGCGCAATGCGCTTCGCATGTCGGCGCTGATGAAGCAGCGCGTCATCAACGTCTTCACGCACGACTCGATCGGCCTCGGCGAAGACGGCCCGACGCACCAGCCCGTGGAGCAGATCCCCAGCCTGAGGCTCATCCCCGGCATGCACGTCTGGCGCCCCGCCGACACGGTCGAGACCGTGGTCGCCTGGGCGAGCGCCATCGAGCGCCGCGACGGCCCGTCGATCCTCATTTTCTCGCGCCAGAGCCTGCCCTTCGTCGACCGCGACGAAGTTGACGCCGACGCGATCGCGCGCGGCGGCTACATCGCCGCCGAGGCGCCCGCCGGCAAGGGCGAGGCGCAGGTCATCCTGCTCGCCACGGGCTCCGAGATGGGCCTGGCGATGCAGGCGAGGAACCTGCTCACGGCGCGCAACGTGCAGGCGAGGGTCGTCTCGATGCCCTGCGCGAACCTCTTCGACGAGCAGGACTCCGCCTACCGCGAGAGCGTTCTCACGCCGGGCACGCCCGTCGTGGCGATCGAGGCCTCGCAGCCCGACCTCTGGCACAAGTATTTCACGGGCAAGGGCACGGCCATCGGCATGACGACCTTCGGCGACAGCGCCCCCGCGTCCGTGCTTTGGAAGAAATTCGGCTTCACCGCGGAGGGCGTGGTCGCCGCGGCCGAAGAGCTGCTCAAGTGACCACCAACCACCATCGACCCACTCAAGTCAAGGATTAGCAAGATGACAATTCGCGTTGCGATTACGGGCTTTGGCCGCATCGGCCGCAATGTTCTGCGCGCTCACTACGAGTACGGCAAGAAGCACGACATCGAGATCGTGGCTGTCAATGCGCCGGGCGACCTGGCCATTCACGCCCACCTGCTCAAGCACGACACGGTGCACGGCCTCTTCGGCGCCGACGTGAGCACGGAAGGCACGGACACGCTGATCGTCAACGGCGACCGCATCCGCGTCTTCGGCTCCTACGACCCGAGCAAGCTGCCCTGGGGCGACCTGGGCGTCGACGTCGTGATGGAGTGCACGGGCGCCTTCAACTCGACCGAAAAGAGCATGGTGCACATCAACCAGGGCGCGAAGAAGGTGCTGCTTTCCGCGCCCGGCAAGCCCGCCGACGCGACGATCGTCTACGGCGTCAACCAGGACACGCTCCGCCCCGAGCACCGCGTCGTCTCCAACGCCTCCTGCACGACGAACTGCCTCGCGCCGCTCGCCAAGGCGCTGCACGGCGCGATCGGCATCGAGCGCGGCCTCATGACCACCGTCCACTCCTACACCAACGACCAGGTGCTCACCGACGTCTACCACAAGGACATCCGCCGCGCCCGCGCCGCCGGCCGCTCGATGATCCCGACCAAGACGGGCGCCGCCAAGGCCGTCGGCCTGGTGCTCCCCGAGCTCAACGGCCGCCTCGACGGCTTCTCGCTGCGCGTGCCGACGATCAACGTGAGCTTCGTCGACCTCACCTTCATCGCGAAGCGCGACACCTCGGTCGAAGAGATCAACGAGGCGGTGAAGGCCGCTTCCGAGGGCAGCCTCAAGGGCATCCTCGCTTACTCCGACCTGCCGCTCGTGAGCTCCGACTACAACCACGATCCGCACAGCTCGATCTACGACGCCACGCTCACCAAGGTCTCCGGCGGCCGCCTCTGCAAGGTCACCGCCTGGTACGACAACGAGTGGGGCTTCTCGAACCGCATGCTCGACGTGGCCACGGCCATGATGGCGGCGAAGTAACCGCAGCACTTCATCCTTCAAAGCCATGCCGGACGGTCTCCGGCGTGGCTTTTCACATTCCGGAGAAACCTATGCACGTCAAGACCCTTATGGAGCTCGCCGAGAGCGGCGCTCTGAAAGGCAAGCGCGTCCTCATCCGCAGCGACCTCAATGTGCCGCGCGACGAAAGCGGCCGCATCACCAACGAAACCCGCATCAGGGCGAGCCTGCCCGCCGTGCGCACGGCGCTTGACGCCGGCGCGGCGGTCATGGTCATGAGCCACCTCGGCCGCCCGACCGAAGGCGAGATGCATCCCGAGGACAGCCTCGGGGCCGTGGCCCGCCGCATGGGCGAGCTGCTCGGCCAGGAGATGCGCCTCGTGAGCGACTGGGTCGACGGCGTCGACGTGCGCCCGGGCGAAGCGGTGCTGCTTGAGAACTGCCGCGTCAACAAGGGCGAGAAGAAGTGCGACGATGCGCTCTCGAAGAAGTACGCCGCGCTCTGCGACGTGTTCGTGAACGACGCGTTCGGCACCGCCCACCGCGCCCAGGCCTCCACGGTCGGCGTGGCGCGCTACGCCTCCACGGTCTGCGCCGGCCCGCTGATGGCCGCCGAAATCGACGCGCTCACCAAGGCCGTCGAAGAGGCCAAGCGCCCGCTCGTCGCGATCGTCGGCGGCTCGAAGGTTTCCACCAAGCTCACCATCCTCGGCAACCTCGCGCAGAAGGTCGACCGCCTCATCGTGGGCGGCGGCATCCTCAACACGTTCCTGCTTGCCGACGGCAAGAAGATCGGCAAGTCGCTCGCCGAGCCCGAGCTCGTCGGCGAATGCCGCAAGGTGCTCGACGTGCTCGCCTCGAAGGGCGCGAAGCTCCCGATGCCCGTCGACGTCGTGGTCGCCAAGGCCTTCTCGGCCGATGCGGAGCACCGCGTCGCGGACGTTGACGACGTGCGCGACGACGAGATGATCCTTGACGTGGGCCCGAAGACGGCGGCGATGCTCGGCGAAACGCTCAAGAGCGCCGGCACCATCGTCTGGAACGGCCCCGTGGGCGTCTTCGAGATGGCGCCCTACGCCGAGGGCACGCGCGTCATGGGCGAGGCGATCGCCGAGGCGACCGACCGCGGCGCGTTCTCGATCGCGGGCGGCGGCGACACCGTCTCCGCCGTCGAGCAGTTCGGCCTGCACGACCGCATTTCCTACATCTCCACGGGCGGCGGCGCCTTCCTCGAGTTCCTCGAGGGCAAGAAGCTGCCGGCGGTGGCGATCCTTGAGGAGAGGGCCGCCGAGTAAGCGGAGCTTCCTTCTTCCTTCGGCAAAAGGGCCGGCGCGCTTCGGGCGGCCTGCCCTTTTGCTTATCGGCGCATGCAGTGCCCGGACCGGGGGAGTGCGGCGCCGCTTGAACAATAAAGACCGAAAACCAAAGGAGACAGACATGAAAGAAGAGATTCTCGAGCGCTTCCTGCGCTACGCGGCCGTGACGACCCAGAGCGATCCGGCGGCGACCTCGGTGCCGAGCACCGAAGGCCAGAGAAAGCTCGCCGCGCTGCTCGCGGGCGAGCTGAAGGAACTCGGCTTCAGGGACGTTGAGATTTCGGAGCACGCCTGCGTCACGGCGCACCTTCCCTCGAACCTGCCCGCGGGCCGCAGCGCCCCGACGGTCGGCTGGGTCGCCCACCTCGACACGGTCGACGCGGGCCTCTCGCCCGACATTCACCCGCAGGTGATCCGCGGCTACAAGGGTGGCGACATCTGTCAGAACAAGGAAAAGGACCTCTGGATCCGCACCGCGCAGCATCCCGAGCTCGAGCGCTACCGCGGCGACGACCTGGTGGTGAGCGACGGCACCTCGGTGCTCGGCGCCGACAACAAGTCCGCCATCGCCAACGTGATGACCGCGATGACGCACGTGGTGCGCGAGAACCGCCCGCACGGCACGATCTACGTGGCCTTCGTGCCCGACGAGGAAATCGGCCTGAGGGGCGCGAAGAGCCTTGACCTCGCGAAGTTCCCGGTCGATTTCGCCTACACGATCGACTGCTGCGAACTCGGCGAAGTGGTCTGGCAGACGTTCAACGCGGGCGCGGCGACGCTCGAGATCAAGGGCGTCACGGCGCATCCGATGAGCGCCAAGGGCGTGCTCGTCAACCCGACGCAGATCGCCTGCGACTTCATGAACATGATGGACCGCGGCGCCACGCCCGAGTGCACCGAGGGGACCGAGGGCTTCGTGTGGGTGCACAGCATCGTCTCGAACGCCTCGCACGCCACGGTCTCGATCAAGATCCGCGACCACAGCAAGCCGAAATACGAGGAAAAGAAGGCGCTCATCCGCGCCGCGGCCGACTACCTCAGGACGCGCTACCCGAGGGCGAAGATCGACCTGACGGTCAAGGACATCTACGGCAACATCGCCGACGCGCTCACGCCCGACAACCGCGCGAGCGTCGACTGCCTTTACAAGGCGCTCGAAGCGTGCGGCGTCAAGGCGAAGACGATCGCGATGCGCGGCGGCACGGACGGCTCGTTCCTCTCGACCAAGGGGATCATCACGCCGAACTACTTCACGGGCGCGCTCAACTTCCACAGCAGCGCCGAGTTCATGCCGCTCTCGGCCGTTGAAAAGAGCACCGAGGTGACGTTGAAGCTCGTCGAGCTCATCGCCGCCCAGGCCGCCTGAGCGCGAAGCGGGCGACTATAAAAAAATGGGGCGCTTTCCTTTTTTCGGGAAAGCGCCCCGCGTCTTCATAGGAATTTTCAGGGCTTCTGCGTCTTGCGCGCGTGCAGGAAGCGCCAGGCGGCGCCCACCATCACCGGGCCGGCGATGGCCGCGGCGATGCCGCAGAGCAGGATGAGCGTGAGGTTGTTCTTGATGAACGGGATGTTGCCGAAGAGGTAGCCCGCACCCACGATCGTGAAGGCCCAGATCACGGCGCCCGTGCCGCTGAAGATCTCGAAGCGCAGGCCGTCCATCTTCGCCGCGCCGGCGATGAGCGGCGCGAAGGCGCGCACGATCGGCACGAAGCGCGCGAGCAGCACGGTCTTGCCGCCGTGGCGCATGTAGAAGTCGTGCGCCGTGCGCAGCTTCTTCTCGTTGATCCACGGAATCGAGCCGCTGTAGATGCGCTTGCCGAGCCAGCGGCCCTGTTCGTAGCCGACAGAGTTGCCGCAAATGGCGCCCAGGATCACCGCCAGCATGATCATCCAGGGACTCGCGGTGCCGCTCGCCGCGATGGTGCCCGCAACGAAGAGCAGGGAGTCGCCGGGAAGGAAGGAGCAGACCACCAGGCCCATTTCGAGGAAGAAGATCACGAACATGGCGATGTAGATCCACATGCCGTAGTCCGTGGCGAGCGAAACAAGGAAATGATCGGTGTTGGTGAAAAGCTCGAGGATGAGACTGATAACGTCCATCTGCAAATCCTATGAGACGGCCCGCTTAAGGCCTGTGATTGCCGCGCGAGTCGCGGGAAAGTCAGCCTTCTATCTTAACGAATGCAACGTGCGTTTGAGTGAAAAGGACGTGAAAATCCTGCGCCGGGTTCAAAAAAAATTGACGCCGGAACAAGAATGCGGACGTCCTGCCGGCGCGGCGGGACGGCGGGGGAAATGCTCCGCCGCGGTGTCGCTTAAATAGCCACTCATAAGATATCTTTATAGAAAATGCTGAAAGATCAGAATCTTGTCTAATGGTAAATCCTCTGCAGTCATTAAAAATGTCTGCTTAGACTGTACATCAAGGCCTCGCAGGGCAAAAAGGGACGTTTGACCTGCGAGCGGACGCCCGCCGCCGGCTCCCCCCCCCCGGCGAGGCGCAGCCGGAGCCTTGTCCTCATTGCGGCCTTTCCCCCAAGGCCGCCAGCGGGGAGCGAAAAAAAGCAAGGAGATAGCTTCTATGAGGAAGTTTGCTTTTTCAAGACGCACGTTCATCGAAGCCGCCGCGGGATGCGCCGCGCTCGGCGCGATGCCTGACGGCCTCACGGCGCGCGCCGCCGAGCCGGCGGCCAAGAAGGCCGCCGCCGAAGAAGGCGAGACGAAGATTGTCAAGACCTGCTGCCGCGCCTGCATTCACAACTGCGGCGTTCTCGCGCACGTGCGCAACGGCCGCGTGATCAAGCTCGAGGGCAACCCCGAATTCCCGATGACCCACGGCGCGATCTGTGCCAAGGGCCTTTCGGGCATCCAGGCGCTCTACAACCCGAACCGCCTGAAGTACCCGATGGTCCGCGTCGGCAAGCGCGGCGAGAACAAGTGGAAGCGCATCAGCTGGAAAGAGGCGATCGACACGCTCGCCCACAAGCTCATGGAGGCGCGCGAGAAATACGGCGCCGAGTCGGTGCTCGTCTCGACGGGCGGCGGCGGCAACCCGGCATTCCGCGGCGTGCGCCGCTTCGCCAACACGTTCGGCACCCCGAACTTCTTCGAGCCGGGCTGCGCACAGTGCTTCCTGCCGCGCACGCTCTCCTTCGGCCTGATGTACGGCGGCCCGACGACGAGCATCGCCGACGAGCACTGCCTCGAGCTTTACAGCCCCAATCCGAAGACGAAGGCGCTCGTGCTCTGGGGCACGGACCCGTCCTACAGCTGCCCGGGCGGCGGCGGCCGCGTGCTCGCGGACCTGCGCGCCGCCGGCGTGAAGACCGTGTGCGTCGACCCGCGCTTCATCCCCGACGCGCAGAAGGCCGACGTGTGGCTCCCGATCCGCCCCGGCACGGACATCGCGCTGATGCTCTGCTGGATCAAGTACATCATCGACCATGATCTCTATGACCATGAGTTCACGATGAAGTGGACGAACCTGCCTTACCTCGTCAACGCCAAGACGAAGATGTTCCTGCACGGCAACGACATCGCCAAGGACGGGAATCCCAAGGATTACGTGGTCTGGGACAAGAAGACCAATTCGGCCAAGCCGCTCACGTATCCGTGGAACGACGCCTACGACGTCGAGCTCGACGGCGTCCACACCGTCAACGGCGTCGAGTGCAAGACGGGCTTCCGGATGCTGCGCGACCGTGCCGACGAGTGGACGCTCGAGAAGGCCGGCAAGACCTGCTGGCTCGATCCGAAGAAGATCGAGGAAGCCATCAAGATTTACGCTTCGGGCCCGGGCGGCGTCGCGCTCGGCGTGGCGACCGACCAGTACGTGAGCTCGGTGCAGGCCGGCATGGGCGCCTGCATCCTCAATGCCCTCATGGGCAACGTCGAGAACCCCGGGGCGCTCCTGCAGCGCCGTCCGTCGAGCAACGTCGTGCCGGCGGGCAGCCTCGCGACCGCGTGCTCCTTCATCCTGCCCGAGGGCCAGCTCAAGAAGCGCCTCGGCGGCACCGAGTACAAGGGCCTGCTGCAGTGGGACGCCGCGCAGATCCCGGCCGTGCTCAACGCGATCCTCACCGGCAAGCCTTACCAGCCGCACATCTGGATCGAGCGCTCGGGCAACAAGTTCGGCGTCCTCGGCAACGCCTCGTCTTGGGTCAAGGCCTTCGACAAGCTCGACTACGTCGTGCACATCTACATGTACATGACCTCCTTCAGCCTGCACGCCGACATGCTGCTCCCCTGCACGGAATGGCTCGAGACCAACATGCTCATTGAAAACCTCAACAAGGTTTTCGCCCGCCAGGCGGTCACGCACCTTTACGAGACGGCCGACGAGACGCTCATCTGGGGCATGCTCGTCAAGCGCCTTGCGGAGCTCGGCCACGAAAACTGCCGCCGCTCCCGCGATCCGGCCTGGATGAAGGAGCACGGCGGCAAGCTCGACGTTCCGTACTGGAACTCGATGGAGCACCTGCTCGACATGAACCTCTCGCGCATCGGGCTCACCTGGAAGCAGCTCCTCGCGCACAATCCGTACGAGTACATGCCCTGGGACAAGTGGCAGACCTACTACGTCTACAAGAAGCCCAACCCGAAGACGGGCAAGCCCACCGGCTTCCATACGCCCTCGGGCAAGATGGAGCTCTACGGCGAGGTGTTCATCAACCTCGGCCGCACGGGCGCGCCGTACGCCAAGGAGCCGCTGCCGCCCGCCTCGCACGACTACGATCCGCTGCCGTACTACCTCGAGCCCGCGGAAAGCCCCAACGGCGAGATCGCCAAGGAATTCCCGCTGGTGCTCACGAGCGGCCGCCTGCCGATGTACCACCACGGCACGCTGCGCAACGTCCCGTGGCTGCGCGAGCTCTATCCGGTGCCCGAGATCTGGGTCAACCCGAAGGCCGCCGAGAAATACGGCGTCAAGCAGGGCGACTGGGCCTACGTCGAAAGCCGCCGCGGCAAGATCGAGGCGAAGGTCCGCGTCACGCAGGGCATCAACCCCGGCGTGGTCTACCTCGAGCGCTTCTGGGTGCCCGAGAACCTCAACACTCCGACCGAAGGCTGGCGTGAGATGAACGTGAACGTTCTCACGAAGAACGATCCTCCGTACAACGACATCGTCGGCACTTACACGCTGCGCGGCTTCCAGGTCCGCATCTCGAAGGCGCCCGGCGCGCCCAAGGGCGTGTGGACGAAGCCCGAGCAGTTCAAGCCCTGGCTGCCCCAGCCTTCCGATCCCACCAAGTTGCCGGAGTTCTAAGCTATGTCACAGAAAACGCTAGTTATCGATCTTGACCGCTGCATCGGCTGCTATGCGTGCGAAATCGCCTGCAAGCAGGAAAACCACGTTCCTCTCGGCATGCACTACAACAAGGTGCTGACGATCGGGCCGGTGGGCGAGTTCCCCAACATCCACCAGTACTTCCTGCCGGCGGTCTGCCAGGTCTGCAAGGACGCTCCCTGCGTCAAGGTCTGCCCGACGGGTGCGTCCTATCGCACCGAAGACGGCCAGATCATGATCAACAAGGAGAAGTGCATCGGCTGCAAACTGTGCATGGCCGCGTGCCCGTACGGGGCGCGCTCCTACAACGCCGAAAAGAAGGTCGTTGAGAAGTGCACGCTTTGCGACCACCTGCAGGCGATCGGCGAGCTGCCGGCCTGCGTCAAGGCCTGCTGCTCGAAGGCGCGCTTCTTCGGCGACCTTGACGACCCGGAGAGCGACGTCTCGAAGGCGATCCGCGAAGCGGGCCCGGAGAACGTGCATCATCTCCCGGATACCGGCAACCACCCGACGGTGTGCTACATCCTGCACAAGAAGACCGCCGAGTGGCAGTCGAATCCGCCCAAGATGAGCTGATGATTCCTCCGAAGGACCTCCGGTCCTGAGGACGAAGCGGCGCGGCCGCGGGGACAGGGCCCCGCGGCCGCGCCTTTCTTTATGCACGGGGCCGCTTTTCATCTATCATGGTCCCTGCCACGGGCGGCTCCTGCGGGAGCCCGCCGCACAGTCTTTTTCAGGAACCGATTCCCATGCAAACTCTGACGCCGCGCGCCGCCGCACCGCGCCGCAGCATTCAGGAGCTGCCGAGCCAGCTCATCAGCCAGATTTCCGCGGGCGAAGTGATCGAGAGGCCCGCTTCCGTCGTCAAGGAGCTCGTCGAGAACGCGCTCGACGCCGGCGCCGACCGCATCGAGGTGAAGCTCGAGGGCGGCGGCCTCAAGCGCATCGTTGTCGCCGACAACGGCTCGGGCATTGCCAAGGAAGACCTGCCGCTCGCCCTGAAGCGCCACGCCACGAGCAAGATCCGCAACCTGCTCGAGCTCGAGCAGGTGCAGAGCCTCGGCTTCAGGGGCGAAGCGCTCGCCTCGATCGACGCCGTCGCCGAGCTCTCGATCGTGAGCCGCACGCCCGAAGCGGAGTCGGCCTGGGCGATCGAGGGCGGCGAGGTGCATCCCGCCTCCGGCGTGCTCGGCACGCGGGTCGAGGTCTGCGACCTCTTTTACAAGACGCCCGCGCGGCGCAAGTTCATGAAGTCCGAGGCGACCGAGACGGCGCACGTGCTCGAGCAGGTCGAGCGCCTCGCGCTCGCGAGCCCGAACGTAAGCTTTTCGCTCGTCTCGGGCATGCGCACCGTGCTCCGGCTCGAGGCGGTGAGCGATGTCGCCGAGCGCATCGAGGCGATCATGCCCCGCGAGTTCGCGGGCCGCAGCCTCGAGGTGAACGCGAGTGCGGGCGGCGGCATGTCGCTGCACGGCCTCATCAGCATCCCGACGGTGTCGCGCCCGCGGGCCGACGCGCAGTATTTCTTCGTCAACGGCCGCTTCGTGCGCGACAAGGTGCTCTCGCACGCCGTGCGCTCCGCCTACGAGGACGTGCTCCACGGCCAGGCCTGCCCGATGTTCTGCCTCTATCTCACGATTCCGCCCGAGGCGGTGGACGTGAACGTCCATCCGACGAAGACCGAGGTGCGCTTCCGCGACTCGGGCCGGGTGCATCACTTCATCTCGGCGGCGCTGCGCGAGACGCTTTCCGTGCCGCGCGCCTCGCTGGGCAGCGAAGCGCCCGCGCAGATCGTCCCGCCGCAGGGCGCGCCGCATGCGGGCGCAGCCGCCGCGGCCGATGCGGCCGCGGCCTTCCGCCGCAGCGAAAAGCCCGACGTGGGCGCGGCGATGCGCCTTTTCGGCGCCGACAGGCAAACGGCGGCCGCCGCCGCTCACGCCCAGGTGCCGCCCAAGGCCGAGCCCGCTTTCAGGCTCGAGCCCGAGGAGGCGCCCGAGCCCGAGCCCGTCGCGGGCACGCTGCCGCTCACGGGCGGCTCCTTCGTGCCCGATGCGGTTTCGGGCGCCGCGCCCGCCGTGACGCCGCCGCAGGCCGCAGAAGCGAAGCCCGCTGCCCAGCTCCGGCCGGAGCCCGCCGCAGCGCCCGCCGAACGGCCCGACGGCGCGCTCCCCGAAGGGGCGCTCGGGCGGCCGATCGCCCAGATCGCGGGCGTCTACGTGCTCGCCGAAAACGAGCGCGGCCTCGTGATCGTCGACATGCACGCCGCGGCCGAGCGCATCACCTACGAGCGCTTGAAGCGCGAGATGGACGAGGACCGCATCGCCGTGCAGCCTGCGCTCATCCCGCAGGTCTTCCGCGTCTCCGCCGCCGATTTTGCGACCTTCGAGCAGCACCGCGGCGATTTCGCCGAAATCGGCTTTGACATCACCGCGGCGGGCGAGAGCGCGCTCATGATCAGGGCGCTCCCGGCGCTCCTCAAGGACGCGCCCGCCGACGGCATCGAAAAGATGGTGCTCGAGCTGCTCGAGGACTACCGCACCTACGGGGAAAGCGACGCGATCGAGGCGCTGCGCAACCGGCTGCTGGCCACCATGGCCTGCCACGGGTCGGTGAGGGCAAACCGCCGGCTCACGATGCCGGAGATGGACAGGCTGCTGCGCGACATGGAGCGCACGCCGAGGGCCGACCAGTGCAACCACGGGCGCCCGACCTGGTGCGAGCTCACGATGGAAGAGCTCGACCGGCTCTTCATGCGGGGCCGCTGATGGCCGGCTGCGCGGCACTCATGATCCTCGGTCCGACCGCCTCCGGCAAGTCGGCCGCCTCGCTTGCGCTTGCCCGGCGCATGCCCTGCGAGATCATCTCGATGGACTCGGCGCTCGTCTACCGCGGCATGGACATCGGCACGGCCAAGCCGACGAGGGAAGAGCGCGCTATCTGCCCGCACCACCTCATCGATATCCGCGACATCGGCGAAAGCTACAGCGCGGCCGACTTCGCGGCCGACGCCGCAAGGCTCGTCCCCGAAATCCGCGCCCGCGGCAGGCAGCCGCTCATCGTGGGCGGCACGATGCTTTACGCCAAAGCGCTGCGCGAGGGCATCAGCAACATGCCGAGCACGGATCCCGCCGTCCGGGCGGCCGTCGCCGCCGAAGGCGCCGCGAAGGGGTGGCCCGCGATGCACGCCGAGCTCGCGCGCGTCGACCCCGAAACCGCCGCAAGGCTCTCGCCGAACGATTCGCAGCGCATCGGCAGGGCGCTCGAGGTCTTCCGCATGACGGGCCGCCCCATTTCGGCCTACCAGGCCGAAGCCGCGGCAAAGCCGCCCTTTGCGATCGCCGCGGCGGCGCTCATCCCGTCCGATCGGAAAGTGCTCCACGCACGCATCGAGGAGCGCTTCAGGCAGATGCTCCGCGACGGCTTCCTTGACGAGGTGAGGGCGCTTATGAAGCGCCCCGACTTCGACCCCAAGAGCTCCGCCATGCGTGCCGTAGGCTACCGGCAGGCCGTTGAGTTCCTGGAGGGGCGCTGCAGCGAAAAGGCGTTCTTCGAGGCCGGCGTCGCGGCGACGCGGCAGCTCGCCAAGCGCCAGATGACGTGGATGCGGAAAACGGCGGACGTCACTGTCATCGATCCCCTGACGCAGGACGCCGGGGCCGCGCTCGCCGCCCTTGCCGAAGAGCGCCTCGAGCCGCTCTGAAGGCCGCCGAAGAGGGCGGCTTCCTGCGGCAACTGCCGCTATTTCCCCCGTAAAAAACGATAAAAATCTGCAAACAGCTCGTTTTGTGCGCTGTCTGCCGTGAAGGAGCCCCGGTGCGGTGCCCGAACTCAGCCGGGCGTCTCGGTAAAACGGCGTACGCCGTTTTTTTCTCTGTAGATCAAAGGCACGCCGAGGCCGCCGCGTCTGTTGCCTCCTCTGTGGTTTTTCTGCAACGGCAGAGGGATTTCCCTTATGGATGTAACCCTCGAAAAATTCCGCGTTTCTTTTACGCCGTCCTAAATGATTGATGGTGAAGCGTTTTAAAGCTGCCGGCTAATTAATTCCTTATCTTTTGAAAAGTTCTCCCGACGATGCCGCTTTGATCTGCGGCGGTGCTCCAAAGTAGTTTGGCGTTTTGCTGTTTCGGCGCATTGGACCCTCTGCAGACAATCGGATCTGTGGGAGGCGGAGCCGCCGATTTTTCTGGCAGGCGGCGCTGAAGCCTCCCGCATCCGGCCGCGGTCCCGACCCTCATTGGAGCCGCGGTGATCGAAATAGGAGACTTTCAAATGTGCAAAAAAACGCTTGCTGCGTTTGTCGCTTTGAGCGCCCTCTCGGTTTCCGTCTGGGCGGCGCAGGTTCAGCTCTACGGCCTGATCGACCAGAGCCTGATGTATGAGGCGGTCAACGCCAAGGACGGCAACGGCCGCGTCAACACGCTCTATATGTCCTCCGGCGAGGAGATGGGTTCCCGCTGGGGCATCCGCGGCTTCGAAGAGCTCGGCAACGGCTATCAGGTCGGCTTTGAGCTGCAGAGCGGCTTCCGCTCTGACGACGGCACGGAGCAGTACGGCCGCATCTTCGCCCGTGAATCCACGCTTTACGTGAAGGGCCCCTTCGGCAAGATCAGCGCCGGCCACATGGACGCCATCATCGGCACCCGCACGAGCTCGGGCAAGATCTACTTCCTCAACGCCTGGGGCGACGGCTACGGTCCTTACAACCCCAGCATGGCCAACGTGTTTTCCGAAGCGAGCTACGTTGACAACGCGCTCTTCTACGAGTCCCCGAAGATGGCCGGCTTCACGATCCGCGCCCAGTACTCGATGAAGATGGACGACGTCAATGACACCACCGGCGTGGAAAACAAGGCGAGCTCCGACCGCTACGCCGGCGCCACGATCACCTATGAGAACGGCGGCCTCAAGCTCCTGCTCGGCGCCGACACGACGCTCTACGGCCACGATGCCGGCGAAGATCCGGACAACGGCTACACGATCATCGGCGGCGGCATGTACGACTTCGGCTTCATGACGGTGCATGCCGGCGTGCAGTACTTCGACTCCGTGAGGTCCACGACCATTCGCAAGCTCTCCTGGACTGACGTTCCCAACAAGCTTACGGGCTGGGCTGTCACGCTCTCGACCGGCGTGCCCTGCTGGGGCGGCCGCTTCATCGCCGCTGTCGATTACCTCGACGCCGAGGAAGCCGATGACGCCACGAGCGAAGCTGACGTGAAGCGCCTGGTCGGCGGCGTCGGCTATCAGTATCCGCTGAGCAAGCGCACGCACCTCTACGGCATCCTGTCCGTCGGCCGCGACACGGTTGAGACCGACGAAGGCACGGTGCACCCGAACTACTACAAGGCCGGCTTTGGCATCCGCCATTCGTTCTGACCTTTAGTGAAATGAAGGCCGCAAACGCTCCCGACGCGGCCTGAAAGAATCTTCCGCCCACGGCGCCTGAAGAAGCGCCGGGGCAGAAGCGGGAGCGGGACCCTATTACTAGGAGATAAACAACATGAGAAAGTTCGCTCTTTCCAGACGCACGTTTATCCAGGCCGCTGCCGGCGCCGCTGCTATCGGCGCGGTTCCCGACGGCCTCGTGGCGCGCGCCGCCGAGCCGGCCGGCAAGCCGGCCGTGGCCCCCGGCAAGGACGAGACAAAGATCGTCAAGACTTGCTGCCGAGCCTGCATTCAGAACTGCGGCGTCCTCGCGCACGTGCGCAACGGCCGCGTGATCAAGATCGAAGGCAACCCCGAGTATCCGATGACCCGCGGCTGCATCTGCCCGAAGGGCCTTGCCGGCATTACGGCGCTCTACAACCCGATGCGCAACAAGTACCCGATGATTCGCGTCGGCAAGCGCGGCGAGAACAAGTGGAAGCGCGTTTCCTGGAAAGAAGCGATCGACATCCTCGCGCACAAGCTCATGGAAACCCGCGCCAAGTACGGCGCCGAGGCCGTGATGTGCACGACGGGCGGCGGCGGCAACCCGGCCTTCCGCTCGATTGCCCGCTTCTGCAATATTTTCGGCACGCCGAACTGGTACGAGCCGGGCTGCGCACAGTGCTACCTGCCGCGCACGCTGGCGTTCGGCATTCAGTACGGCGGCCCGTCGACGAGTATCGCCGACGAGAACTGCCTCGACATTTACAACCCCAAGGCGCCGTTCAAGAACCTCGTCTTCTGGGGCACCGATCCTTCCTTCAGCTGCCCCGCCGGCGGCGGCCAGGCGACCTGCTCGATGCGCGCCCGCGGCGTGAAGACCGTCTGCGTCGACCCGCGCTTCATTCCTGAAGCCCAGAAGGCCGACGTGTGGCTCCCGGTTCGCCCGGGCACCGACGTCGCACTGATGCTCTGCTGGATCAAGTACATCTTCGACCATGATCTCTATGACCATGAGTTCACGATGAAGTGGACGAACCTGCCCTACCTCGTCAACACCAAGACGAAGATGTTCCTGCACGGCAACGACATTGCCAAGGACGGCAACCCGAAGGACTATGTCATTTGGGACAAGAAGACCAATTCGGCCAAGCCGCTTACCTATCCGTGGAACGACGCCTATGACGTCGAGCTCGACGGCACGCACACCGTCAACGGCATTGAGTGCAAGACGGGCTGCAGGCTGCTGCGCGAGCGCGCCGACGAGTGGACGCTTGAGAAGGCGGCCAAGACCTGCTTCCTCGATCCTAAGAAGATCGAAGAGGCCATCAAGATTTACGTCGACGGCCCCGGCGGCATCTCGCTCGGCGTGGCCACCGACCAGAACCCGAATTCCGTCGAAGCGGCCAAGTGCGCCGTGATCCTGAACGCGATCATGGGCTACGTCGAAAAGCCGGGCACGCTGCTGCAGCGCTTCCCGCAGGCCGGCTGCTCGCCCGCGAACTCGCTCGCGCCGCGCGCCACCAAGATGCTCCCGCAGGGTCAGCTCACGAAGCGCCTCGGCAGCAACGAGTACAAGGGCCTGCTCCAGTGGAGCGCGGGCCATCCGACCACCTTCCTGAACGCCATTCTCACGGGCAAGCCCTATCAGCCCCGCGTGTGGATCGAGCGCTCCGGCAACAAGATGGGCGTGCTCGCCAATCCGCAGGCCTGGGTGCCCGCCTTTAAGAAGATGGACTACATCGTCCACTGCTTCCTCTATCCGACGAGCTTCACCAACTACGCCGACATGGTCCTGCCGATGACCGAGTGGCTCGAGACGAACCACATCATCGAGTCGCTCAACATGATCTTCGCGCGCCAGGAAGTGGTTCACCTCTGGGAGACCGTCGACGAGACGCTCTTCTGGTCGAAGCTGCTGCTGCGCTGCGCCGACCTCGGTCACGAGAACTGCATCAAGGCGAAGGATCCCGCCATCATGGGCGACGACCTGCCGCTGTGGAACTCGATGGAAGAGCTGCTCGACGCGAAGCTCAAGAAGTACCACATGACGTGGAAGGAATTCATCAACGGAAAGAATCCGTACACGTTCATGCCTTGGGACAAGTGGTGCGGCTACAAGGTTTACGAGCGCACGAACCCGAAGACGGGCAAGCCGGTCGGCTTCCATACGCCCTCGGGCAAGATGGAGCTCTACGGCGAGGTGTACATCACGCTCGGCCGCACGGGCGCCCCGTACGCCAACCAGCCGCTGCCGCCCGCCTCGCACGACTACGATCCGCTGCCGTTCTACATGGAACCGAGCGAATCGCCGCTGCGCCCGGCCGACAAGGACTACCCGCTCACCATGACGAACGGCCGTCTGCCGATGTTCCACCACGGCACGCTGCGCAACTCCCCGTGGCTGCGCGAGATCTATCCGGTGCCCGAGATTTGGGTCAACCCGATTGCCGCCAAGAAGTACGGCGTCAAGACGGGCGACTGGACCTGGGTCGAGAGCCGCCGCGGCAAGGTCCGCGCCGTGTGCCGCGTCACCGAGGGCATCGCCCCGGGCACGGTCTACATGGAACGCTTCTGGCTGCCTGAGAACCTTCACACGAAGACCGGCGGCTGGCAGGAAGTCAACGTGAACTGCCTCTCGAAGAACACCGCTCCGTTCAACGAGGTGGTCGGCACGTACACCCTGCGCGGCTATCAGGTCCGCATCTCGAAGGCCGACAGCGCGCCCGAAGGCGTGTGGACGAAGCCCGAACAGTTCAGGGTCTGGCTGCCCCAGCCCTCCGATCCCACCAAACATCCGGAGTTTTAAGTCATGGCTCAGAAAACACTCGTTATCGATCTTGACCGCTGCACCGGCTGCTATGCGTGCGAGGTCGCCTGCAAGCAGGAAAACCACGTTCCCCTCGGCATGCGCTACAACAAGGTGCTGACGATCGGCCCGATGGGCACGTTCCCGAACATCCACCAGTACTACCTCCCGGCAGTCTGCCAGGTGTGCAAGGACGCCCCCTGCGTTAAGGTTTGTCCTACCGGTGCGTCTTATCGCACCGAAGACGGACAGATTATGATCAACAAGGAGAAGTGCATCGGCTGCAAGCTGTGCATGGCGGCGTGCCCGTACGGCGCGCGCTCCTACAACCCTGAGAAGAAGGTCGTTGAGAAGTGCACGCTGTGCGACCACCTGCAGGCGATCGGCGAGAAGCCGGCCTGCGTGAAGGTCTGCTGCGCCCACGCCCGCTTCTTCGGTGATCTCGACGACCCGGAGAGCGACGTATCGAAGGCGATCCGCGAAGCGGGCCCGGAGAACGTGCATCATCTTCCGGATTCCGGCAACCACCCGACGGTGTGCTACATCCTGCACAAGAAGACCGCTGAGTGGCAGTCGAATCCGCCGAAGATGGGCTAAGGCGCTCAGGCACCTGGGAGGCTGAAAATGATTGGCAACGAATGGACGATGATGGTGTTCTGCGCACTCACGTGCCTGGCGGCGGGCCTTTCGGCCGTGCTTGCGGCAGGCGAGTGGCGCAGCTTCCCCTTCGCGCCGCTCGTTGCCTCGGCCGAGGGCGCGGCCTGCGCCCTCGCGCTGGGCTTTGCGGCCGTCCTTTTCGGCCTCGGGCGCCCGTCACTGTTTTTCGGAATGCTCGGCAACTCGGGATCCGCGTTCTTCCCTACGGCGGTGCTGACGGCGCTCACATTCGGAGCGCTCGTCCTCTACATCGCCGCGCAGAAGCGCGGTGCCGAGGCGGCGGCGACGCGCGGCTTTGCAGCGGCGGCAGGGATCTTCTCGATTCTCCTCGTCCTTGCGGCCGGCAAAACCCTCGTCATGCCGTGGCGTGAAGCGCTGAATTCGCTTGCCATTCCGGCGGCTTTTCTCGCATGGGCGCTTTCGTGCTGCATTTACGCGGCCAAGGCGCTCCGCGACGCTGCGGGCCGGCCGATGCCTCTTGCCGAGGCGTCGGTCTGGGCTGCGCTGCTCCCTTCGCTCGGCCTTGCGGCCTATGCGGCGCATCTTCTCACGAGCGATGCGCTCAGGGCGGAGGGCACGGCCTATCTGCCTTTCACGGGCGAGCTCGCCCCTGCATTCTGGCTCGGCGCGGCGGTGCTCGGCATCGCCGTGCCGTTTTTTCTCGCCGCGCGAAGCCGCGGCAGCCTGCGCCGGGACCTTCTGGCGCTCCTCTTTACCGTGATCGGCGCGGCCGCCTTCCATGACGTTGTCTATCAGGTCGGCATGCCGAGCTGGCACTTTTTCACGGCTTCCTAGCGAAGCCAAGGGCTTAGGCCCGTACAGATTTTTTCATCATCGCAAGCACATAACAAAAGGAGACGCACGATGAACGAGATAGCACAGAGCATGAAGAGCCGCGGGGACATGTACCGGCTTCTGAGCCGCTTCTATTACAAGGAAGCGGACAAGGCGTTCCTCGACCGGCTGCGCGCCACGAAGTTCGCCGAGGCCGACGGCCCGTTCGGCGAGGGCGCGGCGCTGCTGAAGAAGGCGCTCGCCGGCATCGGCGGGAGCGAAGAAGACATGGACATGCTCGCCGCCGACTACGCCCGCATTTTCCTGGGCGCCGGCGTCATCAAGGAAAAGACGGCTTTCCCGTTCGAATCGGTCTACACGTCGCCGGGACACCTCGTGGGCCAGGACGCTTACGAGCAGGTTTACAAGATTTTCCGCGACCACGGCCTGGCCAAGGCCGACCGCGACCTCTTCGAGGATCACGCCGCGCTGGAGCTCTCCTACATGGCGAGGCTCTGCGATAAGGCCGGGCAGTGCGCCGAGAAAAACGACGAGAAGGGGCTTGACGCCGCCGTCGAAGAGCAGGCGCAGTTCCTCGAGAAGCATATCCTCAACTGGATGCCCAAGTTCTGCGCCGACATCCGCGAATGCCCGGGCGGCGATTTCTACAAGGCTGCCTCCCTTCTGACCGAAGGCTTCCTCGCCTCCGAGAAGGAAGGCCTCGCCGAGGCCTGAGGGCCCCGGCTTCCCGGCGGGCGGGACAGGCTCCGCCCGCTTCTGCAGTTTCAGGAGGTCACGGTGAAAGACAGCAGCAAAGGCGGCAGCGCCCGGGCGGGCGCCGCCGTGACCCGCCGCGAGGCTATCGCAGCGGGCGGTGCGATCGTCGGTATGCTCGCCTTGGGCGGCGCGGCGGCGGCTGCGCCCCGCACGCCCCTGGTGAGGCCGCCGGGAGCACTGGAAGAAAAGGAATTTCTCGAGCGGTGCATCAAGTGCGACCGCTGCCGCAGCGCCTGCCACTTGAACGGCATCGGCGTTGCCGGCATCCGCGACGGCTTTACCGAGATGCGCACGCCCAAGATGGATTTCCGCGCCGGCTGGTGCGACTTCTGCATGGCGTGCAACCAGGTCTGCCCGACCGGGGCCCTCAAGCCCCTGCCGCGGCTCAAGATGGAAGAAAAGCCCAAGGCGATCGGCACCGCCGAGATTACGCGCAACTGCATCGCGCTGCGCTCGGGCGGCTGCACGAAGTGCTACGAGGCGTGCAATGAGAGCGCCATCACGCTGAACCCCGACAACGTGCCGGTGGTCGATCCGGAGTCCTGCACGGGATGCGGCATCTGCGTGCTGGTGTGCCCCGCCAACGTGCTCCAGTTCTCGGGTTCCATTGAGCGCGGCATCCGCGTGGTGCCGGTGAAGAAGGGAGGGAAGGAAAAATGAAGAAGTTCCGCATATCCCGCCTGCGCGCCGCGGTCATCCTGCTTTTCATCGCGCTCACCTGCGCGGGCCTCGCCTGGCATACGGGCTGGGGCACGCTGAGCTCGTTCGGGCTCGGCTCCATCGCGGCGATCTGCCCCCTGGGCGGCCTTGAGACGGTTCTCGCGGGCGGCTCGGTGACGCTGCGCACGGCGCTGGGCATCCTGTTCGCCCTCGTCGTCGTCCTTATTTTCGGCCGCATTTTCTGCGGCTGGATGTGCCCCGCGCCGCTCATCAAGAAAGCGGGCGGCAAGCACGAGCACCGCGTCATCCCGATCCGCGCGCTCGGCGTGAAGACCGCCGAAAAAGGCGACGGCTTCTCGCGGACGCCTTACTGGGTGCTCCTGGGCGCGCTCGGCTCGAGCGCCGTTTTCGGCTTCCCGGTCTTCTGCCTCATCTGCCCGGTCGGCCTCACGTTCGCGCTGGTGATCGGCCTGTGGCGGCTCTTTGCCTACAACGCAGCCGACTGGTCGGTGCTGATTTTCGCGGCCTTCCTCGCGATCGAGTTCTTCGTGATCAGGCGCTGGTGCCACCGGCTCTGCCCGCTCGGCGCGCTCATGAGCCTCGTCTCGCGCGCCAACAAGACGTTCCGGCCCGTCATCGACGAGAAGAAATGCCTGCGCACGAAAGGCTTGGACTGCAACGTCTGCCGCGCGGCCTGCCCCGAGGGCATCGACCTCACGAAGCCGCTCACGGCCGAGGCGCTCTCGCGCTGCACCAAGTGCCACGTCTGCTCCGACGTCTGCCATGAGAAAGCAATCAGCTTCCCGCTTTATTCGGCCAAGGCCGGCAAGGGCATCGCCGAGAACGTGGTGCCCGCCGCCGAGGCTTCGGCGGCCAATGCCGCCGAGCCCGAGCCCGCGAAGTTCACGCTCGCCGATGCGGTCGCCGAAAGCGAGCGCTGCATCATGTGCGGCGAGTGCGAGAAGGCCTGCCCCGTCCACAACCCGATTCCGGTCTGGCTTGCCGTGCTCCGCGAGGGGCGCCCCCGCAAGGCGGGCCGCATGATGCTCGCGGGCGGCGGCATGCCCGAGATCTGCTCGCGCATCTGCCCGAACGAGAAGCTCTGCGAAAAGTCCTGCTCCCGCGCCGAAGCGGGCGGCGCGATCCGCGTGCAGCTCATTGAGCGCACGGTCGCCGACGCCGCGCTGGAGCGCGGCGACTGGCCCGGCCGCCGCCACCGCGGCGTCGGCATCAATGCCGCCGTCGTGGGCGCCGGCCCCGCGGGCCTTGCCTGCGCCGGCGAGCTCGCCGCCAACGGCTGCGCCGTGACGGTCTTCGATGCGGAGCGCGAGGCGGGCGGCCTGCTCACCTACGGCATTTCGCCGCGCAAGCTCGACCGCAGCCTCACCGCCAGGCGCCGCGCGCACCTCGAGCGCGAGGGCGTGCGCTTTGCGCTCGGCAGCCGAGTCGGCACCGACCCGAGCTGGGAAAAGCTCACCAACGGGTTTGACGCCGTGTTTGTCGCCTCGGGCGCGCCCGTGCCGGTTGCGCTTGATGTCCCGGGCGCGGACGAGAAAGGCGTCATTGCGGGCATCGATTACCTGAAGGACTGCGCCAAGCGCGTGCTCGGCGAGCCCGTCTCGGGCGTTCCTTCGATGAAGGGCCTGCGCGTGCTGGTCCTCGGCGGCGGCGACACCGCGGCCGACTGCGCCGAATCTGCGCTCTTTGAGGGCGCAAAGTCCGTCACCGTGGCCTACCGCAGGACGGCGGAGCACCTGCGCATCGGCGCGGCTTCGCGCGCCAGGCTCGAAAAAGCGGGCGCCGTCTTCAAGTTCGGTGCCCGGCCCGAGCGCGTCGAAAAGCGCGCCGGCGGCCTTGAGGTCTTCTTTGCGGACGGCACGTCGGCCGAAGCCGACGCCGTGCTCGTCGCCTTCGGCTTTACGGCGCAGCCCGACAAGGGCCTCGAGGCGCTCGGCGTGAAGTTCGACGAGAAGGGCCGCATCGTGACGGATCCGGCCACGCACCGCACGGGCTGCCCGAAGATTTGGGCGGGCGGCGACACCGTCCGCGGCGCTGCGCTCGCGGCCATGGCCGTCGGCGACGGCCGCGAGGCGGCGCGCAGCATCCAGGCGGAACTGAGAGGAGGCAAGGCATGACGGAGCCGGTGAAAAACGGCCAAAAGACAGAAAAATCGGCGCCGTGCGTGACGCTTCGCCGCGAAGCGTGCCTGCGCTTCCGCCACGCCGCGGCCGAATGCACGAAATGCTTTGACGCCTGCACGGCGCACGCGATCGAGTGGTCGGACGGGGCGTTTGTCCTGCATCCGCGCAAGTGCACGCTCTGCGGCGCCTGCGCCGCGGCCTGCGACCTCGACGCCGTCGCGCTCCCGCGCGGCGAGGGCCTGAACGGCCCCAAGATGCTCGAAGCGGCGAAAAAGGGCGGCACGGCGGTGTTCGCCTGCTCGCAGAGCGCCGCCGAGGACGGCGCTCTGAAGCTTCGGTGCCTCAATGCGCTGCGCCCCGTCGACCTGCTCGCCGCTTTCGCCGAAGGGGCACAAAAAGTCGAGCTCCTCACCGGGGCCTGCGCGTCCTGCCCGAGGAAAAGCGGCGCTTCGCCCGAGAAGCTCTGCGAAAAAACGCATGCGCTCGCCGCAGCAGCGGGCTTTGCGGCGGCTTTCCGCATCCGCCGGCTCCCCGGCGGCGTCTCGCTCGAGAAGCGCTTCTTCTTCAGGCGCCTCGCGCAGCGCGTGAGCGAGCCCGAAAAAGAAGAAGAGGTGCAGCGCGCCGTGCCCGGCATCGACACTTGGTGCAACCCGGCCGACGACAGGAGCGTGCACGCGATGCCCAAGTCGCGCGCCGCGCTGCTCGCCGCGCTTGACGCCCTGCAGAAAAAGGGCGGGGCGCAAAGCGCCGAAGGAGGCTGCCCTGGGCTCTTTTTCAAGCCGCGGCTTGACGCTGCGTCCTGCATCGGGTGCTCGCTCTGCACGGCGGCCTGCCCGACGGGGGCGCTTTCCGAAGAAAAAGAGGGCGAGTCGCTTCGCATTTTTTCCGAGGCGCGCGGCTGCACGGGCTGCGGTCTCTGCCGCAGTGTCTGTTTCAAGGGCGCGGTGCGCATCGAGGACGCTCCGCTTTCCGCGGTGCTTTCGGGCGAAAAGACGCTCGAGTATGAAAAGAACAGCTCTTCGGGCGATCTCGAAGGCACGGAAGTGTGGGAGGGCAAGCTCGGCAAAATGTTCGGCGACGTGCCGGTTTACACCACGTGACGCTTAAGGAGCGCCGCAAGGCCAATCCGCCCCAACGCTAAGATAGAATTCAAATAATTATTAAATAATTAAAAGCGCAGAAGACGTGCCGATCGCAACGCGTTCGCGCGAAAACGGCGGCACTTGAGCGCAATTGAGGAAGGAGAACCTCATGAAAGCAACAACTGACAACCTGCTGGCCTGGCGGGCATTCCTGGCTGTGGCGAAAACAGGTTCTATTTCCGTGGCCGCGCGCATGGTGGACCTCGACCCGCCCGCCGTGTCGCACATGATTTCCGATATTGAAAAGGAACTCGGCTGCCAGCTTTTCAACCGTTCCTGCCGGCCGTTCCGGCTCACGGTGAAAGGCCATGTGCTCGCCGATACGGTCGATCCGCTCTCGACCGGCTTCTCGAACCTGCGCGACCTCTTCACCGGCGACACGCACAGCGTCATCACGGTGGCCGCGCCCACCGACCTCAACCAGTGCTACATCCACGACCAGCTCTACCGCTACTCCGTGGAGCACCCGGGCGTGCATTTCTACCTGCGCGCCTCCTGCCCCGTCGAGGATGTGCTCTCGGGGCGCGTCGACGTGGCGCTCATCGATCGGCCGATCGCCAACTCCGAGCTCGTCATCCGCTACTGCATCGAGGCGCTCGCGCTGCCGATGGCCTCGCGGGCCTACGTCGAGAAGTACGGCTGCCCGAACACGATCGAGGACCTGAAGGACCACACGGGCCTGCTGCTGCGGCAGGGCATGCACCAGAAGACGAGCTACCTCTTCGACAGCGACGGCAATGTCTCGCCCGCGCTGCGCTGGAAGAACGTCTTCATGACCGACGCGCAGCTCACGCTCAACCACATGATGCTCGAAGGCCTCGGCATCGTGGTCGACTGCGTGCCGCAGCACCTGCTCAAGGAAATCGAAAGCGGCGAGGTCGTGCCGGTGCTCCGCGGCTGGCGGCGCAAGCCGCAGGTGCTCTCCGTGGTCACGAGGCGCGACCGCGAGAGCCAGTCGGAAGCCCTGCACGAGTTCGCGCTCTGGTGGGTGGCGCTCGAGAAGCGCCAGGCCAAGGAGCGCACGCACTACGCCGAGGAGCTGCTCCTCAACCGCATCAGGAACGACGCCTGATTTTTTCAGAACCGCACAAAAACGGGGGAGGCCCGAAAGGACCTCCCCCGCTTGTTCAGGCGCTCAGGAAAGCGTCAGCCCATGAAAGTCGGGTCGAAATAGCCCGCAAAGAGCACGCTGGCCCTCAGGAAGAGGGCGCCTGCGACGGCGCAGGCCCCGCCCGCAAGGGCCGCCGTGCGGTTCTTGAGGAGGCCGGCGACAAGCGGCACCGCAATGCCGAGCAGGAGCGCACCGCCCCAGAACATGGCGGCGTTGCCGCCCGTGAGGAGCGAGTGAGCGCCCGCGGCGGCGCCCGGCGTCCCGGAAAGCGCGACCTGCACGAAGGCGAAGATCACGAACGCCTCGCCGATGTGCACGCAGGTGGCCGTTGTGGGAAGCCACGGGAGCTTCGCTCGGTCAAGCCTTCCCGATGCGGCGAGCAGCTCGACCGTGCCCACGGCGCAGGCGAGCCCCGAGAAGATCCAGAGCACCGGCAGCACGGCCGTGTTCCAGAGCGGGATGCCGACGGCCTGCGTGAGCAGGAAGCCCGAGTAGGCGGTGGCGGCCACGCCGAGAACGGCGTTGAACCAGCGCAGTCCGGCCGACTCGAGGAGCTTCTCGCCGCCCCTGCGGCTCAGCATCCACGAGACGATGACCGTCTCGACGCACATCACCGCGAGCAGGCAGATGCCGATGAACATCCAGCTCGTGAAGTTGAACTTCCACTCGATAAGCGCATTGAACGCCGCGAAAGGCAGGTTGAGGATGCGCGAGAGGTGGGAGACCACGAGCAGTGTGCCGACGATCGAAGCGGCCGTGCTGATGTAGAAGACGGTTTTCGATCTCACCCAGGCGTTGAGGAAGAGCCCCATGCCCGCGAGTCCGATGAACCACAGGAAGAACGCGATCGTCCAGGCCCAGTGGGCGGTGGCGGTCTGCGCAGTCAGCTCGAAAAATTCGTATGTCATTTTGAAACCACCACGAAGAAGTTAGGTTTGGTGCCCTTGTGCGGGAGCAGCTTTTCGGTGTGCGAGGCCGCGATCTTCTTCGAGATTTCGCTCTCGGGATCGAGCACGTCGCCGAAAAGCCGCGCGCCGGCCGGGCAGGCCGCGACGCAGGCGGGCTGCTCGCCCGCGCGGATGCGCTCTTCGCAGCCTTCGCCCATGCACTTCATGGGCAGGCCCGTGTCGGGATGCATCCAGCGCACGTCGTAGGGGCAGGAGACGACGCAGTAGCTGCAGCCGACGCACCGCGACGGATCGGTCTTGACCAGGCCCGTTTCCGGGTCGTGGTAGTTCGCTCCGAAGGGGCAGGTGCGGATGCAGGGCGCGTCTTCGCACTGCTGGCACTGGATGAGGAGCTGGACGGGGCGGCGGGCACGCTCGATCGTGACCTTGCGGATATTGCTCGCGAGCCAGTTCCAGCCCTTGTTCTCGCGCTCGAGCATTTCGGGGAAGTTCGTCTGAGCGCACGCGACGATGCAGGCCGAGCATCCGATGCACTTCGTGGCATCGAAAAGATGGGCCAGTTTCTTATGGTTTGTCATGATTCAGCCCTCCTTCAGACGCGCTTGACGCGCACCGACGCATTGTTGGAGAGTTCGCCCACCACGGCCTGGCGGTATCCGGTGCAGAACCAGTGGGAGTTGATGCCCTCGCGGACCCATTCGTAGCCCGGGGCGGCGAGGTGCTTGGTGCGCACGCCGCCCGAGAAGCCGTGGGAAAAGAGGCAGCCCGCCATCACGCGGTTGGTGACGGTGACCTTGGTGGAGCCCTTGGCGCCGTTGTCGATGCCGGTGAGCTCGATCGTGTCGCCGTCCCTGATGCCGAGGCGCTCCGCGTCGGCCGGGTTCATCCAGACCGTGCGGTCGCCGATGTACTGCTGAGGCTTGTTGAACATCGCGGCGCCCGAGCTCGACGCGGCGTCCTTGCCGGTGACGAGGTAGAACTCGTCGGAAAGCGGCTTCGGAATCGTGAAGGCCCTGACCGGGACGTAGTCGCTCATCGCCATGAGCCCCTTGTCCAGGTACTTGGCGGCGGCGTAGAACGAGACGATCTCGGCCTTGCCGGTCGGCGTGGCGAGCGGCTTCTTGTAGGGGTAGACCTCGAATTTCTTCGTCTTGACGAGCGCCCAGCCGTTTTCCCTGACGGAGGCGGCGATGCGGTCGCCTTCTCCCGGCTTTTCGTCGTTTTTCTTCGCGACGAACTTCGCAAAGGCCTTGTCGACCATGCCGCGGTACCAGGCGCGGAATTCCTCGCGCGTCTTCAGCTCGCGGTCGTAGCCGAGGCGCTCGCGGGCGCGCTCCGGCCAGGCGCGGCGCAGGATCTCGCAGAACTGCCAGACTTCCTCGCGCACGTCGGCGTCCTTCGGCGGGTCGATCGCGGCGTCGCTCAGCTGCATGTAGCCGTCGAGCGCCCACTTGACGCCCGTGTACTCATGCCACTCCATGAAGTAGGTGCAGGGGAGCACGTAGTCGGCGTAGTCGATCACCTCGTGCGGGAGGATGTCCTGCACGACAAGGAGCTCGAGCTCCTTGAGCGCCTTGGCCAGCCGGGCGGAATTCGCCTCGCGGTGGAACATCGTCGTGCCGGTGACGAAGCAGGCGCGGATCGGGTAGGGCTTGCCCGAGGCGATCGCATCGAAGGTCGCCGAGAACGTGCCCGAGCCTTCGGGGTAGTAGACCTTGTCGAGCGCTTTCTTTTCGCCGCCTTCGACGGTCCATTTCTGGCCCTGGGGACCGGAGCCCTTGCCGCCCGAGAACGAGGCGCCGGGGGCCTTGTAGCCCGCGCCCTGCGTCACCACGAGGCCGCCCCTGCGGTCGAAGCGCCCCGTCATGAGGTTGATGATCGACATGAGCGCAAAGCTCTCGGCGTCGTTGCCGCAGCGGGCGGAGTACCAGCCGTCGTCGCAGACGCCGCCGAGCGTGAAGAAGTCGCGGGCGGTGCGGACGATCCTCTCGGCCGGGATGCCGGTGATGCGGGCGGCGTTTTCGGGCGTGTATTTCGCGGCCGTCTCGGCAAAGAGCGCGAACGCGGTCTTCACCGCCTTCTGCGTGCCGTCGGCGAACATCATCGTGCCCGTGAAGCGGATGTCGGGATCCGTCGCCGGATCCTCGTCGAAGCCCACGGCCGCGCCCTTTTCGTTGCGCGTGACGCCCTGGAAGACGAGCTTCGAGCCGCGGCGGTCGATGAGGGCAAAGCGCTCGGGGCTGCCGCCTTCCCGAAGGCGGGCTTCGGTCACGGGCTTCTGGTCGTCCGTGACAAGGTAGGCGGCGTTGGTTTGGTGGGCCAGGAAGGCCTCATCGACGAGGCCGTCGCGAATCGCGACGTTCATGAGCGCAAGCAGGAACGCGGCGTCCGTGCCCGGACGGATGGGAATCCAGGTCGATTCGCCGAAGGCGCCTTCGGGCATGCGCGGGTCGACGAAGACCACGCGGCAGCCGTTCTCGCGCGCTTTGGCAAAGACGTGCTGGATGCCCATGGCGCAGCTGAGCGTGCGGCCGACGAGCAGCAGGTAGCGCACGCGTTCGTAGTCGGGCTCGATCTTGCCCGCGCCGTCGAAGCCCTTGCCGAAAACGAGGCGGCGGCCGGCGACGGAGGCGGAGTTGCACGTCGAGCTGTGCGTGATGACGTTGGGCGTGCCGAGGCCGGCGGCGAACCAGCGCTGCAGGCCCGTGAAGTTATGCGAGGTCATGACGACCGCGCGCTCGCCGTCCTTGTCGACGATCGCCTTGATCTTGGCGGCGATCTCGTCGAGGGCCTCGTCCCAGGAGATTTCCTTGAATTTGCCTTCGCCCTTGGCGCCGACGCGCTTCAGGGGCTTCCTCAGGCGCAGCGGGTGGTTCCAGACCCACATCGCCGAGGCGCCGCGGCCGCAGTAGCCGCGCTGCGGGTGCGAGGGGTTGGGCATGATGCGCACGGTCTGCTGCGAGACCGGCTCGCCCTTCTTGTGCATGGCGAGAAGCCCGCAGTAGCCGCCGCACATGTTGCAGGCGACGGGATGCGCTTCCCAGCCTTCCTTCTTGAGCTTTTCGACCTCGGCCTGGAGACTTGTCCAGGGCGCTGCGGACAGCACGGCAGCGGCGCCCGCGGCGGTGCCGGCGGAGCCGATGACCTGACGCCGCGACAGCCTGAGGCCGCCGCCCGTCTTTTCCTTGTCGTTCATAAGTATCTCCTGTTTGGAGTGGGTGTCCCGCACGGCGATTTGAATAAATATTGATGTTTTTTCGCCGGCACTTATGAGCATAGTCAGGTCAACTGTTTCTTGCAGTTAGCGTTTTCCATTAAGCATATAGAAAAAATATATCGAAACGATAAATATTAGAGATTGCTAAAATAAACGAAGAATGCCGCAAAACGGACAATTTCATCGTTAAGGAAATGCCGCTTCTTACTTTAGTCTTTGCTAATAAAGGATTTTTGCCAAACTTTGTGCGGACAAAGGAGGCCACACGGTGCGCCGAAACGGCAAATGTTAAATGCTTTTCAAAAATTGAAATGTTTGCTAAGAAAGACGTTTAAAACCTACGGATCCGATTGGAAAATTAGGGTAATTGCGTGCCGCATAAAAGTGATGCCTTCCGCCGAAAAGGGTAGGCGTTACGGGGCAGGAAACTCAGGAAACCTTCGCCCTGGCGGCCGCCGCGAACGCGCGCGGCGCCATGCCCTGCGAAGAGCGGAACGCCTTGTAGAAGTTGCTCGGGTTGCGGTAGCCGAGCATGTCGGCGATTTTTTCGACGGAGAGGTCGGTGCTCGAGAGGAGCAGCCGCGCCTTTTCCATGCGCTTTTCGAGCAGGATGTCGGAAAAGCGCTTGCCGAGCGCCTTGTGCAGGTAGGCCGAGACGTAGCCGGGGTGGTAGCCGAAGTGCGCCGCGAGGCTTTTGAGCGTGACCGAGTCGGAGTGCGACTCGATGTAGCCCGCCATCTGCAGCGCGAGGTTGAGGCCGGCGCCGTCGTCCGCGTGCTGCCGGCGCCAGGCGCGCGAGATGTACATCGTGAGCGTGAGCATCATGGAGCGGAGCACCGCCTGGGAGTTTTCGCCGCGGCCGGCGTACTCGAGCAGCATGAGGTAGAGCTGCGCCCAGATCTCGTCGTTCGGATCGAGGTGCAGCCGGATGTACTCGTCGGAGAAGCGGTTGGTCTGCGGGTCGAGGAAGAAGTGGAAGAGCGAGCTGTCGGCGGCGAGTTCCTTCAGGTACTCGCGGTAGAAGAGGTCGTTCTTGATGTGCAGGCCCACCATGATGACCTCTTCGCTGCCGTCGATCTTGAGCGCGTAGCCCGAGTAGGGCTGGCCGATGTAGCAGTCGCCCTCCGAGAGATGCAGGCGGTTGCTGAACTTGGAGCTCAGCACGTCGTAGCCGTTCTGCACGACGAAGTTGATGAAGAAGAAGTCCTGCTTGTGGAACTTCTCGATGTAGCGCTTCCCCTTGAAGGTCACCACCATGATGTCCTCGCTCGCATCGCCGAGCCACTGGCTGATGAGCTCGGTCCTGCCGCCTTCGGGAACGGGGCGGAAGTTCCAGTTGAGGTTAGGGAACTGCTCGGCGAGCCGGTCGGCGGCTGCGGTCAGCTTCGCGCGGTAATCGGGATAGATCACGGCTCTTCTCCTTTTGAAAAAAGTTGCCTTTGAGCGATGGTGAGGCCTTGGCGGGCGGCCTTCATTGCCTTGCCCGATTATGCCTCACAAAAGGGCGTCTGTTTTGACTTAAAGGCAAGGCTTTTCTTCATGCCTGAGCAATAGAAATGTCTTTAAAGCGCTGTGATCTCTGAAGAAAAGGGATTATTGCTGTTTCGGCGGCGGTTTTGCCGGGCTTCAGTGCATATGAAGAAAAGCCACACTTAATATTAATATTCAGCGCTGATTTTCTCAATGACGCTTCCTACAATGACCTCGTTTTCCGTCGAAGACGAACAAAAAATTCTCAGGGAGGCATACCATGTATTTCTTCGATTTCTACATGCCCGCCAAGGTGCTTTTCGGTGCCGGCAAACTGCAGACGCTCCACAGCGAGAAGCTGCCGGGCAAGAAGGCCCTCATCGCGACGACGAACGGCCGCTCCGTGAAGGCGTTCGGCTACCTGGCCGCGCTCGAGAAGGAGCTTGACCAGGCGGGCGTCGCCCACGTCCTTTTCGACAAGATCCGCCCGAATCCGACGAGCGACAACGTCATGGACGGCGCGAAGCTCGCCAAGGAGACCGGGTGCGACTTCGTCGTTGCCCTGGGCGGCGGCTCCGTGATGGACTGCGCCAAGTGCATCGCGCTCATGATGACCAACGAGGGCGACATCTGGGACTACAGCCTCTCGGCCGCGGGCGGCAAGAAGAATCCCGCCAAGGCCGCCGCGCCGATCGTCTGCGTGACGACGTCGGCCGGCACCGGCTCCGAGGTCGACATGGCCTCGGTCATCACGAACGAGAAGACCCAGGAAAAGACCGGCATCTTCTTCACGTCGATGTTCCCGACGCTCTCGGTCGTCGATTCGAACCTCATGATGAGCGTTCCGCCGAAATTCACGGCCTACCAGGGCATGGACGCCTTCTTCCACGCCGCCGAGTCGGTGATCAACAAGAACGAGCACCCGATGGGCGAGATGTTCGCCCTGAAGGCGATTGAGCTCATCGCCAAGTACCTGCCGCGCGCCTACCGCGACGGCTCCGACCGCGAGGCGAGGAGCTACGTGGCGCTCGCCAACACGCTCGCCGGCTACTACATGCTCTGCACCTCGCAGCACACGATGGAGCACGTCATGGGCGGCTACCACGACGACCTGGTGCACGGCGCCGGCCTGATCATGATTTCGCACGCCTACTTCGGCTTCTTCGCCGACCGCCGCGCCGCCGAGGAGCCGATGATCAAGATGGCCCGCGCGATGGGCGTCGCCGACGCGACGAGCGGCAAGGACTTCATCAAGGCGCTTGACCGGCTGATCGCCGACGTGGGCTGCGAAGGCCTGCGCATGAGCGACGCGGGCATCACCCGCGAGGAGCTCAAGAAGTATCCGAAGCGCGTTCACGAGGTCCTGGGCGGCGACATCACGGCCGATCCGCTGCCGCTTTCCGACGCGGACTACCTCGCCATTTACGAGGCCGCCTGGCGTTAAGGAAACGGTGCGCTGCGGGCCGGGGTCGAGCCCTTCTTCCCCGCCCGCGGCGCCCTTTGATGAGGAAAGACCATGACGGAAGTTGAAAAGCTCGACGCGGGGCTTTACTACGATTTCTGGGACAAGGACGTCAACGCCCGCAAGCTCGGGGCAATCGAAGGCTGCAGGCGCCTCAACGCCTGCGACCCGGCCGACGAGAAGGCCGTCTTCGCGGCGATGAAGAGCTTTTTCGGCTCGGCGGGCGAAGGCTCAACGGTGCTCCCGGGCTTCCAGTGCGACAACGGCCGCAACATCTCGGTGGGACGGAATTTCCTGGCCAACTACAACGTGACGATCCTTGACATCGCGCCCGTGAAGATCGGCGACTACGTGATGATCGGGCCGAACGTGCTCATCGCCACGGTCAACCATCCGCTGACGCCCGCGGGACGCCGCAGGCACCTCGCGATCGGCAAGCCCGTGACGATCGGCAACGACGTCTGGATCGGCGGCAATGCGGTGATCCTGCCCGGCGTGACGATCGGCGACAACGTCGTCGTTGCGGCGGGTGCCGTGGTGACGAAGGACGTGCCGAGCAATTCGCTCGTGGCGGGCGTGCCCGCGCGCGTGATCAGGACGCTTGAAAACGACCTGCCCGCAGAAGAGCGCTGAGGCTCTCCCGGGATCTTCAGAGAAACGCAATGCCCCGGGAAGCAAGAGCCTCCCGGGGCATTGCTATGGCTTTTTCAGCTTCTCAGCGGACGACGCAGGGCGCTTCGCCGGCGGGCAGCGTGCCGATGCGGCCGATGCGGTAGACCGTCTCGCCTTCGGCTTCGAAGGCCTTCGCGGCGCGCTCGGCGTCCTCGGGGGCCACGATCACCACCAGGCCGATGCCGTTGTTGAAGACGCGGTGCATCTCGTCGTCGGAGACGCCGCCCTTTTCCTGCAGCCAGTCGAAGATCGCGGGACGCTTCCAGGAGCCCGCGTCGATCACGCACTGGGTGCCTTCGGGGAGGACGCGCGGCACGTTCTCGAGGAGGCCGCCGCCCGTGATGTGGGCCATGCCCTTGATCTTCACGGACTTCATGACGTTCATGACCTGCTTCACGTAGATGCGGGTCGGCTCCATGAGGCGGTCGGCGAGCGTGGCGCCGTCAAAGGGCATGTTCCAGTCGGCGCCCGAGACCTCGACGATCTTGCGGATCAGCGAGAAGCCGTTGGAGTGCGGGCCGCTCGAGGCGAGGCCGAGGACGGCGTCGCCCGGACGGATCGTATGGCCGTCAATGATCTGGTCCTTCTCGACGATGCCCACCGCGAAGCCGGCAAGGTCGTACTCGCCCTCGGGGTACATGCCCGGCATCTCGGCCGTTTCGCCGCCCACGAGGGCGCAGCCCGCGAGCTCGCAGCCCTTGGCGACGCCGGCGACGACGCGCTGGGCGACGTCGACGTCGAGCTTGCCGCAGGCGTAGTAGTCGAGGAAGAAGAGGCTCTTGGCGCCCTGCACGAGGATGTCGTTGACGCTCATGGCGACGAGATCCTGGCCCACGGTGTCGTGGCGGTTGAGCTTGAAGGCGAGCATGAGCTTGGTGCCCACGCCGTCCGTGCCGCTGACGAGCACCGGGTTCTTGTACTCCTTGCTGATTTCAAACAGCGCGCCGAAGCCGCCGATGGAGGCAAGGACGCCGGGCACCATGGTGCGCTTGGCAAAGGGCTTGATGCGTTCGACGAGCTCGTCGCCGGCGGAGATGTCCACGCCTGCGGACGCGTAGGAAAGCTGGCTCATTGAAAATTCTCTCTAAAGAAAGGCGCCGCGGCACCCGCAGGGCGGACGCACGGGGCGAATTGTCCGAAAGGGGAAAAGGAAAGAGAAATTGGCGAAAGTATAAGCCCAAAGCGCCGCGGGGCACACCGCAAAGAGCGCTTTTCCTGATCCCGGTCGAGCGCCGCGGCAAACCGACCCCGGTCATATTCGGTTAAACTTCTTAGTTCTGAACTCGCGCGCACTGTTTCTCTTTCACAGACTGCGCGCATTCGGTTCCCGAACTCAAGCCTATGCAAGAATCTGACCAATACCTCCTCGATCTTCAGGAACGCGAGAAGCCGACGCTCGACAACTTCGTTGTCGGGGAAAACGCCGAAGTCCTCGCCGTGCTCCGCGAGATCGCGGCGGGCGGCGGTCCGACGTTTCTCTACCTGCACGGCCCGAAGGGCGTCGGGCTCACTCATCTCCTGAGAAGCCTCGTGCCCGAGCAGGAATACCGCGTTCCGCTCTTCTCCCCGGACGTCTCCGTTTACACGGTCGACGACGTCGAGGAGCTCGACCCGGGCTGGTGCCGGCAGCTCCTCGTCCTGCAGAACGCCGTGCGCGCCGCGCGCGGCGCGCATCTCGTCTGCGCCGGGCGCCTGCCCGCGCACCGCCTGCCGCTGCCCGAAGACGTGAGAAGCCGTCTTGTATGGGGGCTCACCTACGCGGTGAAGCCGCTCTCCGAGGCCGCGCAGCTCTCCGAGCTCAAGCGCCAGGCCGCCGAGCGCGGCATCGATCTCACCGACGAGATGCTGCACTGGATGGCCGTGCACCTGCCCCGCGACATGAGAACGCTCACCTGCGTGCTCGATGAAGCGGACCGCCTCGGGCTCCAGGAGCAGCGCCGCGTGACGCTGCCGCTGCTGCGCGATGCCGTGCTCGCCATCGAGCGCCGCCGCGCCGCCGAGTCCTGAGCGACAACCGCCTTACAGAGACTATGAAATTCGCCGTATACGATTTGGATCAGACGCTGCTCCCCGTGGACAGCTGCGATACATGGAACAGCTGGCTCGTGCACCGCGCGGGCATGGACGAGGAAGCCGTCGAGCGCCGCAACCGCGAGTTTTACGACGCCTATGAAAAGGGGACGTTCGACATCGATGCGTTCGAGACCTTCATCCTCGGGCTGCTCGCGAAGTGCCGCCGCTCGGACCTCGACCGCTGGATGGACGAATACCTCGATGCGGTGATCCGCCCCGCCGTGAGGCCGGAAGCGCTCGAGCTCGTGAAAAAGAGCGAAAGCGAAGGCTACGTCAACGTGCTCGCCACGGGCACGCACCGCTTCATCTCGCAGCCTATCGCCGGCCTTTTCGGCTTCAGGCACCTCGTCGCCGCAACGCCCGAGGTGACGGCCGAGGGCGAGTTCACGGGGCGGCTCGTGGGCGGGCACTCGTTTGCCGAGGGCAAGCTTCGCATGGTGCGCGAGTTCGTCGACGGCTACGCCGCACGCGCCGGGGAAAAGCCGGAGCGCGTCGATGCGTACAGCGATTCGATCAACGACCTGCCGCTGCTGTCGTGGGCCTCCGAAAGGGGAACGGCCTGGGCCGTCAACCCGAGCGCGGCGCTGCGCCGCGAGGCCGAGCGCCGCGGCTGGCAGGTCATGAAGATTTTTTAAAGGAATTCGGCTCACATGCTGGATCGATTCATCCACCGGGTCAAGGATATATTCGCGCCGCGAAGCGTGATCGTGAAGACGCCCCGCGTCATTCCCGCGAGCGAGCACGGCATTGACCCCGCCCTCGTTTCCGACGAGGCCAAGAAAACATGCGAGGCGCTGCAGCGCAGGGGCTTCAAGGCCTACGTCGTCGGCGGCGCCGTGCGCGACCTGCTGCGCGGCGTGCCGCCCAAGGATTTCGACGTCGCCACCGACGCCACGCCCGAGCAGGTGAAGCGCTGCCAGCGCCGCGCCGTGATCATCGGGCGCCGCTTCCAGCTCGTGCACGTGATCTTCGGGCGCGAGGTGATCGAGTGCTCGACCTTCCGCGCGCTTGAGGGCGCCGGCCAGCGCAAGGACGCCACGGGCCGCGTCATTTCGGACAACGTCTTCGGCGAGATGTGGGAGGACGCCGCGAGGCGCGACTTCACCGTCAACGCCCTTTACTACGACCCCCAGACGCAGGAGATCCTCGACTACCACCACGGCTTCGAAGACCTCGCCGCCAAGCGCCTCCGGATCATCGGCGACCCGGCGGTGCGCTACCGCGAGGATCCGGTGCGCATGATGCGCGCCGTGCGCATCGCCGCCAAGCTCGGCTTCACCATCGAGCCCGCGGCCGAGCGCCTGATCCCGAAGATGGCGCCGCTCCTTTCCAACGTGCCTTCGGCGCGCCTCGTCGACGAACTGCTGAAGCTCCTCACCTGCGGGCACGCCGTCGACTGCATGAGGAAGCTTCGCGCCGACGGCCTGCACAAGGCGCTGCTCCCGCTCCTCGACGTGATCGTCGCGGAGCCCGAGGGCGAGCAGTTCCTGATGCTGGCCCTGAAGCGCACCGACGAGCGCATCGCGATCGGCAAGAAGATTTCGCCGTCGTTCCTCTTCGGCACGCTGCTCTGGCCCCAGGTGAAGAAGCGCTGGGACTACAACGAGCAGACCAAGGGCATGAGCCGCCTGCAGGCCCTGCACGCGGCGAGCGTCGAAGTGCTCGCCACGCAGTGCCAGCAGCTCAACATCCAGCGCCGCTACCAGGCCGACATGCACGACCTGTGGATGCTGCAGGCGCGCTTCGAGCGCCGCACGGGCAAGAACCCGTACGCACTCGTGACGCACCCGCGCTACCGCGCCGCCTACGACTTCATGATGCTTCGCTCGCAGCCCGGGCACGTGCCCCAGGAGTGGGTCACGTGGTGGAAGGCTTTTTACGAAGGCGACGAAGACCGCCGCGCCGGCATGATCGAGCAGGCGCAGCAGGAAGCGCGCCGCACGGGCGACCAGGCCCGCCGCGGCCGCAGGGCCGCTGCGGCCGCTGCCGCCGACGGGGCCGCCCCCGAATCCGCCGACGGAACGGCTCCGCGCCGCCGCCGGCGCCGCCGTCCCCGCACGCGCCGTCCGGAAGGGGAGAGCCCCCGTGCGTAAGGCCGTCGTGGCGCTCGGCGCCAATCTGGGCGAGCCCGTGAAAACGCTGCGTGCCGCCGTGGCCGAGCTCGAAGCGGCAGAGGGCGTGCGCGTCGCCGCGCGAAGCCGCCTTTACGACACCAGTCCCGTCGAATCGTCGGGGCCCGACTACGTCAACGCCGCTGTGCTGCTCGAGACCTCGCTTTCGCCGATGGCGCTGCTCAGGCTCTGCCAGTCGATCGAAAACCGCCACGGCAGGGTGCGCCCCGCGGGCGTCGTCAACGCCCCGAGAACGCTCGACCTTGACGTGATCGCCTACGAAGGCACGGTGCAGGACGACCCCGTGCTGACGCTGCCGCACCCGCGCGCGAAAGAACGGCTCTTCGTGCTCGTGCCGCTCTCCGACATCGCGCCCGACTGGCCGCTCTCCGACGGCAGGAGCGTGGCGCAGGCCATCGCCGACGTGCGGCGGGATCACCCGGATCAGAAAATCCGCCTTCTCGCCGAAAGCTGATATGGCATAATTCCCTGATCTTTCCTCTCCCCGGGTGGCGGAACGGTAGACGCAGCGGATTCAAAATCCGCCGGTTAACAGCCATGAGGGTTCGATTCCCTCCCCGGGGACCACGTTCAAATTCGCCAAAATGCCGCAGATGCAATAAATAAGCGTTTGCGGCTTTTTTGTACGCAAGCGATGTGCGGCAGTTCGATGCAACTGCTGATGTTTGCGAGACGCGGAATGTCAGCAATAGTGTCAACAGCTTGGCCGGAACCGGCAATCCAAAGGCCGCAGGATTGTCCTGCGGCCTTTCAGCATAAAGCCAAAGCCGGGGAACGATTGGCGGAGGGCATCCCCTGGCGAGTTTCCGAACTGCGGCCGGGCCGTCAGCCGGAGGAAGAGGACGAGGAGCCGGCCTCCGGATTGGTGAGAATTTCCCTCAGTGCCCGAATATTCGGCGACATCATGCCGGCGCGCCACAGCAGCTCCATGCCGGCGCGGCCGATAGGCCCCTCGATGGGATGCTCGGAGAGCAGGTCGCGGTCCGGGAAGCGCTCGAGCATGCTCCTCGGGACGATGCCGACGCCCATCCCGGCGGCGATGGCGCCGAGGATGGCGTGGTAGGACGACATCTCGGCGATGCGCGAGGGCTGCATCCTGAAGCTTTCGAACCAGCGTAGCATGCGGCCCCGGTAGGAGCAGCCGTCCTTGAAGGCGAGGATGACGTCGTCGGCCAGGTCCTGCGGCGTGCGGATCGGTGCGTGGTTCTTGGCCGCCACGAACTCCAGCTCTTCCTCAAAGATGAAGCAGCGCTCGAGCCGCGGGTCCTGCGGGGCGTCGACGACGAGGATCGCATCGAGCTCGTTGGCGAAAAGGCCTTCGGTGAGCGAGCGGCTGATGCCCGTCGTAAGGTCGAGGTGAATCTTCGGATACTCGGCTATGAGCCTTGCGAGCGGCCGCGGGAGTTGCGTGCCGGCGATGCTCTCGAGCGCGCCCAGGCGCAGCCTGCCCATCGGCTCGTCGGAGCAGAGCCTGTTTTCGAGGTTTTCCGCGGCGCTCAGGATGTTCCGGCCCTCGCGGCTCACCATGAGCCCTTTTTCCGTCGGGACCATCCGCTTGCGGTCGCGGGTGAAAAGCTTTACCCCGTAAAGCTTCTCCATCAGGATGATGCGGTTTGAAATGGCGGACGGCACGCGGTGCAGGCGCTTGGCGGCCAAGGCGATGCTGCCGGTCTCGGCCACGGCGGCGACAGCCTGAATATCGTTGAGCGTTAACATCATTTTTTATGATGGTTGCATTGAATATTATTCATTTTACATAATCAATCGGCTTTTTTACACTCTCTTCCAACGCAGGGGAGACGGCTGTCGGCTTCCCGTACGCATTCAAGGAGAGACATCATGGAAACGGTCGAAATTTCGCGCCGCGATCTTTGCAAGACCTTCACCGCCGCGGCGGTTGCCGCGCTGCCGGCAGCGGCGTTTGCCGCCGGCGCCGACGCGCCCGCCAAGAAGACGCCCCGCCTGCAGGGCACGATGGGCGAGCTCGGGCTCCGCAAGCTCGGCCTCATCGGCGGCATCGGGCCGGAGTCGACCGTTCCGTACTACTACGGCATCGTCTACGGCGTGCAGAAGAAGCTCAACCGCCATTTCTTCCCGACGCTCGCCATCGAGAGCATCAACGTCTACGACGTGATGGGCATGGCCAACAAGCGCGACTACGACCGCCTCACCGGCTACCTGCTCAACGGCCTCGACAACCTCGTCGCCGCCAAGTGCGAGGCGATCGCGCTCACGGGCAACACGCCGCACGTCGTGCTCGACCGCCTGCAGGCCGAGTGCCCGGTTCCCATCATCAGCATCGTCCAGACGGCCTGCGACGAGGCGAAGCGCCGCGGCTACAAGCGCGTCGTCCTGCTCGGCACCTATGCGACGATGGACGCCGATTTCTTCAGGAAGCCCTTTGTTGAAGCAGGCATCGACATCGTGGTGCCGAAGGAAGAGGACAAGAAGCTGATCCAGCAGCGCATCGGCTCGGAACTCGAGCTCGGCGTCGTGAAGGATTCGACGCGCGCCGAGATCAGCGGCATCGCCGAAAAGCTCATGAAGGACAGCGGCGCCCAGGGCGTGGTGCTCGGCTGCACGGAGCTGCCGATGCTCTACAAGGACGTCAAGGCACCGTTCCCGACGCTTGACATCATGGCATTGCATATCCAGGCGCTGATCGACTTTATTACGTCGCCGAGAAAGTAAGCGGCGTTATAAAAGGGTGGCCGGGCAGGGATGCCCGGTCGTTTTTTGGACTTAGAGGGTCCTTCGAAGGGCAGATTGCTTCGGCAGTCCGCCCTTCGTCGTTCCGGAAGGACAAAAAAACCGCCGCAGGTCTCACAAAAGAGATGCGGCGGCTTTGAAACGCTTAGATATTGCGCTCTAAGAACGAAGTGAGCGCCTGCATTTCCTCGGGCGCCAGCTCGTGGTCGATGTCGTAGCTGTGCCACTCGAAGGCGCTGTCGACCTCGCCGATGATGCGCGCGCAGCGCTCGGCGATGATCGGCGAGATGACTGAGTCGAAGGCGCCGTGCGCCATGAAGACGGGCATCGTGCGGCCAACGGTCGTGATCTCGGAAAAGAGCGTGCCCGGAAGCGGCAGGTAGCCGGAAAGGGCAATGACGCCGCCGAGCGGCTTCTCGGCCCTGAGGCCCGCATAGAGCGCCATGGCGGCGCCCTGCGAGAAGCCGCCGAGGAAGATGCGCGAGCGCGGCACGCCGCGCTCCTCGATGGCGTCGATCAGCTGCTCGATCTTCGACTGCGACTCGCGGATCGAGGCGATCTCGACGCCCTCTTCGACGGAGTCCGTCTCGTGCGAGAACCACATGCGGGCGTTGTAGCCCGGGTGCTGCATGATCTCCCTCACCGGGGCGTTCGGCATCACGAAGCGGAGCACCGGGCCGCCGAAATCGAGGATTTCGTCAGGGAAGGGCGCGAAGTCGCGGTTGTCGACGCCCATGCCGTGCAGCCACACGACGGTTGCCACGGGTTCGCTCTGCGCCATGCGCGGCACGACCGTGAGGATCTCGGACGGATGAAAGGGCGCGGCCAGCGGGCGGGGATCAGGGCGCGGGGCGCTTTCCTGCGGCGCGGCTGGGGCTGGGGTTTCCTCGGCGCGGGTCTCGATCGTCTCGGGACGGGACTCGGGCGCTTCGATCGGGATTTCGCGCGCGGGTTCGGAAGGTACCTCCGCGGGCTTTTCGGCGGGAGGTTCTGGCGCTGGCTCGGCCGCCCTTTCTTCGGCGGGAGCGGCGCTCGCCTCGGCCGTTTCTTCGGGCTTCGGGCGGCGGGCGCTCTTCGGGCGGAAGGCTTTCACGACCTCCTCGTTCGTTTCAATGTAGGGGCCGCCGATCAGATCAATGCAGTAAGGCACCGCGGCGAAGATGCCGTTGACGAGCTGCCGGCCGTCAGCGTCCTTGAGGCCTTCGAGCGTTTCGCCGATCGCCTTGGGCTGTCCGGGCAGGTTGATGATGAGCGCCGCGTGGTCGGGCGTCTCGCGCAGCACGCCCACCTGGCGCGAGAGGATGGCGGTCGGCACGAAGTGGCCGGAAATCGCGCGCATCTGCTCGCCGAAGCCCGGCATCTCGCGCGTGGCCACGGCAAGCGTCGCCTCGGGCGTGACGTCGCGGCGCGAGGGGCCGGTGCCGCCCGTGGTGAGCACCAGGTCGCAGCCGATGATGTCGACGAGCTCGCGCAGCGTCTTCTCGATTTCGAAGCGGTCGTCCGGGATGAGGCGGCGGTGCACGGCGAGCGGGTTCGTGATCGCCTTGCGGCACCAGGCCTCGAGCGTCGGGATGCCCTTGTCGTCGTAAATGCCGCGGCTGGCCCGGTCGGAAACGGAAACCAGTCCGAGAATCAGTTCGTTTTCACTTTTGCGTGGCGGTTTCATCGCAGTCAATTCCTTTTCACTTAAGCGCCGGCGTTTCCGTGTTCTTCTTCGCCGTCGGCGGCGTAAAGATCGACCGGCTTCTCGAGAAGCTCGTGCAGGTAGCGGTAGAGCTCCCGCGAGCTCTTGGGCGGCTTGCCCGCGTCGCGCTCCTTGCGCGCGGCGCGCACGAGCGTGCGCACGCGCGGGATGTCGGCCTGCGGCTCGTCGTCGATGAACTTCGTCACCGCCCTGTCGTCGGCGATCATCTGATCCCTGAGCGACTCGCAGCGGTGGTGCAGAGCGACGGCGGCCCGGGAGTCGCCCTTGATGCGGTCGATCGCCTCGCGCACGGCGTCGGGGTCCATGTCGCGCATGCGCTTGCCGATCAGCTGGAGCTGGCGGCGCTGGGCTCCGAAGGACTTCATGCGGCGGTAGTCGACGATCGCCTCGAAGACGTCCTCGGGCAGGTCGATGCGGCGCAGCTGCTCGTCGGAGAAGGAAGTCATCTCGCCGCCGAGGTGCTGCAGCGTGTCGAGCCGCCGCTTGATTTCGGATTTCGACGGGCCGAAGTCTTCCTCTTCGTCGTCTTCGTACTGGTTCTGCATGGTTCGCTCTGAATTAAAAAGTGCGGTCAAAGCCGTATGATAGCGGGAAGTCAGGGGCGGCGGACAGGCGCGCCGCGCAAAGGAGAAAGGGCATGGAGGACAAAGGCTTGGCGGCCACGCGCCGCATCGCCGAGTGGACGATTCGCGAGGCGCGCCGGCGCGGCGCCGACGAGGCGGCCGCCGAGGTTAGCCATGACGCCGGGCTTTCCGTCACCGTTCGCATGGGAAAAGCCGAGGCCGTGGAGCACACCGAGGAGCGGGTGCTCACTTTGTCGGTCTGGGTCGGGCACAGAAGAGGCGTGGCGAGCACGGCCGACCTCTCGGAAGGCGCGATCGCGCAGGCCGTGCAGGCCGCCGTCGACATTGCGCGCGCGACCGAAGAGGATCCCTGCGCGGGCCTGCCCGACGAAAGGGACCTGCAGACGGAATTCAGGGAGCTCGACCTCTGGCACCCGTTCGAAGGCGGCGCCGACGAGGCGATCGCCTACGCCGCGCGCGCCGAAGAGGCGGCGATGAATTTCGACGAACGGATCGTCAATTCCGAAGGCACGCAGTTCGACACGTCGTCGGGCGCCTTCACGCTCGCGAACACCCTCGGCTTCTCGGCGGGCTACCGCTACTCGCGCCACGACCTCGACGTCGCGCCGCTCGCGCAGGACGAAAGCGGCATGGAGCGCGACGGCTGGAGCTCGCAGGGCCGCGACCTCCGGGCGATGCCCCCGCCCGAAGCGGTGGGCCGGAAGGCCGCCGAGCGCACCGTGGCGCGCCTCGGGGCCGCGCCGATGGGAAGCCGCCGCGCCCGTGTGCTCTTTGACGCCAACGCCTCGGCCGGGCTGCTCGACGTGCTTGAGGAACTCATGAGCGGGAGCGCCTGGTACCGCAACGCAAGCTTTCTAAAGGGAAAGATGGGCGAACAAATCCTGCCGCCCTTCGTTTCGGTCAAAGAGGAGCCCTATATAAAAGGCGGGCTCGGCTCGGGCGTCTTCGACGACGAAGGCTGCGCGGCGCACGAGCGCCTTGTGATCGAGGAGGGGCGCCTGCGCGGGCTTTTCCTCACGAGCTACAGCGCGAGGCGCCTCGGGATGCGCACGAGCGGCAACGCGGGCGGCGCCTATAAGCTCACGCTCGAAAGCAGCGAGACGCGGCCCGAAGACAGTTTCGAAGAGATGCTCGCAAGGCTCGGCACGGGCATGCTCGTCACGGAGCTCATCGGCCAGGGCGTCAACGCCGTGACGGGCGACTATTCGCGGGGCTTTTCAGGCTTTTGGGTCGAAAACGGGCGCATCGCCGCGCCCGTCGAAGGGATGACGATAGCGGGCAGCCTCGGGCGCATGATGCGCTCGATCGAGGCGGTCGGCGCCGACGTGCTCGACGACGGCTGCCGCAGGACGGGTAGCATCCTCATCCCCGGCCTGACGCTCGCGGGCGAAGACTAGTCCGCCTTGGGCGCCTCGGCCTCGCGGTACTTGGAGTCCTTGGAAGGCAGGAGGCCGATCAGGAGAAGGCAGAGCGGGGCAAGCAGCTGCACGCAGTACGCCACGGGGTTGTCCGGCAGGGCGTCGACGGCCGTATTGCCGGCCCAGACCAGGAAGAGAAGCAGCAGGACCCATCCGCCCGAGTGTCCGGCGTCGTGGAGCCGCCGCACGACCACCGTGAGGAACGGGACGAAGCTCACGAGCGCAAAAACGACGGCGGGGGCGCTTGCGATCAGGAGCGTCCTCGAGGAGGGGTTCCCGAGCACGGCGGCCACGGTCATCAGCAGCAGGCCGCAGGCAAAGAGAACGATGTAATAAAAGAGGATGAAGGCCCAGTAGGCCCGGCGCGGGGACGTGCCCTTGGTCCTGAAATAGTTGCCGCGCGAGTAAGCCTGGCGGAAGAGAGAAAAGAGGGAATCGGAAGAATCTGCCATGAATGCGCTCCGCAGACGGGTGTAACGCAGGTAAGTCTAACAGTGCGGCCTTGCGAAGATAAAAATAGGCGGGCAAGTCCTGTCAAACTTGCCCGCCTGCGGTTCCGGAAACGCGATGCCGGAGATAAAGCATCTTTACGAAAGCCTCGGCGGAAGCTTCGGCTTACGGCGGCTTTGCCGACCCCTTGGCAGTGAGCCGCGATTCGTTTCGCGATGAGTCAAATATAGGGGAGAGGATCCTTCGCCGCAATAGGAATAATTGAGTAATTTACTCAGGCTTTGATTTTGCTCAACAGCTGAGATTCATTCTCATTTTTTTAAGGTGCCGTTAAGCCTGCAGGGGAGAAAAATTCCGGTGTTTTTTCCGAACATTTCACGTGCGTTCCGCCGCAAAGACGGCTACAATGCCGAGTCTTTCTTTTTCCAAGGTTTTTGGCCAGTCAAGCCATGAAAGAACTCTACCTTTCCGATTTCGACTTCGAGCTCCCCAAGGAGCTCATCGCCCAGTACCCCCTCAAGGACCGCTCCGCATCGCGGCTTCTGCACATCACCACCGACGTGCTCGAGGACCTTCACTTCACCGACATCGAGCGCTTCCTTCACGAAGGCGACCTGCTCGTTGCGAACAACACCAAGGTGATCAAGGCGCGCCTGCTCGGCCGCAAGGACACCGGCGGCGCCGTCGAGGCGCTCATCGAGCGCGTCACGGGGCCCGACACGGCCATCGCGCTCGTGCGCGCGAGCAAGTCCCCGAAGGCGGGCACGGTTCTTCATTTCGCCGACGAAAGCGGCGAAAAAGAGGAGGAAGTGCTCTGCACGGGACGCGAGGGCCAGTTCTTCGAGCTGAAATTCGCGCGCAGCGTCTTCGACGTGCTCGAGGAGTTCGGCCGCGTGCCGCTGCCGCCCTACATCACGCATCCCGCCGAAAAGAGCGACGAGAGCCGATACCAGACGGTCTACGCGAAGTACCCGGGCGCCGTCGCGGCGCCGACGGCGGGCCTGCACTTCACCGAGGAGCTCCTGAAGCGCCTCGCCGACAAGGGCGTCGACATCGAATACGTGACGCTGCACGTCGGCGCGGGCACCTTCCAGCCCGTGCGCGTCGAGAAGATCTCGGAGCACCACATGCACTCCGAGTGGTACCGCATCGAAGAGCCCGTCGCCGAGCGCATCAACCGCGCCAAGGCCGAAGGCCGCCGCGTCATCGCGGTGGGCACGACCTCGCTGCGCACGCTCGAGAGCGCGGCCGACCGCGTCGGCCACGTCGTGGCGGGAGCCCGCGACACGACGCTCTTCGTGAAGCCCGGGTTCCGGTTCCGCATCATCGACGCGCTCATCACCAACTTCCACCTTCCGAAGTCCACCCTCGTGATGCTCGTCTCGGCCCTCGTCGGCCGCGAGCGCATCCTCGAGGCCTACCGCCACGCCGTCGAGCAGAAGTACCGCTTCTTCAGCTACGGCGACGCGTGCTACATCGAAAACGCCCATCTCGCCGAAAAGGGCGAGGAATAAGGAGTGCAGCCGACATGGCCTTAACCTTCAAAGTCAAAGCCACCTGCGGCCGCGCGCGCCGCGGCGAGCTGACGCTCAACCACGGCGTCGTGCAGACGCCGATCTTCATGCCCGTGGGCACCTACGGCGCCGTCAAGTCGATGGCGCCCTACGAGCTCGAGCAGGTCGGCGCCCAGATCATCCTCGGCAACACCTTCCACCTGTGGCTGCGGCCCGGTCTCGACGTGATCGGCGCGCACAAGGGCCTGCACGGCTTCATGCGCTGGAGCAAGCCGATCCTCACCGACTCGGGCGGCTTCCAGGTCTTCAGCCTCGGCGAGCTGAGGAAGATCACCGAAGAGGGCGTTCACTTCAGGAACCCCATCAACGGCGACAAGCTCTTTCTCTCGCCCGAGATCTCGATGCAGATCCAGCGCACGCTCAACTCGGACATCGTGATGGTGCTCGACGAGTGCACGCCCTACAAGATCAAGGACCGCCCCGCGACCGAGGCGGAGGCCGCGAAGTCGATGCGCATGAGCCTGCGCTGGGCGCAGCGCTCGCGCGACGAGTTCGACCGGCTCGGCAACCCGAACGCCCTTTTCGGCATCGTCCAGGGCGGCATGTTCGAGTCGCTTCGCGACGAATCGCTCGAGGGCTTGAAGAAGATCGGCTTCGACGGCTTTGCCGTGGGCGGCCTCTCGGTGGGCGAGCCCAAGGAGACCATGCTTCGCATCCAGAACTACATCGTCCCGAAGCTCCCCGAGGACAAGCCGCGCTACCTCATGGGCGTGGGCACGCCCGAGGACCTCGTGGCGGGCGTCACTTCCGGGCTCGACATGTTCGACTGCGTGATGCCGACGCGAAACGCGAGGAACGGCACGCTCTTCACGCGCTTCGGCGACCTCAAGATCAAGAACAGCCGCTACCGCAACGACCTGCGGCCGCTCGACCCGACGTGCAACTGCTACACGTGCCGCAACTTCTCGCGCGCCTACCTGCACCACCTGCAGAAAGTGGGCGAGATCCTCGGCGCCCGGCTCAACACCATCCACAACCTCACCTACTACCTCAACCTCATGCAGGAAATCCGCGATGCGCTTGAGGCGGGGACGTTCGAGGAGTGGAAGAAAAAGTTCGCCGAGGACCGCGCCCGCGGCATCGAGTGACGCGCTTTTGCCGTTTACAAAAGAACGTCGCGATTTTTACCCGCTCCCTCGGGGCGGACACTTATAATTGCAAAATTGCGCGGCGCCGGGTCCTCCGGCGCCGCGTCCGGTGAATCGATCCTATTCGGAGTTCAAATGTTATTTGTCAATGAAGCTATGGCAGCCGGCGAGGCCGCCCAGGTCGGCGGTTTTGAAGGCTTGATGCTGCAGCTGCTGCCGCTCATTCTCATTTTCGTGGTGTTCTGGTTCTTCCTGATCCGCCCGCAGCAGAAGCGCCAGAAGGAACACACCAAGATGGTCGAAGGCCTGATGGCCGGCGACGAGGTTCAGACGATCGGCGGCATCTTCGGCCGCATCGCCTCGGTGAAGGACGACAACATGGTCCTTCAGGTCGCCACCGTCGAAGGCAAGCCGGTCACGATCACGATGCTGCGCAACGCGGTGCAGTCCGTGCTCCCGAAGGGCACGCTGTCCTTCTGAGCCGCCGGCTCCGCAGCAAGCGCCTAGGGCTTTAAGAAAGCTCTCGGCGCTTTTTTCGGTTTTTCGGAGCGAAGGCTCCGGAAGGCCGCCGGCACATCTTCCGCGCCGCTCCGGCGCGGTCAACAACGTCAGCCGCATCCGCCTCAAGCCGGGTGCGGCGGAGAACTAATGCGATGAACCGCTATCCTCTGTGGAAATACATCGTCATCGCCGCGGCGCTCATCATCGGCTTCATCTACACGCTGCCGAACTTCTACGGCGAGTCGCCCGCGGTGCAGGTCTCCTCGGCCAAGGCGACGGTGAAAGTCACCGAAAAGACGCTCGCCCAGGTCGAGGACCTGCTCAAGTCGGCGAACCTCAAGCCCAACGGCGTTTTCTACGAGCAGGGCCCGCAGCAGAACACCATCCGCGTGCGCTTTGACAAGACTGAGTCGGAGAACCAGCTCAAGGCCCGCGAGGTGCTCGAGAAGGCCCTGAACCGCGATCCGGAAGATCCTTCCTACGTGATCGCGCTCAACCTCGTGCCCAACACGCCGAAGTGGCTCCTTTCGATCCACGCCCTGCCGATGTACCTCGGCCTTGACCTGCGCGGCGGCGTCCACTTCCTGCTGCAGGTCGACATGAGCTCCGCGATCACGCGCCGCGCCGAGGCGACCGTCTCCGACCTGCGCACGCAGTTCCGCGACAAGGGCATCCGCCACAAGGGCATCTCGCGCACGGGCAACACCGTCGAGATCCGCTTCGACACCGAAGCCGAGCGCGACCGCGCCAACGACCTGCTGCGCAGCACGCAGCCCGACCTGGTGCTCACGCTCCCGTCTTCCGACGCGGCCCCCTACATCATCCGCGCCGAGCTCTCGCAGAAGGCCATCCAGAACGTCCAGAGCTACGCCCTGAAGCAGAACATCTCCACGCTCCATAACCGCATCAACGAGCTCGGCGTCGCCGAGCCCGTGATCGCGCAGCAGGGCGCCGACCGCATCGTTGTGCAGCTGCCGGGCGTGCAGGACACCGCCAAGGCCAAGGAAATCCTCGGCCGCACCGCCACGCTCGAAGTCCGCCTCGTCGACGACTCGCCCGAGGCCCTCGCGCAGCTCGCCCAGGGCAGCGTGCCCTTCGGCGACGAGAAGTTCCTCGACCGCGAAGGCCGCACGGTGCTCGTGAAGCGCCGCGTCATCCTGACGGGCGACAACCTCAACGACGCGCAGCCGGGCTTTGACAGCCAGACGCAGGAGCCGACCGTGAACCTCACGCTCGACAACCGCGGCGCGCGCATCTTCCAGGACGTCACGCGCGACAACGTCGGCAAGCGCATCGCCATCATCCTCTTCGAGAAGGGCAAGGGCGAAGTGGTCACCGCGCCGGTGGTCCGCCAGGAAATCGGCGGCGGCCGCGTGCAGATCTCGGGCCGCATGACGACGGTCGAGGCGACCGACACCGCGCTGCTGCTGCGCGCCGGCTCGCTCGCCGCGCCGATGGAAATCGTCGAGGAGCGCCTGATCGGCCCGAGCCTCGGCGAAGCGAACATTCAGGCGGGCTTCCGCTCGACGCTCTACGGCTTCGTGCTGATCGTCGTCTTCATGGCGGTCTACTACGAGGTGTTCGGCATCATCACGGGCCTCACCCTGATCGCGAACATCATGTGCCTGATCGCGCTGCTCTCGATGCTGCAGGCAACGCTCACGCTGCCCGGCATCGCCGCCCTCGCGCTCACGCTCGGCATGGCCGTCGACTCGAACGTGCTGATCAACGAGCGCATCCGCGAGGAGCTGCGAATAGGACGGCTGCCGCAGACGGCCATCTCGATCGGCTACGAGCGCGCGTTCAACACGATTATCGACTCGAACATCACGAGCCTTATCGCCGGCCTGGCACTGCTCATCTTCGGTTCCGGCCCGGTGAGAGGCTTCGCCGTCGTGCACTGCCTCGGCATCCTGACGTCGATCTTCACCTCGGTGACGGTCTCGCGCGCCATGGTCAACCTCTGGTACGGCCGCCGCAAGAAGCTCACCAAGGTCTACATCGGCACGGCCTGGCATCCGAAGCCCGAAGAGCTTCCTTACTGGCTTAAGTAACCGCAACGGGAGAGTACGCAGATGGAATTTTTCCGCATCACAAAGACGATCCCGTTCATGCGGTATCGCCATATCTTCAACGCGATTTCGATCGTCGGCTTCATCCTGGCGCTCTTCTTCATCTTCACGCGCGGCCTGGCGTTCTCGATTGAGTTCACCGGCGGCACGACGATGGAAGTGCACTACCCGGCCGCGGTCGACACCGAGCACATCCGCGAGCAGCTCAAGGGCGTCTCGAACGAGGTGCTCGTGCAGGCCTTCGGCACCGCTTCCGACGTGGCGATCCGCGTCCCGACCAAGAAGGGCTACACCTCCGGCCAGGTGGCCGACGAGGTGATGAGCGTCATCCACAAGACGGACCCGAAGGCCGAGCTCAAGCGCACCGAGTACGTCGGCCCGCAGGTGGGCGATGAGCTCGCCCGCGACGGCGGCACGGCGCTCGTGCTCGTGGTGATCGGCATCATGATTTACCTGGCCTTCCGCTTCGAGTGGAAGTTCTCGGTGGCAACGATCATCGCAAACCTGCACGACACGCTGCTCGTGGTCGGCATCTTTGCCTTCATGCAGTGGGAGTTCTCGCTGCCGGTGCTCGCCGCCGTGCTCGCCGTCCTCGGCTACTCCGTGAACGAGTCGGTGATTATTTTCGACCGCGTCCGCGAGCACTTCCGAAAGATGCGCCGCACGAGCACGCTTGAGGTGATCGACTCGGCCATTACGGCGACGATTTCCCGAACCGTGATCACGCATACGTCGACGCTCGCGATGACGCTCTCGATGTACTTCTTCGGCGGCCCGGCGCTGCACTACTTCTCGCTGGCCCTCACGATCGGCATCTGCCTCGGCATTTACTCGTCGGTCTTCGTGGCCGCCGCCGTGGCTTACTACCTGCACGTGACGCGCGAGGACCTCGTCAAGCCCAAGAAGAAGGACGACCTGAGCGAGGCGGTGCCCTAGGACACCCGCTCCCCGGTCTGACCGGCTGACGCAAAAGAAGGCCGCGGCGGATTTCCGCCGCGGCCTTCTGCTTGCCGGGAAACGGGGCTTTATTTCATGAAGACGAAATAGACGGCGGCGACGAGGCAGCCGAAGGCCGCGAAGTGGTTCCAGCGGAGCTGCTCGCCGAAGACGATCATCGCGAAGAGCGAGAAGACGACGAGCGTGATCACTTCCTGCAGGATCTTGAGCTGCGGCAGCGTGAAGGGGCCGCCGTTGCCCGCGAAGCCGATGCGGTTGGCGGGCACCATGAAGGAATATTCGAAGAGCGCGATGCTCCACGAGAAGAGCACGACCGCCCAGAGCGGCCAGCCGGAGATGAGGTGCGCGCTCTGCAGCTTCAGGTGAGCGTACCACGCGCAGGTCATGAAAACGTTGGAAATGCAGAGCAGCGCGACGGTCGCGAGACCCCTGGACAGCATATAAGCCCCCGCGGAAAAAAGAAAAAGAAGCGGGGGCAGATTTTAATTAATCTTTGTGCCGTAGAGCTTTTCGAAGACCGCGCTCATGAGCTTCCCGACGATGCCTTCGAGGCGCTTTTCGGCTTCCTCGTCGCTGAGCTTACGTAAGGGAGAAAGCGAAATCTTCTGCTCGGAGACAATGCCGGTGACGGCCTCGCGCCAGAACGCCGGGCTCTCGCCTTCCTGCCACTGCCCGCGGCCGCGGCCGAAGTGCGCCACGGCGAGGTAAAGGAGCGCGGTTTCGACGATGAACCCGAGGAGCGCCTGCTCGCTCCAGGTGAGCTCGACGCCTTCGCTCCCGGAGGCGGAGTTGTAGAGCGCCGCGGCGCCCGCGCCGCCGATGGCGCCGAGGATGCCGCCCAGGATCGTGCCGAGCCCGAGCGAGAGGCCGCCCGTCGAGAGGTCGGCCGCCGCGCCCGCGGCGGCGCCGCCCAGCACCGCCCCCGCGGCGCCCGCCTTGACCGGGTTGACGCCGCCGTCGGTGATGTTCCAGTCGGATTCGAGGCGGCGGAGGATTTCCTTGTTCGTGCCGCTCCCCTCGAGCCCGTTGATCTCGATGAGGCTGTCGGTGAGCGCCTTGAGGCCGAGCGAGGCGGCCGAGGCGAGCTCGGCCTGCGCCTTCTCCATCGATTCGCTGCCCGCCTCGATGAGGCCGAGCTGGCCCGCGAGCGAGCGCACGCGCTCGGCGACGCTCGGCGCCGGCGCCACGGACTTGGCGCGCAGGAGCCGGAGCAGGTGCCCGGCCATGGCGGCGGCGGACTTGCGCCACATCTTAAGGCGCGATTCGCGCCAGACCGCCTCGAGCGAGGCGTAAGGCGCGCGCAGCGCCTCGGGGAGCGCCTCGCCGATCGCATCGAAGAGTGCCGCTTCCTGCACCCAGCAGCGCGCGAAGGCGTCCATCGGCAGGACGGCGCGCACGAACGAATAGCCGCGCACGGCGCTCTTCCAGCGCTCGACGTCGGCCGCCTCGGCCTCGCTGCCGCGGGGCTTGCCCATCTGGTTGAGGAGCACGATCGCGGGCTTGCCGAGCCACGAGAGGATTTTCATCTCGGCGTCGATGTAAGGCGCCCGGTCGGGCATTTCGGAAACGTTGACGAGGTAGAGCACCACGTCGGAGATGTCCCGCGCGTGGATCACCGCCTTCTGGTCGAGCCAGAAGCTGCGGTTGGCCGTGCGGTCCCAGACTTCGGAAAGGAACCACCCGATCGGGTTGCTGCGGCCTTCGAGCCGCTTGGCGAGCGCCACCGAGTTGCCGAAGCCCGGGGTGTCCCAGAGCACGAGCTCGTTGCCCGCCGCGTCGCGCGCGAGCACGTAGGAGTCGGTGTCCTCGGTGACGTGGGCGCGGTCGGCCACTTCGCCCACGTCCTTCATCAGCAGCGTGCGCGCGAGCGTCGTCTTGCCGATGTTGGTGTGGCTCACAAGGCTGAGGTGAATGCGCTTGGGTTCTGCGGGGTTCATGGCAAAGGGTGTCTTGCTCGAAAACGGGTTGGCCCCCATTATAAAAAAGCGCGGGCCGCAGCCGAGCGGGCGTTTCGGCCCGCGCCCCGCTTACTGCTCGGCGGCCGCTTCGGCTTTCTGGCGGCGCCAGTAGGCCTCGAGCGCTTCCTCGGCGTGCTTGGCGCCCGCCGGATCGGCGAGGTCGGCCGCGACGGCGGCGCAGCCGCAGGACGAGGCCGCCGTCTCCCAGAGCGCGGTGCGGCTCGAGAGCGACGGGCTCCCGGCGCCGAAGCGCTTCGCCATCTCCGAGGTGTCGAGGAGCACGGCCGGGGCCGGGCTGCGGCGCTCGGCGCACCACTGCGCGGCCTTTTTCATCATGGCAAGGTGCACTTCTTCCTCGGGCGTGGCCATCGGGTCGATGCCGATCGCGAGCAGCACGCTCCCCGCTTCGGAAAGCGGGGCAAGCGCCTGCGCGATGTCCTGAGACCACGGGTCGCAGGACAGCCGCGCGGTGCGCGCGCCCTTGGCGGCGAGCGCGAGGTGCGAGGCGAACGACGCCCAGGGCTCGGACGCTTCGGCGGAGCCGCCCGCCGCGACGACGAGCGCGGCCACCTCGCCCGTTTCCTCGGCCTTGGCGAGAACGGCGCGGTAGTAGGGCGTGCCCGTGTCGAGCGTGAGCGTGAGGCGCGCCTTCTTCGCGCGCCACGAGGCGATGAACCCGAGCACGATGCGGGGCGCGATGACGGTGAGCGCGATGAGCGCCATGAGCCTCGCGATCCAGGGCGCGGAGTCGGCCGCGCCGCCGGCGTCGAAGCGCATGGCCGCGACGCCCGCCGCGTCGGGCATGGCCCCGAGGCCCGGCACCCAGCCGTAGAGCACGTCGAAGACTTTCTTCACCGTCTCGGGCGAGGCGCCGAACCAGGTGCTCTCCCAGCCGGCGGTGTAGGCCGTGCCGATGCCGCGCACGGCCATGCTCGTGAGCAGGCCGACGGCGAAGGCCGCGGCGGCGAAATGCAGGATCTTGGAGACCGTAAGCGCGAGCGACGGGAGCATCAGCTCGGTCCAGCGCGCGCGGAAGCGCGCTTTGACGGCGCTCTTCTTAAGCGCGGGGATGCCCGCCTTGGCGACGGCCGCCGTGAGCGAGCGGCGGATCGGCAGGCCGAGGCCCTTCTTGAAAAGCCCGAGCGCCGAGAGCAGCAGCATGACGTAGACCGCGAGGTTCCAGAGGATGAGGAGCAGCACCGGAGCCGAAAGCAGGTTGATGCGTGCCCCGTCCGTCGTGAAGCGGTCGGTGAAGGCGCCGAGCAGGTAGGCGCCGAGGATGATCACGAGCGCGAAGGCGCCCGTCGGGTAAGAGACGCGCTTGATGTCGGCGGGCTTCGGGGCGTCCTCCCTCAGGCGCGCGGCGACGAGCCGCGCCCTCACCGGGAGGAACGCTGCGGCGGGCACCTCGGGGCCGGTGAGGCGGCGCGCGTCGACCGTGGCGCGGTCGCGCTCCTCGTCGCTCCAGGCGGGCGAGCCGCCCGTCTCGAGCACCTCGGCGAGCACCGTGTCGGCGGCGGCCGCGGCGGGAAGCCGGATTTGCGTGTCAGTGGGCTTGGTCATGTTTGAGTCTCAGGGTTTGCTTTGTCCCGCGCTCTTGGCAAAGCGCTGCTTCGAGGGCGGATCCTCCCAATCGTAGCGCTCCCCGATCAGCGACTGCTGCGGGCGGTCGCCCTTCCAGCGGATGCCCGCGGCGGCCGTGAGCAGGTCGTCGAGCCAGTCGGCCCGGAAGCCGCGCGAGGCGACCTTGTCCCAGGCCCAGCCGCCGGTGAGCGACGGGCTCGCCCAGAGCAGGGCGGGGATGCGGTAGCCGCTCGGCGAGTTGGGCGAGTGGCCCGTGCGGCTTTCCCAGTCGCCCGTCTCGACGCCGTGGTCCGAGAGGAACATCCAGAAGACGGGCTGGCGCTTGGCGGCTTCCTGCGAAAGGCGGATCGTTTCGTCGAGGATGCGGTCCTGGTAGAGCACGCCGAGGTCGTACTCGTCGCGCGCTTCCTGCACCCAGACGGGACGGTCCATCGCCTCGAGGCGCTTTTCGACGGCGTCGTCCTCGGGCCAGAGCGGCTCCAGGTCCTCGGGGTGCCGCAGCGAGAAGTGCGGGTGCAGCCCGATCAGGTGCACGACGATGAGCTGCTTGCCCGCGGCCGTCTCGAGGGCTTCCTCAAGGGGCTCGAGCACGTGCTCGTCCATCGAGGAGCTCGAGCGTCCGCCGCGGCGGTTGAGGAAGATGCGCTTGTCGGCGTAGGCCGACCACTCGCCGCGGATCGCCGCGTCGTCCTGGTTGCTGATCCAGGTGATGCGGTAGCCCGCGGCATGGAAGAACGCGAAGAGGTTGCCGCGCTTCACGGCGCCGTCGCCCGGCACCGGGAAGTCGAACATCGACTCGAAGGCCGTGATGGTGTTGGCCTTCACGCTCCAGGCGTCGGCAATGCGCCGGAACTGCGGGTCTTCCTTGAGGCGGCGCTCGAGCAGCGGCGTCGTGCGCCGTTCGTAGCCGTAGATCGACATGTTGTCGCGGCAGAGGCTCTCGCCGATGACGAGCACGATCGTGCGGCCCTCGGGGCCGGGATCGGTGATGAGCGAGGCGGCCGCCTTTTCCTCGGCTTCCATTTCCTGCGCCGAGGCGAGCCATTCGGCGCGGTAGGCGACGGCCTTCTTGGCCGACTTGACCCAGCCGAACACCGGGTACTGGTTGCGCCACGGGTGATTGACGAAGCTCACGATCGCAGCGGCGGCGAGGACGGCGCCGATCGCCGCGGCGAGGCGGCGGCGCGCGACGGGGGTGAAGCCCGCCCTTTTCCTCAGCAGCACCGCCGCGCACTGCAGCGCGAAGGCGGCGAGGGCCGCGGCGGTCCAGATGAGCACGTCGGGCCAGACCGTCTCGAGGTACTGCAGGCTCTCGCCCGGGTTGGTGTTGGCGATCGAGCCGATGATGAAGTCGCTCTGCAGGTCCGACTGGTAGACGGAGCGCAGGAAGCCGCGGATGCCCGCGTCGATGTCGGAAAGCGCGGCCGAGACGATGAGGAGCGCGGCGGCGGGCTTCTTAAGGCCCGGCTTGGTGTCTGCGGCAGCCCAGAGAAGGAGTCCCGGTAGGAGGAAGCAGAGGAGCTGCGCGGCGCGCCGCGGAGCGGCGGCGCTGAGCAGCAGCACGGCCGAAATCAGAAGGACGATGCCGCAGGCGGCGAGTGTTTCGCGGGAGACGGTGAATTTTTTCATTTGGGGCAGTTTTCGATGAGCCTGCGGGCGGCGGCTGCGGGGTCGGGTCGGCCGCACACGGCCGAGACGACGGCGACGCCGTCGGCGCCGGCGGCAAGCGCCTCGGGGGCGCGTTCGGCACTGACGCCGCCGATGGCAACGCAGGGGCAGGGCGCGGCGGCGGCAACGCGGGCGAGGCCGTCAAGTCCGAGCACGGGCGCGGCGTCTTTCTTCGTGGCGGTGGGCCACACCGGCCCGATGCCCGCGTAATCGGCGAGCCGCACGCAGGGATCGCGGGCTTCGCCGAGGTTCGAGAGCGAAAGGCCGAGGATCATGCCCGGCGGCATGATCGCGCGGCAGTCGGCGGGCGAAAGGTCTTTCTGCCCCACGTGCACGCCCTGCGCGCCGATCGCCAGGGCCACGTCGAGGTGGTCGTCGACGATGAGCGGCACGCGAAGCGGATTCAGAGCGGCAATCAGCGCGCGGCCGCATTCGGCAAGGGCGCGCTTCTTCCAGTTGGGAGCGCGCAGCTGCACCATGGTGAAGCCTTCGCGCGCGGCGGCGAGCGCCGTGCCGACCATCCCCGCGGCGCCGCCGCAGAGATCGGGGTCGAGCACGAGGTAAAAGCGAAGCAGGGCGGGATCCATCAGCAGGCCTTCCCGGAAAAGTCTTCCGGCTTGATGAACCAGAGCGCGTCGAGGTAGGCGTCGTGGAAGCTCCCCGGGCCTTTGGCCGTGAGCGCGGCGGCCTCGGCGGCTTTCTTCGCCAGGGCGCAGGCCGCGGCCGTCGCCGTTAGATGATCGCTGCTGGCGCCGCAGAAGGCGGCGACCAGAGCCGAGAGCGAGCAGCCCGTTCCGACGACGAGCGTCGCCATGGGATGGCCGCCCGGGACGCTCAGGACGCGCTCCCCGTCGGTGATGTAGTCGGTCGCGCCCGTCACGCCGACGACGCTGCCCGTGCGGCGCGCGAGCTCCGCGGCCGCCTCGACGGCCGCGGACGAGTCGTCCGTGCTGTCGACGCCCTTGCCGCCCTTGCCCTTGCCGGCCAGCGCGAGGATTTCGCTCGCGTTGCCGCGGATGACGTCGGGGCGCTCGCGCACGAATTCCGCGATCACGCCGTCGCGCCAGGGAATGCCGCCCGCGGCCACGGGATCGAGCACCCAGGGCTTGCCCGCGGCCCGCGCGGCCGCGGCCGAGGCGTGCATGGCGCGCAGGCGCGCCGGGTAGGGCGTGCCGATGTTGACGAGCACGGCGTCGGCGGCGCCGGCGAAATAGGCCGCTTCCTCTTCGGCGACCACCATGGCGGGCGAGGCGCCCGCGGCGAGCAGCACGTCCGCCGTGATTTCCTGCACCACCTCGTTGGTGAGGCAGTGGACGAGCGGCTTTTTCGCGCGCAGCGCGGCGAGCATGCGGGCGGCCTCTGGGCCGCTCAGTGCGGTGATGTTCATCTTTATTTGTCCGATTGTTTCAGCGGGGTTAATCATACCTGCTCGGCGGTGCGCGCGAAAAGGTAAAAAAAGGCAAAATTCGTTTCCTGAGAACGCTCGGAGCGCAGGCAATTCGCTCATAATCAGAACATCGTTTTTTCTGTAGGAGCAGAGAAAATGTCTGTGAAAATCAAAGCATTGCTCTTCGCCGCCGCGCTTTCGGCCGCCCTGGCCGCGCCCGCCGCCGAAGAGATCGCGCTGCCCGCCGCCCAGAAAACGGGCGGCATGCCGCTCATGGATGCCCTTGCGGCGCGCCACAGCGAGCGCGCCTGGGACAGGAAGCCGCTTTCCGACCAGGAGCTTTCGAACCTGCTCTGGGCCGCCTTCGGCGTCAACCGCCCGAACGGCAAGAGAACCATCCCGACGGCCATGAACCGCAAGGAGCTGATCGTCTACGTGAGCCGCGCCGACGGCGTCTGGCGCTACGAGCCCGAAGGCGAAAAGCTCGTGAAGGCCTCGGGCCCGGGACCCTCGCAGCTGCGCGACGCGCCCGACGTGCTGCTCTTCGCGATCCTCGACCGGCAGCAGTACGGGCCTTACCACGCCGGGCTCGCCGCCCAGAGCGCGGGGCTCTACTGCGCCTCGGCGGGGCTCGCCTGCGTGGTGCGCGCCTTCCCTGTGAGGGACGCGCTGGCGTCTGATCCCAAGGCGTTCTCGTTCCTGCCCGAAGGCTGGAAGCCCTCGATAACGCTGCACGCGGGACACGCACCGCAATAGCGTACAATTTGCGCTCACCGGAAGTGAAGCGGCGCGCCTCAAGGCGCGCCGCCCGTCCAACCAAGTCTCTTCACCCCATGCTCATTCATCCGCAGTTTGATCCGGTCGCCTTCTCGATCGGACCGATATCCGTGCGCTGGTACGGCCTCATGTACCTGGCGGGCTTCGCGCTGTTCTGGCTCCTCGGGCGCCGGAGGGCCGCCGAGCCCTGGCGCGGCATCACGGCCGAGCACGTGGAAAACATGCTCTTCTGGGGCGTCATCGGCGTCATCGTGGGCGCCCGCCTCGGCTACTGCCTCTTTTACCAGCCCGCCTACTACATGGCCGATCCGGTGCGCATCCTCGAGGTGTGGCACGGCGGCATGAGCGCGCACGGCGGCATGATCGGCGTGATCGCCGTAATGATCGGCTACGCGGCCTATTACAAGCTCTCTTTCTGGACGGTCTCGGATTTCGTCGCGCCGCTGGTGCCGCTCGGTCTTTTCTGCGGGCGCATCGGCAACTTCATCAACGGCGAGCTCTGGGGGCGCCCCGCGCCGGAGAGCCTGCCCTGGGCGATGGTCTTCCCGCAGGCGGGCGACGGCGTGCCGCGGCACCCCTCCGAGCTCTACGAGGCGGGCGCCGAAGGGCTCCTGCTCTTCGCGCTCCTCTGGATCGTCTCGAAGAAGCCCCGCCCCGCGGGTTTCGTGAGCGGCCTCTTCCTCGCGGGCTACGGCCTGGCGCGCTTCGTGTGCGAATGGTTCCGCGAGCCCGATTCGTTCCTCGGGCTGCAGGCGCTCGGCCTTTCGCGCGGGCAGTGGCTGACGCTGCCGGTGCTCCTGCTCGGCATCGTCATCATGGCCTGGTCCGTCTCGCGCGCGAAAAAGCGCGCGTAAGCGGTCTTCTTCCCAACAGCAAGCGGGCGCCTTTCCGCTAAGGGAATGGCGCCCGAATCGTTATCCGGCGATGAGGTGCTCGGCGATGAAGACGAACTCGTCCTTTGTCACCGGCGTGATCGAGAGGCGGTTGCCGCGCTGCAGGACGCGCATGCCGGCAAGCTCCGGCGCCGCGCGCAGCGCGGCGATCGGAACGATCGGGCAGCTCGCGAGCGCCTCGACGTCGAGCGTGAGCCAGCGCGGCTTCTCGCGCGAGCTCTTGGGGTCGTAGTAGCTGCTCTTCGCATCGAACTGCAGCTCGTCGGGATAAACGCCCGAGGCGATGCGCGCGATGCCGGCGATGCCGGGGTTCGGGCAGCTCGAATGGTAAAAGAGCACGCCGTCGCCGACGCTCATCTCGTCGCGCATGAAGTTGCGCGCCTGGTAGTTGCGGATGCCGAACCAGGAAACCCTGCGGTCCGGGGCGGCGAGGGTGCTTTCAATCGAGCATTCGCTCGGCTCGGTCTTCATGAGCCAGAAGCGCTTGGCTGTGCGGGCGAGGCCGCGGGCGGCGTCTTGGGCGTTCATCATCAATTCCCGAAAAAAGCGTGCGGGCACGAAAAAGGGCAATCCTCTCGGACTGCCCTCGTCGTTGTCTGGAAGACCTGCAGCGGAGCCAAGCTACGTTCACTGAACCTTAAGTCCAGAGCGGTCAGCTGAGGAGCGGAACGGGCCAGGCACAGCGTGTCCGGCACACTATCAGCTCGCAGAATTACCAACCTATTTTGCAAATGTTGGTTCGAGAAACTTTGGAGCCGACATCCTCTGCAGGCTGAAACCATTGTAGCGGAAAAAAGGCCCGGCGCACAGACGATGATCAAAAAAGCCGCAGCGGGCCGTTTTCCTCAGAGCACCGTGGTCTTGCGCATGTCGCTGAAAATCGCCTTCTCGCAGAGCTTCGAGAGGGCGTCGACTTCCTTGAGGATGCTCTCTTCGGCCGAGCCGGCGGGGCGGTTCTCGAGCTCGCTGATGCGGGCCTTCAGCTCCTCGATCTCGGTTTTCTGGTCCTCGATCTTGCGGTTGAGCTCCACGGAGCGGTTGCTTTCCTTTTTCTTCGCCTCGTAGGCGACCTCGAGCGCGGCGAGCACCGCGATCTGGTCCTGATTGCTGATCTTGCCGCCTTCGCGGATGGCCTGCATCTGCTTGTCGACCGTCTGCGCGCAGTCCTTGATGAGCTGCTCTTCGCCGGTGCTGACGGCGAGGCGGTAGCTGCGGTTGAAGATGGAAACCGTGACTTCAGGCATGTCGGTTCACTCCCTTGTCGGTCAAAGTCCGCCGTCGCCGTCGCTGCCGGCGCCGCGCGAGAGCGAGGTCACGATGGCCTCGGCCTTGCTGCGCATTTCGGTAAGGCGCTGACGCGCCTGCGCAAGCTCCGCCTCGCGGGAGGCGAGCTGCGCGCTCAGACGGCGGTTTTCCGCCTGTTCGTGCTCAAGGCGCGCGATGAGCTGCGCGACCAGGGCCTTGAGACGTTCAATTCTTGGATTCATCAGACGCTGCTCCCTGGGCGGCTTCGGAGGATGAAGCTTCGCCGCCCTCAGAGGCGGGCGCGGCGGCGTCCGCCTGATTGTCCTTGTTGTCCTTGTTGTCCGTGGCTGTCCCCTCGTCCTTCTTCGGGGCGCGGGGCTCGAAAGTCGTTGTGTTGCCCAGAATCATCTGGTCGGCCTGCTGCTCGTCGGGCATCGGGTCGGACGTCCAGTGGTCAAGGCGCCCTTCGCTGTCGAAAAAGACGGTGAGGTGCCGCAGCTGCTTCTCGTCGTTGCCGCGGAGCAGGTAATAGACGTAGTCCCAGCGGTCCTTGTGGAACTCGTCGCGCACCAGCGGGATGCCGAGCAGGAACTGAACCTGCGCCTGCGTCATGCCCTTTTCCAGCTGCGTGACCATGTCGTTCGTGATGAGGTTGCCCTGACGCACGTCCGCGCGGTACGGCTTCACAACGTAGGGGATGTAGTCCACCGACTTGTCCCATGCATTGGAGAGCGTGTCGCAGCCCGTCAGCGAAATCGCAAGTGCGAGGCCGGCGGCGGCCAGAGTGAATTGTTTGGCAAGCATGATGTCCTGTTTTCTGATCCTGGTTTCTGAAATTGGTGCAGAAATCACATTAACCTCTTATGATAATGGGTAATGCAACTTTTGATCGGCAGTTTACCGTGCACGAAACTTCTGGAAACCAAACGAGCGACCTCAAGAGCGCCGGCCTCAAGGCCACGGCGCCCCGCCTGAAGATCCTGGAGCTCTTCCAGCGCAGGGCGGAGGAGGGCAACGAGCGCCGCCATATTTCTGCCGAAGACGTCTACAAGGAGCTCGTCTCCGAAGGCGTGGACATCGGCCTGGCGACGGTTTACCGCGTGCTGTCCCAGTTTGAGCGCGCGGGCCTCATCACGCGCCATCATTTCGAGGCGGACCGCGCCACCTACGAGCTTGACGACGGCGCCCACCACGACCATCTCGTCTGCCTGAGCTGCGGCAAGGTGATCGAGTTCGTCGACCCTGAGATCGAGAAGGCCCAGGCGGCCGTCGCCAAGCGCTACGGCTTCGAGCTGAGCGACCACACGATGGTGCTCTACGGCCTGTGCCCGGAGTGCCGCAGCAAGCACCGCCGCTGAGCGCGCAACCTTTTATCCTCAGGAACGGGAGGCTTTGGCCCGGGAAACCGGACTGAACCTCCCTTTCTTTTTGGCGCTCCGCGTGGCCCCGGCTTGCCTGAAGCTACAGAACGTTGACGCACGGCGAAAACCCTTCCTACACTGAAGTTTCAACAAAGATGCGGCTCCGGAATCCCGGCCGCTTCGGGGGGCGAAAAAATGGGATCCGCGGCCGCGGGAGGAAAAACCATGAGTCAGAAAAACGGCATCTCGCGGCGCAGGTTCGCCGCGCTCTCGGCGGCGGCCGCGCTCTCCGCGGGCATGGGAGGCAGCGTGCGGGCTGCGCCCGGCAAGGCGCTCCCGGCGGTCTATTACTTTGCCGAAGCCACGCCGCAGTCGATGACGGCGGCCTTTGACAGGCTGGCGGCCGACGCGGGGATCAAGCCCGGGGCGGGCCGCACGGGCATCAAGCTCCACGGCGACCGCGTCTCGGAGAACCGTGCGCTGTGGGAGGCGCTGCAGCGCCATGTGCCGGGGAGCAACTACGTCGAGGGCAACTACGCCGACACCTACGAAGGCACCGGCCGCGGCAGCACCGAGGGCAACATCGCGGCGATCGCCGCGCAGGGCGTGCCGCGCGAACTCATCGACATCCTTGACCGGGACAAGCGCTACCGCACCGTGCCCGTGCACGGGGGCGCGATGCTCAAGGGCGTTGCCGTCGGCTCGGCGCTGCTCGATGAGTACGCCGCCGTCGCCGTCACCGCAAACTTCCGCATCCCGACGTTCGCGGGCTACTCTGGCGTCGTGAAGAACGTCGGCATCGGGCTTGCGGGCGCGCCCGGCAAAACCGCGGTGCACGTCGACTTCCAGAAGAACGCGGCTTTCTTCGCGCGCCTTGCCGATGCCGCCAAGGGCATCTGGGACGCCATGGGCAAGCGCCTGCTCTTCATCAACGTGCTCACGGGCGTGAGCGCCGAGCCGCTCGAGGGCGCGCCGCGCAGGCAGCCCGCAACGGGCATCGTCGCCTCGCTCGACATGACCGCGGCCGACCAGGCGGCGCTCGACCTGGTCTACGGGCTCACGCCCGAGAAATACGACGCCTATGCCGAAGCGGTCAAGGTGGAGAGGGGATTCCTGCAGCTCGAATACCTTGAACGCATCGGATGCGGCAGCCGCCGCTACCGGCTGGTGAAGATGTAGAGCCCGGACTTTGGGCTGAGCAAATGGATTCCGGGGGAGGGGCATTTCGTGCGCGAAGCCGCGCAAGGGCCTTTCTCCCGCGGATTCCCAAACTCCGCAGCGCAGCGGGCACCGCCGCCGGGCGCGCGGCCTTTTATCCTCAGAAAAGGGAGGCTTCGGTCCGGTAAACCGGGCTGAACCTCCCTTCTTTGCAGCGGATCCGCCGTGCAGACGGAATGAGCGATGAGCAGGCTTCCTTGAAACCCTTTGACAAGGAACGGGTCATCGGACCAGGCGGTAGCGCTGCTTGGGGCTGTGACGGCTTTCAATCGGCTCAACCCGGCCCTCCTTAACCAGGCTGCGGATTCGGATGGTGATTGTCGCTCTTGAATAACCGGACATTTCAGCCAGTTCTTTGACGGAGACACTGGATTTCGCGGCCAGCTCGGCAAGAATGGCTTTCGTCAGGCTGGAGGACGAACGCATGGTGATCTCGTCCTTGCTTTTCCGGCGCTTTTCAAAAGTGAGCTTGAAAAAGGAATAATTGCTTTTAACGATGGGCGGCGGCATCAGGGCTTCAGCCAAGGACGAGCGGATCATCATGAAGCCGGTGCCTTTGTTTTCCACGACGTATCCGTCGTTAAAGGGTGTGTAGGCCAAAATCGACGAAAGATATTGGTTGCGCGTCGCAGAAATTCCGGCTGTGCCTAAGGATTCCGGGCTGGCGGCACCGTAAAGCCCGCCCGGGTTAATGATTTCCAGGCGGTCGGCGTACATATTGAGCTGGACTTGCGACCCGCGGCCTTCGGGCGAGTAATCCCGATGCTGAAGTGCGTTGGCTATTGCTTCGCGAACGGCCACCGGCGGGTAGTCGGGCACCTCCTTCCTCAGGGCTCCTTCAATCATCGCGCCTGTGTTCATGTGTCTGTTCACCTGCTCAATGGCGTCGAGAAGCATATTCGGTATTGAGCCGACAATGTCGCGCGAATCCGAATACCGAATTCCGGAAGCCAGGCCGTCTGATTTCGATGTCCCGGGGTACACGGCGAAGGAGATCATCAGCCTGGGGTAGAACCTTTGCGGATAAATGCCGGCGGCCAGCAGGCCGGCAAGGGTCGGGTGCAGCTTGCCGTTGATTTTGACGAGAATTCCGGTCTGGATCAGGATGATTTCGTCGGAGAGCTGCCCGAAAATCCTCGGGGACATCTCGCGGTTTTTCTTGATGATGGCAGCAATTACCTTCTCGTCCAGGTCATTTGCCGTTGCTTCCAGGACCGGTTCGAGATCATGCCGGGGCTGATGGGCATCTTCCATCATGCGGCTGATTTCGTACGTGCTGAGTTTTTTATCCCCGTCTCCCGTGCGGATGAACGATCCTTGGTATCGCCCGCGGCTGCTGATGAAACACGGTTTTTGGTCCGGGTTCAGCGCCGGCACACGGGCGGCTACCAGAAGATGGCCTTCGAATTCGACCTTCTCGATTTCCATGCGGATCACGGGGGTCATTGCTTCGCCGGCAGTCTGCATCTGGGCATAAATTTTGTCTGCATTAAAGCCTTTTGCGGGCTTGAAGTTCCCGTCTTCTGAAAGGCCGAGGATGATCAGGCCGCCGTGGAGATTGGCAAAGGCAGAAATGGTCTCGCAAATGTTTTTTGGAACATCGCTGACGGCTGTTTTTGCTTCGTACTCTTGGGAATCCGAGTGCGTTTTTCGCATATGCCGGATTGCTTCGGCGATTTCTTTTTCTGAGATCATTGCAAGTACCTGCTGAATGCATGCGGCAGCTGGCAAAACCGAACGGAGGAACCGAAGCCAAGGCGGCTGCGGATTTCTTAAGCCTGTAAGAAAAGCTCCGTTGTTGACAGCTCGTTTGGGATTAAGTGTAAAGAGATTAGCAAGTAACTGTCTAGTTTTACAGTAAGTGTAAAAAAATTAGCGAGTAACTGCCTAGCTTTACAGTTACTGTCTAATTTTTATTAAGCAACTGCCCGGCTGTGCCGCTGCCGGCGGATTTTCGAAGAGCTGGAATTCGCGTCCGGGCGGGCGTTTCACAGGGTTCCGCGGCAACTGTCTAAAGACCTGTCTGATGTTTAGCAAGTAACTGTCAGGCTTTATAGGTTGCTTAGCAAGTCCTTGACTGACTTGGCAAGACGCTTCCCGGCCTTTAGCAGGCAACCGGCTGACTTTACAGTTACTGTCAAATGAGCTTTGCTGCGGCTGCCGTTCGGGCTGCGGCCAGTTCAGCCGGATACGAAAAAAGCAGCCGCAACGGGCTGCTTTTTGAAATTGGTACGCGGTACTGGGATCGAACCAGTGACCCCTGCCGTGTGAAGGCAGTGCTCTACCCCTGAGCTAACCGCGCGTTCGGAGACTGCTTATTTTATCCGTTTCGTCCCCTCAGGCAAGACGGCAGGGAGAAAATACCGCATTTGCGTGACTATCCGAAAAGCGCCGGCAGCTCGCCCGAGCCGACGAGGCAGCCCTTGTTGGCAAGCTCATCCGCCTTTTCGTTGCGGGGGTTGCCGGCGTGGCCCTTCACCCACTGCCACTCGATCGAGAATTTCGAGGCAAGCGCATCGAGCCGCTGCCAGAGCTCGGCGTTCTTGACGGGCTTCCTGTCCGCCGTGCGCCAGCCTTTCTTCTTCCAGCCCGAGATCCACTGCGTGATGCCGTTCTTCACATAGGAGCTGTCGGTGTGGATGACGATCGGCACGGGGCGGCGCACCCACTCGAGCGCGCGGATCACGGCCGTGAGCTCCATCTGGTTGTTGGTGGTCATCGGCAGGCCGCCGTACATCTCGTGCGTCCTGCTGCCCCAGACCATGAGCACGCCCCAGCCGCCGACGCCGGGATTGCCCTTGCAGGCGCCGTCGGTCCAGATTTCAAGCTTGCGCGGTGCGGTTTCGGTCATGTGCGTCATTCCGGAAATGGGAAAGGAAGGCAAAGTTTAGCTTCTCTGCGCGCCGCCTGCCCGCGGCACGGGCACGGCGGCTCCCGAGCCGTGCGGCTTTATGAACTCGGCGGCCTTCTGGAGCGGGGACTTGCCGAGCGGCTTCACGCCGGGCAGGCGCTTCACGGCCGAGACGATGATGAGGTTGGCGCAGTGCGGAGCCCAGCGGTCGCCCGCCTTGTTGACCCAGTCGCACTTGCGGAACGACGTGATCGAGCGGCACCACGGCGAGTAGATGCCGAAGCGCCCCTGCTCGACCTCGAAGCCGAGCAGCTCGAGCCAGTCCTTGATGCGGTAAAGGGCGATCGGCAGGGTGCGGCTCGGCAGGTAGGGCGAGGCGCCGAGCGCGACGCCGACCTTCTGCCGCAGCCACCAGAAGCTGAGCGGGTTGAAGGCCGAGAGCACGAGGCGCCCCTCGGGGTGCAGCACGCGCGCGGCCTCGCGCAGCGCCTGGTGCGGCCGCGGCGAGAAATCGAGCGTGTGCGGCAGCGTCACGAGGTCGAGCGACTCGGCGGCGAAGGGGAGCCACTCGGGATTCGCGGCGACGCGGGACGTGCCCTCGCGCATCGCGATCCCTTCGAGCGCGGCGGGCGACGGGTCGGTGATCCACTGCGCGGCGATGCGGTTGAACTTCAGAGTGTCGATCTGCGGGCAGCCGACCTGCAGCGCCGCGTAGCCGAAGGCGTCCTGCACAAGCGCGTCGTACTGGGCGCTTTCCCAGGTGAGGAGAACCTGCCCGGGAGCGCTCTTGAAGAAATCCGCCGTCGTAAGCTCAGCCATGCATCAGCCTGCGTCAAAAATTGTTTCAAATGCGCGCAAAAATGCGAGCGCGCCATTCGTCAAGTTTACTCAAAAAAGAGCGTCCTCATGCCTGCCGCAGGGCGGTCCGGCGGAACCTGCCGAAAGCGCGGCGCGGCACGGATTTCGGGCCTCCCGTGCGCAGGCGCCCGCGCTCTTGCGTCTTGGTACAATTGCGTACGCCTGCCGATGCGGCCGCCGAGGCGCGCCGCAGCCGGCAATCAGACTGACGATCAGCCTAAAAATATTGATCCCTGCCGCAAAGCCCGATGAACCGATCCCGCCATAACCTGCGCACCTTACTTGCGCCGGCCGCCTTCGCAGCGGCCGCCGGCCTTGCGCTGCTGAGCGCAGCGCCCGGCTTCGCCGCCGATGAGGACGGCGGCGAAACTTCCATGCTCGTCCAGGACCGCACCCTGCGGCAGACAATGCCCCACGAGGGCGAGAGCATGCCGGCCGACGTCTGGGAGCGCATCCGCCGCGGCTTTGCGATGCCGCCCTGCGAGAACGCCAAGGTGCAGAAGTGGCTCGACTATTATTCGCGCCGCCCCGACTACCTCAACCGCATGTTCGACCGCTCGGGCCAGTACCTCTACAACATCCTCGAGGAGCTCGAGGCGCGCAACATGCCCACCGAGCTCGCGCTCCTTCCCTTCGTGGAAAGCGCTTTCCAGCCCGAGGCGCTTTCGGCCGCCAAGGCCGCCGGCCTCTGGCAGTTCATCCCCTCGACGGGCCGCAACTATTCCCTGCAGCAGAACCTCTGGCGCGACGAGCGCCGCGACGTGCTCGAGAGCACCCGCGCGGCGCTCGACTACTTCGAGTACCTGCACAGCATGTTCAACGACTGGCAGCTGGCGCTTGCCGCCTACAACTGGGGCGAGGGCAGCGTGCAGCGCGCCGTGCGCCGCGCGCAGAACGCGGGCCGGCCGGCCGACTACGAGCACCTGAGGATGCCGAGCGAGACGGCCAACTACGTGCCGAAGCTCGAGGCGATCAAGCGCATCGTCTCCGAGCCGGAAAAGTACGGCGTGACGCTGCCCGACGTCGGCAACGAGCCTTTCTTCGTGACGGTCACGAAGCCCCGCGACATCGACGTCAAGACGGCGGCGATGCTCGCCGGCATGTCGCTGCGGGACTTCAAGGCGCTCAACCCGAGCTACAAGCTCCCGGTCATCGTCGCCGCGCACAACAACGTGATGCTGCTGCCGGCCGACAGGGTCGACGAGTTCATCGACAACCTCGCGAGCTGGATGGACAGCGGCCAGCCGCTCTCGCGCTGGACGACGCACCGCGTGCAGGAGGGCGAGTCGCTCGCCGACATCGCCGCCCAGGCCGAGATGAGCGAGGAGGACCTCCGCGACCTGAACGGCATCCCGAACGGGCGCAAGGTGCTCCCCAACTCGGTGCTCCTCGTGCGCGCCACGGGCGAGTCGGAGGACATCTCGGAAGAGGCGGCCGACGCGAAGCTGCAGCTCTCGCCGCAGACCACCTGGCGCCGAGTCGTCTACCGCGTGCGCCGCGGCGACACGGTGCCTTCGATCGCACGGCGCTGGCACATCACGCCGAAGTCGATCGTGAGCGCCAACCGCCTGAGGAACGGCAGGCTGCGCCGCGGCCAGCGCCTCATCCTCACGGTGCCCAACAGGACGCGCGCGCCCATCCAGCAGGCTTCCGCCTCGAGGACGCAGGCGCAGCCCGCGGCGAAGAACCGCATTTACGCGGTCGCCCCCGGCGAGACGCTCTTTTCGATCTCGCAGAAGACGGGCGTGAGCGTGAGCGTGCTTAAGAGCACGAACCGCCTGCGCGGCAACACGATCCATGCGGGCCAGCGCCTGCGCATCCCGGTTTCGGGCAAAGCGGACGCCGACGATAGCGCGCAGGCCGGAAAGACCGCCCCGCAGCAGGCCGCAAGGAGCGCCGCCGACCAGGACCGCGGCACGACGTACACGGTGCGCCGCGGCGACACGCTTTACGCCGTGGCGAAGCGCTTCGGCGTTTCCGCCTCGCAGATCAAGCGTGCCAACGGCCTGAAGAGCAACCGCGTGCACGCCGGGCAGACGCTTTCGATCCCGGCCGGCCGCAGCGCGCCCGCCGCTTCGAGCGGCGGCCCGAAGAGGACGCCGCAGCCGATCTACACGGTGCGCCGCGGCGACACGCTCTCCGAGATCGCGGACCGCTTCGACACCACGCCCGCGGCGATCAGGAAGCTCAACCGCCTGCGCGGCAATTCGCTTAAGGTCGGGCAGAAGCTGCGCCTGCCCTGATCCGCAGGAAGGCCCGCGCCGTCCCCTTTTGAAAGGCACGGCGCGCCCTGCGGCCCTAAAATGGGTGCAGACGAAACGGGCGCCGGCCCAGGCGGGCGCTTATCATGACCAGATTTTCCGGCGCCGCGCGGCGGGCCGGCCACCACATGGAGACAACGACATCATGGGATTTCTTAACGGCAAGAAGCTGCTGATCACCGGCGTCATTTCCAACCGCTCTATCGCCTACGGCATCGCCAAGGCCTGCCGCAGGGAGGGCGCCGAGCTCGCCTTCACCTACGCCCAGGAGCGCTTCAAGGACCGCGTCGCGGCGCTGGCCGCCGAGTTCGACAGCACGATCGTGCTGCCGATGGACGTGAGCAGCGACGAGCAGATCGCCGCCGCCGCCGAAGCGATCGGCAAGGCCTGGGGCGGCCTCGACGGCTTCGTGCACGCCATCGGCTTCGCGCCGCGCGAGGCCATCGCCGGCGATTTCCTCGAAGGCATTTCGCGCGAGGCGTTCCGCGTCGCGATGGACGTCTCGGCCTATTCCTTCCCGGCGCTCGCCAAGGCGATGCTGCCGCTCATGAAGGGCCGCAAGGCCTCCGTGCTGACGCTCACCTACCTCGGCGGCGAGCGCGTCGTTCCCAACTACAACACCATGGGCCTGGCGAAGGCCGCGCTCGAGTCGAGCACGCGCTACCTCGCCGAGAGCCTCGGCCGCGAGGGCATCCGCGCCAACGCGATTTCCTCGGGCCCGATCAAGACGCTCGCCGCTTCCGGCATCAAGGGCTTCAGCCAGATCCTGCACGTGATGGGCGACTGCGCCCCGCTGCACCGCACGGTGACCACCGACGAGGTGGGCAACGCCGCGGCGTTCCTGCTCTCCGACCTCGCGAGCGGCATCACCGGCGATATCGTCTACGTCGACGCGGGCTTCCACGCCCTCGGCGTGGCGACGATGCAGGAACCCGCCGCGCAGCAGTGAGAGCCGCGGGCGCAGCCCGCCAGCAACCAGGCGGGAGCTCCGGGGCAAGCCGGCGCTCCCGCTGAGACACTATGAACACTTCTTTTCAGAAAGTCGGCGTCTTCATCAAGCCGTCCGACGAACTTAAGGAGCCTCTCGAGCGGCTCGTCGGCATCATCCGCGGCTGCGGGGCCGAAGTCTGCCTGAGCGAGAAGGCCGCGGCCGCGCTCGGCAAGACGGGCGGCGAGAGCCGCGCCAAGCTCGGCGCCAAGTGCGACCTCGCGATCGTGCTCGGCGGCGACGGGTCGATGCTCGGCGTCGCGCGCGACATGGCGCCTTTCCGCGTGCCCGTGCTCGGCGTCAACGCCGGGCGGCTCGGGTTCATCACCGACGTGGTGATCGACGACATGGAAAGCGTCCTGCCGCCGATGCTCGCGGGCTCCTACCAGCGCGACGAGCGCTTCCTGGTCGCGGCCGACGTCACGCGCCGCGGCGAGGTGATCTTTTCCGGCAAGGCCGTCAACGACGTCGGCATCAGCCACGGCCGCGCCGGCGGCATGGTCGAGTACATGATCTCGGTGGACGGACAGCCCATGTCGACGCAGGCCGCCGACGGCATCATCTGCGCCACGGCGACGGGTTCGACCGCCTATTCGCTCGCGGCCGGCGGCCCGATCATGCACCCGTCGCTCTCGGGCCTGTGCCTCGTGCCGGTGGCGCCGCACACGCTCTCGAACCGCCCGATCGTGCTGCCCGCGAGCTCGCACATCGACATCCGGCTCACCGACGCGCGCGAGGCGGTGGCCTATTTCGACATGCAGGACTTCTGCGACCTGCAGATCGGCGACGTGCTGCGCATCCACCCGACCAAGGAAACGGTGACGATGCTGCACCCGATCGACTGGAACTACTACGAACTGCTGCGCCGCAAGCTGCAGTGGAACTTCATGCCCACGGGCGGCAACCATTCCCGCGGGGCCCGCTAGCGGAGCGCCGCAAGGAGCCAGAAGATGCTGAGCGCTCTGAGCCTTCGGGACTTTGTGATCGTCGATGCGCTGAACCTTGACGTGAAGCCGGGATTCACCGCACTCACGGGCGAGACGGGCGCCGGCAAGTCGATCCTGATCGACGCGCTGCAGCTTGTGCTCGGCGGCCGCGCCGACGCGGATGTCGTGCGCGAGGGCGCCGAGCGGGCCGACATCGCCGCGGAATTCGTGCCTTCGGCGCGCGCCAGGGCGTGGCTCGAGGCCAACGACCTGCAGATGGGCGAGGAGAACGTGCTCGTGCGCCGCACCGTCGACACGACGGGCCGCTCGAGGGCCTGGGTCAACGGCATTGCCGTGACCGCCTCGCAGCTGCGCGCGCTCGGCGAGACGCTCGTCGACGTGCACGGCCAGCACGCGCACCAGTTGCTCCTGAAGCCCGCCTACCAGCTGAAGCTCCTCGACGACCATGCGGGCGACGCCGGCGAACTCGCCGCCGTGCGCGCCGCGCACGCCGCCTGGCAGGGCGCCGTGCGGGCGCTCGAGGACGCCACCGCCAACGCCGACGCGATCGCCGAAAAGGCCGAGCGCCTCGGCTGGATGATCGAAGACCTGCAGTCGCTCTCGCCCAAGAAGGACGAGTGGCAGAAGCTCAGCGAAGACCACGAGCGCCTCTCGCACGGCGTGGCGATCGCCGAAGGGCTCTCGCAGGCGCTCGGCATGGTCACCGAGGGCGAGGAGTCCGCCTCCTCGGCGCTCTCGGCCGCGCACGCGAAGATCGTCTCGCTCTCGCGCTACGACGCCAAGCTCGCCGACATCGCCGAGACGCTCTCTTCGGCGATCGACCTCGTCGACCAGACGGGCAGGGAGATCTCGCACTACCTCGACCGCAGCGACCTCGACGGGGAGCGCTTCGCCGAAATCGACGCGCGCGTCTCGCTCTACTTCGACCTGGCGCGGAAGTTCCGCACCGAGCCCGAGCTCCTCGCCGACCTCCTCGAAAAGAGCCGCGCGCAGCTCAAGGCGCTCACCGGCGCCAAGGACGTCGCGGCCCTGAAGCGGGCGCGCGACGCCGCGCGCAAGGCCTACGACGAGGCCGCCGCCCGGCTCACCGCGGTGCGTTCCCGCACCGCCAAGCAGCTCGGCGACGAAGTCTCCGAGCAGATGCAGCGCCTCGCGATGAAGGGCGCCCGCTTTGAAATCGCGCTCGTTCCCAATCCGCCCTCGGCCTCGGGCGCCGAGCACTGCGAATTCCTCATCGCCGGCCACGCGGGCGTGAGGACGCGCCCGCTCGCGAAAGTCGCCTCGGGCGGTGAGCTCGCGCGCATCAGCCTCGCGATCGACGTGGTGACCGTGAAGGCCGCCCCCGTGCCGACGCTCATTTTCGACGAGGTCGACAGCGGCATCGGCGGCGCCACCGCCGAGGTGGTCGGCATGCTGCTGCGGCAGCTCGGCCGCGAGCGGCAGGTGCTCTGCGTGACGCATCTGCCGCAGGTGGCCGCCTGCGCCGACAACCACTGGAAGGTCGAGAAGCACTTCACGGGCGGGCGCACCGTCTCCTCGCTGCAGGTGCTTTCCGCCGACGCGCGCGTCGAAGAGCTCGCGCGCATGCTCGCCGGCATCTCGATCTCGGACAACACGCGCATCGTGGCGCGCGAGATGCTCAAGGGGAGCGCGAAATGACGGCCCGCGCGGAACGGCTCACCGCCGTCGTGCTCACGCACAACGCCGAGGGTCCGGAGCTCGAGCGGGTGCTCGGCGCGCTCGCCTTCTGCGGCGAAATCCTCGTCATCGACGACATGAGCACGGACGCCACGCCCGAGACGGCCGCGCGCTGCGGCGCGAAGGTGCTCCGCAGGGCGCTCGCGGGCGACTTCGGCGCGCAGCGGCGCTTCGGCATAGAGCAGGCCTCCGGCGACTGGATTTTGTTTGTTGACTCAGACGAAACGGTCAGCGAAAAGCTAGCGGAATCAATCGCTTCGCTCGTCAATTCCGGCAAGCGTGCGGCGGGGCGCGTCAAAAGGGAAAATCGCTTTCTTTATCATGCGATTACGCACGGCTCGATGCGAAGCGACACCGTGCTGCGGCTTTTTCCCCGCGACGCGGTGACCGTCAGGGGCCTCGTGCACGAGACCTTCGTCACGGATCTTCCCGAGGTGAGGCTTGCGGGGCCGCTTTACCACTGCCCGTACCGCACCTGGAACGACATGATCAGGAAGCTCGACGCCTACACCGAGTCGTGGGCGCGCGAGCGCAGGGGCAGGCCGGTCGGCGTGCTTCGCGACATGGTGCTGCGCCCGACGTGGGCGCTCATCAAGGTTTACATTTTCAACGGCGGCTTCCTCGACGGGCGCATGGGCTGGATGTTTGCCGTGCACCACGCCTACTACACGTTCATGAAATACGCGAAGCTCTATCTCCTCAACCGTTCGGACGGGCGCTTCTGATGACCGGCGAGCTCATTTCCGTCATTGTCTCGACCTACAACTGGCCGCAGGCGCTCGACCTGGTGCTCCGCTCGCTCGCCGAGCAGACGGACCGCGGCTTCGAGGTCGTGGTCGCCGACGACGGCTCGGGCCCCGAGACGCGGGAGCTCGTCTCCCGGCACGCCGCGCGCTTCCCGGTGAGGCTCGTGCACTCCTGGCAGCGCGACGAAGGCTTCCGGCTGGCGCGCTCGCGCAACCTCGCGGTGACGAGGAGCCGCGGCGGCTACCTCGTCTTCATCGACGGCGACTGCGTGGTGAGGAGCGATTTCGTCGCCGCGCACCGCCGGCTCGCGCACGAGCGCTGCGTCGTCGCCGGGCAGCGGATCCTCCTTTCCGAGCCGTTCACGAAGCACTGCTTCGAGACGGGCGACATCGCCTGGAAGGAAAGCCTGCCCGCGCTCCTGCGGCTGCGCCTGACGGGCGGGGTCAACCGCTTCGCGCCCGCGCTCTCCGTGCCGTTCGGGCCGGTGCGGATCATGCGGCCCGTGCGCTGGCAGCTGCTGCGCGGCTGCAACTGGTCGCTGCCGCGCGCCGATTATTTCGCCGTGGGCGGCCAGGACGAGGCGTTTGAAGGCTGGGGCTACGAGGATTCCGACATGGCCGTGCGCCTTGTGAACGCGGGCCGCGCGGTGAAATGGGGCGGCTTCACGTCGCCGTGCTTCCACCTTTGGCACAAGGGTGCGAACAAGGAGAGGGCGAAGGCCAACTACGCCGAGCTGAAGCGCGTCATCGCGCAGAAGCGGGTGCGCCCGAAGAAAGGGTGCCTTGCGGTTTATCCCGAGGACGAGGCTCCCGGGGGCCTCTGAAGCGGCGGGGACAGTTCAAAGGTCCCGCGCCGCTTTCTTTTCAGCTTTCGGCGGGGAAGGGCTCGGAGATCAGCTTTTTGAGCGCATCGAGCACGGTGCCGACCTCGGGCCAGCCTTCCTTCTCGCTGCCGAGGACCACGGCGTTCTCGTTCCAGGGGCCCGTCCTGGCGGGATCGGTCACGCCCATGAGCGTGATCTGGCGCGCGCCCACGGCCGCGGCGATGTGGCTCACGCCCGAGTCGTTGGCGACGACGAGGCGCGCGTGCTTGGCGAGCGCCGCATAGTTGCCGAGCGTCGTGGGCGGCAGCACGCGCGCGTCGGGGCAGGCCGCCTTGGCGGCGTCGACCTCGTCGGGCGACGGGAAGACCAGGGGCTCGATCCCCGCCTCGCGCAGCGGCTTGCAGAGATCGTTGAAATGCGGCCAGGCCTTGACCTTGCCGTGGTGCAGCCCCTTGGCGACGGGCGCCAGCAGCGCGTAGCGCTTCGGCAGGCTGTATTTTTCGGTGAGGTTCCGCACCGCCGCCTCGTGGCGCGCGAGCACCTGCAGCCCGAGCGACTTGGGCACGGCGTCCCAGGCGGGCGTGCCGCCCCAGGCGAGGATGGCGCCGTGCGCCAGGGTGAAGAAGCGCTTCACCTCGTGCATGACGGGCGGCTCCGGCACAACCTTGTCGAGGAAGAGGCGGCGCCCGTCGGTCGGGAAGCCCGCGCTGCGCACGCGCCCGAAGGCAAAGAGCAGCGCGGAGCCGATCGAATTCGGGAAGAGCAGCCCGAGCGGGCGCGGGCCGACGTGGCGGCTCAGGTAGCGCACGTGCGAGATGTCGTCCGTGAGATGCCCTTCGATCGGGTCGAAGCGCCAGCCCATGCCGGCCATGAGATCCTCGGCCCAGCGCTTGCCGGTCAGCATCGGGGTGTAGCCGCTCGCCTCGAGGAGCCTCAGGGCGGGCAGGGTCATGCAGCAGTCGCCGACGTGATTGGGAAGCCGGCATAGAACGTTAGGCATTTGCAGTGTGCGGAAAAAAATTCATACGAGATTCTCAGCGGCCAATTTTAGCGGCTCGCGCGGCCTTTCCGCACGCCCGGAAGCGGCGCGGCACAGTATCATAGGCGTCTCCCATTCATCGCTATCGGCGAAAACACAATGACCGTCAGCATTTTCGACATTTTCAAAATCGGCATCGGGCCTTCCTCTTCGCACACCGTCGGACCGATGTGCGCGGGCGACATGTTCGCGAGGACGCTCTCGCAGAAGAAGCTTCTCGGCCGCACCGACCGCGTGACGGTCGAGCTCATGGGCAGCCTCGCGGCCACGGGCCGCGGCCACGGCACCGACAAGGCCGCCATGCTCGGCCTGATGGGCGAAATGCCCGCGACGGTCGACCCCGACAGGGTCCCCGGGCTCATCGCGGGCGTCGCCGAGAAGCACGAGCTCCTCCTCGGGGGCGAGAAGGCCGTGGCCTTCGATCCCGTGCGCGACATCCTCTTCCACCCCGACAAGGTGCCCGCCTACCATACCAACGGCATCGCGTTCGCCGCCTACGGCGCGGGGCAGCCGCTCTACGAGCGCCGCTACTACTCGGTGGGCGGCGGCTTCGTCGTGCCGGCGCTCGAAAGCGATCCGGAAAAGCCCGAGCCGCCCGAGGAGAAAAAGGACGCCAAGCCGCTGCCTTTCCCGTACTCGTGCGCCTGCGAGCTCGTCGAGCTTGCCGAAAAGAACCGCCTTTCGATCGCCGAGATCGTCTTCCAGAACGAGTGCACGGCGATGTCGCAGGAAAACGTCGCCGGCCGCATCGACCGCATCTGGGACGTGATGCACGCCTCGATCGAGCGCGGCTTCCGGCAGTCGGGCGACCTGCCCGGGCCCTTCCACGTGGCGCGCCGCGCCAAGGCGCTGCGCGACGAAATCCTCTCCAAGCCCCAGGATCCGATGGCCGTGATCGACTGGGTCAACGCCTACGCGATGGCCGTCGCCGAGGAAAACGCCTCGGGCGGCCGCATCGTCACGGCGCCCACCAACGGCGCCGCGGGGATCGTGCCGGCCGTGATCGAGTACTACCTGAAGCAGATGCCGGGCTCGAACGCCAAGGGCGTGCGCGTCTTCCTGCTCACGGCGGGCGCGATCGGCGCCCTTTACAAGGAAAACGCCTCCATCTCGGGCGCCGAGGTCGGCTGCCAGGGCGAGGTGGGCGTGGCCTGCTCGATGGCCGCCGGCGGCCTGGCGGCCGCCATGGGCGGCACGCCGCGCCAGATCGAGAACGCCGCCGAGATCGGCATGGAGCACAACCTCGGGCTCACCTGCGACCCGGTCGCCGGCCAGGTGCAGATTCCCTGCATCGAGCGCAACGCCATCGCCGCCGTCAAGGCCATCAACGCCGCGCGCATGGCGCTGCGCGGCACGGGCTCGCACCTGATCAGCCTCGACAAGGCGATCGCCGCGATGCTCGCCACGGGCCGCGACATGCAGAGCAAGTACAAGGAGACGAGCCGCGGCGGCCTCGCGATCACCATGGTGCAGTGCTGAAAGGGAGGCGCAATTGCTTCAAGGCGTCATCTGCGGCGTTGCCGCCTGCATGATCTGGGGCACGGTCTACATCGCGCCGCTCATCCTCGGCGAGTACGACCCGGTCCTGATCGCCCTCGGGCGCTATTTCGTCTTCGGCGCGCTCTCCGCGGGGCTCGCCTTCGTCGAGCGCCGCGAGCTCGCGCGCTACAGCGCGAAGGACTGGATGACCGCGCTGGCGCTCGGCATCGTCGGCAACCTCGTTTACTACTGGATGCTCGCCGAGGCGGTGACGCACGCGGGCGCGCCGATCGCGGGCGCCTTCACGGCGCTCATCCCGATCCTCGTCGCCGTGATCGGCAACGTGCAGGCCAAGGCGACCGGCCGCAACATCCCGTGGCGCCGGCTCGCGGTGCCGCTGTCGCTCGTGCTCCTCGGCATGGCCTGCTTGAACGGCACGGAGTTCGTGCATTACGTCGTCTCGGGCCGCACGAGCTCGGGCACCTTCTGGCTCGGCGTGGCGTTCGCCGTCGGCGCGCTCTTCCTCTGGACGTGGTACCCGCTCACCAACGCCGCCTGGGTTGAATCGCATCCCAAGGCCTCGCCGCGCGCGTGGACGACGGCGCAGGGCGTGACGCTCCTGCCGGCGGCCGCCGCGGGCCTCGCGCTCTACCTCCCCGCCCACGGGCTCACGCCCGCCGCGGCGCTCGGCCCGTCGCCCGTGCTCTTCATTTCCGTGCTCTTCTTCCTCGGCATCGTCGCGAGCTGGGTCGGCATCCTCCTCTGGAGCCAGATGAGCCGCACGCTCCCTTCGGCGCTCGCCGGGCAGATGATCGTCTTCGAGACGATTTTCGCCGTCATCTACGCGCACATCCTGCGCCGCGAGTGGCCGACGGCGCTGATGGTGATCGGCATGGCGCTGCTCCTGACCGGCATCATCGCCTCGCTGCGCGCGTTCCGCGAGCCGAGAGAAGGCCGCTGAGCAAGGAAACGGCGCCCCGCCCGACGCCGTCCCCGGGACGCCGGGGCGCCGGAGCCGCAGGCCTTCCGGGGCGCCGCCCCGCGCCGCCGCGCCGCCTTCGGCGCCGGGCGCGGAAAGCGCTCCCGAAACGTCTACAATGACAGGACCTAACGATTCAGACGGCACAGCAGTGGAACAAATTCTCATCAACCGCAACCCGCGCGAAACCCGCGTCGGCATCCTCTCGGGCGGCGTGCTCCAGGATCTTTTCATCGAGCGCGACTACGCCCGCGGCTTCGTCGGCAACGTGTACCTCGGGCGCGTCGTGCGCGTGCTCCCCGGCATGCAGAGCGCCTTCGTTGACATCGGGCTCGAGCGCACGGCTTTCCTGCACGTCGCCGACATCGAGGCGGCGCACCGCCCCGACGGCGGCAGCGAGCCGATCGAGTGCATCCTGCACGAGGGGCAGACGATCATGGTGCAGGTCAACAAGGATCCCATCGGCACCAAGGGCGCACGGCTCACCACGACGATTTCGCTCGCGGGCCACAAGCTCGTCTACCTGCCGCACGACCGCCACATCGGCGTGTCGCTGCGCATCGAGGACGAGGCGCAGCGCGAGGAGCTGCGCGCCCGCCTCGAGGCGCTCCGCCCCGCCGAGGAGCAGGGCGGCTACATCATCCGCACGAGCGCCGAAGAGGGCGCGAGCGACCAGGAATTCCTCGACGACATGCACTATCTAGGCCGCCTCTGGCGCGACATCGCCGGCGCGGCCGAGGAGAGCATCGTCCCGAAGCTCCTCTACCGCGACCTCACGCTCTCCGAGCGCGTTCTGCGCGACATGGTGCACCAGGAAACCGAGCTCGTCGAGGTGGACGATCCCAAGGAATACGAGCGCCTCAGGGCCTTCGCCGAGCGCTTCATGCCCGCGGCCGCGGACCGGCTCCGCCTCTACGACGGCGAGCGCCCGCTCTTCGAGCTGCACGGCATCGAGGGCGAGATCGCCCGCGCGCTTGAGCGCCGGGTCGACTTGAAGAGCGGCGGCTACCTGGTCTTCGACCAGACCGAGGCGATGACGACGATCGACGTCAACACGGGCGCCTACGTCGGCAAGCGCGATTTCTCGGACACGGTCTTCAAGACCAACCTCGAGGCCGCGCAGGTCATCGCGCGGCAGCTGCGGCTGCGCAACCTCGGCGGCATCATCATCGTCGACTTCATCGACATGGACCGCCCCGAGCACCGCGAGGCGGTGCTTTCCGAGCTGCGCCGCGCCGTGGCGCTCGACCGCACGCGCATGACGGTGAGCGACTTCACCGAGCTCGGCCTCGTGGAGATGACGCGCAAGCGCACCCGCGAGTCGCTCGCGCACGTGCTCTGCGAGCCGTGCCCGCTCTGCGGCGGCCGCGGCGAAATCCGCACGGCGCGCACGGTCTGCTACGAAATCATGCGCGAGATCATCCGCCTCTCGAAGCAGTACCGGGAGGCGCGCGAATTCCGCATCCAGGCGAGCCGCACCGTGATCGACATGCTCATGGAGGAAGAGGCACCTGCGCTCGAGCTCCTGCAGCAGGGCATCGAGAAGCCGGTGGTGCTCGAGGAAGAGCCGCACTACACGCAGGAACAGTTCGACGTGATTCTGGCTTAAGGAGAGGCCATGGACGACAACCGCACTAGCGCTCCCGAGGGGGCGTCCTTCTATTGGTACGACTACGAGACCTTCGGGCTTGACCGGCGTTTCGACAGGCCGGCACAGTTCGCGGGCATCCGCACCGACCTCGACTTCAACCCGATCGGCGAGCCCGACCTCTTCTACGACAAGCCGAGCTTCGACACGCTGCCCAACCCGCAGAGCTGCCTCATCACCGGCATCACGCCGCAGCTCTGTGCCGAGAAGGGCTTGGCCGAGAGCGAGTTCGCCGCCGAGGTGTGGTCCCGCTTCAACAAGCCGGGCACGATGAGCATCGGCTACAACTCGCTCGGGTTCGACAACGAGGTCTCGCGCTTCCTTTTCTGGCGCAACTTCCTCGAGCCCTACACGCACCAGTGGAAGGACGGCTGCTCGGTCTGGGACCTCTACCCCTTCACGGCGGCGGTCTGGGCGCTCCGGGGCGAGGGCATCCGCTGGCCCACCTGGGAAGAAGTCGCGAAGATCGCGCCGCAGTACGCCGACCACAAGCCGGGCGTGTGCTTCAAGCTTGAGTTCCTGAGCCGCTTCAACAACATCGAGCACGCCCATGCGCACGACGCGCTCTCCGACGTCGAGGCGACGATCGGCATGGCCAGGCTCCTGCGGGACCGCGCGCCGAAGCTCTGGGACTGGGCGCTCGGGCACCGCTCGAAGAAAGCCGTCACCAACGCGCTCGACGCGGGCCCCGTCATCTGGATCTCCCCGCGCTTCCCGCAGGAGCGCGGCCGCATCGTGCTCGGGCGGCGCATCGGCACGAACCCCGAGAACGGTTCGGAGGCCTGGATCTGGAACCTCGCCTACGACCCCGCGGAACTCTCCGGCATCAGCGCCGAGGATTTCCGCCGCCGCGCCTTCGGGCGCCGCGAGGAGCTCGCCGAAGGCGAGAAGCCGCTGCCCGTCTACAAGCTCAAGACCAACGCCTCGCCCTTTGTCTGCTCGAGCCTTCGCGTGCTGCCGGCCGACAAGGCGGCCGCCTACGGGCTCGACATCGCCGCCGCGCTCGAGAACAGCCGAAAGCTCGAGGCGATGGCGCACCGCCTGCAGGAGCTCTCCGCCGAGATCGCCGCGCTTCCGGAAGAGGGCGAGCGCCCGGTACACGACGTCGACGCGGGGCTTTACGACGGGGGCTTCCCCTCCGAGGCCGACCGCGCCATGATGGCGCGCGTGCGCCGCTGCTCGCCCGAGCAGCTCGCCGAGCGCGCCGCCTCGGGCGGGCTCGTTTTCGAAGACCCGCGCTTCAACGAGCTGCTGTTCCGCTTCCGCGCGAGGAGCTGGCCCGAAACGCTCAGCGGCGGGGAGCTCGCCCGCTGGCGCAGCTTCTGCGCCTCGCGCCTCATCGAGGGCGCCGAGCCGAAGGTGCTCACCGTGTCGGACTATTTCGAGATGATCGACGCGATCCGGCAGAACACGGACGACGGCGACGAAAAAACTCAGGAGCTCCTCGAGATGCTTTATTCTTGGGGTGAAAGCGCCGGCGAGTTCTGCTCCGGGGACTAGCCCGCGGGCCCCGCCCGGCGCAAGCCAGGGAGGTTCCGCCGATGAGCAGCGTTACATCGGGGCCGCGCCGCGCGGCCTTCATCGGGCTCGGCACCATGGGCTATCCCATGGCCGGGCATCTTGCCGAAGCAGGCTTTGACGTCTGCGTTTACAACCGCACGGCCGCGAAGGCCGCGCGCTGGGCCGGGGAGCACCGCGGCCGCACGGCCGCAACGCCCGCCGAGGCGGCGCGCGGGGCCGACGCGGTCTTCTGCTGCGTCGGCAACGACAATGACTTAAGGAGTGTGGTGCTCGGCGAAGCCGGGGCGCTCGCGGGCATGAAGCCCGGCGCCTTTTTCGTCGACCACACCACGGCGAGCGCCGCCGTCGAGCGCGAGCTCGCGGCCGAGGCCGCCAAGAAGGGCGTCCGCTGGATCGACGCGCCCGTCTCGGGCGGCCAGTCCGGCGCCGAAAAGGGCGTGCTCACGGTGCTCTGCGGCGGCAGCGCCGAAGACGTCGCCGCCGTGCGCCCGATGCTCGATGCGTACAGCTCGGCGGTGACGCTGCTCGGCTCCGTCGGCAGCGGCCAGCTCGCCAAGATGGTCAACCAGATCTGCATCGCGGGCTGCGTCGAGGGCCTGAGCGAGGCGATCGCCTTCGGCATGAACGCGGGGCTCGACATGCACGCCGTGCTCGGCGCCATCGGCAAGGGCGCGGCTTCCTCCTGGCAGATGCTCAACCGCGGCGACACCATGGTCGAGGGCAAGTTCGACTTCGGGTTTGCCGTCGACTGGATGCGCAAGGACCTCGGCATCGTGATGGACGAAGCAAAGCGCAACGGCTCCGCGCTCCCCGTCACCGAAATGGTCGACCGCTTCTACGCCGAGGTGCAGAAAATGGGCGGCTCGCGCTGGGACACCTCGAGCCTCATCGCGCGCCTGCCCAAACCCCGCTCCTAAAACAATTACAATTAGCAGATTGTTCCGCCCGCGCGCCGGGCCGCCTTTCGCGCGGCTCCGCGGGCGGATGAAGAAAAGAAACGATTCTCCCACCGGGACCCTTAAGAATGACTCCAGAAAAGGAAGCGAGCGCCGGCAGCGCTCAGGTGACCAACTTTATCCGCAACATCGTTGAGGACGACATCAAGCGCGGCGTCAATGAGCCGCGCAGGTGGTGCGGGCATCCCGCCCCGTACAGCGAGCAGGAGAAGGGCGCGGTCGATCAGGCCAAGATCCGCACGCGCTTCCCGCCCGAGCCCAACGGCTACCTGCACATCGGCCACGCCAAGAGCATCTGCCTCAACTTCGGCCTGGCCAAGCGCTACGGCGGCGTCTGCCACATGCGCTTCGACGACACCAACCCGGTCAAGGAAGACAAGGAGTACGTCGACGGCATCCTCGACAGCGTGCACTGGCTCGGCTTCGACTGGAAGCACGGCAGCGAGACGAACCTCTACTACGCGAGCTCGTACTTCGACTACATGTACGCCTTCGCCGAGCACCTGATCCGCTGCGGCTACGCCTACGTCGACGAGCAGAGCGCCGAGGAGCTGCACGCGACCCGCGGCACGCTCACCGAGCCCGGCAGGAACTCGCCTTACCGCGACCGCACGCCCGAGGAGAACCTGAGGCTCTTCCGCGAGATGCGCGACGGCAAGCACCCCGAGGGCTCGATGGTGCTGCGCGCCAAGATCGACATGGCCAGTCCCAACATCAACATGCGCGACCCGGCGATCTACCGCATCCGCTTCGCGGAGCATCACCGCACGGGCAAGAAGTGGTGCATCTACCCGATGTACACCTACGCGCACCCGATCGAGGACGCGCTCGAGGAGATCACGCACTCGGTGTGCACGCTCGAGTTCGAGGACCAGAGGCCGTTCTACAACTGGGCGCTCGAGCGCATCGTGCCCGTGCTGCGCACGCCGCAGTACAACGAGGCGCTCGGCATCATCCGCCGCATGGCCGCGGGCGAGGACGGCCGCGAGGCCGCCTTCGTGGAGAAGGCCTTCGAGAGCCGCGACAAGCTCGGCTGCTCGCTGCCCGAGTCGCAGGCCGCGGAGATTTTCGACGCGTGGAAGGAAAAGGGCGTTCCCGAGTCGCTTTCCGACGAGGGCGTGACGAAGTTCTTCGCGCTGCTCCTGCAGTATCCCGAGAACTTCACGCCGCTCATGCGGAGCGCGCTCGAGGCCGTGCGCCCCAATTTCTTCCTGCTGCCGCACCAGTACGAGTTCAACCGCCTGAACCTCACCTACGTCGTGGTGAGCAAGCGCAAGTTGATCGAGCTCGTGCGCGACCACCACGTCGACGGCTGGGACGACCCGCGCATGCCGACCATCGTCGGCCTGCGCCGCCGCGGCTACACGCCCGAGGCGATCCAGCTCTTTGCCGAGCGCAGCGGCGTTTCCAAGGTCGCGGGCGGCTGGATCGACTACTCCGTGCTCGAGCAGGCGCTGCGCGAGGACCTCGAGGAGAGGGCCGATCGGCGCATCGCGGTGCTCCATCCGCTGAAGCTCATCATCGACAACTACCCCGAGGGCAAGAGCGAGACGCTCGAGGCGGCCAACCATCCGTCCCACCCCGAGCGCGGCACGCGCGAGCTCACCTTCTCGCGCGAGCTCTGGATCGAGGAGAGCGATTTCGCCGAAGTCCCGCCGAAGGGCTTCCGCCGCCTGACGATCCCGGCCGACGGCACGCCTGCCAAGCCGGTTCGTCTGCGCTACGCCTACATCATCGTGCCGAAGTCGGTCGAGAAGGACGCTTCGGGCAAGGTCGTCGCCGTCCACGCCGAGTACCTGCCCGAGACGCGCTCCGGCAGCGCCGGCGCCGACAAGGTGAAGGCCAAGGCCACGATCCACTGGCTCGACGCGAAGAGTGCCGTGCCCGCCGAGGTGCGCGAGTACGACAGGCTCTTCTGCGTGCCGCATCCCGACGAGGGCGAAGGGAGCTTCCTCGACCGGCTCACGCCGAACTCGAAGCGCGTGCTCGCCGCCTACGTGGAGCCCGCCGCCGCGGCCGCCGAGCCCGACGAGAAGTTCCAGTTCGAGCGCAACGGCTACTTCGTCGCCGACCGCGTCGACCACACGAAGGAGAAGCCCGTCTTCAACCTTTCGGTGACGCTGCGCGAGACGAAGAAGTGATCCGGCTCTGAGACCCTAAGCAAAGGAAAAAGCGGCATGCGAATGCCGCTTTTTTCCTGCCCGGGGGCGCTGTCATACTTTGCAATCATTCTTAAGCGGCACCCCGAAGCGGGGTGTTTTGCTTATGCTATGATGCGCACGTGCCCGGAAGCGGAGTTTCCCTTGTCCGGGACGAAAGCTTCGGCTCTGTTCTCGGACGGGGCCAAATCAAGCGAAGCGCCCCGCTTCGCAGAACAAAAAACAGTTTTTGAGGTTTCTGTCATGAATAAGATTCTCGTTGTGGCTTCCGCCGCCGCCGTTATGGCCGCCGGCATGACCGCTGCTCAGGCCGCTACCTACAAGGACGGCTCCTACACGGGCGAGGGCCAGGGCCGCGCCTCCAAGATTCAGGTCCAGGTCGACGTCAAGGGCGGCAAGATTGAGAACGTCAAGGTCGTCAAGCACGGCGAAACCGAAATGATCATCGCCGCTCCGATCGAGCAGATGATCCCCGAGATCGTCAAGAAGAACGGCACGGAAGGCGTGCAGACGATCGGCGGTGCCACGCTGTCCTCCAAGGGCATCCTGGAAGCCGTCAACAACGCGCTTGCCAAGGCCAAGTAATTCAGGCTTTCCGGCTTGAAGCCGGGCACTGAATAAGACCGCAGGGGGATGTCGAAGAGACATCCCCTTATTTTTTCTTTGCTCCCGACTTAGAATCGAGTGCCCGTCCTCCGCGCGAAGCGCCCCGGAGGGCCCTTTTGCAAAGCTTTCAGAATAACAACGATGCCTTCCTTCAAAGCCAGAATTTCCGCCGCGGCGCTCGCCGCGCTGCTCGCGGCCTCCCAGGCCGCCTTTTCCGCCGGGGGGAGCGCCGCCGCTTCCGCCGAAGCGCCCGAATACGCGCTCGACCGCACCACGCTCATCATGGGCACGATCGTGAGGACGCGCGTGATCGGGAAGACGCCCGAGGACGCCAAGCGCTACGCGAAGATCGCCGAGGAGCGGCTCGAGCACTTCGACGACACGCTCTCGGTGCACAAGAAGACGGCGCTCAACGACGTCAACCTCCGCTCGGGCGAGACGGTCGAGGTGCCCTGCGAGGCCGCCGGCCTCGCCAAGGAATCGTTCGCCGCGGCCGATCTCACGGACGGCGCCTTCGAGCCGATGATCGGCCCGGTCGTCAACCTTTGGAAAATCGGCTTCGGCGGCGAGCATGTGCCGAGCGACGAGGCGATCCGCGATGCGGTCTCCAAGGTCGACCGCAGCAAGGTCGCGATCGACGACACGCCGCCCGTGTGCTCGATCCGCATCGCCAAGGGCCAGTTCATGGACCTCGGCGGCAGCGCCAAGGGCTACATCGGCACGAGCATGGCCGACTCGCTCAAGGCCGCGGGCATGACCCACGGGCTGCTCGACCTGGGCGGCAACGTCGTGGCGATCGGCCAGAGGGAGCCCGGCGTGCCCTGGAAGGTCGGCATCCAGCATCCGGCCGAGGAGCGCGGCGGCTACTACGCCGTCGTCGAGGCGAGCGACGAGAGCGTCATCACCTCGGGCGCCTACGAGCGCTACTTCGAGGAAAACGGCAAGCGCTACTCGCACATCCTCGACCCGAAGACCGGCCGGCCCGTGAAGACCGACATCTCCTCGGTGACGATCATCGATAAGGACGGCACGAGGGCCGACGCGCTCTGCACGGCGCTCTTCTCGATGGGCTGGGACCGCGCCTGCGCGTTCCTCAGGGCGCATCCCGACCTGCGGGCCGTGCTGCTGCACGCCGACATGAAGCATGCCGCCGTCACCAAGTCGGCCGAAAAGAGCGTGAAGCTCCAGCCCGGCTTCGAAGAGACGGTGCTCTGAAGAGAATCTGATACGATCCAATAACCGCAACCCGCGTTCTAAAGAGGTACCCGAGCCGCCATGTCCGATCCGCGTTTTGTTCATCTGCGCATGCATTCCGAGTATTCCGTCGTCGACGGCATGGTGCGCCTCGACCCGGCGATCCACCGCGTGCTCGAGACGGGCGGCACGGCGCTCGGCATCACCGACCTGATGAACATCTTCGGCGGGCTGCGCTTCTACACGCACGCGCTCGCCGCGGGCATCAAGCCGGTGCTCGGCTGCGACATCCGCATCCGCAACGACTCGCGCCCCGAGAAGCCCTTCCGCATCGCGCTCTACTGCATGAACCACACGGGCTACCATTCGCTGTGCGTGCTGCTCACCAAGGCCTGGCTCGAGACGAAGGACCCGTTCCGCGGCCAGATCGAGGAAGGCTGGCTCGAGGCGCCGGGCGCCGTCGACGGGCTCATCTGCCTCACGGGCGGCGCACAGGGGCGGCTCAGCCAGCTCATCGCCGCGGGCAGCACGAAGCACATCGGCGAAATCGCCGACCGCTACGCGAAGATTTTCCCGGGCCGCCTTTACCTCGAGCTGCAGCGCGCGGGACGCCCCGCCGACGAACTGTGCGTGCGCGTGCTCTGCCGGCTTGCCGCCGAAAAGGGCCTGCCCGTCGTCGCCACGCAGCCGATCCAGTTCCTCGACGAAGGGGAGTTCGAATCCCACGAGATCCGCTGCTGCATCGCGAGCGGCTACACGCTCGGCGACCCGCGCCGCGACAGGAGCTTCACGCCCGAGCAGTACATGAAGAGCGAGGAGCAGATGTGCGAGCTTTTCGCCGACATCCCGTCCGCGCTCGAAAACACCGTCGAAATCGCCAAGCGCTGCAACCTCGACGGCGTCCTCTCGAAGCCGCAGCTGCCGCTTTTCCCGACGCCCGACGGCATGTCGCTCGACGACTACATGGACAAGCTCGCCCGCGAGGGCCTCGAGCGGCGCCTCGCCTTCCTCTACGAGGACGAGAAGGTGCGCGACGCGAAGCGCCCCGAGTACGTGAAGCGCCTCGACTACGAACTGGGCATCATCAAGAAGATGAAGTTCCCCGGCTACTTCCTCATCGTGCAGGACTTCATCAACTGGTCGAAGACCCACGGCGTGCCGGTGGGCCCGGGCCGCGGCTCGGGCGCAGGCTCGCTCGTCGCCTACGCGCTCGGCATCACGGACCTCGATCCGCTGCGCTTCGACCTCCTTTTTGAACGCTTCCTCAACCCGGAGCGCGTGTCGATGCCTGACTTCGACGTCGACTTCTGCCAGTACAACCGCGACCGCACGATCGAATACGTGAAGTCGCGCTACGGCGAGGACGCCGTGAGCCAGATCGCCACCTTCGGCACGCTCGGCGCCAAGGCCGTGATCCGCGACGTGGCGCGCGTGCTCGACATGCCCTTCAGCAAGGCGGACCGCCTCTCGAAGCTCATCCCGACGATGCCGGGCAAGAACGTGACGCTCGACGACGCGATGCGCGACATCCCGGAATTCCGCGAGGCGGTCGAGAAGGACGATTCCTACAAGGAGCTGCTGCGCCTGGCCAAGCCGCTCGAAGGCCTGACGCGCAACCTCGGCATGCACGCGGGCGGCGTGCTGATCGCCCCGAAGGCGCTCACCGAGTTCTGCCCGCTCTACAACTCGGACGGCGCGCCCGAGAACACGATCAGCCAGTTCGACAAGAAGGACGTCGAGAACGTCGGCCTCGTGAAGTTCGACTTCCTGGGGCTCACGACGCTCTCGCTCCTTGCCAAGTGCAAGGAATACATCGACCGGCTCTATCCGGAGCTCCACTTCGACCTCGCGCGCATCCCGACCGACGACGAGCAGACCTACCGCTGCTTCCAGCAGGCCGACACCGAGGCGGTGTTCCAGTTCGAATCCTCCGGCATGCAGCAGATGCTGCGGCAGGCCGCGCCGGGCAAGCTCGAGGAGCTCGTCGCCCTCAACGCGCTTTACCGCCCGGGCCCGATGGACCTCATCCCGTCGTTCATCGCCCGCAAGTTCGGCCGCGAGAAGGTCACCTACCTCGACCAGCGCATGGAGCCCGTGCTTCGCGAGACCTACGGCATCATGGTCTACCAGGAGCAGGTGATGCGCGTGGCGCAGGTCGTCGCCGGCTACTCGCTCGGCGGCGCAGACATCCTGCGCCGCGCCATGGGCAAGAAGAACGTCGAGGAGATGAAGCGCCAGCGCGAGGTGTTCCGCAAGGGCGCCGCGGAGCGCGGCGTGAAGACCGAGACGGCCGACGAGATCTTCAACCTGATGGAAAAGTTCGCGGGCTACGGCTTCAACAAGTCGCACGCCACCGCCTATTCGCTCGTCGCCTACCAGACGGCGTACCTGAAGACGCACTTCACCTCGTGCTTCATGGCCGCCAACCTCTGCGTGGTGATGGACCAGGACGCGAAGATGAAGACGCTGATCGACGACGCGAAGCTCAACGGCGTCGACCTGCTGCCGCCCGACGTGAACGCCTCGGACTGGTTCTTCACGGCGCCCGACGAGCGGCACATCCGCTTCGGGCTGGGCGGCATCAAGGGCATGGGCCGCCAGCCGGTGAAGGACCTGCTCGCGACGCGCGAGAAGGACGGCCCGTTCAAGGACATCTTCGACCTGGCCGCGCGCGTGCCCTCGATGTCCGCGAAGAACCTCGAGAGCCTCGTGCGGGTGGGCGCCTTCGATTCGATCGACCCGGACCGCGGCAAGCTTTTCGCCAACGTCGGCCAGGCCGTCGCCGCCTCGCACACGGTGCAGGCCTCGGCCGGGCAGAGCTCGCTTTTCTGCGACGACGAGGAGGCGCAGCGCATCGTGAGCTGGGTCGAGGGCGCGCCCTGGTCGCGCCGGCGCATGCTCGAAGAGGAAAAGAGCGCGCTCGGCTTCTGGATTTCGGGCCACCTGTTCGACGTTTACCGCAAGGAGCTGCGGCACTTCTCAACGACGTCGCTCGCGCAGCTGCAGCCGTCGCGCGCCCCCGTGCCCGTCGCCGCGATCGTGCGCGGCGTGCGCGTCATCACGACGAAGAAGGGCACCCGCATGGGCGCGGTGATGCTCGACGACGGCGACACGACGCTCGAGGCCGTGGTCTATTCCAAGGACTGGGACCGGCTGCGCGAGAAGTTCGTGCCCGACTACCCGGTGTGCGCAACGGTGCGCGTTCGGCTCAACGACGGCACGGGGCGCGTCTCCACGGCGATCACCGAAGCGATGACGATGGAGGAGTTCCGCGCCGAGCACGCCAAGTACCTGCTCATCACGCTCGACGGGCGCAAGATGAAGAAGCGCACCCTGAAGGGCATGCAGGCGGCGCTCACCGCGCACCGCGCCGAGATCGGCGTGCTCGTGTCGATCGAGGTGATTTCCGGCAAGGCGAGGGGCCGCGTCGTGCTGCCCTTCGTGGTGGGCGGCGACCTTGAGGCGCTCATGGGCGACATCCGCGCCACGGGCGAGGCCGACGGGGTCGAGCTCGTCTACTGAAGCGGACCCTCCGCACAAAGCAAGAGGCCTGACCGATCTGAGCCGGTCAGGCCTCTGTTTTCGATGGGGTGGGGGGTGGGACTCGAACCCACGACAACCGGAATCACAATCCGGGACTCTACCAACTGAGCTACGCCCACCGTAAAACTGTATGGTCCGCCCGACAGGAGTCGAACCTGTGACCCTCGGTTTAGAAGACCGATGCTCTATCCAGCTGAGCTACGGGCGGCCGAAACCGAGTGCCAGTCTTGCGTTTGTGGTCGGGGTGAAGAGATTCGAACTCCCGACATCCTGCTCCCAAAGCAGGCGCGCTACCGGACTGCGCTACACCCCGGAGTGTTGGGATTGTACACGAATCGGGACCAAAAGCAATAGCCGCGGCGCCGGGCCGGGGCCCGCGGCCTGCGCTCAGGAGCGCCGATGGGCAGGGTTCCGCGGGGAACGCTAGGGGAAAAGTCTCAGCTTTTTCAACGCGGCAGAGATAGTCCGCAAAAAATTTTCCGCGCCGAGAGCCGTTTGCCGGGGTCTTGCTCCCGCAGAAGGTAAAATAAGCTTTTTCCCTTTCTCCGAACTCCGGATACTGATATGACGCAGGACAGCAATAATTCGAACGATCCTCTGCACGCCAAGAAAAAGGCGTGGTCGGGCCGCTTCTCCGAACCCGTGGACGCGTTCGTGCTCCGCTACACGGCGAGCGTGGACTTCGACAAGCGCATGGCCATGGCCGACATCGACGGCTCGCTCGCGCACGCCGCGATGCTCGCCAAGGTCGGCGTTCTGACCGAAAAGGACCTCGCCGACATCCGCCGCGGCATGGCTCAGATCCGCGAGGAAATCAAGAGCGGCAAGTTCGCCTGGCAGCTCGAGCTCGAGGACGTGCACCTCAACATCGAGGCGCGCCTCACGGCGCTGATCGGCGACGCGGGCAAGCGCCTGCACACGGGCCGCTCGCGCAACGACCAGGTCGCCACCGACCTGCGCCTCTACCTGCGCGGCGAGATCGACGAGATCGTGCGCCGCATCGAGCACCTGCAGGAGGTGCTCGTGCACCAGGCCGCGCAGCACTACGACCTCATCATGCCGGGCTTCACGCACATGCAGGTCGCGCAGCCCGTCACGTTCGGCCACCACATGCTCGCCTACGTCGAGATGTTCGAGCGCGACCGCGAGCGCATGCTCGACGTGCGCCACCGCGTCAACCGCAGCCCGCTCGGCGCCGCCGCGCTCGCCGGCACGACCTATCCGATCGACCGCGAGTACAGTGCGAAGCTCCTCGGCTTCGAGGCCGTCGCGCAGAACTCGCTCGACGCCGTCTCCGACCGCGACTTCGCCATCGAGTTCTGCTCGGACGCGGCCATCCTGATGATGCATATCTCGCGCCTCTCCGAAGAGCTCGTCTACTGGATGAGCCAGCGCTTCTCGTTCATCACGCTCCCCGACCGCTTCACGACCGGCAGCTCGATCATGCCGCAGAAGAAGAACCCGGACGTGCCCGAGACGGCCCGCGGCAAGTCGGGCCGCGTCTACGGCGACCTCATCGCGCTGCTCACCCTCATGAAGGGCACGCCGCTCGCCTACAACAAGGATTTCCAGGAAGACAAGGAGCCGGTGTTCGACGCGATCGACACGGTCAAGGACACGCTGCGCGCGTTCTGCGACATGATGGCGGGCGTCGAGCCGCGCCCCGAGAACATGCACGCCGCCGCTCAGGCCGGCTATCCCACGGCGACCGACCTGGCGGACTACCTGGTGCGCCACGGCACGCCGTTCCGCACGGCCCACGACATCGTCGGCCGCGTCGTGCGCAAGGCCGCCGAAATGGGCTGCGGCCTCGAGGAGATGCCGCTCGACGTGCTGAAGGGCTTCAGCGACTCGATCGGCGAGGACGTCTTTGACGTCCTGAAGCTCGAAGGCTCCGTGCGCGCCCGCAACCACCTGGGCGGCACCGCGCCCGAGCAGGTGAAGAAGCAGGTCGCTCGCTGGCAGAAGATCGTCGACGAGCGCCTCGCCGCCCGCGCGAAGGGCAAGTCTTCGGCCGCCTGAGACGGAAAAAACAGGTGAAAAGGCCGCCGCAGCCGCAACGCTCGGCGGCTTTTCTGTGCCTTGCGCAATAGCGCCTAGCGCGCTTGACGCTCGGCATGGATGCCGCAGGCGACAGCCCCCGGGGGCAACGCGGCGGCCTCGCTTTTTTTACACTGACGCTGTTCCTCCGGCGGCACCCTCAGACCTCCCGGAACACTCTTACAACTTAAAAATGCCGTCTTTGCAAGGCGGACGAAAGCAATATGGAAAATGCTGTCAATTACATAAGCGGGCTCATCTGGTCGCCCGCGCTCGTTTTCCTGTGCCTCGGCGCGGGACTTTGGTTTTCCATTCGCACGCGCTTCGTGCAGCTGCGCATGATCCCCGAGATGTGGCGCCTCATCTTTCAGCAGAAAGACGACGACATCGGTCTCTCGAGCTTCCAGGCGCTCTCCATGACGCTTGCCGGCCGCGTCGGCACGGGCAACATCGCGGGCGTCGCGACGGCCATCTGCTTCGGCGGCCCCGGCGCGCTCTTCTGGATGTGGATGGTGGCTTTCCTCGGCGCCTCCTCGGCCTTCGTCGAGTCGACGCTCGGCCAGATCTACAAGGAAAAGATCGGCGGCCAGTACCGCGGCGGCCCCGCCTTCTACATCGAGCACGGCCTGCAGAGCAAGCCCTTCGCGTGGCTCTTCGCGATCGTGACGATCCTCGCCTGCGTCTTCTTCTGCCAGGGCATGCAGGCCAACGCCATCGCCGACGCCTGGGACAAGGCCTTCGGCATCCCGACGCCGGTCTCGGCCGCCGTCATCGCCTCGCTCGTGTGCTTCGTGATCATCGGCGGCCTGCGCCGCATCGCGCGCGTCACCTCGATCATCGTGCCCTTCATGGCGCAGGCCTACATCGTCGTCGCCCTCATCATCGTGGGCATCAATTACGACAAGGTGCCGGGCGTCTTCGAGATGATCTTCGCCGACGCCTTCGGCCTGCGTCCCGCGGCGAGCGGCCTCTTCGGCGCCGCCATCGCCTGGGGCGTCAAGCGCGGCCTCTATTCGAACGAAGCCGGCCAGGGCTCCGGCCCGCACGCCTCTTCGGCGGCGGCCGTCTCGCATCCCGCCAAGCAGGGCCTCGTGCAGGCCTTCTCGGTGTACATCGACACGCTCTTTCGTCTGCTCGGCGACGGGCTTCATGCTCCTCATGACGGGCTGCTACAACGTGATCGCGCCCGACGGCACCGCCCTCTACACGGGCCTGCCCGGCGTTGACGCGGGCCCCGCCTACACGCAGATGGCCGTCGACCAGCTCATGCCCGGCCTCGGCGGACCGTTCATCGGCGTGACGATCTTCTTCTTCGCGTTCACGACGATCCTCAACTACTACTACATGGCCGAGACGAACATCGCCTACATCAACCGCTACCTGCACAAGCCCATCCTGATGTCGCTCGGCAAGGTGATCTTCATCGCCATGGTCGCCTTCGGCGCGCTCAACGCCTCCTCGCTCATCTGGGCGATGGCCGACATCGGCACGGGCTGCATGCCTGGGTCAACATCATCGCCATCCTGCTGCTGCAGAAGCCCGCGATGGCGGCGCTCAAGGATTACCTCGCGCAGAAGAAGCTCGGGCGCGACCCGGTGTTCCATCCCGAGGCGCTCGGCATCCGCAACGCCGTCTACTGGGAAGGCCAGAGGGCCG
>JBKEET010000006.1:0-109071 GCA_047777475.1 Burkholderia sp.
TCGAGGCGCTGCCCGCAAACCGGCGCTGCGCCGTCATGGCCTGCGTGATGGCCATGGAAGGTTTCTTTTACACGCATAAGTTCGGGCTCGATCTCGCATCTCCCTCTTTTAAGAAGGAGCTTTGGAGCTATCTCACCGGCACCGTAGCGGGAGTGAGCGCGAAGCGCGTCAAGCGCCGCGCCGTTTACTGAGCCGCGAGCCGAATCCTTTTCACTGCGCCCTGCCGGCATTTCCGGCAGGGCGATTTCATTCGCCGCCGCTGAAAAGGCCCCGGAAAGCCGAAGCCTTCCGGGGCCGGGGGAAAGCCGTGCCGGTATCAGGGGCACGGCTGGGGAGCTTCCTCTCTTGAGGATCAGAAGAGGACGCGCAGCGTGGCGTTGACGCCGCTCGAGGTCACGTCGTCGCCGTAGGCGCCGACGTAGGACAGGCCGAAGGTGGCGGACTTGCCGAGCTTCGCTTCGAGTCCGAGGCTCAGGCTGCCGAGATCGTCGATCTTGCCCGCCTTCATCACCGCGACGCCGCTGCCGAACACCAGCTCGCCTTCGGCGCGGTTGTCGCCGAAGAAGTGGTTCCAGGCCGCGTCGGCCTTGAGCGAAAAGCCCACGGAGCCGATCGTGAAGGGCAGGGAGCCGCGCACGCCAAGCGTGCCGACGCCGACGTCCTGGTCGTCGACGCGGGTCTTCATGCTGCCCTGGGCGAACGTCTCGGTGAAGTCGTCGGATTCAATGTGCATCCAGGCGATGCCGAGGTAGGGCTCGACGGCGTACTTCTCGGTGTTGAAGCCCTTCCAGGCACCTTCGACGTAAACCTGCACCGCATCGGTGTCGCCGGTGTGCGTCGTGAAGGTGTCGCCGATGAAGCGCTGCGAGTCGGCGTCCGACTTGGTGTAGGAAACGCCGTACTGGACCGCGGCCACGTCCTTGATGTTGGAGAGGCCGTAGAGGCCGACGTGAACGTCGTTGCTGTCCCACTTGTTGGAGCCTGCGGTGTTCTTCGTCGTGCCCGCGCCGAAGAAGGCGCCGATCTTCGTCGAGTCGGTCGCATCGACTTCGCCGCCGATGAGCGCGGCGTAGAAGTCGCTGTCGGTGTCGAACTGGCCGACGTCAACCGAGGACCAGCTGCCGATGCCGCTCGCCCAGAGGCGGCCGTGGCCGTCGGCCATCTCGACCATGCGGCCTGAGCCGATGCCGGCGGCCTGGTCGCGCACCGCGCGCATGAGCGTCATCTCGTTCAAGACGACCGCGTTGCGGTTGTTGATGAAGAAGTCGTTGTCGAGGCTCTGGAGGAGCGAGGAGACGTCGGAGCCGTCCGCGGTCGTGACGAGGCTCTGCAGGACGCTGTTGTTTTCGTCGCTGCCGATTGCCGTGGCGATGACGCGCTGCTGGGAGTTCGCCGCATAGTCCTCAAGCGTGGTGCCGGAGCCCGACATCGTGGCGGTCACGGTATTGCCCGAGATCGAAGCGTTCGTGCTGAAGAGGGCGTAGTCGGACGAGGCTGTCGTCGTTTCGGTGCCCGAAGCGCCGGTCAGGGTCGGCGTGCCCGCGCCCGTCAGCATGACGGAGGGAGCGGACGCCGCCTGGGTCGATGTTTCCTCGTCGTTCACCGTGATCGAATCGGCGGTGAGCGTGCCGACGAGGGGACGGTGGCGGACATAAGCCCTCGCGAGATCGGCGGCGTCGGCGTCGACCTTGAGCGTGAGCTTGTTGCCGAGCGTGAGGCTGCCGATGGTGTTGTCCTGGCCGGCGGCCACGACGAGCGTCGAGCCGCTCGCCATCGTCACGTCGACCGAGTGGTCGTTCGACTTGTCCCGGATCATGCCCTTGAGCGTGAGCCTGTCGCGGTACTTGTTGACGACGCCGAAGGCGCCTTCCTTGGCGACCGTGACCTGGCCGTTGCCGCCGTCTTCCGTGACGCCGAAGGAGTCGTTGAAGCCGATCAGCGTGCCTTCCTTCACTTCGGTGCCGCCGCGGTAGGTGTTGTTGCCGGTCATGACCAGCTTGCCGCCGCCTTCCTTGATGAGCTTGCCGTCGTAAAGGCCGTTGTCGATCTTGTTCTGGATGTTGGCGGCGCGCTTGGCGTAGTACTCCAGCTGCCACTCTTCGGCCTCCGCCTCGGTGATCACGGAGTCCTCGATGTCGGGAACCGTGAAGTCCTCGCCGAGCTCGTAGTCGCCGGACGGGCGCGTGCCGTTCTCGGTCTTTTCCATCCACTCGCGGTCCTCGATCTCGCGGGCGTCAAGCGCGACCTGCGAAATGTCGTTGCTCCACACGTCGAGCCGGCCCTTGCCGAGCGCATAGTCGAAGTGGCCGAGGAACTGGCCCGGGCCGTACATGCCCTTGTCGAGGTCAGGAACGCCCCAGCCGTATTTAACGTCAGGAACACCTTTGGCCGCGGTCCAGTTTTCAAAGTTGGTGCCGTCTTCGTTCTTGTGGTTGGCCGTCGTGAACATGACGTCGCGCACCTGCATTGCGGTCATGCTCGGGTAGCGGCTCATGAGAACGCCCATGGCGCCCGCCACGTGCGGCGCGGCCATCGAAGTGCCGCTCCATGTTTCGTAGCCCGGCGTGCCGACGGGATGCTCGGCATCGGAAGGCACGTAATGGTCTTCGTAGACCGTGGAGCTGTAGATGTATGCACCCGGGGCAACAACGGTCCACCACTTGGCGTCGCCCGCTTTGTTGAAGCTCTCAATGACTTTGTACTTGCCGTCCTCTCCGCTGACCTGCATAAGACCCGCAACCGCGATCCATTGGTTTTCCGCTTCTGGATTGAAGTACGGGTAGTTCGGGCGGTAGTAGGGATTGTTCATCCGGCGGTTGCCCGTCGTAAAGATCTGCACGACGTTCTTGCCCTTGATGGCATCCCAGGCCGCATCGACGAAGGACGGGTTATCGCCGTAAACCTTCTTGAAGAGGAAGTATTCGTACTCGGAACTCTTCGTGTCGTTGACCGGGTAGGAAGTCGTGGTGCCGTCGGAGGTGGTGTAGCGGAGGTTCGTGCCGAAGGAGTTGTTGATGACGCCGCCGCGGCTCTCGCCGTTCTCGAGCGTGCCGTTGTCCGCGACGAGCAGGTCGGCGATGGCGGACCAGCCCTGGTAGTAGAAGTTGTAGTCCTGGAACGGGCCGTAGTTGTTGTTGTCCGTCGCGCCGGTATTGCCGACGGCGATCTTGGAGCCCAGGCCACGCCGTGGAATTCGCTGCCGTCGCGGTTGGCGCCGACGGTGCCGGTGACGTGCGTGCCGTGCGAATCGTTCGTGTAGGCGATGAAGTTGCCGTCGATCGAGAAGTAGTCGCCCGCGGTGTAGTCGCCGTTGCCGAAGTCGTCGCCGATGCCCTCGACGCTCTTCTGGTAGTGGTTGCCTGTATAAGAGTAGGTGCCTTCGGCATGGACCGCGACGAAGCGGGAGCCGGCAAGCTCAGGATGCTTTTGGAGCAGGGCGCCCGAATCCATGACGCCCACCGTGGTATGGGCGCCGTTGAAGCCGAGCGAATAAGCCTTCGAGGCATGCATCGCCGTGAGGCCCCAGTCCTTCTGGTACTCGGCGGTTTCCCAGGAGCTTTGATTGCCGATGCGGCCGGGTTCGTGATAGGAAGACGCAAAAGCCGCGCCGGAGGCGACGGCGAGAGCGACAGCCGCTATCAGGGCAGACTTTGTGCGCTTGCCGCGCGAAGCCTGTTTTTCATTGGTGACGATGTACTGCTGGCGCGCATCGTTCCAAAGCGACCTGAAGATCCGATTCATGTCGAATGTCCTCTTTTTATATGGGTGATTTGGTCCTGATCCTTCCAAGAGCTAGGAAAGATCAGGCAAGAGGATGGACCTTTTTTGAAAAACGTCTGTTTTTTGCGAATGACGGTATCGAAAAAACTAGGGTAAATACCCTAGACGTTCTCGCAACAAAAACTTGTAAGAAGTGTAATTTACGTTGACTTTTGAAATTTAAATCAGAATTTTTCTGATGGAGCCGTTCACAGCAGGCTGAACGCCGTTAAAAGCAGCCTTGTTAAACCTTATACTTTACTTTACCTAAGATAAATTACCTAGACTCGTAAAAGCCCTAGAGCCGGCGTTCAAAATAAATAAAAGCAGCGTTCGGTGCACTATAGTCAGACCGCTGATAGATAGGATTTTGTTATTGTTCGAGAAAATTAAATAATAAAATATTTTTCGGAACTGCCGTGAGAGAAAAATAAGCAATAATTCCGAGAAAAGCCGTGCGGCATCTGGAGTTCTCGGATGTCGGTCCTAAAATTCAAAGATGCTCTCGTCAGGCATCATTAATGCGGCAAAACGAATACCGCAGGAATCAAAAAACGCCCCGAAGCCGAGGCTGCGCAGCGTCCCTCAGGATGAAAAGCCGGGCACCGGTCCGGCTCTCCTTCAAGAAGATGATTTTTTATCCTGTTCTTCTGCGGTGTCCTTAACGTCTTGGACGTCCTTGCCTTCTTTCTCCGCCTCCTTTTTGCGGAACCTGGCGAAGCGGCGCATGAAGCGCCTGGCGCCTTCGGTGTCGGCATCGACGTCCTCGCCGTAGAAGAGGCGGACCGTCTTCCAGTTGACGACAAAGAGCAGGCAGACCACCGCAAGGATTTGGCCGACATAGCCCGCCATGCACCAGTGCGACACAGAGACCGGGCTTCCGTAGAAGGCGCGGAAGAATTCCCCGGGATCAACGCCGGAGGCCCTCGCGTGCATCGCAAAGGCGAAGAGCGAGAGCGCATAGACGGCAAGCGCCAGGCTCAGCAGCAGCTTCTGGGCCCGCCAGCGGAAGCCGATCTTTTTGGCGATCATGAAGATGAGGACGGGAAGGGCGAACGGCACGGCGATGAGCACCGTCTTGACAAGCCAGGCAAGCATAGTCAGCGCGAAAGAGGGGGTTGAAAAAGCGGACCCCGGGGCCTTGCCGGCCCCGGGTCCGCGGTGATCATAACACGCCTGTCCGGCGAATCTTAAGACTGCCCGGCGTCCTCATCATCGTCGGCGGGCACGAAATCGATGACGCGCATCTCGGTGCCGCCCGTGGGCTGCAGCCGGTAGCCGCCGCAGAACGGGCAGGGTTCGCCGAACTGCTTCAAGGGGACGTTTTTCGAGCAGTCGAAGCACCAGGCTTCGCCCTCGGGCCGCTCGATGTCGAGCGCGGCGCCTTCGGCGGGACCGCCGCGCGTGACGCTCTCCCAGGCGAACTGCAGGCTCGGGATGTCGACGCCCGCGAGCTTTCCGACCGAAATGCGCACGCTCTTGACGCGGCTGATGCCCGCCTGCTTGGCCGTGCGCTCGACGATGTCGATGATGCCTTCGGCGATGCTCATCTCATGCATTCAATGCTTCTCCTTCGGGATGCGCCGGAACGGCTTCGGGGAGCCCGCTCACGCCGACCGCGACCGGCACGCACGCGTCGAGCCCGAAAAGGGCGAGCCGCACGGCTCGGCGCCAGCCGTCGGGGGTGACCTGCGGGCCGCGGTGCGCGATGCACTTGAGCGCCGTGCTCACCGCCTGCAGCCCGGGCCCCGAGGGCGAGAACTGCCACTCGGTGGGCGAGGTGACGGCGTGGAAGACAGAGACGCCGTCTTCGTCGCGCCGCGATCCGGTCGCGTGCGTGAGAAGGCCGCGGGCCGTCTCGAGCATCGCCGCCGCGCCCGGCAGCACTTCGTTCGTGCAGTAGGTGACGATCGGGTTGACGTCGGGCTCGCCTTCGACGGAACGGCCGTTGAGGCGGCTCCAGAAGGAAGCCGTGTCAAGGAGCCTTGCCGCGAGCAGCACGGCCGCGTTGACGCCCGCCTCGAGCGAGTAGCTCGCCAGGAGCGGATGGCTGATCTCGCGCGTCACCGCGCCGGTGAGCGCGGGCACGCTGCGCCAGACGGGCGCCATGTCAAACCCCGGCTCGTCGCGGAGCCGATGGAAGATCTCCTCGGCGAAGGCTTTGACGCAGGGGCCGCCAAGCGAGGGCAGGGCATCGAGGTCGATGCGCCCGAAGGCGTCGGGCAGCGACAGGTATTCGGCCATCAGCCGCGCGGCGGGCGTGTTCGTTTTCCGCGTCCAGTCGGCGAGCGCCCCGCGGTCGGTGACGGTGCGGTAGAACCGATCGGGCGCCATACCGTAGACGGCATGCTCGAGGAACCCTCCGGCGTCGGCCGCGATGATCGAAATCAGCTTGTCGGCGCTCGCGATCTGGGCGGCGTTCGGATCGCGCTTTAAGGGCTCGAAGTCAAGGAGCGCCTGCGTGATTTCCGCGGCCTTGCCGCGCCACGCGCCGAGGCTTCGCAAAAGCGCGGCGTCGGGCTTCGCGCCGGGCGCGAGCCGGTCGGCGTCGAGCGTGAGCACGCGTGCGTTCTCGAGCAGCGCCTCGAGCATCACGGCGCGCTCCGAAAAGCCGCCGTCGAGCTTTCGCCGTTCGTCTTCGCTCATGCCGCCGAGCGCCCGCTGCGCCGCGTCGAGTACGGTGAGGTGCGCAACCGGGCAGAGCGTGTAGACCATGGTCGCAAGGCGCCGCAGGCTGCCGCCGGCGGTTTTCGCGAGCCGGTCAAAGAGGCCGGCCGGCCGCGTGTTCTCGAGCGAGACGCGAAGCGGCGAGCCCGGGCGGACGATGACGGAGATGGAACCGGCGTCGATCATGCTCAGCCCTCCTTGCTGCCGCCTTCGGCGTAGCGGCGGAAAAAGTCGCGGCGCGAAAGGGGCTTCGATTTGGCGGCGGGCTTGCCGCCGTCCTTTTTATCGGCCTCGCCCGGCGCCGCGGGACGGATCGGGATGACGCGGCCGTTCCCCGAAGGCGGAGTGAGCGGCGCCGAGGTTTCCTCGATGTCTTTCTTGGCGCTGTCGGGGACCGTGAGCATCGTCTCGAGCGCGATGCGCGCCACCGCTTCGGCGGTGGCCTGGTCCTCAAGGTTCTGGATCGGGCTCATGAGGCCGAGCATCTTGTATTCGCCGAGGATCGGGTCGATGACGCCGAGGAAAGGAAAATCTCCGGCGGGAAGCTCGATGATGTCGGTCTCGCTTGCCTTCACGTGCTTCCAGCCTTCGCGGTTGCCGCAGGCGTAGACGACCATGATCGACCAGGGCGTGACGACGGTGCCGATCCAGTCGTTGCCCCAGCGCCTGAAATTGTCGGCGCGGACGCTGATGCGCGGGTTGAGGATCGGAAGCCCCTTCATGCGCGTTTCCGCAATCTCACGGAAGCCGGCTTCGAAATGTCCCGCCGGCGAAGTGTCAAAGACGCGCAGCCTTCCGCTCAGGGGCGGAACGGCGCTTCTGCGCTCTGTAGTTCCTGGCATCGCTTCTCCTCTCAAAATGTCATCCAAGTATAAAAAAGGAAGCGTATTTCAACCACTCCTCATCGGACTGAAAATCCTAGCCCTTTAGGATAAGAGGCAGCGCTGAGGAGAGAAAAAGCGCCGGCGCGGGAAGGAACAGTCCCGCGCCGGCGCCAAGGGCGTTTTTAAAGAAATGCAGCGGTTACTTGGACAGTGCTTCCAAGAGTTCCGCGACGTGCGTCTTCGCCTTCACGCCGCGCAGCGCGTGCGTGACGATGCCTTTCTCGTCGATCACAAAAGTCGAGCGCTCGACGCCGAAGCACTTGCGGCCGTACATCGTCTTTTCCTTCAGCACGCCGTAAAGGTTGCAGGCGACCTGGTCCTTGTCGGAGAGGAGCAGGAAATTGAGCTGCTGCTTGTCGCGGAAGCCGCAGTGGCTCTTCACGCTGTCGCGCGAGACGCCGATCACGGTGTAGCCGAGCTTTTCGAAGTCGGCGAGGTGATCGCGGAAGCCCTGCGCCTCGAGCGTGCAGCCCGAGGTGTTGTCCTTCGGGTAGAAGTAGAGGATGACGCGGCGTCCTTTATAGGACGAGAGCGGCACGGGCTTGCCGTCGTAGTCCGGAAGCGTGAAGTCAGGGGCGGCGTCGCCCGCCTTGACCGGTTCTTTTTCTGCCATAGAGACACACTCCTGAAAGCAAAAGGCGCCCGGCAGGGGAAAATGCCCCGCGGGCCTGCAGAGCCGAGCATAGCAGAGAGGCGCGCGGGCGGCGGAAAACGTTTTCTAATAAAGCGATAGAATCTTCGGATTCACTGCTGACAAGCATTCTTTTTGGAGGAGAAACTGCCGATGGCACGCATCAGCTTCTGCAACGACTACGAGGAAGGCTGCACGCCCGAAATCCTGAAGCGTCTCGAGGAGACCAATTACGTCAAGGCGCCGGGCTACGGCTTCGACCCGTTCTGCGAGTCGGCCGCCGATAAGATCCGCGCGGCCGCCAAGGCACCCAATGCGAAGGTCTTCTTCATGAGCGGCGGCACGCAGTGCAACCGCACGGTGATCGGCGGGCTGCTTCGGCCCTGGGAAGCCGTGGTCGCGGTCGACACCGGCCACATCAACGTGCACGAGGCGGGCGCCATCGAGAGCACGGGCCACCGCGTGATCGCGATCCCGCACGAAAACGGCCTGGCGGATGCGAAGGACGTCGACGAAGCGTTCTCCCGCTGGGAGCGCGACCCGAGCCGCGAGCACGAGCCGATCCCCAAGATGCTCTACATCACGCACCCGACGGAGACGGGCGCGGTCTACAGCCTCGAGCGGCTCGAGGCGGTCTGCGCGGCGGCGCACCGCCACGGCGCGATCGTCTACCTCGACGGCGCGCGCCTGGCCTATGCGCTCGGTGCAACCGGGAGCGACGTGACGATCGCGGACATCGCGCGCCTGACCGACGTCTTTTATATCGGCGGCACGAAGTGCGGGTGCCTCCTTGGCGAAGCGCTCGTCTTCCCGCAGCCCGCCCGCGCCGACCGCTACTTCTTCACCTTCATGAAGCAGCAGGGCTCGGTGCTCGCCAAGGGCCGCGTCTACGGCGTGCAGTTCGACACGCTCTTCACGGACGGCCTCTACGAGAAGCTCGGGCGCCACGCCGTGGTGCTTGCCGACAAGATCCGCGCAGCCTTGAAGAGCAAGGGCTACGAGCTCCTCTGGGACTGCCGCGCCAACCAGACCTTCTTCCGCGTGAGCAAGGAAAAGAAGGCCGAGCTCGACGCGAAGGTCGGGCTCGACGCGTGGACCGTCGATGCGGACGGCTCAGCAATCCTTCGCGCCTGCACGTCGTGGGCCTCGAAGGAAGAGGACGTCGACCGGCTGATCGCGATGCTCTGATAAAGCGAAGGAAAGGGCGGCGCTCCCGAACGGAGCCCGCCCTTCAATGAATGCGATTATGAAAAAGCCGCGCCCCGAAAAGGACGCGGCTTTTGCTTGCGCTGCGAAGAAGGCTTACTTGCGGAACGCGGCCTCAAGCGCAGGGACGACCTGCTTCTTGCGGCTCATGACGCCCTCGAGCCAAAGGTTCTTGCCTTCCCACTTCTTGCCGAAGCCCTGCGCGATGAGCGCGGGATCGTCGGAAGCCATGAGGAGCTCGGAGCCTTCCTTCATGATGTCGGTGAGGAGCAGCATCGCGGTGTGGCGGCCTTCGGCCTTCACGGCGGCGAGCTCCTTCTCGAGCGCGGGCTTGATGTCGCGGACGATGTCGAGCGAGACGAGCTCGAGCTGGCCGACGCCCACCTTGTGGCCGTTCATCTCGAAGTCCTTGAAGTCGCGGAAGATGAGCTCGCGCGGCGCGGTGCCCTTGACGGCGGACTTCGCGGTGAAGAGCTCCATGCCGAGCGCCTCGAGGTCCTTGACGCCGGCGATTTCGGCGAGTTCCTTGGCGGCGGCGCGGTCGAGGTCCGTCGTCGTCGGAGACTTGAAGATCACCGTGTCGGAAAGGATGGCGCAGAGCATGGCGCCCGCGATGTCCTTCGGCGGCTTCACGCCCATGTAGTCGTACATGCGCTTGATGATGGTGTTGGAGCAGCCGGCCGTCCAGATGATGCACTCAAGCGGCGAGGTGCTCGTCACGTCGCCGAGCTTGTGGTGGTCGACGATGCCCTTGAGGTTGCACTGGTCGATGTCCGCCGGAGCCTGGGCCTTGTCGGAGTAGTCGACGAGATAGACGTCGCGGCCGGCGACGCTCGTCACCACCTCGGGCGCCTTCAGGCCGAAGCGGTTCAGGATGAAGGCCGTTTCCGGAGCGGGCTTGCCCTGGGCGGCAGGCGTCACGTCGAGGCCGCGCTGCTTGTAGAGGTAGGAGAGCGAAAGCGCGGCGACGATGCTGTCGGAGTCAGGATTCTTATGACCGAGAATAAGAGCGGACATTTGTTTCCTTTGCAAAGAATAAGAAAGGGGTTGCAGTTGAATCTATCTATTTTAGCGAATCCCGCAGGCGGATAAAAAGAGGGCGGCGCGGGTTTCGGGCCTGCGCCGCCCTCCGGCGGGAAACGCTCAGAGAAGGGTCGAAAGCGGAACGGCGAGCGGCGCGATGTGCCGCAGCAGCGCATCGGCGGCGACGCCGCCCACGACGGTGAGCGCAAGGCTCCCGCGCGTGCTGATGAGGATGGCGGCGGCAAGCGCAATGAGGTCCGCCGGGACCGTGGTCATGAAGGAGGGTGCAACGACGGCCACCATGACGCACCCGGGCGCCGCGTCAAGGAGCTTTCTCATGCGCGGCGACAGCTGCCGGTCCTTGAGGAAGAGCCACCCGAGGACGCGCGTCGAGTAGGTGGCCGCCATCATGGCGAGGATGGTGATGAATTCGGCTGCAGTGATGTGGAACATGGCCTAGTCTCCCTTGTCCGTGAACCAAACCCAGAGAAGGCCTGCCAAGGCGCCCGCGGCGATGCTCCAGGCGCTCGAAACGAAAAGGCTCAGCACGCCCGCGACGGCAAAGCTCACGGCCCAGGGCACGGCGCGCCTGAGGCCCGGCCACATCGCCGCGAGGATGGCGATGAAAGTGGCGGGGAAGGCCATGCCGAAGCCCCACTGCGAGAGGACCCCGAAGCCCGCGCCCGCGATGCAGCCGATGACGGCCGAGCTCACCCACGTGAGCCAGAGCGAGACGCCGATGCCCATGTAAAAGGCAAACCGCAGCGCCGTGCCGTCCGAAAATCCGGCATTGCGGCGCTTCGCGATGTCCTGCATCGCAACCGCCCAGCACTCGTCGCTCATAAAGGCGAAGAGGATGAGCTTCTTGGCGAGCGGGAGCGTGCCGACGTAAGGGGTGATGGCGGCCGAGAGCATGATGTGGCGGCTGTTGATGAGCCACGTCGTGAGCGCGATCGCCGTGATCGGCGGCACGGCCGACCAGAGCGCCACGGCGGCGAATTCCGAGCCGCCCGCATAGTTGAGTCCCGCCATGAGCCCGATCGTCAACGGTGAGATATCAGCTTGTGAAGCGGTGGCGCCGAGAACGAGCGCGAGCGGTATATAGCCGAGCATGACGGGCAGCGCGGCGCGCACGCCCTCGGCGAAAAGCGCGGCAGTGCCGGCCTGAGTCTGAGGCATGATGAAGAGTTTTGGTCCGTTGGGTTTGAAAGAAGGGTCACTTCATTGTATGCCCTCGGCGCCTAGGCACTTTCGCCTAGAAAAGCGGGAAATCGGGCTCGCATTCGACGTGCACGACAGATCCTGCCTTCGTCGGGTGCGGGAGCGTGAGCTCGGCCGCATGGAGGCAGAGCCTCGTCGTGCGCCGCTCGCCCAGGAGCCCGAGGTGCCCGTAGAAAGGATCGCCGTCGATCGGGAGCCCCAGCCCTTCGGCGTGCGCGCAGTGCACGCGCAGCTGGTGCGTGCGGCCGGTCTCGAGCCAGAGGCTCACGAGCGACTTTATGCGGCCGTCGGGCGCCGTGACCGTGCCCGTTTCCTCGTATTCGGTCGCCGCTTCCCTGCCGCCCCGGCCGACGGGGAGCACGCACTGGCGCGGCCGGTCGGTGAGGTTCAAGGCGAGCGGGAGCTCGATGCGGCCGCGGGGCGAAGAGAGTTTTCCTTCGAGCCTTGCCGCGTAGCGCTTCATGGCCTGCCCGGAGCGGAAGATTTCGTCGAGGAGGCAGCCCGCGCGGTAGTTCTTCGCAAAAAGGAGCACGCCCGAGGTGTCGGTGTCGAGCCGGTGCACGACGCGAAGCGGGCCGCGCTCTTTTTCGAGGATCGACTTTGCGGAGATGCTCTCGCGGATCCCGGGCACCGATGCGAGCCGCGGCGGCTTGTTCACGACGACGAGGTCCTCGTCTTCGTAAAGAACCGGCACGTCGGGCTCCTCGCCCTCGCGCGCAAAGGGCTCGGGCTTCTGCACGGCAAGCCCCCTCGAGAGCTCGTCGATCAGATACTTGGCGGCCGAGCAGGGCGGGTAGAACGTTCCCGAAAAGCGCATCTCGTGCGCGGGCGACGCGCCGATCCACCATTCGTTCAGCTCCAGCCCGAAGTCCGCGCCGTGCCCCGCGTGCTCCCGGCAGAATTCCGCGAGGAGCCGCACGGCGGGGCTCCGAAGCGCCTCCGCGAGCGCCATGCGCCAGTGCCCGCGGCGCCTTTCCTGCTCGAAGCCGCCCTGGTAGGGGGCGCGCACCGGGAAGGCGGCGAACATCTCCCTGATGAGCCCCTCGAGCGTGAAGACCGTGCCGTCGGCGCGCACGAGCTCGGCGTGCGGCACGTCCTCGCTCTTCATGGGCGGCCAAAGGGTGTCGGCCGAGAGTTCCGTGTAGCTCGCGGCCATGCCGCGGGCGGCGGGCTCGAAGGCATAGAAGACTTCTTTCCCGTCAGCGGAGCGCACGATCAAGGCGCCCGCACGGCCCGCGAAGCCCCGCCCGGGCGAGGGCGCTTTGGCGGCGGCCGCGATCATCGCGTCCGACGACGGCGCGGCAAAGGGCGAGGGCATGGGAGGGAAGGCGGGCATAGAAAAGACAAACGCAGAAAGGTCGCTGGAACGAGCCCGCATTTTAGCAACAGATTGCAAAGCGCCCTGAAGGGCAAAGCCAAGGAACGGCGCGCCGCAGCAGTGAATTTCGCGAAAATCTTCCGATTACGAACGCTTACGAAGCTTACGCGGTGTTTATAAATGACGCCGATCGAGACAAAGCAGCCATTTTTGTGCATCATCCGGACCGTAGAATCCCCTGCATCGGCCCTAGGGTGACCTCCCGGAGCCGATCAATCGACAACTTCATAAGGAAAAGGACTATGTCAATGCTTAAGCGCACCAAAGCCCTGGCCGTCTCGACGGCCGCCGTCGCCGCGATCGCCCTTGCGGGCTGCTCGGACAACAAGACGACGAGCGAGCCCCCGCAGGTGACCAAGGACACGGCCGCGACCGTGTGCACTGCCGAGAACCTCAAGAAGGCGGGCGCCGAGGGCGCTTCCGCCGCCTGGAAGACTTTCGGCGAGTCGTGCGCGAAGTTCACGGCCGAGAAGGCCGGCGCTGCGGCCGGCAGTGCTCCGCAGCCCGCGCAGCAGCCCGCCGCGCCCGCCAAGACCGAACAGAAGTAATCTGTTAACCCGAACGGGAATTTAATTAAGCAAAGGCCGCCTCGGAAAAACCGGGCGGCCTTATGTTATTTAGGGGTTAACCGCTAAGGCTTCAGAAGCGCCGGAAAAGCTCGGCGATCTCGCCAGCGTTCTGCGTGCGCGTGAGCGCGAGCTGCAGCAGGACGCGCGCTTTCTGCGGGGAGAGCGTGCCCGCGGGAATGAAGCCCGCCTTCTGCCACCGCTCAAGGCCCTCGACCGTCATGCCCGCCCCGGTGCGCGTCGCGCGCACCACGGCCGTGCCAAGGAGCGCGGCGTCGTTGAGCGCAGGCTCGACCGCCTCGGGCACCGAGCCGTTGCCCGTGCCCGCATAGACGATGCCCTGGGCGCCGGCCCTGAGCGCGGCCTTCACGAGCACGCCGTCGTCATCAACGTGCGAATAGATGATGTCGACGCGGGGCAGCTCGCCGTATTCGGCCATGTAGGTTTCGAGGTTCGAGACCGTAAAGGGCGTGTCCATCGTGTGGAGCTTGTCGGTGCGCGCGATGAATTCGATGTGCTCTCCCGCGATCATGCCGAGCATGCCGAGATCCGGGCCGCGGAAGGCCGCCGCGTTGGTGGGGTGGACCTTCGCGGTGTCGCGCGCCGAGCCGATCACGTCGTTGAAGACGATCAGCACGCCGCGGCCCGCGGCGTTCGGGTCGGCGGCGACGCGCACGGCGTTGAGGAGGTTAAGCGGGCCGTCGGCCGAAAGGGCGGTCGCCGGGCGCATCGCGCCGGTGAGCACGACGGGCTTGTGCGTCTTCAGCACGAGGCCGAGGAAATAGGCCGTCTCTTCCATCGTGTCGGTGCCGTGCGTCACGACGATGCCCGCGATGTCGTCCCTCGCGGCGCAGAGCATGATTTCCTTGGCGAGCTTCATCCACACCGCCGACGTCATCGACGAAGAATCGATGTTCGCGACCTCGCGGCACTCGAGCTGCGCGACGTCCGCAATGCCCGGCACGGTGCCGAGCACATCGTTAACGCTCAGTCCCTTGAGACTGTAGCCGGTCATCTGCACGGCGCTCTCGCCCGAGCTGACAATCGTTCCGCCGGTGGCGAGCACCGCGACTTTCGGCAAAGCCATGACGTGATCTCCTCAAAAGTGACAGCAATTCTTTTAATCCTACCATCGCTAAGCCGCGGCGCCTCGGGGTTTTGCCCTTAAAATGGGAAATCTCTCCTTGGCGCACCGGGCGCCGGGGCGTCCACTTTCTCTATCGAGACGGCTTTGAAATCCGCACTGATCACCCTTATTCTCGCCGCGGCGCTGCCCGCCGCGGCCGCCGACGCAGCCTTTCCGCTCCAGGGTTTCTGGAGCGGCACGATCGTGAAGCCTTCGGGCCGGCCCGACCGCATGGAGCTCACCGTCGACCGGTTCGGCAGTTTCGTCATTCACCCGCGGGGCGTGAGCACCGTGATCGAGACAGGGAAGGCGAGGGCAGAGGGGAAGCGGTACGTGCTCCGGATGTCCGGCAGCGATGCGCTCTACGCCGAGTTCGAGCTCGCCGCCGACGGGCGCCTCCTGCAGATGGAAGGCAGCGGCCGCGCCGAAGCGCCCAATTCCGACGACTGCTGCTATCTTTTAAAGCGCTGAAAAGCTGTCTTCAAATAAAAGATTACGATCGGGAACTTTTATAGAAGGAGCCGCCATGAGCCTTACCGGCATCGATCATTTCGTCATCGTCGCAGGAGACATCGAAAAAACGATTCGCTTTTACACCGAAGTGCTCGGCATGGCGCACACCGTCAAGGACGGCCACCACGGCCTCTCTTTCCCCGGCGGGCGCATCAGCCTCCACGCAAAAAAGGGCGAGTTCCTGCCCTGCGCGGCGCGGCCCGAGATCGGGAGCTGCGACTTCTGCCTGCGCTCCGACCGCCCGATCGCCGAGGTGAAGGCCGAGCTCGAAAAGCGCGGGGCCAAGATAGAGTTAGGCCCCGCAGCGCGCACCGGCGCGCTCGGGGCCATGAAAAGCGTCTACCTGCGCGATCCCGACGGCAACTTGGTCGAGATCTGCTCTTACGCCTGATCAGCTTCGCATCTGCGCGACGCTCTTTTTCGGCGACGTGCCGAAAAGGCGCTTGTATTCGCGCGAGAACTGCGTCGGGCTCACGTAGCCCACGCTGTAGGCGGCCGTGGCCGCGTCCATCTGCTTCACGATCATGAGGCGGCGCGCCTCGTGGAGCCTCAGCAGCTTGTGGTACTGCAGGGGCGAGAGGTTCATCACCGTCTTGAAGTGCCGGTAGAACGTCGAAGGCGCCATGTGCACGCGGTCGGCGAGCTCGTCGACCGAGAGCGGCTCCTTGTAGTTGTCGCGGAGCCACGCCACGGCGCGCTCGATGCGGTTCGTCTGGCTGTCGGCCGTGAAGAGCCGCTTGAGGCTCTCGCCCCAGGGGCCCGTGAGCACCCGCCAGTGAATCTCGCGCTTAATGAGCGGGTAGAGCACCGGGATGTCCTCGGGGTGCTCGCTCAGGCTCAGCATGCGCGAGAAGGCGTCAAGCATCTCGGGGCAGCTCGCGCCGATCGTCGCCACCGACGGGATCTCGTCGGTCGGCTGCGAGGCGGGGAGCCGCGGCAGCAGCTCGCGCACGAGCTCGGCGTCGAGCTCAAGCGAGGCGGCCATGAAGGGCGCGTCGTGCGACGCCTTCATGATGCGCCAGATCACCGGCACGTCCATCGCGCTCACGAAAACTTCGCCCGCGCTGTAGTCGTAGGCTTTCTCGCCGATCACGGCCTGCTTGCTGCCCATGGCCACCGCCACGATGCAGGGCTTGTAGACCGAGCACTCGCAGGCGCCGGCGTTCTCGCGGATCACGGCCGAGAGGCCCGGCACGGCGGTCTGCGTCACCGGGCAGCCTTCCTTGGCGGCCGCGCGGATGCTGCGGCGCAGCCTTTCCTTGGCAATTTCAATGATCGGGCAATCATGCTCTTGTTTTTCGCTCATTTTTTTCCTCCGAGAGGCTTCGGACTTTATCTGTCTCTGTGCCTGTCACAGCATGAACAGGCAACCATTGACGCAAATTATAGCTGGAAAGCGAATAAGATCGGCAGAGACTTACAATTTCATGCAAACCGTCGTGAAAAATTGCCTTGGGAAAGAAAAAGGCAGTAATTCCGCTTAATCGGTCAATCCCGAAAAACGGCTTTCGGCCACAATGCATCTCAAGGACGCCGACCGCAGGAGCGGTCCGAGGCGCCGATCATCAGGAGAAAAGACATGACCCTTACGAAAACCGAAAGCAAAGTGAACGAAATCTTCCCGCTGGGCGTCCCCAACACCGCTTACGCGAAATACTTCAAGGGACAGAGCTACCTCGCGATGCTCGCCGCGAACAAGCTCTGCCCGGTCGCGAACGTCACCTTCGAGCCCGGCTGCCGCAACAACTGGCACAAGCATTCGGGCGGACAGATCCTCCTCGTCATGGGCGGCCGCGGCTGGTACCAGGAAGAGGGCAAGCCCGCCCGCGAGCTCAAGGCGGGCGACGTCGTCGACATTCCCGCGGGTGTCAAGCACTGGCACGGCGCCGCCAAGGACAGCTGGTTCGAGCACATCTCGATCGAGGTGCGCCCCGACATGGGCCCGGCGACGTGGCTCGAGCCCGTTTCCGACGAAGACTACAGCAAGCTTCCGTAAGCCGCTGATTTATTAAAGAGCAAAAAGGGGACGGCGCGTCCCGCGATGCCTGCTTTCGAGCCGGGCAGGGGACAGTGCGCCTCTCCGAAGCGCTCACCCGACCGTCACAGGAGAAACACATGAAACGCAGAACCCTGCTTGCCGCCGGCCTCTTCGGCGGCGCGGCCGCCGCCATGGCCGCACCCGATGCCGCCCGCACCGCCTCCGCCGCCCCAAAAACCCCCGGTGCCGCGGCGCCCTGCGCGGAAGGCGCCGTCCTCACGAAAACCCAGAGCGGCGTGAACACGGTTTTCCCGCTCGGCGTGCCCAACACGGCCTATGCGAAATACTTCAAGGGCCAAAGTTATCTCGCGATGCTCGACACCAACAAGCTCTGCCCGGTCGCGAACGTCACCTTCGAGCCCGGCTGCCGCAACAACTGGCACAAGCACGCGGGCGGACAGATCCTGCTCGTGGTCGGCGGCCGCGGCTGGTATCAGGAAGAGGGCAAGCCCGCGCGCGAGCTCAGGGCGGGCGACGTCGTCGACATCGCCTCGGGCGTCAAGCACTGGCACGGCGCCGCCAAGGACAGCTGGTTCGAGCACATCTCGATCGAGGTGCGCCCCGACATGGGCCCCGCGACGTGGCTCGAGCCCGTTTCCGACGCGGATTACGCCAAGCTTCCGTAAAGGCAAAGCGCTCCCCCTCGCTTTCGTGCATAATGTCGGCTCGCAGATAGGACCGACGCACTCATGAGCATTGAAAGCACAAAGGAAATTCTCGACCGCGGCGAAATGACCGACGCCGACATCGTGCACCTTCTCGGGCTCACCGACCCGAAGGAATGCGCGCTGCTCCAAAAAGCCGCCTATGACCGGACCACCGAGCTCATGGGCGACTTTGTCTATTACCGCGGCCTCATCGAGTTCTCCAACATCTGCACCGCGAGCTGCCGCTACTGCGGCATCCGCCGCGACAATCATGCGCTGCAGCGCTACACCATGACGAAGGACGAGATCGTCGGCGCGGCCGTCTGGGCGGCGCGGGCGGGCTACGGCTCGGTGTGCCTGCAGGCGGGCGAGCGCCGCGACGAGAAGTTCGTCGCCTTCGTCGAAGAGTGCCTGAAGGAAATCCACGAAAAGACCGTGAGCGAGGCGCTCCCCGAAGGGCTCGGCATCACGGTGTCGTTGGGCGAGCAGAGCGAGGAAACGTACCGCCGCTGGGCGAAGGCCGCGGGCTGCCCGCACGCGCTCCGGTACCTCGCGCGCTTCGAGACCTCGAACCCGAAGCTCTTCGCGCTCCTGCACGGCGCAAAAGGGGACCACGAAAAGAAGCTCGAGCACCGCTACGAGCTCCTGAAGACCGTGCAGCGCTGCGGCTACCAGATGGGCACGGGCGTCATGATCGGCATCCCCGGGCAGACGCTCGAGGACCTCTGCCGCGACATCCGCAAGTTCCAGGAGCTCGGCGTCGACATGATCGGCATGGGCCCGTACCTGCTCGCCGAAGGCGGCGACATGCTGGGCCTCGGGCAGATGGAGCCGCACCGGCTCCTGCAGCTCGCGCTCAACATGATTGCGGTCACGCGCCTCACGATGGGCCCCGTCAACATCGCGGCCGCCACCGCGCTCCAGGCGATCCGCGACGACGGCCGCGAGATCGGCGTCGAGTACGGCGCCAACGTCGTGATGCCCAACATCTCGGCGCAGAAGTACCGCGAAGGCTACCAGCTCTACAACAACAAGCCCTGCCTCGACGACGAGCCGACGCAGTGCGCCTCGTGCCTCGAGCGGCGCCTCACCTCGAAAGGCCGCCGCGTGGGTTGGAACATGACGGGCTCGAGCCGGCTTTGGCTCAAAAACCACGGCTTGAAGCCCGAGGCCCCCTCGAAGTCGGTGAAGCCGCTCATCATGCCCGCAAAGCGCGGCCGCACGATCTGGATCAGCGCCGTCAGCGCCAAATAAAACGCTCCGAAACGCACGCGCAATATAGGAAAGCGGCCCTCGGGCCGCTTCCTTTTTCCGTCTTTTTTGGCATAATCGCTCCATTGAACCCTCGCTCCCGTTCGGACATCGGGAAAGGCACATCATGAGATCGGACCTCAGTTCCTTTATCCGCGGCATCGCCGTCTTCCTCGGCTGCGCCGCCGTTTTCGCGGGCACCATCGCCCTTTACTTCTTCAGCCTGTCGCATCCGCTGCCCATTGAAAGCTGGACGGAGATCGGCCAGGAGGCGGCGCTCTTCCTCGCTTCGGCCGCCATGATGCTCGCCGTGCGCAAGGCCCCGAGCAAGGCGGGCGGCCTCTGGCTCGTCGCCTTTTTCCTTTTCTGCATGTTCATCCGCGAGCTCGACGCGTTCTTCGACCTCATCCGGCACGGCAGCTGGAAGTACGCCGTGATCGTTTCGGTGCTCGTCGCCTTTGCGCTCGCGTACCGCTCGGGCGTGCGCACGATCCTGCCGGGCCTTGCGGACTTCATCCGCTCGCGCGCCTTCATCCTCATGGCCGCGGGGCTGGCGATGCTCCTCGTCTATTCGCGCCTTTACGGCTGGAAGGGCCTTTGGCTCACGTTCCAGGACGGCTGCGGCTCCTGGACCGACATCAAGAGCTTTTCGGAAGAGGCGGCCGAGATGGTCTCCTATCTCCTCATCTTCTTCTCGAGCGTGATCTACGCGATTGAGCTCCCGAACGAGGTCCGCCGCGGCATGCTCTGAACCTGAAACGGATCTTCTTCCTTTCCGCCGCCCCGTCCGCGCCGCCCGAGCCGGACGGGGCGAATGCTTTTTTTCAGAAGCGCAAAAAAGCGGCCCCGGAATCCGATTTTTCCGGGGCCGCTGCGCTTTGAGCCTTCAGAGGGGCGTCAGCCGATCTTCTTCAGGGCCATCGCGGTGAGCACCTTGACGCCCATCTCGAGCTGCTCGGGATTGAAGTGCATCGTGCGGGCGTGGAGGCCCGGCGTGCACCCGGCGCCGACGCCGAAATAGGCGGCCTTGATCGAGGGCTTCGAGAGCTTGAAGAAGTGGAAATCCTCGCCGCCGCCGCCGCAGTCGGGGGCGAGCTTATCGGGCCCGAGCACTTCCTTGATCGTGTCGGCCACTTCGGCGACGAGGTCCTCGTCGTAGACCGCGGCCGGGATCTTCACGCCGTCGACGATCGTCACCTCGGCCTTGGCGCCGTTCGCGCCCGCGGCGCACTCGGCCGCCGTCTTTATCTTGCCCAGGAGCTCGTCGAGCTGCTCGTTGGTCTGCGCCCTGAGGTCGATCATCACCTCGGCCTTGTCCGGAATGATGTTCGCGGCCTTCGACTCGGTCTTGATGCTCGTCACCTTGCAGGACCACTTGAGCGCCGGGTTGCTCTTGATCGAGGCGACGGCGAGCGTCACGAGCGCCGCGGCCTCGGCCGCGTTGACGCCGAGGTGCGGGCGCGAGGCGTGCGAGGTGACGCCCTTGATGTCAATCTTCACAAAGGCGCCCGCGACGTGGCGGACGGCCGCGCAGCAGGTTCCCTCGGGGATGTCCTGCACGGGGCGCACGTGGCAGCCGAGCGCGATGTCGACGTCGTCGAGCACGTGGTCCTTGCACCGTGCCGTCCGGGTTCTCGAAGGGCAGGGCGTCCATGTCGGCGCGGAGCATCAGCACGGGGCCGGGCTTGCCGGAGCGCATGTAGCCGACGACGCCGGTGCCGCCGACGCCGCGCGTCACTTCGTAGCCGAGCGCTTCAAGCTGCTTGGCAAGCCACTCGCTCGTCTTCACTTCCTTGAAGCCGAGCTCGGGCGTGGTGTGGAGGTGCTTCCACACCTCAACGACGTTCAGTTCGCTCATTGTCATTTCTCCTCTTGGGGTTGCGGTCGGTGCCCCGGTGCGTGCGGCGGCAAGCCGCGGACGCGGGGCGCATCGCTTCATTTTACGCGGCACTGCCGCCTTCGCCCATAAGGAAAAGGGGCAGGTGAGGGCGTCTTTTCTTATGAAGACGGAGAAAACAGAAGCAAACAAAAATCCCTGCCGCCTCCGGAAGGGCAGCATTGCAAGCAGTTTTCTCTGCCGTATCAGCTTGTCAGAACCCTCGTACGCTTGGTCCTTCGAGCCTTTTTGACCAGTGAGTGTTTTGATCTCTTCGGCTACCTCTGACATCTTTTCGCGAATCTCTTCGTCATTCGCATTCTTAGCAAAGAGCTTCGCATTCTGCAGAGTCCGCTTTGCGGTTAAAGCCCGCACTTTATCCGTTGCGTAAGGAATGTAGCTTTTCCCGGAAACCAGAATGCTGTAAATGATTCTGGCGAGCAAATGGGCAGCGGCAACTACGGCACGCAAAGTTCCTCGCCGCAATTTCCATTCCATGACCCGATCCGACAGTGAGTTTTTGCTCATTCTCACCCCGTGGGCACATTCGACCAGCACTCGCCTCAGCCATTTGTTGCCTTTGGCTGCGTGGCCGGAATAGCGCACGTTGGCCGAGATGTTGTTCCCCGGGCAGATGCCCATCCAGGAGCAAAACTTTTCGGAGCTGTCGAAATGCTGCTTCAGGTCATCGCACAGTTCGGCAAAGATGAGTCTTGCAGCGGTTTCTTTAATGCACGGTATCGTTTTCAGCAGTTCAATCTGCCTTTGATAGGGAGCCTGGAGTTTTGCCAGGCGCAGCATCGTCTGCTCGCCCAGCGCAAGTTCTCGGTCCATGGCCAGCATTTCATCGGCGATCTGGGCTCTGAGGAACGGATCAAGGTCGAAATTAAGTGCGTCAATGATTTCATCGGGCGTTGCTTTTCTCAGCCTGCGCGAATTATTTTCCACGCACTGTTCAAAATTGCCTTCTCCAAAAATCTTGGCTCTCAGGATATTGGTTGCGCTGGTGCCGCGGATATCGCTGAATACCGATGAGGCTCGAAAGCCTGCGGAATCCATCAGTTTGTGCAGGGCATTGACGTGAGAGGCGTAATGGCTTTTCAGTTTCTGATAGCGCCGGGCCAATTCCCGCATCAGCCGGAAATTCGGCGGAGGGATAAACGATTTCTTCAGCGTTCCCATCCTGGCCAGTTCGGCCAGGCGCCGGGCATCCTGCTGATCCGTTTTGCGGCCGATGGCAGCTTTAACGTCCCGGGCATTGACGAGGGTAAGCGATGAAGCGTTGAAACCGACGCTTTCGAGAGCTGCGTACGGGCTCTTCCAAAGGACGCCGGTGGATTCCATCACAATGGTTTCCGGACTGCATTTCCGGCACCATCCTGCGAACTTTTCCAGCTCCGACCTTCTTGTGCCGAAACTGCGCAATTCCGTGTGAATTGAGGAATGGGCATCGATGTATTGGAAGCAGCAAACCAAAAGTTCGCAGTGGACATCGACACCGATGGCGGATGAATAGACGGCTTCGACAACGTTTTGCGGGTTCGTTGCCGTAGCCGTGTCGGTGGGTTTCCGAGTAGACTTACTCATGATCCTCTCCTTTTAAAAGTGGGGATCTCGAAGAGTCCGCCCGGATAAAGGCACGGGCCTTTCAGCCACCTAAGATTCACGAGAGTGAACTCATTTTCTTATGCGCCTACTTCCCTTTCGGGAGAGTGCAATTGGGGGTGCGAAGGCCTGAGACTGCAATTTTTGTACGGAGATAAAACTCCAAAAAAACTGACGCAGTGATCCGGCTCCGGACTCTTCTCCGTCTTCATCATAGCGGGTGAAGACAGGCCTTCCCAGCAAACATCAGGGCCTCCATATTCGAAGGCCCTTCATCTTATTTTTGACGCGGCGGGGTTCGTTTTTGACGTTTCTTTGACAAGCCCTTCACGCGGAATTGACAGGCGCAGGGTTTTAATGGCCGCATGAAAACTCTAGCCCTGCAGCCCGCTATGAATGAAACGCCGATCAGGCCGTTCTCGCTCACGCTCATCTATGCGGTGCCGGCCCTGGTTCTGCTCTGGGTCGCCGTGTACCCGCCCTATGGGCTCAATCTTGCGATCTCGCACCTTTTCGGCTCGGCGGACGGCTTTTTCATGAACCGCATGCCGGTGATGCTCTTCCTGCACAAGGTGGCGCGCGTCGTGCCGATCGCCTCGGCCGCGGCGGTTCTCCTCACGCTCATCGTCACGTTCCTGCGGGGCGGCAATGTGAAGTTCTTCGGGGCCGACCGGCGCCGCATGTTCTATCTCCTCGCCGCCATGCTCGCGAGCGTCATGCTCATCAAGTTCCTGAAGCAGACCACCGGCGTCTACTGCCCGACGCACATCACCGACTTCGGCGGCACCGAGGCGGTCTCCGCGCCGATCCTCTCCTGGGTGAAGCAGCCCGGCCACTGCTGGCCCTCGGGCTTTGCGGGCACGGGCTTCTGCATGTTCGCGCTCTATTTTGCGCTCCGCGACGTCAACATCCGCGCCGCGCGAAAGGGCTTCGCGCTCGCGCTGGGCCTCGGCGTTTTCTGCAGCGTCGTGCAGATCATGCGCGGCGAGCACTTCCTCTCCGATACGATCGCCTCGGGCGTCATCGACTGGCTCGTGTGCGCTTCCCTTTACGCGCTCTTCTTCGGGAAGGGCATCGTGAGGATGGTGAGGGAGCGCGGGCATCGGCTGGCATTCTCCGTCCGGGAAGCCTGAAAAAGGGCCTTCCGAAAACCGACAAAGGCCGCAGGGCGCAAACCCCGCGGCCTTTGCTTATGCAGGCTCCCCGTCCGGAGGCGGGGAAGACCCATCCGCTTATTTCATCACGGCGAGCGACTTGCCCGTCATCTCGGCGGGCTTCTCGATGCCCATGAGCGCGAGCACGGTGGGCGCGACGTCGGCGAGGACGCCGTTCTTCACGGCCTTCACGCGGTCCGAGACCACCATGATCGGGACGGGGTTCAAGGAATGCGCGGTGTTGGGCGTGCCGTCGTCGTTCCTCGCATGGTCGGCGTTGCCGTGGTCGGCGATCTGCACGACCTCGTAGCCGTGCGCGCGGGCCGTCTCGATCACCGAGGCGGCGCACTCGTCGATCGTCTTCACGGCCTTCTTGATCGCCTCGAAGACGCCGGTGTGCCCGACCATGTCGCCGTTGGCGAAGTTAAGGCAGATGAAATCGAACTTCTCTTCGGCAAGCGCCGCCCTGAGCTTCTCGGTCACCTCGGGCGCGCTCATCTCGGGCTTCAGGTCGTAGGTGGCGACCTTGGGGCTCGGCACGAGGATGCGCTCTTCGCCCTCGTAGGGCTTCTCGCGCCCGCCGTTCAAGAAGAACGTCACGTGCGCGTACTTTTCCGTCTCGGCGATGCGAAGCTGCTTCAGGCCCTTCTTCGCGACCCATTCGCCGATCGTGTTGACGACGTTTTCCTTCGGGAAGATGACGTGCAGCCCGGCGTAGGTCGGATCGTAGGGCACCATCGTCGCAAACCAGAGCTTCAAGGGCTTCATGTCCGTGCCGGGCACGGGCTGCTGCGTGAGCGCATAGGTGAGTTCCTTCGCGCGGTCGTTGCGGAAGTTGATGAAGACGACGGTGTCGCCGTCCTTGATGCGCCCGACGGCACGGCCGTCGGGCCCCTCGAGGAAGTGCGGCTTTAAGAATTCGTCGGTGAGGCCCGCGGCGTAGGAGTCTTCCATCGCCTTAACGGGATCGGAGAAGGGCTCACCCCTGCCGTTCACGAGCAGGTCATAGCACTCGGCGATGCGCTCCCAGCGCTTGTCGCGGTCCATGGCGTAGTAGCGCCCGACGAGGCTCACGAGCTCGCCCGCCGTGTCGGGGCGCGACAGCTCTTTCATGAGATGGGCGACATAGCCCGCGCCGCTCTTCGGGTCGGTGTCGCGGCCGTCGGTGAAGGCGTGCACATAGACTTTCTCAAGGCTCGCGGCCTTCGCAATGCGCAGGATCGCATAAAGGTGGTCGCGGTGGCTGTGCACGCCGCCGTCCGAGAGGAGCCCCATCACGTGGAAGGCGCCGCCCGCCGCCTTGGCGTGCTCAATCGCGGCGCGCATCTCGGGGAGGCGGGCAAGCTCGCCGCTCTCCGCCGCGCGGTTGATGCGCACGAGGTCCTGGTAGAGCACGCGGCCCGCGCCGATATTGAGGTGCCCGACCTCGCTGTTGCCCATCTGCCCGGCGGGAAGCCCCACGGCCTCGCCGTCGGTGCGAAGCTCGGCGTGCGGAAAGCGCGAGGCGAGCGCACGGAGCTTTTCGGGATTGCCCGCGGCGATGCCGTCGGTCGCGTCGCCCCGGCCGATGCCCCAGCCGTCAAGAATCATCAGAAGCACTTTGCTCATCGCCTTATTCCTCCTCGCCGCCTTCGGCGTCGATCTTCGCCGGGGGCTCGGAGAGCGACCGGTCCGCCGCTGCGCGCAGCGCCTTCTCGGTGAACTCGCTCACCGATTCGCCGCGGCGCTGCGCCGCTTCGATAAGGCGCTCATAGAGCGCGCGGTCAATCGCCACCTCGAGCATCACGTAATTGTCGTCTGTCATCGATGTCACACGAAAAAAGAATGCGGCCGCCCGGGCGGCCGAATGCCGAAATTATGCGCAATGCGCCTGCCCGCGTCAATTTGCGCCCGCGAGCAAGGATCAGGCAGGAATTCGGCCGAATCATTACAGCCTAAAACGCTCGCCTAAAGGAGAATATGCACAGGGAGAAAAGCCCTGCGGAGCCCTGTTCCGGACACCCGGCCGAAGGCATCATCGGCCAAAGGCCGGAGCAGGCGCCCCGCCGGGAAATGCCGTGCCCTCGGCGCTGTCAGGCCGCCGGCCCGGCGACTGCCTCCCTGCCCGAAGCGGGTGCATGGGCATCAGCCGCAGTGGCTCCCCCAAGCATGCGCGATTGCCGAGCAGGCGAGAGCAATAAGCAGTTTTTGAAAGATTTTGAGAAAGGAAAAGGAAAGGATATGAGCGAGAGACCCTACATTTTCTGCCACATGGAAACGTCGGTCGACGGCAAGATCATGGGCAAGTACATGGGCACCGAGGCGAGCGCCGGGGCGGGCGCCGCGTTTTACCGCATCGCCTTCGGCCCGAACCGCGTCTACAAGCACCAGGGCTGGCTCTCGGGCCGCGTCACCACCGACGACAACTTCACGATGTACGCGAAGCCCGCGCTGATTAAGAATTCGCCCGAAGTGCCCGCGGGCGACTACGTGGCGCGCAAGACCGGCATGTACTACGTCTCGATCGACCCGTCCGGCAGGCTCGGCTGGAAGAGCCGCACGCTGCGCTACGGCAGCACCGTCGCCGACGTGATCGAAGTGCTGACGGAAAGGGCTACGAACGATTACAAAGCGTTTCTTCGGCGACTCGGCATTTCTTATATCATCGCCGGGAAGGAATCGTACGACTATGGGCTGATGCTCTCGAAGCTTAAGAACAAGTTCGGCATCGAGATGCTGATGCTCGGCGGAGGCGCCGTGCTCAACTGGTCGTTCATCCAGAAGGGGCTCTGCGACGAAGTGAGCGTCGTGGTCGCCCCCGCGGCGGACGGTTCCGTGAAAACGCAGACGCTCTTCATGGAAAGGGAAGGACTCTCCGACGACACGCCGGTCACCTTCAGGCTCCTTGACGTGCAGAGAGCGGAAGGAGACTCCGTCTGGCTGCGTTACAAAGTGAACAATGCGAAGTGACTTGCAGCGGAAACGGGAGAGGGCAGCTCGGCCTGAGGTCAGGCCCTTCTTCCGGATCACACCTCTTGAGGAGGGAAAGGCCCCTTGAACCTCAGGGAAAGCTGAAAGCACCCGGACCCGGAGGCTTCCGCAGGAATCCCCGGCACCCGGATGCATCCAAAGGAAATTCCGACATGAAAGAACATGAGGAGAAAGATATGAACCGCAGAACCCTGCTTGTTGCCGGCGCACTCACCGGCGCCGCCGCTGCCGCCGGCGCTTCCGAACACGATGAATGGCACCGCGGCGACAGGAAGAACCGCGAATTCCGCGAGATGACCGACCGCATGACGGCCGCGAACCGCACCGAGGCGCTCGGCCGCGACGGCACGGCCGTCGTGCAGCTCGCCGTGCTCACCGCGCTCGGCGACGAGGACGGCGTCGAGCACTTCGCACGCAGGGCGCTGCGCGACGGCGTCGATCCCGTGAAGCTGCGCGAAGCCGTGCTGCACACCGCGCCGTACGCGGGCCTCCCGAAGGCGCGCATGGGCCTCAAGGCCGTGCACGAAGCCTGCGAGGAAGAGCATAAGAAGATGCCGCCCTCGGGCGCGACCGTCACCGACGCGAACCGCTTCGAGCAGGGCCTTGCCGTGCAGAAGAAGATCTTCGGCGACGGCATCGACAAGATGCACCAGACGGCCGCGGCCGACACGCGCGGCATCGTCGTCGACGATCTTTCGGGCTGGTGCTTCGGCGACTTCTACACGCGCACGGGCCTCTCGCTCAAGGAGCGCGAGCTCGCCACGGTCGCCGTGATCATGAGCCTCGGCGGCTGCGAGCCGCAGCTCAAGGCCCACTTCGGCGGCGCCGCCGCCATGGGCGCGACGAGGGCCGAGCTCATCGCGCTGATCCGCTGCGCGGAACCGTTCGTCGGCTTCCCGAGGACGCTCAACGCGCTCGGACTCCTTAACCAGACGATCCCCGCCAAGCAGTAATCCGCGGGGCTGACCGTCCGATCGGGCAAATACCGGCGCAGGGCAAATCAAGCCCCGCGCCGGTTTTTTATCCGTACATTTGCGCCGATTTTTCGGGCGATGCGGACAGAGGCAGAAAAAGGGCAGAAAAAAGAACTCGATTGCCCGTTCATTCGATGCACATAAATTTACGGTTTTTCCGAAAGCTGTCTCTTAAAAAGCGCACAGCAATTTCCGAACGGCGCCGTTCAGAAGAAAAGTCCGCTCTGCCGATCCTGCTGCCGCAGAGCTATTCGGGGTTATTACTGATTTAAACGCCTTCTTGCTGCAGCCATGATCTAGTAAGAGGAAACAGCCGAATTTGACTTCAACAAAAAGATTTGACGCATTTTTTGCGCCGAGTACAGAAAAATAGAACAATACGGCTGTTAAAAAATTTATCCCCCGATCAAAAATAAAAGGAGGCATTATGTCCATTACGCTGCGCCAGCTGCAAGTTTTCATTGCAGTGGCCGGATCGGAAAACCTGACAAGCGCCGCCGACCAACTCGGGCTGAGCAAATCAGCCGTCAGCCAGGCGCTTTCCGAACTGGAGTCGCGTTTAGGGGTCAGCCTTTTCGACCGCACGCGCGGCCGCATGCTGCTGTCCGCCGAAGGCCGGCGGATGAAGCCTTACGCCGACGAGCTCCTGCGCCGCAGCCAGGATCTCGTCACGCTTTTCAACCGCAAGAGCAAGGGCGAGCTGCACGTCGCCGTCACCCAGGCCGTAGGCACGTTCCTGCTTGCGGACCTGCTCACCGACTTCTACCGCCAGTACGGCTGGATCCCCGACGTCACGGTGCAGAACAACGCCACGACCGCCGACATGCTCACCAACTTCTCGGTCGACGCCGCGATCGTCGAAGGCCCCGTCTTCAGCCGCGAGCTCATCACCACGCCGTGGCTTTCCGACGAACTCGTCGTCATCGCCGCCAAGGATCATCCGCTGGTCGGCAAGGGCCCCGTTTCCTGGCAGCAGCTCTCGCAGGAGAAGTGGATCCTGAGGGAGCCCGGCTCCTCGAACCGCGTTTACTTCGAGAGCCAGTTCGCGCTCCGTCTCACGCACCCGCGCATCGTCGCCGTCGTCAACAGCTACGACGCCGTCTTCGGCATGATCATGAATGGGCTCGGCATCACCTTCGTCTCGAAGCGCGTGCTCGACAACCCGTTCTTCAAGGATCATTTCGCCCAGATCGAGTGCCCCGAGCGCTTCAGCCGCGAGCTGGCGTTCGCGATCAACCGCCAGAAATACGTCTCGGCCGACATCGACTGCTGGCAGTCCTTCTGCCTGTCCTGGGCCGAGAACCGCATCCGCACGAACCCCGTCGAAGCGGGCTACGCGCCGGGCTACCCGGAGAGCAGGTGAGGCCGTAAAGAGGGCGAACCCCCGCCGCCTTTGACCGGGACGGGGGCCGAGTCTTGCGCCGCACTCGTATAATGCGCAGAACCGATCTTCTGCGCATTTTCTTTTGCCCTCAGACCTCATGAACTCCACCCTCTACCTTGCCGCCGGCGCCGTTTCCTCCCTGATGGGGCTTTATGCCTCGTGGAGCCTGCTGCGCCGCGCCACGATTTTCCAGAACGCCGCGCAGCGCATTGCGCTCATCGCCTTCATCACCGTCGCCTCGGGCTTCCTCTGCTTCATGGTCGGCCAGGAGCAGTTCTTCTCGCGCGAGACGGCCGCCTCGCTCGTGCCCGCGGCCGTGTTCTTCGCGTGCTTCGCGCCGCTCCTTTTCCTCGCCGCGCTCACCTGCGACATCGTCGCCGGCGTTCGCACGCTCCTTGCCCGCCGCCGCGGGCAGGCGGCGCCCGGCAAGGACACCTTTTCGCTCGTGCTCCTCGTCGGGCTGCTCGTGCTTGCCATGGTCTTTGCCGTCGTGGGCGGCTGGAACGGCTTGGGCGAAGCCTTCGAAGAAGAGCAGAAGGTTTATGTGAAGGACCTGCCAGAAGGCCTCGAAGGGTTCCGCATCGTGCAGGTCTCCGACCTGCATGCCTCGCCCGTCTTCAATGCCGAGCGCACGGCCGCGCTCGTGAAGCGCATCAACGCGATGAAGCCCGACGCCGTGGTGATCACGGGAAACTCCGCCGACGGCCAGATCGAGCTGCGCGGCCCTGACCTTGCGCCGCTCAAGGATCTCAAGAGCACGTACGGCACCTATGCGGTGCCGGGGCGCTTCGATTACCTCGTCGGCTGGGCCGGCCTCAAGGAGATCTACCAGGCCGCCGGCGTCACGGTGCTCGAAAACGGGGGCAGGGCGCTCGACGTGAAGGGCACGAAGCTTCTGATCGCCGGCATCGCCGACCCGAGCAGCGGCATCAAGACGGCCGTCACCGAAGAGGGCGCCGAGGACGCCGTGAGCGCCGCGCTCGCGGCTGCGCCCGACGCGGCCTTCAAGGTGCTCCTTGCGAATAACTCGCTCGCTGCGCTCGAGGCGTCCCGGCACGGCGTGCAGCTCCAGATTTCCTCCCTGGCGCCCGGCTCGCAGTTCGACCTGTGGCGGCGCCTTGCGGGCGGCACGAAGGCCGGTCTCCTCCCGGGGCTTTTCCGCTATTCGGGCATGCTCGTCTTCGCCTCGCAGGGCGAGGCGGTCTGGAGCGGCTTGCCGATGCGGCTCGGCACCTGGAACGAGGTGAACCTGATCACGCTCACGGGAAAGCCCGTCACCAAGTAAAGCATTCGTCCCCGGCTGCAGCCAAGGCGGGAAAGCGCTCTTGAACGGCGCTTTCCCGCTTTTTATACACCCAAATTACATTTATTTTCACAAAACAGGCCTTTGAGCTAGAACGGCAGGGATTTTTACAGGATTAGGCATTGACGTGCATATGTACGGACGCTAAAATTCAGTCGTTTTTAGGATAAGAGAACCCTTTCCCTTGAGAAGCCTCCCGTACCATGCCCTCAGGCTGGCGGCCCTTGTTCTCGCCGCCGCGTTTCTCCTCCTGCATCCGGCGGGAGAGCAGGGCGCCGCTTATGCCCGTGCGCCGGCCATGCCGGCGACGATCGGTTGCGCCGAGGCTTCTCCCCACGGGGACTGCGGCATCGCGCGCACTGCAGGTTCTCCGCGCGGATGCTGCGCCCCCGCGGGCTCCTTTCACTTCTGCTGCGCGGGGCTCCACGCCGCCGCTCCCGCTTCGCCCGAAACCGCCGGGGCCCCCTCGGGGCGCACCGGCTTCGCACCCGTTGCAATGAGGCGCGCACAGCACATCCCGCCTTGCCCCACAAGGCCGCCCCTCGCCTGAAAAACTCCGCAAACCCGCCTTTTCTCCCGCATGAAACGGCGGGCCGATCCCGCTTTATCTGAATTTTTTCTCCCCGCGCCGGCTTCGCCGGAGGCGCACTGCTGCGCTGTGCGCGGGGAACGTGACACCTTTTTTCGGAGTTTTTCCGCTATGTCTATGACCCATTACATGGAACTTCTGATGCAGAATTCCCCGTGGAATCTGCTGATCTTCATGGCGCTTCCCGTCGTTCTCGCCGAGACGATCGCCATCACGGAGCTCGTGCTCCTTTATTCGTCCAAGGACCGTCCGGGGCTTCGCTCCCTCAACCGCATCTGCGGCGTGCTCGCGGGCATCGTTTTCATCGGCATCGCGCTCTACCTCATCCCGGGCGTCGTGATGCCGGTCACGGATGCGCACGAATGGCGCACCTGGGTCGATGAGCTCGCCGTCGGTGCCTATCTCCTCGCCGGCGTGCCGATGGTGCTCATCGCGCTGCTGCACCTCAAGGTGATCCTTCGCTCTGCCACCGAGCACGTGCGCAAGGGGTTTCATATCGCCTGCGTCGCCGCCTTCCTCATCCTTTCGCACGTCGCGATGATCGCCGGCATGGTCGATCCGGCCGTCACCGGCTGGAAAGGGGCCGCCATGGGCGGCATGCAAATGCATGAGGGCATGGCCATGGATCACGGATCCATGGACCGCATGGATCACGGCAGCATGCCGATGAACCATGACGGCATAAACCACGCTATGCCTTCCGCCCACGGCGGCATGCAGCACTGATGAAAAAGGGCGCCCCTGAAAGGAGCGCCCATTTGAGATCTTTGAGCGGACGGCGCCGCGGGAGATGCTTTTCCCGCGGCGCCTTCTTTTCAGGCTTCGGGCGTCTTCGAGACGTCGACCCAGCCCTTGGCGTCGGACGCCTTCTCGAGCTCGTCGGGGGTGAGGCGCACGGCGGAGTTCTCGGATCCGCAGGCGGGGTAAATCGTCTCGTAGCGCCTTAGCGATTCGTCAAGCCAGACCTCAACGCCCGGCAGCACGCCGAACGGGCAGACGCCGCCCGGATGATGCCCGACGAGACGCTCGACGTCTTCAAACGGAATCATCTTCGCCTTCGTGGCAAAGCGCTGCTTGTACTTGTGATTGTCGATGCGCGCCGTGCCCGCGAAGACGATCAGCACGGGCTTTTCGCCCTGCAGGAAGGAGAGGGTCTTTGCGATGTGCTCGGGCGCGGTGCCGAGCGCTTCGGCGGCAAGCGCCACGGTGGCGCTGCTTTTGTCGAGGACCCTGATGCGGTCGGCAAAGCCCTTGGCTTCGAGATGCTTTCTGGCGGCTTCAAACGACATGGTTCTTTCCTTCTTAGATGGCGCCGAAGAGCGTCAGCGCGACCGAGAGCGCGATGATCGAGGTGGCGACGTTGAGCGAGCTCAGGTTGGCGGCCATCGCGATGTCGCCGCGGAGCTTGGAGGTGAAGATCAGGTTCATGGCCGGGATCGGCGCCATGACAGTGAGCGTGATCGCCTTGCGGACTTCTTCTTCAAAGGGCAGCAGGAACCAGCTGATGAGCGCGAGCGCAATGCACATCGCCCAGCGCATGCCGAGGAGCTTTGCGATGAAGAAGCCCTTGCCGCCGCTGATCGCGAGGCTGATCGACTCGCCGATCATGATCATGCAGAGGAACGTGTTGGCCCCGGCGCCGATCGACGTGAAGGTGATGATCCCGTCGGGGAGCTTGGTGCCGAAGATATTGAGGATGATGACGAGGAGGAACGCCAGCAGCGGGCCCGAGCGCATGAGCTTGCTGCCGATCACGCGCAGCGTCCCGAGGAACGTGGTCTTCTCGCGGCCCGCGGCGATGATCGCGTAGGTGCCGCCGCCCGACATCAGCACGTTGCCGACGTCGAACATGCAGACCGAAAGGAGGCCGAGAGACGGGTAGAAGGCCTGGACGTACGGCATGGCGAAAGGCCCGCATGAGTAGCCTGTGATGTTGAGGCGCATGAAGTCGCGGCGGTCGCGATCCTTCTCGCGGCTTGAGAGGGCCCAGGCGAAGCCGAGCAGGGTGAAGTTGGTCACCAGGCCCCAGACGGCGACCCAGAGCATCTCGCCCTCGATGGCGACGCCATTGAGGTTCGTGAGAATGACGCAGGGGAGGGTGACGTAGATGACCAGGCCGCTGATGGCGCTGAAGGCTTCGGGCTTGAGGATGCCGAAACGGCGGAGCACCCAGCCGAGGCAGATGAGGGCCGCAAAGGAAACGACCTTCGCAAAGCTTTGTTCCATGAGGCTAAAGCAAAAAGAAAATTTTATTGGAGAGAAGCGCTATTTTTACTCCTTCTATCGGAGGCTTGCAAACCCAAAACGTGCAGGAGGCTAGGAAAAAGCCGCGGCGTTTGATATAACGCCGCGGCTTTAAGACGTTTCAGCGAAAGCTCATCAGAACGTGCTGTGGTTGAAGACGGCCTTGAGCTGCGTGAATTCGAGCAGGCCCGCGGAGCCGCCCTCGCGGCCGATGCCGCTCTCGCGGTAGCCGCCGAAGGGCGCCGTCACGTCGCGGGCGCCGTCGTTGATGTAGACATTGCCCGCCTTGATGCGCATCGCCACGGCCTGGGCCTGTGCCTTCGGCCCGAAGACCGCAGCGTTGAGGCCGTAGGGCGTGTCGTTGGCGATCTCGACGGCCTCGTCGACCGTGTGATACGGAATGATGCAGAGCACCGGGCCGAAGATTTCTTCGCGCGCGATGCGCATCGAGTTCTTCACGTTCGAGAAGACCGTGGGCTGGATGAAGTAGCCCGTGCCTTTCTGCGGCACGCCGCCGCAGATAAGCTTCGCGCCTTCCTCGATGCCGAGCTTGATGTAGCCGCTCACCTTCTCAAACTGCGCGGCCGAGGACACCGGACCGATGTCGGTCTGCGGGTCGGTCGGGTCGCCCACCTTGAGCTTCAAGGCCGCTTCCTTCACCATCGCTTCGACCTTGGAAAGGTCTTCGGCGGGGACGAGCAGGCGGGAAAGGGCCGTGCAGGTCTGGCCGGCGTTGTAGAAGATCGAGCTCACGAGCTTCGGCACGGCGCGGCTGTAGTCGTCGGACTTGAGCCAGATGAAGGGCGACTTGCCGCCGAGCTCGAGGCTGATGCGCTTCACGCTTTGCAGCGCGGCCTGGGCAAGCTGCACGCCCACCTTGGTCGAGCCGGTGAACGAGACCATGTCGACCAACGGATGCGTCGAAAGGACGCCGCCCAGCTTCGAGCCCTTGCCCGAAACCATGTTGAAGACGCCCTTCGGGAAGCCCGCCTTGTCGAACGCGTCGGCGAGGAAATAGGCCGTGAGCGGCGTGTGCTGGCTGGGCTTCAGGACCACCGTGCAGCCCATCAGGATGGCCGGGACGACCTTCTGCACGACCTGGCCGAGCGGGTAGTTCCAGGGCGTGATGCAGCTGACGACGCCCACCGGCTCGCGGTAGACGGTCGAAGCCTTGAACTCGGCCTTGAGCGGCAGCTCCTCGGCGATTTCGATGTAGCTCCTGACGCGCGTGTACTGATAGTCGCAGTGCGTCGCCGTGGTGAACGTCACGGGAGCGCCGAGCTCCTTGACCTCGTAATCGATGATGTCCTGGCGGTGCGCCTCGAATTCCTTCAGGAACGCCTTCATCAGGGCAACGCGGCGGCCGAGCGAAACGCCGGCCCAGGCTTCCTGCGCGGCGGCAGCCGCACGGATCGCTTTTTCGGCGTCGGCGGGCGTGCCGTCGGGGACACGCGCGAAAATCTCGAGCGTGGCGGGATTCTCAACGTCGATCCAGCCGCCGCCTTCGCTCGCGACCCATTCGCCGTTGATGTAGTGCTTGGAAAAATCGTATGACACTTTGTTCTCCTCCGGGCTAAATTGCGCGCGCCTCCGGCCGTCTCTCAAAAGCGGCGGCGGCCGCGCCGACCCCGGCGCTCCGTCCTCAGGCGACGGATACGCCCCTGTTTATACAGATTCATCGTAATACGCAGGGCGCAAATGAGCAAGACAGATGCAGAAATGACTGGAAACCGTGGATTTTGGAACAAAAATACTCGGCGGGTTCGCTTAAGGAAGAGGGCTGAGGAAGCGCCGGGCCGCGTTGAAAGGCAAGCTATGCTTAAAAGCAATGACTTCGGCGGAAGGAAACCCGCTTCTTTCGTCGTCTGAAAGCATATTCTTATGGGTCAAATTGCCTAATTAGAAAGCATATTTACATAAAATCGCCTGATTGCCAGGCAATCTGCAATATACAATTTGAAACATTTATTTTCACTTTCCAAAGGTTATATGCCTTTCAAAAATGGGAATATATGCGTGTCGCCCGACCGAGCAATTAAAAAGCGAGGCGGACGGCCTGAGCTGGGGGGCTCAGAACAGTGACCGCCGGGCAACCGGAGGGCACTGTCCATAGTGAAAGAGTCGCAAGCCTACCGCCGTGCAACGCGGCGGTAGGCCGGACTCATCAGTAAGCAGACAGGACCGCGGTACAATCCGCCGGTCCTAATTTTTTTATTTGGGGAAGCAAAATATGCTGACCAGAAGAACCTTCATTGAGGCCGGCTTTGCTGCGGCGGCACTTGCTGCCGCCCCGGCCTTTGCGGCCGACAGCCGTCTGCTCGCCGACATTCTTGACGGCGTTTCCGATGCGGTGGTCCGCGACTACATCCGAGAGCATTACCGGGACGACGGCAGCCGCTGGGACGGCCATTACTGGTGGCGCGACGGCAAGCGCTACACGCCGAAGGAATACCGCGAGCACCTCTCGCACGAATACGAGCAGCACGGCAGGGGCAAGAAAGTCGGCCACTACAAGAACGGCAAGGCCTACGGCGAAGGCCCGGGCAAGAAAGACAAGAAGTTCGACCACGCCGACAGGCGCGCTCCCGCGCCGGCGCCGCGCCGCGAGCCCCGTCCCGACGGACGCCCGAGCCATCGTCCTCAGGAACCCAAGAAGGGCAAAGGCCACAATAAATAACTGATAATCAGGGCTTTTGACGATCAGCCAGTCCCCGGAGCCGCCAGGTCCCGGGGACTTTTATATTTCTGAGCATCGAAAAGATTTACGCATCTTTTCCTTTCGCGGCGCCCCTTTTGAGTCCGGCGGGAGCAAGATAAAAATAACAGCCCGGCCTCACCGGGCTTAACAAAGGAAAAGCCATGCTTACCAGAAGAAACTTCATCTGCGGCTCCGCCGCCGCCCTCGTTTCCGCCTTCGGCTTCGCCGGCACTGCTTCTGCTTCCGACAGCCGCCTGCTCGCCGACATTCTCGACGGCGTCTCCGATGCGCTCGTGCGCGATTACATCCGCGAGCACTACCAGGAAGACGGCAGCCGCTGGGACGGTCACTACTGGTGGCGCGACGGCAAGAAATACACGCCTCACGAATACCGCGAGTTCCTCTCCCATGAGTACCGCGAGAAAGGCCCCGGCAGGGGTCCGGCTCCCAAGGACAAGGGCCCCGCTCCGAAGGACAGGGGCCCGCAGGGCAAGGGTCCGCAGGGCAGGGAGCCCGCTCCGCGCGGCAACGGCCCGCAGAACGGCCAGCGCAAGGAGCCTAACGGCCAGCGTCCGTAACGGTTTGTGAAACACCGTCAAATCCCCGAAGCGAAAGCCGAGGGGATTTCTTTTGCCCTATGCCGCAAACAATTTGAAACGGGTCTTTGCTCTGCAAAACATTCATTTAAAGACGGCGGTGACATGATTCTTATCAGCGGATCGGCAAATTCCGGCCCGCTTTTGAGAAAAAGGACACTGCCATGCTAAACAGAAGAAAATTCCTGATCGGCGGCGCTGCCGCTCTCGTTACCGGACTCGGCATGATGTTGCCGGCCGCGGCTAAAGATCACCGCGGCGAACCCCGCAGGCCGCCGGAGCACAGGGATGCTCCCAGAAACAGAAGGCCCGAGCCGCGCAGGGAACCCGCACGGCGCGGAGAACCCGGAAGGCGCGGAGAACCTCCTCGCCGCAGCGGCAAGCCCCGCAGAGAGCCCGCTCCCCGCAGGCCCGAGGGCAGGAACCCGCCCCGCGGCAGAGAACCGGCTCCGGCCCCGAGACCTGAACGCCGTCCGCGCTGATGCATGACGCTTGAAATCCCCGAAGCGAAAGCCGAGGGGATTTATCTTGCCTGCGCAGAGAACAATTTGATACGCGTCTTTGCGCTGCCAAACCCAAGCTTCGGACGTGCGGTGACATCATGTATTCAGCGGGACGGAGACCCCAAGCCCGCAATTGAAAAAAGGACTCTGCTATGTTCAACAGAAGAAAATTCCTGATCGGCGGCACTGCCGCTCTCGTTTCCGCACTTGGCGTCATGATGCCGGCCATGGCCGAAGAACGCCCCGGCGAGCCCGGCAGGACGCCGGCTCCCAAAAATAAGAAGCCCGCTCCCAAGAAGAAGCCCGCTCCGCGCAAGACGCCCGAAAGGAGAAACGAGCCCCGCAAAGCGCCCGCTCCGAAAAAGAGCGAGCCGAAGAAGCCGCGCAGCAGCGGCCCGGCTCCGGCTCCTGAGCGTTAATCGCTGAAGCATGAATTTTTGAAATCCCCGAGGTGAAAACCGAGGGGATTTCTGCTGTTCGGTATGACCGAATGTAAGCACCGAGGGGCAGAGAGAACATTTTGAAACGGGTCTTTGCTCTGCCAAACGCACGCCCGCTCTGGGCAGTGAGATCATGTATTCAGCGAGACGGAGAAACCGATCCCGCATTTGAAATAAAGGATTCAGCCATGTTTACCAGAAGAAAATTTCTGATCGGCGGCGCTGCCGCTTTCGTCTCGGGCATCGGCTTCATGACGCCGGCTGCCGCTTCCGACAGTCTGCTGCTGGCAGACATTCTGAACGGCGTCTCCGACGCGCTCGTCTCCGACTATATTCGCGATCACTATCAGGAAGGCCGCTGGGACGGCTCGCACTGGTGGTACGAAGGCCATAAGTACACCCCGCACGAGTACAGCGTCTTCCTCGAAAAGCGCTATGCCAAGGTGCATCCCGAGCACAAGATGATTGCCAGGGATGAACCCGGGCGCTGGCAGCCGGGCCATGACCGCCGCGACGGCTGGAAGCCCGGCGAAGGCGGACGCGGCTGGCAGGGCAAGGGCCCCGACGGAGGCCGCGGTCCCGGCGCCAACCCTGGACGCGGCCCCGGAGCGAATCCGGGACGCAACCCCAGCGGCAATCCCGGCCGCGGGCCGGGTGCCAATCCGGGACGCGGACCCGGCGCCAATCCGGGCCGCGGTCCGGGCTCCAATCAGGGACGCGGTCCTGGGGCTAATCCGGGACGCGGGCCCGGTGCCAATCAAGGCCGTGGACCGGGTGCCAATCAGGGCCGCGGGCCAGGTGCTAATCAGGGCCGTGGACCGGGCGCCAATCCGGGCCAGGGTCGCAACCCCGGCGGGAATTTCAACGGGAGAGGTCCTAACGGCGGCAACCCCGGTATGAACCAAGGCGGACAGCGCGGCGGTAACCTCGGCATGAACCAGGGCGGACAGCGCGGCGGCCAGGGCGGCTACTCGGGCGGCAATCGCTCGGGCGGCCCGCAGATGAACGGCGGCCGTTCCGGCGGACAGCAGATGGGCGGCAATCGTTCGGGCGGTCCCCAGATGGGCGGCAGCTCCGGACGCGGCCCGTCGGGCGGCGGTTCTCAGCAGCGCCCGAGCCAGGGCGGCGGCAACCGTCCGCAGGGCGGCCGTTAACCTGAGTTAGTAAAGAAGCTCAAGGCCTGCAGTTTCCGAAGGGAGGCTGCAGGCTTTTTATGTCCCCGAAAAGCCGCAGTTACAACGCTTTGTTACTGATTCGACCGCACATCCTCGCTATGATGACAGTAATAAAAGAACAACCCTGATGCCGCCTCCCTCGTGCGGCAGAGTGGAGCAAACTATGAAGTTCAGCAAAACATTTCTAATCGCTGCGATGGCGGCCGTTGCCGCCGCTGCGGCGCCGAGTGCGGCGCTGAGCGCGCCGCCTCCGCCCCCTCCGGGCGGATTCCACGGCGGTCCCGGCTTCCGGCCCGGTCCGCCTCCGCATCATCATCATCACCATCACCACAGCGGGTGGGGTTGGGGCATCGGTCTGGCGATTTCGCTTCCGCTTTTTTACGATTGGGCGACTCGGCCGACCACCGTCTATGTGCCGTCGACAACATACGTTCCGGTGCCGTCGTCCGCTTCGGCGGCCGGCGCTTCGAATGCCGCCGCAGCGGTCGCTGCTGCGTCCCGTCCCGCCGCGATCCCCAATCCGTCGAAGACCTGGCGTCCGGGCGAAATGCTCGATTATTCGCATAACAGCCCGAGCAGCACATCGCCTTCGTGGGCGGGCAAAGCAGCGCCGGAGAAGGCCGTAGCACCGACTGAGAATGCGGCTCCCGCCGAGGCCGAGCCGCCAGCGGGCAGGGCGATCGCAGAAACGCAGACGGCCAAGGCAGATGCCGTTCCGACCTTCAGGCCGGGTTCCACGCTCGCAGAAAGCTCGCAGTGGATGTTCCGCCGTTAAATGCCGCGCCGGAGCGCCCGGCCGAATTTGCGCTCAAGAACCGGTCATCAAAGCACCGCAGAAATTGCGGTGTTTTTTTTTTTTGAACCTGGAAAATAATTGAGTTCCTGTTCGGTGTCTCAGTAATGATCATGGAATTTACAGCGAATCAATGGCTTCTTCAGTGAAGCAAATATGAATCTTTTTGCTGTCCTTAAATAAGGTCTAAAGATGTTTTCTAACAGTTTTTAGCGGATAATATTGAAAAGCTTGTTAGTGAAAGCGGCAAAGTTTATAAACAAGATTTTGTATCGTTAGAAGCCGCTCATCACAAAATTAAGGGTCTTCCCCACGCACGTGGGGGTGTTTCTGGCGGTCGAGTGAACCGTGTCGGTTTCAGCCGGTCGTCCCCACGCACGTGGGGGTGTTTCCCAAAAACCGAAGTCCTGACGGGTTCCGTAAATCGTCTTCCCCACGTACGTGGGGGTGTTTCTGCTAGAACTTCCTTCAAGGCATCGTCCTCTCCAATCCAGAAGAAAAGAAACAAACCTTGAGTTTTTCAGACGGGAATTTCCTTTACCTGTCTATCCTTCAGGCTCTTTTATTAAACGGTTTTTAGAAATTCCATAGCCTGCACTCTGCACAATGGAGCACATACATAGGCATTCAAAGGGAAGAGGTGTTATTAAAGCAGAGCCGTCAGAATCCATGATGTTTCACTGCTTTGAGGGGCATAGGAAAACGATATTTATTGAAGAGTAAGAAAAAATTCAGGCAGCAACTGTAGGGTCAATGCTTGAAAGCGGATCAGAATCCATACGCCGTTAGGAGAATACGGATGCAGATAAGAAAGGCTGTTCCGGCAGACATCCCTGCCATAGCAGACACCTACAAAAGGCTGCTGACTTATGAATTGCAGCACGGAACCCGTTCGAATTGGAAGCTTAACGTTTATCCGACGGCCGAAGTTCCGGAAAAAGCGGTTCCCGCTGGGACCATGTATGTCCTGACAGATGATGGAAAGATCTGTGCAAGCATGATCCTCAACCATGAACAGGCTCCGGAATATGCAGGGATCCATTGGAACTGCGGTGCGGATCCGGAAAAGGTTCTGGTGATCCACACGCTCTGCATTCCTCCCGATAAAGCGGGGCACGGCTACGGATCGGCGATGGTCCGATTCGCCGAAGACTTCGCCGTGCGCACAGGCTGCAAATGCATCAGGATCGATACATGGGCCCACAACGAACCGGCTCAGCATCTGTATGAAAAGTTTGGTTTTAAGACCGTTGGTTTCGGTCAAATCCGTCTTCATGGCCTGATCGACGAAGAGCAGGTCTATATGGAGCACTGCCTGCCCGGCAGCAAAAGCGAATAAACAGGGGCACCTTCAGCAATTTCCTGAAATTCTGAGAGGAGAAAAGATGGAATACCGAAAACTCGGAAAATCGGATTTGAAGGCTTCTGTCGTTGCCTTCGGCACCTGGGGACTCGGCGGCGGCAGCGTCTGGGAAGATACGAATCGTGCGGCATCGGTCGGCGATCTCCTTGATGCAGCGTCCGACTGCGGCATCAATTACATCGACACGGCACCCGTATACGGCATGGGCGACAGCGAAAAGCTGCTGGGTGAGGCGCTCAAGACTAGACGCAACCGCTTCCTTCTGCAGACCAAATGCTCCCTGAATTGGAGAAAGGACGGCGGTGCCTTCAAATATTCAAGGGACGGCTATACCGTTTACTCAAACACGGGAACTGCGGCAATCCGCCAAGATGTCGAGGATTCCCTGCGGCGGCTGAAGACGGATCACATCGATGTGCTCGTTGTGCACTATGTCAACAGCAGGTGGCCCGTCGCAGAAACCGTCGATGCCATGAAAGGCCTGATCAAAGAGGGCAAAATCCGCGCCTTCGGCCTTTCAAACGGCCAGCCGTCGGATCTGGAAGAGTACGAAGAATACGGCGATGTCGCCCTGGTTCAGGAGCAGTTCAGCATTCTGGCGCCTTTCCACGGCAATGATTATTTCCCGGCCTGCAGGAAGTACGGAACGACGTTTCAAGTGTACGGGGCGCTCGAGGAAGGCTTCCTCACCGGACCAGAGCACTTCCAGCAAAAATTCGGAAAGAACGATATTCGCACACGGCTTCCCTGGATGACGGAACCTTACAGAAGCGGCATCCTGAAGCTCTACGACCAGGTCTGGAAGCCGATGTGCGAAAAATATCAGTGCTCCTATGCGAATTTGTTTGAGGCTTGGTCGCTGGCTCAGTATGAGACTATGAGCCTGCTGATTGGATTCCGCCGCAGGGAGACCATCGAAAACACCGTTAAATGCTTGGACATTCATCTGGAGAAAGCTGATTTGCAGCTCCTTGCAAATTCCGTGCGCAATGTTCAGGTGAAAGTGTTGGATAAATAAGATGAGCAGGGTATTGGAGAGTTAATTCCCAGTAAAAATCACCGGACTTTGCAATTTGGTCTAAAGAAGCCTCTCAAGGATTCTTGAGGGATAATATCGATGAAGCGGAATAGATGATTAAGAGTGTGTGGAAAATTTTGTGGGCGGCTCCTTCCAGTTTAATCGAGGTAAGGTGTCAGTCGGTCGCCGAATTCAATGGCTAATTCCGATATGGCAGCCTTCCAATACGGCGATGGCCTCAGCCACCGCTTTTCCACTTTTCTGACGGCCAGATAAAGCAGTTTCATCGCTGCGGTTTCCGTTGGAAACGACGCCCGTGTTTTAGCCGCTTTCCTGAGATCCCGGTTCAGGCTTTCAATGGCGTTGGTCGTGTAGATCAGCCGCCTGACGTTCGGCGAGAAATCAAAGAAGGGAATCACACGGTCCCAGGCATCAAGCCACTGCTTGGCAATGTAAGGATATTTTTTCCCGAGATCCGAGCTGCTGAAATCGTCAAGCGCCCGGCGGGCCTGCTCGGCATTGACTGCCCTGTAGATCGGCTTCAGGGCTGCCGTAACGGCCTTGTAATCCTTGTAGCTCACCATCTTCAGGCTGTTGCGTATCAGGTGGATGATGCAGGTCTGCAGCAGCGTTTTGGGAAACGCGGTTTCAAGGGCTTCCTTCATGCCTTTCAGGCCGTCCGTCACGGCGATCAGTACATCGGTCACCCCGCGGTTTTTCAGCTCGTTGAAGACCGTCAGCCAGTATTTGGCACTTTCGTTTTCCGCAATCCACATTCCGAGGACGTCTTTCTTCCCGTCGGTGTCAATTCCAAGGGCAATATGGACCGCTCTTGGCGTCACGATGCCGTTATCGCCGCGGATTTTTATTCTGATGGCATCAAAGAAAATCACCGGATAGACAGGGCTCAAGGGCCGGTTCTGCCATTTTTCCAATTCCGGCAGTATGGCGTCCGTCACGTCGCTGATGAACTCGGCGCTGGTTTCCATGCCGTACTCGTCATAAAGAAAACCTTGAATTTCACGGACTGTCATGCCTCTGGCATAGAGGGCAAGAATCTTTTCGTCGAACCCTTCCAGGTTCCGCTTGTGCTTGGGAATAATCCTGGGCTGGAAGCGGCCCTTGCGGTCCCGGGGCACATCCACTTTGACGTTGCCGACCTTCGGGGATTTCATGGTTTTGGAACTGTGGCCGTTGCGTTCGTTGTCGCCAAGGCGGGCCTCGCCCTTGCCGTAGCCGAGGTGGTTTGTCATTTCGCCATCCAGCATTTTCGTCAGCAGCCGGCCCAGCATATGGGCCATGATGTCCTCGGCTTCGCCTGAGGATTTGATTTCCCTGCCGGACTTTTTCATGTCTTCCAGCAGCTGTTCCGCATACTTGTCAAATGGATCAGGTTTGCGCTTCATGTGAGGCTCCTTTTTGAGTAATTATCTCAGAGCGCCCACAAAATTCTTTACACCCTCATGATTAAATATTTTGTATCGTCGATAAGCAATTTCCACAAAATTGAGGGTCTTCCTCACGTACGTGGGGGTGTTTCTGTCGTGCTCCCATCGACCTCGCCGAAAGTCGTGGTCTTCCCCACGCACTCCGCACGTGGGGGTGTTTCCGGCATGATCCGCGCCTGCGTTAGCACGGTCGCTGGCCTTCCCTACGCATGTGGGGGTGTTTCTTTGTGAGCAAGCGCTCTTTCTTCATCGGCTTTATCTTCCCTACGTAGGTTGGGATGTTTCTGCCACTGTCAAATCTGCCATCCACAAATATTAATTTCCCCCGCAAAATGAGGCTGTTTCTTGCCTGAGTCTATTCCACTTCTCGACCTGCCAACTCTGTCCCACATACACGGACTTGTATAAAGGTGACATGAAAGCAGGGCAATTTGATCCTGTCGTTGTCCTCGTTTAATCATGTAAAAACAGGGGTCTTCCTTAGCAGTGCGCTTCCAATGGAATACGCAATGAATTTCGGATCAGAACCATATAATTGGTCGACACTTAAATCTTCAAAAAGCAATCGGGAAGGGTGGTAAAAAAATTCTCGATCAAGAACTTTATAAAGGAAAATTACATGTCTGTAGCTGTTTCCGAAGAGGATCTCCCGTCTTCGTTTGTCCTTGCCGCGAAAAGAAAGACAAAACAGGGTGAAGTAAGGGATTTCTTCCTTTGCCGCCGCCAGGTGCTCGGCAATGAAGAAATGGACGTTCTTGACGTGCGGATAGTGCCGCTCACGATGAAGGCCGAAGAAGTGCGTATCGGCGGCATGCACCAGGGCTACATGCTTCAATGGAGTGACAACATCCGGGATCTTTGGAAATTCGGCTATGAAGCGGGAAGTTTTTTCATACGAGACCTGGCACGCTGGACAAAGAAATGGCCCGATGCACTGGTAAGCCCGCTGACGCTGGACGACGGCAGCACCACGCCGCAGATCCACGCCAGGGACCTGCAGCTTGAAACCAAAGCCGCAGATGCGGTCCGCGTTTGGACTCTCGAGGACTTCATCGAGGAAATCGTCAAGGAAATGATGGCGAACCGGCTCAACCCTGAAGCAAAGGACACGAGCAAAGACTTCTCGAAGATGATCGCGGAGATCGTTGCTGAGAAAAAGAGCGCCTGAGGCGCAGAAAGCCGCGGAGCCAGACGGCCAGGCCGAAAAGCTCCGTTTTTTTGCGCTCAGACCCGAAACTCAACATAACTGCTATTATGTTGAGTTTTATTTCGGGCGTTTTGGACCGTTTTTTTTCGGGTTTTCAGGCCTGTAGCTGAGTCTCGGCGGCTCGCCGCATGTCTGGCAAACAGCTGATGAACAGCACCATCGGCATGCAGGAAGCAGCTGAGGAATTTTTTTCGCCCTTTTTTTGGCTCAGCCAAAATTCCCGGTCGTTTCGTCCAAGTCCTGACGGTCAGACCGTGTCCGTCTCAGACGCAAGTATAAACTTCGTGCTCTGCAGGAACGGTCCTGTCTTGTGAAGAAAGATCGCGTTTAAATGCATTCCGATCCTAAAGTGAACTCAGCCGTCCGCTTCAGAAGCTTCTTCCTCACAGGTTGCGTCCAACTGATCAGCCGCCCGCATCTTTATCGGGACTCGCCGCCATGACCCTCTTTGCCCAGATGACTTCGAAGACCCAAATGCGCGATTAAATCGTTTCGAAGCCTCCGTCTCCTCATCAAAAGAAAAAAGACCCGTTTATTTTGCGTCCGTTTGCATCGGTTCTTACCCGAAAAGGACTGTGACTCCTGAATCTCAGGCCGCTGCTGTGCCCAAGGTCCGAAGACTGCGCAGCCGCGCATAAGCATGAGGGATATAAACAGGATCAGAAGAGAACGGAGGATTCATTCGGAAAGATCCGGCAGCGCAGGCACATCAGGTGGAGAGCTAAGGCCAGCGACCGGAGGACCGTCTGAAGCCGCGAAGCCGTCATTGGGAGCAGGCGGGAATCGATAAGGGAAGGGCTTTCGGAGCCCCCTATCCTTCCAGATGACGGAAAACGCCCTCTTTTTACCACCCGTTCCTGCGGGAGCGGCTAGGGGAAAGGAGGGCAAAACCTCCCTCGCCCTGCTTTCTTTTCTCTCTGCGGGGAGAGGGTGTTTCCCCTCTTCTCTCCCCTTGCAGCTCCCTACTGCTTTTCCGGACTCCAGAGCGGCTTGCGCAGGGCCTCCAAAGGATCCTCCTCCTCCGATTCCGACATCTCCCTGTATGCCAGCCCAACGTAATGCGAAGTCAGATCAGCCAGCGGCATAGGAACGCTGAGAACCTTCTCTTTCGTGTCTAATTGAAGGTTTTTCATAGAAAAACGAAGGTTCAGCGACGGCGAATACTTCTGCCGATAGATGAAGAGGCTCCTTCCCCTGCTGCTGCCCCTTGCTTTCACTTCGACCGGAACGACATCCTGGAAAGGTGCAATCAGGAACGCTAGTTCGGCCGTATTGGAGGATGTCCAATAGCACGGAGCCGTTCCGAACTGCCGCATGAAACTCATGGCCGCGAACGTTTCCGCGAGGACGTCCTTCCAGTTCCTGCGGCCCTGAAGCTTCTGCCCGCCGCGTGCCAAGGTGAGCGCCGCCTGGCGGTTCAGGAGCCCGATGTCCGTCATATAAAGCTTGAAGACATCCGGGTTCCAAGAGGCTTCAAGAGGCATGCCCGGCTCCGAAACCTGATGCACTTTCACAATGAGGCCGGCCGTTTCGAGCCAGTTAACAGCCGGTGCGAACTCACGCGATCTGGCACCTTTTTTAATTTGGCTCACGAAAAAGCGCGAATTCGGCTTCGCAAGCTGCGAAGGAATCGCATCCCAAACCGCGGCGATGCGCGCCGCCTCGGTCGGCGTAGCGTACTGAGAAAAATCCGCTCGATAAAGGGCCAGAATCGCATCAAGCGTACGGTCGATCTCGTCCGTGCCCTGACCGGCGCGAAAGCCTGCAACAGCCGCCGGCATGCCGCCGACGATCATATAGATACGAAACAGTCTTTCGAGTTCTGGCCAAAGGAAGTCTTCCACCGGCTCGATCGTTCTTTTCTCTTTAAGGCGTCCCCAGAGCTCTGGATTGAAGGTAAGAACGAATTCCTCAAACGACAGCGGCCAGACATGCTCAAGCTGCACGCGGGAAGGCACAGAAAGATCCAGATGCTTTGTCACCGCTCCGAGGAAGCAACCGGCTCCGGCCACAGCATACTGCGGTGCTTTTTCGGCGAAAAAGCGAAGAGCTCCGAGGGCCGCCGGCGAACGCTGAATTTCATCGAAGACCAGCAGTGTCCTGCCGGGCTGAATCGGCACCTTGCTGAATGCCGCAAGGTCCCGGATTAAAACTTCCGGATCTCTTGTGCCCGCAAAAACGGCATCGAGCTCGGGACGGGCGGCGAAGTCAAAATAAGCGGTGTACTGAAAGGCCTGCCGGCCCAGCTCTCTCAGCAGCCAGCTTTTTCCAGTCTGCCTCGGCCCTTGGAGCAACAGCGGTTTAGACGAACCGTTGCGTGCCCATGACAGCAGGCGCTCCAGAAGCAGTCTTTTGAGTTCCATATCCCTGGTCTCCTTCCCTGTCAGCAAGTTTTATTTTGTTGACCGTTTAGGTGTAGTGGTGGGAAGCTTTATAAGCCATTTTGGTGTAATTTTACACTTTTTAGGTGCGATTTTGGTGTAAAAATACACTAAAACAGCACTTATTGATCACCACATTGTACAAATCACCTTTTCTAGTACGTACCTGCTCTGCTAGCTTTTTAAGTGGGATTCAAATGCCGAGAAAAGTATTTGGTGCAAGCTCTAACAAATGCCAAAAGTTATGGAGAGATTCAGACAAATTTTTAATGAAACACAGGGAGCGACAGCCAACAAAGCCAGGAGTGAGTGGAAAATTTTGTGGGCGGCTCTTTCCAATTTAAATCTCCGTAGAAGATCGTCTCAGCCATGTCGGGCGGAACACCCCCACGCACGTGGGGAAGCCCCTTGGCCTGCTTTTGAATAAGAACAATGCCATGGAAACACCCCCACGTGCGTGAGGAAAGCGTGCGGATTCCGTGCAAATACCCGTCAGCCTTGGGAACACCCCCCTCGCACGTGGGGGAAGACTCGCGTCCGCGCCTCTGGCATGAACGAGTGCGGGGAAACTCCCCTACGTATGCGGGAAAGCCCCTCGGTAAAAACCGCGCTCGTACACTATCAAGGAACACCCCCACGTGCGTGGGGAAGACTGGCAAGAGTCTCACCACCGACTCCGATGACAAGGAAACACCCCATATGCGTGGGGAAGATTAGGCATAGAAACCACAAATTCTCCGGTGTTCTCGGAAACACCCCTACGCATGTGGGGGAACTTATCTAGTTCCGCCAATAGGCATTAACAGAAGGAAACACCCCCACGTACGTGGGGAAAACATAAAGTTCCTCGCACGCAAGCACGATCTGTGCAGAAACACCCCCACATGCGTGGGGAAGACCGTACTGGACATCCTCAAATCGGGCTGAGGTTGAAGAAACACCCCCACAAGTGTGGGGAAGACCGTACCGAACGCACCGTCCCAAGAGGCGACCCAAGAAACACCCTCACGCAAGTGAGGAAGGCCAAGCTGGACGTAAACCTCGGCATACGCTTCGAGGGAAACACCCCCACGTGCGTGGGGAAGACGACTTGTTAATGGCCTCCTGGTACGCATCCTGGGAAACACCGCCACTTACGTGGGGAAGACCAATTCCGGAACCTACGACAACAACATCATAGAGAAACACCCCCACGTATGTGGGGAAGACGATGGTGAATAAGTCCCAAAACTCACCAGTGATGGAAACACCCCCACGTACGTGGGGAAGACCCTTAGTTTAGTGATGATCAGCAATCAGAGATACTAAATCTTGATACGGATCTTTCCCCTTAAATATGAACCCTTTCCATATTATTCACTAAATTGATACTTGGAAGGACCTTTTTAACAAGAACAAAGCTTACCGTGACTGGCAAAGAAGCTAGAGCTGGACTGAACTCTTCAAAAGTTTTGCCGTTTTAAGAATTTCAGGCAATTTTCTGCAGAAAAGCTATCTCACAAGATCCACGGGACAAACACTTCCCTCAATGAAATTTCTCCAATAAGGAAGCCCGTCGCCTCTCCTTATGATACTTTTCAGGCACTTTTCGACAATAAGGAGCAAATCTGCCAGCCCATATTGTCATTTTTGCTTCCGCAAAAGGTAATTCCGCTCCAAGCCCCACAGCATCGCTCGATTGTCTTAAAACGGCAAGATAAGGCAAGAGCCGCCCGACTTTCGAGCAGCTCCTGAATTTTGGACAGGCAAACAAGCACTGGATGTGCAGCAGATCACCTAAGTCCGGCCTTCTCAAGCCAACTTTGGATTTTCCCGGAAGCTTGATCGACCTCAGTACCGTAGAGTGACAGCGCAGGACCTGCCTTTGCGCCCGGCGCAATGCGCTTCACCGCCTGCGGCACATCGCCCAGACCGCTGCCGGCATGCGTCGTCAGCACCAGGACCGTCTTCCCATTGAGATTCAGGCTTTCGACGGCATGCTCCAAGATTTTGGGCATATGGCCCCACCAAATGGGCGTCGCGATGATCACGGCATCATAAGCAGCCGTGTCAGGCACCGGCCCCTTGAAAGCCGGCTTGGCGCCGCTGTCGAATTCTTCCTGCGCCACCTGAGTGCAGCGGTAATAATCCTCCGGATACGGCAGATCAGGCACAATTTCGAAACTGTCGGCAGCTATCTGTTCCTGAATTACCCTAATGGCCCTGCGTGTATTTCCCTCTTTAATGAAAGTCACGCCGCTTCGACCCCAGTTCTGGCCGTCGCGTGAGAAAAAGACGATCAGCACCTTCTTGTCGTTCGTGTTGGTCTGAGTCATGATGCGGTCCTCCGCTCCATAGATTTGATGCTTCAAACTCTAAACGGACTGGTGCCTCTTAACTTAAGAAAAAAGAGATTTTCAAATTTGATTTACTTATGCGAAAAAGCTCCGTCAGCCGAGAGCGATGCCTTCAGCGCGGCGGCAAAACGCTCCGTCACATCGCTGCCGTCGGCCTTGTGCCAGAACGCGCAGATGCGAAACGTCACCGGAGCCCCGTCTTTTTCGAGCGGGATGCGCACCGCACCGTCCGGCGCATCGCCCGGAAGCAGCAGCGGACGAAATCCCCTGCCTGCTGCTGCCGTAAGCCGGGCTTCCTCCTGCGACGACACAAAGATAAAGCGCCCGCGGAAACCAAGAAGATCGGAATAGTAGGAGCGCTCCGCAGGCTGGTACGGAATATCGGTGGCCACGATGCACGGGAAGTCCGCCAGATCGGCCGCCTCGAGGCGGGGCTTGCCGGCGAGCGGGCTGCTCGCCGCCGCTTCGATCAGCACCGGCGGATTGGCGATAACGATATTGGCGAAATCGTCCGAAAAAACGCGCCGCTGGTCGCTCACCACCATATCGATCTGGTGCTCGAGAAGGAGCGCATAAAGCGCTTCGTGCGTGCCGGAGCGTACGGTGATTTCAAGCCCTTTGTTCTCTTGGGCAAAAGCAGCAAGCGCCTTCCGCACGGCGGCTCCGGAGAGGCCCGACAGGCACCCGATGCGCAGCTCTCGCCGCCGGGAACGGGCGATGCGCACGGCGCTTTTGCAGGCCTGCTGCGTCTGCGTCAGCACCTTGCGGCCCTCCCGGGCCAGGTATTCTCCTGCCTCGGTCAGCACGAAAGAGCGGTTCCGCCTGATGAGGAGCGTGATGCCGAGCCGGCTCTCGAGCTTCTTGATCAGCTGGGAGACCGCCGACTGCGAGATGCCAAGGGAAAGCGCCGCGGCCGTAAAGCTTTTCCTTTCGGCGACAAGGCAGAAAGCCTCGAGTTCACGGTATAGCATGGCATGTCTCCCTCTGAAGAAATTGATTAGAAATTCTAATTTAAAAAGTGCTCTTATCTTATGCGGCAGGGCACACCGTTCCGTACACTGCAGGCATTCAATCTTTCCGACGAGGAGAAAAAATGAAGACCTGGTTTATCACCGGCGTTTCGAGCGGCTTCGGCCGCGAAATGGCCGAGCAGCTGCTGGCCGCAGGCGCTGCGGTCATCGGTTCCGTGCGCCGCCCCGAAGCTGTTCAGGACCTGAAAGACAAGTACCCGCAGACCTTTGACGTCCGCATCTTCGACATGCGCGACACGAAGGCCGTCAAAAAAACCGTGGCCGATGCCTTCGCCGAGCACGGCACGATCGACGTGATCGTCAGCTGCGCCGGCTACGGCCTCTTCGGCGCCGCGGAAGAGCTGTCGGACGAAGAAATCGACGCCATCCTCGGCACGAACCTTCGGGGATCCATCGCTTTCATTCAGGCGGCGATTCCCTTCCTGCGCCGCCAGAAGCACGGCCGCATCGTTCAGATCTCCTCGTACGGCGGTCAGGTCGCCTTCCCGGGCAACTCCTTGTATCACGCTACGAAATTCGGCATCGAAGGCTTCTGCGAATCCGTTGCTCAGGAGCTCGAGCCTTTCGGCATCGGCATGACCATCGTCGAGCCGGGCGGAGCCCGCACGGACTTCCGCTACCGCTCGGCGCACGTCGCAAAGCTCATGCCCGAGTACGACGGCACGCCGACGCATGCGTTCCTGCGCATGCTTGACAAGAAGGCCGGCCTCGCACCGGGGGACCCGAAGAAAATGGCGGCCCGCATCATCGAATTCGCCGACAAGCCGAACGCCCCGCTTCGCATCGTGCTCGGAAGCCAGGCGCTTGCGGCCACGCTCGACACGCTGAAGAAGCGCATCGCGGAATTGGAAAAGCAAAAGGATCTGGCCGCATCGACCGACGTCACGGACTGACGCGCGTCGAGCGCCGTTAAACAGAGAGCCGGGCCTGCAGCACTTACCGCAGACCCGGCTCATCGCTTTCAGGCGTCGGCCAATCGTTCAGCGCCAGACAAAATTCTCGCGGAGCACGTCGGCTTCGCTGCCGCCCGCTTTCTTCCAGGCGGCGATGATGCCATCGGCGAGCTTAGGCCTTGCGCAGACGGCTAGCTTCTCAGGGCGGGAATCCGTGAACAGCGTCGCAGGATCGAGCCTCGGACCGCGGCTTTCGTAGACCTCAAGCTGCACGCCCGCTTCTTGGCAAAGCTTCACAACACGCTCGTAAAGCGGCTCTTCCTTCTTGCTCTTCACGCACCAGAGGAGGCGCACATTGGCGAGCTTTTTGCCGCCGGCGGCCTTAAGCCACGCGCAGAACGGCGCGATGCCGATGCCCGCGGCCGCCCAGACCTGCTTCGCGTCGCTGAAGTCCGGCGCAAAGTGTCCCCAGCCGCCTTCGATCTTCACGGGGTCGCCCGGCTTCAGGGCGGGCACCGTTTCACTCGTATAGTCGCCGAGGGCCTTGATCAGCAGCTCGACGCCGCCTTTCTCGTCTGTGCCCGCGACCGAGAACGGGTGCTTCTGCTCGCGTCCGGTCTTGATGAAGACGAACATGCCGGGCTTCAGGTCGAGCTTCTTTTCAGGCTTGATGCGCAGCGCCGTCACACCGCCCGTGCTCTCGACGCTCTCCACCGTGCCGTTCACGGTCTTGCTGCTGCCCGCGCCGAAGAAGAGCACGCGGATGCTGTACCAGGCGCCGATGATCGTCACGGCGATGTTGATCCATCCGAACGGCGTCATGAAGTCCGCTTCATCCATGAGGCGGATGCTGTGCAGCGTCAGGAGCAGGAAGATGATCGAAAAGAGCCGGTGCGTCTTGAACCACGTGCCGTAGCCGATGCGGCGCACGAAGGCGGCAAGACCCAGCAGGACGGCGATCACCGTGAGCCAGATCGACGACTCGGTCGCGACGGGACGGAGCACGCCCCAGAGAGCGGCAAGCCCGGAGACGTTCGCGCCGCCGTGCGCGATCTTCGGCACCGGCTCGAGCGTCATCATGGCGATGATCGGCGCGATGAGCGGCCTGGCAAACCAGTGCACGACGCTCAGCACGATCGCGGCGACGCCGAGCCACTTGTGCCAGGCATAGAGCCTGTCGAGCGGAACGCCGGTGACGCGCTCAAGCCAGGCGGGACGGGCGGCAATCATGATGGCGATGGCCATCCAGCCCCAGGCCAGCGTGCCCGTGACGTAAAAGGCTTCGTGCGCCACGGCCCTTGCGTTGGGCGCGGGCGGCGTAATCCAGAGACCGAACGCCCAGGCGGCGATCGTCAGAAGCGTGAATCCGAATACGATTTTCTTCATTTCAGCTCCTTTTCAGGCTTGAAGAACACACAAGCCGCAATGGCTCTTGATCCTAGGCTACCTGCTTTTTCTGAACTCTTCGAGTGACAGAAACATCATTGCAATATATGCAGTGCATGTTTTTGCGAATCTTTAGTTTTCTTTGCATTTCTCTCAATTTTTTAACAGGGGGGGGTGCTGCAAAAAATCAGCAATCGGGGAAACGGCCTCGTTTTCCAGGCATTTCCGCGCACTAAGGCGTTGTGCCTATTGCATAACGGCAATCAGCGGCGTAGAGTTCATTTCCAAGCAGAGATGCCCTCTGCCGTTTTCACTCTGTCAAAGAAATCTTTCATCATGGCCTTCAATCGCATTAAAACCGTTTGCCTCTGCTGGTGGTGGCGCCCTTGAAAAAGCGGGTGCCAGGTTTTGTGCGTTTTTAAATAAGGTCACAGTCTCATAACCCGCGGATGTCGAATCGCGGGTTTTTTCATACCTAGCTTCTCTGTAAGCCTCGCTTCTCGGCAGCCGCGGACAGCCAAAAAGGATTCCGTCATGCGTTGCCGAATTCATCCCCTGTTTCTCCGGTCTGCTTTTCCGCAGACGATGCGATGGCCTCGGGCCGAGCACGAATAACTGCTTCGCCTGAACGTCTTTCCTTTTTCTGATTCGCATCTTTTTTCGGAGAAACATCATGGATGCCAGATTTGAAACCCTTTACCGCCGTGAATCGCTGAGCTCTGCCGACACGGAAGCCCTTTTCAACGAAGTCTTCGCGGGCCGCATGGAACCGGCCGCGCTCGCCTCGCTTCTCACCGCCCTCAAGATCAAGGGCGAAACGCCCGAGGAAATCCGCGGCGCCGCTACGGCTATGCTCACGGCCGCCCGCCCCTTCCCGCGCATCGAAGGCGAAATCGGTGAGATCGTCGGCACGGGCGGCGACGGGAGCAGCACAATCAACGTTTCCACCACCGCGGCGCTCACCGCCGCGGCCTGCGGCCTCAACATCGCCAAACACGGCAACCGCGGCGTCTCCTCTCCGTCCGGCGCCTCGGACGTTCTTGCGGCGCTTGGCGTTGACATCACGGTGAGCCCCGAAGACGCGGGCAAGCTCCTTAAGGAGACGGGCTTCGCGTTCTGCTACGCACCCACCTACCATCCTGCGATGCGCTTCGCCGCCCCGGTGCGCAAGGCGCTCGGCACCCGCACGATCTTCAACATCCTCGGGCCCCTGACCAATCCGGCTCATCCCGACTACGCGCTGATCGGCGTCTACGATCCGTCGCTCCTGCAGCCCGTCGCCGAAACGCTCCGCCTGCTCGGCATGAAGCGGGGCATGGTGGTCTACGGTTCCGGCACCGACGAAGCGGCCATTCACGGCAAGACGCAGTTCGTGCGGTTCGATGAGTCGGGCAAGTTCGAGAACGGTGAATTCCACCCCGCTGACTTCGGCGTCGACCGCATGGTGACGCTGAGCGAGCTCAAGGGCGGCAACCCTCAGGACAACGCCCGCATCGCCGAGGCGGTGCTCTCGGGTGCCGGCACCTACGCGCAGCACATGGTGGTGCGCGCCAACCTCGCCCTGCTCCTCATGCTCGGCAAGAAGGCCGACACGCTCCCCGAAGCGCTGCAGATCGCCGAGAAGGCGCTCAACTCCGGCGCCGGCCTCAAGGTCCTCGAAGCGCACCGCGCTTTCGCCCGCTCCCGCGCTGCGGAGGCCTGAAAAATGACGAGAGCGCTTCGAATGACACTGCCGAAACCTAAGAAATCCGCCATGATTCGTGAAGACGCCATCAAGGGCACGGTGCTTGAAAAGCTCGTCGCGGGCTCGCTCGCGCGGGCTGCCAAGCTCCCGCCGGTCACCCTCCGCTCCGTCGAAGAAGCCTGCCGCGCGCCCCGCGCCGCGAAAAGCTTCGAGGCGGCGCTCCGGGCCCCCGGCCGCCGCTTCATCCTCGAAGTGAAGAGCGCCTCGCCCTCGCTCGGCGTCATCCGCGAGCACACCGACCTTCATGAGTATGCCCGCGCCTACGGCCGCTTCGCCGATGCCGTCTCGGTGCTCACCGAGCCCTCGCGCTTCGGCGGATCGCTCCTGCGGCTCCGCGCGATGCGCGCCGAAACGGACCTTCCGATCATCGCGAAGGACTTCATGACGGACCGCCGCCAGCTCGTCGCGGCCCGAGCCGCCGGCGCGGACGCGGTGCTCCTGATGCTCTCGGTGCTGACCATGAAGGGCTACGAAGAGCTCGCCGCCATGGCGGGCGCGCTCGGGCTCGACGTGCTCACCGAAGTCTCGAACGAGGCGGAACTCGCAGAAGCGCTCTCCCTTAACGCGCGGATCATCGGCATCAACAACCGCGACCTGCGCAATCTCTCGATCGACCTTTCCCGCACCGAAAAGCTCGCCCCGCTCGTCCCCGAAGGACGCCTCATCGTGAGCGAGTCCGGCATCAAGGACCACGCGACGATCGAGCGCCTTGCGCCCTATGCCAAGGCCTTCCTCATCGGCTCGGCGATCGGCCTCTCGCAGGACATCTCCTGCGGCGTGCGCCGGGTGCTCTTCGGCGAAAGCAAGTGCTGCGGCATCACGCGCGCCGAAGACGCGCTCGCCGCGGCGCGGGCCGGCGCCCTTCGCGTCGGCATCGTCACCGCGAAGCGCTCGCCCCGGTGCGTCTCGCCCTCGCAGTTCAAGAAGCTTGCCGCCGAAATCCGCCGCGAGACCGCCGCGGCCGGCCTCCCCGTGAAGATCACGGCCGTGGCCGACGCCGCCGACCGCCGCACGCTTGCGGACCTTGAGGGGCTCGACTTCGACGAGCTGCAGCTCCACGGCGAAACCGACGAGGCCTTCCTGCGCTCGCTTCGCATCCAGTTCAAGGGCAAGACGCTCATCGGCGTCTATGCGATGAACGATCTCAGCGAAGCCGAAAAGAAGGCGCGCGCCGCGCAGATCGACGAGCTCCTTGAAAAGAAGCTCATCGACCGGGCGCTCCTCGATGCCGCGAACAAGAACGGCCAGACGGGCGGCACGGGCAAAACGGTTGACTTCGATGTCATCCGCCTTTTCAAGCACCCCGAAGCGGTGCTGCTCGCAGGAGGTCTCAATCCCGCGAACGCCCGCGCGGCTGCCGCATCGCTTGCCGCGGGACTCGACTTCAACTCGGGGCTCGAGACCGCGCCCGGCGTCAAGTCGGCCGCGCTCATCGCCCGCGCCTTCGGCGCGCTGCGCGGCAGCCTTTAACAACGACACGAATTCTCAGAGGTAAACGACCATGCTTTTGAATCCCTATTTCGGAGAGTACGGCGGACAGTTCGTCGCCGAAATCCTCATCCCCGCTCTCGACCAGCTTGAAAAAGCGTTCGTTGATTCGCGGAACGACCCGAAGTTTCAGCAGGAGCTGAACGACCTGCTCACGAACTATGCCGGCCGCCCGACGCCGCTCACGCGCGTGCGCCGCCTCACCGAGGGCACGAAAACCACGATCTACCTGAAGCGCGAAGACCTGCTGCACGGCGGCGCGCACAAAACGAACCAGGTGCTCGGCCAGGCTCTGCTCGCAAAGCGCATGGGCAAGACGCGCATCATCGCCGAGACGGGCGCCGGCCAGCACGGCGTCGCCACGGCGCTTGCCTGCGCGATGTTCGGCTTCAAGTGCCGCGTTTACATGGGCGCGAAGGACGTCGAGCGCCAGAAGCCCAACGTCTTCCGCATGGAGCTGATGGGCGCCGAGGTGGTGCCGGTGACGCACGGCCGCGGCACGCTTAAGGAAGCCTGCAACGCGGCGCTCCGCGACTGGGCCGGCAGCTTTGAGAACACGCACTACATGCTCGGCACGGCGGCGGGTCCGCATCCGTTCCCGACGATCGTGCGCGAGTTCCAGAAGATCATCGGCGAAGAAGCCCGCGCGCAGTTCGCGAAGTTCGAGAACGGCGCTCTCCCCGATGCGGTCATCGCCTGCGTGGGCGGCGGCAGCAACGCAATCGGCCTCTTCACGGATTTCAAGCCCTTCAAAGAGACGCGCCTCATCGGCGTCGAGCCGGCGGGCCTCGGCCTTGCCACGGGCGAGCACGGCGCGACGCTCGAGAAAGGCACGAAGGGCATTTTCTTCGGCGCCCGCTCCTACAACATGCAGACGCCCGAAGGCCAGATCGAAGAGTCCTACTCCATTTCGGCGGGCCTCGACTTCCCGTCCGTCGGACCCGAGCACGCCTACCTGCGAGACACGGGCCGGGCCGAGTACGTCTCGGTGACCGACCGCGAGGCGCTCGAAGCCTTCGTCGAGCTCTCCGTAAAGGAAGGCATCATCCCGGCGCTCGAGAGCGCACATGCTTTAGCCTACGCCCTCAAGATGGCGCGCAGCAACCCCGACAAGGAGCAGAAGCTCATCGTGAACCTCTCGGGCCGCGGCGACAAGGACATCTTCCAGGTGGCGGCGCGCCTTGAGAAGGAAGGCCTCTCCGTCAACGGCAGGCTTCGCCCCGACGTGCTCGAGCTTATGCAGAAAAAACTTTGAGAATGGAGTACCGAATCATGACCGATCGTTTCAGCGCGCGCTTTGCCGAGCTCGCCGCCAAAAAAGAAGGAGCCTTCGTCCCGTTCGTGAACCTCTGCGATCCGGACGACGAGACCTCCCTTGAGATCCTGAACACCCTAGCCGATGCGGGCGCCGATGCCTTTGAGCTCGGCATCCCCTTTTCCGATCCGAGCGCCGACGGCCCCGTGATCGAGCTCTCGGCCCAGCGGGCGCTGCAGAACGGCGCCACGCCGAAGAAGTGCCTTGCGGTGCTGAAGCGCTTCCGCGCCGCGCACCCCGATATGCCCGTGAGCGTGATGCTCTACATTAACCTCGTCTGCGCCCCGGGCATCGAGACCTTTTTCAAGGAAACAGCCGAAGCCGGCGCCGATGCGGTGCTGATCCCTGATCTCCCCGCCTCAATGCGCCTTGCCGAACCGCAGTGGGACAGGGCGGCCAAGAATGCCGGCATTGCGCTCGTTGCCATCGTCCCGCCCAATGCGGACGATGATGCGACGAGGACCATCGCGCATCTCACGGGCGGCTACACCTACCTGCTCTCGCGCGCAGGCATTACCGGCACGGATCGTGCCTCGGGCACGCCGGTGCACCGGATTCTTGAGATCCTGGAGGAGGAAAAGGCCCCTGCTCCGCTGCTTGGTTTCGGCGTTTCGAAACCCGAGCACGTCAGGGCCGGATTGGCTGCCGGGGCCAAAGGCGTAATCGTAGGTTCGGCGATCGTGAAGATCATCGAAAACGGGCTCGGCGATAAAAAGAAAATGCTTGAAAATCTGTCATCTTACGTTAAAGAGATGAAGGCTGCGACAAGATCTTAAAAAAACGCTGATCAAGATATATCTGAGGCAAAAGGCATTTTCACCTTTTGCCTCAATTTATATCTGCACAGCATATTTAAAATTTAAGAAAAAAATTATTTTGCAGCCTTCTATCCTAAGCAATAAATGGCCTAGCAAATCTTTCTGCCGACTGAAAAATTCGAGTTCGCCTAACAAAAACGGCCTTAAGCGGAACAAGACAAAAAATAATGCACCGGATGTCTGCTGCTTGAACCTGTCTTTCCTGAAAGCACCGGACAGGAAAACGCATTTCAAGGATGGAAATCGAAACAACAGGCTTTCCAAGACGCACTGAAAATCGGCGGCATCATACGAATGATGAAAAATTAAAAAACAGCGACCGGAATCAGAATCATTTTTCTTAATATTCGCTGCATTATTTAAATATTTCAATTAGTTTTTTCAGAGAGCTATTTCGATTTTCATATTTTTAAAAATGAAACACCTGAGCAGTGTATTCAAAATATACAGAATTGTTTTTATATGATATACTATAAACAACTTTGAATTTGAAAATTTTAATCTTCCTAAATTTTCTCACAGAACCGTGAGAACATTTTTAGTGGGCTAAAAAAAATGAAAGCCAATGTCGAAAAAATTTCAAATATCAAAAAGTTTGTATTCCCGATCCTGTTATCGGCCGGCATTGCCTCAGTCAGCCTGCCGTCAACAGCTGCCGGCTTTCCCAATAATCAGCAGGAGGACTCCGCAAACGTTTTAACTGTCCTGCAGACAGACTTAAAATTTTCAAATCCGAAAGGATATTGCCCCGTTGATAAAAATTCATCGACTTACAGAGGGTATAAACGGAGCTTTGAGCAGAGCACTAAGAACAATATGCGGCTTATTTATGCCGCCGTTCCCTGCAATCAAGTGGAAGACTTTAATAAAGGGACCGTGACCTGGGAAACATTTGATAAATTTGTTACCGTCAGCGTGGTGAGAATGGGCCCTGACTTCACAAAGCTTGATATACCGAAAGAACAATTTATATCAGCAGTATCAAGCGCTGGAAAAGAAGATCCTAATTACCTGTTCAATACCAGCAACGCCTTATATCTGCTGATGGAGAAACCGAATATGCATGTTGTAAGTGCATTCACCTATGCCAAAGGCGTGCCTTTGAACATTTAGAACACCGGCAGTACTACGTTCCGACTGGCAGACTTGGTGGAGCCGGTGCAGAGCTTAGTCAAAAGCTTAGCTGCGGAAAACTGATAGATGACAGCCGGTGCATTTAAAGTGCGCCGGCTATTTTTAAAAACAGCCGGAAAAATTAAGGCTTTCCGGGAATGCAGCTTATTCCAAGCACCCAAATTTCCCATACCAGTTCAATTTCGTTATAAGAAAAACCCCGCGGAATGAGCATTTCACAGTCTTGCGGCTGTGAACTAGGCTTGCGGGGTGTTGTTGGCATGATGCTAGCAAGGTATTAACCAAATGTCTAGTTTCTACAGGAAGTCCAGTCCATTCACCAAAATCAATGCTCGGCTCATACCTTGCGGCAATCGATGGGGAATCTGATCAGAGCTGTAAATCAAATCAGTAAAACTAGCCAACAACCGTTTGCGTCCTTGAAATTCTGAGACAAGGAATTAACGGTCCCTGCACGCAGAACGCAGTTCCATTCTTCGTTTTGTCTCTTAGCAAAAATCTCCAAAATTTCTCCTGAGGGATTCGGTCTGCGCACAGTCCGGTTCAGATCAGCGGCAGCCGAAAATCACGAACCCTGTATTTTTATTTACGAAAGCTGCGTCCATATGCTGACATGCGATCCTCGCAGATTGCTTGCTTTGAGAGGGGACCAATAATTACCGCAAGATTCAGCACCCCTGGCAAGTTTTTTCATCCCCAGAGCACCGGTACTTCGCAGTAAAAGGTTATCTTCCAGTTGCGCTCGACTGCCGCGCGAAACGAATCGCTGACCGGCGGCGCGATGAAAAGGGAAGGATCCCTGACCCCGAGGACGATGCGGCTTCGGGAGATCATCGCCTCCGCCGCCGCAGCTTCCGCGCCGGGATCGCAAGCCTGCGAAGTGAAGCCCGTCACCTCGCCTTCCCCGGTCACTGTCCTCTGCACCAGCACCGTTATTAACGAAGGAAAACTGAGCCCTCGGCGGGCAAGCCCGCCGAGGAATTACTCAGCCTCTTAGCGAATCACGGCTCGAAAAGTAATTTCGAGCCGAGGAAATATTCTCAAGCGAACTTCAATCACAAAAGAATTGACTTCAACTTGTATAATATTTCGTGCTAAGATACGAGCTAAGTGATAGATGGATGAGATCATCACTTACTCCTAAAGCGCCTTGGTTTACCTCCCTGGCGCTTTATTTTTGCCGGTTTATTTGTTTTCAGCGCTTTCGCACAATGCTAAGCGCGACTCGAAGGCATGCCGGCACCTCCGAATCCTTTCGCAGTACCCCTCCCCCGGCCTGCTGGGACAGCTCCCATTCTATAAGAGATTGCAGAAAATATTGACTTTGCAGGCTGCTTTAACGTTAAAAGATAAAAAGCCATGCAAAAGAAACACATGAAGGCAGGCAGAAACGCTTCTGTTTGAGGAGCTCTCATTCGATATATAAGTTTCTGCAAAAATCTTCCCGATCTGAAGGACATTCAATGGGGAACGCAGTGGCACCAGCTTTTCCGACTGCGTTCAAAATAAATAGAGATCCCGTTCGGGTTATAAATCATTGACTGACCGATCGGTTTCACTTTCAAGTCGGCCCCTAGAAAAATGCTGCAAAAACCGGAGCCCGGACAAAACAAATCTGGCCCCCAATATAATTTCAATCAGCACTCGGACTTTCTCGCGCCATGCTGACTGTTTCTCAAATCGCCGCTGCCGTCGGCCTCGGACCCGAGACCATACGTCATTACAGCGACGTCGGCCTGCTGCAGCCCGTCATCAACAGCGAAACAAACTACCGCTACTACGACAGCGAAGACGCCCTGCGCGCCTCCGATATCCGCATCATGCGCAGCCTCGGGCTCCCGATCAAAAAAATCGAAGCATTGCAGGGCAAGCCAATCGACGTTCAGATCGCCGCCCTCAATGCCCAGCGGCGCGACATGCAGGCTGAAATCACACGCCTGCAGCAGAACATCGGCCGGCTGGACGAAGTGCGGGGGTTCCTCGAAAAGTGCGCTCTGTGCAACGGCACCGTCGAAGGCGTCAGCCGCCCGCCGATTTACAGCCTTTATTCTTACGGGCAGGGCAAGGATTACAGTGAAGCGAGGAAGCTGCTTCCCCGCTGGGCCAAGGCTTTCCCCTTCACGCATATCTCGATCAGCGTTCCGAAGGCAGAACTCAATGACCCCGGCTTTTCCGGCTGCTACAGCACGGAACTGGGCCTCGGCGTGACGGAAAGCTATTTCGCGAAACTCGGCCTCTCTGCGCAGCCTCCGGTCAAGACCGTTCCGGCAGGACGCTGCCTCATCATTTATTTCAAAACCAACGACCCGCTTTCGCTGACGCCGTCCGACCTGAGGCCGCTGCTCGACAAAGCGTCGGCACTCGGAGTGCGTTTCCTCAGCGATTCTTCCGGACGGCTGCTGGCCATCGAAGAAGCGGCCGGAGGACCTCTTTATTACATGCTGATCCGCTGCCGCGTCGGCACCGCTTCTTGACCTCGGGGCGACCCCAGGGTTTAGATTTTTTCCAGAAGGGACAGTCCGCGTTGCCGTCCCCAAAAAGGAGAGAATCATGACCCTGCATAAGATTTCACGCCGCGCGGTGCTGCGCACGGGTGCCGGCCTCCTGGCCGCCGGCTCGCTGCCCGCATCGGCATTGGAAAATTCCGTTTTTGACGTGATCGTTGCCGGTTCCGGCGCGGGCGGCTTCGCCGCCGCCATCCGGGCGGCGGAAAACGGCGCCTCCGTCCTGCTGCTCGAAGCAAACGACTGGCTGGGCGGTGCCTCGCGCGTTTCCACCGGCATCTTCGGCTGCGCCGGCCACCCCATTCAAAAAGCGCTCGGCTTCACCACCACACCCGAAGACCTTTACAAGCTCTACATCGGCACGGCCGCCGCGACGCATACCAAGGCGGATCCGAAAACGGCCAGGATTCTCGCCGACGGCGCCATACCGGCCGCCGACTGGCTTGAATCGCTCGGCGTCACCTGGTCAAGAAAGAAAGCCAGGAAATTCTTCCTCAACATCAAGGAAGGGCACCGTCTCGGAGAGCTGCTGATCGACTCGCTCGAAAAGCGTGCGCAAGCGCTGAAGGTTGACATTCGAACGCGGCACCGCGCCGTGCGGCTGATCGCTCAGGACGGCCGGATCCGCGGCATCGTCTGCGAAACCCCCGCGGGTGAAAAGCGCTTTGCGGCGAAGGCCGTCGTGCTCGCCACGGGCGGTTTCGAAAACAACCCTGAGATGGTCGCCAAATACATCGGCGGCGGCTGGGAGAAAGCCAAGGTCTATTGCACCCCGACCGACCGGGGCGACGGCCAGCGCATGGCGGAATCGGCAGGCGCCGCGCTGGACGACATGGATGTCTTTAAGGCCAACCCCACCGTCCTCACCTTCAAGGGCAACCGCATCAATATGATCAAGGCCGTCCGCGCCGGCGCGTTTGCCGTTTCCCAGCGCGGCGAGCGATTTATGAACGAGCTCGGCGGCTACTGGCAGAGCCGCAGGCTCTGGGCACTGCCCGAAAAAAGCGCCTGGCTGATTTTCGGCGAACCCGTGCTCAAGGCGGATCACCGCTTCCCCGGCCTCAGCAAGGAGGGCGCTTTCGAATCCGCGACTTCGCTTAAAGAGCTGGCTGCCAAAATCGGCGTTCCCGGCGACGCGCTGGAAAAGAGCGCCAAGGCCTACCTTGATGCGGCCGCCGCCGGCAAAGACGAAGCGTTCGGCCGTCCGAACCCGGTCAATCCCTTCGGCGGAAAGTATTTCGCCGCTAAGTTCGAGCCGATGATCCAGGGCACCTTCGGCGGCGTGCGAGCCGATGCGAGGACGCGCGTGCTCTCTGTTTCGGGCAAGGCCATCCCCGGCCTCTATGCCGTCGGCGAATGCGCCGCCAACGGGCTTCGCGGCGTCAATCCCCAGACGGCCAACGCCGTTTTCGGCTCCATCGCCGGCCGCGAAGCCGCCGCCTTTGCAAAGGAGAACTGACTATGAAAAAACTCTTGATGGTGCTGATCGCCCTTTCCTGCTCCGCCTCCTTTGCCGCCGGCATCGGAGAGCATCACAAGGCGCTCGGGCTCACCGCCGAACCTTCGCAGGACCAATGCACGAAATGCCACGGCGGCTACGAGGCGCTTGCACAGAAAACGGCAGCGCTTTCGCCCAACCCGCACAGCAGCCACATGGGCAACACGCAGTGCACGGCCTGCCATCAGTGGTCGGGCGAGCCGCGCCTGCTTTGCAACGACTGCCACAGCTTTCCGGAACTTGAAAAAGCCCTGAAATCAGCCAAGTAATAAATCCTCCCAGCGCAGATGCAAAGCAGCAGGGACCGCTTTTCCTTTTACAAGGATCGCGGTCCCTGTCTGTATCTCTGAAATGCGACAGTCTTTCTGGATCCTTGCCTCGACCTTTTTCACGGTGCTGACGTACGTCTTCGTCAAGAAGGCTCCGCAGGGCCTGTGGTTCGGCGATATCTTCTTCGTCCGGTCGCTTTTCCTTTTTGCCTGCCTGCTCGCCGTTATGCTGGCGAGCCGGACGGCCGTCGCGACAAAGCACGGTGCATGGCACCTGCTCCGCGGCACAGCCGGCGTCAGCGCGCTGCTGATCAACATCGTCTCCGTGCAGCACCTGCCCATCGCAACCGCACAGACGCTTTCCTACTGCGCTCCGCTTTTCATCGGCGCCTTCGTCCTCGTCAGGAACCGGCTAAAGAAAATCCGCACAAACTTTGCGCTGCTGCTCACGATAGCGGCGGGCTTTGCGGGCATCGTTCTGACGCTTCGGCCGAGTTTCGGCGCTGCAAACGCCGGTTTTGCCCTTCTCGCTCTTGTTTCGGCGGCCTGCTCCGCCGTTTCTTCGCTCACGCTCAAAAAACTCGGACGGCTCGGCGAGCCTGTGCCGAGAACGGCCTTCCTCTTCGGCTGCTCCTGCCTGGCAGCGTCCGCAGTTCTCAAAGTCTGCGGCGGCGGGACCCCGCTGACAGACCTTCTGCAGATTCCGGAGCTTCTCGCCGTCGGCATCTGCACGGCCTGCGCCCAGCTCGCGCAGACGCAGGCCTGGGGCCGCGGCCGCACCCTCCTCTGCGCCAACCTGCAGTTTTCGGCGATCGTCTTCAGCGTGCTGTTCGGCGTATTCGTTTTCGGCGAGATTCCGGACTCGGCCGCCGCAGCGGGCATTGCACTCATCCTGGCAACCGAAATCGCCGCCACCGTTCTGCAGGCCAGCCGGAACGGGCACCCCGATAAGCAGGCATAAACTCAGCCCGGGACCCGGGGCGGCAGATAAACGGTCAGCTGAGAACCGCTGTCCGATACAGCTTAAAGTATCCTATCGGGATCTTATATAGAGAGTTTTGCCAAACGGCGGACGACGATATCCGCCGTAGTTCAGGAAGGTAAAGAAAGTCCCCGGAAAGCCTTTACCACTTTCCGGGGACTGCTCACAGGACAGAAGACGGCCTTCAGCTCAGCAGCATCGCATCGCTGATCGTTCCGGCTCCCTTCTCAAAGAGCGCGAGCAGGTCGCGCACCGTGAGGTTCTTTTTCTCGTCGCCCTTCACGTCGACGACGATGCGGCCCTCGTGCATCATGACGAGGCGGTTGCCGTAGCGAAGCGCATCGCGCATGTTGTGCGTGATCATGAGCGTCGTGAGATGCTCAGCCTGCACGATGCGGTCCGTGAGCTCAAGCACCTTCGCGGCGGTCTTCGGGTCAAGGGCTGCGGTGTGCTCGTCGAGGAGCAGCAGCTGCGGGCGCTGCAGCGTCGCCATCAGCAGCGTGAGCGCCTGGCGCTGGCCGCCCGAAAGCAGCCCGACGCGCGCCGTAAGGCGGTCCTCAAGGCCGAGGTCGAACTGCTTGAGGAGCTTCGCGAACCGCTCGTTGTCTTCCTCTTTCTCGCTCCAGGCAAGCCCGAGCTTCTTGCCGCGGCGCGAGGCCATGGCCAGGTTTTCCTTGATCATCATGTTGGCGGCTGTGCCCTTCATCGGGTCCTGGAAGACGCGCCCGATGAACTTCGCGCGCTTGTACTCGGGCATCTTCGTCACGTCGAAGCCGCCGATTTCAATCGTGCCCTCGTCGATCGGAAAGACGCCCGCGACGGCGTTCAGGAACGTCGACTTGCCGGCGCCGTTCGAGCCGATCACGGTGACGAAGTCGCCGTTTTCCAGCGTCAGATCCACGCCCTGCAGGGCCTTCTTCTCGTTGACGCTTCCCGGGAAGAACGTCTTTTTCACACCTTTTGCTATCAGCACAGCGTTCTCTCCTCTGGGTTAAAAGCGCGCTTTCTGGCCGCGCCAGATTTCACGGAGCAGCGGCAGCGCAAGGGCGATCGCAACGAGGATCGCGGTGAAGAGCTTGAGGTCGTTGGGCGGCATGCCCATCGCGAGCACCGCGGCGATGACGAGGCGGTAGACGATGGAGCCGAGCACCACGGAGATCAGCCAGTTGCGGAAGCTTCTCGTGCCGAAAAGCACCTCGCCGATAATGACCGACGCGAGGCCGATCACGATGGTGCCGACGCCCATGCCGACGTCCGCGAAGCCGTTGCTCTGCGCGACGAGCGCGCCCGAGAGGCCGACCAAAATGTTAGAGACGCACAGGCCGAACACCACCATGCGGTCGGTGTTGACGCCCTGCGCCCTCGCCATCTGGGGATTCGAGCCCGTCGCCCTCACCGCGGAGCCAAGCTCCGTGCCGAAGAACCAGTAGATGACGAGCGTCACGAGCACGGCGGCAACCGCGGCAACCGCGAGCATCGCCTGCGTGCCGGTCATCCCCATGTCTTCGAAAACGGTGAAGACCGTGTCGATGTTAAGGAGCGCGACGTTCGCCTTGCCCATCACGTGGAGGTTGACCGAATAAAGGCCGATCATCGTAAGAATGCCGGCAAGGAGCACGGGGATGCGCAGCTTCGTCGTGAGAAGGCCCGTGACGATGCCCGCGATGCCGCCGCAGATGCCGGCGAGCACGAAGGCGACCGTCACGCCCCAGCCCGAAACCAGGGCCGTTGCGGCCGCCGCGGCACCGAAGGTAAAGCTGCCTTCGACCGTCAGGTCGGCGACGTCGAGTACGCGGAATGTGATGAAAACGCCGAGCGCAAGAAGCGACCACATCAGGCCCTGCGCGACGGTGGGAATCAGGATGTCAAGCATGCGGCACCGGAGAAATAAGAAAAAGAAAGCCGGGCCGCCCCGTAAGAAGGAGGCCGCCCGGCGGACGATATTTTATTTCTTGCTGTAGTCGACGACTTCGACCGAGCTCTTGAGCGAGTCGGGCACCGTCATGCCGAGCTGCTTCAGGGTCTGGGCATTCACCCTGCCCTTGAATTCGGTCTGGAAGCGAATCGGCATGTCGGCGGGCTTGCTCTTGCCCTCGAGGATGTCGGCGCCCATTTCGCCGGCAATGCGGCCGAGCTTGTAGTAGTCGATGCCGACCGTGGCGAGGCCGCCGCCCTTGAGCATGTTCTCCTCACCTGTGATCACTGGCACCTTGGCGGGCGTCGTGATCTTCGTGAGGACGGGCATCGAAGACGCGAGAATGTTGTCGGTGGGCAGGTAAATCGCCTGCACCTTGCCGACCATGTTCTGCGCGACCTGCTGCACGTCGTTGACCGACGAGACCGTGCCTTCCATGAGCGTCACGCCGTTGTAGCGCTTCAGCTCTTTCTTCAGCGCCTCGACCTGCACCTGGGAATTAATCTCGGAACTGTTGTAAATCGTGCCGATCGTCTTCGCGTCCGGCACCAGCTTCATGAGCATGTCAAGCTGCGCGCCGACCGGGTTCATGTCGGAGGAGCCCGTCACGTTCGTGCCCGGCTTCTCGTTGCTCTTGATGAGCTTGGCGGCCACGAAGTCGGTCACGGCCGTGGCGACCACGGGCGTGTTCTTCGCGGCGTTGGCAATCGTCTGCGCGGCAGGCGTCGCGATGGCAAAGACGAGCGGATACTTCTGCGTCACAAAGCGCTGGGAAATGTTGGCGAGATTGGACTGGTCGGCCTGGGCGTTCTGCACGTCGAACTTCACCTTGAGGCCGCGGTCCTTGACCGCATCCTGAATGCCCTTGGCGGCGGCATCGAGAGCCGGATGCTCAACGAGCTGAATAAGGCCGACCGTCACGGTCCCCTTTTCGGCCGGAGCGGCCGTCTTTTTAGCGGAATCATCGCCGCAGCCGGCAAGCAGTGCGGCAGCGACAGCACCGACGATGAGGGTTCTTCTAAACATTTCCTTGAGCTCCTGTTAGCAAAAACGCAATTGCCCGCGGCACAAGCCCTGCGCCGCAGGCCTTCTAAATCGTTTTTTTATCGTAACACGCCCTGTAATAATCTTTTATAAGGTAAAAGTCTCAGCGGCCTTTACCCAATAGCGCTTCAGGCGATTTTGAGCGGTGTTTAGGAGAGCAGGAACGCCCTTTCGCCGCCGGCATCCCCACGGCTGCGGGGAAAACTTTTCGAAGGCCGGGGCGAAAGGACGGCCGCAGAAGCACCCCCACATTTGTGGGGAAAGCCATAAACCCGACCGCAATCGCCGGACGAGTCGGAAGCACCCCCGCTTTCGCGGGGAAAACTATTTCGACGCATCCGTCAGCCTCGGAAGTCGAAGGAACACCCCCACGGACGTGGGGAAGATCGATCGCAGGCCGCGGTCAGGCTATGGCTGACAGTTCTGAAAAACAGCGGAGGATTCCAAAACTGTCAGAAGGATTGTACAAATCCTTCCTGATGAATGTGACCTTTTTCAGGCATCATCATGGAAAACCATAATACCCTGTCAAATAACGATTTTTTCCGATATTTTCCTCAAGATTCAAAACAGCCGGCAGCTTTGCCCTGAAGCTTTGCAAAAACCGCCTGCGCACCCTTCAGCGGTTTCAGACGATGATTGCCCTGAGAACCTCCTCTGCAGCCTTCTTTCGAGGCGGAAAGCTGAAAGAAAAGCCGCTGAACAAAGCAGCGGCCTTCAAATTATTTAAGATTCATATCGGGAACTTTTTATTCCAGTGACTCTCTTTTGAGATGTTCCGCATGCTGAACTTAACTCAATCAGCACTCACAAAGCGGATGTCGAGTCCCCTTTCGGCCGCCGCGGCATTGGCCTCGTCGATGCTGCGGCAGAGCCGAGCATACTGCGTGTCGCAGCCCGGACCGTCTCCGTCGACAAGCTCGATGCCGAGTGCATCGCGGTCCTCTTTGGAGAGGCCGTCAAAAGAATAAAAGCAGCCGCAGTTGTATTTGGCCCACGTTCCGAGTTCTTCTTCGGTAGGATCGCGGTCAAGCCAAAAATCAATGCACGAGTCAATCAGCGATCTTATCGAGCCGTGCGCACCGTCGATGATCTCTTGGATGTTGTCGTAAACAGTGTCTCTGTCAGGGGCCGGCTCGTCAAACTCGAAGAGCGTCCTGCCGTCTTTCAGCCAGCAGCAGTGACGGGGCAGTGCCTTGCCGTCTTTGGACTTTTTGGCCCGCGAAACCTTGAGGACACGCTTGGACTTCGGGAGCTTCTGGTCTTCTTCGATAAATTCCTGCCAATCCGCAGGGCAATCGGAAAGATCCTCAACAATGTCTTCGAGGATATCGTAGTTGGATTTGACAAAATCCAGGTCGATCTCCTCACCCAAATCGCTGTAAAGCTTTTTCCGGGTCTTGGGAGATTCCATATCGCCAGGGTCCTGCGGCGTGATCACATCGTTTTCGTCAACGTAAAAAATTTTCATCGTGTCCGTCCTTTAAGCGCTCCTGCGCTCTTGTTTTATTCATTACGATGATCATCGCCTGCCGGGCGATCACCTGTGTCTTTTTTAAGTAATACCTTAACCTTGCTCAGACTTGCCGCCGGGAGCGGCGGCGAAACGCACGGGCAGCCGATAAGCACGTGAAAGGCGGTCGGCCGTTTCGATCGGCACGCGGAGCCGCAGCGCTCCCTCTTCCGCCCTCACTGCACCGACCGCCCGGAGCTCGAAAGGCCGCATCCGCTTGAGAAGCTTTTCGGCCGTGCCCTTCGGATCGCGGGTTTTGTTCGGATCCACATAGGGCCGCGCCAAAACGGCTTCAAGCGCTTCCGTGACCTGCCTGCGCTTTGCGCCGCGAAGCGAGAGATAAACGTCCGGCCAGGCATCTTCCCTCGCCTTCGCCTTGGCCTCTTCCGGCACCGGACCGTTTTTGAAACGCTTCTTAAGAACCCATTCACTGTAGCGAGGCAGCCTGAGTCCAAGACTTTCCCACTGCGAAAGAACGATGCCGCGGAGATCGTCAAAAAGCCCCAGCGCCTGCAGCTCCGCAAGGCTCAGTTCGGAAGCGGGCTTCGTCACCTTCAGCGCTTCGCGAAGCGTCTGCCGGGGACCCGGCTGCTCGCACAGGATCAGCCCGTCCTCCCGGACTTCGACGGTCAGGGGACTGCGGCGAATCGGAGACGGCTTCATGGCGGGAAGGATGCATCGGCCTCCGCGAAGCCCCTTGGCAAAGGTCACTCGCTCGAAAAGCGGCTTCTTCTTGCTCGGCTCAAATAGCGAGCGCACGCGGATGCCGAACGAATTCTCGGCCGGCAGCCTGGCATTTGCCAGGCACTCGGCATCGGTCTCGGAGAGTGCGAGCGCGGCCTTGATCTGCGGCAGCGCGGCGCTTAGGGTACGGCAGTAACGGAGCCGTGAGCGACGCCCGCGCATCAGTTTTCGAACAAGGCGCGACAAACCGTCACGGGGATTTTTATTTCCCGGTTTTGACAAAAACTTCGGCGGAGACAAAAGGTTCTCAGGAACTCGCCGCCAAGGACGGATCCCATCGTAATAATTGGCACCCGAGTCAAAAAAGCGGTCCCATCCGGCATCAAAGTAAGTCTTCGCACCGGCAGCAAGTGCTTCGATCTCAGTGGCAAGCAACGGCAGCCAAAAGTCATCGGCAATGCGCGCCGCGGCGTAAGCCAGGGCGCGGCGTCCGGCGAGTTCTAGATAAAGAGGTCTGCCCCGGTCTTTTCTCGTCATCACGAGCGCAAAGCGCCCGCCCGGGGCATGCGTGAACATTGCATCGTCATAATCGTTCATCGGGAAAAATCGCCCTGCGGCCTCGATGCCCCTGCCGGTGATCGAAAAACTGCGGCCGATGTCGCACGCCGTCACTGGAATCCAATCATACTTTTTTGCAATTTTGGCTTTCTTGTCAGCGCGCTTGCGCCGGCGGTATGCCTCGGGACTGAGCATCATGAGGAAATCGCGGCTGCGGAATTCTTTTCGCCCTTTGGCCGGTGTCAGCCATTCGCTCATGCGGCGAAGTTTCCTGTGTTTCGCCGTGACGACCAAGTCCGCAATCGGACCAAAATGCTCTTTAGTAACCCAACCGGGAACGGCAGAAAAATTTCCCCGGCTTAGTTTCGCCTCCGGCCAAGTCAGCTTTTCATGAACGGCGAACTCATTGAAAACCAGGCAGTGTTCACCGGAAGTCAGGCGGGAGAAAACCAAGGCACCGCCGCCGCGAAGCCACTTGAGGATCTCGGGAGATGCGCGGTACGCATCTTTGCGGGCTCCCTCACTGGCATAGGCAAACATACAAAGATTGCCAAAGTCCAGCCTTTTAATAATTTTCCCGTTCAGGGTTTCTTTTTCGACATACTTATGGATAAAACTGCAGCCCCCTGGCTCCTTGAACCAATGCGAACGCGCTATGTAAAGCAAATTTCCGGCTTTGCCCGCCGCTTTGATGCGGCAGCTTGATTCCAAGTCCTTGGCGCGGGATTTCAATGACGCCGACAATCCGAAGCGCTCCGCGAACCAAACAAAGCGCATCGCGCAGTAGACACCGCGAGGCGTATTGAGAAGTGCTTCGGCGAGGCTGAGCAGGCATTCGCCCTTCTGTTCGCTTCGCTCTTCGAGCCAAACGGCTTTCCTGCCCTGGCAGACCAGTGCTTCACAGCGTCCGCAGAGCGTTTGCAGCGTGGCTTCTCCGGCGCGCGGCTGCTCGGCTTTCTTCAAAAGCCGTTCATAGGCTTTTTGGAACGGCAGGCCGAACAGGGATTCCGCAGACACAGTGTTTCTTTCTTTCATCGGCAAATCTCCGCAACGGGGGAAGGATCGCCCCTTTCTGATCTTTATGCTCGCCCTGCGGACAACGCCCTGCGGCCTTTTTAAGTAATACCCTGAGCCAGGTCACAGAAAAGTCTCTTGAAAGAGACTGACACGGGAAGCATTGAGCCTTTGATCGCGCCTCACTCACCTTCCGAAGAAGCATTTCCCTGTTTTGTTTCTTCTTCACTGAGAAGCGAGCGTCCGAGTGCATCCATAACCGCCTGACTTTTGTCGGTAGGCGTCAGCACGGAACCGCTGCGGCGGCGCTTTTCTTCGAGCAGAGCATCCAGGTTCTCATCGAATGACATGCCTGCACCGTCCGGAAAAACTGCCATAGGGATATGGACGGTGACCTCTTTTTCCTGTCCGATTCTCCAGATGCGGTCACAGCATTGATCTTCCACAGCCGGATTCCACCACCGTTCAAGAAGAATGACATGATTGGCCGACGTCAGCGTAAAGCCCGTGCCTCCGGTGCGGTTGGTCAGCACCAGCACGTCAAAGCCGAGCACGCCGTTTTGGAACCTCTCCACGACACGTTGCCTCGCTGCCGTGCTGAAGGATCCGTTGAAAAAGCCGGGAATATCACGAAGCCGATAGCGTTCCTTGATGGTTCTGACAAGGGCCGACTGCAACTCCACGCTTTCCACGAAAATCACCGCTTTTTCTCCCCGATCCCTGATCTCGTCAAGAATCCTGAAGCAGGCAGAGAGTCTTGCCGACGAAAGAATTTGTTCAATGCTGAGCGCTTCTTCGCCCGACACTTCAAACGGCACGACCGAGCAACGGCGGATAGCAGAAAGCGCTTTGAACAGCATCTGGCGGCCGTCTGTCCCTTTGTGATTCTTATAGTCGGCGATGCAGCTCCGGTACTTTGCCAGCTGCTGCGGCGGCATCGGAACGCGCACTTTTTCGATGTTCTTGGACGGCAGTCCCTTGAGCCGGTCGATCTTAAGACGCCGCAGCATAAGGCAGACGCCTTTTCCCTGCATCCCCTCGCCGGTCAGGAGACCTTGCAGCTCACGCCCGCTTTGCTCAGGATCGCGTTCCCCGCCGTAGCGTTCTGCAAAGCTTCTGAGCGATCCCATCAGACCGGGAACACAGGCATCGAGGATGCTCCAAAGATCCGCAAAGCTGTTTTCGACCGGCGTGCCCGTCATGGCCAAAACAAAATCCGATTTGAGAGCCTTGACGGTTTCGGTGGTGAGCGAAGTCGGTGTTTTGATCTTCTGCGCTTCGTCTAACGCCACGAAACCCCAGCCGACGCTCATGAAAAACCTCGGATGGCGAACAACGGTTTCGTAATTGGAAATCACCCAGTCCGTTGATGCGAGCGCATCGGCAACCTCGCTCGGAGTGCGGCGCTCCGCCGCGGCCGCCGTTCTGCCGTCGGCAATCAGCGGCGGTGTCAGCCCCGGCCCGAAATACTTTTGAGCTTCCTGCTGCCAATTGGAAAGGAGGCTGACGGGAGCGAGCACCAGCATCGGCTTGGCTTCGCCTTCGGCAGCGAAGCCGTCGCGGAGCCATTTCATGAAAGCAAGACACTGAAGGGTTTTCCCGAGGCCCATGTCGTCAGCCAGCAGAGCTCCCGGCACGCCGGCGTTCCACAGCCCCTGCAGCCAGGAAAGCGCTTCTTTCTGATGGTCGAGGAGCGCGTAAGGCTTCTCAAGCCCTGCAAAATTAGTGCTCCAGCCGCGCGGTTCGGCTTTTTCGCATTCGTAGGAGAGCACCTCAAGGTTGTCTTTGATAAGGGGACCGTAAAGAGGCTTCTTCGGCTTCTCTTCTTTTGTTTTTGAAGGGGCTCCTGAATCCTTGCCTGCGGGGCGTTCCTCAGGACTCTTTTCGTCCTGTTTGCCGGTTACTTCCTGCGCTTTGTCAATTGCATCGACCAGCGCCTCGATTTCCTCTCGGTCGAAGGCGTCGGTGCTGAATTCTTCGTTTTTGATCCGGACGGATCCGCCGCCCTCTTTGAGGGCCTTTTCGAGATTTATGCGAAGCGAGCGGCATTCCTCTGCGGTCAGCGTGCAAGGCTCACCGTTGACCAGGATCACGTAGTCCCCGCCGCCCGAGGCAAACCAGTCTGTCGATGCCGGTTTGATAAAATCTATGCGCTTCGGCGTCCAAGGTCCGAAAGCCTTCACACGGCTGCTGAGAAATTCCGGCGTTTCAACGAAAATGCCATCAATTTCGGGCTGCGGCTCGCCTTTCGGCCAATGCCGCATGATCGCGCTCAGCGGGTTGGCCATGAGCTCAAACTTGCCTTCCGGCCCTTCCGCTCCCGAGCGCAGCCTCTGCACTACTCCGAGCGTCCTTCGAAGCGATGGTGCGAGATAAACAAACGAAGAACTGCCAACCGCAAAATATTCAGGCACGCTCTTGCCGTCATCGCAATCCGCCTTCAGCTGACTGAGAGCACGCTTCATTTCCCTGGCGCTCAGCAGCGGCCTGTAGTCCTTTCGCTCCCCCTCGGGATTGAGTGCGTTGGGGAGGAAATACGGCACAATCTCCTTGGTTTCCGGATCGATCGTCAGCGAGAACTGCGAAGCAAACAGCAGGCGCACGGTTGTAGCCGCACCGGAGAAATTCCCCACGCCGGTAACCCGCAGCACTTCGCTCAGTTTGGCAAAGGCAATTTCCCGCCCTTCGGCTTTCTCTTCTCTGAACCTGGAAACGGCATCCGCCGCAATGAAGTAGGTCGGCGCGAGCAGGTAGCTCTTTTTGCCTGCCGTCAGGTAAATGCCGTCCAGGCCCGGGCGTTGCAGCAAGGCCCGGTTGCGGAGCCAGCGAAGCCGGATGTCGAAGTCGGGGGCGAGCAAAACGCCCTTCCGCTCGATGCTGAGGCTGATTGAGGCTTCCCCGAGGAGGCCGAGCCGAGCAAGCCTCGTCCGCGGCATAAACGCCAGCGCGGCGTCGCTGACCGCAATGCCGGCACTGCCGTTTTCTTCGACGGCAAAGGCCAGGCCTTCCTCCAGCAGATAGCGCCACTCAAGTCCCCGCGGATCTTTTTCAAGCTTCTCCCGCAGAGCCGCCGTGTTTATAGCCAGCTCCGGCTCGTAAACAGCGGCCCGCGCACAGCGTGTATCCCTCAGGAAAAGTTCAAACAGTTCTACGGGGCAGCCCGGAGAGATCTTTCCGCTCTCCTTCTGCTCTTCAAGCAACGCCCGGATACGGTGCTTCTCTTCGGCAAACGCTTCCTGCGAAAGATCAATGCGCCGGGCGAGACGAAGCAGCGGACCAGTCGGCCTGCGGCGGAGAAAAGCATCGAAGAACATGATTTTTCCTCCTTTTCCAATTAAGGACGGCGCAGTCCCGTCAGATCCGTCAGTTGGTAATCAACGTTCCCCTGCCAGAAACCTCTGTGCGCTACGCTGGCGCTTTCTTTCCCCTGAATTTCATCCCACCAGAAATAAGATCTTTGGCATCTCGGTCGCAATTGCCCCTCGAAAATTCTCACCGAACCGTTATCGGAAAATTCAATGACAGAGATATCCGGACTCACTTCCATCAGGAGCATGACCTTCGAACCACTACGCCCTGTGATCCTGCCCATCTTGCCAATAGCACTGGGGAAACGGCCGGCATAATTTTCGATGTAAATATCCCGCTTGAGTTCCATGCAGTAGAGGCGGCAGCTCTCAATGCGCCTCGCGCGCAGATAGCGCTCCCAGAAAATTTTGCGTTCCATCCACTGGCGCTGGGCAACATCGGAATTTCGCAGGAGGAACGAAACCGCATCGAAGCACTCGTCAAAGGAAGCGCAGACCGACCAATATCGGAGAAGTTCCTTGACTCCTTCGTCGATATTTTTCCAGCCTTCGCCGCCCGGCCAGTAGCCGAGAAAGTGCTCGAGCAGCCCGGTGACCGCACGCTGCACTGACCGATCCGTTTTTGCTCCCGGGACTTCAAACGGCTTAAGAACAGCGTTGGCGAAAAGCGCTTCCGCTCCGATGCCGCGAAGCTTGTGATCGCCGCCCTCGGCATCCTGTCGCACGGAATCGAGCACGGCATCCAAGGTCTCTTGAGTACCGCCGAGAGCAGCCTGAATACGTGCCGACGTATGGCCGGCCTGAAGAGACTCGCGCCAAAGAAGATCCGTGAAAGCACTCGCCGCGGCATGTGCCTCATCGACTCCGAGAAGCCGGGCCGCACCGCCGATGACCGATTCTCCGGCAGTAAGCAGTGCGGCGGCACGACGTGCGCCCTGGGCGTCAAAGAGTCCGGCGCCGAAAATTTCAAGCCACTTGCCGCCGCAGTCGTGCGCCATCTTTCCAGCCAACTCACAGGCCTGCGGAAAAATCTCCTTGCCGACGAAAGGGAAGGCATCGAAAAAGACGCCAAGAATCTTTTCCTTGGCTTCAGAAGAACAGCGGGCCTCCGCCGTTCGCAGTAAAAACAGCGCGATTTCCGGCGTTTCTGACCAAGCGGGCATATTCGGGCCGGCGGGCTGAAAGAGCAGATCGGGCAGGTAGTCGGCCTCGGCATCGAAAAATTCCGTTTCCTTGCCGTAATCGCGAACACGAAGCCAAAGCGTTTTGAACAGGCTTTCTTCGAAAGGCTCCCGGACCCCATTTCCGAAAGTCTGCACGGCCCAGTTGTGAAACGTGCTTTTGCCGAACGGCTTGGCGGCGTTTTTGAGCAAGGCCATAACATACGACATGTCAATCAAGGCTCTTCTCCGATTCAGCCGCGATGCCGGCAGGCGAAATCAAAAAGCGGAATTCGATGCGACGGTTGACGGGATCGTTGGTAGGCACTTTCCAGTCATGCCCGGGGCGAGGTCTGGCCGAACCGTAGCCGGAAAGCGAGAAGAGCGGCTCGCCCCGGGAGTTGGACATGAGGCTCAGCTCCCTGCCGCTCAACACCATGGCTTCATAAACGGCATTGGCGCGCATCGTCGAAAGCTGCCGGTTGCCGGAGTCCGTATCGTCGCCCCAGTACTTTTGGTTGTCCGTATGGCCTTCAATGAAAACGGCGTCGAGAACTCCCTTGCCCGCTCCTGTGCACCCGGTGCGATCCGAAACGGGGATATAGCATCGAAGCGCTTTGGCAAAAACTTCTCCGATCTGCTCGACGGTTTTATGGTTGCGGCGATTGAGCACCGCGGACCCCGTATCGAACGTAACAGCGGTCTCCGGCAGGATCAGCACGCCGTGCTCGAGATCGAGCCCGACGTCAATCCCCTTACCAGAAAGCGCGCTTCGCAGATCGGTAAGGAGCGTCCGCCTCGCCGCATCGGCATCGGCGAAACCTCGCTCGTAACGAAGCAGCTGCTCGTCTTTGGCCTGCAACTCACTTTCCAAAGACGTCAGTTTCAGGTGAAGCTCTGCTACCGAAGCCTTTGCCTTGTTCAGCTCATCGGTCAGGTCTTCCGGCATTTGACTGACCGTCTGGGAAATGGCCAGCATCAGCGTCAGGATAAAAACGAAAAGCAGCGCTGACATCAGATCGGAGACATTGGCGAGATAGTTGACGGGTTCCGCTGCCCTGCGCTTGGCTGCGGCCCTTTTAAAGAGCCCGCTCATTGCTGATCGTCCTCAGTCCTGCCGGCTCTGTCATGCCCGGCTCCGTCCGACGGCCTTTCCGGAGTTTGATCAGCTGCAGCGCGCAGAACCAGCGTTCTGCTAGTGCCGGCGGAAGCCCTTCTCTGCAGCACGCTCAGGCTTGCAGTTATCGAGCGAATGCTCTGGAGCAGCTTCTTCATTTCGGCAGAGCTGTTTGAGAAATGCTGGGATGTCTGAACGCTGTAATTGTTCCATTTGTCCACGGAGTCCGTCAGTGCCTTGACGCTGATCCGCAGTCCCTGATCAAACTGCTGCAGGTTCTCGTTAAGCGAGTTGCGCGTCTTGAGCAGCACTTCGCTCATGGCGGGAATCGTTTTTTCAATGGCTGGAATCAGGGAATCGAAAGCGGTATTGAGTTCGCGCTGACGCTCCGCAGCGTCCTTCATCGCGTTCATCACCTCAGTGATATTGGAAATGATCTTCGCATCGGCCTCTTGGCGCAGCTTTCCGCTTTCTTCCGAATTTTTCGCACTGCGTTCCAACATGTCCTGCAGCAGCGCCACGGCCGTTTGAAGCGCTCCCGTTGCTTCGACTACGTTCTTTGCGCCGGCCTGCACGGACTGCGCCGCAACGGAGCGGATCTGCTCAGCAGATTCTGTAAGCTTCGCCTTGAACTCATCGGCGCTGAGGCGCACTTCCGTTCCAAATTTCCCTGCCGCCTCGCCCGTTTCAGCAAGGAAGCGGTCTGCCGCAGCCTGCGTTTTTTCACAGAGCTTATCGCCCGAACGGCCGGCGGCAGTTTCCATAGTTCCGCCTGCCTTATCGAGAGAGCTTGCCAGCGAATCGCCTGCCTGAGTCAGCGATTTTTCAAGAGAAGTGCCTGCATTGACAAGGTTTTTCGCAGCCTCTGCGCTTTTCTGCGCAAGACCTTCAATGCCCGTATTAAAGGCAGCAGAAACATCCTGAGCGCCCTTGCCGACTGTTTCCCGGAAATCGGTGCCGGCATTGCCGATCTGGTCGGCGAAAGACGAAACGGCTTCTGCAAGATGGCTGCCGGATGCAGCGGCTGCCGCGTCCAGTGCTTCACCCGCAGCCGTCACCACGCCGCCGAGCTTTTCGGCCGCAGCATCGACCGCCCCCGCAAATTTTTCGCCGCCCGCTTCCAAATCCGTTCGGGCGTTTTTGGCGCTGACCGCCATTCCTTCGAAATGCCCGCTCACAGCCTGCGCCGACTGCTCGGCCTTATTAACCAATTCAGCCGTCTGCTTGGAAAGGCTGCCGACCGCCGCGTCCATATCGGTCAAGAGGCCGGTCATATCGGTCTTGGCCTTGCCCGTGGCGGTCTCGAGTTCTCGGGCGCTCTGCGCCAAGCGGGCGGTCGTTTCCTGCATGGACACTTCAAGGTCCTTGAACACTTTGATGATGCCGTTGATGAGCGCTTCTGTCAGTTTGCCCGCCGTATCGCTGGCAATCGTGGAGATCGTTTTTTCTAGGGTCGCGTTGATCAGCACCAGAGTGGTCTTCAGCTCATCGAGGGATTTTCCGACGCCCTCCACCATGCGGTCGATCATGCGGTCGGCCCAATGGTCAGCGTTGGTCTTGAAATCCGTCAGCGTGCGTTCCTGAGCGCGCGAGCTTCTCGCTGCGGCTAGGAGCATTTCCTCTGCCGACACGCACGGTGCTGCCGCAGCAAGCTTGCTGTTCAGCCAGCCGATGCTGGACTCCAGTTGCTTCTCTACCTGCCTGATGACAATGGAAAGAGCGAGCGATGCCAAAAGACCTCCCAAAGACGAATAGAACGCCAAGCCCGCTCCATGAAGCAGGCTCTGGACCGCATGATTGAGCCTGTCAGAGTTCAAGCCAATGACGTGCCCTGATACAAGGGCCGAAGCCATATCGGGCGTCAGGTTCTGCGTTGCTAGCGTCACGCCGGCGGCCAAGCCGACGAAGGTGAAGAAAATGCCCAGGCCCGTCAGAAGGCTGGGCATATTGTGATAAAAACCCACGCTGCAGTTGGGGTAATAAACCGTTTCCAAGGAGAAAAATTCTTCGGGTTCCCGGAGCGCCCTCGGCTGTTCGTCAACGGGATCAGCCGCCAACCCAATGGATTCAGAAGCGGACACAACAGTCGCCGCAAAGCGGGCAAAGAGACCCGCAAGCCTGGGAGCCCTTTTCTCAAATTCGTCCTGAAGATCGTCCCACGGCAAGCTTTCCACAGCTTTAGAAGCAGCCTCTATTTCTTTACGCAGAGGCTTTGTACTGTGAAAATAATAAGCAGCCCCAGCCAAGATACCGCTCAAAAAGATGAAGGCCGTCACGCCACAGGCAAACAGCCGCGACGTGAGCATTTCAAGAAATGTTGGCGAAAATTCCTCAGCAATAAACGCTCTGACCAACGGAAGATCAAAGATAAAAATGACGGTTAATGCTAAAGCAAGGGCTATAAGGAACTTGATTAGAGGGCCTTCAAAGAAAGGAGAAGGCTTTGTGCGAAAAGACATATTGAACAGAGATAAGAGACAAAAGACCCTCTCCGTCTCGGCGGCACTCGCCGAACGGCAGGAAATAAGGCATGCGTTGCCTGACGGCTCTGTGGGCGGAAAGCCCGTGTGTGTTCAGTTCAGCCTAAAGCGACTCTTACACAAAAAATGAACGCGGCTTACGAATCTTAACATTTAAAGTACCTAAGGAACTCTTTTTCTTATCGCTTGAAAGACACGATTAATCTAAGGCAAAAAACTGCATTATTTTTTCAACAAAGCCCTATCTCTGTCGCCGCAAAAACACGGTACGCATAGGAAATTAACGACACTCTATCGGCGCTTTAATCCGAATTTTCAAACGTTTCTTAGAAACGCCTTCATAATTTTTCCTGTGAAGCACAAAACTTAAAAATAGCCGCCTTCCACACGCTTTCGGACTTACCAAAGAGAATGCCGTTTTCCCCTGATTTTCAAGAATGGCCTGAAATTTTTAAATTTCCCGATTGGGATTTTTAAATTTAATGCAGATTTGCAGGCTACGCCGTTTTTTTAAAAGGTCACGCGGCAGTCATCTTTACGCTACGATTGATCCCTGTCCTCGTTTCATTCAACAAGGAGAACACAATGTCGTTTATGCATAACGATGAAATCCCCTGTCCGAAATGCGGCAAGACCTTTGAAATCGAGCGCTGGGATTCCATCAACTCCGAAATCTCGCCGGAGCTGATTGATAAGGTCGTTGACGGTTCGTTTTTTCGCTTCAAGTGCCCGCACTGCGAGGAGGAAACGATCCATCTTTACCCGCTTCTCATCAACGTCATGACGCCGGAAGGCGGCTTTATCAAGCTCACGGGCGATCCCGAAGGAGAAGCCAAGGAAACCGCCGGCATGTTCAGCGATCTCGACCCCCAAATGGCTGCCCTTATGAAAAAGGCAGCTCCTAAGCGCTACCGCTTTGTGAATTACCTGCCGGACCTGGTAGAAAAAGTTGAACTCTTTCGGGCCGGGATTGACGACCGCACAATCGAAATCGTCAAGCTTTTCCTTTTTAAGGCCCTCAAGGCTAAAGGTGTGGACGCCGATCAGATCCGCTGGTTCAAAGATGAGGAAGGCAAAGCATATTGGGCGGCCGGAAACAAGGAGAAGCAGTTTTTCATACCTTTCGAGCAAGAGGCCTTTAAGGGCATGGAAGACCTTTTCCGCGACCAAGACCCGCACTGGGAAGAAGACAACCGCAGCACCTATATCGTGAACGAGGACTGGGCGCTTAATTGGATGGACAAGACCCTTAAAAAATAGAGAAAAACAAAAAACGCTCCGGCGGCTTTCTGAAGGAAGCCCTGCGCAAGGACGAAGTGCGCAGAACTATTTCAGCTGGCTGTCCTTGCTGCCGCGGCGGTTGTAGAGCTGGGCGGGGCCGTGAGTCCTGTCGTACTCTTCCTGACACTTGATGCACAGGCGCACGCCGGGCACAGCCCGGCGGCGCGCTTCGGGGATCGGCTCCCCGCATTCCTCGCAGAACTTCAGGCTTTCGCCCTTTCTGATATTGCGGCGGGCGCGTTCAATCTCATCGCTCACCGTAGCTTCGATCTGTTCGTTGACGGCGTTGTCGCCCGCCCAGCCCACTGCCATGTTTTTCCCCTTAAATCAGCTTCCAAGTCTCCGGGTGCCCGGAGCATGCCGGCATCCCTGTCTGTATCTCAGTTATTACAGCTCGAAATCTTGAAAGCTTATTTTTTCTATTTTATCGAATCGTCTTTCCCTTGACACAGTATTGTGCAAAGGGATTATGCTGATTTTTAATAAAAATCATAAATTTATAATAAATCATAAAAGGCACGCCAAGAAGGCCTTCATTCCTAGCACCCCTATGAAAGGAGAATATCATCATGACAGCCAATTGCAGCAGAAGAAATCTTCTGAAAGCGGGAAGCATTACGGTCCTGGGAGCGGCCTCCGGTCTCGCCCATGCAGCCAATCCGTGCTCAAAGGTGCCTGCCAAATGGGATGTCCAGACCGACGTCCTGGTCATCGGCTCAGGCGGCGCCGGTCTCGCGGCGGCCGTTTCGGCGAGGCAGCAAGGCGTTGACGTCACCGTCATGGAGAAACTCTCTTTTGTCGGCGGCAACACGATGCTCTCCTCCGGCTATTTCAACTGCGCCGACCCGGAGCGCCAGGGCAAGCAGAACATCAAGGACAGCGTGCAGCACCACATCGAGCAGACGCTCGCGGCGGGCGACTACCGCGCGAACCCCAAGCTCGTTGAGGTTCTCTGCAGCAACGGCCTTGACACCCTGCACTGGCTCGAGAGCCTGGGCATGAAGTTCCGCCCGACCGTCATGCAGGTCTACGGATCGCTGTGGCCGCGCTCCCACCTTGCCGTCGAGAACAAGGGCGCGGGCTATATCCGCGTGCTGAAGACGAAGTGCGACGAACTCGGCGTGCATTTCCTGATGGGCACGAAGCTCAAGGACTTCATCCGCGAGAATCAGTTCTCCGGCCGCGTCCTCGGCGTGGAAGCCACCGACGCAAAAGGCAAGACGATTTACGTCAGAGCCAACAAAGGCGTGGTGCTTGCAACCGGCGGCTTCGCCGCGAACCCCGAGATGCGCTCCCGTCACGACCCGAGACTTCGCACCCTCACGACGACGAACAACACGGCGTGCTCCACCGGCGAAGGCCTCATCGCCGCGAACAAGATCGGCGCTTACCTTATCGGCATGGACTACATCCAGTGCAACCCCGGCAAAGCGCCGGGCCACCAGGACGGAGTACGCCAGTCGCTGCACCTTGACGTCTCCCGCTACATTTACGTCGACCAGAGGGGCCATCGCTTCGTTGCCGAAGACGAGCGCCGCGACGTGCTGCGCGACGCCGTGCTGAACCTTCCCGAGAAATACGGGTTCTGCATCGTCGATAAGGACGGCTTCGACAGCTACAACGAGGCGGTTCGTGAGGACGCCCGCAAGGGCCTCAAGACCGGTGACGCGTTCACGGCCGACTCGATCGAGGATCTCGCCAAGCAGCTGAAGATCCCGCCCGAGAATCTCAAAAAGACGATCGACGACTACAACAAGGCCGTTGACCAGAAAAAGGACACGGCCTTCGGAAAGCATGCCGACCAGCTGACGCACCGCATCGAGAAAGCGCCCTTCTGGGCCGCCTTCTCCGCCATGGCTGCGCACCACACCATGGGCGGCGTGCAGATCGACGAAAAGGCCCGCGTGATCGATTCCGAACAGAAGGTGATCCCGGGACTTTATGCCGCGGGCGAAGTCACCGGCGGCATCCACGGCAGCAACCGCGTGGGCGGCAATGCCATCCTGGATATCCATGTCTTCGGGCGCATCGCCGGCAATTCCGCCGCAAAAATGATCTAGATTTTCTAGGTTAACCGGCAAAGGCGGAGTCATGCTCTGAAGCATGGCTCCGCCTGCTTTTATCCGGGCTTATCACAGCCCTTTTACCGCCTTCTTCTGCGCACTGCCTTCCCTCTCACCCTCTCCGTAAAAACCCTGCCTGATACGGTAACTAGTTCAGGTGTAAGGCCTAGGGATAGCTAGCAAAATTGCTTAGCGGAACTGGCACAGCTCAATTTTGTCGCATAAAGTAAATACAGCAAATTAAGTTCTTCCGTCCGCAATCCCCCGATGCCGGCAAGAACAAACGAAAACGGAGGCTTCGATGAAATTCATCGCTTCTGCAGCACTCCTCATGAGCGACGCCCCTGACGCCGCTGCCTTTGCCGGAACTCATCGCTTCCTGCCTGACCGCCCTGCCTTCGAAGATTGTGCCCACGGCACCGCGGCAAAGGAACCGGCAATCGGCACTTTCACACCCGTCTTCCATTTCAGCTTTTGCTCAGCACTGAGCTGACAGCCTGCCGGCGGCCTTCCCGGCAGATTTATAGGAGAACAACCATGACGAATCAGACTCGCCGCAGCTTTCTCAAAACAGGCGCGCTTTTCGGAGCCGCCATTGCCGTCTCCTCGTTTGGGGTTCCGCTTTTCGCCGCCGAACCCGAGAAGTGGGACGAAACCACCGGCTTCCTGATCATCGGCTCCGGCTTCGCCGGCCTGGCCGCCGCCCTTGAGGCGCACTACCTCGGCATGCCGAGCAATCAGATCACGATTCTCGAAAAGATGCCGACCCCGGGCGGCAACTCCATCATCAACGGCGGCGCTGTCGCCGCCGCCGGCACCGACATGCAGAAGGCCGCCGGCATCAAGGACAGCCCCGACCTGCTCTACGCCGACATCCTGAAGGCGGGCGGCGGGCTCTGCCACAAGGAGCTTGCGCGCCACATCGCCGATGAATCGGTCGAGAACTTCTATTGGCTCCGCGACAAGATCGGCGTCAAGTTCAAGGCCGTCACCTACCACGGCGGCCACTCCGTCAAGCGCAGCCACGCCGTGACGAACAACTCGGGCTCCGGCTTCATCATGCCGATGCTCGCCAAGCTCAAGGAATTCGGCATCCAGCCGAGGCTCCGCACGATTGTTGACCAGCTCATCGTCAACGACAAGCACTGCGTCGTCGGCGTGCGTGCCCGCACGGGCTACCGCTTCGGCAAGGAAGATTCCGGCAAGACCGTTTACATCCGCGCCGCCAAGGGCGTGCTGATCGCCGCCGGCGGCTTCTCGCAGAATGTGAAATACCGCATGAGCCAGGATCCGCGCCTCGATGCGAAATTCGGCTCGACGAACCATCCGGGCGCAACGGGCGAAATGATCATGGAAGCCCAGGAAATCGGTGCCAACACGGTGCAGATGGACTGGATCCAGCTCGGCCCGTGGACCTCGCCCGACGAGAAAGGTTTCGGCGTTGCCCCGCTTTTTGTCGAGCCCTGCGTCGGCTACGGCCCGATGATCGACCCGGCCACCGGCAAGCGCTTCATCATGGAAACCGGCAACCGCAAGGTCCGCGCCGACGCCATCGTTGCGATCGGCCACCCCTGCCTCATCTACACGTGCGAAGCGAACGTGAAGAACGAAATCATCGGCAAGAACATGACGCAGGAACTCTTCGACCAGGCCATGAAGAAGAACGTCGTGCGCAAGTTCGATACGCTCAAGGATCTCGCCGACTTTTACAAGATCCCCTACGACCAGCTCGAGAAAACGAACACCACGTTCAACGGCTACATGAAGGCCAAGAACGACCCGGAGTTCCACTGCAAGTTCTTCGACGACGCCACGCTCAACGAGAAAGGCCTGTTCTATGCCGTTCGCCTCTGGCCGCGCGTCCATCACTGCATGGGCGGCCTTGAAATCAACGACAAGGCCCAGGTCATGAGCGTCCGCGGCGAGCCGATCAAAGGCCTCTATGCCGCCGGCGAGACCACGGGCGGCGTGCACGGCATGGTGCGCCTCGGCACCGTCGCCGTCGCCGACTGCATGATCTTCGGACGCACGGCCGCCCGCACGGCTTACGCGTTCAAGGGCTGCTGACCTTCATAGGGTAATTGCTGATGCCCGGACGGAGTGCTTCGGCACTCCGTCTTTTAATATATTTCGAATAAAAAGAACAATGATCGATCAAGGCTGTATCTTTTAAGAGGAAATAGCCGATCATGAAAACCTACTCATCCTCCTGGTTTGAAGCCCTGCAGCATCCGAGCTGTCTGGGGAAAATCGGCCCTGACCCCCTCACTTCCGACTTCCCGGTGCTTCCCTGGCTCACGCAGCGCGTTCATCCGGCGATCGCCGCCATGATCGAGCAGTGCGGCATCGAGCGGGAGCTCCCGACCGGAGAGAACCTCTTCCAGCCCGGCACCAAAATAGCAAGCCTCGTGCTCATAGAGTCTGGCGTGACCGCGAGGTGCCTCGGCAACCCCCATGCCCAGGCCAAGCAGGCCATTGCACTCGCCACACCCGGGCATTTCGCCGCCGGCAACCTGAACTTCTTTTCGCACCGGCACGCCATCGGGCGCTATTACACCCTGACGCCGGCCAAACTCATTTACTGCCCGAGGAAACTTCTGGGCGCACTGCTCGATAAAGATACGAAGCTTTTCAAACAGGTTGTCGTGCAGTTCGAGCTGTCAAGCCTTTCGGACCGCTTGGGCTTTGCCTGCATCTCGCTTCTCGGGGCGGAGGACCGGCTCAAGGTTTTGTTCCTGGTCTGGGGCATCAATTTCGGGACGCTCATCGAATCGCGCGGAGCAACGTATATCCGCATGCCCTCTCCCCTTACGCGGCAGGTTCGGGCAAGCGTGATCAGCTCGAGCGTCTACTGGATCGACCACACGCTCAAGAAATGGAAAGCGGCCGGCATCTGGAAGCGCGACGGCGAGTGGGAATACTGCCGGCTGTCCTTCCTGAAGGATATTTACGACTGGCTTCGGCGCGCCGGCGAGAGCAGCAGCGACTATGCCTATCCCGAAGACCTGAAAAGCCTTTTTATTTAATTAAAAACATAATGTTGCATTGAACAGTACGTCTTCCGAGAGTTATAATTTTGTTGCTCGGAAGTTCTCTTTGCGATGAGAGTCCGGGCTGGTCCTGAAGGCTCTCACTCCTCCGGACCATTGGGCCGGAAAAGGCGCTCTCCTTTTCCGGCACTTTTTTGCACTGAGCGGGCGAACCGAGAGGACCTATGCGGGTTTCCGGACGTGTCTGCGCCGTCCTCCTCCGTCAGAGGAATCAGCAGGAATTGCGCCATCAAGGCATTGCCTTCCGCCCGCCGGAAGCCGGCAGCCTGCCTCAGCGCTTAACGGCCTTCAGCGCAGCCGCCCTTCTCTCTTTTGGGAAACGCAGCAGGCCGCTTCGCGGGCTGACGAAGACCGGCCGCCCTGTTCATCCGGCCGGCATTGAAGTGCGTCTGAATTCCGTCAGCAGAATGTAAAAAAGCAGGCCTCTTTTTGGGAAGCCTGCTTAAAAAGCGGCGGGGCACCCCCGTCCCGCACGCTTGAGCAAAACCGCCGGCAGCGGCCGGGCATCACCGGGATGTCCGAAATCCTGCCGCCGGGCGGTCAGCCATGACTGGTTTCAAGAACCCCGCACGTCAGAAATTGTGCACGAGGCCCAGCGCTCCGGAAATGCAGTCGCCGTCGTCGTAGGTATCGAGCTTGTCGACCATGTAGCCGAGGCCGCTGTAAAGCGTCGTGCGCTTGCTGAGCGCATACCAATAGCCGATGCTCGCCGTGTAGCGGTCGAGGTCGTGGACGGCGTTCGCGTCACTCTGCTTGGCGTGCATGAAGCCGAGGGCGGCCTTAAAAGTGCCCGCGCCGAAGGCCGGCACATCCGTGCCGAGGTACAGGCCGTAGCCGTCCTTGCCCTTGTTATCCTGCAGCCATTTCGTGCCCTGCAGGTCGCCTACCGTGAAGTCGTGCGCGTGCTCGAAGTACTGCGCGCCCGCGTAGAGCTTCGCCCATCCGAAATCGTGGCGGACGCCGGTGGAGATGACGAGCGAGTCGTCGGGATCGGTCCCCGTGCCGTAGGAAGCGAAATTCGTCGAGTCGATGACCGTGTTCCATTCCGTGGTGCCGTTCTTGAACGAAAGGCCCGCGGCGTAAAAGCGGTCAACGCTCGAGTGGCCTTCAGAGCCATACTCGCCGAACTTCTTCACGTCCTTGCCGTTGGAGTACTGCAGGTGAATGGTCCAGCCGTTGAAAGACGGCGTGATGTAGGTGACGGCGTTATCGAGCACGCCGAAATTGCCGGTGAAGATGAAGCGGTGTCCCGGGACTTCGCCCAGGCTGACCGCAAACGGCGAGAGGTTGCCGCCGAAAAGACCCGTATCGGGGAAGCCCGAATCCAGGGCTCCCATGTGGCCGATCTTGAGCGTGCCGTACGGGCCGCTCACGTAAAGAATCGACTCGCGGCCGAAGAGTCGGTTCCCCTGCGCCGAGGTGCCGTCGTCGGTGAGGAAGCCGGACTCCAGGACGAAGCCGGCCTTCCAGCCGGAGCCGAGGTCTTCCCAGCCCTTGATGCCCCAGCGCGAGCCGGCCGTCTGGCCGCTCAGCAGCCCGAGCGACGTAACGCGGTCAGAACCGGGCTGACCGCTGTCCTTGCTGGTAAAGGAAAGACCGACGTCCACCTTGCCGTAGACCTTGACGTCCGCAGCCGAGGCAGTGAAGCAGAATGCGAGGGCTGCCGCCAGCGGCAGCAGCTTGATCAGTTGGTGAGCCATAAGAAGAGTCTCCTCAAAACGTCTCTGTGAGGACGAGGGATTTGTAGTTTTCGGGCATAAGCTCACCCGCCGGGCCGGATATCAGGCCGGTCCGGGATGCCTATGCGTTGGTTAGAAATTGGCGCACCCGCGCCGGGAAGGCCCGGCGCAGGCGCGCCGCAGGAGAATCACTTGACTTTGTTTTCAGGAAGCTCGAAGCTGCCGCCGCCTTCAATCTGCTTGGCGAGATTGTTCCAGTTGCGCATGCGCTTCTTGAGCGTTTCCTGACTCTTGTCGTCCGGACGGAAGGAAATGAGCTTCCAGTCCATCTGGCGCAGAGCGAGCACCATTTCGTCGAGCTTCTGGTACGGAACCGCGATGATGTGCAGGCCCGGCGTGTAGACCTTGCGGCGGTTCATGCCGTGGTGCATGCCGGTCGTGAGATGGTTGACCTTGCCGGTGAGCCACGGCCAGATGTACGTCCACGAGCAGCTCACCACCGACGAGGACTTCGACTCCCACAGGTCGCCCGAGATGTAGCTCGTGGCGCGCAGGATGATATCGGCGGTCGGCGTCTCGCAGAGGAACACGACCACGTCGGGATTGAACTCGCACTTCTCGATCGGCGAGAACACCACGTAGTTGCACGTGCCGGGCAGCAGCGTCGGGATGTTGTAGTACAGGCGGGAGTTCGGGGCCTGCGTGCGGTAGACGCCGAAGTCAAAGCCCGCCTGGCCCGAGAGGCCGATCGGAGACTCCTTCATCATGCCGAGCACGGAGCGGCCGACGCAATTCTCGTCTTCCTTCTGGATGTAGAACGCCTCGCCCGTGCGCTGCGCGTGGCTCACGAACTGGCAGAGCGACATCTTCTTGTCAATGTGGGGGACATTGATGCCGAAGTTCTCCGGCCTGACGGCGAGGAACTTCACCGCAACGGGGGTGTAGGTGCATTTGAGGGAAGCGAGAACTTTCCTGGCCTCGTCGCTGATGCGATCATTGCGAACGCGCAGGGAAGGATCAACGCCGTTGTCCTGGAACGTGCCTTCCTTGGGCTCTTCGGCAAAGGCCTGCCCTGCGCCGGCGGCCAGCATGCCCGCCGCGCCGGCAGCGCCCATCTTCAGCATGTCGCGCCGCTGAATGCCAATCACTTTTTTCGTATCAGTCATATTCGTGTCTCCTTATTATCAGGGTCTCGGTCTTTTTGACCCTTTGAAGCTATTATTTGCTTCTGAAATTCTTGATTTGAATACAACTGCTTAGGGCCCTCGACTAAGGACTATCCCCCACTTCAGGTCCTGCTCTCTGAGGGCTACAATAAATATTTGTGCAGTCAAAGCTCGGCTCCGCATCGTTTTTCAACGAAGCGGCCCGGCATGAGGTTCCCTATGGAAAACGAAAGCAAGATTGTCTTTGCCGCCCGAACCGATTCCGATGAGGGCCCCGCGCAGCGCTGCGCCGCTTTCCTGCCCGGCGTCCTCTATTCCGTGCTTCCCATGGGCGGACAGCTCGACCCGGCGGAGCCGATTCCCGCCGCCTACTGCGAGACGCTCGGCGACGTGCGCGAGACGCTGCGAAGGCTGATCCGCTCCGAAGCCGACCGCTTCAGCGAAGACGAGCTTCGCTCCGGGATGGCGCTTACTGCCACGGTGTTCACCGTGATGGGCGAATACGCCACCGGCTACCGCGCTTACCTGCCGATCGAGATCGAACCCGACCCGGAGGATCCGAGCCTCTACATTTCCCCGAAGGACTACGTCGAAAGCGTCGCAAACATCAGCATCGACGAAGCGCTGGTCTTCCCGATCCGCGAGATCCGAACGGCCTGACTGTCGCTTTTCAAACAATTTCCCCTTTATGACCGGCCTCCTCCCGCTTCCTGCGGCAGGAGGCTTTGTGTTTTCTCAGCGGAGCTTTCGTCATCAGGCGTTAGGCTCCCGACCCCCGCCCTGACCGTTTAAATCTCTTGTTTACAAAAGCCGAACGCAGGGCTTCGAAATCCTGTTCTATTGAAGCATCGCTTCGTCTACTTTTTTATACGGGCTGATAACGAGGCAACGAACGAACGGCCTTTTTTGCAAGCCGTTCATTTTTGATTTTTCTCCCTTTCTCCGTAGAAACCCTGCCTCACTTTGCAACTAGTGCAGAACTGCGGCTAGGGATACCTAGCAAAATCGCTCCGAGGGGCTGGCCCGGATCGTTTTCGTCCCATAAAGTTGAACTTGTTCGCCGGGACCCCAAGAGCCGGCGAGAACAGACAAAACGGAGACAACATATGAAACTCGCCGCTTTTGCAGCCATCTTCATGAGCGCCGCCCTTGCCGCCGGATCCGCCTTCGCCGCCGACGCGGGAGCGCAGAAGTTCCTCGCCGACCGCCACGTCGCCAAGGGCGTGCAGTGCGCCTCGTGCCACGGCCCCGACGCGAAGAACCCCAAGGAACCCACGATCGAGACGTGCACGCAGTGCCATCCCACCAAGGCCCTCGTCGAGAAGACGAAAGGCGTGAAGCCCACCAACCCGCACACGTCGCCGCACTACCAGGACCAGCTCGAGTGCACGAACTGCCACCACGGCCACGAGGCACCCGAGGTCTTCTGCGACCAGTGCCACCAGTTCGGCTTCAAGGTGCCCTAACCCGATTCAACGACCATTTCGTTCAGCAATGAGCTGACAGCCTGCCGGCGGTCAGGAACCGCCCAAGCAGATTTTTAGGAGAACAACCATGACGAATCAGTCTCGCCGCAGCTTCCTCAAGACCGGCGCTCTCTTCGGAGCCGCCGCTGCCGCCCTCCGCGGCCAGCGCCCCGCTTTTTGCCGCCGAGCCCCAGAAGTGGGACGAAACCACCGGCTTCCTGATCATCGGCTCTGGCTTTGCCGGCCTGGCCGCCGCCCTTGAGGCGCACTACCTCGGCATGCCGAGCAACCAGATCACGATCCTTGAGAAGATGCCGACCCCGGGCGGCAACTCCATCATCAACGGCGGCGCTGTCGCCGCCGCCGGCACCGACATGCAGAAGGCCGCCGGCATCAAGGACAATCCCGACCTGCTCTACGCCGACATCCTGAAGGCGGGCGGCGGACTCTGCCACAAGGAGCTCGCGCGCCACATCGCCGATGAATCGGTCGAGAACTTCTACTGGCTCCGCGACAAGATCGGCGTCAAGTTCAAGGCCGTGACCTACCACGGCGGCCACTCGGTCAAGCGCAGCCACGCCGTGACGAACAACTCGGGCTCCGGCTTCATCATGCCGATGCTTGCCAAGCTCAAGGAATTCGGCATCCAGCCGAGACTCCGCACGATTGTTGACCAGCTCATCGTCAACGACAAGCACTGCGTCGTCGGCGTGCGTGCCCGCACGGGCTATCGCTTCGGCAAGGAAGACTCCGGCAAGACCGTTTACATCCGCGCCGCCAAGGGCGTGCTGATCGCCGCCGGCGGCTTCGCTCAGAACGTCAAGTACCGCATGAGCCAGGATCCGCGCCTCGATGAGAAATTCACCTCGACGAACCATCCGGGCGCCACGGGCGAAATGATCATGGAAGCCCAGGAAATCGGTGCCAACACGGTGCAGATGGACTGGATTCAGCTCGGCCCGTGGACCTCGCCTGACGAGAAGGGCTTCGGCGTTGCCCCGCTCTTCGTTGAGTCCTGCGTCGGCTACGGCCCGATGATCGACCCGGCCACCGGCAAGCGCTTCATCATGGAAACCGGCAACCGCAAGGTCCGCGCCGACGCCATCGTCGCGATCGGCCACCCCTGCCTCATCTACACGTGCGAAGCGAACGTGATGAACGAGATCGTCGGCAAGAACATGACGAAGGAACTCTTCGACCATGCCATGAAGACGAACGTCGTTCGCAAGTTCAACACGCTCAAGGAACTCGCCGACTTCTACAAGGTCCCCTACGACCAGCTCGAGAAGACGAACACCACGTTCAACGGCTACATGAAGGCGAAGAACGATCCTGAGTTCCACTGCAAGTTCTTCGACGACGCCACGCTCAACGAGAAGGGCCCGTTCTACGCCGTTCGCCTCTGGCCGCGCGTCCATCACTGCATGGGCGGCCTTGAGATCAACGACAAGGCCCAGGTCATGAGCGTCCGCGGCAAGCCGATCAACGGCCTCTATGCCGCCGGCGAAGCCACGGGCGGCGTGCACGGCATGGTGCGTCTCGGCACCGTCGCTGTCGCCGACTGCATGATTTTCGGACGCACGGCTGCTCGCACGGCTAACGCGTTCAAGGGCTGCTGATTCCCTAAGCAGTTCCCTTTCCCAAGAAGGCCGATTTGGCCGGATCTGAGCGCAGCGGGCCGCTCTCCTCGCCCGCGCGCTCGCATAGATCAATGGGCGGCTCCTCCCGGGCCGCCCTCTTTTTATCTTCGTTTTTCCCCTGCTTTTCCCTGACGCGGTGCGATTGCGGGGCCGTCTCCGTCTACAATGCACGTCTGATACACGAACACAACGGCCGGGGCGTGCGGACGAAACGGCACGCGCCGGCAAAAGGAGACAAGCGACATGTGCACGACCGTCATCGTCGGCGAGAAAGCGAGCGCCGACGGCTCTTTCCTGCTTGCGCGCAGCGCCGACAGCAACGCGCTCAAGGCCCAGCATTTCATCATCCACGAAGCGGCCGACCGCGAGCCGGGCGCGATGTACCGCACGAAGGATCACGCGGGCGCGACGGCCTTTGAGTGGCCGCTCCCGCAGCACACGATGCGCTACACCACCGTCCCCAACTTCAAGACGGGCCTGCACGGCGCGTGCGGCTTCAACGAAGCGGGCGTCGGCGTCTCGGGCACCGAGTCGATCTTCGCGCGCGACGACGCGCTTGCCGTCGATCCCTACAACACCGAAAGCGGCATCACCGAGGACGACATCGCCGACATCGTGCTGATGCAGGCAAAGAGCGCGCGCGAAGGCTGCGCGCTGCTCGGGCGCATCATCGAAGAAGTCGGCGCGGGCGAAGGCTTCGGCGTCGGGTTCATCGACGACCATGACTCGTGGTACCTCGAAACCGGCACGGGCCACCAGTGGATGGCCGTGAGGACGCCCGCCGACAAGTACCTCGCCTCCGCGAACCAGGGCCGCCTCAAGGAATACGTCCCGGGCCGCGCCGACATGATGGGCTCGAAGACCCTCATGGAATTCGCCGAGAAGAACGGCTTCTGGAAGCCCGCCGAAGGGCCGTTCGATTTTGCCGCTGCCTACACGCGCGACGACGGCCGCGACCGCATTTACAACGACCCGCGCGTCTGGGCGATCCAGAAGCGCTTCAACCCGAGCCTCGAGCAGAAGCCGGACGAAGGCCGCAGCTTCCCGGTGTTCCTCGCGCCCGAAAAGAAGATCACGCCGCAGGACCTGATGGCCGTGATGCGCGACCACTACGAAGGCACGCCGCACGACCCGTACGCGGGCTCGAAGCTGCGCGGCGACGAGCCCTGGCGACCGGTGAGCGTCTTCCGCACCTACGAAGCGCACGTGCTGCAGGTGCGCCCGGGCCTGCCCCGCGAGCTCGGCTGCGTGCTCTTCATGGCCTTCGGCATGGCCGACCTCTCGGTCTTCGTGCCCTACTACCAGGGCCTTGACGAGCTGCCGCTCAACTACAGGCTCGGCAACGCCGAGTGCGATCCGCTCTCGGCCTACTGGAAGTACCGCCGCCTGCAGACGCTCGTGATGACGAACTACGACGCGCTCGCGCCGCGCGTCAAGGAAGCGTTCGCCGACTTCGAAAAGCGCACCGAGATCCGCCGCCGGGCGATGGAGGCCGAATACCTCGAGGTGGTGAAGACCGACGCCAAGGAAGCGCACCGCATCCTCAACCAGTTCAACCAGCGCGTCATCGCCGAGGCGCAGGCCTTGGCCGAGTGGCTCACCGACGAGACGGTCACGAAGATGACCGAGCTCGTGCAGGACAGGGTCTACTTCAAGAACAACAAGAACAAGGACTGATCGATCTGATCATCCGTTAAGCAAGCCGCGCCCGGCCGCAGAAGCCGGAGCGCGGCTTTTTCGTCTTCGGCTGCACGCCTGACAGAACCGAAGAAAAAATCGGCGTCCGGAGACGCCGATGGAAAGACGATTTTTTTCAGAGATCCCCTTCGGGAACTCTTTCTTTTGCACTGCCCCGCCTTTTGCCCTTCTTTTGGCTTTCCGAGCCCTTGAAGAGCACGAACACCGTGGCGAAGATGAGCAGGCCGCCGATCACCTCGGCCGTCGTGAACGACATGCCAAGGAGCAGCACCGAGAGGATCACGGCCGAGAGCGGCTCGAAGCACACCAGGATCGAGGTGACCGCGGGCGGAATGAACTCGAGGCTCTTCATATAGAGCACGAAGGCGAGCGCCGTGCCGATCACGCCGACGTAGCCGACGAGCGCCGCAAGCTCCGGTGTCCACTCGACGTCAATCCGGGTGAACGGATGGATGGCAAACGAGAGCGCGCCCGAAAAGAGCATGCCCCACCCGACGAGCACGAGGGAGCCTTCGCGCTTGAGAGCCCTTATCGGCTGCACGACGGTCACCGCGAGGAGAACGCCCGAAATGAGGCCCCAGAGCACGCCCGCCGCCGACATCTCGGCAAAATCGAAGCGCCCCTTCGTGACGATGAGCGCCGTGCCGGCCATGGCGAGCACGAAGCTCACGAGCTCCGGGCGGCTGATGGGCTTGCCGGTGTGCCACGCTTCCCAGAGGATGACAAAGAGCGGAGACACCATGAGGATCACGGCGGCCACCGCGGCGCTCGAGGCGGAAATCGAAAGGAAGAAGCAGAAGTGCGAGCAGAAGATCGTGACGCCGTAGACCGCGGTGTCGATCAGGAGGCGGCGGTGGGAAAAGAGCGTCTTCACGTTCCGGCGGGCGATGAAGAGCGAAAGCAGCGCAAGGAGCACGCCGGCGATCTCCGTCCTGAGGCACACCATGTCGAGCGCCGTGAGGCCCGAGGCGCTCATCGCCGCCTGCACGGCCACGCCCATTGAGCCCCAGCAGAAGCCCGCGGCACCCGCCATCAAAAAGCCTTTGAGAGTCTGCGACCGCATAGCGTCTCCCCCGCCGTCGCCGCCAAAGGCCGTCCCAAAATTGCCCCGGAAGTGTCCGGGGCTGCAGCAGAAAAGATCGGCCCGAAGCGGCACCGCAAAAAGTGAAAAGCCGCCTCCGGCAGCCGCAGCCGGAAGCGGCGATGCAAAGTCCCCTATTCGGCCTCGACGCGCTCTTTGTCGGGCTTGCCCTTCGAGCCCTTGAAGAGCACGAAGACCGTGGCGAAGATCAGGAGGCCGCCGATCACCTCGGCCGTCGTGAACGACATGCCAAGGAGCAGCACCGAGAGGATCACGGCCGAGAGCGGCTCGAAGCACACCAGGATCGACGTGACCGCGGGCGAGATGTAGGCAAGGCTCTTCGTGTAGAGCACGAAGGCGAGCGCCGTGCCGATCACGCCGATGTAGGCGACCATGCCGGCGAGCTGCGGCGTCCACTCGGCGTCAGAGCCCGGGAACGGATCGACGAAGAAGGAAAGCGCACCCGAGAAGAGCATGCCCCACCCGACGAGCACGAGCGAGCCCTCGCGCTGCAGGGCCCGGATCGGCTGCACGACGGCAGCGCCCGCGAAGACGCTCGAGATGAGGCCCCAGGCCGCACCCGCAATCGACATCTCGGAAAAGTCGAGGTGCCCTTTCGTGATGATGAGCACCGTGCCCGCGAGCGCGAGCACGAAGCTCACGAACTCGGCGGGACTGATGGGCTTCTTCGTGCGGAAGGCCACCCAGAGGATGACGACGAGCGGCGAGAGCATGAGGATCACCGCGGCCATGGCGGCGCTCGAAGCGGAAATCGAGAGGAAGAACGTGTAGTGCGCGCAGAAGACGATCACGCCGTAAAGGGCCGTGTCGAGCATGAGGCGCTTGTCGGAAAAAAGCGTTTTCACGCTCGCGCGCGCCGCAAAAAGCGAAAAGAGCGAAAGCAGGACGCCCGCGATGATCGTGCGCAGGCACACCAGATCGAGCGCCGTGAGGCTCGACTCCTGCATCGACGCCTGCACCGCCACGCCCATCGAGCCCCAGCAGAAGCCGGCAACCATTGCCAGCAAAAATCCCTTCAGTGTCTGCGAATGCATGCTCTCCCCGCTTTAAAGTAAAAACGGCGCTTTCGTTTCGCACAAAAATAAGATGAAGGGCCTTCGATAACGGAGGCCCTGATTTTTGCGGGGAAGGCCTGACTTCACCCGCTATGATGAAGACGGAGAAGAGTCCGGAGCCGGATCACTGCGTCAGTTTTTTTGGAGTTTTATCTCCGTACAAAAATTGCAGTCTCAGGCCTTCGCACCCCCAATTGCACTCTCCCGAAAGGGAAGTAGGCGCATAAGAAAATGAGTTCACTCTCGTGAATCTTAGGTGGCTGAAAGGCCCGTGCCTTTATCCGGGCGGACTCTTCGAGATCCCCACTTTTAGAAGGAGAGGATCATGAGTAAGTCTACTCGGAAACCCACCGACACGGCTACGGCAGCGAACCCGCAAAACGTTGTCGAAGCCGTCTATTCATCCGCCATCGGCGTCGATGTCCACTGCGAACTTTTGGTTTGCTGTTTTCAATACATCGATGCCCATTCCTCAATTCACACGGAACTGCGCAGTTTCGGCACAAGAAGGTCGGAGCTGGAAAAGTTCGCAGGATGGTGCCGGAAATGCAGGCCGGAAACCATAGTGATGGAATCCACCGGCGTCCTTTGGAAGAGCCCGTACGCAGCTCTCGAAAGCGTCGGTTTCAACGCTTCATCGCTTACCCTCGTCAATGCCCGGGACGTTAAAGCTGCCATCGGCCGCAAAACAGATCAGCAGGATGCCCGGCGCCTGGCCGAACTGGCCAGGATGGGAACGCTGAAGAAATCGTTTATCCCTCCGCCGGATTTCCGGCTGATGAGGGAATTGGCCCGGCGCTATCAGAAACTGAAAAGCCATTACGCCTCTCACGTCAATGCCCTGCACAAACTGATGGATTCCGCAGGTTTTCGAGCCGCATCGGTATTCAGCGATATCCGCGGCACCAGCGCAACCAATATCCTGAGAGCCAAGATTTTGGGAGAAGGCAACTTCGAACAGTGCGTGGAAAACAATTCGCGCAGGCTGAGAAAAGCAACGCCCGAAGAAATCATTGACGCACTAAATTTCGACCTTGATCCGCTCCTCAGAGCCCAGATCGCCGATGAAATGCTGGCCATGGACCGAGAACTTGCGTTGGCAGAGCAGACGATGCTGCGCCTGGCAAAACTCCAGGCTCCCTATCAAAAGCAGATTGAACTGCTGAAAACGATACCGTGCATTAAAGAAACCGCTGCAAGACTCATCTTTGCCGAACTGTGCGATGACCTGAAGCAGCATTTCGACAGCTCCGAAAAGTTTTGCTCCTGGATGGGCATCTGCCCGGGGAACAACATCTCGGCCAACGTGCGCTATTCCGGCCACGCAGCCAAGGGCAACAAATGGCTGAGGCGAGTGCTGGTCGAATGTGCCCACGGGGTGAGAATGAGCAAAAACTCACTGTCGGATCGGGTCATGGAATGGAAATTGCGGCGAGGAACTTTGCGCGCCGTAGTTGCCGCTGCCCATTTGCTCGCCAGAATCATTTACAGCATTCTGGTTTCCGGGAAAAGCTACATTCCTTACGCAACGGATAAAGTACGGGCTTTAACCGCAAAGCGGACTCTGCAGAATGCGAAGCTCTTTGCTAAGAATGCGGATGACGAAGAGATTCGCGAAAAGATGTCGGAGGTAGCCGAAGAGATCAAAACACTGGTCAAAAAGGCTCGAAGGACCAAGCGTACGAGGGTTCTGACAAGCTGATTGGCAGGGAAAAACTGCTTGCAATGCTGCCTTTCCGGAGGCGGCAGGGATTTTTGTTTGCTGCTGTTTTTCTCCGTCTTCATAAGAAAAACGGAAGCGCCGCACTCGATTGTATCACGAAGCGATTTTTTGCAAATTCGCCGAAATGTATGCGGGACAAGGGATTCAGAGATTCTGAAGCCGCCTTCGGCGGCACTGAAGTTATCTCGTTTTAAATCCCGTGCGGGATCTTTTAAGAAGCCTCGGGCGAGCCCTTGAAGAGCACGAAGACCATCGCGAAGATCATGAGGCCGCCGATCACCTCGGCCGCGTTGAACGACATGCCGAGGAGCAGCACCGAAAGGAGCACGGCCGAGAGCGGCTCGAAGCAGACCAGGATCGAAGTGACCGCGGGCGCGACGTACTTGAGGCTCTGCATGTAGAGCACAAAGGCGAGCGCCGTGCCGACGGCGGCGATGTAGGCGACGCCGCCGATGAGCTCAGGCGTCCAGGCAGCGTCTATCGCCGTGACGGGATGAAAGAGCATCGAGAGCCCGCCCGAAAAGAGCATGCCCCACCCTACGAGCACGGCAGACCCCTCGCGCTTCAGGGCGTTGATCGGCTGCACGACGGTCGCGGCCGAGAGCACCGCGCAGAGCAGGCCCCAGAGCGCGCCCGCAATCGACATCTCGGAAAAATCGAAGCGCCCTTTCGTGATGATGAGCACCGTGCCCGCCAAGGCGAGCACGAAGGCGGCCGCCTCGCTGCGGCTCACGGGCTTGCGCGTGCGCAGCGCCGTCCAAAAGATCACGAAGAGCGGCGAGACCATGATGATCACGGCCGCCATGGCGGCACTCGAAGCGCGGATCGATTCGAAAAACGCGAGGTGCGAGCAGAAAACAAGGACGCCGTAGAGCGCCGTGTCGAAAATGAGCCGACGGTCCGTAAGGAGCGTCTTCACGCCCGCGCGGTCGACCAGCAGCGTGAAGAGCGTCAGGAGCAGCCCCGCCCCTACGGTGCGCAGGCAGACGAGGTCGAGCGGCGTGAGCGAGCTCTGCGTCATCATCGCCTGCACCGCAACGCCCATCGAGCCCCAGCAGAAGCCCGCGGCCGCCGCAAGCAGGAAGCCTTTCGCCGAAGACGGCAGCATGCTGAACCTCCGCGCGCCCTGTGCGCTCAAAGAAACCAAAGGGAAAACTGCGCGGATTCTAGCACCCGGCCTTTCGCCGCCCGGCGCGCCGCGGCGGGCGAAAGAGCGGCGGAAAGCAGAATTAAGTTCCCGATCGAAACCTCGCCAAAAGAAAATCCCCTGCTTTTCAGCAATGCGGGTTTCAGACGCCGATCAGTGCATGATCGGGAACTATAAGCAGCGCTGTTGATTCTGCCGCAGCGCCGCCGGGGACGGGATCGGGCTCAGAGCGCGTCCCTCGCCCCGTTCATGACCTCAAGGTACTGGCCGAGGCTGTGCACGCGCAGCTTGTGGTAGAGCGTGTTGCGGTGCGCCTGCACGGTGCGCTCGGAAAGCGAGAGCCGCTCGGCGATCGCGCGGTTGCTGAGCTCTTCGAAAAGGAGCTTCGCGATGTCGCGCTCCCGCGGCGTGAACTCGGCCACGGTCTTGCGGACGTCCTCGGCGGGGAGCCGTCCCCTCATCTGCTCGAGGCTGATCGAGGCCGCCTCCTCGATTGAGGCGATGAGCGCCTCGCTCTTGACCGGCTTCTGCAGGAAATCGAGCGCGCCCATCTTCATCGTCTGCACGGCGGTGTCGACGTCGGCGTGGCCGGTCACGATGATGATCGGCAGGTTGATGCCGCGCTCCTTCATCACGCGCTGCAGCTCGATGCCGCTCATGCCGGGCATGCGGATGTCGAGGATGAGGCAGCCGGGCACGCCGGCCTGCGGCTCCTTCAGGAACTCCTCGGCACTCTTGTAGGCGAGCGCGCGCCAGCCGTCGGTCGAAAGCAGAAACGAAAGACCCGTGCGGATTTCCTCGTCGTCGTCGACGATGCGGATCAAAACGCGCTTCTTGTCTCTGTCGCTGATCATGTGTTTTCCCTTTTCTCTTCCATGCCGGAACGAAGCGCCACGTCGACGGCGAGGCCGCCCTCGGGACGCGGGGTGAATCGGATGTTGCCGCCCGAAGCTTCGGCAATCGACATCACGATGCCGAGCCCGAGGCCGTGGCCGGCCTCTTTCTTCGAGCTGAAAAGCGGCACGCGCAGGCGCTCGGCCTCCTTCTCGCTCAGCACGCGGCCGGAATTGACGATTTTAACGAACGACGAAGCCCCTTCGGACGACGTCTCGAGCCGCACCGTGCGCGGCTCGGGGCCGGCGTGCGCGGCTTCGAGCGCATTCTTGAGAAGGTTCCGAAGCAGGATCACCATCTCGACGCGGTCGCCGCGCACCGTGCCCGCGACCGACTTTTCGAACTGCACGCCCGAGAAAAGCTCCGGGTTGATCGAAGCGATGGCCTGGGCGACAAGCGTGCCGTAATCGGTGACGCCGTCGCGCTTCGCGGAGCCCGAGACGTAGCTTCTCACCCGATCGAGGATCTCGCGGATCTTGTCGAGAGCATGGTCGACGCCGAGCGTCGGGATGCGGAGCGACTCCGGACTGTAGTCCTTCCGCGCCGCGAGCCGCTTCACGCCGTCGTTGTAGTAGCCGATCGCGGCAAGCGGCTGCGTGAGCTCGTGCGCGATCATGCTCGAGAGCTGCCCCACAACGAGCACGCGCGACATATGGTCGTTGCGCTCGTTGAGCTCGTCCATCTCGGCGCGCATGCGCCGCTCCTTTTCGATCGAGGCGGAAAGCTCCGCGGTGCGCTCCCTCACCTGCCTCCCGAGCATCACGTTATAGAAAAGGATGCCGAGCACAAGGAGCGCCGCCGCGGCGGCGAGCGGCCAGTAGCGCTCGAACCAGCGCTTCACGGTCCACTCCCTTAAATAGGCGTAGCTCTCGATCTTGAGCTCGCGCTGCAGCCGGTCGACCGACGTGATGTCGGTCGCCATGCCCCAGCGCGATCCGTTCCAGACGGCGTCCGGGGCCATGATCGTCTGCGTGATGATCTGCGCCGCCCCCGGGGGCGCGCCCTTGGTCATGCCGAAGATGAGCGTCGGATAGGCCCTCGTCGAATGCGCGCAGGCAATGTCGCCCTCGACAGGGTGAATGATGCGGAACTGCCGCTGCAGCGACATCGGCTGGTCCTCGAGCCAGCAGGCGCGCACCATGGCGGCGTCCGCCTCCCCTGAGAGCACCCGCGCGGCAATTGCCGAGTTGTCGGTGTCGCCCTGGTAAATGATGCGCTTGAAGAAATGATCGGGGTCGTAGCCCGCGGCGGCGATCTCCGCCATGCCGGTGCGGTACGACATGAAGGCCGACTCGTAGCTCGCCGAGAGGCGCGTGCCCTTGAGGTCGGAAAGCGTCTTCAGGTCGGAGCGGTCGGCCCGCACCAGGATCGTCGCGGCGATGCCGCGGTTGGGGTTGGGCTTGCGCGGCGTGATGAGCGACCCAATGCGCGTCGCGCCCGAAGGGATCAGCCGCCAGTAAAAGCCCGACGACGCGATGAAGGCGTCGATCGTGCCCGCGCGGATTTCAGCCTCAAGCTTCTCGGACTTCACCGCATACTGCACCTCGATCTCGTAGGGCGCAAACGCCTTGCGAAGCGCCGCAACGGTGTTTTCGAGAATGGGCGAATAGTCGCTCCCGGGCGTAAGGCCGATGATGCCGAGCTTGAGCGGACGCACGGGGAACAGCGACACGCTCGCGCCGGTGACGGCATCCACGGCGGGCGCGCTCCGCGGGGTTTCGGCAAGCGCGGGCTCGATCGGCTCGGCCGCAGCGAAAGCCGGCGCAAAGCTGAGCAGCGCCGCCAGCGCGAGCGCTTCAAAATGTCTGCGAAGCCCAACCATGCGCACGGTGCGAATCCTTAGAAAGAACCGCCGCCCTAGCGTCTTTGCCGCTCGGACGGCTGAGGGAAATTCCCAATGCGGCGTAAGGGAAACTTAAGACTTCCGTCAAACTGCTTAAGCAAACCGATTTTCAGAATGCCTATTTGAAAAGGGAACAAAAGCTTTTTTCCCTTTTCCCTTTCATAAGCAGCGGCTGCGGATGCGGCATCTATTTATATAGAGTGCCGCGGCCGAAGCCGCAGGGCATTGTAGGAGAAATCAAATATGTCTGCCAACCTTACGAGACGTTCTTTCCTCGCCTCTTCCGCCGCCCTGGGCGGCCTGGCGGCCGGTCTTGCCGGCAAAGCTCAGGCTAAGACCCCGGTTCCTTCCAAGTGGGACTTTGAAGCCGACGTCGTTGTCGTCGGTGCCGGCGCTTCCGGCATCCCCGCGGCCATTCGCGCCGCCGAGGCGGGCCAGAAGGTTCTCATCGTTGACGCCAACTACGATATCGGCGGCCACGCCATCATCTCGCAGGGCAACACCCTGCTCGGCGGCGGCACGGCCCTGCAGAAGAAGTACGGCATCAAGGACGATCCGGAGACGTTCTTCAAGGACCTCACGGACTGGTCTGTGACGCTGCCGAACGGCTTCGCCGACTATCGCTACAACGACCGCAGCCTGCAGCGCCTCATCGCCGACAACTCGGTTCCCACCTATGACTGGCTCGTCAAGATCGGCGTGCCCTTCCTCGACAAGAAGCCCGACAATGCGGGTGCTTACGGTGCCGGCTGCTCGGCTGCCCGCGAGCATCACTTCTCCTGGACGAAGGGTGCCTGCGCCGAGGCCCCTGCCGGCAAGTCCGGCACGGTGCTGATGCGCGCCCTCGAGGACGCCGCCATCAAGGCCGGCGTGCAGTTCGTGATGAACTACTACATGGATGAGCTCGTCACCGACGACAGCGGCCGCGTGATCGGCCTGCTCGCCCACCGCACGCCGAAGGTCCTGCCCGACGGCAAGGAACTCCAGGCCTTCAAGCCCGACAACAAGATCGAGTGCAAGCAGCAGAAGATCGCCGTTCACGCGAAGAAAGCCCTGGTGCTCGCCACGGCCGGCTACACCGACAACGTCGCCTTCCGCCGCGCGATCGACCCGCGCCTGACTGCCGAGTTCGGCTCCGCCGCCGTTGAGTATTCTCCGCAGGACGGCTCCGGCACGCTCGCCGCCATGAAGCTCGGCGCTGCTCTTTGGGGCACCACCAACGCCTACACGGAGCGCTCCATTTCGCTCACCCGCGGCGCTGTGGTCGGCGTGCGCGACACGTACCTGCGCTGGGCTCCGGAATCCCCGCTCTTCCCGCTCATCAAGCACTCCGGCGTTTCCATCCGCAACTGGCAGGACGCCATCGTCGTCAACTGGTGCGGCAAGCGCTTCTTTGAGGAGACGAGCTGCGCCGGCGACAAGTTCAACAAGGACAGCGCGAAGCTCACGAGCTACGGCACGTCGAACTCCACCCGCGGCCTGATGAACGGCACGAACGGTGCCTTCTTCAAGGACAAGGACACCAACCCGTACGTCCAGGGCAACTGGCGCAACATCGAGCGCACCCGCTACAACCCGATCAACTTCATCGCGGCTTCGCTGCAGATCAACGAGGGTTCGCACGCGCCTGACTGGTCGTCCGGCCCGTCTTGGGCGATCTTCGACTCCGAGGCTGTGAAGCGCGAGCGCATGCACACCGACGAGCAGAACGTCGATCCGCAGTACTTCTTCAAGGCCGACACGCTCGAAGAGCTGGCCCAGAAGATCAACTCGAATCCGTGGATGAGCCACAAGATGGACGGCAAGCAGCTTGCCGAGACCGTCAAGCGCTACAACAGCTTCGTTGACCAGGGCAAGGACGAGGACTTCGACAAGCCCACGCCGAAGTTCAAGATCGAGAAGGCCCCCTTCTACGCCGCCTGGACGTCGGTCACGCTGCACGACTGCTACTGCGGCCTGCATGTCGATGATCACGACCGCGTGCTCACCTGGGAAGGCAAGCCGATCGACGGTCTCTATGCTGTCGGCGAAGTGACGGGCGGCTCCTCGATGCACGGCCTCTCCAGGGGCATCATCCAGGGCTACGTCTTCGGCAAGAACTTCAAGGCGTAATGCCAAGGAGCGAACGCCATGAGAGCTAAGACCCCGATGAGTCTTCTCGCGGCGCTCGCTCTCGCCTTCGGGGTGCTCTGCACCCCGGCGGGAGCGGCCGACTCGGAAGACGCCACTCAGACTCAGGCCAAGCAGTGCCTCGCCTGCCACGGCGGCTCGTTTGAGGCGCTGCAGGAGAAGACCAAGAACTACAAGGACGAGTTCGGAGATCCGGTCCAGCCGCACGTCTACATCGACGGCAAGAGCGCAAAGCCCCATGAGGGTGCCAAGGTTCTGCCCGACTGCGTCGGCTGCCACGGCAAGCATCCGATCCCGAGGCCCAAGGACTACAAGCCTAAGCAGCCCACCTTTGACAGCTGCTACGGCTGCCATCACATCGAGAAGTTCACGAAGTGCTCTGAGTGCCACGATAAGTAATCGGACAAGGAGCCACTGAACGAACGGCTTAATGAGAGTGCGCCGAAACGAACGTTTCGGCGCACTTTTTTATTGACATCTCTCCGGCCCGGGCGGCTGCCGCCGAGGCCGGAGGTTTTTGCGGCAAGGGGCCGGATCACCACTTCTGCTGCGTGAGCTGGCAGCGGATGACGCCGCCCTTCAGTGCGGGCGTATCGGGCTGCTCGGCATTTTCGCAGAGGCGCGTGTTGCCGTAGTCGTTGCGCTTGTCGTCGGCGTTTCCCCTCGCCCACACGGCGACCATGGCCCGGCTTTCGGGATGCGCTTCGCCGTCGGCCTTCATGTCGAAGGCGTGGATCGTGTTCTCATGGAAATAGACGAGCGGCGCCTTGTCGAAGGCGGTCGGCGCCCAGCTGTCCGCTTCGCTGCCCTTGCGCGAATCGAATTCCACCGTGCGCTCGCTGCGGTTTTCCGACACGGTCTTCAGAATTCTGTTGTCAGCTCGCACCGCAAACGAATTGAGCTGGTCGGCCTTGGCCGGGCGGCGCAGCGTGTAATAGAGCTCCGTAATTGCATGGTTATGGTACGGGTAAAGCGTGCCGACGCTCTGCACCGTCATGCCGATCTCCGCGCCGACGGGCACGCCGTTGATCGACTTGATGCGCAGGAGCCCCCAGTGCCCAAGGATCTCGCCGTAGGCATAGCCGCCGCGCACCGCCGTGAAATTGCGCTTGTTGCGGGCACTGTCGGCCGCATACATCGGCACCCAGCCGACCGCGGCCCAGAGATTGGGCAGCGCCTTGGCGGACACGTCTCGGCCGAACTGCGGCGGCACGGCGATGTCGCCCTCGGCGGCCATCTCGTCGAAATGCGCCGCAAACTTCGCGCCGTAGGCGGCGACCTCGGGATTCTTCGACGCCGTCTTGAAATAGTCCGAAAGGCGCGGACGGTTGATCCACTGCGCAACCGGCGAGCGCTCGAGCATCTTCCCTTCGGGCATCATCAGGGTCTTGTCGCCGCGGCGCGGCGAGAAGCAGGCCTTGGCCGCCTTCGGGTTGGCAAGGATCTGGTGGATCTGCTTGACCATGCGCCGAATGTCCTCGCGGTCGGTCACGCAGAACGACTTGACGCCGCCCGCCGTCTCGTAGACGGCTTCGTCCGAGCGAAGGCAGCGCCCCGTCGTATCGGTCGTGAGCGCCTTGGCGAAAGCGCCGAGATAGACGAGCGTCTCATCCCAGAGCTTATCGACGAGGCGCTGTTCCTCGGGGGTGTATTTCTCCGCGGCGTCTTCCTTCACGAGGCACTCGAAAACCGGCGAGCGCAGGTCGGCCTCGTCGATGAAATACGGCACCGGATCGGCCGCCTCAGCACCAAGCGCCGCCGAAAGCACTGCAGCCGCAACCGCGGCCCTGCGGAATTCAGTCATGTCAATTCTCCTTTCTTGAACCTTTCTTGAATTTAGGCAGTGACGCCAGAACACCTCTGCCGCATCAGCAGCCGGTGCCCTGCATCGTCGAAAAGCACTTTATAAAAATCAAGCTCCTAGGAGCTTTGACGAACGGCAAAAAATTTTCGCCGCCCTTTCTTCGGGTTTACCCGCTAGGGCAAACACCGTAGAAAACACCTCATAAACGTCACCATAATGGCCTTCTGCAACGACCGGGATGCTCTCTGCATCCAACCCTTCCAGACAAAGGAGACCAAATGAAAAAGACGCTTCTTTCCGCCCTCCTCGGGCTGAGCCTTGCCGCCGGCGCGTTCGCCGCCGACCTGCCGCAGGTGGCGATTCTCGCCACGGGCGGCACCATCGCCGGCCAGGCTGCGAGCAACACGCAGACCACCGGCTACAAGGCGGGCGCGATCGCGATCCAGACGCTGATCGACGCCGTCCCGGCCATCAAGGACTACGCCGACGTCACGGGCGAGCAGATCGTGAAGATCAGCTCGAACAACATGACCGACGATGTGCTCCTCAAGCTCGCGAAGCGCTGCAACGAGCTCCTCGCCGACCCGAAGGTGAGCGGCGTCGTGATCACGCACGGCACGGACACGCTCGAAGAGACGGCCTGGTTCCTCAACCTCACGGTGCACAGCAAGAAGCCCGTGGTGCTCGTCGGTGCCATGCGTCCGGCGACCGCCATCTCGGCCGACGGCCCGATGAACCTGCTTAACGCCGTGCGCATCGCGGTCGACCCGCAGGCCAAGGACCAGGGCGTGCTGATCGCACTCAACGACAAGATCAACTCGGCGCGCGACGCGGTGAAGACCAACACCACGAACGTCGACACCTTCCTCGCTCCTGAGCTCGGCGTCCTCGGCTACACCGAGGGCGGCAAGAACTTCTTCCTGAGGAAGAGCACGATGAAGCACACCGACGCGAGCGAGTTCGACGTCTCGAAGGTCGACAAGCTCCCGCGCGTCGACATCATCTACTCTCACGCCTCCGACGACCGCATGATGGCTGACGCCGCCGTCGCCGCCGGCGCCAAGGGCATCATCCACGTCGGCACGGGCAACGGCTCGATCCACAAGGACGCGCTGCCCGGTCTTCTCGACGCGCAGAAGAAAGGCGTTGTCGTCGTGAGAACGACGCGCGTCGCCAACGGCCACGTCACGGTCGGCGAAGAGGAGTACGACAAGGCGAACCTCGTGCGCGGCTCCAACCTCTCGCCCGCCAAGGCCCGCATCCTCCTGCAGCTCGCTCTGCTGAAGACGCAGGACCCGAAGGAAATCCAGCGCATGTTTGACGAGTATTAATCCGGCGAAGGGCCTTCGGGCCCTGAACCGACCCGTCGGGGCGCCGCCGCGGCCTCAGGCCGCGCGGCGCCTTTTTCGTTCTCTTTCCGCAACGGTGAAAAGCCGCCTTTAGGGCGTTTGCCCTATTCCAAAACGCACCCGGGGCTGTAAACTGTGCGCAGCCAAAGACCATAAGGAGCGCAGAGGAATATGAGTGCTGAAATGCAGCCGCTTGCCGTCGTGACCGGAGCTTCGAGCGGACTCGGGCGCGAGTTCGCCAAAATTGCCGCCGTGCGCGGCTACCGCCTCCTGCTGATCGCCCGCAACCTCCATGCGCTCGAAACGCTGAGCGGCACTCTTCGCACCGAATCGCACCTCCTCCCGCTTGACCTGACGGCGCCCGGCGCCGCGGACCAGATCACGGGCTGGCTGGCCGACCGCGGCATCGTGCCCGAAGTCTTCATCAACAACGCGGGCTTCGGCGCGTTCGGGCCAGCCGTCGAAATGGATGAGGCGCGCGTCAAGAAAATGATCCGCCTCAACGTCACGGCACTCACGACGCTCTCGCTTCGCATGCTGCGTCACATGAAGGCCGCGGGCCGCGGCCACATCATGAACGTCGCCTCGACGGCGGCCTTTCAGCCCTGCCCTTACTTAGGCGTCTACGGCGCCACCAAGGCCTACGTGCTCTCGCTCACCGAAGCGCTCGCCGAAGAAGCCAAGGGCAGCGGCGTCACCGTCACGGCGCTCTGCCCGGGACCGACGCGCACGAATTTCGGCGTCAACGCGGGCCTCAAGGAAGACTCGCCCTTCGACCGCTACGCGGCCGACGCGGACAAGGTCGCCCTCTTCGGGTTCAACGCGATGGAAGCGGGCAAGGTCGTGGCCGTCCACGGCGGCCTCAACCGGCTCGGCGCGTTCGCGGTGAGGCTCGTGCCCCGCGGTGCCGTTCGCCGCATCGCGGCCTCCCTTATCGGCCGCATGAAGTAATCTTTATAAGTTCCCGATCGGTTTATTAATTAAGAGGATAAGAGCCATGACCGCTTCGCCCCAGCCGCTTGCCGTCATCACCGGAGCCTCGGGAGGCCTCGGGCGCGAATTTGCGCGCATCGCGGCCGTGAGAGGCTACAGGCTGCTTCTGATCGCACGCAACCAAGCCGCGCTCGATCAGCTTGCCCAAGCGCTTCACACCGAAACGGGAACGCTCGCGCTTGACCTTGCCGAGCCGGGCAGCGCCGACCGCATCAGCGCGTGGCTTTCCGAAAGGAATCTCGTGCCCGCAGTGCTCATCAACAACGCGGGCTTCGGCGCCTATGAAGAAGCGGCCGAAATGGACGAGGCGACGGTGCGCACGATGATTAGGCTCAACGTCACGGCGCTCACCACGCTCACGCTCCGCGAAGCGCGGCGCATGCTCGAGGCGGGCGGCGGGCGCATCATGAACGTCGCCTCAACGGCGGCCTTCAGGCCCTGCCCCCACGCGGCTCTCTACGGCGCGACGAAAGCCTACGTGCTCTCCTTTACCGAAGCGCTCGCCGAAGAGCTGCGCCTGAGCCCCGTCACGGTCACGGCGTTCTGCCCGGGCCCGATGAAGACCGGCTTCTCTGCGGCAGCCGGCATGAAGAACACGGCGGCGTTTGACAAGCTCGCGGCCGACCCGGCCGTCTCGGCGATGGCCGGGTTCAATGCGATGATGCGCGGCAAGGCGGTGGCGTACGACACGGTGCGCAACCGCGTGCTCTCCTTTTTGCCGCGCCTTTTCCCGCGCTCGCTCGTGCGGCGCCTCACGGGCGAGGCGATCGCCTCGGCAAAATAAGCCCAAGCGCTTTTAATCTTTTCCCCGAACACAAGCAAGGGCGGCTTTCCCGCAAAGGAAAGCCGCCCCCGTTTATTAAGGCTTCAGAACAACATCTTCAGAGCGTGACCTGGAGCGTCTCGAGCCCCTCGACGAAGCGGCTCGCGCCCGCCGCGGCCGGCGTGCGCTTGTCGCCCAAGCCCAGCGGCGTGCCTTCGGCGACGTCCTTTTCGCTCCGGATCTCCCACTCGGCCACGGTGAGCAGGAACTCGCGGATCTTTTCGGGCGGCTGCTCGCTCGGGAGCACCTCGATCTCGCGGCGCAGGAACGCCGAAAGCCCGAGCGTCACGGCCGAGAAGCGGCCGTCGGGCTCGCCCGCGACGACAAAGCTCACGAGGCAGAAAAGCGGCAGGCCGCCCTTTTCTTCCGCGACGCTCGCGCCGTCGCGGTAGGCGTCGGGCGAAAGGAGCGTCGAGCCGGTGTCGATCGCAAGGCACTTCGGGAGGCGCGAAAGCGTGGCGGTTGCCTTCACGAGGTCGGTCGCCGCCTCAAGGGGCGACGCCTCGGGACGGCGGAACGCCGCGACGGTGAGGTGCGCCTTCGCGAGGCCCGCCATCATCGCACCCTGCGACCAGGCGGGATTCGTGGCAGCATGCTGCTCCGCATCGGGCGCAGGCCCCTCCTTCGGCTCAACGGCAAGGAGCGCCGATTCAAGGTCGAAGACCGCGGCACCGGAGGCCGCGTCTTTCTTAAAGGTCACCTTCCTGCCCCAATCGTTCTCGAAGGCCTTGGCGAACGCCTCAGCATCGAACCCCGGCTCGGCGAGCAGCACTGCGCTCGAAAAGACGGCGGGACGCTGCGCGGCTTCGGCGGCACCCTGCCCCTCGTTCTTCTCATTCTTCTTATTGTCTGTCTCTGTCATCGGTTCTCCCCTTCACTTTTTATTGTTGGCGGATGGTTTAAAAACGCGCCGCGTCAGGTCCCTGCGCGGCGGGCAGCGCTTCATTTTAAGTCGCCTTGGGCCGCGCCGCCCCGGGCGCAAGTCCGGGCGCAGCGATAAGCGGCCGCAGGCGCTCGGAAAGCGCCGCCTTCTCGGCCTTGCCGACTTGGTAGGAATCGCGGATTTTGCTCACGGTGCGGCGGGCGGTGGCGGCGTCGATCCGGCATTCCTTTAAAAGGCGCGCGAGCCATTGCTCGCAGCGTTCGCCATCCGCCGTATAGAGCATCGACGCGCACCAGGCAAGCGACATCGAGAGATAGTAGGAATCGCACGCGAGCGCGAGCACATGATCGGCTTCGAGCGCCCGAAGCGCTTTCGGGATCCACTCGGGCTCGCGGTAGTTCCAGAGGATCCAGTTCTGCGCGAGCCGCACGGCCCAGGGATTCGGATGCTGCAGATATTG
>JBKEET010000007.1:0-101896 GCA_047777475.1 Burkholderia sp.
TCGGCGACGTTGATGAAGAACTGCGCCGTGGCGGAGTGCGGATCGCTCGTGCGGGCCATGGCGATGGTGTACTTGTCGTTCTTGAGGCCGTTGGCGGCCTCGTTCTCGATCGGGGCGCGGGTGGGCTTCTGCTTCATGCCCGGCTCGAAGCCGCCGCCCTGAATCATGAAGCCGCGGATGACGCGGTGGAAAATGGTGCCGTTGTAGAAGCCGTCCTTGACGTACTGCTCGAAGTTGGCCACCGTCTTCGGCGCGTGCTCGGCGTCGAGTTCAAGATCGATGATGCCTTTGTTTGTCGTTAAGCGAATCATTTTTTTCTTTCTTCATAAAAAAGGGTTAGCCGCTTCGCGGCAGGGCGAAGCGGGCGGCAACCGGGCTATTTTCGCACAAAGCGCGAAAACGCTTCAGTCGACGATCTTTGCGGAGATGATAGTGACGGGCTCGACGGGCACGTCGCTCATGCCGCGCTTCGCGCCCGTCTTCACCTCGGCGATGCGGTCGACCACGTCGGTGCCCTTGACCACGCGGCCGAAGACCGCGTAGCCGCGGCCGTCGCGCGCGCGGTCGGCGTTGAGGAAGTCGTTGTCGGCCACGTTGATATAGAACTGGGAGGTCGCCGAGTTGGGATCGTTCGTGCGGGCCATCGCAATCGAGTACTTCTCGTTGCGCAGGCCGTTCCTCGACTCGAGCGGGATCGGCGCGTGCGTCGGCTTTTCCTTGAGCGAGGCGTCGTAGCCGCCGCCCTGGATCATGAAGCCCGAAATGACGCGGTGGAAGACCGTGCCGCTGTAAAAGCCTTCCTTCACGTAGGTGAGGAAGTTGCGCACCGTGACGGGCGCGCGCGAGGGCGAGAGCTGCACGACGATGTGCCCGAGGCTCGTTTCGATGTCGACGCGCGGCTCCTGCGCGGCAAACGCGGGCGCCGAGAGCACGGCGGGAAGAAGGCAGAGCAAAAGACGATGGCGAAGTTTCATGATTCCACTCTCACATATAAGTTAGTCAGCGGCAGAAGGGCGGCGCTCATTCGGCGCTCCCGTCTTCGACCTCGACGCCGTTGAGGCGCCGGAGCGATCTCAGGCGCTGCTGCACGTCCTTGTTGCGCGAAAAGGCGGGTGCGGATTTCTCGTAGCACTCAAGCGCGAGGGCGAGGTACACGTCGCCGAGGTTCTTGCGCGCAAGCGCGAACTCCGGATTGATGAGGAGCACCTTCTGCAGGTGCTTTTCGGCGCTCTCGAGGTCGCCGCGGGCGGCCTCGATCACGGCGAGGTTGTTGTAGGGCTCGGGAATTTCGGGATAGGCGTCGATGAGCCACTTGAGCGCCTCGACGGCCTCGTCCGTGCGCCCGAGGCGCTCGAGCGCGACGGCGCGCTGGAAGCGCAGCTGCGCGCTCTTGTCGTTTTTCTTGAGACCGATTTCCGCAAGCTCGAGCGCGGTCGACGCATTGCCGCTCTTCAGCAGCTTTTCGACCTGCGCGGGATAGTCGGAGATCTGCATGTAGCGGGACATCTCCTCGGCCCGGGAGGCGGCCTGGGCGCAGGCGACGGCGAGCGCGAGGACCGCGGCGGTGATGAAGCGTTTCATAACGGAGTGTGCAAATTCCATGTGAATGACGGGGAGCCAACAGCCCGGAAAGCGGCGCGCATAGGCACTGCCGCAGGAGTGTGGCTATACTTTGGAAGTTATGGCTCAGCGGGACATTTTAGCCCAGCCCGGGCCCTGCCAAGCGCCTGCAGAAGACCGATCTGTCAAGACGGCGCGCCGGGCAGAAAAAAACTTCACAGGAAAACCCTCGAAATGGCACTTTCCATTTATTCGACGCTCTCGCGCAAGCAGAGTCCCTTCACTCCGATTCATCCGGGCCGCGTCGGCATGTACGTCTGCGGCGTGACGGTCTATGACTACTGCCACATCGGGCACGGCCGCACGTTTGTGGCCTTTGACGTGATCCGCCGCTGGCTCGAAGCCTCGGGCTACAAGGTCACGATGGTTCGAAACATCACCGACGTCGACGACAAGATCATCCGCCGCGCCGCCGAGCGCGGCATCACGACGAAGGCGCTCACCGACGAGTTCGCCCGCGCGATGCAGGAAGACATGGCCTCGCTCGGCTGCCTGCCGCCCACCTACGAGCCGCGCGCCACGGAATACATCCCCGAGATGCTGAACCTCGTCGAAAAGCTCGAGGAAAAGGGCTACGCCTACCAGGCCGAAGACGGCGACGTGGACTTCGCTGTTCGCAAGTTCAAGCCTTACGGCAAGCTCTCCGGCAAGTCGCTCGACGACCTCGTCTCGGGCGCCCGCGTGGGCGTCAACGAAGGCAAGAGGGACCCGCTCGACTTCGTGCTCTGGAAGCACGCCAAGCCGGGCGAGCCGCAGTGGGACTCCAAGTGGGGCAAGGGCCGCCCCGGCTGGCACATCGAGTGCTCGGCCATGTCGATGAAGCTCTTGGGCGAAACCTTCGACATCCACGGCGGCGGACCCGACCTGGTGTTCCCGCACCATGAAAACGAGATCGCGCAGAGCGAAGCCTGCACCGGCAAGCAGTTCGCGCGCATCTGGATGCATTCCGGCCCGCTGCGCGTGCGCGGCAAGGACGGCCGCGAGGAGAAGATGTCGAAGTCGCTCGGCAACTTCTGGACGATCCGCGACGCGCTTAAAGAAACCGACGAAGCCTACGGCAAAGGCAACGGCGCCGAGGTGCTCCGCTTCTTCCTGCTGCGCACGCAGTACAGGAGCCCGATCAGCTTCTCGCCCGCGCTCATCGAAGACGCGAAGAAGGGCCTCGACAGGCTCTACGGCGCGCTCAAGGGCCGCACGGGCGACGGCAAGCCGCTCGACTGGAGCGAAAAGCACGCCGCCGACTTCAAGGCCGCGATGGACGACGACTTCAACACGCCGCTCGCCGTTGCGGCGATGTTCGAGCTTGCGACCGACGTGAACCGCACGGGCGATCCGGCGCTGGTGCGCCAGCTCAAGGCTCTGGGCGGCGTGCTCAACATCCTGCAGCGCGACCCCGATAAGTTCCTGAAGGGAGCGGCCAAGGACGGCGAGAGCGAGCGCATCGAGGCGCTCATCGAAGAGCGCCGCGCCGCCAAGAAAGCGAAGAATTTCGCCCGCGCCGACGAGATCCGCGCGCAGCTCCTTGCCGAAGGCATCGAGCTCATGGACGGTCCGCAGGGCACCACCTGGCGCCGCACGGCCGCCTGACGGAGCACGACATGGCAAAGCACGTTTTCCTCGACTTTGAAAAGGACGTCGAGCAGTTCGACGAAAAGATCGAAGAGCTCAAGGCCCTTGCCGAAAACACGGCCGAGAACAAGAAGGCCGTCTCGATCGACAAGGAAATCCGCGACCTCGAGAAAAAGAGCCTCGCGCTCCTGAAGAAGATCTACGTCGACCTCACGCCCTGGCAGATTGCCCAGGTGGCCCGCCACCCGAACCGGCCGTACACCCTCGACTACATCAACGCGATGTTCTCGAGCTTTTACGAGCTGCACGGCGACAGGGCGTTCGCCGACGATCCCGCCATCGTGGGCGGCCTCGCCAGGCTCGCCGACATCAACGTCGTCGTGATCGGCAACCAGAAGGGCCGCACGATCCGCGAGCGCACGCAGCGCAACTTCGGCATGGCGCGCCCCGAGGGCTACCGCAAGGCGCTTCGCCTGATGAAGCTCGCCGAGAAGTACGACCTCCCGGTGATCACGTTCGTCGACACGCCGGGCGCCTATCCCGGCATCGACGCCGAGGAGCGCGGCCAGTCCGAGGCGATCGGCCGCAACATTTACGAGCTCGCAACGCTCAAGGTTCCCGTCATCGCCTGCATCATCGGCGAAGGCGGCTCGGGCGGCGCGCTCGCGATCGGCGTTGCCGACCGCGTGCTCATGCTGCAGTACGCGACCTATTCGGTGATCAGCCCCGAGGGCTGCGCCTCCATTCTCTGGAAGAGCGCGACCGAAGCGCCGCGGGCCGCCGAGGCCCTGGCGCTCACGGCGCCGAGGCTCGAAAAGCTCGGCCTCATCGACCGCATCGTGTCCGAGCCGCTCGGCGGCGCGCACCGCGATCCGGCGCTCATGGCGACCAACCTGCAGAAGGTGCTGATCGACGAGCTGCGCTCGCTCCTCAAGGTGAACCGCAGCACGCTCCTGAAGCGCCGCATGACCCGCATCGAGCATTACGGCATGTTTGAGGTGCTGAAGGAAAAGGCTGCCGCCGCGGCGGAGCCCGCCGCCGAGAAGGCCGAAAAGCCGGCTCCGGCCGCTGCGGAAGCTCCGGCCGAGCCTGCCAAGCCCGCTAAGCCTGCGAAGGCAGAAGCAAAAGAGGCCGCCAAGGAGCCGGCGAAGGAAAAGGCACCGGCCAAGGAGAAGGCGAAAGAACCCGCCAAGGATAAAGAGCCCGCGAAGGAGAAAAAGCCCGCCAAGTCCCGCGCCAAGGCGCCGGCCGGCGAGAAAGCCTGAGGCTCGCAAGGACGAGGCGCGGCAGCAATCCGGAGATCGCCTGCCGCAGCTTCTCAGCGGGGCGGTCCTTTTTAATAAAGGGCCGCCCCGCGCCTTACAATAGAAAGAATTTTTTTGAACCGATCGGAATGTCAAGGGCCATGGCCAGCCGCATAGAGACCCCCGTATCCAAGAAGCAAGCCCGCCGCCCGGGCTCGGGCAAAAGAGCATCGAGAGCGCTCTCCGAAAGACTGCTTTCGCTGGTGCGCACGTCGCTGAAGAACGTCGCCGAGACGCTTTCGGGCGTGCGCGACGACGAGTTCCGGCTCCTGCCGCTCAACCCCGTGCGCGTCGTCGTGGCGCTCTCGGGCGGGCGCGACTCGATGTCGCTCCTCGATGCGGTCGCGAGGATCTATCACAGCCCCCGTCAGTTTCTCGTCTCGCGCGTGCGCGCCGTCTACGTGAACCACGGCCTTTCGCCGCACGCCTTCGAGTGGCAGGAGCACTGCCGCCGTGAGTGCGAGAAGCGGCGCATTCCGTTTGAAGCCGTGTCTGTTCACGTCAATCCGCGCGGCACGGGCGTGGAGGCGGCGGCGCGCGAGGCGCGCTACCGCGCGCTCGCAAAAAGCGCCGCCGACGCGGGCGACGATGCCGTGCTCACGGCCCACCACGAAGATGACCGGATCGAAACGTTCCTCCTGCAGTGGATGAGGGGCGCGGGCCCCGAGGGACTCGCGGCCTTTCCGATCACCCGTGCGCTGCAGAGCCCGGGGCTCGCCTCGGGCGGCCGCAACGGCCCCGTGCTGCTGGTGCGCCCCTGGGTCTCGGTGCCGAGAAGCGACATCGAGCGCTATGCGAGGGGCGCGCGCCTTACCTGGGTGGACGACGAATCGAACGACAGCCCGCAGTTCCTGCGCAACAGAATTCGCAACGAGGTTCTCCCGCTGCTTGACGAAATTCGCCCTGGCTTTCGAGCCGCCGCTGCTCGAAGCGTCGACCTCACGGCCGAAGCCGTCGAGGTTCTCCGCAGCGTGGCCGCCGAAGACGCCGCGCGCTGCCGCGACACGGACAATCCGCATGCGCTTCGCATCGCCGAGCTGATGAAGCTCGTCCCCGCAAGGCAGGCCTGGTGCCTTCGCAACTGGATGCATGCCGAAGGGATGCCGCTCCCGAGCAAGGCGCGCCTTGACGAGGCGCTTCGCCAGATCCGCGGGACAAGCAGCGACACCTCGATGACGCTGCGCATCAAGAACAAGGAACTGCGCCGCTGGGGCAGCCTGCTCATCATCCGCGACGTGCCCGTGCGCCGCAGCACGGCGCCGCGCGATGCGGAGCTCGTCTGGAACGGCGGCTCTGAGATCGAACTCCCGGGCTGGGACGGCGTGCTTGCCGTGATCCCCTGCGAGGGCAGGGAGCCCGGCATCGACGCCGAGAAACTGCGCACCGGACGCCTTGAGGTGCGCATCCGCCGGGGCGGCGAAAAGCTCAAGCTTTGGCCGCTTCGCCCGTCGAAAAAACTCAAGGATCTTTTCTCCGAAGCGGGCATCGCGCCCTTTGACCGCGTCAACATGCCGCTTGTCTGGCTCGACGGAGAGCTCCTTTTCGTCGGCGGCCTCGGCACGGATATCCGGCTCTGCGCGGACCCCGATCTCTGCGAGAAGCGCGTGCGACTCGAGTTCCATTCCGAAGCGAGCCTCTGGGGCAGCAAGCCCGTTGAAAATCTCTCCGACAAAAAGCGCACGAAGCCGCGCAAGGCAAATTGATGAAATAAGGGTGCGGCGGACGAGACAACGTTCGCCGCACCCGATGCATCCCCGGCACTCGGGGAGGCCGTGCTGAAGCTATTTCTTCCTGTTTCCAGATCCGCCGGTCCCGGCGGATTTTCTATTTCTTCTTTCTGATTCCCACCCGGAAACCGCCTTTCTATGAGCCTGGAGCCGGCCTGAAAAAGCGCTTCCAAGCACCCGAGGGCAATACCTCAACAAACCCTGCGATAAAGACGAGCCTGCTTCGGGCGGAGGTCATACTGCAATCAGGTGGTGACCTTTATAGGAGGGAAGAAAAATGCCAGAACTGACGCCGGAAGAATTCAATAGAAAATACGGTCCTTTTACCGCCATGGTTTCGATGCCCAGAAAGTTCAATGCCGATGAGGCGGTTTTTGGCGAGAAATGGATGAAGAAACACGGCCACTGCCTTGAAGACGGCACGCTCTTTAAGCCTGTTAAGGCGGAAGGCACCAAAAAGTCTCCGGACAAAGGGAAGGATGCTGCGATTGAAAAAAATGAAGCCCTGAACTCCTAACGGTTTTAAGAGAGGAGAGCAATTCTTGAGCAAATTCTCAGAAAAAACTCTTTGGAGGTTGAAAAATGCCAATGGTAACGCCGGAAGAATTTGACAGACTCTGCGGTCCTTTTACCGCCATGGTTGCGATGCCCAGAAAGTTCAATGCCGACGAAGCGGTATTCGGCAAAAAGTGGATGGAGAAACACGGCCACTGCCTTGAAGACGGCACGCTCTTTAAGCCCATCAAGGAGCCTGAATCCGAAAAATCAACGGACAAGAAGGGGATCGTAGCTGCTGTAAAAACTAAGCCGTAAAGAGAGAAGGCATTTCAGAGACAAAGAGGGAGAAAATGGCAAAACTGACGCCGGAGGAATTCGATAGAAAATACGGCCCCTTTACTGCCATGGTTACGATGCGTGCAAACTTCAATGCCGATGAGGCGGTGTTTGGCAAAAAATGGATGGAGAAACACGGTCACTGCCTTGAAGACGGCACGCTCTTTAAGCCTATCAAAAAGACTGAATCCGAAAAATCTTCTGACAAAGGGAAGACAACAGCGACTGAAAAAGCCAAGCCCTGATTTCCGAAGGGCCTGAAGGGTGCTGCGATTTTTCAGGAGAGCAATACCTGACTGAATGCAAAAAGCCCCGGGGCGAAAACCTCAGGGCTCTGGTTGCGGACTCTAGGGGCAACTGTTTAAAAACGCTAGAGCCGCAATTGAATCTGGCGGAAGAGGTGAGATTCGAACTCACGAAGGGTTGCCCCTCGCCGGTTTTCAAGACCGGTGCATTCAACCGCTCTGCCACTCTTCCGGAAGACCGCAATTTTAGCGGGAAGCGCGCGTTTCTTGCAAATAGAGCTTCGGAGAGTTCCCCGGCAGACCGGAATTTGGTTCGCAGGTCTCTGAAACCTCTGACGGCCGGCTTGCGCGCAATTATGATTATGCCTTGTGGCAGTCAATTTCTTCTGCCGCTGAATTCGGGCGGATTTAGTCCGCCTCCGGGAGTTAAGTCATGCTGAAGTCGCCAGCTGAAACCAAAGCGCGCGTTGTCGAATGGATCCGCCGTTTCTTTGCCGAGAGCCTGCCGCAGGCCGATGCCGTCGTCGGCATTTCGGGCGGCAAGGATTCGAGCTGCGTTGCGGCGCTCTGCGCCGAAGCGCTGGGCAAGGAGCGCGTGCTCGGCGTTCTCATGCCGCAGGATACGCAAAGTGACATCGAAGACAGCCGCCGCGTGGTGAAGCACCTCGGCATCCGCTCGGTTGAAATCAACATCGGCGAAACGGCGAGGGCATTCCGCCGTGCCTTCCAAGAGAGCGAAGCTTTTGCCTCGCTCACCGGCAGCGGCGAGCTCCGCGGCGAAGCGGCGGTGAACTTCCCGGCGAGGCTTCGCATGGCGGTGCTCTATGCCGCGGCGCAGTCGCTTCCCCATGGAGGACTCGTTGCCAACACTTGCAACTATTCGGAAGACTATGTGGGCTACGCTACCAAGTTCGGCGACGGCGCGGGCGACTTCAGTCCGCTCGCTGCCTTCACGGTCGAAGAGGTGAGGCAGCTCGGCACGTCTGCGGGCCTGCCCGCAGACCTGGTGACGAAGACGCCGGCCGACGGTCTTTCCGGGAAGAGCGACGAGGACAAGCTCGGCTTTACCTACGCCGTGCTTGACCGCTACATCCGCACGGGCGTCTGCGAGGACGCCGCGGTGAAGGCGCGCATTGACAGGCTGCATCACGCGAACCTTCATAAGCTGCGTCCGATGCCGCGCTATGAGAAGTGCGCGGAAGACAGCCTCTGAAAAACACGCGGCTGCCGGGTTTGCGGCCGCCGTCCAAGTCTCAAAGCATCTGATCCGAACAAAAGCAAAGCCCGCGCTGCAGTCTCTGAAGTGCGGGTTTTACGTGTCCGGCGAAAGAGGTGAGATTCGAACTCACCGGGGTCAGGCGGTTGCTTAGCGTGTGTGTCGGTGCTTTGGTTTTCTCTCGGTGCGAATACGGCGTGGCTTCCGGGAAGCTGCATGATTTTGCGGATCAATGAAGCAGGGACCCGATTTTCTTCCTTTCTTTTCTCGTAAGCTCTAATTGCCGCTGAATTTCTTCTTTTTTAGGCCCTTGGGCTGACTCTTCGGCGACTTCAAGAATGGACTCGCTGCACAGCAGCCGGGCCTCCGCCAGCTGCAGCGCTTTGCGAAGCCTGCGGCGCTCATCGGCATTCATCGGACGATCATCAGGCAGGGCATCGAAGTCGAAGCCAATATCGTTCAAATCCTGTTTCATGTCGGTTTCCTGCAGTTCCCTGAGTAAGGTGACTTCGGGCTTTAGGATAGCAGGGAATGCATCAATGCAATGCCCAGGCTTGGCCGGAGACAAAAAACGGCGGTTTTAGAAAAAACGGCTCTCTTGCTATCCGCTTAATGGGATGTTTTGCATTAACCGCTCAAAGGCCTGGGCTCTGACGGTCAGGGGTATCAGCATGGTTTGAACTTCTGTAAAAGTGTCCAAATTTCCCATACCAGTTCAAGAAAAGCGCTTTGAAAAATCCGCAGCCGCACTGCGCGGCGATGACCGAAGCCTATTACGGCATGAAGATGAAAATGCTTGCCGAGGAGGGAAAGGCGCCGGCTGAATCTGTTCGACCGTGCTCCGGAAAGGCAGAAGAGCCAAAAGAAATCAGGCTCAAAGAGCAGATAAAAAACGAGGCACGTTTCCAAACAAAACGTGCCCAGCGGTTGTGGCGTGGACCTTCGGCATTTCACCTTTCGTAAGCTCAGCTTGCAAAGCAAACCGAATGGATTCCCAACAGCGACTTGCGTCCGGTTCTTGCCGAATGCATCATGTTCCACTGCTCACAACACGGCGTACTTTAGCAGATTGGTCATGACAAATCAATGACAAAACCATTTTGCTTTTCAACTGCTTACAATCTTCACGTCTTTTCCCGAAACGCACTGCGGCGTCCTTAGGGCGTCACACATCTATAAGACTTGGGAATATTCCCGAAGAAAAAAGGCGCCCCGGGCAAAGATAATGCTGAGGCCGGCATGTGCCGTCTCTCTAGACAGACGGGGGAGAGGGCCGCAGCGGCCACATTCAAAAACCTTCTCTTGGACCTTCGACAATGTCAGAAACGATCAATATATGGATTGCCGTGATCTGCACGATCGGTGCGATCTACGGCCTGATCAAGCGCTATGAGACGCGCTTCGTTCTGCTGCTCTCGGGCTTTCTGATGGCCATCCTCTCGCTCAAGCCGATGATTGCCTTCCAGCAGTTCGACAAGTCGATGACGCGCGGCTCGCTCATCATCGCCATCTGCTCGGCGATCGGCTTTGCAGCCGTCATCTCGTACACGAAGTGCGACGTGCACCTCGTGCGCCTGCTCACGAAGCCCCTTCGCAAGATGGGCCTCTTCCTGCTGCCGGCCTGCATGGTGATCACGAGCTTCATCGCCACCGCCATTCCTTCGATGTCCGGCCTGGCGGCTTCCGTCGCTCCGACGATGATTCCGATTCTGGTCCGCGCGGGCTTCCGCCCGAGCATGGCCGCCGCTTCGATCGGCGCGTGCATGATGCCGGCGTACTTCAACCCGGGCGTCTCGCACAACCCCTTCATCTCGAAGCTCGCCAACATGAACGTGATGGACTTCATCATGGCGCACGGCACGATGACGCTCGGCCTCGGCATTGCCGCTGTCGTCCTGATGACCATCGTCTGCGTGATCTACAAGGACTATCGCCCCGAAGGCTTCCCTGACACCGAGTTCGCGAAGAATTATCAGGACAAGGGCGACGGTGAATTCCACGTCAATGTCTTCTATGCGCTCGCCCCGATCATCCCGGTCGCTCTGCTTGTGATCGTTTCGCTCTGCTTCAAGGGCGTCAAGATGTCCGTGGCCACCGCCATGCTGATCGGCTCGATGTACGCCCTGATCGTGACGCGCACGGATCCGCAGGAAGCCACGAGGAAGTTCTTTGACGGCATGGGCCGCGGCTACGGCAAGATCCTCGGCATCATCATTGCCGCCGGCGTCTTCGCTGCCGGCCTGCGTGCCTGCGGCGTGATCGACCTCTTCGTGAATTACCTCACGCACGCCAACGAAGTCGCCAAGATCGGCGGCAGCGTCGGCCCGTTCCTGCTCGGCTTGCTGACGGGTTCGGGCGACGCGGCGGCCTTCGCCTTCAACGAGGCGGTGACGCCGTATGCTCCGCAGTTCGGCATGACGATTGACGGCCTCGGCTACCTGGCCATGATGTCTGCCGGCATCGGCCGCATGGCCTCTCCGCTTGCGGGCGGCATCATTCTCGTCTCGGGCGTCGCCATGGTGAGCCCGGTCGAAGTTGTGAAGCGCACGGCTCCTGCCGCTGTCGTGATGCTGATCGGCCTGTACTTCTTCATCTAACTAAAAACCGAAGCGGGTTATCCGCTTGATTGAAAAGCCGCCCGAGGATTCGTCTTCGGGCGGCTTTTTACTGCCTGCGCTTTGGCAAGAACAGCGACAGGACGGGAAAAACGGACACGGGTGACTGTCGCACAGAGCAGTGCGCGTTCGCATTCGTCAAAAGAAGGAGAAGCGGCGTTAAGGAGAAGATGAAAATAATAATCGTTCTCATTTATTGAGGTATCATAGCAGGGCTTTTCTTTAACGCCGGCTGATATCGGCTTCAGACCGGACCGATTGCTCTGAGGCGCTCTTTGAGCTTCTCAGGGGAGATTCATCATGGAAACGATCAAAGCGCTGGTAGACATCCTCATTTTTTCCGTGCTTGGCTTCATGGGCTTTGCGGCCCTTTGGATCACGATCGAGCGGGTGCTGTTTCTGCGTCGCGCAAAGCCTCAGCGCTATGCAAGCAGAACCGACTGGGACAAAGCGCTGACCGACAATCTGACCGCGCTTTACATCATCTATTCGAACGCTCCTTACGTCGGTCTCCTCGGCACCGTCACCGGCATCATGCTGACGTTTTACGACATGGGCACGTCGGGCAGCATTGACGCGGGCGGCATCATGACCGGGCTCTCGCTGGCGCTGAAAGCGACGGCGCTTGGCCTCTGCGTCGCAATTCCGACGCTGATTGCCTACAACGCCCTCCAGCGCGCGGTGAACGTGAAGTCCGAAAGCTGGGAGCAGAGGGGAGACAGCAAATGATCGAAATCCCTAAAAAAGAGCCCCTCAACATTGTCCCTTTCATCGATGTGATGCTCGTGCTGCTCGCAATGGTGCTCTCGATTTCCACTTTCATAGCAAAGGGCGAAATCGCCGTGACGCTGCCCAAGGCGGAAACGACAGAAAACCATGCCGCCGAACGCGAGCCGATCGTGCTTCAGGCCGACAGCAGCGGCACGCTTTATGCGGACGGCAGGGCGCAGAGCACTGAAGAGATCGGACGCTTCATCGCTGCTCTGCCTAAAGACGCTCCCGTGCTGCTTCGCATCGACGCGGGCGCGCGTTTTGAAAATTTCGTGCTGCTCATTGATGAGCTTAAAAAGAACGGCCATGAAAACTTCTCGATTGCCACCGAGCAGAAATCCGGATCCTGATAAAGCGCAGAGGCTCCGCCGCTCGTTTGCCGCCGCGCTGCTCACTTATGCCGCCGCTGCCGCTTCCGCCGCTTGGCTTTTCGAGAGCCTGCCGCAGAAAGCCGAGGCCGGGCAAAAAACGCTGGCGATGAGCACTGCGCAGTTTGCAGCGCCGCCGGCCGCGGGTGCGGCAGGTGGGCAAAAGAATGAAGAGAAAGCTCAGGGAGAACCTCCTCAGCCGCAGGCGACGCCCCAACCCGCTGCAGAACCCGAGCCTGAGACTGCAGCGCAGCTAGAAGCGGAACCCGAACCCTTGCAGCAATCCGATAACGAACCAGCTCCGAAAGCCGAGCCGGAACCGAAGCCCGAGGTGAAACCCGAGCCCAAGCCTGCGCCGGCGGTCGAACCGAAAAAGCTGGAAAAGCACACGGAAAAGCCGAAAACAGCGCACCGGAAAGCGCATCCCAAGCCGAAGGCTCAGAAACAGAAAAACGAGGCTCGTACCGAAGCGAGAGCGCCGCGGCAGACTGAAACCGCAGCGCCGCAGAGCGCCTCCGGCGCATCTGCCGCAATGGAGGGCGGAGAGCCGGGAGCGCTTCCCGGGGCGCCCGGCGCCGCATCACCGGCAGCGTCCGCATCGCAAGCAGAAACGCTCGTTTACGGCGAGTCGAATGACGCATTTTTGGAAGCCGTGCTCGTGGCGGTGCGCTCGTCACTGCACTATCCGCGCCGCGCCCGTGCGCACGGCTGGGAAGGCGAAGCGCTCACCGAGTTTTCGGTGGCGGCCGACGGCACGCTGACTGATTTCCGCATCGTTCGCTCTTCCGGGAGGACGCTTCTGGACAAAGCGGCCGAAAAAGCGATCGTGAAGGCGCAGCACCGCTGGGGACAGCCTTCGCGAAGCGTCCGCATCAGGCTTCCGGTGCGCTTCTCGCTCAGCAGCTGAAATCTTCGAAATAAAACTGCCGCGCCCGACCAGCCGAATTATCGTCTGTCGGGCGCGTTTTTCTTTATGTCTTCAGCGTTCTTTCCCGTACTGAGCATGAAGCGCAGATCTGACTGCCTTGCGTTTTGAATAAACGGTTTCCAATGCACGGAAATTGATAAAGCTGCATCGAAAAAAGACCCGGCCGCTGCGAACAGCGTGCCGGGTCGATTGTCAGAAACAAAGCCGAATCAGGCCAGCCGCCAAAAGCGCTTTTTTTCCGTGTGCGAGCTGCCGCAGCCGCAGCTGCCGGAGCACCCGCAGCTGATTCCGCCTTCGGTTCTTTCGAGGAGCGAGAGCCGGCCTTTGGCTTCAAGCCGCTCACACATCATTGCGATGACGGCAGGCGTGGTGCGGAACTGCCTTGCGAGTTCGGTTTCGGAAACCGTGCCGTGCTCGGCGAGGAAAGCCCTGAGAGCGGCACTCGAGAGCGTCAGTGTTTCAGCCATAGCATTTACCTTTTCTTTGAATTCCGGGAAAAAGGCCGCGCTTCCTTTTACTTCAGGAAGCGCGGCCGTTTGTGTCAGCTGTTTAAGCCATCAGGAGCGCACGGCGATCGGGATCACCTTGCGGCCCTTGCCGCGGTTGCGGCGGGCAAACGAGTGCATCCAGGCGAGCATGAAGGCGAGGATGCCGAAGCACAGCGCAAAGCAGATCAGCGAGTAAACCGGATCCTGCGAGAACGTGCCGATGCGGTAGACGATGGTCGCCGAGCAATATCCAAGCGACGTCGTCCATGCGCCGAGGAAGATCGTCCAGGCTGTGCCCGCTTCACGCCAGACAGTGGCGATCGCGGCGGCGCAGGGCATGTAGAGCAGAACCATCAGCAGGTAGCAGAACGCGGCGAACTGCGAGCCGAAAAGCTTCTGCATGACGCTCACAGTGGTGACGGTCACTTCCTGCTCTTCGGCGGCAGCGGCCGTGTCGCTCAGGTCGCCCACCTTGATGCCGAGCGGGTCGAGTAGCGCGCTACTGAGATCGGCAAGGTTGCTGCCGGTGGTCGAAATGGCATCTTTGAGCGTAGCCGTGAACGAGAAGCCTTCGCTTTCTTCAGGCTCTGCACCCGCGGCGGCTTCGGGATTTTCGCCGTTCGCCATGGCGTCATAGAGCGAGTTGAGCGTGCCGACGACGGATTCCTTCGCGAGAATGCCCGTGAAGATGCCGACGGCGGCTGGCCAGTTTTCTTCGCTGATGCCCATCGGCTTGAAGGCAGGGACGATCGTCTGGCCGATGTGAGAGAGAACGGATTCTTCCGAGTCTTCGTGACCGAACGTGCCGTCCGTGCCGAGCGAGTTGAGGAAGGCGATACCGGCAACCACGACGACGATGATGCGCGCGGAGCGGATAAGGAAGCCCTTGAGACGATCCCAGGTGCGCGACATGATGCCGCGCAGGGTCGGGATATGGTAGGGCGGAATCTCCATCACGAAGGCGGAGGTTTCGCCGGGGAGCGCCAGGCGCTTCACGAGGAAGCCCGTGATCACGGCGGCGACGATGCCGATCAGGTACAGGCCGAAAACGAGGTTCTGGCCGTTGGTCGGGAAAAACGCCGTTGCAAAGAGCACATAGACCGGCAGGCGCGCGCCGCAGCTCATGAAGGGCGCCATCATGATCGTGATGATGCGGTCGCTCGCGCGGTCCATCGTGCGCGTGGCCATGATCGCCGGCACGTTGCAGCCGAAGCCGACGATGAGCGGCACGAACGCCTTGCCGGGCAGGCCGATTGCACGCATCAGGCGGTCCATCACGAACGCCGCACGGGCCATGTAGCCGGAATCTTCAAGAATGGCGAGGAAGAAGAAGAGGAAGAAGATGACCGGGATGAAGGTCGAAACCGTCTGAATGCCGCCGCCGATGCCGTCAGCGAGCACGACCTTCAGCCATTCGGGCGCACCGATCGACTCGAGCAGTCCGCCAAAGCCGTCGACCATCACGCCTCCCACGAGGATATCGAAGAAGTCGATGAAGGCGGCGCCGAGATTCTGCGTGAAGAGGAAAGTGATGTACATCACGAAGAGGAAGATCGGCAGACCGAGCCAGCGGTTGAGCACGACGCGGTCGATGCGGTCTGTGAGCGTGCGGTTTGCTTCGCCGCGGCGGCGGATGGCCGCTTCGGCGATGTCCGATACGAAACGATACCGAGCATCGGCGATCGCGATGTCCGTTTCGCCGTCAAGCGCCTCATCGAGCGGATCGATGATGCGCGCGAGGCGGGCGAGGGCCCCTTCGGGAAGTTTCTTTTCGATGTCGGGCGACTTTTCGAGCACTTGGAGCGCAAACCAGTTCGGACGCGCAACACCCATCGAAGCGAGATCCTGTTCGACGGCTTTTGCTGCGGCGGTGATCTTTTCGTCGAATTCGACCTGCATCGGCGGGAGCTGCGGGTTCTTCAGAAACTCGTGAACCGCATTTTTAACGGGTTCGACGGCGCTGCCCTTGGTCGCGACGATGCCGACCACGGGACAACCGAGCTTCTTCTGGAGCGCATTGAGATCGATCTCGATGCCGTGCTGGCGCGCGACGTCAAGCATGTTGACGACGACCAGAATCGGTACGCGCATTTCGATGAGCTGAGCGGTCAGATAGAGGTTGCGCTCGAGGTTCGATGCGTCGAGGATGTTGATGATGACCTTCGCTTCGTCGGTGAGGATATAGTCGCGTGCCACGCGCTCGTCCTCGCCCGCAGTCGAAGCGGGCGTGATCGAATAAATGCCGGGCAGATCGACGATTTCGATCTCGTCGTCTTTCCATGAGTAAAAGCCGGTTTTCTTTTCGACCGTGACGCCGGGCCAGTTGCCGACGTCCTGGTGCGAGCCGGTCAGAGCGTTGAAAAGCGTCGTCTTGCCGCAGTTCGGGTTGCCGACGATGCCGATGATGGTTTTCTTAATCATTTTTTGAGTCTCGGTGGATGAGGCGAAAGAGGGTATTTCAGGCGGCCGCAACCTCGAGGCTCGCGGCCTCGTCTTTGCGCAGCGTGATCATGCTGCCGCGCACGCGGATTTCGACCGGATCGCCGAGCGGGGCGACGCGGACAACTTCAAAGACGGCGCCCGGCGTGGCGCCGAGCATGAGCAGGCGCCGGCGGTACTCCGGGTGCTCCTTGCCGTACGAAACGATGCGCCCGCGGCTTCCGGGCTGCATATCTTTCAGAAGCATGGTTAACAAACCTCTCTAAAAAGCTCAGTAAATAAAAATCTTTCTTGCAGTGCCGGCGTTCATGCCGATGCGGCCGTCGCCGACGCCGACGAGGAGCCCGTCCTGCGCGCTGCCGGTGCGCAGAACCTTGACGTCGCTCCCGCGGTGCAGGCCGAGATCGCGGAGGCGGTTTTCTTCTTCGGCGGGCAGCTTGGTGAGCGCGACGATGCCGCTTTCTCCGCTGCTGAGCTCCGACAGACGGCGCAGCGTGCGTGCATGACTCTGAGTCATAGATTTCTCCCATCGGCCCATGAAGGCCTAAACGATTGCCCGATTCTAAATGATAATTATTATCATTGCAAGAAATACAAATGAGAATTGTTATCCTCTAAGATCGTTCATAAAAGGAGGTGCGAAAATTATTGATTGAGAATAATTCTCGTATAGAGAAGAGGAGAGAAGGAAGAGTAACGGCAAAAAAAATCGCCGGACGGCCTGACACGGCCGTTCGGCGAAAGGGAATCCCGGCGGGGCGTCAGCCGCCGCCGGGAAGGTGAGTCAGTTAAAGAGGCGGATCAGTAAAGATTGCCCGTCTTTTCGTTGAGCGAGATGTAGATGTTCTTCACCTGCGTGTAGTGCTGGAGCATCATCTTGTGCGTCTCGCGGCCGATGCCGGACTTCTTGTAGCCGCCGAACGGGGCGCCCGCAGGAAGCTCGTTGTAGGTGTTGACCCACATGCGGCCGGTGCGCACGCCGCGCGCGACGCGGATCGCGCGGTTGATATCCCGCGTCCAGACGGCGCCGCCGAGGCCGTACTCGCTTTCGTTGGCAAGGCGAAGCGCTTCTTCTTCGTCCTTGAACTTCTCGACAACGACGACCGGGCCGAAGATTTCCTGCTGCGCAACGCGCATGTCGTTCGTAACGTCGGTGAGAATGGTCGGCTCCATGAAGACGCCCTTGTCACCCAGGCGCTTGCCGCCCGTCAGAATCTTCGCGCCCTGGCTCACGCCGTCGCGCACGCAGGCGAGAATCTTGTCGAGCTGACGCGTATTGACCTGAGCGCCCATCTGCGTTTCGGGATCGAGCGGATCGCCCACTTTAATCTTCTTAAACGCTTTGGCGAGCTCAGAGACGAACTTGTCGTAGATGCCCTCTTGGACGAGGAGGCGGCTGCCGGCGCAGCAGACCTGGCCCTGGTTGAACAGAATCGCGAGCTGGGCACCCTCAATCGCCTTGTCGAGCTGCGCGTCGTCGAAGACGATGTTGGCGGACTTGCCGCCGAGCTCAAGCGTGCTCGGAATGAGGCGCTTGGCCGCAGCCGCAGCGACGCTGTAGCCGACTTCGGTCGAGCCCGTGAAGGCGAGCTTGTCGACGTCGGGGTGATCGAGCAGGGCCTGGCCGGCAATAGAGCCGCGGCCCGTGATGATGTTGACGACGCCCGGCGGAAGAATCTTGTTAATCAGCTTGCCGAGTTCGTTCAGAGACAGCGGCGTCGAGGACGAAGACTTGATCACGACCGTGTTGCCCGCGGCAAGAGCCGGGGCGAGCTTCCAAGCGCCCATCAGGAGCGGGAAGTTCCACGGAATGATCTGGCCGACCACACCAATCGGCTCGTGAAGGATGATCGAGAGCGTCTGGTCGTCGAGCATGACGGCAGAACCTTCTTCGGCGCGCAGGCAGCCCGCGAAGTAGCGGAAATGATCCGCAGAAGCGGGGACGTCGATGTTTTTGGTTTCGCGGATCGGCTTGCCGTTGTCTTTCGTTTCAACGGTTGCGAGCCACTCGGCGTTCTCGTCGATCGCGTCGGCGATCTTATTGAGGAGCGCTGCGCGCTGAGCGGGCGAGGTCTTGGACCAAGCCGGGAAAGCGGCACGCGCGGCTTTTACTGCGCGGTCGACGTCTGCGGGCGAAGCTTCGGCGCACTCGGCGAGCTTTTCGCCGGTCGCGGGATTGGTCGTCACGAAGGTTTTTCCGCCTTCGGCATCAACGAACTGTCCGTTGATCAGGAGACCGTATTTCTTGTCAAGTTGCTTCATATTGACTCCGTTTAGTTTGTTGAAATCTTTTTTCGACGCTTGTTCAATAGAAAATTTCTAATCGTTCAAGTTAGTCAATAGATTCCATACGGTTAGTGTAGTCAGGTAAAAACGCTCTGTCTTCCCTAATTCGACTGAAAATTTGTAGTTTTTTAGATCTAACTCCTAAGGTTTATAAAAAATACTCATTTTGGTTTGTAAAAATTAGTGACAGAAAGACCTAAGGCAATATTTGCAAGGTTGGGCTTAGAAATGATTTTCTATAAAAATCAATCTGTATTTCAGGAAAAGAGGAGGTTTATGGACTCATCACAAGCTGGATTTGAGTGCTATTAACCTTTATTTTCAAGAACGCTTCTCATTAGCGATGTCGCTAAGAAAATCGACTTTTTCCCAGCCGGAAAAAAAAAGAGACTTTAGATTTGCTTATCAGACATTTTTTGTAATTGGACTGCGAAAATATTGTCCGAAACAATCCTTAGGAATAAGTCTGAAGCTGTAGCAAACTGAGTAAAACGTCAGTTGGTGCTGGACTGGATAAAAACGGCGGTTTCTAGAGTACAAACGCAGGCTTTATTTAAAAAAGATCTTGGAAATATTTCATCCCTTTGATTGTTTGATTTTGTGTAATGCGATATCAAAAAAGGGCGGCATAAAGCCGCCCCTAAACTGAAAGAAATAACCAGCAAAAACTTTTAGCTGATCATCTTATACATCAGTAATTTTCAGCTCTGAGCTGGAAATACGCCTGCGAGTAACCGCACACCGGGCAAACTTCCGGCGCCTTCGGTCCGACAACGATGTGACCGCAGATGCGGCATTCCCACATGTACTCTCCGGCCTTTTCGAAGACCTGCTTCATCTCAACGTTGTGGAGCAACTTGCGATAGCGCTCCTCATGCGTCTTTTCGATCGCAGCCACGGCACGGAAGCGGGCGGCGAGCTCGGGGAAGCCTTCGGCTTCGGCATCCTTCGCAAAGCCGTCGTACATATCGGTCCACTCGTAGTTCTCACCGGCAGCGGCAGCCTTCAGGTTCGCCGCCGTGTCGCCGATGCCGCCGAGTGCCTCAAACCACAGGCGGGCGTGTTCCTGCTCGTTGCGTGCGGTTGAAAGGAAGATCTCGGCGATCTGCTCAAAGCCCTCACGCTTAGCGACGTTCGCAAAGTAGGTGTACTTGTTGCGGGCCTGGGACTCGCCGGCAAAAGCGGCCTGCAGGTTCTTTTCGGTCTTCGTGCCGGCGAGGGACTTGCCGCCGGCGGCGGGAGCTGCGGACTTGGCCGCGGGTGCGGGCTTCTTGTCTTCGATCTTTTCGAAGTACTCTGCGCCCTTGTGGCAGAGCGGGCAGACGAAATCCTTCGGAAGCTCGTCGCCTTCGTAGATGTAGCCGCAGACTTTGCAACGGTAAGCCATTTTCGATTCTCCTAGATCCGACCGACGGTCGGTGTAGTGGGTGTGAAGCAATTTTTCGGCGAGTTCGGAAAGGGGCTTGCCGAAAAAGGTTTGATAAAGAGTTTTGATTTCGGGGTTTTCGGTGCTTTCGCGAATCGCAAGGGACGCATCGCGCCTGTAAAGGCTGTCGATGCGTGCCTGACGAATGGCATTTGCTTTGTCGGCGAATGCCTTGGGCTGGCCGCCGCCCGAAATGCAGCCGCCCGGGCAGGTCATCACTTCGACGAAGTGATAGGACTTCCGTCCCGCCTTGATTTCTTCAATGAGCTTGCCGGCGGATGCCGTGCCGTAGACAACGGCAACTTTCACTTCGGTGCCGGCGATGTTGACGGAAGCTTCCTTGACGTCGCGAAGGCCGCGCACGGGGGTGAGCTCAAAGAACTGAGCAGGGGCTTTTTCGCCCGTCAGCAGACGGTAAGCGGTGCGAAGCGCCGCTTCCATCACACCGCCCGTGTTGCCGAAGATGACGCCCGCACCGGAGGCTTCGCCCATGAAGTTATCGTACTTGCCGTCGGGCAGGCTGCTGAAGTCGATGCCGCGGCTCTTCGCCCACTCGGCGAGTTCGGTCGTCGTGATGACGTAATCCGTGTCGCGCATCGACGGGTCGCCGAGATAGCGTCCGGCGGCATTCATTTCGCTTCTTGCAATTTCGGCTTTCTTGGCCGTGCAGGGCGTCACGGCGACGTGCACGATCTTTTTAGGATCGATTCCGGCTTTCTGGGCGAAATACGTCTTCACAGTCGGGCCCTGCATGCCGATCGGGCTTCTCGCTGTAGAGATGTTCGGAAGCATCTCCGGGTAAAACGTTTCGCAGTACTGCACCCAGGCGGGGCAGCAGCTCGTGAACTGCGGAAGCGGGCCCGTCTTTTTGGTCAGGCGCTCGACGAGTTCGCTTGCTTCTTCGCAGATCGTGAGATCAGCGGCGAAGTTGGTATCGAGCACGTAGCTGGCGCCGAGCTTGCGAAGCAGGGAAATCATCTTGCTTTCAACGAAGCTGCCTGGCTCGCAGCCGAACGCATCGCCGATAGCGACGCGCACCGAGGGACTCGTCGAGAAAATGACGATTTTGTCGGGATCAGCAACAAGTTCGGCAACGCGCTGCCAGTCGGGCTTCACTTTAAGCGAGCCCGTCGGGCACACAGCAATGCATTGCCCGCAATGTATGCAAACAGAACGATCTCCAGTTTTTGCAAGACTGTACCGATTGTTGACGCCGATGTAGTCGTTACAAGTGCGAGCACAAAGCGTGCACTTGACGCAAAGAGATTCGTCGCGAACGATCGATGGGTTGTTCTCGTCGATCGCAACGCGGACGGACTGTGGCATGTGCTTAGACATTGGATCTCCGAAATTTAGGTGCACTCGGCGGGGTTGCCTGCGCACCAAGGGGTGTAAGGATTGTAGCCTTGCTTGGGATCAATTTAAGACTAATTTTCTATGTTGTATTAATAGAAAAATTATTAAAAATCTTTTCTTGATAGTTTTTGATTGTATCACAGCAGTTCCTTGTTTTTTGTAGGGGAAGAGACCGTTGGGGTGACAGTGCTCGATGATCAGTTGGACACAAATCCGGTGAGTTGGGGTCTCTGACTGTTGGTTTTGATGGTTCTGAGTTTGGTTCGTCATCAATTTTTTTGGGAATAACCAAAACTAGGAAGTTCTCTTTTGAGTTCTAAGAAGTTTCAACGCTACAAGCTGAGATACAAAGACTGCGAAGATTCCCTGTTTTAATGGCTTGGACAAGTTATTGTGGCGAAAGATTGCAATTTAACAATTTTCAGAAACGCAAATTTTTATATGAGAATATTCCCGTGGAGAGGAACCTAAAAAATTAAAAAAAAATCAGGAAGTTGCCTCTCTTAAATTTTTACACCATTAATTCAAAAATTGATCTTTAGTTCTTATCAAGTGTGGGCTGCAAATGCCTAACAGATCTCAAAACGTTTCTGGCGGACTCGCTTTGGGATTTAGATTGCCTCCGAGCAAAAAAGGTCATGCCGTGCTTCGGTGTGTTGTAAAGTTGTTTGAGCGTTGCGGGGGAAAATCTATTTGCCAATGAACAACGCATGAGAGTAAGGATTAATCAGCGGACGCAATTGTAAGGGCGTATCAGTTGATTAGTATCGTAAAGCTGCGAGACTAAAGATGCTGCTTCATGAAAGTTTCTTTGGCAAGTAATTTGTGAGAGATTTTGATAATGGATTCTTTTACTCCGACCGATCTAAAGGTAATTCTGCATTCCAAGAGAGCAAATATTTTTGTTCTTGAACATTGCAGAATCGTTCAGAAAGACGGAAGGGTTTTGTACCTTTGTGAAAAATCCGGCGGAAGTAATAAGAATTATTTCAATATTCCGGTTGCTAATACAACTTGTATTCTTTTAGGCAACGGGACATCTATTACTCAGGCCGCTGTCCGTGTGCTTTGTCAGGCTGGAGTAATGCTTGGCTTCTGCGGCGGAGGCGGAACTCCGCTTTATATGGGGAGTGATGTTGAGTGGTTTTCGCCGCAAAGCGAATATCGTCCCACAGAATATCTCCAGGGCTGGGTCTCATTCTGGTTTGACGAAAAGAAACGTTTGAATGGGGCTAAATTCTTTCAGAAAAAACGAGTTGAATACGTTAATAAAATATGGCCGGAATTAAAAATATTTAATGCACATAATGAGAAGAAATCTTATTTGACAGAATTAAATACGGCCGGTGCTATTTATTTGACAGCTATCGAAGCGAGTACCAGCGTTGCTAATCTGCTTTTGTCTGAAGCTAGGTATACCCGGCAGCTTTATGCAATTTGCTCGCGTTTTATGAATTTCGACGGCTTTAAGCGAGAATTTCAATCCGAGGACGCTGCAAATTCTTTTCTGAATCAAGGTAATTATCTGGCATACGGTTTGGCGGCTACATGCCTTTGGGTATTAGGAATTCCTCATGGCCTAGCTCTGATGCATGGAAAAACAAGACGCGGCGCTTTGGTTTTTGATGTTGCTGATTTGATCAAAGATGCGGTTGTTCTGCCTGTTTCTTTTGCCTGCGCGGGGTTAGGGCTGGAAGAAAATGAATTTCGGCAGGTACTCTTGCAAGCCTTTATTGATTCTCAGTCGATGGATTGGATGTTTTCGATTGTTGAAGCAATGGCTCTTAAAGAAGGTAGTGCTTCAAAATGATGATTCTTTTTATTTCTCAAAGCACAGGCAGCGCAATTCCTGAAACGCGAAGAATTCTCGATACGTTTGCCAACAGAATAGGGGATAACACTTGGGTTTCCCTTATGACGGAAGCCGGTGTAAACACGGTCAAAATGCTTTTGAGACAGAAGGCTCAGAGAAATACTGCTGTTTGCTGTCATTGGATCCGTTCCCGAACGAGGCGTGAGGTGCTCTGGACAGTTGGGAGACATGACGCTTTCACCAAGGAAGGTTTTGTGCCTGTTAATGAAACAGAAAAAGATCTTATGGTTGATGATGCAAAAAATGCTTGGAACACTTTGCCTTTAATTGAAATTATGAGCACTATGGCGGGCCTGTTCCATGATTTTGGAAAATCCAATCAGTTTTTTCAAGACAAAATCAAACCCTCTTCTAAAAGTCAAAAGCCAAAAAAAGATCCTATCAGGCATGAATACCTTTCAAGGTTGTTTATTGAAGCTTTGGTCACGCTGTGCGGAAAGGCTGATGCTACAGGGTGGCTTCGTCAGCTAAAAAGCGGCGATCTCAAAGAGAAGGAATTGCGTGATACTGTCAAAAAAATTGTCAATGACCCTAGACAGAAATTGCAGCTGCCTAACGCAGCGGCCTTGCTTTGCTGGCTGGTTCTGTCTCATCACAGAATGCCCCGGCCGTTTTGGCCGAACAGACAGAAAGACGAAGCCCTGCGTTTATCGAATATCTTGAATTGTCAGCGTTTCGCGTCAATTCAGGAAGTGTTGGGAAATATTGACGAGACTTGGGGATATTGCAATGAAGAGAACCTTGCAAAAGATGACAAGAAAAGGGGGAAATGTCTGTCTTTTGCTTCAAAAGACCTGATCACTGATTCTTCTGTCTGGGTCAGAGAGGCTTCGGTTTGTTCTGAAAAGCTGGAGCTTTTGTCTATTCAGCTGGAAAATTCATTCAAGGATGGAACATGGCGTGAAATCGCTTTTTACAGCCGCTTTTGCCTGATGCTTGCCGATCATGAATATTCATCCAGATCAGGCGATCCTGATTGGCAGGCATCAAGCGCACTTTATGCCAACACACGCTTCGACGGGGATAACTTAGTTTACAACCAGCCACTTGATGAGCACTTGGTCAAGGTTGGGCGCCTTGCGGCGAAGATTGCCCGCAGACTGCCATATTTTTCAAATGGCTTAGCACGTTTAAATGATTTGGATTTCAAGGAAAGATTAGGAAAGACACCGGCGAAATTCCTATGGCAGGACAAAGCGGCTGATGTTCTTGCTGAGTGGCGCAGAGCTCATGACGCGGATGTTCAAGGTTTTTTCGGCGTTAATTTGGCCAGCACAGGATGCGGAAAAACGCTTGCTAACGCGAAAATTATGCAGTCGCTTTCAGATGACGGCAGAAGTCTTCGCTATACGCTGGCACTTGGCCTCAGAACTCTGACGCTTCAAACGGGCGATGAATACCGAGAAAAACTCGGTATGACCAACGAGGACCTTGCTGTAGTAATTGGTTCGAACGCAGTTTTGCAACTGCATCAAGAAAGCAAAGGTGAACAGCAAGAAGAAGAGGGAGAAGGCGTAATCCCCGATCCTGAGAATTTAGGTTCGGAGTCTGGAGAAAGCCTGACCGGCGATGCTGTTATAGATTTTGCCGGCACTGATCAGGATTCAATTCTTTCCACTGTCCTTACAAGCGACAAAGCAAATTCGATTTTCAGTGCACCGGTTCTTGTGTGCACCATTGATCATCTGATGGGAGCGACCGAAACAATAAAAGGCGGGAGGTACATCCTTCCCTCGCTGCGGCTTATGTCCTCGGATCTCATCATCGATGAAATTGATGATTTCACAGGGAACGATTTGATTGCCCTAACGCGCTTGGTGTTCACGGTGGGCATGTTGGGCAAAAAGGTCATGATCTCCTCTGCCACCATTCCTCCCAGCCTAGCAATCGGCTTTTTTGGGTTTTATCAGAAAGGCTGGGAAATTTATGCTCAAACGCATGGCAAATCCAAAAAAATCGGATGTGGGTGGATAGATGAATTCCAAACTCGAGTTTTGGATATTACCGCCGGTGATCCTGCGCCCGGAATATTCTCTTCATCACATGATCTTTTCGTTCAAGCGAGGATCCGCCATTTAAAACAAAGTGAAGCTCGCAGAAAAGCAAGAATCGTTCCTATTTCTGATGGTGGTGGCAAAGCTGATTTAAAAGACTACTTTAGGGTCATTCTGAGTGAGATACTGCAGCTGCACAAGATACACGGGTATTTGGATCCCCAAACCGGAATTAAGGTGTCTTTCGGTGTAGTACGCACTGCAAATATCAAATTATGCATTCCTTTAACTCGCTTCCTTTTGCAGAGCTCATTGCCGGAAGGAACAGAGATCAGGACAATGGCTTATCACTCACAGCAGCTCTTGATACTTCGTCATGAACAGGAACGTTATCTCGATGAAGTTCTCGGTAAAAAGGGACGGCTTGCGAATCCAATCATTCGCGAACATTTGCATAACGTTTTGAAAGCTGGCTGCCGTAATTTGATTTTTATTCTTGTTGCGACACCCGTTGAAGAGGTTGGCCGCGATCATGATTTTGACTGGGCTGTCGCAGAGCCGTCCTCCTTCCGGTCGATTATCCAGCTCTCTGGTCGTGTTCGGCGGCATAGGGAAGGGGCAGTTCTCGAACCCAACCTATCGCTTCTTGAGTACAACTGGAAAGGGTTCAAAGGCGATGACATTGCTTTTTGTCGGCCTGGTTTTGAATCAGATAAACCTGAGTTCGCGGACTTATTCTATGCATACGGGGTACTCGACTCCGGCCGCTTTATAGGCGAGTCGAGTCACCTTGTTGGGCTCGGAAGTAATCAAGCATCCTTTTATCTCAGAGCATGACTGCGTTGCTAAATTGGCCAGTGTCGGTTGGATCGGATACTTGGTTTCCTTCAGGCGATCCGACAACAATTTCGCCACGATGGTGGCAATAAAAGTGAGCACCATGTGCCCGCGGAATGTTTCCTCCGTCTGTACAGACAACGGCAGCATGCCGGCATAGTTCTTTCCCAAATCGAAAACCTGTTCGATTTCCTGTCTCGTGTAGTAGATCTCCAGCACCTTGCTTGGCGCAATGCTCCGCTTGGAGACCAACATGAAAATGCCGGCCTTTTCGATCTTGCTTTCGTAGCTTTCGGTACTCAGCGAGCCCTCGGCAACCTTCTCAATCAGAGACAGTTGTTCGAGCGCCGATCGTTGCAGATCAATGCAAAGATAAGCGTAGGCTGAGTGCCCGGGCTCAATGACCTTTCCGTTCTTTCCGATCTTCTCATTGAGTTGGCAAGAGACTTTCTTAATTCTGACCAGACGGTTGTTTTGCTTGACCAATACACCATTTTCCTTGGTGTCCGCCAGATGCTCCTTCACAATGGATTTGAACAGGCGGCGGTTGGGCTGAAGCCTGGCCAGGAAGGAGACCTGTTCCTCATAAAACGTATTGACGTTTTCTTCGGACAGGTAGCCGGCATCGGTAATGGCAAAGTTGGTGTCCACCCCCATCTGCTTGAGTTCCAGAATGGTTCTCTTGAGGGTGTTGATGTCAATGATATTTCCTGGAACACAGCGCATGTAGATTGGCAAGCCGGTTGTTTGCTGAACCACGTAAATTAGCCGAACCTCATTGTTGATGTCGCCGTTGTGGTTGCTGATCGCCGTCAGGCTGAAGTGGATGCTGTTGGGCAGGCCGGTACTATCGATCAAGATGTGCCCAAGCTTGTCGGTGGCATGACTGTCAACAAACCATTGCAGGTAATTCAAGAAAAAGACCTGCTGTCGCGAGGGATCTCCGAGGTATTTCAAGAGATCGGAGACTTGCGAGCTTGAAAGATGGGCCTGAGGGAATAGCCGGTGCGCGATGCTTCGCTCCAGCCACTGACCGGCATAACAGTTGCTCAGGGTGCTGACCAAGTAGAAGCACACCATGGCTTTGAGAGCATCCAGTCGATCTTTGTATGCAGATTCCAGAACAGGATACAAGCCAAGCTTGTCCATGAATCGATCCAGCAGATAAACGTCCCCGAAAACAAAAGAGACCAACTGAGCCGGGACCTTTAATCTGGATTTGCGCTTCGGCATTTCGACGTCAGGCGGAGCGGGAAGATAGCTTCCCGTTTCCGGATCGTACTGGAACAAGCCCCGTGAGCGGCTGTAAAAGACAAGCCGCTCCTTATCAACAACTCGCCCCAAGGATTCCCCGTAGGTTTTGATAACTTTTTGCCCGACGCGGGTAACTGTGCAGAGCGTACCGTAAGTGTGACCGCCCTGAGTCTGAAAACTGATCGTCATAGTGACTGCCTGTCGTATGCATATGCTACATTATACAATATATTATGCATACACGGGCAATTTTTAACCCCTTGCCGCTCTGAAAAACCTGCGATACAAGGGGTTAAGAGGCTACGGACGAATCGGTTATGGGCGTTTCATAACTTATCCCCGCGAAGTCAGGATTAATAGATTTTTTTAGAAAATTAGCAAAAATATAAACTCTTGGCCCTTTATTGATAGACCCAAGATAGATGAAATTTCACCGGTCTGATAAAAACGTATGCAACGCCTCAGCGATTGCTGCTGTGTCTTCTGTGCTAGTGCCGCAGCAGCTGCCGATGCATCGAGCTCCCGCATGGAGCCATCTGGTTACCAGCGCTTTCCAGTCTGCCGGGGCAAGGGGGCCGTGGCAGAAATGACCGGTATTCGGATAAATAACCAAAGGCTTTTCTGTGAACGGCTTCATGCGCAGCAGCGCTGCTTCCGCTTTTGAAGGTGCGCAGCAGTTCACGCCGAAAGCTACGACGCAGGAAATTCTGTCCAGTTCAGAAGCAAGGGCTTCGAGAGCTGTGCCGTCCGGCATATGCGCGCCGTCATCGGCAAGCGTTACGGTTACCCAGCAAGCGGCGTTTCTCTTTTTCACAAGAGAGAGTTCAGCCTCGATTTCTTCAAGGCGCGGCTGCGTTTCGAGTGCGAGCAGGTCAGCGTGAGCGTCAATCAGCGCATTGATGCGAAGACGATGAAAATTCTCGTATTCATTACGAGACAGGTGGTAAGCGCCAGTGTATTCGGCACCGACCGGAACATAAGCGCCGTAAGGGCCGCAAGAGCCGGCTACAAGCTTGTCATCCTCACTTCTTCCGGAAGCAGCAACGGCCCAATCGTGTCGTGCTTCGCGAGCTAGCTTGACGGAAAGAGCGATGAGAGTTGCGGCTTGTTCAGAATCAATGCCGGCGTCAGCAAAGCCAGCCTCGGTCGCCTGGTAGCTGTCAGTGATCGTGATGTCAGCGCCGGCATCAAAGTACGAGCGATGCACATCGCGGACTTTTTCGGGCGCATCGATCAGCGCCGCGGCAGTCCATAACCGAGTTTTGAGCGAATAGCCCGCGTTTTCAAGTGCCGTGGACATCGCGCCGTCGATTACGAGAGAACCCATGCGGGCTAGCAAATCAAGAAGCAGCTGCGTCATAGCATCGGCCTCCTTTCTGAACAGTGTAGCGAACCTTAGCGCTTGAAGATAAGACTAAGGCAAAACCCGTAATTTTATTGTTTGACAGCAACTCAACTAGTAGAATCGCCTTCAAGTCCGGCAAGCGATCCGTTGCTTTTGCAAAGCGTCTTAGCCGTTCCTGCGGCTGCCCTTCTTTATATAGGCGCGCGCAGAAGCGCCGGACTTAGTTTCAATCGGATCAGACGACCATGGGCTTACGCGAAAGCGAAAGCCCGAACAAAAGGGGAAACAGGAGTATGTTTTTTCGCAAGCTTTTAACCGCGGTTGCTGTTTCGGCGGCTTTTTCGGTTTCGGCTCTCGCATGCACGACGATCGTCGTCGGTGAGGGCGCTACGGCTGACGGTTCTTTCCTTGTCGCGCGCGCAGCTGACAGCAACGCGCTCAAGGCTCAGCACTTTGTGATTCATCCCGCTACTAAGAACGTCCACGGCACGTACAGCACGAAGGAGCACAACGGTGCCAACGACTTTAAGTATCCGCTGCCCGTCAACGGGATGCGCTACACGACCGTCCCGAACTGGAAGACGGGTGTGCACGGTGCCGTCGGCTTTAACGAAGCGGGCGTGGGCTTCTCCGGCACCGAATCGATTTTCGCACGTGACGATGCGCTGAAGATTGATCCGTACAACGAAGCGACCGGCATCACCGAGGACGATATCCCCGAAGTGCTGCTTCCGCGCGTGAAGACGGCTCGCGAGGGCGTCAAGCTCCTCGGCGAGATCGTTGAGAAGATCGGTGCCGGCGAAGGCTTCGGCGTCGTGCTCGTTGACCCGAAAGATATCTGGTACTTCGAAACCGGCACGGGCCATCAGTGGCTCGCCACCCGCGTGCCCAAGGACCAGTACTTCGCTTCCGGCAACCAGGGCCGCTTCCAGAAGTATGACCCGAAGAGCGACAACTACATGGCGTCTCCGACGCTCGTTCAGTTCGCTCAGAAGAACGGCTTCTACGATCCGAAGAAGGACGGCGAGTTCAACTTCTCGAAGGCTTATACCCGTAACGACGGGCGTGACCGCGTCTACAACGATCCGCGCGTCTGGGAAATCCAGAAGCTCTTCAACCCGAGCCTGCAGCAGAAGCCCGACGAGGGCCGCAAGTTCCCTGTGTTCCTTACGCCGGAGAAGAAGCTCACCCTTGCCGATATGAAGACGGCGCTTCGCAACCACTATCAGGGCACGGAGCACGACCCGTATACCGAGAAGCTCAACGGCGATGAAATGTGGCGCCCGATTTCGGTCTTCCGCTCTTATGAGACGCACATCATGCAGGTCCGTCCGTGGCTGCCGAAGGAAATCGGCGAAGTCACGTACCTCGGCTTCGGCATGGCGGCGCTTTCCTGCTACGTGCCGTATTACCAGGGCCTTGACAAGGTTCCTGAGAACCACGGCATCGGCACGGACAAGGCTGACAGCGACTCGATCTACTGGAAGTATCGCAAGCTCCAGACGCTCGTGATGACGGACTTCGCGAAGCTCGCCCCGATCGTCCAGAAGGCCTACGGCGACTTCGAGGCGCAGACCGCCAAGGATCAGAAAGCGATGGAAGACAAGTACATGTCCATCTACAAGAAAGATCCGAAGGGTGCGCAGAAGCTTCTGAGTGAGTTCAACACGAAGGTGATCAAGGACGCCGAAGCGCTGACCGAGAAGCTCACAAACGAGATCTTCACGATCCGCACGGCTGACATTCAGAAGTCCATCTTCTTTGCGAACAACAAGAACAAGGACTGATCTGAAAAACTCAGACCTTAGATAAACGGATGCCCCGAAGCGTGAGCTTCGGGGCATTGCTGTTTCTAGGCCGGCCGCTCGGAAGAGGGCCGGAAAAATTGAATCTGAATCTTAGAAATAGCCGTTCGCGCGGAGGATGAAGTAGGCACCCGCAATCGCGAGCAGGCCGAAGATCGTGAGGCCAAGCCCAACGGGGAAAAGCTGCGTGCCGCGCACGCGCTCCGCTTCGCGTGGGCGGCTGGGGTTATAGCGGATCTTGATCTTGTCGCCGACTTTGCCAGGCAGCTCGAATTCGTTTTTCTCGGGAAGCATCGTCGTTACGGTCTTGCCGTCCCATGTGAGAAAGCGAACGATCTCTGTGAAATATTCGGTCTCGACGATGTCCTCGTTCTGCCGCTTGGTGCTCTTGCGGGTGTCGACGCGGACGATTTCGGCTTCGGCTTCAAGCCCGTCCGTTTTCAACTTGAAAGAGCGGCGAAGAAAAAGCACGCCTTGTAGGAATAGAAAAAGGCCGACTGCTGCAACGAGGAGCGCGAAAATGGCGATTGCGGTTGACATAAGCTTTCAAGCAAGAAAAAATCTGCCGCGCATAGGATGCAAAGATCCCAAAACGGGCAGAATGAAAAACTTGTAAATTATAGTGGAAGCTTTAGGCTTTTCCGACTGCTCGTTTCCCCGCAAAGCCGCTCGGCGGTAGCTCGTGACCCTTCTTGTGTTGTTTTGTGACCGAAAGGGGGCGCGGAGAAAGGTCGGGGATTAGAATTTCGGAAATTTTCTTTATTTGGAGCTCGAGCCCCGATGCGCTTTTTGAAAACAGTTGCGATACTTGCCGCTGCTGCGGTTTCTGCTTCTGCTCTCGCCGCAGGCAACACAACTCACGACGATTTCCGCGAGACGAAAAAGATGCTCGAGCGGAAGGTCTATTTTGACCACCGAGTGACGCTCTACTGTGGATACTCTTTCGACCGTGACAAAAACGTCAAGCTCCCCGAAGGATTCACGACGCGCGAGCACGAGGAGCGCGCAGGAAAAGTCGAGTGGGAGCACGTTGTGCCCGTCGAGCGCTTCGGACCGCATTTTTCAGAGTGGACGCGCGGCAGCGGCGTCTGCATCAAGGACGGCCGCCATTACAAGGGCCGCCGCTGCGCGACCAAGGCTTCTCAAGAGTTCCGCTATATCCAGTCGGACATGTATAACTTGTTTCCTTCTGTGGGCGCTGTCAACGCTTCGCGAGGGCACCTCGCTTACGACGAAATCCCGGGCGACCGGCCGAGCTTCGGCACGTGCAAGATGGAAATCCGCGGCGATCGAGCAGAGCCGCCGAGCGAATCGCGCGGCCGCATCGCACGCGCCATGCTGTATATGGCCGAGACGTATCCTGACGCTTATCGCATCACGAAGCACGAGCGCCGTCTTGCAGAAAAGTGGAACGAGCTCTATCCGGTCGACCAGTGGGAGTGCACCCGCGCTTCGCGCATCGCCGCGCTGCAGGGCAACGAAAACCGGTTTGTGGCCGAAGCATGCCGCGCCAAGGGCCTCGCTTATATAGGCCTCACGAACCACGGCAAGAAGTCGAGCGAAACGGGCGAAAAGAACGGGAAAGGCGGTCTTCTCTCGGAGCTCCTTAAGTGAGGCGCCGCAGGCGCAGAACCGTACAGCGGATTCGTCCGGTCCGCATCAGCCGCCCGCCGAGATCTCAGCGCGGCAATGTCCTGGCGCTCCTCTTTGCGGGAGCGCTTGCCGTTTCGTCGTGCTCGAACGTTCCGGTGCCCGAGGAGCCGCTCGGCAGCATCTCAGCGGCCAGGAATGGCACGCTCGTGATCGGCAGCAGATCTGGCAGCGAATCAGCATCCCAGGCTCTGTCAACGAAGAATGAGCCTGCTACAGAGCAAGAAAAAACTCACGCTCAGAACGCTTCGCCGAATCGTCGCACTGTGCAGAGCGCTTCGCGCTCGGGCGGCTTCGGAGCGGAGCTGCCGGCCGGTGCGGGCGGCAACCATACCCGCGAAAGTTATCTCGAAGCGAAGCGTCTCCTCGAGCGCGAGGTCTATTTCGACCACCGCGTGACGATCTACTGCGGCTATCGGTTTTCGGCGGATAAGAAAATCGATCTTCCCGCCGACTTCCGTGCGCCCGACTATCCGGCGCGGGCGAAGCGCGTCGAGTGGGAGCATGCCGTTCCTGCAGAGAATTTCGGCAGGGCGTTCCGCGCATGGCGGGGCGATGCAGCCTGCGTCGATGAAAAGGGAGAGCCCTTCAAAGGCCGGAAGTGCGCCGAAACCGTTTCTCCTGCCTATCGGCTCATGCAGGCCGATATGTTCAATCTCTTTCCGTCGGTGGGAGCCGTCAACGCCGTGCGCTCTAATTACCGCTATGCGGAACTGCCGGGCGTGAAGCCGCTTTTCGGCGGCTGCGAGATGAAGGTGCAGGGCCGCAAGGCCGAGCCGCCTGACAGGGCTAAGGGGCAGGTGGCGCGCGCAACACTCTATATGGAAGAAAGCTACCGCCCCGTTTTTCACTTAAGCGACTCGCAGCGCCGGCTCATGAAAAGCTGGAGCGAACGGTTCCCGGTCGATCAGTGGGAGTGCACGAGGGCGGCCCGAATCGCTGCGCTGCAGGGCAACGAGAACCGGATCGTCGCCGAGGCGTGCCGCGCGGCGGGACTGCGCTACAAGCCTTAAGCGCACGGAATAAGCCTTAGGCGGAAACCCTGACGCCGCTTGTCTTATCTGTGAGCTACAGAGAGTAGGGCGCCGAATTTAATGCGAAATCAGTTCGGGCTTGCTAGACTTCGACACTGTCTTATTGTGTGGGTTTCCCCGTGCTTCGCAAACGTGCCCCGCGGTTTCGGCCGCGGCACGCGATGCATTGCAAAGCCCGCCCCTCTTTTACCGAGGCGCCCGCAGGCGAAGACTTCTTTTCCTGACGTGCGTCCGAATCGCAGAAAAAACATATGGATCCGTATAACGCAGGATGGCTGTCCATCGTACCGCCGATCGTCGCAATCGCTCTGGCGCTCATCACGAAGGAGGTGCTGTCCTCCCTCGTGCTGGGCATTCTGACCGGCACCCTGATTTACACAGTCGGCACTGACGGCAACGTTCTCATGGGAACGCTCGAAAGCGCGTTCTCGATGATGTGCAAGAAGGTCGACTTCAACATTCTGATCTTCTGCTCTCTGCTCGGCGCCCTGGTTTATGTGGTTGCCATGTCGGGCGGCTCGAAGGCTTACGGCAAGTGGGCCGTAGGCCACATCAAAGGCCGCAAGAGCGCTCTTGCCGCGACTTCGGGCCTCGGCATCCTGATCTTCATCGACGACTACTTCAACTGCCTCACGGTCGGCACCGTGATGCGCCCGATCTGCGACCGCTACAAGATCGCGCGCGCCAAGCTCGCTTACATCATCGACTCAACGGCTGCGCCGATCTGCATCATCGCCCCGGTTTCCTCCTGGGCCGCCGCCGTCGGTTCATCGCTGCAGGGCTCCAAGCTTTTCGAAAGCGATATGGCCGCGTTCATCGCCACGATTCCGTGGAACTTCTACGCGCTGCTCTGCATATTGATGATTTTCTTCATCGTGTTCACGGGCTATGACTTCGGCCCGATGCGCGAAGCCGAAGAGCGCGCCGCGAGGGGCGAGGGCCTCGGCGCGATGAACAGCTCCGCCGAGCCGCCGAAGGCGAATCCCCGCGGCACGATCTGGGACATGATCGTTCCGATCGTCGCGCTCATCGTCTTTGCCGTCCTTTCGCTCATGTACTCGGGCGGTTACTGGGGCAAGGACGCCGCTTACCACACGTTCCAGGCTGCGCTCGGCAACGCTTCTGCCGCGCCCGCGCTCGTCTGGGCTTCGTTCGGCGCCGTCGGCGTGGCGTTCCTCATGTACGTGCCCCGCGGCCTCGTGCCGTTCTCGGATTTCATGTCGGGCCTCGTCGAAGGCATGAAGCTGATGCTTCCCGCGAACATCATCCTGGTTCTCGCATGGACGCTGTCGGGCATCTGCCGCGAACTCCTTCAGACGCCGCTCTTCGTGCAGTCGATCGTGACCTCGAGCGGCGCCGACTGGTCGCTCTTCCTGCCGCTCATCATCTTCCTCATCGCCGCCTTCCTCTCGTTCTCGACGGGCACGGCCTGGGGCACGTTCGGCATTCTCATCCCGATCGTCGTGCCGGTTGTGAGCGCCGTCGATCCGTCGCTCACGATCGTCGCGCTGTCCGCCACGCTCGCGGGTTCGGTCTTCGGCGACCACTGCTCGCCGATTTCGGATACGACGATTCTTTCGTCGGCGGGCTCGGGATGCAATCACATCGAGCACGTTTCGACGCAGCTCCCGTACAGCCTTCTCGTGGCCGCGTGCGCTGCGATCGGCTACCTTGTCGCGGGCCTTTCGCGCGGCAATCTGGCCCTTTCGCTCGGCTCCGCGGTGATCTGCCTGCTCGTCTCCGCGACGGTGCTTCACTTCATGCACCGCCGCTCGCCCGTGCAGGCGTGATGCACGCTGACTGAGAGCCATTCCCAAGAGCGCCCGCCGGGCAGTCCCGGCGGGCGTTTTTTCGGTTTAAAAGTAAGGCTGAAAGCCTCCGTCTTCAATATAATGGGGGCCATCTTCAACCCGTGTCGCATGCGCCGCCGGGGCAGGGAAGCCCGACGGGCGGCGCTATGAGGAAATTTATGTCTGCCAGCAACGGTATGGTTCTTTCTCTCGGCGGAGCGAGCGCTCTGTCGGATTTCCGCGCCAGGCGCCTTCTTTCGTCCCTCCAGTCTGCCACCCCCAAAGTCGAAGCGGTCTCCGGCCGCTTCGTGCATTTTGTGCACACCTCGCGCGAACTCACGAAGAGCGAGCGCGAAACGCTCGATTCGCTCCTCGACTACGGCGATGCGCCGCAGAATGTTCGTGCAGACTTTTCCGTGATGGTCGTGCCGCGCCTCGGCACGATTTCGCCCTGGGCCTCGAAGGCCACCGACATTGCGAAGAACTGCGGCATCGACGCGGTGCTCCGCATCGAGCGCGGCACGGTCTATGACCTTTCGCTTTCCTCTGCGCTCGACGAAAAGGAAACCGAAGCCGTCAAGGCGCTCCTGCACGACCGCATGACGCAGTCGGCGGTCGACGTCAACACGCCGCCCGAGACGTTCTTCAGCGAATTGAAGAGCCGTCCGATGAGCAGCATCCCGCTGATGGAAGAGGGCCGCGAAGCGCTCGAGAACGCCAACGTCGACATGGGCCTTGCGCTTTCCGCTCCCGAGATGGACTACCTCGAAGACGCCTTCAGGAAGATCGGCCGCGATCCGACCGACGTCGAACTCATGATGTTCGCGCAGGCCAACTCCGAGCACTGCCGCCACAAGATCTTCAACGCCACGTGGACGCTCGACGGCAAGGACCGCGAAGAGACGCTCTTCGGCATGATCCGCCGCACTCACAAGATGGCGCCGCAGAACACGATCACGGCGTATGCAGACAACGCCGCGATTTTCGAAGGCGCCGAAGTGACGCGCCTCTATCCGCGCCCGGGCGAGGGTAGCGTCTACGGCCGCGTCTTCGAGCGCCGCAAGGAACTCACGCACACGGTCTTCAAGGTTGAAACGCATAACCATCCGACGGCCATTTCGCCGTTCCCCGGCGCCTCCACGGGCTCGGGCGGCGAGATCCGCGACGAGGGCGCCACAGGCCGCGGCGCCCGCCCGAAGGCGGGCCTGTGCGGCTTCACGACCTCGAACCTGCACCTGCCGGGCCTCCCGCAGGGCTTTGAAAACGACACGGACGCGGCGGGCGGCGAAAAGACGAAGGCCGTCTACGGCGCGCCTTCGCGCATCGCCACGCCGCTTTCGATCATGACCGACGGCCCGCTCGGCGCCGCGGCCTTCAACAACGAATTCGGCCGCCCGAACCTGCTCGGCTATTTCCGCACGTTCGAAGCGAACGTCGGCGGCAGGCGCTACGGCTACCACAAGCCGATCATGCTCGCGGGCGGCATCGGCAACATCCGCGACGACCAGACGAAGAAGATCGTCCCGCCGGTCGGGAGCCTCCTGATCGTGCTCGGCGGCCCGGGCATGCGCATCGGGCTGGGCGGCGGCGCCGCCTCGTCGATGACGACGGGCGCCAACTCCGAAGCGCTCGATTTCGACTCCGTGCAGCGCGGCAACCCCGAGATGCAGCGCCGCGCCCAGGAAGTGATCGACCGCTGCTGGGAAATGGGCGAGAAGAGCCCGATCCTCGCGATCCACGACGTCGGCGCGGGCGGCCTTTCGAACGCCATGCCCGAGCTCGCCGACCTCTCCGGCAAGGGTGCTACGTTCGATCTTTCGAAGGTCCCGGTCGAAGAGTCGGGCATGAGCCCGCTCGAGATCTGGTCGAACGAGAGCCAGGAGCGCTACGTGCTCGCCGTCGATCCGGAGCGCTTCGATGCGTTCAAGGAATTCTGCGCGCGCGAGCGCTGCCCGTACGCGGTGCTCGGCACGATCACCGAGGAAAGCCGCCTGCGGCTCACCCGCCCGGGCGAGAGCGATGCGGTCGACATGCCGATGGAAGTGCTCCTCGGCAAGGTGCCCCGCATGCACCGCACGGCGCGCCACGTCGGCAAGAAGCTCGCGCCGTTTACCAGCGACGGGCTCGACATCCGCAAGGCGCTCTTTGAGGTGCTGCGCCATCCGGCCGTCGCCTCGAAGTCGTTCCTCATCACCATCGGCGACCGTGCCGTGGGCGGCCTCACCGCCCGCGACCAGATGGTCGGCCCCTGGCAGGTCCCGGTCGCCGACTGCGCCGCCACGACGCTCGGCTTTGAGACCAACCGCGGCGAAGCGATGGCGATCGGCGAGCGCACGCCGGTGGCCGTCATCAATTCCGCGAGCGCGAGCCGCATGGCTATCGGCGAGGCGCTCACCAACATCACCGCGGCGGACGTCAAGCTCCCCGAGGTGAAGCTCTCCTGCAACTGGATGGCCGCCTGCGGCGCCAAGGGCGAAGACGCGAGGCTCTTTGACGCGGTGAAGGCCGCGAGCGACTTCTGCGTCGCGCTCGGCATCTCGATTCCGGTCGGCAAGGACTCGCTCTCGATGCGCACCGAGTGGGAAGAAAACGGCCAGAAGAAGGCCGTCACATCGCCCGTGTCGCTGATCGTTTCGGCGGCCGCCCCGGTGGGCGACGTCGCCCGCACGCTCACGCGCAGCTTCGCGACGTGAATTCCGTCATGGTTCTCGTCGACCTCGGCTGCGGCCGCAGCCGCATGGGCGGCTCGATCCTCGCGCAGTGCGCGCAGCGCTTCGGCGACGTGGCGCCCGACTGCGAGGATCCGGCCATGCTCGCGCGCTTCATGTCGGCCGTGAGGCTCCTTGCCGACGAAGGCGCCGTCGTGGCTTACCACGACCGCTCGGACGGCGGCCTCGCCGCCTGCGCCGCGGAGATGATCTTCGCCTCGCACCTCGGCCTGCGCCTCGACGTGGCCGAGCTCATGAAGGGCGGCGACGAGTTCTCCGCGCTCTTCTCCGAAGAGCTCGGCGCCCTGCTGCAGGTGCCCGCCGACAAGGTCGACCGCGTCGTCACCGTGATGCGCGAGGCGGGCCTTTCGTCCTGCTGCTACCTGCTCGGCGAAGTGACGCACGACGATGCGCTCACTGTCGACAACGGCGACCGCGAGCTCTTCAAGGCCTCGCGCGTCGACATGCAGAAGGAGTGGAGCGCCGTTTCGCACGAGATCGCCCGCGGCCGCGACCGCCCGGAATGCGCCGACCAGGAATTCGCGCGCATTTCCGATCCGAAGGACACGGGTCTCTTTGCTCATACGCCTTACGATGTGAACGAGAACGTCGCCGCCCCGATGATCGCCTCGGGCGTGCGCCCGAAGATGGCGGTGATCCGCGAGGAGGGCGTCAACAGCCAGAACGAGATGGCTGCCGCCTTCACACGCGCGGGCTTCGAGGTCTACGACGTGCACATGACGGACCTGCTCACGGGCCGCGCCGACCTCGCCGAATTCAAGGGCATCGCCTGCGCCGGCGGCTTCTCCTACGGCGACGTGCTCGGTGCCGGCGGCGGCTGGGCCAAGACGATCCTCCACAATGCGAAGCTCGTCGACATGTTCAGCGCGTTCTTCGCGAGGCCTGACACGTTCGGCCTTGGCATCTGCAACGGCTGCCAGATGATGAGCCAGCTGCGCGGCCTCATCCCGGGCGCCTCGCACTGGCCGCAGTTCCTGAGGAACCGCTCCGAGCAGTTCGAAGCGCGCCTCGTCGACGTCGAAATCGAAAAGAGCCCCTCGATCTTCTTCGAGGGCATGGCGGGCGCCGTCCTCCCGGTCGTCAACGCCCACGGCGAAGGCCGCGTGCACTTTGTGAAGCCCGAGGACGCGAAGGCCGCGATCGCCGCAGCGCGCTACGTCGATCCGCAGGGCCGTCCCGCCGAGGCCTATCCGTTCAACCCGAACGGCTCGCCCGAGGGGCTGACCGCCTTCACGAACGAAGACGGCCGCTTCACGATCATGATGCCGCATCCGGAAAGGTCGCACCGCGCGGTGCAGCTCTCCTGGCATCCGGACGAATGGAAGGATGTCTCGGGCTGGATGCGCATGTTCTGGAACGCCCCGCCGCTGGGTGGGCTGACCGGCTGACGGCTGAAGCCAAAAAGAAGAGCGCCGCGGAAAAGCTCCGCGGCGCTCTTTTCATATCCCGGGCGCGGGGCGCCCGGACGCGCTTCACGCAAAAGCGCAGTCTTTATTTCTTCTCCGCGTTCTGCTCGGGCCTCATCTCCCAGGCCGCAGTATCCCAGAGCGGCACGGTCGAGATGGAGTGCTTCAGGCTGCCCGAGATCTCCTTGGTGGAGTAGCAGAGGTAGATGAGCGTCTGGTTCTTCGGGTCGTAGATGCGGCGGATCTTCATCGTCTTGAAGAAGATGCTCTTTGATTTCGTGAACACCACTTCGCCGTCCTTGCTGCGGTCGATGCCCGCGATCATCTCGGGCGTGATCTCGCCCGTCTGGCGGCAGGAAACCGAGCTGTCGGACGGATCCGCGAAGGCGAGGTTGTCCTCGATGCTCGCCACGTGGCAGGTCACGCCCGGCACCTTGGGATCGACGAAGGCATCGATCTTGATGTCCTTGAACGTGAAGATGCCGAGCGAGACGTCGCCCGGCTCGTCTTTCGAGCAGCCGGCGAGCAGCAGGGGCAGGCAGAGCGCGGTAAGGAGAAATTTTTTCATTGCAATGGGACCAAAGGAAGTGCGGTACTAAAACGAGCGCAAACCAAAAGTATATTGCCTTTCGGCGCGGTGAGGCCCCGCGGCAGGCCGCAGGTTACAATATCGAAAGCATTCAGTTTTCCCCGGAATTGCCATGGCAGCTTCAAGCGAAAGACCCATGCGGCGCAAGGACCGCGAGCTCACCGAAGAGGAAGCGCTCGAGATCGTGCGCACCTCCCATTATGCCGTGATCGCCACGTGCGACGCCTCGGGCACGCCATACGCGGTGCCCGTTTCGCCGGTCTGGATCGACGGCGCGCTGTATTTCCATTCCGCGGCTGATCCCGCGGGCCGCAGGGCGAGCAACCTCGCGCAGAATCCCCGCGTCTCGCTCTGCTATCTCGCCCGGTGCCGTTCGGTGTACGAGCCGCCCGAAAACTTTCACCGTAAACTACGCCTCGGCCGTCGTTGCGGGCTGCGCCGAGCGCGTGACGGACGAAGCCGAGCGGCGCCGCGCCGCTTTGGCGCTCTGCGCTTTCCAGTGCCCCGATGCGCCCCAGGAGAGCGTCGAGAACGCCTGGGCGCATTCCGGCGACCGCATCACCGTCTGGAAGGTCATTCCCGAAAAGATTTCCGGCAAGGCGCGCCGGCCGAAGACCGCAGCGCCCGCTGCCAAGTAACGTTTTACCGGTGCCGCAGGGCACCGCTTTGAAAAGGATTTCCCGTGCTCACTAATGACAAACGCGCTCTGATCGCCGTGGCCGGCGACAAGGAGCTCTGCATTCTTCCGAAGCTCGCCAACCGCCACGGCCTCATCACCGGCGCCACCGGCACCGGCAAGACGGTGACCCTGCAGAACCTCGCCGAGACCTTCTCGCAGATGGGCGTGCCTGTGTTCCTCGCCGACGTGAAGGGCGACCTCTCGGGCATCTCCGCCAAGGGCCAGCCGAAAGGCAAGATCGCGCAGCGCGTCGAGGAGCTCGGGCTCCCCGGCAAGGGCTACGTCAACCAGGGCTTCCCGGTGGCGTTCTGGGACGTCTTCGGCAAGGAAGGCCACCCGCTGCGCACGACGGTGAGCGCGATGGGCCCGCTGCTCTTGGCAAGGCTCCTCAACCTCAACGAGGTGCAGAGCGGCGTGCTCACGATGGCGTTCCGCATCGCCGACGACCAGGGCCTGCTCCTTCTTGACATGAAGGACCTGCGCAGCATGCTGAAGTTCATCGCGGACAACCGCGAGCAGTTCCAGGACTACGGCAACATCTCGGCCGCGTCGGTGGGCGCCATCCAGCGCGGCCTGCTGCGGCTTGAGGAAGAGGGCGGCGACGCGTTCTTCGGCGAGCCGGCGCTCGACATCGCCGACCTGCTGCAGACCGACGAGAACGGCAAGGGCGTTGTCAACATCCTCGCCTCCGACCAGCTCATCAATTCGCCGCGCATCTATTCGACGCTCCTCGTGTGGCTCCTCTCCGAGCTCTTCGAGCGCCTCCCCGAAGTGGGCGATCCCGAGAAACCGAAGCTCGTCTTCTTCTTCGACGAAGCGCACCTGCTTTTCGACGATGCCGAGCCCGTGCTCCTCGAAAAGATCGAACAGGTCGTGCGCCTCATCCGCTCGCGCGGCGTCGGCGTCTATTTCGTGACGCAGAACCCCGCCGACATTCCCGACTCGGTCCTCGGCCAGCTCGGCAACCGCGTGCAGCACGCGCTGCGCGCCTTCACCCCCAAGGAGCAGAAGTCGGTGCGCGTGGCCGCCGAGAGCTTCCGCGCGAACCCCGCGTTCGACACCGCCAAGGTGATCACCGAGCTCGGCGTGGGCGAGGCGCTCGTCTCGTTCCTCGACGAGAAGGGCCGCCCGAACGTCGTCGAGCGTGCGCTCGTCGCGCCGCCGCAGAGCTTCGTCGGGCCGATTTCGCCCGAGGAGCGCACGCGCCTCATGCGCACGTCGCTCGTCGCCGGCGTCTACGACAAGGCGCTCGACCGCGAATCCGCCTACGAGGTGCTCGCCAAGCGCACCGCGGAGCTGCAGAAAAAGGCCGACGAGGCCGCGGCCGAGGCGGCGCGCGCCAAGGAAGAAAAGGAACGCGCCAAGCTCGAGCGCGAGCGCGAGAGGGAAGAGGCGAGGGCCGAACGGGAGCGCGAGAAGAACGACGTCTTCGGCGGCTTCGTCAAGAGCGCCACGCGCAACATCTCGAACACGGTCGGCCGCGAGATCGGCCGCCAGATCGTGCGCGGCATCTTAGGCGGCCTGTTCGGCAAGCGCCGCTGAAAACCCAAAGTATTTTTATCACTGCGGCGGGCCCTTCCGCCGCTATCACAAGGAGAGCGCCATGGGCATTTTCTCGTTTATCAAAGATGTCGGCGAAAAGCTTTTCGGCGGCGAGGCCAAGGCCGCCGAGCTTACGCCCGAAGACAAGGCGGGCGAAATCAAGAAGAGCATCGAATCGCTCGGCCTTGACGCCAAGGACGTCGAGGTGAAGGTCGACGGCGACCAGGTGACCCTGAGCGGCAAGGTCAAGGACCAGGAAACGCTCGAGAAGGTGGTGCTCGCCTCCGGCAACAACGAAGGCATCGCGTCGGTGAAGACCGACGTTGCGGTCGACGCGCCGCAGGAAGAGTCGGTGTTCTACACGGTCAAGAAGGGCGACACGCTCTGGAAGATCGCCGAGATGCACTACGGCAAGGGCAAGGGCGCCAAGTACAACGTGATCTTCGAGGCGAACCGCCCGATGCTCAAGGACCCCGACAAGATCTATCCGGGCCAGGTGCTCCGCATTCCGAAGCTCTGATCCGCTGAAAAAAGCGGCCGCCGCTCCGAAGCCTTTTCGGGCGGCAGCCGAAGGACCAAAACAAAACCGGCTTCAGGCAAGTGCCCGAAGCCGGTCTTTTTTTCGGTCATCCGAAGCCCTCGGGGAGGCCTCGGAATGTCCGAAAGGCTTATTGAAAGGACTTCTTGAAGAACGCCTCGATCGCATCGAACGGGATCTTGTCCTTTTGGTCGTAAAGGTCGGTGTGCGAAGCGCCCGGGACGATGATCATCTCTTTGTTATTGCCCGTGAGCTTGCTGAAGGCCGTCTTGCCGAAATAGAGCGAATGCGCCTTCTCGCCGTGGACGATCAGCACGGGCGCGGTGATCTCGCCCGCGTATTCAAGGAGCTTGAAGTTGAGGAACGGAACCGTCCAGGTCTTGTTCCAGCCGCCGTTCGAGTTGACCGAGCGGGGATGGTAGCCGCGCTTGGTCTTGTAGTAGGCGACGTAGTCCTTTACGAACTGCGGGGCGTCGGCGGGCGCCGTCTCGGGCAGGCCGCCCGCGAGGCTGTAGCGGCCCGCCCTGGCGTCGGCCGTGCGCTGCTGAGCGGCCTCAAGGCGCTTCTTATTGCGCGCTTCGGCGCTGTCCTCGGCGTCGAAATAGCCGTTCGCGGTGACGCGGGTCATGTCGTACATCGTAACGGCGACCGTTGCCTTGATGCGCGGGTCGGCGGACGCGGCGGAAAGCGCCATGCCGCCCCAGCCGCAGATGCCGAGGATGCCGATGCGGTTCGGATCGGTCCTGTCGTTCACGGAGAGGAAGTCGACGGCCGCGAGGAAGTCCTCGGTGTTGATGTCGGGCGAGGCCACATAGCGGGGCGTGCCGCCGCTTTCGCCCGTGAAGGACGGGTCGAACGCAATCGTGAGGAAGCCGCGCTTGGCGAGTTCCTGGGCGTAGAGGCCCGAGGCCTGTTCCTTCACGGCGCCGAACGGCCCGCTCACCGCAACGGCGGGAAGCCTGCCCGAAGCGTTTTTCGGGGCGTAAAGGTCGGCGGCCAGCGTGATGCCGTAGCGGTTCACGAAAGTCACCTTCTTGTGTTCGACGGCGGCGTCCTGCGGGAACACCTTGTCCCACTCGCTCGTGAGCTTGAGCGGTTCGGGCGCAAGGGGCGAGCCCTGCGGCACGGCCGCGGAGGCGGAGGCGGCGAGCACGCTGCCCGCGGCGGCCGAAAGAATGAAATGATGCAGCAATGTGCGGACCATGGCAGATTCCTCAAAGGCAAAAATTTGAAGTGCCTTCACTATACGGAAGCGCTCGTGAAATAACAATTACTTTATTAGAATAGGAATCGATGCCTATAAGGCATATCTCATGGAGGGAGGACGAACCGTGGATTTCCGTGTGCTCCGCTACTTTGTGGCCGCCGCCGATGCGGGCGGGATAACGCACGCCGCCGAGCGGCTGCACGTGACGCAGCCGACGGTGAGCCGGCAGCTGCAGGAGCTCGAGGAAGAGCTCGGGCAGGCGCTTTTCGTGCGCGAAAGCCGCGGCATGCGCCTCACGCCCGCCGGGCGGCTCTTTTACCGCCGGGCGGCGGACATCCTCGAAATGGCGAGGCGCACGAAGTCGGAGTTTGCCGCCCTGAGCGATTTCTCGGGCGGCGACACCGAGGCGGTCTGCGCCGAGACGGCGGGCATCCGGCTCCTGGCCCGGGTGTTCCGGGACGTGCGGCGGCGCTTCCCGGAGATGCGCCTTGGCATCCGGAGCGGCAACATCGAGCTCGCGCTCGACCGGCTGCGGGACGGGCTTGCCGATTTCGCCGTGATCATGGAAGAGGCGGACCTCGCGGATTACGAATCGGCGGAGCTCCCGCACCGCGACCTCTGGGGGCTCCTCGTGAGGGAAGACGATCTGCTTGCGCAGAAGAAGGCGGCGAGCCTCGCGGACTGCCTCGGGCGCGACCTCTTCCTTTCGCGCAGGGGCCTGCAGCCCGGCATGTCGCCCGCCTTCGACCGGCTCCGCAATCGCCTTCGGATCGCGGGCACCTACGACCTCGCCTACAACGCCGCGCAGCTGGTGCGCGAAGGCGCGGGCGCGGCCGTCACGATCGGCGGCATCGTAACCGAAGGGAGGGGCACCGGGCTCTGCTTCAGGCCTTTTGCGCCGGCGTTCCCGGCCGCTCCGCTGCGGCTTATCTGGCCCAAGGCCCGGGAGCCGAGCCGCGCGGCCGCGGTGATGATCGATGCGCTGAAAAAGGCCGCGGCCGAAGAATCGGGTGCCGCCGAAGCTGCCGCGCAGACGCCTTAAAGGCTTTTGAGGAGCCCGAGGAGCGCCTCGGCGTGGCTGCGCCTTGCGCGCGTCGCCGTGCCGAGGAGGCACACCGAGCGGAAATCGCCGTACGTTTTCTTAAAGTGCTCCGCGGCGCCCGTCTTCTTCATCTGCGCGAGGTAGCGGTCCCGATAGTCTTCCCAGGGGATTTTCTTCTTGATGTAAAGGTCGAGCAGCGCGGGCTCCGGCGCGAAGTTCACGTCGCTTGCGTACTGCGCGCCCGTGATCTCGGGCACGAGGTAGGCGAGGTCGCGGCTTTTCGTGAAGCCGCACAGCTGGCTCGTGTTGCGCAGCCGCACGTCGAGCACGAGGTCGGCGCGGTGTTTTTTCAAGGTTTCGAAAAATGCCTCGGCGCTCGTTTCGTAGGCGCTCAGCTCAAAAAGCTCGGGCATCGGTCTTTTTCCTCCTTACTTTACTTGAGTGCGAATCCCTGCTTCTGCAGGAAGGGGAGCACGTTCGGGCGGCGCTCGCGCGCGAGTAGGCGCCGCACCTCATCGCTCCAGCGCGCGTCCTTGGGCGAGGCGGGACGCGAGGCATAGTAGCGGCGCATCGTTTCGTCATAGGCTGACATCTCGGCCGGGTCGGCTTTCCTGTAGCGGTTTTCCATGAAGGTGACCGAGGCGGGGAGCCGCGGCTTGATGCCGTTTCTCTGCGCAGGGTGCCCGAAGGCGATGCCGAAAAGGGGCGCCGTCTGCGGGGGCAGGGCGAGGAGCTCGGCCACCTCGGCGATGTTGTTGCGGATGCCGCCGATGAAGACGCCGCCCAAGCCCAGCGACTCGAGCGCCGCCATGGCGCTCTGGCCCATGATGCCGGCGTCGACGGCGCAGTAGAGCAGCTGCTCGGTCCAGCCGAGGTCGGGTTTTTCGGCGAGCGCGGCGTCGCGCGCGAGGTCGGCGCAGAACACCCAGAATTCGGGGGCGGCGGCGACGTGCGCCTGATGGCCGGCGAGCTCGGCAAGCCGGGCGCGCTTTTCGGGGTCGGTGATGCGGATGACGCTCACGACCTGCAGGGCGCAGGTGCTCGAGCTCTGGCGCGCGGCGGCCGCAACGGCGGCGAGGTCGGCCTCGGAGACGGGTTCCGCGGTGAAGCTTCTCACGGAAGCGTGGCGGGCAAGAAGGTCGGTTGTTTCGGACACGGAAGAACTCCTCGTCAAAAACGATGATCCTTCAGTGTATAAGAAAGCCCTCCCTTCGGGAACGGTCCCAAAGGGAGGGCTCTTCAGCCTTTCGGCCGAGGGGCTGCTTTACTTGGCGGCTTTCACCTGAAGCTTGAAGTTGTGGCAGCTGTTGCACATCAGCTCGGGCTTGTTGGCGGGCGCATCGGGCTTATGGCACTCGACGCACTCGACCTTGCCGAGGTGGGAGTAGTGCGGGTTGGGCACAACGTTCTTCGTCTTTTCGGCGAGCTTGTCATAGGGGCCGTGGCACTTCAGGCACTGGTCCTTGACGGCCCAGCCGCTTTCCGTGTTCGGGAAGGTGGCGCCGTGCAGCTCCTTGAGCGTCTTTTCAGCCGCGGAAGCCGAGCCCATGCCGAAGGCCAGGGCAACCGCCAGCGTCATGGCGGCAACAAAAGATTTCTTCATTTTCTGCACTCCTCAGAATTATTTCGCCTGCTTGGCACGGGCGGCCATTTCGCGGCCCGCGATGCGGCCGAAGACCGTCGCCGCGCCGAGCTGCGCACCGCCGGCGTAGTTGTGATAGAAGATGCCGCCCGCGGCGTTGCCGGCTGCATAGAGACCGGGGATGCTGCGGCCGTCGAGGTTCTGGATCTCGGCCTTGGTGTTGATCAGCGGACCGCCGAAGGTGGCCGTCATGCCGCCCTGGAAGGGCACGGCATAGAACGGGGCCTTGGCAACCGCATGGGGCTTCTTGTAAGTGCAGGGCGGGTTCATCTCGCCGAGCTTGTTGTTCTTGACGGCGTCGTTGTATTCCTTGACGACCTTCTCGACCTTGTCGGCGGGAAGGTTCACCTGCTTGCAGAGCTCGGCGATCGTATCGGCCTTGCCGTACGGGCTGTTGAGGCGGTCGAACTTGGCGATGACCTTGGCGAGCACCGGGCAGTCGGAGTCGACGATGACCCAAGCCATGTTGTCGAGCGTCTTCTGGGCGGTCGTGCGGGCCTTGATCACGTAGGTGTTGTTCTCATCCATGAAGCGGACGCCGGAGGTGTTCACCTGGACGCCCCAGCCGGAGTTGAGGACGTCGGCCGGGTTGACGTGCGTCGAGCCGATGATCGGGCCGCAGTGGAACTGGTCCATGTTGACGAACTTCGCATAGAGCGGCATGGCGAGCGAAACGTTCTCGCCGGTCGTGGCCTTGGAGCCGCGCAGCACCATGCGCGTGGCCCAGCCGCCGATGTAGCGGTCGACCATCTCGGGGTTGGCGGAGAAGCCGCCCGTGGCGATGCAGACGCCGCCCTTGGCCTCAAACGTGACGATGCCGTCCGGCGTGAGGGCCTTGACGCCCGTGACGCGGAACTTGTCGTCGTGGAGGAGCTCGATCGCCTTGTGCTGGAACTTGATCTCGATGCCGCGCTTCTGAGCGGCGGCAAGGAGCTTCTGCACGAGCTGGGAGCCGCCCGTGATGCCTTCGCCGTTGACGCGGCACGTGCGGCCGAGGCGCGGATAGGGCATGACCTTGATCTTGTTGAACTTGACGCCGATGTCCTTCTGCAGCCAGTTGATGCCGTCGGTGATGTTGTCGGTGTAGGTGCGGTTGAGCGCCTTGTCGCCCATCTGCTTGGAGACGTCCATCATCATGGCGTAGAACTTGTCGGCCGTGTCGTCGGTGATGCCCTGGGCCTTCTGCACTTCCGTGCCCCAGCCGCAGACCGAGCCGAGCGCGTAAATCGCGTTGCCGTTGGGACGGTCGCATTTTTCAAGCACGACCACCTTGGCGCCCGCGTCGTGCGCGGCGATGGCGGTCACGAGGCCGGCGGCACCCGCACCGAGAACGACGGCGTCATAAGCGCCGCCCTTGGCCGCAGTCTGTTCGGCGGCCCGGGCGGTGCCAGCGAGGCCGAGTCCCGCGGCACCCGCAGCGGCGGCGCCGGTGAGCGTTGCCTTGAGCATGCCGCGGCGGCTCATATCCATGTTGGACATATTTGTCTCCTGTTTGTAAAGCGGGGATGCGCATCCGCCTTTCAAGAAAGGCAGCTGATCGGCGGTCCCCGAGGTCAAAAGCGTTGTCGCAGTTCGGAAAGAGCCGGACTGAACCGTGTTCTCCGAACCCGAACATTGTGACCTGCATCGACCACTACGTAGTGGGGAGGCAGATCAAAAAGATTGTAGTTCTTCAGTTAGCGGTAAGGAATGAAAAATCGGGCGGCTCCCCCTGCGGGGAAAGCCGCCCTGAGGCAGCCCTGCGGCAGTGATCCGCAAAGCTGCCTCCTGACCCCGGAGGTCAGGCCTTCTTCATGGCGTTCAGCGCCGAGCCCGCACGGAACCAGCTGAGCTGCTTCTCGTTGTAGGAGTGCTGCGCCTCGAAGCGCTCCTTGCTGCCGTCGGCATGCGTGAGCTCGATCGTGACGTGCTTGCCCGGAGCAAGGTCCTTCAGGCCGAGCACCGAGATGCGGTCCTTCTCCTTGATGCGGTCGTAGTCGGCCGGGTTCACGAAAGTGAGCGCGAGGATGCCCTGCTTCTTGAGGTTCGACTCGTGGATGCGCGCCAGGCTCTTGGCGAGCACCACGGCGACGTCGAGGTAGCGGGGCTCCATGGCGGCGTGCTCGCGGCTCGAGCCTTCGCCGTAGTTGTCGTCGCCCACGATCACGGACATCTGGTTGTGGTTCTTGTACCAGCGGGCCACATGGGCCGGCGTGTCGTACGTTTTGGTGTCATAGTTCCACGTCTTGCCGGAGACGCCCGTGAACTCGTTCACGGCGCGCTCGAGCAGGTTGTCCGAGATGCGGTCGATGTTGCCGCGGTAGGGGAGCCACTTGCCGCCCGGGGAGATGTGGTCCGTCGTGCACTTGCCCTTGGCCTTGATGAGGATCGGCAGCGCAATGAAGTCCTTGCCGTCCCACGGCTTGAAGGGAGTGAGCAGGCGGATGCGCTCCGCGTTGGGCGAGATCGTGATGTCGATCTTCTTGTAGTCGGGGAGCACGCAGCCGGCCGTCGTGTTGACGAAGCCCTTCGCGGGAAGCTCTTCGCCCTGCGGGGCTTTGAGCGAGACGTTCGTGCCCTTGGCGGTGCGGAACGTGCCCTTGAGCGGGTTCCACGTGAGGTCGCCGTTGACGGCCATGGCCATCACCATTTCGGGCGAGGCGAGGAAGGAGTTCGTCTTCTTGTTGCCGTCGTTGCGGCCCGCGAAGTTGCGGTTGAAGCTCTCGATGATGGTGTTGGCCTCGCCCGACTCGCGGGTGTGGCCGATGGTGCGCTTCCACTGGCCGATGCAGGGTCCGCACGCGTTGGCGAGCACCGTGGCGTTCGCCTTCTTGAAGACGTCGATGAGGCCGTCGCGCTTGGCGGTTTCGTAAATGCGCACCGAGCCCGGGACGATCAGGAGCGGCGTCTTGAAGGTGCCTCCCGCGTCGACCACCTGGCGGGCGACGGAAGCGGCGCGCGTGAGGTCTTCATAGGAAGAATTCGTGCAGGATCCGACGAGCGCGACCTCGATCGCCTGCGGGTAGCCCTTGGCCTTGACCGTCTCAGCGACCTTGGAGATCGGCATCGCGGCGTCCGGCGAGAACGGGCCGTTGATCTGCGGCTCGAGCTCGGAAAGGTTCAGCTCAACGACGCGGTCGTAGTACTTCTCGGGATGCGCGTAGACGTCGGCGTCGGCGCGCAGGTCGGCCTTGACGCCGTCGGCGAGGCCGGCAACCGCCCTGCGGCCCGTCGCCGTGAGGTAGCGGGCCATGGCCGCATCGTACGGGAATACCGTCGAGGTGGCGCCCACTTCGGCGCCCATGTTGCCGATCGTCGCCTTGCCGGTGGCGGAGAGCGTCTCGGCGCCTTCGCCGAAATATTCGAGCACGCAGTTCGTGCCGCCCTTGGTGGAGAGGATGCCGGCGAGCTTCAGGATCACGTCCTTCGGCGAGGTCCAGCCCTGCAGGCGGCCGGTGAGCTTGACGCCGATGATCTTCGGCATCTTCACTTCCCATTCCGTGCCCATCAGGGCGTCGACGAGGTCGGCGCCGCCCACGCCGATCGCGAGCATGCCGAGGCCGCAGGCCGTGGGCGTGTGCGAGTCGGTGACGAGCATCATGCCGCCCGGGAAGTCGTAGTTCTCGAGGAAGACCTGGTGGCAGATGCCGGAGCCGGCGGGCCAGAAGTCGAAGCCGTAGCGGCGGGAGACGTCGCGCAGGAACGTGTAGGTCTCGTAGTTGAACTTGTCGGCGACCTTCAGGTCGGGGATGGCGCCCGCGTTGGCGGTGACGAGGTGGTCGCACACCAGGGCGGCGGGCAGCGCGATGCGCTCCTTGCCGGAGGTGAGGAACTGCAGGATCGCCATCGGGCCGCCGATGTCGTGCGTGCCGGCGCGGTCGGGCCTGAGCTCGATGTAGTCGGCGCCGCGCTTGAAGTCCTTGAGGCTCTTCGCGTCGTAGAGGTGCGAGAAGATGATCTTCTCGGTGAGCGTGAGCGGGCGGTCAAGCGTGCCGCGCACCGCCGCAAGGCGCTTCGGATAGTTCTTGTAGAACGCTTCGATCATGTCGAAGTTGCGGATCTTCGCGGTCTCGCCCGCCGCCTTGGATTCGGTCTGGGCAAAGGCGGGAACCGCGCTCAGCGCGGCCGCCGCAGCGGCGCCCGCGGCTGTCGTCTTCAGCAGCGAGCGGCGGGTGACGGAAAGCTTGTCGGTCATTGTGTGTGTTCTCCGTGTTCAGGGTCTTTTTGTTGCAAAGCGGCAAAAAAGCCGCTTCGCCGCGCCCCGGAGCCTGTTCTCCGGGAGGACGATGGGGATTGTTCCTCCGGGAGACCACTACGTAGCGGCGTCGAAAATCAAAGACCTGCCGTTTCCAAGGGTTTTCACCAAGGCGGCGCAAAGCCGCGGACGGCCGGAGAACCTGCGGTTCTGCACAAGAAAGTTTGTCGAAATCCACGTGCCCGAAAGCCGGGAATGCCGCTAAGATAGAAACGTTATTCTTAAAAAGAATAGCGGTTATCTCATTGTTTATTTGCAGCAAAAACCAAATCATGACTATCTTCAACCGCCGCGCGGCCGCCGTCAGCGCCGCTGCGCTCAGCGCACTGCTTGCGCTTTCTTCCGATGCCTGGGCTTCCCGCACGATCACCGACCAGATCGGCCGCGAGGTCACCATTCCCGACACGGTGAACCGTGTCGCCGTGCTCCAGCACCAGACCCTTAACCTTCTCGTGCAGCTCAACGCCGGCGACAAGGTCGTGGGCGTGCTCGCGAGCTGGAAGAAGCAGCTCGGGCCCGAATTCGAGCGCTTCCTGCCGAGCCTGAAGACGATGCCGATGCCGGGCGACCTCACGTCCGCCTCGGTCGAGAGCCTGCTCGAGCTCAAGCCCGACGTCGTCTTCGTTGCCAACTACGCGCCCAAAGACATGATCGACAAGATCCAGGGCGCGGGCATCCCGGTCGTGGCCGTTTCGCTGCGCCGCGACGCCGCCTCGCAGAAGAACAAGATGAACGCGTCCATGGCCGACGAAGAGACCGTCTACAACGAGGGCCTCAAGGACGGCATCCGCATGATCGCCGACGTCGTCGGCAGGAAGGCCGAAGCCGAAGACCTCATCTCCTACACCTTCAAGGAGCGCGCCGCCGCCAACGAGCGCGTGAAGAACATCCCGGACGACAAGCGCGTGCGCCTCTACATGGCCAACCCGAACCTGCAGACTTACGGCTCGGGCAAGTACACGGGCCTCATGATGAAGCACTCGGGCGGCGTCAACGTCGCGGCCGCTACCGTGAAGGGCGCGCGCCAGGTCTCGATGGAGCAGGTCATCGCCTGGAACCCGGACGTGATCTTCGTGCAGTCGCGCTATCCGCAGGTCTACAAGGAAATCAAGAGCGATCCGAAGTGGGCGCAGCTTTCCGCCGTCAAGAACGGCCGCGTCTACATGATGCCCGAGTACGCCAAGGCCTGGGGCTATCCGGAACCGGAAGCCATGGCCGTGGGCGAGCTCTGGATGGCTAAGAAGCTCTATCCGGATCTCTACAAGGACGTCGACGTCGACGCCAAGGCCCAGGCTTATTACAAGCGCTTCTACCGCGTCGACTGGACGCCGGCGAAGAATGCGCAGTAACGCCGGCTTTGCGCGCCTGCACGCGGCGCTGGCGGTGCTTACGCTCGCCTTCGCCGCGTTCTCGCTTACCGTCGGGCAGTTCCCGCTGACGCTTCCGCAGGTGGCCGATGCCCTCGCGGCGATGACGCCCGAGGGCTCGCCCGCCAACCAGGTCATCTGGTCGGTGCGCCTGCCGCGCGTGCTCACCGCGCTTTTCGCGGGCGGCGCGCTCGGCCTGGCGGGCGCATCGCTGCAGGGCGTTTTCCGCAATCCCCTCGTTGATCCGCACATCATCGGCGTCACCTCGGGCGCGGCTTTCGGCGGCACGCTCGCCATCGTGCTCGGCTTCTCGTCGCCGGCGATGCTGTGCTCGACCTTCGCCTTCGGCCTCACCGCGCTCGCGCTCGTCTACGGCGTCGCGAAGATGCAGGGCAGGGAGAGCCGGCTCGCGCTCATCCTCTCGGGCATCATCCTGAGCGGCTTCTTCTCCGCCCTCGTGAGCCTGATGCAGTACATGTCGGACACCGAGGAGGTGCTCCCGAACATCGTCTTCTGGCTGATGGGCAGCTTCGCCACGGCGGACTGGCAAAAGCTCGCGATGCTCGCCGTGTTCGTGATCGCGGCGGGCGCCGTGATCATCGCGCTCAGGTGGCGCATCAACCTGCTCGCGCTCGACGACGCCGACGCGAAGGCGCTCGGCGTGAACCCGGGGCCGCTTCGCCTCGCGGTGCTCCTCTCGTGCGCTGTGCTCGTCGCCGCGCAGGTCGCGGTGAGCGGCAGCATCGGGTGGGTCGGCCTCGTGATCCCCCACATCTCGCGCATGCTCTGCGGAGCGGACCACCGCCGGCTTCTGCCGACGGCTTTCTGGGTCGGCAGCATCTTCATGATTGCCGTCGATGACCTGGCGCGCACGCTCACGCAGGCCGAGATTCCGATCGGCATCATCACCGCGCTGCTCGGCGCGCCGATATTCGCGGCCATGCTCATCCGCGCACGCCGCAGGGGGACTCCGCTGTGACAACGCCGTCTATTGCTTTTGAAAGCCTTCAGTTCGGGCATACGAAAAAGCCGCTCTTCGAGCCGCTTACCATGAACTGCGAGCCGGGCAGCATCTGCGCCGTGCTCGGCGGCAACGGCCGCGGCAAGAGCACGCTCTTGGCCACCGTCACGGGCGTGCTGCGGCCGGTCTCGGGCAGGGTGGTCGTCACGGGCGGCGCCGCGCTCGTGCCGCAGTCCTTCCGGCCTGCCTTCGGGTGGACGGTGAAGGAAGTCGTTCTCATGGGCCGCGTCCGCTCGATCGGGCTCTTTTCGCAGCCCAAGCCTGAGGACGAAAGGCGCTGCGAGGAGGCGCTCGAGCAGCTCGGCATCGCCAACCTGGCGGGCAAGGACTTCTCGCGCCTCTCGGGCGGCCAGCAGCAGCTCGCGCTGATCGCCCGCGCACTGGTGAGCGAGAGCCGCAGCATCCTGCTCGACGAGCCCTGCTCGGCGCTCGACCTTTCCAACCAGCGCGTGGTCCTGCAGCTCATCGTGAGCCTCTCGCAGAAGGAGGGCCGCACCGTGATCTTCACGACCCACGACCCGACGCATGCGCTCGAGGCCGCCGACAAGACGCTGCTGCTCTATCCGGGCGGCAAGTGGACGGCGGGCCCGAGCGACGAGGTCCTCACCGAAGAGAACCTGCACCGCGCCTACGGCATCACCGTGCGGCGCATCCCCCGCGAAGGGAACGTGCCGGTGCTCGCGCCCGAGTTCAACCTCGATCGTCAGGCGGGAGGAACCCCGCCGCGAGCAGGTGCTGCCGGCCCTTTGGGCCAGTGATGAAGCCCTCGAGCTTTTCCGCTTCGGGGGTGTCCGCGATGAGCGCCAGCGTATAGCGGCACTCGACATTGAACGCTTCAGGGATCTTCACGGCCCTGAAGCGTTTTTTGTCGAGCGAGAGCGCGTTGTGCGCATAGCTCGTGAAGACGTCGCAGCGTCCCTCGCCGAGCAGCCAGGCCGCCGCGCTCATGCCCGCGGGCGGCTTCGGGGAATTGCGGCCGCCCGCCATCGGGACGGCGCGGGCCTTAAGCAGCGTGCCCAGCCCCGGCACCGCCTTTTCAGCGCCTTTTGCGAAAAATTCCTGCGCATAGTCGCCGCCCGGGTCGTCTCCCGGAGTCGAGGTGCCGATTTTGAGCGACTCGTCGCTCAGGAGCGCGACCCAGTCCTTGTTGTCCGTTTTCGGCCCGCGCATCACGACGAGCCCGAGGCGGTCGCGCGCCGCGGTGCGGCAGCGCTTCGCGATGCCGCCCTTGACGAGCGCTTCGGCGTGCGCGGCGTTCGCGGAAACGAAAAGCGAGCAGGGCTCACCCGCCTCGATGCGGGCGCGAAGCAGCCCCGCCGGCCCGAATTCGGCTTCAGCGGGAATGCCGGTCTCGTCCGTAAAGTCCTTCAGCAGCGGTCCGAAGGCGCGGCGAAGGCTGCCCGCGGCGAGCACTTTCAAGGGTTCGGTCATGGCGAAGCTCCTTAGGAATCAGCATGATGAAAGCGATTTTAGGACGCCCGGCCGCAGGAGGGCGGCACTCGGCTAAAATCCCCAAAAAGCGCCTAACGGCGCCGCATCCGCCCGGGCCCCTCTGCATGACTCCTCTTCTTTTAAAGCGCGCCGCGGCGGCGCTTCTCTCGCTCTGCGCGGCTGCGGCTTTGGCCGCCGAAGCCGCCCCGGGCGAGCCGCCGACGCTGCGCATCGCCATCGTCAAATTCGTGCGCCCCGCTCCCAACGAGGAAATCGTGGACGACACGCTCGCCGCGCTGCGCCGCTATTTCGGCGCGGAGCGCGTCAAGGTGACCTATCCGTCGCTCCTCGGGCTGCGCGAGGCGATCGAGGAGGGGAGCGTCGACGTTTTCCTCTCGAGCGCCGGCTTTTACTGGCGCATGTCGCCTTACGGCGTGCGCGACCTGGCCACCGCCGTCTCCGACGCCTATCCCGACCCCAACCGCAGCGACGGCACGGCGATGATCGTGAAGGCGGGCCGCAGCGACCTAAAGGACCTCCCTGACCTCAAGGGCAAGGTGCTCGTGACGAGCACGCCGAGCGCCTTCACCGGGCGGCTTGTGCCTTTCGGCGAGATTTACCGCGCGGGGTACCGGCCCGAGACGTTTTTCGGGCGCACGATCTACCTCGGCGACGGCCGGGCGATGGCGCGCGCCCCCGAGGCGCTCCTCTCGGGCGAGGCGGACGTCGCCTTCATGCGGCTTTGCTTTTACGAGGAGCTCCTCGAGCGCCGGCCCGAGCTGAAAGGGCGGCTCGCGGTCATCCACCGCCTCGACAGGCCCGAGGACGCCGAGCCCTGCCGCCGCTCGACCGAGCTCTATCCGACGTGGACCGTGGCGACGACGCCGAAGACGCCGCCGCAGGTCTCCCGCCTCGTGACCCGCGTGCTCCTCGAGATGCCGCCCTCGCGCAGGGACGGCCTCTACTGGGGCGTGGTGACGGACTACAGCGCGCTCGACCGGCTCTTCCGCGACCTGAAAGAAGGGCCCTACGCCTACATGAAGCAGTTCACGATGAGGCGCTTCCTGTCGGAAAACTGGCGCCCCATCGCCCTGGTGCTGCTGCTGATGCTCGGGCTCGCGATGCACAGCGTGCGCGTCACGCAGATCGTGAGGGAGCGCACGGCATCGCTGCGCAAGGCCCTTAAGGTGCAGAAGGAGCTCGGCGAGCGCGAGCGCATCGCATCGGACCGTCTTGCGCACATGGAAAAGGCGAGCGTCGTCTCGCAGCTCTCGGTCATCTTCGCGCACGAGATGCGCCAGCCGCTGGGTGCGATCTCGCTCTACAGCTTCGCCCTGAAGAAGCTCCTCGGCGCCGACCCGATCGACCGGGAAAAGGCCGAGGGCGTGCTCAAAAAGCTCGACGAGCAGACGGCGCGCGCCGACGGCATCGTGACGAGGGTGCGCGCCTACGCGAAGTCCGAGGAGCCGAGGCGGGTGCCGGTGAGCCTTCTCAAGACGACCGAGAAGGCGCTCTCCGAGCTCGAGGGCACGCGGCGCTGGAAAGCCGCGGTCGAGCTCTCGGCCGAGGCGGACCCGCAGGTGCTCGCCGATCCGCTCGAGGCGGAGCTCATCGCGCTCAATCTCGTCAAGAACGCGCTGCAGGCGCTCGAGCCGCTCGGCACGGCGGGCCGCGTCTGGGTGCGCGTCTCCGAAGAGGAGAAACAAGCCGTGCTCACGGTGTCCGACAACGGCGAGGGCGTGACCGACGATTTCGCCGCCTCGCTCAACCGCTCGTTTGCGAGCACGAAGCCCGAAGGCCTCGGGCTCGGACTCTCGATCGTGCGGGGCATCCTCGAGCGGCACCGCGGGCACATCGCTTTCGCGCGGGCCGCCTCGGGCGGACTTGCCGCGCGCGTGACGATGCCGCTTCTCGCGCCCGGAGAGGGCGCGGGGCCGGCATCCGGCAAAGATTCAGCCAACCCGCCGCAGCAGACGAAAGGAGGTCAGCCATGAGCGTGGGACGCATCCGGGATATATCGCCCGAAGAAAAGAAGGAAGCGCAGGCCGCGTGCCTCGTGCGGATCGTCGACGACGACGATTCGCTGCGCGATGCGCTCGGGCTCGTGCTCGGGCTCGAGGGCTGGAAGACGGCGAGTTACCGCTCGGCCGAGGATTTCCTCAGGGGCGACGCGCCCTCGGTGCCGGGCTGCGCGGTGATGGACGTGCGCATGCCGGGCCTCTCCGGCATTGAGGCGCAGGCCGAGATGAACGAGAGGGGACTGACGCTGCCGATCATCTTCCTCACCGGGCACGGCGACGTCGACATGGCCGTCGGGGCGCTCCACGAGGGCGCGGCCGACTTCATCCAGAAGCCCGTCGACAACGAGCGGCTCCTGCGCGCGATCGGGTCGGCCTGCGCCGACAGCCTGCTCGCCTCGCTCGGGCTCTCGAGCGGCGAGGAAATGCGCCGCCGTGCCGCGAGCCTCACCGCGCGCGAGCGCGCCATCGCCGAGCTCCTTGCTCAAGGGCTCATGAACCGCGAGATCGCCGAGCGGCTTTCGATTGCCGTGCGCACGGTCGAGGTGCACCGCGCCGCGGTGCTCCGCAAGCTCGGCGTGAAAAGCGCGGCCGACGTCGCGCGGGCACTGCGGCTCTGACCCGCCCGCGGGGCGGGAGCCTGCGATAAAATTTCAGGCACCCTGCTTCAAAGGCAGGGGCCAACGGAACACAGACACATGCATATCGCCATCATCGGTCTCGGACTTATCGGCGGCTCGGCCGCGCTCGCCTGGAAAAAGGCGGCCGCGCGCGGGGAGCGGCCCTTCGGGGAGCTCACCATTGCGGCCGCCGACACGCGCCGCGAAACGCTCGCGCTCGCCCGGCGCATCGGCGCGGCCGACCGCGTCACGCCGAGCGCCGCCGAAGCGATGAAGGACGCCGACCTCGTGCTCTGCGCCGTGCCCGTGCTGGCGATCGAGGGCGTGATGCGCGAGTTCGCGAAGTCCGCGCCCGAGGGGTGCATCTTCACCGACGCGGGCAGCGTGCGCGCGAGCGTCATCGCCGCCGCGCGCCGCGCCATGCCCGATCGCCTGCGGCGCTACGCGCCCTACCATCCGATCGCCGGCGCCGAGAAGGCGGGGCTTGAAAACGCCTCGCCCGATCTCTTCGAAGGCGCGGCGGGCGTGCTCACGCCGCTGCCCGAGACCGACGCCGATGCGGGCGACACCGTCGCCGCGCTCTGGGAGTGCGCGGGGCTTCGCACCGTGCGCATGACGCCCGAGGCGCACGACCGCGTCTACGCGCTCGTCTCGCACGTGCCGCACATGATCGCCTTTGCGCTCATGAACACCGCCGCCTCGGCGCCGGAGCACGACACGGCGCTGCGCGCCGCCGGCGGGGGCTTCCGCGACACCACCCGCATCGCCGCGGCCGATCCCCGCGTCTGGGCCGACATCGCCTGCGGCAACCGGGAGGCCGTGCTCGACGGCATCGACCGCTTCTCGGGCGAGCTCGCGGCGCTGCGCGCCCTCGTCGCCGAGGGCGATGAAGCAAAGCTCGAGCGCTATTTCGCCCGCGCGGCCGAAGCGCGCCGCGCGATGGCCTCGCTCCTGCCGCCGAAACGCGGCTGACACATCATTTCGGAGCCTTGACAGATGAGCAATCAGATTCCCCGCGCCATGCTGGCCGACATCGTGCTCGCGATTTCGACGGGCGACTATGCCTCGGCGCTTGTGATGCTCGGCGACGAGAAGGGCCGCGAGGACTCGGCCGCCGTCTCGGCCTGCCGCGCGCTCTGCGCGGCCGAGCAGGGCGATCGGGAAACCGCGGAGCGGTGCCTGCGCGTCGCGCTCGACCTTGCGGAGCGGCGCTTGAAGGGCAAGGCGCCCGGCGTGCCCGTGCCCGAGGCGGCGCTGCCGCTCCTCCCGCCGCCGCTCACGCCCATCGTGCCGAGCCTCGAGGTGGTCTCGCCCGACATGGCCGCGCTGCGGCTGCGGCGCATGCTCGCCGCCCTTTACCGGCGCTTCGGCATGGACACCGAGGCGGCGATGGAAAACGCACTCCTGCCGCCGAGCGCCCGCGTTTGATACGTAAAAATACGTATTTACGGCCGTTTTTTCTAAACATCAGTACAATCGAGCATAAGTAAAACGTCTTAGAAGCGGGTAGAATTTAGCGGAAAATACGTAGGGCGGGCAGGCCTGATGCCCGCTTTTTTGCTGAGACCCCTTCACGATGAGTGACGACACCATTGCGTTTGACAAGAGCCCGGCCGCCCAGCTCGGCGGCTGGGTCGATCCTGTCACGGGCACCGACCTGATCGCCAGGCGGCGCGAAATCCACAGAACGCCGGAAACCGGCTGGACCGAGTTCATTGCCACCGCGCGCGCCGCGGAGGCGCTCACCGCGCTCGGCTTCAAGGTGCTCGTCGGCCGCGAGTTCATCAACCCGCAGTACGTGAGGGGCCGGGACGACGAGGAAGTGCGCCTGGCCGAGCTGCACGCCCGCGCCGCCGGCGTCTCGCCGAGCATCATGCAGCGCATGGGCGGCATCACGGGCCTGGCCGCCGTGCTCGACACGGGCCGCCCGGGGCGCACGATCGCCTTCCGCGCGGAGCTCGACGCAATCAAGCTGCAGGAGCCTGAGGACATGGCGCACATTCCCTACAGGCTCGGGTTCGCCTCGGACCGTCCGGGCGCCATGCACGCCTGCGGCCACGACGGCCACCAGGCCGCGGTGCTCGAGCTCGCGCGCTTCGTCGCCGCCAACCGCGACCGCCTCTCGGGACGCATCAAGCTCATTTTCCAGCCCGGCGAAGAGGGCTCGCGCGGCGCCTACCCGATCGTGCAGTCGGGACAGCTCGACGATGTGGACGTGCTCGTCTGCGCGCACCTGATGCCGGACCTCGAAGGCGGCACGATCGTTTCGGCGCCCGAGAAATTCCTCTGCACGACGAAGATCGACTTCCGCTTCGAAGGCGAGGCGTCTCACGCCGGCATGCAGCCCCAGCTCGGCCGCAACGCGCTGCTCGCGGCGGCCGACGCGTCGCTTCTGCTCATGGCGCTGCCGCGCCACGGCGAAGGCATGACGCGCGTCAACGTCGGCACGCTGCACGCGGGCGAAGGCCGCAACATCGTCGCCTCGCACGCCGCCATGCAGGTCGAGGTGCGCGGCGAGAACGAGGCGATCAACCGCGCGCTCACCCGCGAGGCCATCCAGCGCGCCGAAGGCTGCGCGATGGCCTTCGGCGTGCGCTGCGAGCGCGAGATCATGGGCGAGGCGGTCGACTTCGTGCCCGACGACGGCATCGTGCAGATGATCACGGTGTGCGCGCGCCGCTCGCGCTACGTGAAAAACGTCGTGCACGCCGTGCCCTACAACGGATCGGACGACGCCACGCTGATGATCCGCCGCGTGCAGAGCCGCGGCGGCAAGGCGGGGTACTTCTTGGTCGGCGCGGCGCTCGACGCCGAGCACGAGCATGCGCACGTCGACTTCGACGAGAAGTACCTGATCACGCTCTACGACATGTACTCGAACCTCCTGATCGGCCTGTCGGGGGTCTGGTAGGAGCTCAACCCTTCCTGCGCCCGCCTTCTTCGGCGATCGGTAAGCTTCGCAAAAGGCGGGCATGATAATCTTCGCGCACCCGCGCGCGCAGGGCAGACTTCCCTGCGGCGCGGGCATCGCTTTCCATTTCACCGGAGCAACTTCAAAAATGACAATCAGGACCACGCTGGCGGCTGCGCTCATGCTGGCGATCGGCTGCGGCGCCGCCAATGCCGAATTCAAGGACATCACCGTCGACGGCCAGACGATTACGAAATCCTCCCAGACGCGCCTCGCGCACGAGGCGCTCATGGCCGGCGGGGATCCGCACGCGGCCGTCAAGCCGGGCTTCGAGGACGACATCCGCCAGCTCGTCATCGAGCGCACGGTGCTCGCCAACGCCGCCCGCCGGCAGGGCCTCGACAAGAAGGCCGACGTCCGGGAAGAAATCCGCGACCAGGGCGACACGATCCTGGCGCGCCACGCCGTGACCGCCTATGCCGACGCCCATCCGGTTTCCGAAGCCGACGCCAAGGCCGAATACGGCAAGCGCAAGGCCAAGTACGGCGACACCGAGGTGCAGCTCGACCATATCCTCGTGGCGACCAAGGAAGAGGCCGCGAAGATCATCGCCGACCTCAAGAAGGGCGGCGATTTCGGCAAGCTCGCCGCTGAGAAGTCGCTCGACCGCATGTCCGCCGAAAACGGCGGCGAGCTGCCCTGGACCTCGCCCAACAGCTTCACGCCCGACCTTGCCAAAGCCGTGAAGGGCCTGAAGAAGGGAGAGCTCTGCAAGGAGCCGGTCGCCTCGCCCGCGGGCTTCCACGTTGTGAAGCTCGCCGACACGAGGGCCGCGAAGTTCCCGTCCTACGACGACATGCAGGTTGAAATCACGCGCGACCTGCTCCAGGAGCGCATCCGCGCCTGGGTGAACGAGGAAATCGCAAGGCCAAGGTCGTGAAGTAATTCCCGACAATTCCGCAAAGAACAAACCCGCGCGTTCCGGAAAGAACAGCGCGGGTTTCCTTTGCCTTCGCAGGGTCCGTTCAGGCCGGTGCCTGCCCCTTGAGAAGCTTCGCGCTCAGCATCGAGGCGACTTCGCTTTCCGCGGGGACCCTCCCCATGGAGAGCACTTCTTCGTCGACCACGAGGGCGGGCGTCAAGAGAATGCCGTAAGCGGCAATGACGTTGATGTCCGTGATGAGCGCGACGCGCTCCTTGATGCCGAGCCGGTCGGCGGCGGCCTGCGTCACGTTGCGCAGCCTGTGGCAGCGCGCGCAGCCCGAGCCGAGCACCTTGATGCGGGCCTTGGCGGCCTCGGCCGCTTCTTCGGGCGTGAGCGGCCTCACGTCGCGGGTTTTGCGGAAAAAGATCATGGCGGATACTCCCTGAAATAAATCGCCTTCAGACAAAGAGGAACGAAATCGCGTTGAAGAGATAGCCGGTTATCAGGATGCCCGCGAGGCACACGCCGGTGAACACGGTGAGAAGCTTGGGCTTGACGGCCTGGCGCAGCATGATGAGCGAGGGAAGAGAGAGCACCGTGACGCTCATCATGAAGCTCAGCACCGCGCCGAGCTCCGCGCCCTTGCCGAGCAGCGCCTCGGCGATCGGCACCGTGCCGAAGATGTCGGCGTACATGGGCGCGCCGACGAGCGTGGCGAGCGGCACGGCAAAGAGGCTGTCTTTGCCGAGGATGCGCGAGACCCACTCCTCGGGAATCCATTCGTGGATCACGGCGCCGATCGACACGCCGATCACGATGTAGGGAAAGACGCGCCGGAAGGTGTCGGCCGTCTGCGAGAAGGCGTAGCGAAGCCGCTCGGCGGTGCCGACCTCGGCTTCGGGCAGCGTGCGGAACGCTGCGCGCCGCACGAAGGGCTCGATCTGGTCCTCCCAGTGCAGCTTCCCGATCAGCATCCCGCCCGCGACGGCGATCGCCAGCCCGAGCGCCACATAGGCCGCGGCGAGCTTCAGGCCGAAGATGCCCGTGAGGAGCATGAGGCTGCCGAGGTCGACCATGGGCGAGGAGATGAGGAAGGCGAACGTCGCCCCGAGCGGCAGGCCGGCGGCCGTGAAGCCGATGAAGAGCGGAATCGACGAGCAGGAACAAAAGGGCGTCACGGTGCCGAGCAGCGCCGCGACGAAGCTCCCCGCAGCGCCCGAGAAGCGGCCGAGAATGCGCCGGCTGCGCTCGGGCGGGAAAAAGCTCTGGATGTATGAAATCACAAAGATCAGCGTGCACAGCAGCAGTGTGATCTTGATGAGGTCGTAGAAGAAAAAGTGCAGGCTCCCGCCCCAGCGCGTGGAAACGTCGGCGCCGAGCGCCGTGAGGACCGCGGCCGTGAGCTCCGAGAGCCAGCGCATGCCGAAGAGCTGCGTCTCGATGAAATTCAGCATGGCTTTTTCCCGCAGGAGCAGGAGAGGGCGGACGCCTCGGGCGCTTTACAGAGACCGGAGAGCGCCTGGCGAAGGGTTTCAATGGCTTCCGGAAGAAGCCGGTAGTGGCGCCAGCGGCCCTCGCGCCGCACGGCGACAAGCCCCGTGTCGCAGAGCAGCTTCATGTGGTGCGAGAGCGTCGGCTGCGAAATGTCGAGCTCGGAGAGGAGCTCGCAGGCGCAGCGCTCGCCGTCCGCGAGCATGCGGAGCACGGCGATGCGCTTTTCATCGCCGAGGGCGCGGCAGAGCGCCGCGAGATCGGAATCCTGCAAGGAAGGCTCCTTATAGATAGATGATTGTCAATATGAGCAGGATTCTAGGCACATATATCGAAGTTTGTCAATGTATCGGGCGGACTGCCGGCGCCGCGGTGCTGCCCGGCAAAGCAAAGCCCCGGAAGCGGGATTCCGGGGCAGGGAATGGATGCGGCTTTTCAGTGCTTTGCTTCGGGGCGGTCGTAGTAGCCCGAGAGCTTTTCCATGATCGCAAAGCTCAGGCCCTGCATCGGCTCTCCGAAGGCGGCGCGAAGCCGCCCGCCCAGGGCGCGGACATCCGCTTCGGAAGCGCTCTTGAGCGAGCTTTTCTCGACGTGGAGCGCGGGCGTGACGCCGTCCGGGCAGCGGAGCCTGAAGCGGAGCGTGCGCCCGAAGGGATCGGCGGCGATGAAGTCCTCGGCCCTGGCGATAAGGGCGAGCTTCTTTTCGTCGGGCAGCATGCCGTAGGGGAAGCGCGTCAGCAGGCAGGGCCTTGCGGCCTGGTCGGGCCGCGGGAAGCCGAGCTCGCGGCCGATGCGCCGGATGTCGGGCTTGCCGATCTTCGCTTCGGCAAGCGGCGAGCGGATGCCAAGTTCAATGAGCGCCTTGCGCCCTGGGCGATAGACGCTGAGATCGGTGAGATTGGTGCCGTCGCAGAGCGGCTCGCCCCCGGCGCGGCGCTTGAGCTCGGTGAAAAGACCGCGCTTGCAGACGTAGCAGCGAAGCTTCCCGGCGCTCGCAAGCTCGGGAAGCGAGAGCGGCGAGAGGTCGATCACTTCGGGCTCGAGCCCGAGCTCGCGCGCGCCGGCGATGGCCTCCTCGGTTTCGGAAGGCGCAATGTGCGGGCCCCTGACGTGAAAGAGCCGCACCTTATAGCCGAGCCGCTTAGCGCTGAAGGCGAGGAAGCGGCTGTCGAGGCCGCCCGAATAGGCAATGGTCACCGTCCCGTGCGGGGCGGCCGCCGCGATGCGTTCGGCAAGCGCCGCGGGAAGTCCCTTCGCGTCAGTCATCGTTTTCCTCGGTCAACGGCGTGCCCGCAATAAAGAGCGTGCCGTTCGGAACGCCCTCGAAAACATGATCGGTGAAAACGGTCGCCTTGGCCGTGACCGTCATCTTCGGCCAGCCGCCGAAGCGGGCGCCGAGGCCGCGCAGCAGCGCGAGGCCCGTCGGCGTGACGGGCTCGCCTTCGCCCGCCCAGGGGCGCACGGCCACGCCTTCGAGCATGGCAAAGAGCGCCGGCGCCGGATAGGGCACCGCGCCGTGCGCGCACAGCACCGTCGAGTCTGTCATCGGGATCGGGCTCGCGGAAAGCCGCACGCCGCCGAGCCTCGTGAGAAACTCGGCGATGAGGCCGACGGCGAGGATGTTGGCCATGCGGCCGACTTCGTGGAAATGGACGTCCTCGAGGTCGATGCCGTGCACGGCGGCCTCGGCCCGGCCGAGCACGTTCCAGACGGCGTCCGCCTTGGCGCGGGCCGCGGCGGAAAGGCCCGATTTGTCATAGATCGCGGCGATGTCGGAGAGGTGGCGGTGAACATGCTCGTGCGGCGCCTCGATGCGGCAGCGCCAGCCGCCGATGCCGCTGACCGAAGCGGGGCCGAAGGCGACGGCGGCGTCGATGCCGGGGAAAAGGCGGTTCAGCACGGCGGTGGCCGTGCCGCCGCTTTGCCAGGTGAGCGCCAGGATGCCGCCCAAGAAGGCGGCGGCGTTGAAGCCCGCGTGGATGCGGACGGTAAGAAGCGTCGGTTTTTCTTCGTTCATGGTGACTTTCTCATTTCTGCTGCGCGCCGCGGGCCTCTTCGAGGAGCCGGAGCACGCGGGCCGCGGCGCAGGCGGCGCCGTAGCCGTTGTCGACGTTGAAGACGGCGATGCCGGGCGCGCAGGAGGCGAGCATGCTGCGGAGCGCCGTGAGGCCCTGTTCGCAGACGCCGTACCCGACGGAGGTCGGCACGGCAAAGATCGGCCTGCCGTAAAGGCCGCCCAGGACCGTGGCGAGTGCCGCGTCCATGCCGGCGACCGCGATCACGGCGTCGTACTTTGCGATTTCGGGGAGCGCTTCCTCGATGCGCCAGAGGCCGGCGACGCCGCAGTCTTCAAAGAGGCGGCACTCCCAGCCGAGGTAGGCGAGGGTGCGCGCGGCCTCGTGCGAGACGAAGCCGTCGGCCGTGCCGGCCGAAACCACTGCGGCGCGCGCCAGCCGGTGCGGCGGGCAGGTGCGGTGCCAGGCCGTGCGCGAAAGGGGATCAAAGTCGTAGAGCGCCTGCAGCGCGTCGGGCAGGCGCCGGAAAACCGCCTCGTCGATGTGCGTGAAGAGGATCGCCTTTTCCTTGTCGTCGGCGAAGCGCTCGAAAAGCGAGAGCAGGGCGTCGAAAGGCTTGTGCTCGCAGAAGACGGCCTCGGGGAGCCCGATGCGCGCCTCGCGCGCGATGTCAAAGCGGATGTTGTCAGGCATAGGGATATCTTGCTCGCTTTTAAATCTTTTCGATCTTAGCACGCAGGACGCCGGTAAACGGCAATTGCCTGCGGCTCAGGGAGAATCAGCCAATAGATCGAGAAAAAAGCGCTCCGCGCCGAAGGGGCTGCGGAGCGCTTCCCGGTAAAAGGCCGGCGTCAGTCTTCGACGCGCGGGACCGTGAGGCTGCCTTCCGGCATCAGGATGATGCTCGGGTGCTCGCCCACGTAGCCCTTGGCGATTTCAAGCGCTTCCTCGACCGTATCGACGGCGCCCGAAAAGAGCATCGTCTTCGCGAGCTCGCGGTCAAGGCGGGTCACGAGGATGAAGTGCGCCTTGCGGATCGGGCGGGTGATGGCGAACGCCTTGTTGGCGCCGATCTGGAAGTTTTCCTCGAGCTCCTTCTTAATGGCCTCGGGGGTCTTCAGGCGGCGGAAGGTCTCTTCGAGGACCTTGGAGCCCGAGCCTTCCTCGCAGTCGGCGAGCAGGATCACCGTGCCGCCCTTGCGCACGGCGCAGGCGGCGTTGTCCATCGTCTTCTGCATCTGGTAGACGTTGATGTCCTTCGGGTAGCCGCCGCAGGAGGCGATCACGAGGTCGGCCTCCTTCGGGATCACGCAGCCGTAAACCTGGTCGACGAACTTGCAGGCTTCCTTGTGCGCGGCGATGTAGTCGCCCGCGAACATGCGCAGGAACTGGTGCTTGGCGTTGAGAATGGCGTTGAAGAGGAAGAGCGAGCGGCCCTTTGCAAAGAGCGCGACGCCTTCCATCTGGTCTTCGTAGACGGGGTTGCCGACCGTCTTGCCGAGGCCGGCGTGCTCGTCGAGCATGAAGCTGTGGTTGACGCGCACCGTCTCCATCGCGGCGCAGCCGGGCAGCACCGCCTTGCGGCCGCCGCCGTAGCCGGCGAAGTAATGGTGCACGATCGTGCCCGTCAGGATGACGTGGTCGACGTTGCAGATCTCCTTGTTGAGCCACACCGGCGTGCCGCGCGAGGTGGTGCCGAAATACTGGAAGTCCTCGGTCTTGGTGGCGATGCTGTTGAACATGCGCAGGCGCGAGGCGACGTCCTTGCCGACGGCCGCGACCATTTCCTCGTGCGTCATCGGGCGGTGCGTGCCGAGCGAGAAGACGATCTTCATGTCCTCGTCCTTCACGCCGAGGCGGTTCATCTCGTCGACGAGCACGGGCATGAAGTCAAAGCTGTTCGCCACGCGGGTCGGGTCGTTGCAGATGAAGGCGACGGTGTCGCCGGGCTTGACGATGTCGTCGAGCGACGGGCAGCCGATCGGGTGGCGGATCGCGTCGAGCACGCCGCCCTTGATGTCCTTCATCACGGGGTAATCGGCCGTGCGCACTTCCTTGATCACCAGGTCTTCGTCGATCGAAAACTTCTTGCGGCCGCGGCCGTAGGCGAAGTCGTATTCCTTCATTGCCATTTCGTCATTCTCCTCTGCACAGATTTTCTTCGGGCGGGCGCGGGCGCAGAGCCCCGCCCCCGCCGGGTCAGCCTTCCATTATAAGTTCGGCCCGCAGGCGGACCTGCAGGCCGAAGGGTTAAGGGCAGGGCATTTCCTGCCCGAGGCCAAAGGGCTTTCTCAGTCGAACTCGAACTTGTAGATCAGGTTGATGACCTGGTTGACGCCCGAGACGGCTTCGACGTAGAGCTTCGGCATCAGGCGATAGCGGATCGTGAGCGTCGAGACCGGGTCGAAGAGCCCGACGCCGTACTTCACCTGCAGGCCCGGCAGCACGTAGCCGCTCACCTGGGCCTGGGAGCTGTCGCCCGAGCCCGCGGTGTCGACCGCGAGGCCGCGGATGCCGATCGCGTCGCCGATCGAGCTTACGATGCCGCCCGTCGAGGCAAGCCCCATGGTGATCAGCGCCGAGGTCATGGCGTTCGAGGAGTCCGATTCCTCGTCGAGGCCGTGGCCCGTCGTGAGGTAGGAAAGGGCGGCCTGCTGCGACATGGCGGGATCCGAGAAGATCTCCGCCTTCGGGCGCTTGGCCGTGCCCGTCACGCGGAGGCCGGCGACGACGTCGTCCTCGACGGCCTCGGGGTTGCGGATGGCTTCGATGTTGAGCACGGGCGCGGAGACCGGGCCCGTGAACTGCACCTCGCCCTTCCTCACGACGAGGTCCTGGCCGTAGGCGTGGAAGCGGCCGGCCGGGATCGTGATGGTGCCGGAAAGGCCGAGGCCCTTGCCGTTTTCGATGACCTTGAGGAGGCCTTCGAGGCGTCCCCTGAAGCCGTAGGCGCGCACGCGGACTTCCTTGCCGATGCGGATGATGAGGTTGCTCTTGATGCGCATCGGCGGGCCCTTGACTTCCTTGGGCTGCAGGTCGTCGCCGAGCATCACCTCGTCCTCGGAGACGGAGACGGCCGAGGGCGGCAGGTCCTCGACTTCGATCGTCGCCTTCGGGATGTTCACTTCGCCCGCGAGGCTCAATGCATCGGGAGCGGCTTCGGCCGTCACGTCGGGCGAGACGGTCACCGAAGCGAGCGAGGGCACCGTGACGGTGATGCTGTCGCCCTTGGCGCGCACCCGCGCGAGCCATGCGGCCGGATCGTGCCAGTCCGCGTCGCCCGTGATGTCGAGCCGGCCGCCTGCGGTCACGATGGCGCCGTCGAGCTCGGATTTCTGTCCCGAGAAGCGGACGCGCACGTCGGAAGGCTTCATGTCGATCGGCATCAGGCCTTCGTAGAGGCGAAGCCCCTCGGCGCGGATTTCTCCGTTGAGCTGCGGGGCCGTGAGGTCGCCGCCGAAATTCACGGTGCCGTTCACCCTGCCGCTCGTCTTTTCGCCGGTGGGCATGAGCGCCGAGAGCATCGAGAGGTCGAATCCGGAGAGCCCGAGCGAGCCCGAGAGGGCGCGCTTGCCGAGCGGGTCGTTCACTTCGGCGCGAAGCGCGACGGTGCCGTTGCCCCGCACGGCGGCGTCGGCCCCGGCCTCGATCTTCCCGCCCGCCGTCGAGGCGGTGAGCGCGAGCTTCGAAAAGTCAAACGTCAGCGGCTTGCGGTCGCCCTCGCCCGACTTCGTCGCGCGCACGCCTTCGCCCGAAAAGGCGGCGTGCAGCGTCGGGAGCTTTTCCTTGGCGGTGTTCCAGCTCATGTCCGCATTGCCGGAGAAGCGGCCCGCGACCTTGAGGCCTTCGGGTACGAACTGCTTGAACATGGCCGTGTCGAGGCGCCGGAGCGCGACTGCGGCCGAAATGATCTCGCCCGCGTGCAGGGGCTTCGTGAAGCAGACTTCCGCATTGGGGTTCTGCCAGCAGTGCTCGGAGAGCGTGACCGCCGCGGGCGAGGCCGTGAAATCGGCCTTCGCGGCCGACGTCTGCCGGAAGGGTCCGACCGGCGTGTCGGCGTAAGCCTTCGAGAGCGTGCCCGCCCAGTGCATCTTCGCCATGTCGAGCGCGCCCTGGAGCGTGAGGCCCGCCGAGACGGGCGAGCCCTTGGCCGAGACGCTGAGCGTATGGTTCGCGTCGGTGCCTTTGAAGCTCACGTCGGCCTTGTCGATCTTCATGCCCGAGGCGTCGACGCCGTTCGCGGCGAGCGTGAGATCGGCCGCGAAGTGCTTCATCTCGGAAAGCGAAGCCTTGCCGCGGAGCGCGGCGTGCGCCACGGAAGCCGCTTCGCCCCAGCCGGTGCGGTTTGCCTCGATGTCGGCTTCGAGCGCGGGCGACTGCGCCGTGCCCGTGATGTGCGCATTACCCTTGACCGACCCGAAGAGCTCGGGGAGGAACCCGTTGCGCAGGTTCGGCGCATCGATGCCGGCCTTGAGGTCGAGCGCTTTTTCGGAAAGGGTGCCCGTCACCCTGACGCTGTTCGCGCCGAGCTTGGCGACGAGCTCCGGAATATTGGCGTTGAGCGGGCTCTGTGCATCGGCGCTGCCCTTGAGTGAAAGCGTCTCCTTGCCGAGCGCGGCCTTGAGGTCGACGCCGTCGGCCTTGGCTTTCCAGGCGGTGCCCTTGAGCTCTCCCGAGACGAGCGCCGTGCCGCCGATCACGGCGGGCAGCGACGGCACGAAGGGCTTGAGCTGCAGCTTCTTCAGGTCGGTCTTGAGATCCCAGGTGATCGCATCGGCCCAGCCGAGCCTGCCGCTGACAAGGCCGCTGCCCTCGGCGGCGTCGACCTTGAGCGATTCCAGCTCAAAGCCTTCGAGCGTGCCGCTGCCCTTAAGCTTGGCCGTCGCCGCGGGAACGCCTTCGGCATGGGCGGTGACGCCCGCGTTGAGCTGGTAGCTGCGCGCCGAGCCGGTAAGGGTGAGCGCGATCCCCTTGAGCTCGGTCTTTGCTTCGCCCGCCTTCGGGGCGGGCGGCCAGACGAAGCCGTCGGAGGCGACCTCGAGCGAGAGCGGGAGGCCCGCCGTCGCGAGCTCGGTGCCGGCGCTCACCTTGGCGGGCAGCGCGCCGCTGCTCTGCGCGGCAAGCGAGAGCTTGCCGAGGAGCTCGCCCGAGATGTCGGCTGCAATCTTTTCGCCTTCGAGCGGCGCGATGCCGAGCGTGCCCGAAGCTTTGAGCGCGAGCGGCCAGCGGCCGCTGAGATCGGCCGTGCCGCTCACTTCGGCCGAGCCCTGCGGGAGCGAGGCGGCGAGCTTTTCAATCGTTACCTTGTTCCCGATGAGCGATCCCGCGAGCTCAAGCGACTGCACTTCGAGCGGCGTGCCGCCCCTGAGCGCAAAGTCTTCGGCGCTGAAGCCCTCGATTCTGGCGTCGACCGGGATGCTGATCACGGGCAGTTCGCTTAAGAGCGGCTTCGAGAAGATCGCGGTAAGCGTCTTGCCGAGCGGCTCGCTCTGCGCGGGCTTTGGGTCGGGTTCCTTCGGCGAGGGCGGCAGCGTCACCGAAGAATGCTTGAGCGCGGTCTTGCCGAGCGTGATGAGGCGCCCTTCCCAGGATGCCGACGAGGTGAAGCTCTGCAGCTCCGCCTTGATGCCGTCGGCGCTCACGCGGATGTTTTCCAGCGTCAGTTTGTCGAGCGCGATCGGCAGCGGCGCCTTGAGTTCGGTGATCGGCGCGGAAGGCTGCTCGGGCTCGGGCGAGGGCGTCATCTTCGCCGTTTCGATGTCGGCGCTCGCGTCCTTGAGCGTGACGTCGGTGATGCGAAGCTTCTTGTCCCGGAGAGCGCTCTTGTCGATGCCGAGGTGGACGCTCTCCGCATTGACGAGCACGCCCGGCATTTCGTAGCGCACGCCGCTGAGCGTGAGGTCGAAGACCCAGCCCTTGGCCTCCCTGACGGTGAGGCCGGGCACGTAAGGGATGGCCTGGCGGATGAGGAACTGCTGCCCGGTTTCGGTGAGCAGCAGGACGCCGGCGGCCGCGGCAATCAGCACGAGGCCGCCGGCGGAGAACGCAATGATTTTTTTCGTGCGCGTCATAGCTCGGCTCCGATGCCGATGTAAATGTTGAGGTCGCTGCCGCCGATGCTGTTGGCCGGGCAGGCGAGGTCAAGCTTGACGGGGCCGACGGGCGAGTTCCAGCGCACGCCGAAGCCGACGCCTTTCTTCCAGTCGCTGTTGGCAAAGCCGTTGACGGCCTCGCCCACGTCGAGGAAGACCGCGCCCCACCAGTCGCCGTGGACCTTGTACTGGTACTCGGCCGAGGCGGTGAGCAGGCTCGTGGCGCCGGTGAGATAGCCGTTGGAGTCGCGCGGCGAGACCTTCTTGTAGTCGTAGCCGCGGATGCTGCGGTCGCCGCCGGCGAAGAAGCGCATGTCAGGCGGCAGCCTGTCGAACTTGCTCGACTTGATGTAGCCGACGTTGCCGCGGAAGACGAAGCGGTGCTTCTGCTTCAGGGTGCGGATCCACACGTGCTGCGCCGAGACCGAGACGAAATCGACGTCGGAGAGCACCTTCTGCGTGCCGGCCGAAATCGAGTAGATCTGCGAGTCGCCCCAGGTCGGCATGGTGCCGCCCCGCGAGCGCGTGCGCGCAATGGTGAAGGTCGGGTAGAGCAGTTCGGTCGTGCCCGTCATCGCGCCCTGCGTGAAGTGGTCGTGCGACCAGTTGAGGCTGATCGTGCGCTTCCAGCCGGAAGAGAACTCCCAGTGGCGCGCCACCGAGAAGATGCCGCGGTCGCTTTCCGTATCGTTGAGGTCGGTGTGCTTGAAGCCGCCGTTGATGGTCCAGTACTCCTCGAACGGGTTGTCGAGGCGCGGGATCTTGTAGGAAAGGTTGAGCTGCGGGTCCTTGGAGTTGATCTGCGTCGTGGCCGAGAAGCTGTGGCCGCGGCGGTTCACCCAGGGCTTCTTCCAGACGACCTTGGCGCTCGGGCCGATGTCGGAGGAAAAGCCGATGCTCGTCTCGACCGAGTTGGCCTTCTTCGGCGAGACTTCGGCGTTGAGCGGCAGCTCGCGATCTTCGCTCTTTCGCGCCTCGTCGAAGTCGGGCGCGAGCACCACCGTCGTGAACCAGCCCATGGAGGACATGCGCTGGCTGAACTCGGCGAGCTTGTCGGCGCTGTAGTAGTCGCCTTCCTTGAAAGGCTTCATGTTGTCGAGAAAGCGCGTGTCGATCTGCGAGCCGGTGTAGGTCACCTTGCCGAACCGAAAGCGCTTGCCCGTGTCGTAATTGAGCGTCCAGTAGGCCTCGTGCCGGGAGAGCGCGACGCCCAGGCGGCTTGTCTTGAATTCGCCGTCGAAGTAGCCCCAGCGCTGCGCCTCGTCAGTCAGGTCGCCCTTGAACGAGGTGTAAAGGCCGTGGTTGAGCACGTCGCCTTTTTTCGGCAGCCGCTTGAAGAAAGGCGCGAAGACCTTGTCGTCCTTGCCCGGGCCCGAGAGCGTGAGCTTCGCATCGGCGATCAGCACCGGCTCGCCCTTGTCGACGGTGACGACGAGCTTTTTGCCGGTGTCGCTCCCGCTCACTTTGAAAGAGCTTTTCGGCTGGTAGTAGCCGAGCGGGCGCAGGCCGAGGCGCACTGCCGTCTCAATGCGGGCGTGGTAGCCCTGCGTGTCGAGCACGCCGTCCTTCATGAGCGGACCGAGATTGGCTTCGACGTTGCTCAGCAGATCGCCCTTGAGGCCTTCGATCTGAAGCGGCAGCCGCTTCGGCTCGTCGGCCGCCTGCGAGCTGAGCGCAGCGGCGAGCAGTGCTGCGGCAGTGAGACGTCTGACTGTTAATCGCATGGGATTCCGAACTCTTTATGCCGAGGCACTCGGACAAAAAATCGAAATTAATTATTTGAATGAAAGTTTATATCAACTGCGCTGCGGACTCTGTGTCCGGGCATAAGAAAGCGGCATGAAATAAAAGGGACTTTTGCGCCGGAAAGCCTGCCCGCGGGCCGCGTTGAAAAAGCTCGGAATATAAAGAAATGTTAAGAAAGATGATTTGCAGAAAAAAATAAAGAAAACGCGGCTAGGCGGCAATGCCGAGCGCTTCGAGCAGCGCGGCGGGCGAAAAATCGCAGCGCTCGGGGCGGCCTTCGGTGCTCACGCAGGCGTAGACGCCGCCGGCGAACGGTTCCCAGAAAACGGCGGGCGAGAGCGTCCGTTCGGCGTCGGCGACGCGCAGCCAGGGCGCGTGCTTCGAGGCAAGGACGCTGTAGCGGCTCTGCCCGCGGTTCATCTTGACGGCGCACTCGCGGATGCCCCAGGCCGCCACCCAGGGAGCGGACGAGCCGGTGCTGGCGGCGGCGCGGTCGAGCGCGGCAAACGACTTCTCGGGAAGGCGGCGGGCGGCCGCGGCGAGAAAGCGCGGGATGTCGGACGGGAGCTTTTCTAGGTCCACCGCCAGCGGCGCCGCGGAAGAGGCGGGCACGCCGATGCCGACATAGTGGTCCGTATGCGTGATGCTGACCGCGAGCTTTCGTCCGTCGGGCGTCAGCAGGACCGGCCCGTAAGGGAGATCTTCACTGTAAAGGGCGCCCATCGAGCGCGCGGCGGCGAGCGCGAGCGCCCGTCCCCAAAGGCTCTGGCGGCGGCGAAGCGCATGCGAGAAGCGGGCAAGGTAAGCCTGTGCGTCGGCGGGCAGGGCCGCGAGCAGCGCTTCTTCGGCCTCCTCGGGGCAGTCTTCGAAGCTCAGGAAAGAGAGAAGCGGTTTTTTGCCCGCAAGGGGAAAAGGCGTCGTCATGCGAGAAAGAGAAAAGAGGAATGGTGCGCCGCATTATATAAAGTGCCGTGCCTGTCGGACAGCGCGCAGGGAGCCTGTCCCGGGGAGGGCGGCACCGTACAATGCCCTAGGGGTATACCCTGAAAACGGTATTTTGAAGCGCTTCCTTGACAGGCCGGATCAAACCGTGTTTAATACGCACTCGCTGAGCTTCACCGCTCAGCAATTTTTTCCGCCAAGTTTTTTGAACTTGACAAAGATTGAAGAGTTGAGTAAACTTAACGATCTGCGCTTCCGAAAAGAAGCGGCTCTTTAAAAATTTGATTCAAACGAACCGATAAGCGTGAACATCGGCGGTTTCCGAAGCCAAAGGCTTCCGAAATTACGATGATCGCGCTTTAAGGAAAGCCGAAAGAAAAATTAATCTTTTTCTTTCAATTCCGGCGAGAGCGATAACAGAGATTGAACTAAAGAGTTTGATCCTGGCTCAGATTGAACGCTGGCGGCATGCTTTACACATGCAAGTCGAACGGCAGCGCGGGGAGCTTGCTCCCCGGCGGCGAGTGGCGCACGGGTGAGTAATACATCGGAACGTGTCCTTTTGTGGGGGATAACTAGTCGAAAGATTAGCTAATACCGCATGAGACCTGAGGGTGAAAGCGGGGGATCGCAAGACCTCGCGCAATTGGAGCGGCCGATGCCCGATTAGCTTGTTGGTGAGGTAAAGGCTTACCAAGGCGACGATCGGTAGCTGGTCTGAGAGGACGACCAGCCACATTGGGACTGAGACACGGCCCAGACTCCTACGGGAGGCAGCAGTGGGGAATTTTGGACAATGGGGGCAACCCTGATCCAGCCATGCCGCGTGCAGGATGAAGGTCTTCGGATTGTAAACTGCTTTTGTCAGGGACGAAAAGGACGCCGTGAACAACGGCGTCTGCTGACGGTACCTGAAGAATAAGCACCGGCTAACTACGTGCCAGCAGCCGCGGTAATACGTAGGGTGCAAGCGTTAATCGGAATTACTGGGCGTAAAGCGTGCGCAGGCGGCTCTGTAAGATAGATGTGAAATCCCCGGGCTTAACCTGGGAATGGCATTTATGACTGCAGGGCTGGAGTTCATCAGAGGGGGATGGAATTCCAAGTGTAGCAGTGAAATGCGTAGATATTTGGAAGAACACCAATGGCGAAGGCAGTCCCCTGGGATGCGACTGACGCTCATGTACGAAAGCGTGGGGAGCAAACAGGATTAGATACCCTGGTAGTCCACGCCCTAAACGATGTCTACCGGTTGTTGGGGCTTTAATAGCCTTGGTAACGAAGCAAACGCGTGAAGTAGACCGCCTGGGAAGTACGGTCGCAAGATTAAAACTCAAAGGAATTGACGGGGACCCGCACAAGCGGTGGATGATGTGGATTAATTCGATGCAACGCGAAAAACCTTACCTAGCCTTGACATGTCAGGAATCCTTAAGAGATTAGGGAGTGCCCGCAAGGGAATCTGAACACAGGTGCTGCATGGCTGTCGTCAGCTCGTGTCGTGAGATGTTGGGTTAAGTCCCGCAACGAGCGCAACCCTTGTCACTAGTTGCTACGCAAGAGCACTCTAGTGAGACTGCCGGTGATAAACCGGAGGAAGGTGGGGATGACGTCAAGTCCTCATGGCCCTTATGGCTAGGGCCTCACACGTCATACAATGGTCGGAACAGAGGGCAGCTAAGCCGTGAGGCGGAGCTAATCCCAGAAAACCGATCGTAGTCCGGATTGCAGTCTGCAACTCGACTGCATGAAGTCGGAATCGCTAGTAATCGCGGATCAGCATGCCGCGGTGAATACGTTCCCGGGTCTTGTACACACCGCCCGTCACACCATGGGAGTGAGGTTTACCTGAAGACGTTTGCCTAACCGCAAGGAGGGCGGCGTCCACGGTGGATTTCATGACTGGGGTGAAGTCGTAACAAGGTAGCAGTACCGGAAGGTGCGGCTGGATCACCTCCTTTACAGAGAGAAAAGGAAGTCCCACCTCGGGATTCCGCTCCGGTGTTCACACTTATCAGTTCGTGAGAATTGAGTTTTTGCTCTTTAACAATTTGGAAAGAAACGAAGCGTTCAGTTCGTAAGCTTCGCCGGTCGATGAGATGACGGTGAAGGACGGACTGACGGGTTGTGATTGCATTCATTGATTCATTGAAGTTCTCAAGAATCAGAGATATCAGCGATATCGATACACGTTATAGGTTGCTTGTGACTCTGGGGGCAAAAGGCCTCAGGGTTATAGGATCAAGCGACTAAGTGTATGTGGCGGATGCCTTGGCGATCACAGGCGATGAAGGACGCGACAGCCTGCGAAAAGCTGCGGGGAGCCGGCAAATGGGCTTTGATCCGCAGGTCTCCGAATGAGGAAACTCACCTGCTTTGCAGGTATTCCGGACTGAATTCATAGGTCCGGAAGGCGAACGGAGCGAACTGAAACATCTAAGTAGCTCCAGGAAAAGAAATCAACCGAGATTCCGAAAGTAGCGGCGAGCGAAATCGGAGCAGCCTGCATGCGATAGCAGCTTAATTACCGGAACGGTCTGGAAAGGCCGGCCACAGAGGGTGATGGCCCCGTACGGGAAGAACGAGCTGCGGTACTGAGCATGCGACAAGTAGGGCGGGACACGTGACATCCTGTCCGAAGACGGGGGGACCATCCTCCAAGGCTAAATACTCGTGATCGACCGATAGTGAACCAGTACTGTGAAGGAAAGGCGAAAAGAACCCCGGCAGGGGAGTGAAACAGATTCTGAAACCGCATACATACAAACAGTAGGAGCCCTTCGGGGTGACTGCGTACCTTTTGCATAATGGGTCAGCGACTTACGTTCAATGGCAAGCCTAACCGAGTAGGGGAGGCGCAGCGAAAGCGAGTTCGAACAGAGCGATTGAGTCGTTGGGCGTAGACCCGAAACCAGATGATCTATCCACGGCCAGGCTGAAGATGTGGTAACACACATTGGAGGGCCGAACTGACTAGTGTTGCAAAATTAGCGGATGAGCTGCGGATAGGGGTGAAAGGCTAAACAAATCTGGAGATAGCTGGTTCTCCCCGAAAACTATTGAGGTAGTGCCTCGTGTATTGCTCCCGGGGGTAGAGCACTGTTATAGCTAGGGGGACATGGCGTCTTACCAAACTATGGCAAACTCCGAATACCGGGAAGCATGAGCACGGGAGACAGAGCACCGGGTGCTAACGTCCGGACTCAAAAGGGAAACAACCCAGACCGCCGGCTAAGGTCCCTAATATCGGCTAAGTGGAAAACGAAGTGGGAAGGCTAAGACAGTCAGGAAGTTGGCTTAGAAGCAGCCATCCTTCAAAGAAAGCGTAATAGCTCACTGATCGAGTCTTCCTGCGCGGAAGATGTAACGGGGCTAAGTCGATAACCGAAGCCGCGGATTCATGCTGCTGAAGCGTGAGTGGTAGGGGAGCGTTCTGTAAGCCTGCGAAGGCGGACCGCAAGGTCCGCTGGAGGTATCAGAAGTGCGAATGCTGACATGAGTAACGTTAAAGCGGGTGAAAAGCCCGCTCGCCGCAAGCCCAAGGTTTCCTGCTCTACGTTCATCGGAGCAGGGTGAGTCGGCCCCTAAGGTGAGGCTGATAAGCGTAACTGATGGGAATCGGATTAATATTTCCGAACCGCCGCTGAATGCGAAGGGGGGACGGAGCATTGACGGTCGACCGGGTGTTGGATATCCCGGCTGACGAGCGTAGGAGGCCGGCAGGCAAATCCGCCGGCGCATCTCCGAGGCAAAGGCTCGAGGGACATTTTGTTCCGAAGCGGCCTGATGTGCTTCCCGGAAAAGCCTCTAAGCTCCAGTTCAGCGGTGACCGTACCGTAAACCGACACTGGTGGGCGAGCTGAATATGCTCAGGCGCTTGAGAGAACTCAGGAGAAGGAACTCGGCAAATTGACACCGTAACTTCGGGATAAGGTGTGCCGCCTTAGCGTGAAGGGAGAAACTCCTGCAGCGCGAAGCGGTCTCAGAGAATCGGTGGCTGCGACTGTTTATTAAAAACACAGCACTCTGCAAAGATGAAAGTCGACGTATAGGGTGTGATGCCTGCCCGGTGCTGGAAGATTAATTGATGAGGTGCAAGCCTCTGATCGAAGTCCCAGTAAACGGCGGCCGTAACTATAACGGTCCTAAGGTAGCGAAATTCCTTGTCGGGCAAGTTCCGACCTGCACGAATGGCATAACGATGGCCACACTGTCTCCTCCTGAGACTCAGTGAAGTTGAAGTGTTTGTGATGATGCAATCTCCCCGCGGCTAGACGGAAAGACCCCATGAACCTTTACTGCAGCTTTGCATTGGACTTTGAACCGATCTGTGTAGGATAGGCGGGAGCCGGTGATGACAGGACGCCAGTTCTGTCGGAGGCGTCGTTGAAATACCGCCCTGATTTGTTTGAGGTTCTAACCTTGGACAGTAATCCTGTCCGGGGACCGTGCATGGCGGGAAGTTTGACTGGGGCGGTCTCCTCCTAAAGGGTAACGGAGGAGTGCGAAGGTACGCTAGGTACGGTCGGAAATCGTGCTGATAGTGCAATGGCAAAAGCGTGCTTGACTGCGAGACCGACAAGTCGAGCAGATACGAAAGTAGGTCATAGTGATCCGGTGGCTCTGCATGGAAGGGCCATCGCTCAACGGATAAAAGGTACTCTGGGGATAACAGGCTGATACCGCCCAAGAGTTCATATCGACGGCGGTGTTTGGCACCTCGATGTCGGCTCATCTCATCCTGGGGCTGAAGCCGGTCCCAAGGGTATGGCTGTTCGCCATTTAAAGAGGTACGTGAGCTGGGTTTAAAACGTCGTGAGACAGTTTTGTCCCTATCTGCCGTGGGCGCTGGAAGATTGACAGGGGCTGCTCCTAGTACGAGAGGACCGGAGTGGACTCACCTCTGGTGTACCGGTTGTCACGCCAGTGGCACCGCCGGGTAGCTATGTGGGGAAGAGATAACCGCTGAAAGCATCTAAGCGGGAAACTCGCCTGAAGATAAGTCTTCCTGGAGGCCAGACCTCCCTGAAGAGTCGTTCGAGACCAGGACGTTGATAGGTCGGGTGTGCAAGCGCTGTGAGGCGCTCAGCTAACCGATACTAATTGCTCGTGCAGCTTGATCCTATAACCGTGAAGCTTTTGCTCTGAAAGGGAGCTTCAAGAAAGAATCAAGAAAGCAAGCGCAACCCGAAAGCTTCGTTTTTTTCTTCCAAAGGATTCGTCCGCAAGGACCAAGCCCTTGCCTGATGACCATAGAGAGACGGTCCCACTCCTTCCCATTCCGAACAGGACAGTGAAACGTCTTATCGCCGATGATAGTTGGTTGTATTTCCAGTGAAAGTAGGACATCGTCAGGCTCCCCAATGCAGAACCCCGACACCGCTTGGTGCCGGGGTTTTGTCTTGTGTGCTCGGCATGAGCACGATTCAACGGGTGAAAGTCCCGAGTGCAGGGGGTAGCACCAAGCACATAGCCGGAGGCAAGGGTGTCCGCCGCGAGGCGGGATCTGAAAGAAGCCCGAGGCAAACCATTGGCCTGACGAACAGAAACCGCATCAGGCATACGAGGGTGGATAAGCCTGCAAGCCAAGGTGAAGTCCTAAGCTACACGGAACCCGAGGTGTAAATGCGGCAGGCGGATGATGGGAAGGATCGTGTTCTTACCCGAGGAGGTCTCACGGACGTTGGCCCGAAGGGCTGACGGAGTAAAGCTTGCCGTGAGAAGTCAGCAGAGGCCGTAGTACTGCCGAGATGGTTGGCAGGAAGGGCCGAAACCAATGGAGGTGATGCCTAAGGCCACCGAAACGATCATGCAACAGCCGAAAAATCCCCAAGAGGGGTACCGGACGGAAAGTACCGACGGAATCGGGAGGATACGGGCGGGTCGGTGAGGGATCTGAGGACAGCCGCAGGAGCAACGTCACAGGCAAACGACAGACGAGATGATTGATCCGGAAACCATACTTGATCGAGCAAACCCGAATCGGGCCTATAAGGCCGTGGTCTCGAACAAGGGCAGTGCGGGCGTTGACGGCATGGAGGTCAGTGACCTCACCTCAAAGCCCGCGGAGCCGATCTGGTGAAAAGCATCGCAGAGGAGCGGTACAGACCGCTCCCCGTCCGTTGTATTGCAATCCAGAGGTAACCGCCCACTACGGAACCGTACGGTGGGTGGTGTGGGAGGACGGCTCGGGGTGATCCCGAGCCTCCTACCCGATTTGTGTTTTGGGAAAAACGCCTGCAAATCCGATTGTTTCGGATTCAAAATCGATTTGAGCCTGCCGCTTGATTGGTATTTCAAATAGTCACTTCGGCTTATTTAAGACCGGGATTCTGTGAATTGATTTTGCTATTTGTTTCAGAATCGGCCATTCAAATGAAAAAAATTGAATTTTTCGCTCGCATTCTCCGTTTATGCCGTTATAATAATTAAAACAATTTGATAATTAACCGCAGATAAGGAGAATTTCCATGGTTGATGTTAAATCTGAACTGGCCAAGCTTGAAGACATGCAGCTCGAAGTGAATAACCGCCGTGCGGCTCTTCGCAGCGATGCCGTTAAAGAAGCCCAGCAGATTATCGATCAGTTCCAGCTGCAGGCTTCCGACTTCCGCTTCAAGGACGGCGAGACGATGGTTCGCAAGAGCCGCCGCGGCTCCGTGAAGCCGAAGTACCGCGGCCCCAACGGCGAGCTCTGGACGGGCCGCGGCCGCTCTCCCAAGTGGGTTGAGCAGATCAAGGCCAACGGCGAGTCGATCGAGAAGTATCTGATCGAACAGTAACTTTCCGGAATTGATCTTCCTTTAAAAGCCGTTTCGCTCTCCTGATTGAGCGAAGCGGCTTTTAATTTAATTGAACAATTCGCAAAGAGATAAATCACCTGTTATCGCCTTTTAAGAGGCGGATTAAATGATTCAAAGGCGGCCTTTGCACGGCCTGCAAAATCAGTTTTCATCTTTTTGTTTAACCGGGCTGAACGCTTAAATTAACCTTAAGGGCATGGCATTTGCACGCAGGGCGAAAGCTGATTCGCTCTCCTTTTAAATCTCCCGGCCTAGTCCTTTGCGGGGTCATTTCAGCGGCCCGTTAAATACAGAAATAAAGAAAAAGCCGGCTTCCCTTTTGGAGGGAAACCGGCTCGTTTTTAAAGAGCGCTTTTGCTCAGAGAAGGGGCATTACGCCTCGGTCGTGAACTCGGGCTCCTCGTAGACGTAAACCGGCGGCAGCGGATCCGTCCACTTGCTCACTTCGACGTTGGCGGTCGAAGCGATGTTGCCGCAGGCGAGCTTCGAGGTCGGGACGTCCATCGTGAGCGTGTTGGAGTTGCCGTGCACGTCGATGCGGCCCTGCTTGGTGTTGACCGGGCAGAACCAGGCGCCGTGGTGAAGGACCACCACGCCGGGCTGCGTGCGCTCCGTGACGTAGGCGCCCGCCAGGACGGCGCCGCGCTTGTTCTTCACGAGCACGATGTCGCCGTTCTTGATGCCGCGCGCCTCGGCGTCCTTCGGGTTGATCCAGCAGGACTAGCGTCCCTGGATGTTCGCGAAGTCGTGGCTCACGGTGCCGTCGAGCTGGCTGTGCATGCGGTAGCGGCTCTTGCAGGCCATCAGCGCGAGCGGAGCGGCCTTGGTGGCGGTGTTGACGCCTTCGCTCGGCTCGAAGTAGCTCGGGTGCCCGAGGCAGTCGTCGTACTTGTAGCCGGCGATCTTCGGCGAGAAGAGCTGGATCAGGCCGCTTTCGGTGGCGAGCGCATTCTTCTTCGGGTCCTCGCGGAACTTCGCGAAGGCGACGTAGTCGCGGCTCTCCGGGCGCACGTCGAACATGATGTAGCCCTTCTTCCAGAACTCGTCGAACTCGGGCATGCCGAGGTTCACGCGGTCGCCCATCTTCTTGGCGTTGTTGTAGAGACGGCGGATCCAGCCCATCTCGTCGAGGCCTTCCGTGAATTCCTTCTCGACGCCCATGCGCTTGGCGAGCTGCGAGAAGATCCAGTAGTCGGGCTTCGATTCCCAGCGCGGCTCGATCGCCTGGTGCATGCCGATGATGCCGTCGTGCGAGTAGGTGCCGATGCTCGTGATGTCGTTGTGCTCGAAGACCGTGCAGGCCGGGAGCACGATGTCGGCGTGGCGCGCCGTCGCCGTCCAGACGTAGTCGGTGACGACCACGGTGTCGGGCTTCTTGAAGGCGCGCTCGAGCTTCATCGTCTCGGGCTGGTGCGTGAACGGATTGCCGCCCGCCCACATGACCATGCGCACCTCGGGGTAGGTGACCTTGGTGCCGTTGAAGTCGATGGTCTTGCCCGGGTTGAGGATGCAGTCCACGAAGCGAGCGACCGGGATCACCTTGCTGCCCTTGTAGGGCACGGCGGGCTTGAGCACCGCATCGGGAGCGCCCGGGATGCCGCCAACGAACGGGCCGTAGCCCGTCGGCGCGCCGCCGTTGGAGTAGTGGTAGTTCGTGCCGATGCCGCCGCCGGGAAGGCCGATCTGGCCGAGAACGCTCGCCAGAGCGTAGCCCATCCAGTGCGGCTGCTCGCCGTACTGCGTGCGCTGGATGCCCCAGCCCATCATGATCATGGTGCGGTGCTCCTGCATCTCGTGCGCGAGCGAAATGATGCGCTCGGCGGGCACGCCGCACTTGCTCGCGGCCCACTGCGGCGTCTTCTTGACGCCGTCGCTCTTGCCCATGATGTAGTCGCGCAGCTCGTTCCAGCCGTAGGTGTACTTCTCGAGGAAGGCATGGTCGGCCTTGCCCGAGGTCTCGAGCTCGTACATCATGCCGAGCATCATGGCGCAGTCCGTGCCCGGGCGCGGCGCGATCCACTCGCTGCCGAGGTACTCGGCCGTGTCGGTTTGAAGCGGGTTGATCGAGATCGTCTTGATGTTCTTGTTTTCCTTGAGGGCGCGGAAGTAGCCGGCGCCGTTGTGGATCGTCGTGAACCAGTCGATGTCGTTGGTGACGAGCGGGTCGCAGCCCCAGAGCACGATGCGCTCGCTGTGCTTGAGGACGTTGTCCCAGCTCGTCGAGGCGGCTTCGCTCGAGCCGATCACATAGGGCAGGATGCGGCTGATGGCGGCCGTCGAGTAGCTGTTGATGCAGTGGATGTAGCCGCCGCAGAGGCTCAGCAGCCGGTTCTGCAGCGTGATCGCGGCGTTGACCATGCCCGTCGACATCCAGCCGTAGGAGCGGCCGAACATCGCGCTCGGGCCGTACTTGCCGTAGATGCGCTTCATTTCGGAGGCGACGAGGTCGAGCGCCTTGTCCCAGGAAACGCGCACCCACTTGTCCTCGCCGCGCTTGTCGCGGCTCGCGGGGCCGTTCTTGAGGTAGCTCTCGCGGACCATCGGGAAGCGGATGCGCGAGGGCGAGTAGGGCAGCTGGCACAGGCCGTTGAGGTTGGGGCTCGGCGCGTAGTCGAACTCAAAGGGCGTGAGGTGCGTCATCTTGCCGCCCTGCACGTGCGCGCGGACGATGCCCCAGCGCGAAGCGGTGAGCGCCTCGCCTTCGTTGAGCGTCGACTTGCCGAGGTCGAACGTGCCGGAGAGCTTCATCTCGGGCGCGTCCATCCGGACGGGCTGGAACTTGGCGGCGCTGCCCTTGGCAGCGGGATTGCCTTCGAAGCGGTGTTCTTCAGGGCCCGGCACCTTGGCGGCGCGGGCGGCCGGAACGGCGGCCGAAAGGCCGGCCGCAGCGGTGGCACCGAAAAGCGAACGACGGGAAATGCCTGTCATGCTGTTATCTCCTGATGCTGCCCCGGGCGAACTGCCCGCCGAAAAAGGCGGACAGGTCCCCTCGTCCGGGGCATTGACCTTGAAAAGGGCTGCGAAGCACGGTTTTTTTCTTTGCCTCTGCGGCCCGAATCTGCCGCACGGCTCGTGTGGCGGACGCTTTGGCGAAGCGTCCGCACGAAGCCTGCGCAGCCTTTAAGTTTAGAGCGCACAAAACGGCAAGTGAAGGGGCGGGAACGTAAAAAGCGCTGTTCTCTTTTTGAACAGCGCTTTGGCAAAAGCCTTGGGAAGGCGGCGTTTCGGGCCGTCACTTCTTCGCGGGCGAGACGGGCGGCCGATTGCGCTCCGAGAGCGGCGAAACCTTGGTCTGCCCGGTGACGGCGTCCTTCACGTAGCCGGGCGAGGATTTCTGGCCGGCATAGCGGCCGGAGGAATCGTATACGCGGCCGTTCGCGTCCTGGCGCCCGAGATAGGCGCCGTCGGCGCTGTAGCGCCGGCCGTTGATGCCGATGCGGGCGCCGGGCACCGTCGGCGATGAATTTTTCGCGGCGGGAGCCGCAAGGACGCGGCCCGAGGTGCCGGCCGCCCTGGCGGCGAGCGGCGAAAGCGCCGCGGCGGCCAGGCATTTGGCTGCGGATCTTCTGTTCATGATGTCTTCTCCCTGCCGGCGCTGCCGGCTGCAGCCGCTTCATCGGCCGCCTCGGCCTCGTCACCGTTCCCGGACGAAGCGGACTGCGGCGGATTCTGGGCTTCCTTTTCTTCCTCGCGCCAATGCTTGGCCATGCGGTCCGTGCGCTCTTCCTTCGAATGGCTGCCGAGCCAGGCGGGGAGGGCGGCCGCGGCGAGCATCAGAAGACGTCCTAAGTTGATCATGGGACCTCCGGGTTCGCAATGAGGCCGGCGAGGCTAGCGGGCCTTGCCGATGTAGCTGCCGCGGGCGTCGTACATGCGCCCGTTCTTGTCAATCTTGCCCTTGTAGCTGCCGTCGCGGCCGTAGAGGCGCCCGTCGGAGCTCATGCGCCCCTCGTAGCTGCCGCGGGCGTCGTACATGCGGCCGTTCCTGTCGACCTTGCCCGTGTAGCTGCCGCGCGCATCGTAGGAGCGCCCCGACTTGTCGGTGCGGCCGACGTAGCTGCCGCGCTCGTCGTAGCGCCGCCCGTTCGCGTCAGTGCGGCCCGTGTAGCTGCCGCGGCTGTCGTACGTGCGCGTGCCCTGTGCCGCGGCGCTCCGGCCGCGCTGCAGCTGCGAGCGAAGCTTCGCCTTGCCGTCCGAGGCATGGACCGCCGCGGCGGCTGCCGCCGCGAGTGCGCCGAAAACAAACTTTCTGCGGCTCATCATTAACCGTTTCTCCTGTTACTTGCCCGACGAAATGCGGCGCTGCGGCGTCCTGTGCGTGGTTTTGCCGAGCCCGAGCCACCTGAGGAAGAGGGCGTCGAGCGCGCTCTCCTCGATGTCATTGTCGCCTTCGATCTGCGGGGGCTGCGTCTGCGCGAGCGTTTCGCCGATCAGCGCCAGCACGCTCGGGAACATGGACTTCGCACCCGTTTCGGCGCCCGAGGAGCTTGTCTTGATGGCAACGAGCGTTTCGATCTCGTTCTTCAGCTTCTCGTCGGTCACGCTCTCGAGCAGCTCGCCGAAAACCACCGGCGGAATGCTGTGCTTCACTTCGATCCAGCGCATGGCGAGCACCGCCTGCACGACGAAAAGCAGCGTCTTGTAGGCGATCGTTTCGCGGCTCAGGATCTGCAGCTGCATCTGCACCTGTGCCATCGAGCGGTAAGACCAGTAAAGGCGGGTGAGCGAGGCCTGCCCGAGCAGCCGGCGCATGTCGGCGGCGAAGCGCGGGGCGCTGCGGTAGACGATCGGCGAGTAAAGCTGCTGGATGATGCTCGTGTCGCCCGTCTTGAGCAGCGAGAGCGCATGCCGGAGCTCATAGCCCGAGATGTCGAGCGGACCGTCCTGCTCGAGGCGGATGAGCGCCGGGGGAGGTGTGATCTTCAGGTAGTCGGTGAGCGGCCTCACGAAGAGGAAGCGGACGTTGTAGTCGGAAGCCGACGAGGCAAAGCCCCAGCTGCGGCTGCCGGACTCGCAAGCATAAAGAATGCGCACGCCCTGCACGTTTTCCAAACTGGTGAGCTTCGAGTTGATGCGCTCGGCGATTTCCTGAGATTCTTTTTCCATGGGGGCTCTCCTTCTATAGTTAGAAAGATAGCCCGTTTTGCGGAAAATTGCACCTTCCCCGTGCGTGAAATGAGACGCTTCGGGGGGACCTGCGTCAGGCGGGGAGCACGTTGTCGCCGTTGAAGTTCGGGATGAATTTCGCCAGGGCGGTCTTTCCGACCTGCATGAAGCCGTTCCGGATGCCGAGCTCCTGCGCGTGGCGCACGACCTTCTGGTATTCGATCGTCAGCAGCGGGCGGTTGATCTCCGGGTGGCGGCAGGCCTTGTAGAGCGGCATGTACTGGTTCATCACCGAGATGTAGATGTCGTTCCCGAACGTTTCCCACAGCCAGTCGATGCAGCGGCAGGAGTCGCGCCACTGCCAGGGGAGCACGAGGTGGCGCACGATCATGCCGCGCTTCATGAGGCCGTCCTCTCCGATCACGGCCGGCCCGCAGATGCCGAACATCGCCTTGATCGCTTCGCTCGCGGTCTCGAAATAGTGCGGCACGCCCGAGTATTTCTCGCCGAGGCGGCTGTCGAAATACTTGAGGTCGGGCATGAAGATGTCGACGAGCCCGCGCAGGCGCTCGATCTGGGAGACGAGCTCCCAGCCGTTGGAGTTCCAGGCGACGGGGATCGTGAGGCCGCGCGCCTTCGCATCGGCGAGCGCTTCGACGACCGCATCGGTGAAATGCGTCGGCGTCACGAGCTCGAGGCATTCGGCGCCGCGTCCCTGCTGCTCGAGGAAGATGTCGGCGAGGCGAGAGTTGCTCACCTCGATGCCCTGTCCCTCGTGGCTGATCTCATGGTTCTGGCAGAAGCAGCAGCGCAGCGTGCAGTTGGAGAAAAACACCGTGCCGGCGCCGTGCGTGCCCGATATGCAGGGCTCCTCCCACATATGCAGGCTCACCAGGGCCACCCTCGCCCTGACGCCGGCGCGGCAGATGGCGCGGCGGCGTCCCGGCTCCGTGCTGCGGTCCGCATTGCACTGGCGGGGGCAGAGATTGCATGGCTGAGGCATGGCGCTCCTTGCGAAAAACGGTGTTGAGACAGGGCGCGATTTTAGTGCCGCAGGGTGAAAAGCGGCAAGGGAAGGGGAAAAAAAGCGGGCAAGAAAAAACGGCCCGGGCAGGTTTTCCTGCCGCCGGCCGTTCTCTCTCTCAGAGACCTTTCGAGACGAGGGGGAAACGCTCGCCGGAGGGTCCTGTGCGGGGCTCGCGGCCCCGGGGGCGTTCAGCGAACGCCGGGCACGGTGCGCAGACCGAGCACGCGCATCACTTTCAGAACGGTGCTGAATTCGGGGTTGCCGGTGCCGGAGAAGGCGCGGTACAGATTGACGCGGCTCAGACCCGTTTCGCGGGCAATTTCCGTCATGCCGTAAGCGCGGGCAATGGCGCCGAGCGTCTTGCACACTTCGGTGCCGTCGCCGGGATCGCGGTCGTAAGCCGCACGCAGCTGTGTTTCAAACTCGCGGCGGGCCTTGTCGTAGTCTGAGGTGCTGAGTTTATGGAGCTTCATGGCTTTTCTTCTGTGACGTAATAGAGTGGAAACCGCCGGATATAAAGCCGGCCGCGGACTCTTCTGTCTTCTCCGATGGCCTCCGCTTGCCTCCGGGATCCGAAGCGTGCCTGATAAGGCTTTGCCCGGACAGGTCCCCCGACAGAGGAAGAAGCAGGCGTCGGAAACATGAATTCCGCGCATCGCTAAAAACGGACTGACATTCGTTTTTTTCGACTTGATTTATTCTACAAATGCTTTGTCCTCCCCGTCCATCACAGAAGGGGCGAATTTGTTTTTTGGCGCGTATGGTTTTTTAAGTATATATAACCAAATGTTTCCGCCGGATTTGCTGATAACGTGCGGTTTACAAAAGAAAATGGTGAATTTCGCGGATTTTCTAGGCGATTTTGTCTAGACCGATTGCGTTTTGATTGGCAATTGAAGGCGGCGTTCAGGAATCTGTGCCCGCGTCGGCATGCGGAAAGCCCGATCGCGAAACCTATATCAAACAGATAAAGGCCCTGCCGGGAGTCCAAAGTCTGCCTCATTTTTCATAGATGAGAATGAAGGTCATTTTTCATAGAAGAGGGTGAGGATCGTCCGGTGTACGGAAAAAATGAAGCACCGGCCGGCCGCCTTCGATGCTGCACCACCCGCCGCGCTCGGCGCGGCCGCCAGCGAAGTGCCAGTCGGGCAGCACGGCGCAGACGATGCCGGGGGCGGGCTCGGTGACGCGCGGCAGGTGCACGTGGCCGTGGATGACGATGCTGCAGCCCGCGGCGCGCGCCGCTTCGGCCACGTCCTGGGCAACGACGTCCGTGACGCGCGCGTCCTTGAGGGTTTTCTTCGCGGTGCTCCGGCGCCTCGCGTCCTCGGCGATGCGCCGGCGCTTCGCGAGCGGCAGCCGCATGGCGAGCCACTGCCACCAGACGCTTCTCACGCGGCGGCGCAGCTTCTGGTAATCGGCGTCGAGCGTGCACCACCGGTCGCCGTGCGAAAGCAGGATGCGCACGCCGTCCGTCTCGGCCACCGCGGGGTCGCGCAGCAGCGTGCCGCCCGCCGCGCGGGCATAGCGCGAGCCCATGATGAAGTCGCGGTTGCCCTGCATGAGAAAGAGCCGGCGCTGCGAGGAAAAGCGTGCCAGTGCTTCGGTGATCGGGCGGATGCCGGGCGCAAAAGCCTCGTCGTCGCCGATCCAGTAGTCGAAGAAGTCCCCGAGGATCACCAGCTCGTGGTAGGCGAGCGCTTCGTGCGAGAGGAAGCGCAGGAAGCCCTCCACCGTTTCGGGTTCCCGCGCGGTGAGGTGCAGGTCGGAAATAAACGCCGGCTTCTCGAGGGCGACGGGGCCGGGCGTGCCTTCCAGGGCGGGAACGGAAAAGGGCGAGAGCATGATGAAAAGGACGCAAAAAAGGTACGCCCATTGTAATGAAAGACGGGCGCAGAAAAAGGCGCGCATCCCTCTTGCGGTGATGCGCGCCTGTAAACGAGCCTTCCGCTCGAAGGGCTTTTCTCAGTGCTTCGTGCGGCGGATGATGGCGTTGCCCGCGAACTGGAAGATCGAGATGATCACGAGAATGATCAGCACGGTGAGCCAGATCATGTCGCGGTAGCCCATCTGGTAGCCGTAGCGGATCGCGAAGTCGCCGAGGCCGCCCGCGCCGATCGCGCCCGCAATGGCGGTGATGCCGACCAGGCTCACGAACGTGATCATCGTCACGCGCGTGATGCCGGGCACGCTTTCCTTGAGGTAGACGTCGCGGATGATCTCGAAAGGCGTCAGGCCCATTGACTCGCTTGCCTCGATGAGGCCGGGGTCGACTTCGGAGAGCACCTGCTCGATCTGGCGCGCGAAGAAGGGCACGGTGCCGAAGACGAGCGCGACGAACGAGCCCGTGACGCCGGAGCCCGTGCCGACGATGAAGCGCGAGAGCGGGATGAGGAGCACGATCAGGATGATGAAGGGGATCGAGCGGATGATGTCGATCGCCTTGTCCGTGAACGTGAAGATCCAGCGGTTTTTCGAGGATGCCGCCGCGGCGCGTCGTCACGAGCACGACGCCGGTGATGATGCCGAGCACCCAGGCGATGGTTCCGGCCACTGCGAGCATGATGAAGGTCTGCTCGAGGCAGGTGAGAAGCTCGGGCCAGAGCCGCTCGAGGTTCGGGGCGATTTTAAAAAGCATGTCGAGCATCAGAGAGCCTCCGTCGTGACATCCAGGCTGCGGATGTATTCAAGGGCCCGGGAGACGTTCTCCTCGGGGCCTGCGAGCGTGACGCCGAGGCGTCCGATCGGCGTGCCGGCGACGAAGTCGGCGCTGCCGAAGAGGATGCTCGCCGTGACGCCGAAGCGCTTGTAGATCTCGACCATCAGGGGCTGGCTCATCTCGTTGCCCACGTAAGTGAGGAGGTAAACCGGGCCGTTGGCCTTGCCCGAGCTCCGCAGGTCCTCGAGGTAGTCCCTGAGGCTGTCGACGTTGCTCGCGGTGTCGATGAAGCTCTTCGTGATGGGCGCCTTCGGGTGGCTGAAAATCTCCGCCGCCGGGCCCTCTTCGACGATGCGCCCGTGCTCCATCACCGCCGCGCGGCGGCAGATGTGCTTGACGACTTCCATCTGGTGCGTGATCACAACCATGGTGATGCCGAGCTTTTCGTTGACGGACTTGAGCAGTTTCAGGATCGAGCGCGTCGTCTGCGGGTCGAGCGCGCTCGTTGCCTCGTCGCAGAGCAGGACCTTGGGGTCGTTGGCGAGGGCGCGCGCGATGGCGACGCGCTGCTTCTGGCCGCCCGAGAGCTGCGAGGGGTAGCTCTGCGCGCGGTCGCCGAGGCCGACGAGCTCGAGGAGCGAGGCGATCTTCGCTTTCTTCTCGTCCTTTGTGAGCGTGCTGTGCCGCAGCGCACGAGCGTCGACTTGCCGGCGCCCGAGAAACCGATGATGCCGAAGATGTCGCCCTGTTCGATTTCAAGCGTGACGCCGTTCACCGCCTGCACCTTGGCGCCGTCGGGCAGGGTGTAGGTCTTGCGGATGTCTTTGAGTTCAATCATGGCCATGGGGCGCACCTCACTGGTTGGCCACGCACTTCGCGTGCTCGGCCTTGATGCGCGCAAGGAGGTCCGGGTCGAGGATCAGGTCGAGCGCGGTGAAGGCGAGGAGCCGTGCGCCGAGCTTGATCGAGGCGAGGCCGCATTCCGAGATGGCCGCTTCCTTGAAGCCCTCGGTGTGCGGCGTGAGCTTATGGTCGCTGATCTTGATCCAGGGCTGGATCGTCGGCACCACCTGGCTCACGTTGCCGACGTCGGAGGAGGCCACCGAATTGAGCTTCACGGTGTTGAGCGTCTCGCCCGCCTCGAGCAGGTGCTTCTTGTAGACCTCGTCGAAAAGCGGCGTGGGCACGAGGTTGTCGACGCGGTTCTGCGTGAACTTCATCTCGCCCCTGGCACCCGTCATCAGGGCGGCGCCTTCGACGATCTTCTTCACCCGAGCGATGATGTCGTCGAGCTTCGGCACGGTGGCCGCGCGCAGGTAGAAATAGGCCCTCGCGTAGTCGGGCACGATGTTGGGCGCCTTGCCGCCGTCGGTGATGATGCCGTGGATGCGCACGTCGCTCGTGACGTGCTGGCGCATCGCGTTGATGCCGTTGTAGGTGAGGATGACGCCGTCGAGCGCGTTGATGCCTTTCTCGGGCATGCTCGCGGCGTGCGCGGATTTGCCGAAGAATTCGATCGAGACCGGCGCGCAGGCGATGTTGGGCGCCGTGAGGTGGTGCCCGAGGCTGCCCGGGTGCGTGCAGAGCGCCGCATCCACGTCCTTGAAGAACCCTTCGCGCACGAAGCTGCCCTTGGCGCTGCCGTTCTCGCCGCCTTCTTCGCCGGGCGTGCCGTAGACGCGCACCTCGCCGCCCGTCTCGTCGATCACGGCCTTGAGGCCGACGGCGGCAAGCGAGGAGGTGGCGCCGAAAAGATTGTGCCCGCAGCCGTGCCCGAGGCCGGGCAGGGCGTCGTATTCGGCGAGGAAGACGAGCACGGGGCCGGGCTTCGCGCTCTTATAGACGGCGGTGAAGCCGGTCGGGTGCCCCGCCACGTCGGTCTTCACGGAAAAGCCCTCGCGGGCGAGCAGCTCGGAGAGGCGCTTGCAGGCGAAGTGCTCGTGGTTGCTCACTTCGGGATGCTCGTGGATGTCCTTCGAGCATTCGCGCCAGTCGGGGTAGCGCTCGGCAATGCGGCTGAGGATTTTTTCGTGAAGAGTGTCAATTTCGCTCATGTTTTTTCTTCTTTTCAGTGCAGACGTTGATAAAGTGCGGCGCCCCGCGCTGCGGCGGAGCTTATCCGCGGCAGCGCAGGGGCGCCCGTGAGGCGCGCAGAGGGCGCGCTTACTTGTTCGCGGCGGGCTTCGGAGCGCCGGCCCAGGCCGGGATGAAGGCGCCCTTGTAGCTCTTGATGATCGTTTCGGCCGTTTCCTTGCTCTGGTAGGCGGCGACCACCTTCTTGTAGACGTCCTTGTCCTTGTCGGCGGTGCGCGCGACGATCACGTTGACGAGCTTCGCGGCGATCGGGTTGACGGCCGGATCAACGTTCTCGGTGAAGATGGCGTCCTTGGTCGGGTCAAGGTGCGCGGTGAAGGCGTTGCCGCCGTTGATCGCCGCGGCCGCCACGTCGGGGAGCAGGTTCGCGAGCACGCCCGACTCGGCTTCCATGATCTTGATCTTCACCTTGTAGTCGACGATGTCGGTCTTGTTGCCGACGAAGCCCTTGGCGGGATCGACCTTGATGAGGCCGGCGGCTTCAAGGAGCTTGAGCGCGCGGCCGCCGTTGGTGAGGTCGCTCGGGATGGCGATCGTGTCGCCGTCCTTGATGTCGGAGAGCTGCTTCACCTTGTTCTTGTTGTTGAAGAGCGAGAGCGGCGCGACGATCGTGTCGCCGATCGCGGTGATCTTGTAGCCGTTCTTGGCAATGTCGTTGGCGAGGAAGGCCTTGTGCTGGAAGGCGTTGAGGTCGATGTCGCCGTCGGAGAGCGCGCGGTTGGGCGTGGCGTAGTCGGAGAACTTCACGAGCTTCACCTCAATGCCGTCCTTGGCGAGGATCTTGTTGACGGTCGTCCACTGGTCGTTGTACTCGCCCACGACGCCGACCTTGACGACGGTCTTGGCCTTGCCGCCGGCGCTCTTCGAGGCGTCGTCGCCGCAGCCCGTCAGCGAGGCGCCGACGAAGAGAGCGGCCGCTGCCGCGCCGATGGCCTTGATCAAAGTGCGTTTCTGCATAGTTTTAGTCTCCGGAAAATCGTTGGTTGGAAAAAGCGTGAAGAGGGGCCGCGGGTGCGGCGCCGCATTCCGATGCCCTCGATGATATCGGTTCGGAGGGCGGCCGCCGCGGGCGGCGATAAGACATTCGGCGGAAACGGCCTGCGCGGAGGCAGAAAAGAAACAATTTTCCTGCCGCACGCGGGCCCCTGGGGCGCCGATGCCGGGCCGAGCGCCCGGTCACATTCGCGAAGAGGCGCCGCCGGGAAGCTCGGCAAAAGGACGCATGAGGAAGAAAGCGGTCATTCTGCCTGCCGAAAGTGAGATAGAAGAAAAAAAGGCATCGGAAGCCAAAAGCGTTCCGATGCCTTTAAAGATAGCGCGCCGCGGCGCTTCTGCGTGCTGCAGGATGCAGGTAATACCTCCGAGCCGGACAGGTAATACCTCAAGAAACGGCGTTAAAAGTCGAGCGCGAACTTGCCCGCGAAAAGGATGAAGAGCGAGCCGAGCGCCGTGCTCCCCGCCTTCGTGAGCGCGGGACGGTTGCCCGCGAACGTGAGCATCGCGCGGCCGAGGCGGATCAGCGTGAAAAGCCAGATCATGCTGAAGGTCTCGAAAATGACCGCTTCGATCAGGTAGGGCACGCCCGGATGCGGGTAGGACGGGTCGATGAACTGAACGAAAAACGCTATGTAGAAGAGGATCGCCTTGGGGTTCGTGAGCGAAAGCACGAGCGCCGTGCGGAACGCCTTGCCGCTGTCGGCGGCCTTGGGCGCGGCGGCTCCGGGGGCGGCTTTCTTCGGGAAGAACGCCGAGCGGATGGCCTGGATGCCGAGGTAGGCGAGGTAGAGGCCGCCGCCGATGCGGATCGCCGTGAAGATGCCCGGGTGCGCGGCGATCAGCGCCGCCATGCCGAGGTAGGAAGCAAACATCAGCGTTGCGTCGCCGAGGAAAACCGCGCAGGCCGCGGCAGAGGCAGCCTTCGTGCCGCTCTTGATGCTCGTCTTGAGCACGAAGAGCGAGTTGGGGCCGGGAATGAGAACGATGACGAGTGCGCCGAGGGCGTAGGCCCAGACGTTGATGACGCCGAGATCCTGGAACATGGCAGTCGGGGAACGATTTGAAGGGTTGAAAAAGGTCTGCGCATTATATCGCTTGCGCAGAAAATAAAACGGGGCGCCTGTCTCCCTGAAGACAGGCGCCCCGGGCGTTCACCGGGAGGTTACTTGGTGAGCGTCAGATCGTAAGCGTCGCGCTTGGCGGAGCTCTGCACGCCGAGCATGCCGAGCACCGTCGAGAAAAGGTTCTCGTGCGTGGCCCCGCCCTTGGCGGCTGCGCGCCTGAGCGCATCGGACTTGTCGCCGAAGGCGGCGTCCCAGCCCTTGGAGAGCCACATCACCATCGGCACGCGGGTCTGCTCGTCGGGCGCGGCGAAATGCGGCGCGCCGTGCAGGAAGAGGCCCTTCTCGCCGAGGCTTTCGCCGTGGTCGGAGACAAAGAGCAGGGCGCCGTCGACGCGGTCCTCGTTCGCCTTGAGCACGTCGATGAGCGAGGCGAGCACATGGTCGGTGTAGTGCACGCCGTTGTCATAGGCGTTGCGGATCTGCTCCTTGGTGCAGGCGCCGAGGTCCGCTTCGAGGCACTCGGGCTTCCAGACCTTCATGGCATCCGGCGAGCCGCGCGTGTAGGCCGGGCCGTGCTGGCCGTACATATGGTAGAAAAGCACGGTCGGGCGGTCGGCCGGGAGGTTCGCGATCGCCTTCTTCAGCTCGTTCACGAAAATGCCGTCGTAGCAGACGCCGCCCTTGCAGAGCGCGGGATCGGCTTCGGGCTTGCGCGTTTCCACGCCTTCGCTCGTGCCCTTGCTGCCCGACTGGTTGTCGACCCAGAGCACGTTGGCGCCGGCGCGCTTCAGCAGCGAAGGCAGCGCCTCCTCGCTCACGATGCGCTCGCGGTCGTAGTCGGAGCGGCCGATGCGGCTCATCATGCAGGGGAGCGAAATGTCCGTGCTCGTGCCGCAGGCCTCAACGCTCGGGAAGCTGATGACGCCGCGCTTCTTCAGCTCGGGCGTGGTGTCGCGCTCGTAGCCCGAAAGCCCCCAGTTCGCGGCGCGCGTCGTTTCGCCGACGGCAAAGACAAAGACCGCGGGGCGCTTGACCGAGACGGCCAGGCGCGGCGCCGGATCGATGTTCGTCTTGGCGCGCAGCACGGAGCTCGCGGGATCGCGCAGCAGGGCGGACGCGGTCGAGTAGACGGCGTTGACCGGCGCGATTTCATAGCGCAGGTGCTTCTGGTGGCGGATGATGCTCGAGAAGGACTGGAAGTTGACGCCGATGAGCGCCACGGCGCAGGCGAGCAGCGCAATGCCCGCGCCCGCCTTCTTAAGCGGCACGAAGCGAGCGCCCGCAGCGGGCCTCAGGTCGGCGAGGAAGGCCGCGGCGATCGGCGGCAGTGCAGCGAAGACGACGAAGAGCACCGTGCGCACCGAGATGTAAGCCGTGACCTCGTGCACGTCCGTGGCGATGAAGTTGCGCGCCATGTCGGGCGTGAAGATCATGCCGTACATGAGCGAACCGGCCAGGCACAGGGCGCCGATCACCGCCAGCGCGGCGAGAAGCAGCCTGAACGCGGCGCGCGGCAGCAGGGCGATGACGGAGCAGAGCGCCATGCCTGCGGCGAAGAACGCGCCGAAGATCGCCGCGCCGGCGGCGGCCGAGCGCCAAGACCAGACGAAGGACGGATCGGCAAAGCCGATGAAGTCGCGGAAGAACGGCGCGTCAAAGACGAGCGTCCACCAGAAGGCCGTGAAGGCGATGAGAGCGGCCATGCCGAAGCGCGGCGCCGGGGCGGGTGCGGCGGCCGCAGCCTTGCCGCGGGCTTCTGGGGCGCATTCCCGGATCACCGGGAAAAGGCGCGTGAAGAGCACGAAAAGGAGCGCGCAGACAAGCCAGTCGATGAGCCCGGTCGCGATGACGTGGGAGGGGAAGTGCGCACCCTGCATGACGCGGGTGAAGCCGCAGAAGAGGCCGAACGCAGCGGCAAACCAGAACGCGGCGCGCGCCAGGCGGGGACGCACGCCCCTCAGGGCGAAGTAAAACGCAAAGAGCATGAACCCTGCGCCCGCATGGCCCGCCGGCCAGCATTTGCCGTGGCGGAACGAGAACGAGAGCGACGGGTCGCTGAGCTGGTCGGGGCCGCCGAACGCCTGGAGATCCCAGGGGCAGGAGACGCCCGTGGTGCCTTTGAGCAGCCACACCAGCACGCCGCCTGCGGACATTGCAGCAAGGACATAAAGGCAGCGCGCCAGCAAAGGATCTTCGTGAATTCGGCGGCCCCGGGCAATGCCGGCCGCCAGGATCACAATGACCGCGGCGGCCACGAGGCCGGTGAAAATCTTCGGAGCCGTGTGCGTCAGCGTCAGGAAGAGCTTGCTGTCGTGCCAGGGCCAGCCGTCGCCGGCAAAGAAGAGCCTGTTGACCGACATGTCGAAGGCATGCGGCGGCACGAGGAAGAGCAGCACAAGCAGAGAAAGCGGAACGGCGATGAAAAAGAGCGCTTCGATGCGGGTGAGAGCAGCGCTGCTGCGGGGCAGCTGCGCGTTCGCGCTGAAGGGCAGATTCATGGTCTTGGGGCTCCGGAAAACTTTCAACGCTCAGAGTATGAAAGTCCGGTTGTCAATTCCGCGTGAACCGCCCGTCAAAAAAACGTCAAAAGCGGCGTTTTCCAAGGGAAAAACGCCGCTTTTGAGACATTCGGAAACAAGTTTTGTGCAATAGGGCCCGCTAGGAAAAGAGCGAGCGGATGCGCCTGAGGATGCAGGGCTTCTCGGCTTCGGCGCAGACGGCGCCCGACGCGCTGTAGCCCGTCGCCGAGATGGCCGCCTCGACCGCCTTGGGCGGCAGCGGCGCCTCGCTCCAGATTTCGGTCCGGCCGAGGCGGTGCGAGGATTTGGCCTTGACGCCCGGGAACGCTTTGACGACGGCTTCGTTGACGTGCGACTCGCACATTTCGCACATCATGCCCTCGACGTTGACAGTCGTTTTGTACACGTCTGCCTCCAGATGGTTATAAAGAAATGAGAATCATTCTACACAAATTGCGGCGTCCCGGCCAATGAAAAGGCGCCCGCCGTTCTAAGGACGGGCGGGCGCCGGGGAGGGGGACCTGAAGGAGCTTCTCAGAGCGTTCTCAGCGCATCGATCAGCGCAGTCTTGGCGGCTGTTTTGCTGTCCTTCGTCTTGATGACGCGCGCCGGATTGCCCACGGCGACCGAATTGGGCGGCACGTCGCGGATGACGACGGCGCCCGCGCCGATCACGGAATCGTGCCCGACGCGCACGCCCTCGATGACGACCGCGTTGGCGCCGATCATGACGTTGTCCTCAATCACCACGGGGGTCGCCGAGGCGGGCTCGACGACGCCGGCAAGAACGGTGCCCGCGCCGATGTGGCAGTGCTTTCCGACGATCGCACGGCCGCCGAGCACGGCGCCCATGTCGATCATGGTGCCTTCGCCGATGACGGCGCCGATGTTGATGACGGCGCCCATCATGATGACGGCGCTGTCGCCGATTTCGACTTTCTCGCGGATGATCGCGCCCGGCTCGATGCGCGCGTGCACGTCCCTGATGTCGAGCATCGGCACGCCCGAGTTGCGGCGGTCGTTCTCGACGACGATGTCGGCGATGTTCGCCTTGTTCGCTTCGATGACGCTGCGAAGCGCCTCCCAGTCGCCGAAGACGACCTTGCTCGTCTCGGTGCCGAAGACCTTGGCGCCGGCGGCGGCGAAGTCGACGGGCGCCCTGAGGTTCACGTAGAGCTTCACGGGCGTTTTCTTGGGGGCGGTTGCGATGTAGTTGATGATTTCCTGTGCGTTCATAGCAGTCTGTCTGTCAGTCCGTTGATTCAGTTGCCTTCGGGAAAAAGGAGGCTGTCGAGGCTGTAGCAGCCGGGCTTCATGCCCTGCAGCTTCTCGGCGGCGCGCAGCGCCCCGAGCGCAAAGATGCGGCGGCTGCCCGCGCGGTGCGTGAGCTCCACCGTTTCGTCCGGCCCGAAGAAATAAACCGTATGGGTGCCCGCGACCGTGCCGCCCCGCAGGGAGTGGATGCCGATTTCGTCGGAGCGGCGCTTGCCGACCATGCCTTCGCGCCCGTAGACGGGCGTGAGCTCGCCCTTGGGGTCGACCGCCTCGGCGAAGAGCTTCGCGGTGCCGCTCGGCGCGTCGGCCTTCTGGTTGTGGTGGATCTCGGTGATTTCGATGTCGAAGCCGGGACGCAGCGCCGCGGCGAGCAGTGCCGCGGCCTTGCGCGCGGCGGCCACGCCGAGCGAGAAGTTGGCGCTCCAGAGCACCGGCGCGACGGCGCCGAGCTCGGCGATCGCCGATTTCTGCTCGTCGGTGTAGCCCGTGGTGCCCGAGACGAGCGGCGTGCCCGTGCGGCGCACGAACCGCAGCACGGCTGGGAGCGACTGCGGCCCCGAAAAGTCGATCGCCGCGTCGGCCTTCCCGGAGACCGCATCGAGCGCTTCGAGGTTCGCGCGGTCGTAAATGCCGGCGACCGTGTGGCCGGCCGCCTGCGCTTCTTCTTCAATGAGACGGCCCATGCGGCCGTGTCCGATCAGAATGATGTTCATGTCGTAAGTGTGAGAAAAATCGCCGGCCGCCGGAAAGGATTCCGGCGGCCCTTGCCTTGTTTTTTTACCTTATATCAGAGAAGGCCGGCGCGCTTGAGCGAAACGCGGAGCGCCTCCCGGTGCTCGGGCGTCATTTCGCACAGCGGCAGGCGCAGCGGCCCGACGTTGAGGCCCATCATGTTCATGGCGGTCTTGACCGGGATCGGGTTCACCTCGATGAAGAGGTGATTGATCAGGTCGAGCCAGCGGATCTGGGCGCGGGCGGCATCCTCGTGGCGGCCGGAGAGCCAGTCGTCGACCATCGCCGCCGTCTCGGCCGGCGCCACGTTGGCGAGCACCGAGATGACGCCGCTGCCGCCGATCGACATCAGCGGGATCGTGATGTCGTCGTTGCCGGACCAGAGCTGGAAGTCGGGGCCGAGGCAGTGCGCGATCTGCATCGCGTAGCTCATGTTGCCCGAGGCTTCCTTGATGCCGCAGACGTTGGGATGCTTGGCGAGGCGTTCGACGACGCTCACCGGGATCGAGCAGCCCGTGCGGCCCGGCACGTTGTAGAGGATGCAGGGAATGTGCACCGCGTCGGCCGTCGTCGCGAAGTGGCGGTACATGCCTTCGGGATTGGCCTTGTTGTAGTAGGGCGTGATCAGCAGCAGCGCATCGGCGCCCATGTCCTGGTAGCGCAGGCTCATCTCGAGCTGCGTGGCCGTGGAGTTCGAGCCCGAGCCGACGATGACCGGCACGCGGCCGTCGACCCTTTCGATGGTGCGGCGGACCACTTCGCGGTCCTCGTCGTGGGTCATGGTGGGGTACTCGGCCGTTGTGCCGAGGCAGAGGATGGCGGCTGTGCCGCCGGCGATCTGCCGCTCGATGAGACGGTCGAGAACGTCGTAGTTGACGCTGCCGTCCTCGTTGAACGGCGTGACCATGGCGACGATGGAGCCCTTGACGTGATCGAATTTCATAACGGTGTCCTTCTGGAATTTTTGAATGATGCAAAAAAGCCGGTAGAGACACGCCTCGGCCGGCTTGGACACCGCCGCACGCCCCCTTGGTGAAAGGAGGGCGCGGCGCTGCTTGACAAGCAGCGGCGATAGCGCTCCCGCGGCAGCAGCCGCGGACAGTTCCGGGAGTCTTCCTCCCGGGCCCACCCCGGAACCGTGCCCGGTCCCGAAGTTCGGCGGATCGGCCTACGCTGCGATCACGGCCCGCCGGCTCCCGCAGCTTCATCGCTCTCCGCGCCTCTATCTACGCAATAAAACTTAGCATGAGAGCGCCCGAAACGAAAAGCGCCGCGCCGACTTTTTGGGCCTTTATGTCTGCTCGAACAAGCCCCATCGGTAAGATCGCTTAGGGGCCGTCCCGCCGCCGCTTAGGATAATAGGCGAATTCACCCGATGAACCTGCTTTTTCTCGAACCGACATCATGACCGATAACGCCGTAGCCTACCGCCGAGCCCTCCACGCCATTCCCGAGCTCGGGGACGACCTTCCCGAAACGCTCGCTTTCGTAGAGGAGAGGCTCAAGCCGCTCGGCGCCGAGCTGATCCGCCCGGTCAAGGGCGCGGTGTGCGCCTATTTCGACGCGGGCGCGAAAGAGACGCTCGCGCTGCGCGCCGACATGGACGCGCTGCCGGTCGCCGAGGCGACGGGGCTGCCGTTTGCCTCGCGGCACGCGGGCTGCATGCACGCCTGCGGGCACGACGGGCACACGGCGATCATGCTTGCTTCGGCCGAGAGCGCCGCCGCGGCGCTCCGCGCGGGCGAGAAATTCCCGCGCAACCTGCTCTTTGTCTTCCAACCCGCCGAGGAAACGACGGGCGGCGCGAAGAGCATCTGCGAGTTGGGCATCTTTGAAAAATACGGCGTCACGCGCATCTTCGGCCTGCACCTCTGGCCCAAGGTGCCGCTCGGGCGCATCGCCTCGCGCCCGGGCCCGCTCATGGCCCGCTCGAACGAAGTGACGCTCGAGGCCCGCGGCAAAAGCGTCCACGTCTCGAAGGCCTCGGAAGGCATCGATGCGCTTCGCGCGGCGGCCGAATGGATGCGCCGCGCCTACGCCTACGCTGAAGGGCTGCCGCCCGAAGTGCTCCGCACCCTGCAGTTCGGGCACATGACCGCGGGCACGGTGCGCAACGCCGTGGCGGGCGAGGCGAGGGTCGAGGGAACGCTGCGCACCTACGACGAGAAAGCGGCGGAAATGATCCGCGCCCGGCTTAAAGAGATCGCCGCCGAAGTTGCCGCCGAGACGCGCTGCCGCATGGCCGTGACGTATTCGGAAGGCTACCCGGCCGTCTGGAACGACGAGCGGCTCTTCGCTGACGTCACCGCGGCGCTCGGCGGGGGCGCGGTGCTGCCGCTCGAGAAGCCGGTGCTCGCGGCGGAGGATTTCTCGTTTTACCAGCGCCGGGTCCCGGGCGTCTTCTTCTTCCTCGGCGTCGGCGACACGAGCGAGCTGCACAGCCCGCGCTTTGCCTGGAATGACGAAGCCGTGCTGCCCTCGGGCAGGGCGTTTCGTCGAGAAGCTGATGCGGCTGCCCTGAAAAGGCCGAGGCGGCGGGCGCCGCGGCTCCGCTGATCCTGCCTTATCTTTGCCCGATTGTGCAATAAACCCGATTAATTCGGTCGGATAAAGAAATCAATCGCATTCCTCCCTACAATAAGATCTGTCTTGCTTGCCCGGGCCGCTTGGAAAAGTGCTGCCCGGAAAGCCAAAAAAGGGGGAGTTCCCATAAATGGATGACAGAGTCCTGCAGCTGCTTTCCGACTCTTTTTTCAAGCTGCTTATCCCGGGCATCACCACGACGGTGCCGCTTACGCTCATTTCGTTCGCGCTCGGGCTGATGCTGGCCGTCGCCTGCGCGCTCATCCGCGTCGGGCGCGTGCCCGTGCTCGAGCAGATCGTGCGCTTTTACGTGTGGGTGATCCGCGGCACGCCGCTGCTCGTGCAGCTGTTCATCATTTTCTACGGCCTGCCGAGCATCGGCATCCTGCTCGACCCGATTCCCGCGGCGATCATCGCCTTCACGCTCTCGGTGGGCGCCTACTGCTCGGAGACGATCCGCGGCGCCGTGCTCGCCGTGCCGCGCGGCCAGATCGAAGCGGGCAGCTGCGTCGGCCTTTCGTGGCTCCAGATCATGTTCCTGATCGTGCTGCCGCAGGCGTTCCGCTCGGCGTTCCCGGCGCTCTTCAACAATTTCATCTCGCTCGTGAAGGACACCTCGCTTGCGGCGAGCATCACCGTGACCGAGATGTTCATGGCCGCGCAGCGCATCGCCGCGCGCACTTACGAGCCCTTCTGGCTCTACTGCGAGGCGGCCGTGATTTACCTCATGTTCTGCACGGTGCTCTCCTGGGTGCAGACCTGGGGCGAAAAGCGCCTCAACCGCTACGTTTAAGGGGTTCGGGGCATGCTTAAGCTGATCGGCATTAAAAAGAGCTTCGGCGAAACGAAGTCCTGAAGGGCGTCAACCTCAGCGTGGAAAAAAGGCGACGTCGTCGCCGTGATCGGGCCTTCGGGCTCCGGGAAGACGACGCTGCTTCGCATCGCGAATTTCCTCGAGAAGGCCGACGCGGGCGAAATCGAATTCGACGAGAAGCGCTTTTCGCTCACGAACCCGAGCCGTCGCGACGTTGACGAAGTGCGCCGCCGCACGGGATTCGTCTTCCAGAACTACACCTTTTCGCCAACTACACGGCGCTCGGCAACGTCACCCTCGGGCTCGTCCACGCGCGCGGCGTGCCGCGCGCCGAGGCGGAGCGCCGCGGCATGGAGGCGCTCCGCAAGGTCGGCCTCGCCGACCGCGCCGATTACTACCCGAGCAAGCTCTCGGGCGGCCAGCAGCAGCGCGTCGGCATTGCGCGCGCCATTGCGGCCGACCCCGAGATCCTTTATTTCGACGAGCCCACCTCGGCGCTCGATCCGGAGCTGATCGGCGAGGTGCTCGCCGTGATCCGACGGCTCGCCGACGAAGGCAGGACGATGGTGATCGTGACGCACGAGATGCAGTTCGCGCGTGCCGTCGCAAACCGCGTCATCTTCATGGAGCACGGCGTCGTCGTCGAGGAAGGCTCCCCCGAGCAGGTCTTCGGGCATCCGAAGAGCGAGCGCACGCGGCAGTTCTTGAACGGTCTCGCATCGCGCACCGGAGTGCCCGCGCACTGATCGAAAGAAAAGATTTTTTTATTAACGCCGCCGCCCCTTTTTCGGCGCCTCGGATTCCGAAAGGGCGGCGCACTTCAGAAGGGGAAAACAAAAATGAAGCATTTCGCTCCCAAGCTTGCCGCGGCGCTCTCTGCGCTCGCGCTTTTCGCCGCAGGCTCCGCCGCCGTTCAGGCGGGCGAGCTCGACGACATCAAGGCCGCCGGCGTGATCAAGGTCGCGACCGAAGGCACCTTCTCGCCCTATACGTTCCACAACGAAAAGGATCAGCTCGTCGGCATGGACGTCGATTTCGCGCGTGCGCTCGCCGCCAAGCTCGGCGTCAAGGCCCAGTTCGTCCGAGACGGCGTGGGACGGCATCATCGCCGGCCTCGACGCCAAGCGCTACGACGTCATCATCAACCAGGTCTTCATCACGCCCGAGCGCCAGGCGAAGTACGACTTCTCCGTGCCTTACGTCTACAACTACGGCGCGGCCATCGTGAGAAGCGACAAACACGAACGATCAAGAGCTTCGAGG
>JBKEET010000008.1:0-75000 GCA_047777475.1 Burkholderia sp.
TGGGAAGGCCAGAGGGCCGAGAGCAACCTGAGCGTCGAGGAGCGCGAGGGCGTCGACAACCTCACGGGCCTCGACCCGAAGCACCCCGAATAAGCTTCCCCGGAACTTTTCGGACGCAGCAGAAGGGGCCGCCTCCCGGCAAAGGGAAGCGGCCCCGGAATTTTTTGAGGGCAGGGTTATTTCGGTCGCCCGGCAGAAGCCCGCGAGCTCGGGCGAGACGGCGCGCAGCTCGCCGATCATGTGCTCCCTGAAGGCGTCCTTGGCCGCGCCGGCGACGATGCCTTCCGCCTCGCTCAGGTTGCGGCTGCAGACCGCCCACATGGTGCGCACGGCGCGCCTGCCGCCCGGCAGGGGAGCGAAATGCAGGTCCTTCAGGAACTGCCGCCCGCACCAGAGGTTGGTGGGCGGGATGATGGTCCAGCCCCGGCGCTGCGCGACGAGGCCGACAAGCAGGTAGCTCGAGCCCGCGCTGACGCGCGAGAGCGGAAAGATGTTCATCGAGCGCAGGATGCGGGCCATCTCGGTTTCGTCGGAACTCCCGCGGGCGTAGGTGATGAAGGGATGCTTCATGCTGAGGAGCCGCAGCTCGTCCTCGCTTCGCGGCAGGGGCGCTTCCTTCGAGGCGGCGACGACGAAGTCCTCCTCGTAAAGGGCGCGGTGCGTCCAGCGGTCTTCGTCGAGCAGCGCGTCGGGCGAAATGATCGCGTCGAGCGTGCCCTTGCGCAGTTCCTCGATGAGCGGCTTGGTGAGCAGCGTCTGCGTTTCGAGCTTCCTCACGCGGTCCATCAGGTTGGCGACGAGCCACGGGCCGATGGTCGCCGTGGCCGTTTCGCCGATGCCGAGCCGCAGCGTGAGTTCCTTGAGCGAGCGGGAGGAAACCTGCGAGGCGAGCTGCTCGGCGGCGGCCACCAGGGGGCGGCTCTCCTCGAGGAGCCGGGCGCCGGCCGGTGTCAGCTTGAGGGGCCTCACGTCGTGCTCGAAAAGCTCCACGCCGAGCTGGCTCTCGAGCCTCGAGAGCGCCTGCGAGACCGCCGAAGGCGTCAGACCCAGCCGTTCGGAAGCTTTCTTGAGGACGCGCAGTTCCGCGACGGCGTTGAACGTGCGCAGGAACTCCAGGTTCGGCAGCTGAATGCTCATGGATGATCGGCTCCGGTGCGGCCGCAAATTAAGCGCGGCTAATTTGCGGGATTAAAAAACTCGAACGGCGTGGGATTGCCGCACGCCTCTTTCGATAATACAGCCATCGGCCGGGACTGAAGCGCCGGCCGCATCCAACCGCAAAAGGACCTTAGTTATGACTGACACTCGCATCGAGCAGGACTGCCTCGGCAAGATGGAAATCCCCAACGACCAGTACTGGGGCATTCAGACGCACCGCATGGTGAAGGTTTCGGGAGCCGCCGGCTACCCCGTGATCGCTTATCCGGAAATGCACCGCGCGCTTTTCCGCATCAAGAAATGCTGCGCGCTCGCCAACGCCGACATCGGGGCGCTCGACCCCGAGATCGCCAGGGCCATCGCCAAGGCCGCCGACATGGCGCTCGCGGGCAAGTTCGACGACCAGTTCCCGCTCGACATGTGGCAGGGCGGCGGCTACACGTGCGTCAACATGAATGTCAACGAAGTGCTCGGCAACGCCGCCAACGAGATCCTCACGGGCCACAAGGGCCAGGACCGCGTGCATCCCAACACGCACGTCAACAAGGCGCAGTCCACCAACGACACGATCCCGTCGGCCACGCACCTGGCGATGGCGCCCGGGATCGACCGCATCATCGACGGCCTCGACAAGCTCGCCGCGAGCTTCGACGCGAAGGCCAAGGCTTTCAAGGACATCGTCAAGGTCGGCCGCACCTGCTGGCAGGACGCGCTGCCGCTGACGCTCGGGCAGGAATTCTCCGGCTACGCCTCGCTCATGAAGCGCCTCGCGGGCAAGTTCCGCGCCGCTCGCCCCGGCTGCTTCGAGCTCGTCATGGGCGGCAGCGCCGTCGGCACGGGCCTCGGCGCCGACCCGGGCTACATGGACGCCCTCTACCGGCATCTCAGCGAAGAATACGGCGAGAAGGTCACGCCCGCCGAAAACCTCTTCGACGGGTTCCAGAATTCCGACTTCGTCGTCACGGTCTCCGGCCTTGCGAAGGAAGCCGCCGCGTCGCTTTCCAAGATCTGCAAGGACCTCCGCCTCATGAGCTCCGGCCCGCGCTCCGGCTTCTTGGAAATCGGCCTTCCGGCGCTGTCTCCGGGAAGCTCCATCATGCCGGGCAAGATCAACCCGACCGTTCCCGAGATGGTCATCCAGATCGCCCACCAGGTGATCGGCAACGACGTCGCCATCGCAGTCGCTTACGACGAAGGCGAGCTTGACCTCAACGTCTGGGACGCCACGTTCTACAAGTGCGTGATGGAAAGCCTGCACCTCGTCGCCGAGGAGCTGGTCATCCTGAGGCGCGACTGCGTCGACGGCATCACCGCCAACGCCGGGCGCTGCCAGCACGAGGCCGACAGCTCGATCGCGCTTTCGACCGTCGTCGCGGCCACCTTCGGCTATCCGGAAGGCGTCCGCGTCGCCCATTACTGCGAGAAGAACGGCACGACGGTCAAGCAGGCCGTCGTGGAGATGGGCCTCATGACCAAGGAAGAGGCCGAGCGCATGATCGACCCGATGCTGATGACCGAACCCGCCCAGATGGCTCGCGCCATCGCCGCGTTCAAGGCATCGAAGAAAGCCTAACGCCTGGCTCGCTCACTGCTCTCTCTTTTTCAAATCGCTGCACGGCCGCCGGTCCAGGCCGTGCAGCATTTTTTTGTCCGAATATTCCGATGAAGGAATATCGCTTCAGAAATCTTTCTGAAAATGTTCTCCCGAGAGCTGCTTGAGTATTTAAAAATAATAAAACGATTTAATAAATAATTAAAAGCAGCTGCGCGATGCAGTGTATTAATAAATCATTCGCACAGTAATATATTGTTTTATAAGCAATTATAAATATATTTTATTATATTTTTATTGATCGTTAAATTAATTTCATTCAAAACTTTCCGTGCAGGGACGCAGGAAGGAATCGCCGGCTGCCGCAAATTCAGCATCGCTTAATCGGTGAATAAATTTTCATGACGCCGCTCGGGAAAAATGAATCGGGCGAAGAAAATGACACGGATGAAAAAATCAGGCGGCACCTTCAGACCAAAGGAAAAACGCCGTTTTTTTTTTCATCGCCCCGCGGGTGAGGCTCCGGCTGCCCCGAGGCTGCTCTTTTTCCCCAATCAAATTCTCACGGAACCAGGCGGCTGCCCGTTCGGGCGGCGCTTGGAAAAAACGACCATGTCTGCGCTTATTCAATTCGTTATCGTCTTCGGCGCCATCCTGCTCGGCGTCCGCTACGGCGGCCTTGCCCTCGGACTCTGGGGCGGCCTCGGCCTTGTTGTCCTCGCCTTGGTGTTCGGCATCGTTCCCACGTCGCCGCCCATCGACGTGATGCTGATCATCTTCTCGGTGTGCATGTGCGCTTCGTGCATGGAAGCGGTCGGCGGCCTTGACATCCTGGTCCGCATCGCCGCGCGCATCATCCGCTCGAACCCGAAGTACGTCGCCGTGCTCGGCCCGGTGGTGAGCTTCTTCCTCACGTTCTTTGCCGGCACCGGCAACGCGGTCTACGCGATCCTGCCCGTGATTTACGAGGTGAGCTACAACGCCAACGTGCGTCCCGAGCGCGCCATGGCCGGTGCCGCAACGGCCGGCCAGGTCGGCATCACGGCCTGCCCGATTTCGGCGGCGACCGCCGCCATGATCGGCCTGATGGTGCAGAACGGGCATCCCGAGATCGGGCTTGCCCAGATCCTCATGATCACGTTCCCGTCCTGCCTCATCGGCGTGCTCGTCGCCTCGTTCGTGTGCATGTTCCGCGGCAAGGACCTCGACAAGGATCCGGAATACCAGGCCCGCCTCAAGGCCGGCCTCGTCCAGCCGCCTCAGGTCATCACCGACAGGAAGCTCCCGAAGCAGGCCACCTGGTCCGTGCTGATCTTCCTCGGCGCGATCGTCGTCATCGTCTGCTCGGGCTTCTTCCCGGAACTGCGCGTGCTGCGCGGGCAGACCAAGCCCGTAAGCATGTCGCTCGTGATCGAGGCCGTCATGCTGGCGGCGGGCGCCCTGATGTGCATCTTCTGCCGCCCGAACATCGAGAAGGTGGCCCGCGGCGAGATCCTCCACGCCGGCGTCGTCTCGATCGCGGTGATCTTCGGCGTCGCCTGGATGTCCGATTCGTTCATCAACGGCAACAAGCCTTTCTTCATGGAACTCTGCGGCCAGCTCGCCGCGACGGCGCCGTTCCTCTTCGCGCTCGTGCTCGGCGTGATGTCCGCGCTGCTCGGCAGCCAGGGCGCGACGACCCGCGCCATCATGCCCCTGGGCTTCGCGCTCGGCATCAACCCCATGTCCCTGGTGGCCATGTTCCCGGCGGTGAACTGCCTCTTCATCCTGCCCACGACCGGCCCGGCGCTCGCCGCCATCGGCATGGACCGCTCCGGCACGACGAGGATCGGCAAGTACGTGCTCAACCACTCCTTCCAGCTCCCCGGGCTGCTGTCGGTGATCGTGGCGGTTGCCGTCGGCTATGTGCTGGTGACGGTGTTCTGCTGAAAGGGCTGACTCTCATCGCCCAAACCGCTTCGGCCGGCCCGCGGCATGCCTGCGGCCGGCCTTTCTCTTCATCGGGGGCCCTATGCCTTTTCTCTCCCGTTTCGTTGAAAGCGCCTTTTTTGAGCCCGAGTCCCGCCGCTACTGGCACCCGTCCCATTTCGGCCTGACGTTCGATGAATTCAGCGCCCGCACGCCCCAAGGCGGCGCCGTCGCGGGCTTCCTGCTCCGGGCCGCAGGCAAATACGCCGAAAGCCCGAAGGGAACGGTGCTCTACTGCCATTCCGGCCGGCAGAACCTGAGCTTTAACCTGCCCCAGGCGGCCTTCCTCTGCGAGGGCGGGTTCGACGTCCTTGCCTTCGATCCGCAGGGCTTCGGCGACAGCACCGGGAAGACCTCGCTCTCAGCCCTCGGCAGCGACGCCGCCGCGGCGCTTTCCTGGCTCGACGGCACGCCGCGGAAGGCCGCGAAGGTCGCGCTCTTCGGGCAGTTCACAGGCTGCGATGCGGCGCTGCAGCTCGCCGCTTCGGCGCCGGAGCGCATCGCGGGCGCCGTTCTCGAATCGTGCTACGCGACGCGGCGGGGCTGGGTGCAGGGGCACTGGGGGCCGCTCATCGGCACGGCGCTCGCCCGAACGCTCAAAGTTTCCGCGCCGGAGCCCGCGGATGTCCTCCGCGGCCTGCACGTGCCCGTCGCGCTCGTTTTCCCCGCCCGCGACGCCGTCATCCGCTCGGCGCAGAGCAGGGCAGTGAAGAGCGCGGCGCCCGCGCAGGCGGAATGCTGGGAGGCAAAGGGCGCGCCGTTCCTCGGGGTCTTCGCGGGCCGTGAGGGGCGCTGGCGCGAGGCCATGCTGCGCTTCCTCGAGCGGAAGTGCTTTGCCGGAAAAGAAAGGAAGAAGGAAAACGGAGGCAAAAATTAAGCGGAAGCGCTGCGGCGCGCTTCCGCTCCTGCCCAGATTCTCGGGGGCATATCAGGCCGTCAGACCTCGGCGTACACCTTGGCGAGCTGGCCGATCACGCGGCGGTCCTCGTCTTTGATATCGCGGAAGGCCGACTTGTCCGGCTCGAGTCCTGCGATGTCGGCGACGGTGTAGAAGCGCAGCTTTTCCGTGACGCCGGAATGGCTGCCGCCGCCCGTCTGGAATCCGATCATCTTGACTTCGTTGGTCGGGGACAGGCCGACCGCATAGGGGGAAACCACACGGTCGAAGCCGTGATAGGCGAACGCGAGGCTGCTCTTGTTCTTAATTGCCTCTTCGATCTGGTCAATGGTCGTCATTTCTTTCTCCTAGCCGCTTCCAGCGGTGCCCGGAGGGAGGCGCGAAGCGTGAAGCGCCGGTCCCCGGCATGAGGTCGGGCACCTTTTCCTCCATTATCCCTGAAGGCAGGGGAAAGCGTCTACTGTTTTTGCGCGGCGGCTTGCCGAAATCAGATCTTCTGGCCCGTCTTTTCAAAGTACTTCCGAAGCACCAGGAGCGAAATGATGTCCTCGCGCTCGGGGTCCCGGAACTGGTCGACCCAGGCGTGCGCCGCGGCGATGATCCTGTGCGCCTCCTCGGGGTGCGCGGCGTACCAGCGGATCTTTTCCTCAACGTCGGCGAAGTCGGGCCTGATTTCCGCGAAATGCACGCCGGGCACGAGGCGCCCTTCCATGAACCAGGTCTCGTAGCGCGGGCGCGGCATGAGCGCGATCGAGTTCGAGGACATGATCCACTTGAGGTTGCTCGCGACGTCGTTGCCCTCGATGCTCACGACGAACTTGTACTTGAGATGGTCGTAGGGCGTGATGAGCGGCTTCTTCCACTCGGCGGGCTCGCTGCCGCCGCGGCCCGTGTCGCCGCAGTCGATGAGCGGGCTGCCGAAGTACTTTTCCATGAAGCGGCGGCGGTCGGCCTGGTAGCAGGCGCCGCGGAAGATCGCGCCGTCCTTCTTCTCCTCAAAGGCGAGCCGGTCCTTGAGGAACATGAAGTGGCGCACCTTGTTGAGCTTCATGAGCACGTCGTTCTCGTTGCCGTCCCTCACCGGGCGGCTCTTCGTGATCGAGGGCGTCTTGGGAATCGAGGTGTTGTCGCCGAAGGCGGTGTCGACGAAGAGGTCGCCCCTGAAGTAGCGTGCGTACTCGAAGAAGTCGCGGTTGTAGTTGCCCTGGCCGTTCGGGATGTCGCGAAGGCGCTTCCTGCCGGTGAGCGGCCGCACGTCGGTGAGCTTGCAGCAGTAGTCGACCCGGTCGAGGATCGCGTCGCGGTCGGGCCGGCTCTCAAGCGAGCCGAGGAGCCGCTCCATGCGCGCCCTGAGGACGCTTTTCGGAACGAGCCCGTGCAGGAAGCAGCGCGTCAGGTAGGTGAAGCGCAGGTTCTTGCCGCGGGGCTTGAGGAGGTAGCCGGGGCGGATGCGCTCGAGATTGATGTGAAGGGCCATGGTGAGGAAAAAGAGAAAATCCTGAACGGCAAAAAGGCGGCCTTCCAATCATAAGACGCGGAAGGCCGCCTTTCGGTAACGCTGTGCCTGCGGGATCAGTCCTTAGGCAGGCGCTCGAGCTGCTCCTTCACCTTGGCGAGCAGGTCGGAGAACTCGGCGAGGCGCTTCCTCTCGGTCTCGACCACGGCGGCCGGGGCCTTCGCGACGAAGCGCTCGTTGCCGAGCTTGGCGCGGCATTTCGCCGTCTCGCCCTCGAGGCGGGCGGCTTCCTTGGTGAGGCGGGCGCGCTCGGCGGCGAGGTCGATCTCGACCTTGAGCATGAGCTTGAAGTCGTGCACGATGGCGACCGGCGCCACGGCGCCCTTGTTGACCGCCTCGATGCTCTCGACGTGCTCGACGGAGGCGAGGCGCGCGAGCGCGGTGAGGTAGGGCGCCGCTTCGCGGCAGCGGTCCTCGGGGCCGGAGATGAGGAGCGGGATGCGCATGCCGGGCTGCAGCTTCATCGCCGAGCGCAGGTTGCGGATCTCCTCGACCATCGACTTGATGTCGGCCATGCGCGCGGCGGCGTCCTCGTCGACGGGGATCTCGCCCGCCTTCGGGTAGGGCTGGATCATGACCGAGGTCTCTTCGTCCGGGCGGCGCGTGCCGGCGGCGAGCGACACCTTCTGCCAGAGCTCCTCGGTGATGAACGGGATGATCGGGTGCGCGAGGCGGAGCACCTTCTCGAGCACGGTGACGAGCGTGCGGCGGGTGCCGCGGCACTGCTCCTCGCTGCCCTTGAGCTGCACCTTGGCAAGCTCGAGGTACCAGTCGCAGTACTCGTTCCAGACGAAGGAGTAGATCGCGTTGGCGGCCACGTCGAGGCGGTAGGTGTCAAAGCCCTGGCGCACCTCCTCGATGGTCTTCTCGAGCGCGCTCTCGATCCAGCGGTCGACGAAGGTGAAGGTCATCGGCTTGTCAGCGTCGGCGCCGGTGCCGCAGTCCTTGCCCTGGGTGTTCATCAGCACGAAGCGCGTGGCGTTCCAGAGCTTCGTGCAGAAGTTGCGGTAGCCCTCGGCGCGCTTCAGGTCGAAGTTGACGTTGCGGCCGAGCGTGGCGTAGGCGGCCATCGTGAAGCGCAGCGCGTCGGCGCCGTGCGCGGCGATGCCGTTCGGGTAGTTGCGGCGCAGCTTCTTCTCGACGATCGGGGCCTTCTCGGGCTGGCGCAGGCCGCGCGTGTTCTTCGCGATGAGGCCTTCGAGGTCGATGCCCTGGATGATGTCGAGCGGGTCGAGCGTGTTGCCTTCGGACTTCGACATCTTCTTGCCCTCGGCGTCGCGCACGAGGCCGTGGATGTAGACGTCATGGAAGGGCGCGCGGCCCGTGAAGTGCTTGGTCATCATGACCATGCGGGCGACCCAGAAGAAGATGATGTCGTAGCCCGTCACGAGCACGGAGCTCGGCAGGTAGAGGTCGTAGGCGATCTTGTCGTCGCCCTGCGGATCGGGCCAGTGCAGCGTGGAAAACGGCACCATGGCCGAGGAGAACCACGTGTCGAGCACGTCCGGGTCGCGCGTGAGCCTGACGCCCGCGCCCGCCTTCTTCTGCGCTTCCTCTTCGGTGCGCGCAACGTAGACGTTGCCCTTCTCGTCGTACCAGGCGGGGATCTGGTGGCCCCACTTGAGCTGGCGCGACAGGCACCAGTCCTGGATGTTCTCGAGCCACTGGCGGTAGACGCCGCGCCATTCCTTCGGGAAGATGTTCACTTCGCCCGACTCGACGGCCTCGAGGCCCACCTCGGCGATCGACTTGCCCGGGAAGAGCGTGCCTTCGGGAGCGGGCTTCGTCATGGCCATGTACCACTGCTCGGAGAGCATCGGCTCGACCACTTCGCCCGTGCGCGGAACGCGCGGGACCATGTGCTTCAAGGGCTTGATGCCGACCAGCAGGCCCTGCGCCTTCAGGTCTTCGATCACGGCATCGCGGCACTCGTAGCGGTCCATGCCGCGGTACTTCTCGGGAACGTTCTCGTTCATGTGCGCCGTCTTCGTGAGCACGTTGAGCATCGCGAGGTTGTGGCGGCGGCCCACTTCAAAGTCGTTGAAGTCGTGCGCCGGCGTGATCTTCACGCAGCCGGAGCCGAAGTCCTTGTCGACGTAGCTGTCGGCGATCACCGGAATGACGCGGCCGGTGAGCGGCAGCACGAGCTGCTTGCCGACGAGATCCTTGTAGCGTTCGTCCTCGGGGTTGACGGCGACCGCCTGGTCGCCGAAGAGCGTCTCGGGGCGGGTCGTCGCCACCGTGACGCCTGCGCTGCCGTCGGCGCCCGGATAGCGGATCTCCCAGAGATGGCCTTCTTCCTCGACGCTTTCCACCTCGACGTCGGAGACCGCGCTCTGCAGCTTCGGGTCCCAGTTCACGAGGCGGTTGCCGCGGTAGATGAGGCCTTCCTCATAGAGGCGCACGAAGGTTTCGATCACGACCTTGGAGAGGTTCTCGTCCATCGTGAAGTACTCGCGGTCCCAGTCGACGCTGTCGCCCAGGCGCCGCATCTGGTTGAGAATCGTGCCGCCCGAGAACTTGCGCCACTCCCAGACCTTCTTCACGAACTCGTCGCGGGGCATGTTCTTCACGTCGACGCCCTGCTTCTCGAGCTGGCGCTCGACGACGATCTGCGTGGCGATGCCGGCGTGGTCCGTGCCCGGGATCCACACGGTGTTGTAGCCGTCCATGCGGTGGAAGCGCGTGAGCGAGTCCATCACCGTCTGGTTGAAGGCGTGGCCCATGTGCAGGATGCCCGTGATGTTGGGCGGGGGCAGCTGGATGGCAAACGAGGGCTTCTTCGGATCGAGGCCGGCCTTGAAATAGCCGCGCTTTTCCCAAATCGGATACCAGCGGGCTTCAATGTCCGCGGGGTCGAAGCTCTTGGCAAGCTCCTGAGTGTCTGTAGCAGTCATATTGATTCCAATGAGGACGGAACGGTGAAAATTCCTATATTTTCTCACGATTCGCGGGGCCTGAGCGCGAAAAGCCCGCCCGGCGCAGGCCGGACGGGCGAAGAAGGGAAAAAGCGGGCCGGCTCTAGCGGCGGATCACCGAACTCAGGTCGAGCTTGGCGACTTCCTTCGAGAGCGCTTCGGCGACGGCGCCCGAGAGCGCGCGGTCGATGTCGGCCTTGATGCGCGCGGAGGCGTTGTTGACCGAGATGCTGATGAGGTCGCCGAGCGACTGCCGCACGGCCGCTTCCACGGCGGGCGCGAGCATCACGGCGATGGCGGTGCGCTCTTCGTCGGTGAGGACGAGCGGCTGGGGCTCGCGCGGGGCCGCGGGCTTGGGTGCGGGAGCCGCAGCCGCGGCCTTGGCCGGGGCCGCTGCGGCGGCCTGCGGGGCAGGCGCGCCCTTCGCTTCGGGCGAGAGCACCGGCTCACGGGGCGCGTCGGGCTGCGAGGCCAGGCCGCGCACCTCGCGCCAGGTGAGTTTCACGCGGTCGGTGAGCGTGTAGGCGCCCTTGTCGATGACGGGTTCTTTGCGTTGTGCGGGCATGGGTTAGTTCTCTCTTCTTTAAGTTCTTTATTCCGCTCACATGCGCCGGTCGTAGGCGGCGAGCTCGACGCCCGCCGCACGGTAGGCGCGGTAGCGGTTCCGCGATGCGGCGAGCTCCTCGGGCACGGTGCTCACCACGTCGATGATGCGCTGGAAGCGCGAGAAGGCATTCTGCCAGTCGGGCGGCAGGCCGTCGTCAAGGAGCAGCAGCACGTCGCCGCGCAGCGCCGAGAGGTCGCTCGAGAGCAGGATCGGCGTCTCGGCGGCCTTGGGGCTTTCGGCGCGGACGTGCGGCAGGAACGCCAGGTCGTCGAAGCGCCAGAGCCGCACGTCGAGCGCGCGCAGCTTCGCCTCGTCCGACGACCAGGCCGCGAGCGTGAGGCCGCGGCGCCAAACCGTGCGCGCCGCGAGGCACGCGTACTCGATGCGGTCCGGGACGTTGAAGTGGAAGTCGATCTTGAACATGGCTGGGGGCTTCACTTCTTCAGGCGGTTGAAGACGAACTGCATGAAAAGCGGCACGGGGCGGCCCGTCGCCGAGCGCTCACGGCCCTCGGTGTTGGCGGTGCCCGCCACGTCGAGGTGCGCCCAGGGCGTCTTGCCGGCGAAGACCGAAAGGAACGCCGCCGCGGAGGAGGCGCCGCCCCAGCGCTTGCTCGCCTGGTTGGCGATGTCGGCCGCGTTCGACTTCATGAGCTCCGCATAGGCGGGCCCGAGCGGCAGCGGCCAGGCCTCGTCGAGCGCGTCGCGCCCGGCGGCGAGGATTTCGGCCGAAAGCGCGCGGTCGGCGCAGAAGAGGCCGCTGTACGCGTCGCCGAGCGCCACGCAGCAGGCGCCCGTGAGCGTCGCGGCGTCGATCATGACTGCGGGCTTCTTCTCGGCGGTCCAGGCGAGCGCATCGGCGAGCACCATGCGGCCCTCGCAGTCGGTGTTGAGAATCTCGATTGTCTTGCCGCTGTAGGACTTCACGACGTCGCCCGGCTTGCTCGCGCTGCCCGAGGGCAGGTTCTCGCAGGCGCCGAAGACGCCGAGCAGGTTAACCTTGAGGCCGGCCCTCGCGCAGGCGAAGACCGTGCCGATCACGGCGGCGGCGCCCGACATGTCGTAAATCATGTCGGCCATGCCGGAGGCGGGCTTGAGCGAAATGCCGCCCGCGTCGAAGGTGAGGCCCTTGCCGACGAAGGCGATGGGCGCGTCGCCCTTCTTGCCGCCTTCGTAGGAGATCGCGACGAAGCGCGGGGGCACCGCGCTGCCCTTGGCGACCGAGAGCAGGGCGCCCATGCCCGCTTCGGCGATGGCTTTCTCGTCCATCACCCTGACCTTGACGCCTTCCGTGTCCTTGGCGCCTTCTTCGGCGGCGCGGGCGAGGAAGTCGGGCGTGCAGACGTTGCCCGGCAGGTCGGCGAGGCCGCGCGCAATGCGCTCGCCTTCGGCGACGGCTTCTCCGAGCTTCAGGCCCTTTTCGATGTCGTCGCCCGCCTTCGCCTCGACCCAGTACACCTTCTTCGTGCGGGGCGCCTTCGCCTCGTCCTTCTCGGTGGCGAGCGTCGCGCGCTCGGTAAGCGCGTTCAGGGTGCTCGCGGCGAAGATGCGCGCGCAGTCCTTGGGCGAAACCGCGTCGGGCAGCCATTCGGTGACGGTGTAGGCCTGCTCCTTCGACCAGGCGAAGGCCGCGGCGGCCTTGGCGAGGACGCGGCCGAACACAGCGGGCGTGAACTCGCGGATCTCGCCCAGGCCGACGACGGCGGCGCCGCCCGGGAAATCCTCGCTCTGCGCCAGCAGCATCGTGCTGCCCGGCTTCGCGTCGAACGTGCCGCGAGCGAAGGCGCGCTTGATCTCGTGCCCGTGCTCGGCGTTCCAGCGCAGCGCAGAGGGCGTCATCGCGAGCTTGCCGCGCGAGAGAAAGGCACCGAAAACGACGAGCGCGCCGCCGGCCTTCGCGGGCGAAACGGCCGCGGCCCCGGCGCTGAGATAGTTCAAAGCGGGTTTCATGTTTTTATTTGCCTCCAAAGCGTGCAGACCATTGTAAGGCACGTTATCCCCAAGATTTATGGCATTTTGATGACATGCGAACCATAATTGAAAGCACCTGCAACTTTTCTTTTCAGAGGAATGCAAACCATGGAATCTCTCGTCAAGCTCAGGCTTTCGCGGCCTACGAACCATCTGCAGGATCTCATCACCTTTTACGTCGACGGCCTCGGCTTCGAGGTGCTCGACCGCTTCGACAGCCAGCAGGGCTGGGACGGCGTCATCCTCGGCCACAAGGACTGGCCCTACCAATTCGAGTACACCGCCAGGCGCGACGACTCGGTCGTGCCGCCTTCTCCCACGCCGGATCACTTCATCGTGTTCTGCATCCCCGACGACAAGGAATGGCAGAACCGCCTCAAGGCCCTTTATGACATCGGCTACCGCCAGGTCACGCCCCCGCAGCTCTATGCGGACCCGGGCCACTGCGCCACGTTCGAGGACCCCGACGGCTACCGCCTCGTGCTCTACCACGGCAAGTGGAAGAAGTAACAAAATACCGTCTATGCGGTATACCCAATAAAGGAATCCGGGTGCAGAATTGCACTCTGCCTTTCGGAAGACCTGCAGGAAGTCCTGCGGATCCGACGGAAATGGGGAAGTAGCTCAGCTGGGAGAGCGCTGCGTTCGCAATGCAGAGGTCGGGAGTTCGATCCTCCTCTTCTCCACCAAATCTAAGTCCCAGACTGTCTTATGACGTCTGGGATTTCTTTTATCTTCAATCACTTAGCTTCAAACAAGCTCCAAAGCAGTCCAAGGAATTCCCGCTGAATCCACGCTTTTAGTATGGAAAATATAATGGGAAAGGAGTTAGGCCATCTTCTTTCCATACTAAATGCCAAAAATCGCAAAGGAATTAACGGCCGTGGCCGTGAAGGCTCTCCCCGACGGGACGCATTCTCTCGGTGGAGTCAAGGGGCTGTATCTCAGGAAGCGGCACGGCATAGGCTGGTACATCCTCCGCTACAAGATCGCAGGGGCGAGCCATGACTTGGGACTAGGTGCTTACCCTCGGATGTCCCTTGCCTTGGCGCGGAAGCTGGCCCGGGAAGCCCGGGACAAGATCGAGCAGGGCGTCGACCCGATTGCCGAGAAGAAGGCGAAGACCGCGGCGGCCATAGCGGAACGCGAGGCGAAGGAACGCGCCTTGAACCCTGTCACCTTCAAGCAGGTCGCCGAAGAGTGGATGGCGGAGCAAATTCAGCAGGGCCAGTGGGCCCGGAACCAACGCCGTGAAGCAAGCACCCGACAGGTGCTCGAAAAGCACGTCTACCCTTCCTTCGGCAACACGGACATCGAAGCCATCACGCCCGAGGATGTCCGGGCATGCCTCGCGCCTATCTGGAAGACCATACCTCGCACGGCCGACAAGGCGAAGACCTACATCAAGCAGATTTTCCGGTGGGCCATCGCGCTCCATAAACGCAAGAATCAGGTCAACCCCGCTTCCATGGACGGCGCCCTCGGCGTCCTCATGGAGTCATACAAGATCGGGCGGAAGGAGCGCCAGAACTACGCTGCCTGCTCCGTGGAGGAGCTCCCGCGGCTGATGGCGGAGCTTGACGCCCTCGCCCCGTCGACTTCCGCGCGAGCACTTCAGTTTTCCTTTCTTACGGCAACGCGCTCCAAGGCCGTTCGGCTCGCCGAGTGGAAGCAATTTAATTTAGAGGAGCGAGTCTGGCGGGTGCCGTTGGACAACGACAAGATGAAGAGCCCGAACCGGGACCGCACGATTTTCTTGTCCTCCCGGGCCGTCGCCCTGCTTGAATCGCTGCCCCACTTGTCGGGGTCCGACTTGGTCTTCCCCAGCAACCGGGGCACCGCCCTCGGGGACGCAGCCCTCGGCGCGATCCTGAAGCGCCTGCACCTGAAGCGGAAGGCCGAGGACGGAATCGGTTGGATAGACCCCGTGAAGTCACAGAAGATGGGCTCGCCGCAGCGGATTACGCAGCACGGGACCGCCCGGGCCACCTTCCGGACATGGGCCAAGGACGACGCCCTTGGGAACAACAGGCGCTTTGATCAGGAGGCCGTCGAGCTCTGCCTGCTGCACTCGAAGGACGACGCCTACCACGGCGCCTACGACCGGGCCCCTCTTGAAAACGAACGCCGGGCGATCGTGGAGGCTTGGGGAGAGTATTGTTATTCCTACTTGGATAAGCTCCGTGCTCATACACAGCACTGACAGTTTTTTCAGATCTCTGAGAAAAAGGAAAAAAACCACCAAAACCCCCACTGGAGGAATGATTACTGCCTTTTTTGTCTGACCATCGCGGTCGGTCCCCGAAACCAAAGAGGAAACAAATTTTCTTTTCAAGGTTCCCAGCAATTTCCGGCTTGGGGTATAAAGACGTAGTAAGACCTTGTTGGACAGTCACCGAGGGCATTGGGCAAGCAAATGCCCCGCTGCAGGGGGTGGGTTTTGGGAACGGCAAAATACCTGTCGGAAGAAGACACTAAAGCTAGGTACATCACCCCCGCGTTGACCGGAAAGGGCTGGAAGGCCGAGGACATGCTGTTCGAGTACAGCCTGCGCGCGGACCGCATGCAGATCGTCCCCGGCACCAACGAGGCTAAGAGCATCCCTCCCGACGATTCCCGGAACCGTCCCGACTACATCCTCCTGCACGGCAACAACCGACCTATTGCTGTGATCGAAGCGAAGCGCTTCGGCAAGTCGGCGCAGGACGGTATAGATCAGGCCGCACGGTACGCTGCAACGCTTGACGTACCCTTCGCCTTCGCTTCGGCCGGAGAAGAGTTCATCAAAGCCACGCTCTACCCGACTTACAGCGTCGAGCACCTGAGGCTTGATGAGTTCCCCTCGCCCGAAGAACTGTGGGGCGAGTGGTGCGACGCCCGCGGAATCCCTAATAACGGCGAAGCTCGGCGCCGAGAGGAGAATTCCCTCTATTACACGTCGACCGACGGCCGAAAGCCCCGCTACTACCAGATGGTGGCGATTAACCGCACTGTCGACGCCGTGCTGTCAGGAAAACGACGGCGCGTACTCCTTGTCATGGCGACCGGGACCGGCAAGACCTTTGTTTCCTTCCAGATCATCTGGCGGCTGCTGAAGGCCAAGGCTGCGCGGCGAGTGCTGTACCTCGCCGACCGCAACCAGCTTATCGATCAGGCGATCGACAAGACCTTCACGCCTTTCGGGAACACCGTCCGGAAAATCACCCGCGGAACGATCGATACCGGCGCCGCAGTCTACATGGGGCTTTACCAGCAGCTGAAGAAAAGCAATCGAGGCGTCGAGGAAGAGGACAAGGACGCCGATTCCACGCTTGACGTCTTCAAGCAGGTCCCTCGCAACTTCTTCGACCTTGTGGTTGTCGACGAGTGCCACAGGGGCAGCGCACGCGAGGAAAGCTCATGGCGGGAAATCCTCGAATACTTCAGCAGCGCCGTGCAAATCGGCCTGACGGCCACTCCGAACAAGAAGGACGGTGCCGACAACGCTGCCTACTTCGGGGACCCCATCTACACCTACACCCTGAAGCAGGGCATCGAGGACGGGTTCCTCGCGCCATACAAAGTGGTGAACATCGTCTTCGACAAGGACAAGACCGGCTGGACCCCCCGCGAGGGTGAGGTTGACGACAACGGGCAGCTGATCCCGCAGCGCACGTACACCCTTTCCGACTTCGGCACCCGAATCGAAATTCGAAACCGTACGCATGCGGTCGCCGAAACCGTCACGAAGTACCTTGAGCATATCGGGCGGATGTCCCGGACCATCATTTTTTGCACGACGCAGCACCACGCTGGGGTCATGCTCGAGGAAATGCGCTCGCTTAACCGCGACATGATGACCGCGAATCCGCTCTGGGCCGTCCGGATGACCGCAAACGACGAAGAGGGCGTAAAGCAGCTGAAAAACTTCACCTCCCCGAAGAAGGCCTACCCCGTCGTAGCCACTACGAGCAAGCTGCTGACGACCGGCGTGGACGCGACGACGGTCAAGCTCATCGTGCTTGACGCTCCGATCCGTTCGATGACGGAGTTCAAGCAGATCATCGGGCGCGGCACCCGCCTCGACCGAAACCACGGGAAAACGTTCTTCACGATCCTCGACTTCCGGGGGGTAACCGCTCTTTTCAACGATGCCGACTTCGACGGGCCCGTGGAATCGACAGACTGGAACCCAGATCAGGCGGACCCGCCCGCGGGCGAGGGCGAGCAGAACAAGAAGTCCCACCCGCATCCGGAGCCTCCGGAACCGAAGCTGCTCCCTTCAGACGACGCGCACCAGATTTACGAAGTGCATGACGTCGATATCCGGGTGGATTCGCAGCTGGTCCAGTATCTCGATGGGAACGGCAAGCTCATCACGGAAAAGCTGATCGACTACACGCGGCGCAACCTTCTGCAGCTCTTCGATACGAAAGACAAGTTCCTCGAAGTCTGGAACGGCGCCGAGGAGAAGAAGGAAATCGACCGGGTGCTGCTGGAAAACGGCATTTTCCTCGACGAGCTGCGCAAGAACCTCCACATGCCCGACGCGGATGAGTTCGACATCATCTGCTATCTCGCGTACGGAGAGAAGCACATTTTCCCGCGCAGCCTCCGAGCGAAGCGGGTAAAGGACGGGACGCTGCTCGGCCAATACCAAGGCGCCGCCAAGAAGGTCATGGAGAAGCTCCTAGACCTGTACGCACGGCAGGGAGTTTCCCAGATCGAAAGCGTCGAGGTACTGAAGAACCCCATTTTCAGCGACGACGGAGGAATCGTGAAGATCTTCCGCGCCTTTGGAGGCCGGAACGGGTACCTCAAGTCAGTCAAGCGGCTGGTAAGCAGCATCTACTCACCAAATTAAAGGCATATCTTAGGAGCAGGCATGGCAACCAATCTTGGGCTTGGAAACTTCGTCAAGAGGATTCAAAACACCATGCGGCAGGACGCCGGCGTAAGCGGCGACGCCCAGCGCATCGAGCAGCTGACGTGGATGCTTTTCCTCAAGGCCTACGACGACCGCGAGCAGGAGTGGGAAGCCCTCGACCCGTCCTACCAGTCAATCATCCCGGAGCAGTTCCGCTGGCATAACTGGGCCCTGACGGGGGTTACCGAAGACGGGCGAATCGGCGATGAGCTTCGGAACTTCATCGATAACGAGCTTTTTCCGGCCCTCCAAGCCCTGCCAGTCACTCCGGAAACGCCGCGTCGCAAGAGCGTGGTTCGGGACGTCTTTCAAGAAGTGCACAACTACATGAAGGACGGTTCCCTCATTTTCGAGGTCGCGAAGACCTTGAACGAAATCGACTTCACGGATCCCGAGCAGACAAAGAACTTCGGGAACGTCTACGAGGCCATCCTGCATGACCTGCAAAGCGCCGGCAACGCCGGCGAGTACTACACGCCCAGAATCCTGACGAACTTCATGGCCGAGCACGTCGACTTGAAGCTTGGGGACCGGGTGGCCGACCTCGCGTGCGGCACCGCCGGCTTTCTCGTTTCGGCCATGAATGTGCTACGTCGGCAGGCAAAGACCAACGAAGACCGCGACCAGATCGACAACAGGACGATTTACGGCGTCGAGAAAAAGCCGCTGCCCTACCTGCTCGCCTGCACGAACTTGATCCTCGAAGGCATCGTCAACCCGAACATCGACCACAGGAATTCGCTCATCAACGACCTCGACAACAGCCCCTTCGAGCAAAAGGAGCTGGCGGACGTGATTCTCATGAATCCCCCGTACGGCGGGACCGAAAAGACGACCATCCAGAACAACTTCCCGGCCGACCTGAAGAGCTCCGAAACCGCCGACCTGTTCCTCGTGCTGATGATGGAACGGCTGAAGACGAACGGCCGGGCGGCCGTGATTGTCCCCGACGGGCTGCTGTTCGGCACCGGCAACAAGACCGAGATCAAAAAGAAACTCCTCCGGGAATTCAACCTGCACACCGTCGTGCGGCTGCCCGAAGGCATCTTCGCCCCCTACACCTCGATCCGGACGAACATCCTGTTTTTCGACCGGACGCACCCGACGGAGCAGACATGGTTCTACCGCGTCGATACTCCCGAAGGCGTTGAGCGCTTCTCGAAGACCCGCCCCGCGACCAAGGAAAGCCTCGCAGGGCTCGAAAAGTGGTGGGGGGACAGGAAGCCGATCACGAAGGACGGCGCCGACAAGGCTCGCCTCTACACCGTGAAGGAAATCGAGACCAATGGCTTCAACCTCGACCTCTGCAGTTACGCGAAACCCGAGGAGGACACTCGGACCCCCGAAGAAATCCTCGACGGCTACTGCGAGGAGTGGCGAAAGTGCCGATCCGAGGCGGACGCCGCGTTTGCCGAAATCCGTAAGGTGCTCGCGCAGGGAGGCAACTGATGAACATCGAAGCCGTAAAGAGCGCCCTCATCAGCCTTGCTATTCGCGGCAAGCTGGCGCCGCAGCGCGACGACGAGCCCGCGGTCGAGCAGATCGGCGAGGCGCCTGAGGAGGCGCCGTTCGAGATACCTGCGAAGTGGAAGTGGGTAAGGCTCGACGCTATTGCCTGCTTGCATAACGGGCGCGCTTATAAAAAGGAAGAACTGCTGGAGGAAAACGCAAGGGACAGAACGCCCGTTCTACGCGTTGGGAATTTTTTCACCTCCAACAACTGGTTTTACTCAGACCTGACCCTCGAAGAGGACAAATACTGCGATGCCGGAGATTTGCTTTATGCGTGGTCGGCTTCGTTCGGCCCACGGGTATGGGAAGGTCCTAGATGCATCTACCACTATCACATTTGGAAAATCACCTTCGAGCATGCCGTAGTAACCAAACAATGGCTGTTTTATTGGCTAGAGGCAGTAACGCAAAAGCTAAAGGAATCCAGCCATGGGGCTGTTATGCCTCACATTACCAAAGCTGATACTGAGAAAAGATGGGTTCCCCTCCCGCCGCTCGCCGAGCAGCGTCGCATCGTCGCGAAGCTCGAAGAGCTGCTGGAGCCGCTGTCCCGCGTGCAGGAGCGCCTTGGCAACTTGACGCACGACTTCCCGGAGAAGTTCAAGGCTGCGGTGCTGCAGAAGGCCATACAAGGCAAGCTGGTGCCGCAGCGCGATGACGAGCCCGCGGTCGAGCAACTTGGCGAGGCGCCAAAGGTGGCGCCGTTCGAGATCCCGGCGAAGTGGAAGTGGTGCAAGATAGGCACTTGCATTGAAATTGCACCCAAAATTGAGGCACCTTCTGACTTGCCCGTGTCTTTCATACCCATGACAGATTTGGCAGCAGGCTTTGTTAACTCGATTCAAAAGAATCAAGTTAAAACTTGGGGAGTTGCCAAAAAAGGATTCAGTCGTTTTAAAAACAATGATGTGCTTTTGGCAAAAATAACACCATGTTTTCAAAATAGAAAATCCGCTGTTGCCGAAAAACTAACAAACGGAATCGGGACGGGGAGTACCGAATTTCTTGTCCTGCGAAGCAAAAACTTCGACCCCAAATTTCTCTTGGGTTTTCTAAAGAGCTCTTTCTTCATTCACTACGGAATCCAAAATCTCAAGGGCACCGCAGGGCAGCAACGATTAAGCACTCCTGCTCTAAAGCAATGCCCGATCCCCCTCCCGCCACTCGCCGAGCAGCACCGCATCGTCGCGAAGGTGGAGCAGCTGTTCTCTCAGGTGGACGAGCTGACCGCTCGCCTGTCTTCTTAAACCATCCGAAAGGAGGCCTATGGCAACTTTTGTTCTGGACAGCTTCTGCAGGAAAATCCCCGACGACGTCTTGCGTCAAGCCCTAGCGAAATACGACGTCAACGATGCCAACTTGGCAGCCTTGCGCTCGGCCGACAAGTGCTCGGACGAATGGGAGCGATTGAGGACAGCGCATCCGGAACTGAAAAAACTTCAAGTCGTCTTCCATGAAATTAACGGCTTTCGAGAAGAGGCCGGGGAAACGGCCTTGCAGGCCTCGATCATCGGACCGCGCCCAGACTGGCTGCCCATCGACCGCGTCGCAGGGATTCAGGGGGTCATGCTTTCGGTTTTCAACCATGACTCCTATCTTTATCAACGGACATGCACCCGCTATCTGATCGATTCGACCCGAGCCAAGGGCTGGAAGCAGTACTCCGGTATTTGGAAACAGACGGTCAATTCGTCCGAGGCCGCTCGCAGCCTCCTCGCCGAGGACATCCGGAAGATCCTTGCTAGGCAAATGCGCGGGCGCTACTGCCGCGTCGCCGCATACGACTCCACGAACCAGAACAGCATCCTTGTCGCGACTTTCTCAGACTTCTTGGAATCATCTGAGGAATGGACAACGGACGGCGACATACAGCAATATGCACGCAGGCCGGTCCGACGCCTAGCCTTCATCTACAACCCGGAAGCGGGAACCCTCCGCGTCAACGTCGAGGGCTTCGGGAAAGTGGGCTTAACGCTTCACGACGCCTTCTGCCGCGACATCCTCGGCATGCCGGGGCTGCCGAAGGAGGCACCCCAGTCAAACTTCCACATCAGGCAGCTGCTGCAGGCAACGCCGCCCAACTTCGTCCTCGACCCTACTGGGCCGATACAGTCCTTCGTGCTCTCGGAGCTCAAGTTCTCCGATCCTCGGAACCCGAGCACAAAAATCAACATCGTCGCCCCCAAGAACAAGGACGGGATGGTCGACCTGTACAGGCAGCTGGCGCTGCTGTTCAAGGGCCGGGAAGGCTTCCTGCGGCTCTTCTCGGCCGTCTTTTACATGAAGTACCAGCTGCCCGGACGACCGCCTAGAACGCGCCGGATCCGGCTCGAGGAGGGGCCCATGCAGCGCATCGACAGCGACCCGTCGGACGAAGCCCTGCACGAGCTGTTGATCGAAAACGGGCTTGAGGAGCCGCCGCAGGACGCCGAGGCGGAGTATGCCGAAGAAACCAACTGACGCGCTGTTGTCGTTTCTCTTCCATGACATTGACGACCTGACCTCGCCCCACCCCCTGCTGCTTAACCGGCTGACGTCGGAATTCGGCAAGGCCAAGGTCCACGCCCTCCTCGAGCAGAAATTATTAAAGCTCGCGGGCTACCAAACTACCTTCGAGTGCCCCGAAGACTGCCCCGAGCGCTGCGTGCTTGCCGTCGAGCGCGACGCGGACGGGAACCTGTTCGGATACTGCGGCCGCGAGGACATGGCCGCGATCCCCATCGCCAAAGATGACCTCAAGGCCTGCGTTCTGGATTTCCTTTCGATCGCCGACTTCGTCGCCCACACCCTCGGACGCGAGCCCCAGCGCAACGAAACTCCCGGCCAGTTCCTCGCGTGCTATCTCAAGGGCGGCGGGCTCAGAATCGAGGCCGGGGCGCCGGTAACCCTCTGCATCGATGACAACAAGTGCGCACTGGCGGAGGCCCTTGCTTGGACCGGGACGCGCTTCACAGTGCTGGCGGAAGAAGTCTGGAACTTAGCTCCGGCCACAAGAGGTACCGAAGAGCCCACGGAGGAGCGATACGCCCGATACTACAGGCGTTTCGAGGAATTAAAAAAGCAGTTTCCGAAAATGGAAGACCGCTACAAGTACATGGCGCAGGAAAACGGCGAAAGCCCGAGCAACGTCCGACGGATCGTCACAGCCGAAAGGAAGCGACGCGAGAAACGCAGGTATAGCAAAAATTCAAAAAATTAAATACAAAACAATAAGTTAAAAATAATATTTTGCCATATTGACTTGCCATAGTATGGCAAGAGCTCAATTGGGTCATCACTTAACAACTCCTAAGGAGTCTCATGATGACCTACAAGTTCATCCGAGCTAAAGAAGCTCAGGCCACCACCGGCCTTCCTCGGTCGACCTTCTACCACTACATCGCCGAAGGGCTGCTCCCGCCGCCCGTCCGCCTCGGCCTCCGTTCCGTCGCTTGGCCTGCAAGTGAAATCGATGCCATCAATCTCGCCCGTATCGCAGGCAAAAGCGAAGACGAAATCCGTGAGCTGGTGCGCAATCAGATCGCCGCACGGGAAGCCCTCGCCGCAGGAGGTGCTGCATGACCTCCGAAAACAGAACGCCATACCGCCTGACGGCGAGTGAACTCTCCCCTACCCCCATCGAGATTTCCAATGCTGAATTCCTTGAGACTGTTTTTGCGTCGCTTCGAAGCACTCCCGACGTGGGTGCTGATGTCCAGCCCTTATATGTTGGTTTTGCTGGCAGTCCTGCTGGCAATGGCAGCTGGGGAGTCTTAAAGACGCCGCCAGAAGGCACCGAAACGAACAACTACTTCACGATATCGGCCTTCAAGCCCGCCGACGGCCGGTACTCAAGGAAAAAGGCAAACTTCGCCGCCCAGTGCGCGGTCGTCCTCGACGATGTCACTGAGCGCGTTGACCCCGAAAAACAGAAGGCGCAAATTCCCTTCGATCGGATCACGCTCGCCCCGTCGTGGGCATTGGAAACGTCCGCAGGCAATTACCAGATCGGGTTCATTTTGTCCGAGCCCATTACCGCTGTTGCAGACGCGGACGCCCTAACGGAATCCATCATTGCAGCCGACCTCAGCGACCCCGGCGCGACCGGCCCTGCGACGCGCCTGATGCGGCTGCCTGTTGGTCTAAACGGCAAGTACACCCCGCCATTTACGTGCGCTCTTCGTCTGTGGGAGCCCGCCCGGAAATACTCCGTCGAGGAGCTCAGGCAGGGGCTTGACCTCCACTCCCGAGCCCAGCTTCCGAAACCACCACAAGAAGCCCCCCAAACGGCCATTACGGCTCGTCGCGAGGCTCCGAGGCACTCCGACCCACAGACACTCGGGAACGCCGTCTACACGCCTGCAAAGGCCGTTAATCCGGTGCTCGAGGCACTTCAAGAGCGCGGTCTTATCCGGCGGCAGATCGACAAGGGCAAGTATGAGATTTCCTGCCCGTGGAAGAACGAGCACACCGACGAAATCGATTCGGGCGCCGCTTACTGGGAGCCTGACGACAACCACCCGATCGGCTCATTCAAGTGCATGCACGGGCACTGCGCCGAAAGGCATATCGACGACCTGCTGAAGTTCCTCGGGCTGGATGCCGAGGACGCATGCCTCAAGGCCAGAATCACCACGCGGCCGGGTGAAGTCAACCGCATCGTGCTCGCAGCCGAAGAAGAGCTCGCGAAGACCGGGAAATACTTCAGGCGAGGCGGCCAAGTGGCGTCGATTGTCCGGTCAAAGGAAAAGGGCGGCGTGCGGCTGCTTCTTGCCACTCAGCAGAGCCTGCTTATCGAGCTGTGCCGGCTGACTCGCTGGCTGCATTACGACGGGCGAAGCAAGAGCGAGGTCCCCTGCGACCCGCCGACCAAGTACCTGCTCGCCATCCTCGATGACCACGAACAGACCGCTCTGCCCGAGCTGATCGGGATTTCGAGGCAACCAGTCATCGGCTCGACCGGGAGCATTTGCGGGGTACCGGGCTTTAATCCGGATAATGGCATTTACGGCGACTTCAACCCGGAACAGTTCGAAATCATCGAGAATCCGACCAAGGAGGACGCCGAGCGCGCCTGCCGGATGCTCGAGAGCTTTCTTGAAGAATTTCCCTTCGAGGCCAAGTGCGACAAGAGCGCTGCCTTATCTGCCATGCTGACCGCCGTAGTGCGGCCGCAGCTTCGAATTGCTCCGATGTACCACGTGATGGCCCACGTCCCGGGCTCGGGCAAGTCGTACCTTTCAAGCCTGATCGCGGTCTTCGCAACTCCAGACGACCCACCCGCTTCGCCATTCCCAAAAGACGACGAGGAATGCCGGAAATTCCTCTTGTCGCGGTTCCTTGAGGCGCCTCCTCTCCTGAACTTCGACAACCTAACGGAAGACATCCGCGCATTCAAGAGCCTTTGCATAGCGCTCACCGAGCCCTATATGAACGGACGCATTCTTGGTTCCAGCAAGACTGCGAACGTCAGCACCCGGACGCTGCTTCTTTCGAGCGGGAACAACGTCGGGCCCGTGCAGGACATGACTCGGCGGGTGGTCACGATCAATCTTAATCCACAGGATGAAATCCCGGCGAATCATGTCTTTAACCGCCCAAATCTACTCGATGAGGCAAGAGACAACCGGGGCAAGTTGGTCAGCTGCGCCCTGACGATTATCGCCGCTTGGCGACTGGCGGGATGCCCGAAATGCCAGACGGTCCCTTCGGTCAACTCCTTTTCGCAATGGTCTGACTGGTGCCGGCAGCCGCTCCTGTGGCTTGGCCGAACTGACCCGGCGCAAAGGATGTTCGAAAGCATGCGAGAGGATCCCGAGCGGATGTATATCGGCCGGATCTTTTCCTTGCTCCGGAACGAGTTCCACAACGGCCCGTTCACGGTCCGGATGATCGCGGAGCATGCAGGCTACCCGCAAAACGACGACCTTCGAGAAGCGCTCGAAGAAGAGTTCTACCAGTACGGGAGCTTGAACCGCAAGCGCTTGGGGTGGTGGCTGAAGCAGAAGGAAGGCACCCAAGTCGATGGCTACAAGCTCGTGAAGGCTTCGCCCTTCAGGAAACAGCTCACGTACGAAATCGAAGTTTACGAATCAACGGCCGCGAAGGAGGCGGACAAATCAAATGGCAACAGCAACTAAGGAGAGCAAGGAAATGACTGGCGTCATCAGCAAGGATGAACAAAGCTCCGCGGGATATGCGACCTCGCGCCTGAATGCCGTCAAGCACGGCATCTTGTCGAAGGAGCTGATACTGCCGCACGAATCCCGAGAGGAATACAACGAGCTCCTGCAGGGGCTGCAGACGGAGTACCAGCCGCAAGGCATCACCGAGGGGCTTCTCGTCGAGGAGCTCGCGTCGATCGTCTGGAGGAAACGGCGGGTGCTCAGCGCCGAACGGGCCAAGATCAACTGCGGCCTCGACCGAGCTCTCACGCAGGAACGGAGCTTGGCGAATACCGCCCTGCCATTCTCGCTCCACCTCGACGGCGTAGGAGGGATCCCGATCGACCGGGGGTATTCGATCCGGGAAATCGTGGGACTTTCCGAAGAAGAATTCAAGAAAAAAGTAAAGGCCTTTGCCATTTCCTTAAGCTGCCTCTACGAGGCGCGGGACATCCTCTCAAAGGGCGGGGAGCATGCTGCGGAAAAAGCCGTGGAGTGCTTCGACGAGCGTTGTCTTGCGCTCTGGTACGAGTACGACCGGGACGGCGAATCCAAAGAGGCCGTCAGTGATTTCCTCGAAGGCGAGCTGCGTACCTCGCTCGAAGAAGAAGAGAAGATCATTAACAACGCCGCGAGAATCAGGCAGCAGGCTCTTGGGGATTCGGTCGCCTACGGAAACTTGGATTCCTTATCACGATACGAAACCCACTTGAACCGGACCTTCGAGCGCACGCTCGGCATGCTGCTCAAGCTGAAGGAGATGCGGCAGCGCTCTCCCGTTGCGTCCGTAACCTCGACCAGAGTGGCCGACGTCACTCCGGTCGATGCTGACTAGACCGACCATCTGCCCGAGCTTCGTCGACATGTCCTATCGCAATCCGTTTGGCAATTCTTCGAAGCTCCGGGCAAAAAGCTTGAAACCCCCCGCGCAGCGTCCGTTTCAAGATCAGAAGGGTAGGGGGCGGGTCCGAACTCCCCTCGCTTCGTTTCGGGACCGTGCACGTAGAAAGATTTTTGCGCGTGCAATTCCTAAAGATTTCGAGGCATGCACTTGCCGACCGATATCGCTGTTGCCAAGGCCTCGAGGGTAAGGGGGGATCCGAAAACCCGGTCGGCCGATCCGGGACCGTGCAGGTGGGCAATTTTTCGCGGACGAACATCAAATTTTTTGGACACGTGGGGGTTTCGGTGGTTCTTGAGGTTTTTTCTAGCCATCGGCCAAAAATGTCAACGAGAGGAGCAGAATAGGAGCGCAGGCAAGACGTTTAAACGCTTGATTAGGGTAAATCCCTACGGGCGTTTTTAGTATGGAAATCAGTATGGGAATGGAAATTTAATTCTTATAACATACTGATTTTATTAATAAGTTCGATCCTCCTCTTCTCCACCAGTAAAGGATTCATCGAAAAAGACGCTTGATTTTCAAGCGTCTTTTTTTATAACCTATAAAAATATATCTTTTATAAAAGACGAAATGACCTGCGCCCTTGCTGTCCGGCCTTCCGTCCCTTTCACGGGATAAAACGAGCGGAGCCTGACGGCGCTGAAGAAGCCGGCGAACATCACCAGGTTCGAGAAGCTGCTGCTCGGGGGAAGGCGGCCGATAAGCCGGCCGCGGTCTCCTGCCCTCTGTCAATTGGACGTCAGCTCGCGGCGGATGCCGTATTCGGCGAGTGCTTCTTCCGCGGCGGCGGCCTGGCCCATGCGCAGCTGCTCTTCGCTGCACTCGTCCTCGGCCTCCAGCCGATGGCGCGACCAGCGGTAGCAGGTGAGCTCGCCGCGCTCCTCGATGAACGCCGCGCCCCAGCCGCCGATCGCAAAGCCCTTGTGGCCGAGCGCGCTGAAGGAAACCGCGAGGTCGGCTCCGCCCCTCGCGAAGAGGTTGCGCCCCTCGTGGATCGCAGGCGCTTTGCCAAGAACCAGCGCGGAGAGCGTCGGGAAGATGTCGCGGTGCGATGCCCAGCGGTTGACGTTCGCCTGTTCCTGCAGGCCGCGTAGGTTCTCGGGCAGCCAGAAAAGGATGGGCACGCCGGCCGCATGGTGCCAGAGGCCTTCGGGGTTGTACTTGATGCGCACGTTATGGTCGCCCGTCGCCGCGATGAGCGTGCGGCGGCCTTCCGGCGAGTTGCGCAGGCCGTGCACGAAGCGCCCGAGGGCGTTGGCGGCGTACTGGTAGGTCTTGAGCTTCGCCGTCGTGAGCGGCAGGTCGGGGTCGACGATCCAGGCGGGCAGGGCGGCCGCGCTCACCGGCTTCGTGCGCACGCCGTCGGGCACGCGGTGCGGGCCGTGGTTGGAGGTCGAGAGCATGAAGAGGAAGAGCTTCTCGCCCCTGCGGTCGGCCTCGCGGATCAGTTCCCGTGCGCGGCGGAACATCCACTCGTCGCCCACGCCCCACGTGGTGGTCTCCGCCTGCGGGTAGCGCTGCTTCAGGTGGGCCGCGCCGATGATCTCGTCGAAGCCCTGGAGCGGGAAATTGGCGTCGATCCCGCGCCAGGCCTCGGGGCCGGAGGTGAGGAACACCGTGCGGTAGCCCGCCTTCTTGAACGGAAGCACTTTCGAGAACGGGAAGCCTTGCCGGCCGTAGCGGCTCTGCGTGAGCGGCGTGAGCGGGGTGTCGAAGATGAGGCCTTCGAGCGACGGGAACGTGCCGCCGGTGACGCTCACCGCGTTGTGGAACGCCGCGGCGTGCGGAAGTTCATCGGCGAGCGCCCCGAGCGTGTCGTTCATTCCGGGGACGTTCGCTTCCATGAAGTCGCGCCCCATCGCTTCCATGAGCGCAAAGACGACGTGGTCGCCCGCGGCGGGGGCGGCGGGCGCCTCCTCGGGGCTGCTCACGGCCCGGATCGCCGCCGCGGCCTCACGGGCGTCCCGGAAGCCGAGCGCTTTCAGGGCGCAGTCGGGGCTCCCCTTGAGGGCGAGGGCCTTCTGGCCCTTGAGGGCCTCGTAAAACGAGGCGGGCCCGCCCGGCACGGTCGCGTTGATGAAGACGTCGGGCGAGACCGAATAGTCCTGGTGCCGCAGCGGGAACTTGCCGAAGCTGCCGCGGATGATCAGCGCGAGGAGGACGGTCCCGAACACAGCCGTGCAGACGAAGCGCACTTTCGGGAGGGGTGCTTCGTCCTCTTTGGCGCCGGCCTTTGCGGCGGCGAAAGGAAGGATTGAGAGGGCGGCGAGCGAGAGGAAGTAGAGTCCGACGGGCCAGCCGTCCCAGATGGTTTTGACGATGGCTTTCGTGTCGTCCTGGAAGAAGCCGAAGACGACGGTGCTGATGGGGGTGCCGTAAAAGCCGTAGAAGCCGAAATTAATGAGCGCGAGCGCCGCGGTGGCGCACCAGGCGGCGGCCGCGAGCGCGACGGCCGCTTTCCAAAGTCCCGCGAAGCGCCGGCTGGCAAGCAGGAGCGCCCAGGAAGGGAGCAGCGCGATCGCGAGCCATTTCGCGTCGACGCGAAGCCCCGTGGCGAAGGCGGGCAGGAAGTCAGCGAAGGACGTTTCCGGCCCTCGGTAGTGCAGGAAGAAAATGACGCGCACGGCGCTCAGCAGGAAGAGCGCCGTGAGCACAAAGAGAACCGAGGCCTTCAGGCGGCTTGGTCCGAACAGTTTTTTCATGGCAGAGGGCTGAAGAGGAGGGTAAGAATTTTGTTTTTTTAAGATATCAAAGTTTCGATTCTATACCAGAAACAGGCAAAGAACCCCCTTTGCCTTGCCGGGAGCGGGACCGGAGGGATGAAATGTCGCCGAAAGGCGATGATCGGAGGACTTCGGCGATGCCGCGGGGACGCTTCCTTACGCCCTGGGGGCCGGCTTTTTCAAATGACGCAGGAACGGTACGAAAAGCGACAGGCCGATCGCCGTGGAGATGGTTTCCGAGACGGGGATGGCGGCGGCGATGCCGTAGAAGCCGAAGAGCGAAGAGAAAACCCACATCAGCGGCGCGTCGATCGTGCCCTTGCGCAGGAACGCCAGGAGCAGCGGCTGCCAGCGCGCGCCGCAGGCCTGGAAGCCCGAGATCATCAGGTGCCCGAGGATCGAGATCGGGCAGGCGATGGCGATGATCCTCACGCAGGTCGAGGCGTGCCCGGCCGTCACGGGCTCGTCGATGAAGGCCGCGGTGAGCGGCGCGGAAAAGAGGATCAGGAGCAGCGTGGCCGCGGCCGAGAGCGACATGCCGCCCGCCACGGCGGTGCGCACGATGGCGCGCAGCCTTTGGTGGTCGCCCGAGGCGAAGTTATAGGCAATGAGCGGCAGCGTGCCCTGCGCGAGGCCGATCGAGCACGAGAAGATGAGCTGGTCGACCTGCTTGGCGATGCCGAGGCCGGCGACCGCCTCGGCGCCGTAGCCCGAGGCGAGGAAGTTCAGGACGGCGTTCGAGACGCAGGCCATGCCCGTCATGACGAACGAGGCGAAGCCCACCGAATAGATCTCCCAGGCGTAGGCGGCGCCGCGCCTCGCGTTCGCGCCCGAGAGGCTGATCACCGTGCCGCCGCCGCGCTTGTGCCAGAGGAAGGCGAGCATGTAGGCGCCGGAGACGATGTTCGAGACGAAGACGGCGATCGCCGCGCCGAGGATCTCGAGGTCGAGCGCAAAGATGAAGAAGGGCGCGATCAGCACGTTGAGCACGCCGCCCAGGGCAATGCCCGTGCCGGCCGCCTTGGCGTGGCCTTCCGAGCGCACGAGGTGCGCGAGGATATTGGAGCCCATGGTCGGCACGGCGCCGATGCATACCGTCCAGGTCATGTAGGCAAGGGTCGGGCCGTAAGTGTCCTCCGTTGTGCCGATCAGCGGCAGCAGGTCGTCGCGCTCGAACCACATGAGCGCCGCGTAGAGGAGCGCGGTGAGCATGCCCGTCCAGAAGGCGAACGAGGCGCAGGCCGAGGCTTTCTGCGGATTTTTCGCGCCGAGGGAACGGCCGATCGCCGAGGCCGCGCCGATGCCGAAGAGGTTGGCCATGGCCGTCATGAAGAGGAAGGGCGGGAACGCCAGGCGCACCGCCGCCACCTGGGCGGGGTCGCCGAGCTGGCCGACGTAAAAGATGTCGGCGACGGCATAAAAGACCGTGATCACCTGGGCGATCACGGTCGGCACGGCGAGCGCGACGATGGCGCGCGCGGGAGGAGCGGAACGAAAGAGCTCCTCATTGCCTCTCGAGGGTTTGAAAGTCTGCGGCATAAGGGCTGAAGCAGGGCTGCTTGCTGTTTTTTTGAGTTTTGCAATGTAGGAAATCTACTCCAATGCGAGGCATTGTGCAGGGGGTCTTTGATCGTATTTCATAAGCATCTTCCGATTTTTATATTTACTTTTTTGTAAGTAGTTTACAAAATTGTAAGTACTTGAAATTTAGAAATTTATTTCTATAATTTCACCGAGTCGAGGAACGAGAACGATTCCCGACACGTTTTAGAAAAGGAATAAAAAATGCTTAACGAAATCAATTGGCCCGAGGGCTACCTGCCGGGCTTCACGGACAACTTCGCCTCGAACGAGGTTATCGTGCGCGGCCTGACGGCCACCGAGGTCTTCGCCTTCCTCATCAAGGCGGGCCTCTGGGCTTCCTATTACGCCAACTCGTCCGACGTCGAGATCGAGGGCGAAGGCGCCAAGGACCTGGTGCTCCGTCCCGGCGCGCGCTTCCGCTTCAAGACGTTCGGCTTCCCGATCGAGGCGAAGGTGATCGAGTTCGAGGCGCCCTCCGCGGGCCGCCCGGGGCGGCTTGCCTGGCACGGCTGGGCCGAGGGCGACGCGGCGCACCGCCTCGACGTGGTGCACGCGTGGCTCATCGAGGACCTGCCGCAGGGGCGCGTGCGCATCCTCACGCAGGAATCTCAGAAGGGCGAGCCCGCCAAGCAGCTCCACGAGACCAACCCGGACACGATGAACATCGGCCACCAGGATTGGTTGAAGGGCCTCGTCGCCGCGCTCAAGAAACAGAAGAACGGCTGATCCGGATAGGAGGGAAAAATCATGATCGGAAAATTTGCAGCAGGCGTCCTCTGCGCCGCAGCGGCCGCCGTCTCCTCGGGCGCCGGCGCGGCCGAGCAGGGCAGCATTCTCGTGATCGCCTCGAGCGAAAAGACGATGACGCTCGCCGACGGCAGCAGCATGGACGTCGGCTTCTTCCTGAACGAGTTCGCCGTTCCGGCGCAGTACCTGGCCGACAAGGGCTGGCGCATCGTGCTCGCGACCCCGTCGGGCAAGGCGCCCGTCATGGACCGCAGCTCGAACTCCGCTTCGTTCTTCGGCGGCAGCGAGGAGAGGCGTGCGAGCGCCGAGAAGTTCGTCGCCTCGCTCCCCGTGATTTCGCTTTCCGCGGCGAGGAGCGGCGGCCTTGACCGCTTCGCCGGCGTCTTCGTGCCGGGCGGCCACGCGCCGATGACCGACCTGATGCAGAACGCCGACCTCGGCGCGATCCTCAGGGACTTCCACGCCAAGGGCAAGCCCACGGCGATGATCTGCCACGGGCCCGTCGCGGCGCTCGCCGCGCTGCCGCAGGCCGCCGAGTTCCGCCGCGCGCTCGTCTCGCGCGACTTCCAGAACGCCATGAAGGCCGCCCAGGGCTGGATCTACAAGGGCTACCGCATGACCGTGCTCTCGGACGCCGAGGAGTGGCCGGGCGAGATCTCGCGCGGCGCCGAAATGCCGTTCCACGTCGAGCAGGCCCTGCAGATGGCGGGCGCCACGATGGAAGAGCAGACGATCTACGGCAGCCACGTCGTCAAGGACCGCGAGCTCATCACGGGCCAGAACCCGGCTTCCGACATTGCGCTGGCGAAAGCCCTCGACGCCGCCCTCACGGAGGCGCGCCGCTGACCGGAGCCTCTATACTGCTCTGATCTGACGCAGAAGGGAAAAAGCATGACGGGAAAAGCAATCACGCTGCGGTGCACCTGCCCGGTCGACGCGGTGGTGCAGCTGATCGGCGGCAAGTACAAGCCGGTGATCCTCTGGCACCTCTCGCAGGCCACGCACCGCTTCGGGGAGCTGCAGCGGCTCGTGCCGCAGGCGACGGGCAAGATGCTCACGCAGCAGCTCCGCGAGCTCGAAGGCTGCGGCCTCGTGCGCCGCGAGGTCTTTCCCGTCGTGCCCCTGCGCACGGAGTACTCACTCACCGATTTCGGCCGCACCCTGGTGCCGATCCTGCAGGCCATGTGCGACTGGGGCAATGAATACGTGGACATCGAGCCCCCCGTCCCGCGAGCCCAGAAAAAATCCGTCAGGCGCCCATAGGGCGCCGCATCCCCCGGGCGCGGGGGCCGGCCTGCCGCCGGCCCCCTGCGTGCGTTTCGGCGTTCCGCATTAAAATCCATGCAGTCCAAACGGAACTGACACCATCTAAAGCGGATTTTCATTCATGGAACAGAAGCGCTCCCCCGTCATCGCCATTTTCGGGGCCGGCTACGTCGGCCTTTCCCTTGCGGTCCTTCTCGCCCGCCGGCACGAGGTGCGGCTGATCGAAATCGTCCGCAGCAAGGTCGACCTGATCAACAGCGGCGCCTCGCCGATCAAGGATCCCGACATCGAGCGCTTCCTCAAGGAGGGCGGCCTGCGGCTGCGCGCCACGGAGGATGCCGACGAAGCCCTCAAGGGCGCCGACGTCGTGATCATCGCCACGCCCACCAACTACGATCCCGACGCGCACTACTTCGACACGAGCTCGGTCGACGGGTGCGTCGAAAAGGTCGCGAAGGCCCGTCCCGAGGCGCTCATCGTCATCAAGTCGACGATCCCGGTCGGCTACGTGGAAGGCATCCGCAAGAAGACCGGGAGCGGCCGGGTGATCTTCTCGCCCGAGTTCCTGCGCGAGGGCCGCGCCCTTTACGACAACCTGCACCCGGCGCGCATCGTCGTGGGCGACCGGGGCGAGAAGGGGAAGGCCTTCGCGGCGCTCCTTTCCGACGCGGCCGAGGAGAAGGACGTGCCGGTGCTCCTCACCGACCCGACGGAGGCCGAGGCGATCAAGCTTTTCGCCAACACCTACCTCGCCATGCGCGTGGCCTTTTTCAACGAGCTCGATTCCTACGCCATGGTCCACGGGCTCGACGCGAGGAGCATCATCGACGGCGTTTGCCTCGACCCGAGGATCGGCGGGCACTACAACAACCCGTCGTTCGGCTACGGCGGCTACTGCCTGCCGAAGGACTCGAAGCAGCTCATGGCCAATTTCCGCGACGTCCCGAACGACCTCATCTCCGCGATCGTCGCCTCGAACCGCACGCGCAAGAACTTCCTCGCGGACCGCATCCTCGAGAAGAAGCCGCGCACGGCGGGCGTCTACCGCCTCATCATGAAGACGGGCTCGGACAACTTCCGCGAGGCGGCCGTCTTCGGCATCATCGAGAGGCTCAGGGAGGCGGGCGTGCGCATCCTCGTCTACGAGCCGACGATCCGTGACGCGCAGTGGCAGGGCCTCGAGATCGTGAACGACCTCGCCGAGTTCAAGCGCCGCTGCGACGTGATCCTCGCCAACCGCCGGAGCGCCGAGCTTTCCGACGCCGCGGACAAGGTCTTCACTCGCGACCTCTTCGGCGTGAACTGAGCGCTTTTCTCCGCTTACAAAACGCAAAAAGGCCCGGCGCCCCTTTCGGGGCGGCCGGGCCGGTTCATATCAGGCGAGCCTGATTACTTCGCAGCCTTCTCAAGGGAGAGGATGTTCTTGACGGCGATGCGGGCCGAGTTGATGGCGAACGCCGAAGCCGTGCCTTCGCCGATCCTCAGGTCGTAGCTGTCGCCGTAGACGCCGCCGGCGTCATGGCCGAGCGCATAGAGGCCCGGGATCACGTTTTCCTGCTTGTCGACGACCTGCAGGTTCTCCGTCACCTTGACGCCGTTGAGCGAGCTGAGCGTGTGGAGCTTGCCCTTCAGAATGTAGAATGGCGCCTCGGACACGGCGCGGATGTAGTACGGATCCTTGCCGAACTGCTCGTCGCGGCCTTCCTTGGCGTACTTCGTCATGTCGGCGGCGGCGCGCTTGACGTTCTCGGGATTGAGGCCGGCCTTCTTGGCGACTTCCTCGACGGTGGCGCCTTCAAAGACGTCGCCGCGCTTGATGCCGTCCTGCAGCAGCTTCGGAAGCTGCTTGGCGGCCTGGTGCCGGAGGATGAAGTTGCCGCACGGGTTGAGGTAGCCCTTCGTGCCGAGTTCCTTGACGAACGCATTGTCAAAGAGCAGGTAGACCCATTCGCCCGAGCGCAGGATGGCGTTCGAGGCCATCGGCCAGTCGAGCGTCAGCTGCTCGTTGAAGTAGCGGTTGCCGGCGCCGTCGAGATAGAGCTGGCTCTGGCGGAAGATGGCGCGCAGCTCCTTGTTCGGGCCGTTGCAGATGGCTTCGCCCTCGAGCGGGTTGAAGGCGCCGTTGATCATCATCGGGCCCATGTTGTCGCCGACGGCGCCGGCGGACATCGCCATTTCGATGCCGTCGCCCGTGCGTCCGGGCGAGCCGGAGGGCACCAGCGCCTGGCCGGTGTACTCCTTCACCAACTTCGCGTTGTAGTTGTAGCCGCCCGTGGCGAGCAGCACGTACTTGGCGTGCACCGTCACCTTCTCGTGCGTCTTGAGGTCTTCGGCCTCGACGCCCGCGACCCTGCCGTTCTCCATCAGGAGCTTCTTGCCCGGCGTTTCAAGCAGGAGCGTGCCGCCGTGGTCCTTGAAGGTCTTGACCATCGCGGCGGGCAGCGACCCCGCCTTCGGATAGATGTGCCAGGTCGGGTTCTTGTTGTCCGGCCAGACGGACTTCACTTCCTTCCAGTGCACGCCGTGGTCCCAGACCCACTGGATCGTCTCGGGCGACTCGTCGATGAAGCGCTTCACGAGCGGCGCGTTGATGCGCCAGTGGTGGTACTGGCCCATGCGGTTGAACTCCTCGAGCTTGGTGAGCTTGACGCCCATCTTCTTCTGCATGAAGGACTCGACGGCAAACGAGCCTTCCATGAAGTTGCCCGCGCCGCCCGCATAGGCGTTTTTCTCGAGCAGGACGGTCTTGAGGCCCCCTTCCTGGGCGCTCGCGGCGGCAACGGTGCCCGAGGCGCCGGCGCCGACGACAACGACGTCGGCGTTGAGCACGCGCTCGGCAAAAGCGGGAAAGGCCAGCATGAGCGAGAAGCTCATGACAGTGATCGTTCGCAATGCTTTCACTTTCATTTTTGTCTCCTCTTCGGCGGATCGGTCGTTGAATTTTTTCCGCCGAAAATCATCATAGAAGCGTCAAAAGTTAAAATAAATATCAACGATAGGAAGACACTATTTCAGAAAGAGAAACAATCGCCTATGAATGTGCTTAGTTCGCTTTCCGTCTTCGTGCGGGTCGCCGAGACCCGCAGCTTTTCCCGCGCCGCCGACGCGCTCGGCCTTTCTCGGCCCACAGTCACGAGGACGGTGCACGACCTTGAAAAAGAGCTCGGCGTGCGGCTCTTTTACCGGACCACGCGCAGCGTGACGCTGACCGCCGAAGGGGTGTCGCTCCTCGAGCGGGCCAACGACCTCCTCGCGCGCGTGCAGAACATCTTCTCGGACGTGGGGGACAAAAGCGGGGCGCGGCTCACCGGCCGTATCCGCGTCGCCGCCTCCGCGATCATCGCCTGGATCTTTCTGCAGGGCGTGGTCGCGTCGTTCCTGAGGGCGCATCCCGGCGTTTCCCTCGAGCTCGTGACGGCCGACCGCGAGGTGCGCATCCTCGAAGAAGGCATCGACCTCGCCTTCAAGGTCGGACGCAGCTGCCCCGACACGGTGATCGCGCGGAAAATCGGCAGCGTGCGCAACATCCTCTGCGCGGCCCCGTCCTACTTCCGCCGCCGCAGGGTGCCGCTCGAGCCCGAGGAACTCGAAAGCGAGCAGATCCTCGTGAACACCTATCTTGGGAGCCGCTTCACTTTACGAAGCCGCAGCGGCGAAAGGGCGTCCGTGGACCTGAAGGGCCGCTTCAGCAGCGGCAGCTCGGCCCTGCTCTTCAACGCCTGCCTCAACGGCATCGGCATCACCATGCTGCCCTATGAATTTGCGGAGCCTTACATCGAGCAGGGCTCGCTCCTGCGCGTGCTCCCCGACTGGGAAGCCGACGAGTTCGGCCTCTTTGCGCTGTACTCGAGCCGGCAGCTTTCCCGCGCGGCGAGGGCGTTCCTGCGGGAAGCGGAAGCCGCGCTCGAGACCGTCGGCGGGCACGTCTACGACCTAAGGGTGCGCGCCGACCCCATCCGCGCCTTTTCCCGCGGGGAGGTTCTCCGCGGCAGGGAGCCCAACGAAGGCGGGCCAAATCGATAAAATGTGTCTGTTGGCGGCGTCCGCGCTCGAAGCGGCGCCGCTTCGACTGTATAAGTTTGCAGCCGCGGCGCGCCGCGGCTCACGGAAAGGATCGGAGAAGCCTTTATGGCTGAAGAAGACGACGACGAGGTGAAGCTTCCGAAGCTCCCTCCCAACACGAAGAACTACATGACGCCGGCGTGCTACCGCCGGCTCCTCGACGAGCGCGAGAAGCTCGTCAACGTCGAGCGCCCCGAGGTGGTCAACGTGGTCTCCTGGGCCGCGAGCAACGGCGACCGCAGCGAGAACGGCGACTATCTGTACGGCAAGAAGCGCCTGCGCGAGATCGACCGCCGCATCCGCTTCCTCAACAAGCGCATCGAGTCGGCCCAGGTGGTCGACCCGGCCAAGCACCCGGACACCGACCAGGTCTTTTTCGGCGCCACGGTGCTCTATGCCAACCAGCGCGGCGAGGAGCACAAGGTGCGCATCGTCGGCATCGACGAGGCGGACGCCGAGCACGGCGACGTGAGCTGGATTTCGCCGATCGCGCGCGTGCTCCTCAAGGCGCACGAGGGCGACGAGGTGAAGCTCCCGACGCCGGCGACGCGCACGCATCCGGCGGGCGTCGACACGCTCGAGATCCTCGAGGTCACCTACACGGACAAGCAGCCGTACTGAGCGGCGGACTCCCTTGCTTTTCCTGAGGGCGGTTCTCCCGGGCGGGACGACCGCCTTTTTTGCGCCCAGCGGGGGCCCCGCCTGGACGGAATTCGCCGCTTCGTTGACGCTTGTCAAGCCGGCGATTCTGAGGCTTTCGGCAGACAGCCGACGGCGAACGTCTGCCGTTCAGCGTTTTCGAACGGGATGCGATATTATTTTCAACGGCTCAGAAGTCTTTGTAATTTAATAATTTTCTTGAACTTTAAAAATTCGTGGAATATAGTTCTTATCACGCCGAAGGACAAAGGAGCTGCATTAAAACCGAATGCAGGAAGGCGTCCGAGGCGTCAAGAAGCATCCAACAGGGAGAATCAGCATGAAGATTTCTGCTCGCAACTGCATCGAAGGCAAGATCGTCGCCGTCAAGGAAGGCCCGATCACCACCGAAGTGACGATCGAAACGCCGGCCGGCGAGAAGATCGTGAGCTCGATCACCACCGGCTCCTCCAAGGCCCTCGGCCTCAAGGTCGGCGCCAAGGCCTATGCCGTGATCAAGGCCTCCAACGTGATGGTTGCCGTCGACTGACCATCGGCCGAACCGGCCGGAAGCTCCTGGCTCTTTCGACCGGCCCCGATCGCCGCCGCAGGGATGCTGTCCCGCGGCGGCTTTTCTTTGCCTGCGCGCTGCCCGGAAGGCGGCCTTTTTCGCCTCCTCCCAAGCGCCGCCTGCGGACGAATCGATGTTTTGTTGACGGGGATCAAATCGGCGATTTTTCGGTTTTCGTTATGTCCTCGGAAGACACCGGCTTGCGTTCAAGCTTTTCGCAGAAAAGGCGATATTCTTTTTTTGAACACCGAAGTATTTGTAATTTAAAGGATTTCTTGAATTTTGAAAATTCGCACGATATAGTTCCCATCACGCTGAAGGACATCGTGGACCGCGTCGGAGCCGACTGCCGGACGATGGCCGAAGTGATTGGAACATTGAATTTTTATTGGAGAAACATCATGAAGATTTCCGCTCGCAACTGCATCGAAGGCAAGGTCGTCGCCCTTAAGGAAGGCCCCGTCACGACCGAAGTGACCATCGAGACGCCGGCCGGCGAGAAGATCGTCAGCACGATCACCACCGGCTCCGCCAAGACGCTCGGCCTCAAGGTCGGCGGCAAGGCCTACGCCGTGATCAAGGCCTCCAACGTGATGGTTGCCGTTGACTGATTGTTTAAGCGAGATAAAGATTTTTAGAAGCTTTTAGGAGAAGAACCATGAAGATTTCCGCCCGCAACTGCATCGCCGGCAAGATCGTCGCCGTCAAGGAAGGTCCCGTCACGACCGAAGTGACCATCGAGACGCCGGCCGGCGAGAAGATCGTCAGCACGATCACCACCGGTTCCGCCAAGACGCTCGGCCTCAAGGTCGGCGGCAAGGCCTATGCCGTGATCAAGGCCTCCAACGTGATGGTCGCCGTCGACTGACCGTTGGCCGATAAGCCGGAAGCTCCTGGCGCTTCCGGCCGGCACCGAGCGCCGCCGCAGGGAAGATGTCCCGCGGCGGCGTTTTTGCATCCGGGAAAAAGAATGCCTTCCGGCGCGCGCTGCGCTTCGGAAGGCATTTCTTTGCGGGCAGGCCCGTCTGCTTTTGCCGTGCGGCGTCCGGCCGAACGCGTGCAAAGCGGCAAGCGAGGGAAAGGCGGCGCCGGCTTCGGCTCCGGGGAGAGGGCGCCGGGGCGGGCGGCCTTTCCCTTTGCGAAGGGCCGTTCTCGGACGAATTGATATTTTATTGACGGGAATCAAATCGGAGATTTTTCGGTTTTCGTTATGTACGCGGAGGACACCGGCTTTGGTTCAAGGTTTTCGAACAATCGGCGCTATTCTTTTTGTGAACACCGAACTATTTGTAATTTAAAGAAATTCTTGCTTCATAAAAATTCACTTGCTATAGTTCTTATCACGCTGAAGGACAACGGACGTGCACTGAAACCGAACGCACGGTGAGGTCCGAAGCGATTGAATCATTGACTGCTTTTTCAGGAGAAACACCATGAAGATTTCCGCTCGCAACTGCCTCGAAGGCAAGGTCGTCGCCCTTAAGGAAGGCCCCGTCACGACCGAAGTGACGCTCGAGACGCCGGCCGGCGAGAAGATCGTCAGCACGATCACCACCGGCTCCGCCAAGACGCTCGGCCTCAAGGTCGGCGGCAAGGCCTACGCCGTGATCAAGGCTTCCAACGTGATGGTCGCCGTTGACTGATTGTTTAAGCGAGATAAAGATTTTTAGAAGCTTTTAGGAGAAGAACCATGAAGATTTCCGCCCGCAACTGCATCGAAGGCAAGGTTGTCGCTCTCAAGGAAGGCCCCGTCACGACCGAAGTGACGCTCGAGACGCCGGCCGGCGAGAAGATCGTGAGCACGATCACCACCGGCTCCGCCAAGACGCTCGGCCTCAAGGTCGACGCCAAGGCCTACGCCGTGATCAAGGCCTCCAACGTGATGGTCGCCGTCGACTGACCGCCGGAAAGGCCGGCGGGAGCGCCCGGCGCTTCCGCCCGAACCGACCGCCGCCGCAGGGGAAAGGTCCCGCGGCGGCTTTTTTGCATCCGGGGAAAAAGAATGCCTTCCGGCGCCGGCGGCGCAGCGGAAGGCATGGCTTTTTCGGGGAGAGTGCGGACGGTCAGTTCTTGCCCGCCGCATGGCGGCGCTCGGGCGGCAGGCCCGCTTCGAACGTGCGCTTCACCGAGATCGCGTCGGAGCGCTCGCTGATCATGCGCATGACGTGGCCGAGCTGGCTCTTGTCGCGCACCTGCACGATGAGGCGCAGGTACTTGTCGGGATACTCGTCGTCGATCACGAGGCCGGTGATGCTCGAGTGTGCCTCGGCGACCGCCGTGGCGACGGCCGCGACCCCGGCCCGCGGGTTCGCGATGCGCACGGAAAGCGGCGCGGCGTACGTGGTGAAGTTCTGGTTGGGCGCCCAGTCGACCTTCATCCAGCGCGAGGGCTCGGCCTGCATGGCGTGGCGGGCGTGAGGGCAGTCGGCGCGGTGGATTTCCAGACCGTGGCCGGAGCGGCTGTAGCCGACGATTTCGTCGCCAGGGATCGGGTAGCAGCACTGCGAAAGCTCGACGGCGACGCCTTCGTTGCCGCGGATCATGACCTTCGGGAGCTGCTCGGCGGGCGCTTCGCCGCCCTCGGCTTCGTGGATCATGCTCACCAGGCGGTGGAACACCGCCGCGGGCAGGTCCTTGCCGAGGCCGATCGAGGCGTAGAGCGAGTCGAGGCTCTCGACGCTCAGCTCGTTCTCGATGCGGTGCCAGACGTCGTCGGGCACCGTTTCGAGCGCGATGTGGTTTTCGTCGGCGAGGTGCTCGAGCGCCTTGCGGCCGAGCGCCACCGATTCCTCGTAGCGGCAGTTCCTGAGGTACTGCCGGATTTCGGCGCGGGCGCGTCCCGAGCGCACGAACTCGAGCCACTCGGGCGAGGGGGCTGCGTTCTTGTCGGTGAGGATCTCGACCATGTCGCCGTTGCTGAGCGGCTTCGAGAGCGGCTGCGGCTCGCCGTTGATGCGGCAGCCCACGGCCGTGTTGCCGATCTCGGTGTGCACCTGGTAGGCGAAGTCGACCGCCGTGCTGCCCTTCGGCACCGAGACGAGCTTGCCGCGCGGCGTGAAGACGTAGATGCGGTTCGGGAAGAGGTCGACCTTGATGTTCTCGATGAACTCGCCGCTGTCGGCCGTCGTGCTCTGGATCTCCATGAGGCTCTTGAGCCAGGCGGCGGTGCGCGACTGGATGTCGGCGGTGTTGACGTCGTTCTTGAAGAGCCACTGCGTGAGCAGGCCGTACTCGGCGATGCGGTGCATCTCCTCGGTGCGGATCTGGAACTCGACGGGCACGCCCTTGGGGCCGATCACCGTCGTATGCAGGCTCTGGTAGCCGTTCGTCTTAGGGATCGCGATGAAGTCCTTGAAGCGGCGGTGCACGGGCTTGTAGAGCGCATGCAGGGCGCCGAGCGTGAGGTAGCAGTCGTTGACCGAGCGCACGATGACGCGGAAGCCGTAGATGTCGAGCGCTTCGCTGAAGGACTGGTGGCTCTCGCGCATCTTGTTGTAGATGCCGTAGATCGTGCGGTCGCGGCCGATGATGCGGTTGCGGATGTGCCGGGCGTTAAGGAAGTCGCGCGTCTCGCGCAGGATGCGCTCGAGGATCGCGCGCCGTTCGTTGCGCTGCTTGAGCACGTGGGTGTAGAGCACCTGGTAGCGGAGCGGGTAGCGGTTCGCGAAGCTCAGCTCCTGCAGCTCGCGGAAAACGTTGTTGAGGCCGAGGCGGTGCGCGATCGGCACGTAGATCTCGAGCGTTTCCTTGGCGATGCGGGCGCGCTTTTCGGGGCGCATCACGCCGAGCGTGCGCATGTTGTGGATGCGGTCGGCGAGCTTCACGATGATGACGCGCACGTCGCGCGACATCGCGAGCAGCATCTTGCGGAAGCTTTCGGCCTGCGCGGTCTGGACGCTCGAGAACTTGAGCTTGTCGAGCTTGCTCACGCCGTCGACGAGGTTGGCCACCTCGACGCCGAAGTGCTCGACCATGTCCTGCTTGCTCGTCGGCGTGTCCTCGAGCACGTCGTGCATGAGGCCCGCCTCGACGGTCTGCGCGTCCATCTTCCAGGAGGCGAGGATCGTCGCGACGGCGAGCGGATGGGTGATGTAGGGCTCGCCCGACTTGCGGAACTGCCCGAGGTGGGCGGCGTCGGCGTAGCGGTAAGCCTCGCGGACTTTCTCGACGTCGGCGGGCGACATGTAAAGCTTGCAGCGCGTGACGAGGTCGCTCGCCGTCGTGATGGCGACGGGCGCCTTGGGCGTGAAGAGCGGCAGGTCCGCGTCGGGGAGCGACACGGAGGAAGGGATGCTCGGCGCGGGCGCGTCCGAGCGGGGCTTGGGAGCCCGGAACGGGGCGACCGGCGCGGGCTGCACAAAATCCTGCGGCATGATCGAGACGCCGTCCTCGGGCGTCGCATACATGTCGTCGGGATAAGCTGTTCGATCCGCCGTCATAACAAAATGTCCGTAAAAGAGGGGTCTGGGCCGCGGGTCTTTTGCGCCCGCGTTCTTATTGCCGCAAGCGGCAGCGAGCACCTAAACAAAAGGGCCGGTCGCATCGCCGACTTTCACGGCATGACGCTCCGGCCCGATGAAAGAGTGCTTCTTAGAGTTTACTACGGCACTCAGGGAACCCGTTTAAGCATTTCCAATCCGACTTCTCCCTTGGCGATCTCGCGCAGGGCGGTCACCGTGGGCTTGTCCTTGGTGTCGACCTTCGGCGCATAGCCCTGCGAGAGCTGGCGCGCGCGGTAGGCGGCGACGAGAACCATCTGGAAGCGGTTCGGGATCTTTTTCAGGCAATCATCAACAGTAATACGAGCCATGACTTTGAACGTATGTCAGTAAAAAAAGGGGTTTTTCGGCGCCTCGGCGGGGCATTCTTCAGAGGGGAATGCCCAGACTGATGAATTTTTCGCGGTGACGCACCGCCTGCTGCTGGAAGGCAAGGCGGCTGGCGATGACGATCGCCTGCATCTGGTTGAGGGCCGTGTCGAAATCTTCGTTGATTATAACGTATTCAAATTCGGGGGCGTGCGACATCTCGGCGCCCGCGCCGAGCAGGCGGCGCGTGATCGTCGCCTCGGAATCCGTGCCGCGGTGGTGCAGGCGCCAGTCGAGCGCCTCGATCGAGGGCGGCAGGATGAAGATGCCCACGGTGTGCGTGAAGTGCTGGCGCACCTGGCGCGCGCCCTGCCAGTCGATCTCGAGCAGGACGTCGTTGCCCTGGGCGATCTGGCGCTCGATCCAGATGCGGCTCGTGCCGTAGTAGTGGCCGTGGACGAGGGCGCTCTCGAGGAACTCGCCGCGCTCGCGCATGGCGAGGAACTCGGGCTCGCTCACGAAATGGTACTCGCGCCCGTTCGTCTCGCCGGGGCGCGGGTCGCGCGTGGTGTGCGAAATGGAGAGCTTGAGCGAGGGTTCCCGCTTGAGCAGCGCGTTGACGAGCGAGCTTTTGCCCGCGCCGGAAGGCGCCGTCACGAGGAAAACGCGGCCGGCGTGCTGAACGCCGGACTTAGGGGCTGCTGCATCGGGCATGGACGAATCCTCCGCAAACCGGTAAAGCGGGGGCGGCGCGGCCTGCGGGCCGGTGCCGCCCCTCAAAGAAATGGGATCGCTTATTTTAGCGGAAGCCGCGCGGCGGCGCGGCTTCCGGAAAAAGGCCTCACTCGAGGTTCTGGATCTGCTCGCGCATCTGCTCGATCACGACCTTGAGCGCGAGCGCGGTGTTGGTCATGTCGATCGCGCTCGCCTTGGAGCCGAGCGTGTTGGCCTCGCGGTTCATCTCCTGGACGAGGAAGTCGAGCCGGCGGCCGACGGCGCCGCCCGCGGCGAGCACGCGGCGCACTTCGGCGACGTGGGTGAGGAGGCGGTTCATCTCCTCCTCGACGTCCATGCGCAGCGCATAGAGCGTCACTTCCTGGCGGATGCGCTCGCTCACCTCTTCCTTCGTGAGCGAGCTCTTCTCGGAGAGCGCGTCCGCAAGGGCGCTTTCGAGCCGCTCCTGGAGCTTGTCGGAGAGGTGCTTCAGGATCTCGGGCATCTTCGCCGAGAGCGCCTTCACTTCGGCTTCGATCTGGTCGCAGTTCCTGAGAAGCACCTTCGCGAGCGCCTCGCCTTCCCGCTGGCGGGAGGCGATTGCTTCGTCGAGGGCCTTGCCGAGGATGTCCATGACGGACTTCACGAAGGCGTCCTGGTCGATCTCGGGCGAGGAGAGGACGCCCGGCACGGCGAGCAGCTCCGCGACCGAAAGCTCGCGGGCGGAAGGCACCGCGTCGAGCACGGCGTTCTGCAGCCCGCGCACGCGCTCGAGCACGGCAGGGTTGATCGAGGAGGGAGCGGCGTTTTCGTCGATCTTGAGCGAGCCCCTCACTTCCACCTTGCCGCGCGCGATGCGCTTCTGGATGAGGGCGCGCATCTCGGGCTCGGCGGTGCGCAGCTCCTCGGCGAGCTTGAGCGTGAGATCGAGAAAGCGGGAATTGACGGACCGGAATTCGAGCGTAACGGTTCCGAGCGGCGTGACGCCGGAAGCGACGGCGTAGCCGGTCATGCTGGCAACTGCCATGGCGGGCTCCTATAAAAAAACGAGTTTTTAAAAAAGAAGGAAGCGCCGCAGGGGAGTTTGCAGAAAGCTTAGCTGCGGGGCCTTCGCCTGATTGTAGCGCGGGCCTGCGGGCCCGCCGATGCGCTAGCATTAGGCGCTGCGGATATCCGTTTTATTTCTGAGAGGAACCATGACCGAAGAGTTCACCCGCGCCGACGGCCGCGCCGCCGACGAACTGCGCCCGCTCCGCTTCGAGCGGCACTACACCAAGTACGCCGAAGGCAGCGTTCTAGTCTGTGCGGGCGACACCCGCGTCATCTGCACCGCGAGCGTCACGCCGGGCGTCCCCGGCTGGCTCAAGGGCCGCGGCGAAGGCTGGGTGACGGCCGAGTACGGGCTGCTGCCGCGCTCGACGGGCACGCGCACCGACCGCGAGGCCGCCCGCGGCAAGCAGACGGGCCGCACGCAGGAGATCCAGCGCCTGATCGGCCGGAGCCTGCGCGCCGCGGTCGACCGCACGAAACTCGGCGAATACACGATCCAGATCGACTGCGACGTGATCCAGGCCGACGGCGGCACGCGCTGCGCCTCGATCTCGGGCGCCTGGGTGGCCCTGAAGGACGCGGTCGGCGTGATGCTCGAGAAGGGCATGATCGCCGAGAACCCGCTGGTCGAGCAGATCAGCGCCGTTTCGGCGGGCATGGTGGGCGGCCGCCCCGTGCTCGACCTCAACTACGTCGAAGACTCCGGCAGCGACACCGACATGAACGTCGTGATGACCGCCGACGGGCGCTTCGTCGAAGTGCAGGGCACGGCCGAAGGCGAGCCGCTCGCGGCCGACCAGCTCGCCGCCCTCATCGCGCTCGCCCAGAAGGGCAACCGCGAAATCCAGGCCGCGCAGCGCGAAGCGCTCAAACACTGAATCTCAAAAAAAGGAAACCTGATAATGGAAAAAATGCTCGTTCTCGCCTCGGACAACAAGGGCAAGCTCCGCGAATTCCAGGCCATGTTCTCGCCCCTCGGGATCAAGGTCACCCCGCAGGGCGCCTACTGCGTCCCCACCAGTCCGGAGCCCTACGGAACGTTCCTCGAGAACGCCCTGGCGAAGGCCCGCAACGCCGCCCGCGCCACGGGGTTGCCCGCGATGGCCGACGACTCGGGCATCTGCGTGAGGGCCTTGGGCGGCCTGCCCGGCGTGCATTCCGCGCGCTTCGCGGGCGAGCCCAAGGACGACGACGCCAACAACCGGCTGCTCGTCGAGAAGCTGAGGGGCAAGAGCGACCGCTCGGCGCACTACGTCTGCGTGCTCGCGGCGGTGCGCACGCCCAACGATCCCGAGCCGCTCATTTCCGTCGGGCGCTGGTTCGGCGAGGTCTGCGAGAAGGCCGCGGGCGAGGGCGGCTTCGGCTACGACCCGCACTTTTACGTTCCCGAGCTCGGCAAGACCGCCGCCGAGCTTTCGGCCGAGGAGAAAAACCGGCTGAGCCACCGCGGCCTCGCCCTCGAAGAGATGATCCCGCAGCTGCGCAGCGTCTGGGGCTGGTGATGCCCGCCTTTTCCGCACGGGCGATCGCGGCGATCCCGCTTTCGCTTTACCTGCACTGGCCGTGGTGCGTGCGCAAGTGCCCGTACTGCGACTTCAACTCGCACGCCGCGCCGCCGGGCCTCGACGAAGGGGGCTACGCCGACGCGGTGCTCCGCGACATGGACGGATGGCTCGGGCGCACGCAGGGGCGCCCTCTCGCCTCGATTTTCATCGGCGGCGGCACGCCGAGCCTCATGTCGGGGCGCACCGTCGCGCGCCTCATCGAGGGCGCGAAGGCGCGCTTCGGGCTTGCGCCCGGCTGCGAGATCACGCTCGAGGCCAATCCCGGCACGGTCGACGAGGCGAAATTCGCCGCGTTCCGCGAGGCGGGCGTCAACCGCCTCTCGATCGGCGTGCAGAGCTTCAGCGACGCGCGGCTCAAGGCGATCGGGCGCATCCACGACGCCGCGCAGGCGAGGTCGGCCGTGAAAAGCGCCGCGCGCTTCTTCGACAACTTCAACCTCGACCTGATGTTCGCGCTTCCCGGCGAGACGCTCGAAGGCGTGCTCGCCGACGCCGCCGAGGCGGCCGCAAGCGGCGCGACGCACCTTTCCTTTTACCAGCTCACGATCGAGCCCGGCACGGCCTTTGCGAAGCGCCTGCCCGCGGGGCTCCCCGACGCGGACGCGGCCGCCGACATGAGCGACGCGGCGGGCGAGGCGCTCGGGGCGGCGGGCTTCGAGCACTACGAAGTCTCGGGCTACGCAAAGCCCGGGCACCGCTGCCGCCACAACCTCAACTACTGGCTTTTCGGCGACTACCTCGCCGCCGGCGCGGGCGCGCACGGCAAGCTCACCGAGCCCTCGGGCATCGTGCGCGAGCGCCGCTTCGCCTCGCCGCGGCTCTACGTCCCCGCCGCGCTCAAGGGGCAGGGCGCCGAGGAAGTGCGCCGCGTCGAAGAGCGCGACCTGCCCTTCGAATTCATGCTCAACGCGCTCCGGCTGCGCGAGGGCGTGCCCGCCTCGCTTTTCGAAGAGCGCACCGGAATGATGCTTTCAAAAATCGATCCGATCCTCGCCGACCTCCGCGCAAAGGGCCTTCTCGAGCGCGATCCGGCGCTTCTGCGCCCCACGGCGCGGGGCCGCGCCTTCCTTTCCGACGTCCAGGAAGCCTTCCTCTGAGCCGTCCCGAAATCCCGCTTTTAGGGCACCGGGGCTGTTAAAATGCACCAAATCGGTGCGATAATCCGCAATGTTCTGACGAATTTTGGTGCGCGCTCTTTCGCTGCGCGCGCCGCCGAAGAGAAAAATTTCGAAAAATCGATCGCTTGCGAGCGCTTTTCGTTTTGGCACGCTTCTTGCTTTTTAAACGGGCAGGCGGCCGCTTCGGCCGCTTGAACGAAAGCCCGCGCGGCACGGCGCCCGAGAGCGCCAGGGCCGGCACCGCTACTCTAAAGGAGATTAATGATGACGTCCGCTGCTGATGTTCTGCAGATGATCAAGGACAATGATGTCAAGTTCGTGGATCTGCGACTGACGGATATCGCCGGCAAGGAAATGCACCTTACCGTTCCCGCCTCCCATATCGACGAGGACACCTTCGAGCTCGGCCAGCCCTTCGACGGTTCTTCCTTCCGCGGATGGCGCGGCATCGAGGCCTCCGACATGCTGCTCATGCCCGACCCCGAGACCGCCCGCATGGATCCGTTCCGCGAGGCCAACACGCTCGTGCTGCAGTGCGACGTCAACGAGCCCGCGACGGGCAAGGCCTACAACCGCGACCCGCGCGGCATCGCCAAGCGCGCCGAGGCCTACCTGAAGTCGACCGGCATCGGCGACACTGCCTACTTCGGCCCGGAACCCGAATTCTTCATCTTCGACTCCGTCAAGTGGGATCACCGCATGGGCAAGAGCGGCTACGAGATCGAAAGCGAAGAAGGCCCGTGGGCCACCGGCGCTGACACCGAAGGCGGCAACCTCGGCTACCACCACCGCGTCAAGGGCGGCTACTTCCCGGTCTCCCCGGTCGACTCGTTCGCCGACATGCGCGCCGAGATGTGCCAGCTGCTCGAGCAGCAGGGCGTGCCCGTCGAAATCCACCACCACGAGGTGGGCGGCGCCGGCCAGTGCGAGATCGGCACGCGCTTCTCCACGCTCACGCAGCGCGCCGACTGGACGCAGATCCTCAAGTACACGGTGCAGAACGTGGCGGTCGCCTACGGCAAGACCGCGACCTTCATGCCCAAGCCGATCGAAGGCGACAACGGCTCCGGCATGCACTGCAACCAGTCCGTGTGGAAGGACGGCCAGAACCTCTTCGTCGGCAACGGCTACGCCGGCCTCTCGGAGACGGCGCTCTACTACATCGGCGGCATCATCAAGCACGCCCGCGCCTTGAACGCCCTCACCAACCCGTCGGTCAACTCTTACCGCCGCCTGGTGCCGGGCTTCGAAGCGCCGGTGAAGCTCGCCTACTCGTCCTGCAACCGCTCCGCGTCGATCCGCATCCCGCACGTCAACAACCCGAAGGCGCGCCGCATCGAAGTCCGCTTCCCGGACCCGAGCGCGAACTCCTACCTCGCCTTCGCCGCGCTGCTGATGGCCGGCCTCGACGGCATCCAGAACAAGATTCATCCGGGCGAGCCCGCCACGAAGAACCTGTACGACCTGCCGCCCGAAGAAAACGCCAAGATCCCGACGGTGTGCGCCTCGCTCGACCAGGCCCTCGAGTACCTTGAAAAGGATCACGAGTTCCTGACGCGCGGCGGCGTGTTCAGCGACGAGTTCATCGACGCGTTCATCGCGCTCAAGATGGAAGAAGTGACCGCCTTCCGCAGCGCGGTCACCGCCCTTGACTTCGATTACTACTACGCCCTCTGATCCCCGGCGGGGCATCGGAGCCTGAGATCCGCGGGCGCGGCCTTCACCGGCCGTCGCCCGCGTTTTTGACGGAGGTAATCGAACGTGAGCAGGGAAAGCGAAGCCGAGGGCGCCGCGCAGGTCTTCGACGTGATGTCGACCGCGGTGCTCGCGCTGGACCTTCAGGGCCGCATCCTGTGGGAGAACACGGCCGCCCAGGCGCTCTTCGGACGTTCCGAAAGGGGCCTGGCGGGCGAGCGGCTCTCGCTCCTGCTCCCCGAGGCGCGCGAGTGGATCGAGCGGCTCGCCGCGGGCGGCGAGGCGCAGTCCGCCGGCGCCGTCTTCGTCGGCACCGCGCACGACATCTACCGCGCCGGTGCGGGCGGCGGGCAGCGCGTGCAGGCCTCGCTCACGACGCTCAACGGCCGCACCTTCGGCATGCTCCCCGAGGGCTCGGCGCTGCTTGCCGAGCTCATCAGCCTCGACGAGACGATCGAGAAAGAGCGCGAGAGCCAGTCCGCGGCCCTGATGGAGGCAAACCGCCAGCTCCTGAGGAACCTCGCCCACGAGGTGAAGAACCCCCTGGGCGGCATCCGCGGCGCGGCGCAGCTGCTCGAGGGCGAGCTCACCGGCCCCGAGGACCGCGAGTGCACGGCGATCATCATCGAGGAGTGCGACCGGCTGCAGGCGCTTGTCGACCGGCTCCTTGCGCCGTACCGGCGCGGGGCGGCCAAGGAAGAGGTGAACGTGCACGAGGTGCTCGAGCACGTGAGGAGCCTCATCGCGCTCGAGTTCCCCAAGGGGCTCAGGTTCGTGCGCGACTACGACATCTCGGCGCCCTCCATCGTCGCCGACCGCGCCCGCCTCACGCAGGTTTTCCTCAACATCGTGCGCAACGCGGCCGAGGCGATGAGCGCGGAGCGCGAGCGGGGCGAGGCGGTGATCACGCTGCGCACGCGCATCGTGCGCGACGTGCTCGCGGGCGGCGAGCGCAAGCGCCGCGGGCTCGCGGTCGACGTGGCCGACAACGGCCCGGGCGTGCCCGAGGAGCTCAAGGAAAAGATCATGTACCCGCTGGTGACGGGCCGCGCGGAAGGCTCGGGCCTGGGCCTGAGCCTCGCGCAGACCTTCGTGCGGCAGGCGGGCGGCACGCTCACTTTCGAGAGCGAGCCGGGAAGAACGGTGTTTCGCGCGGTGTTCCCGCTCGAGTGAGCGGGGCGCCGCCTAGCTGAGAGGACTGAACCGTGGTCAGGATGGATACAGACGCCCCGGTGTGGGTGGTTGACGACGACAGGGCGATACGCTGGGTGCTCTCCCGCGCGCTTTCGCGCGCCGGCATAGCGAGCCGCGAGTTCGACCGGCCCGAGAAAGTGCTCGAGGCGCTCGGCAGGGCGCACCCGCAGGCGCTCATCAGCGACATCCGCATGCCCGGCATGTCGGGCGTCGAGATGCTCACGCGCATCCGCGAGTCGGCGCCCGAGGTGCCCGTCATCATCATGACGGCCTATTCCGACCTCGAGAGCGCCGTCTCGGCGTTCCAGGGCGGCGCCTTCGAATACCTCGCCAAGCCTTTCGACGTGAAGCGCGCCGTCGAGCTCATCGAGCGCGCCATGCGCGCGGGCGACGAGGCGCGGCGCCGCGAGGAGGAAAAGGCGCAGGCGGCCGCTCCCGCGGAAAAGCCCAAGGACGCGCCCGGCGAAGGCGAGGGCGCTTCGGTGCCCGACTTGATCGGGCACGCGCCCGCCATGCAGGACGTCTTCCGCGCGATCGGACGCCTCTCGCAGAGCAGCGTCACGGTGCTCCTCACCGGCGAGTCGGGCACGGGCAAGGAAGTCGTCGCGCGCGCCATCTGGCGCCACAGCCAGCGGGCGGACAAGCCCTACATCGCCATCAACATGGCGGCGATTCCCAAGGAGCTTCTCGAAAGCGAGCTCTTCGGCCACGAGAAAGGCGCCTTCACGGGCGCGACCTCGCTGCACCTCGGCCGCTTCGAGCAGGCCAAGGGCGGCACGCTCTTCCTCGACGAGATCGGCGACATGCCCATGGAGATGCAGACGCGGCTCCTGCGCGTGCTTTCGAACGGCTACTTCTACCGCGTGGGCGGCAGGGAGCCCATCAAGGCCGACGTGCGCATCATCGCCGCGACTAACCAGGACCTCGAAAAGCGCGTCCGCGAAGGGCTTTTCCGCGAGGACCTCTACCATCGCCTCAACGTGATACGGCTGCGGCTCCCGCCGCTTCGCAACCGCGTCGAGGACATCGGCCCCCTGGCCGAGCATTTCTTGAGCGTCGGCGCGCGCGAGCTCGGCGTCGAGCCCCGGCGGCTCACGCCCGCCGCGCTGCACCGGCTCGAGATGTTCCGCTTCCCGGGCAACGTGCGCCAGCTCGAAAACCTCTGCCGCTGGCTCCTCGTGATGGCGCCCTCGGCCGAAATCCGGCCCGAGGACCTGCCCGACGACGTGCTCCAGGGAACGCAGGCGTTGGCGGCCCCGGCCGCTGAAAGCGCGGCCGCGGCTCCGGCCGCCGACGCCGGTCCCTCGGGCGACTGGAAGGCGCTGCTTGCGCGCGAGGCCAAGCGCCGGCTCCTTGCGGGCGAAAGCGGCATCTGGGGCCCGCTCTCGGCGGACTTCGAGAGCACGGTGATCCGCGCGGCGCTCGAGACGACGCACGGGCGGCGCATCGAGGCGGCGCAGCGGCTCGGCCTCGGGCGCAACACGGTGACCCGCAAGATCCAGGAATTCGAGCATGCGAAATGACGGCCGGCTCAACGCCCCGGGCACCGGCGAGTATCCGGAAAACGCCCAGAAGGGCGCGATGATCGTGATGCTGCCGGGCTACGGGCCGCTGCCGAGCGAAAAGACGACGACGCCGCTCGCGAGGAGCGCCCGCGGCCTCATCACCTCGCCGCAGATCGACCGCGGGCCTTTCGTGCCGAGGCTGCTCGCGTGGCTGCGGGCGGCGGGCGTCGACACGCAGGCCTACGCGCGCTATTTCCGGCTCTGCACCTGGTGCGAGCGGCTCGATCCCAAGCTCCACGGCCCGCAGATGGTGAAGGCGCTCGCCGCCGACGCGGACCATTTCCTGGCCGAGGTGACGGCGCACCACCCGGCGCTCACGGTCTTCATGTCCTGCTACCTGCACGACGCGGTCTGCGAGCCGTCCGTCACCGAACGGCTCGGCCCCGTTTTCGGGCGGCCGCTCACGCCGCCCCGTCGCCTTTGCGACACGCGCCTCAGGGCGCAGGTGCAGCGCTGGGAGCGCACGCTCATGATCGGGCTTCCGGTGCCCGGTCAGAACGCGACGCCGGCGTTTGCCGAGGCGCTCGCGGAGAGCCTGCGGCCGATCTTCGAGCCGCTGAGGAGGGAAAGCCATGGCAGGCGCTGAGAGAGCGGGATGGGAGCGCCGGATGCGCTGCCGCATGAGCGCGCGCCGCGCGAAGCTCGGCTGGATGCTCTGGGCGATCTGGGGCATGTTCGGCACGGCATTCACGCTCCGCGGCATCGCCGGCAGGTTCGAGCTCGGGCTCGCCGCGATGCTGAGCGCGCCTTTCTGGCTCGCGTTCGCGGCCTGGCCGTTCCTTTGGCTCGCGCGCCGCGTGCGCGACAGACGCTTCTGGGCCGAGGGCACGAAGCCCGTGAGCCACGAGACGCCGGACGGCGCGGCGCTCACGCTCCTCACGGCGGAAGGGCGGGATGCGCTCCGCGTGCCCGCCGAGGAAATCTTCTCGAACGTCGAAGGCGCCGAAGAGGCGCTCAGGGGCGTGCGGCGCAATCCGCCCGACCTGGAGGCGGGCCTGCCCTTCGAGACGTTCGAGCCCGCCGACCTCGCGCGCTGGGCCGCGGCGTTTTTAAAGGCGAAGCCGAACAAAAAGGGCGGGCTCTATGCGCTCGCCCTGTGGTGCGACACGCTCCGCCGCGCGGACGCGGCGAAGCGCTGATCAGAAAAGCGTCGGCTGCGCGTCCTCTTCGAGCTTCGCGGCGGCCTTCGCCTTCGCTTTCTTCTTCGCGGCCGGCTTTTCCTTCTCTTCGCTCTTGGCATCGGCCTTGCCTTCGTCCTTCACTTCGGCGGTCCCGGTGCACTTGATCGTCACCGTGATCGGCGCGTGGTCTGAGGGCTGCGGGTTGCCGCGCGGGCCGGCGTCGATGTCCGCGGCGGCGACCGCGTCCCTGAGCGCGGCCGAGACGAGCAGGTGGTCGATGCGCAGCCCGTGGTTGTTCTCGAAGCCCTTCATGCGGTAGTCCCACCACGAGTATTTCTCGCCCTCGTCGGGATGCATCAGCCGGAAGCTGTCGAAAAGCCCGAGCCGGAGCAGGTGCGCGTAGGCCTCGCGCTCCGCGTCGCTCACCAGGATCTTGCCTTTCCAGCCCGCCGGGTCCCAGACGTCGATGTCGCGCGGCGCGATGTTGAAGTCGCCGCCGATCACCAGGCGCGGGTGCGCGGCGAGGCTCTTCTTGAGGTAGTCCGCGAGCGCCCTGAGCCAGTCGAGCTTGTAGAGGTACTTGCTGCTCCCGGGCTCCATGCCGTTCGGAAAGTAGCCGCCCACGAAGCGGATCGCTTCGCCCTCGGGCGCGCCCTTGACGCGCAGCGTCGCGGCGATGAGGCGCTTCTGTTCGTCGGGGTAGCCGGGGAGGCCGCGGTCGATCTCGTCTTCGGCGAAGTCCTCGAAAACGTCCTTCTTCGCGAGGAGCGCCACGCCGTTGTAGGTCTTCTGCCCGAAATAAAGGGCGCGGTAGCCCGCCTCTTCGCAGGCTTCGGCGGGGAACGCCTCGTCGGCGAGCTTCGTTTCCTGCAGGACGATGGCGTCCGTCTTCGTTGCATCGAGCCAGGCGAGCACCTGGGGAAGGCGAACCTTGAGCGAGTTGACGTTCCAGCTCGCGAGCGTGATCGCGTTCACGGCATTCTCCTAAAAATCGTGTCCCCAAAGTGTAGACGATGCGCGGCGGCTAGGCGCTCTTGCGGCGTTTCGGGGAGGGAAGCTCGGCGAGCACGACGGCGCAGGCCATGAGCACGCAGCCCGTGAGCTCGCGCGGCGAGAGCGTTTCGCCCAGGACCGCCCAGCCCGCCAGCGCCGCAAAGACGCTTTCGAAGCTGAGGATGAGGCTCGCGACCGTCTCGTTCATGCCGCGCTGCCCGGCGATCTGCAGCGTGTAGGCGACGCCGTTGCTCATGATGCCCGCCCAGAGGATCGGCAGGAGCGCCGCACGCAGTCCTTCGGCCGTCGGCGTCTCGAAAAGGAAGGCCGCCGCGGTGCCGAGGATGCAGCCGACGAAGAACTGCCCGCAGGAGAGCTCGATCGGGTTCACGCGGCCGACGAAATGCGCGATGACGAGGATGTGGAGCGAGAAAACGAATGCGCACCCCAGCGTGAAGAGGTCGCCTGCCTCGAGCGAGAAGCCGCTGCCCGCGGGCAGGCAGAGTAGCCAGAGGCCCGCGAGCGCGAAGACGACCGCGCCCCAGACGAGCGGCCCGGGACGGCGCCCGAGCGCAAGCGAAAGGAGCGGCACGAGAACGATGTAGAGCGACGTGATGAAGCCCGACTTGCCCGCGGACGTGCCGGCCGCAAGGCCGAACTGCTGTAGCGACTCGCCGCCGAAAAGGCAGAGCCCGCAGGCTAGGCAGCCGAGGGCGAGCGTGCGCCGGTAAGCCTTCGTGCGGCGCTCTGCGGCCTTCTCGGGATCGGCCGCGGCGAGCCTCATGCGCGAGAGCGCGACGAAGGGGAGCAGCACGAGGACGCCGAGCGCCATGCGCGCGCTCGTGAAGGTGAAGGGCCCCACCGAGTCCATGCCTATCGACTGCGCGACGAAGGAGCAGCCCCAGATGAGCGCTGTGGCAAAGAGCAGGGCGGACTGACGGAGCTTGAAGAGATTCATGACGGCGGAAAAACGTCGGGGAAAAACGCGGTGCGCTTAAGCATAAGGCGCTTTGCGGCGGAATGGAAAAAGGGCGCGCCCCTGCGAAAAAGGAGCGCGCCCGATTGGGTGCCGGACCCAAAGCTTCGTTAAAGCTTCTTATCCATGCCGGAGTGGCGCATCAGCGCGTCGATCGTCGGACGGCGCCCGCGGAAGGCGACGAAGCTTTCCATCGCGTCGCGGCTCGAGCCGCGCGAGAGGAATTCCTTCAGGAACCGCTCGCCCGTCTTCGGGTTGAGCACGCCTTCCTCTTCGAAGGCGCCGTAGGCGTCGGCCGAGAGCACCTCGGCCCACTTGTAGCTGTAGTAGCCCGCGGCGTAGCCGCCCGCGAAGATATGCGAGAAGCTCTGCGGAAAGCGGTTGTAGGCGGGCGGGAACGACACCGCCACTTCCCTGCGCACGCGGTCGAGCACGTCCTGCACGGTCTCCTTGCTCGGGTCGTACTCGGTGTGGAGCAGCATGTCGAAGAGCGCGAACTCCACTTGGCGCACGCTCTGCATGCCCGCTTCGAAGTTCTTCGCGGCGAGCATCTTGTCAAAGAGCGCGCGCGGCAGCTTCTCGCCCGTGTCGACGTGCGAGGTGAGGCCTTCGACGACTTCCCACTCCCAGGCGAAGTTCTCCATGAACTGGCTCGGGCACTCGACCGCGTCCCACTCGACGCCGTTGATGCCGGAAACTTCCGCCTCGGTCTGCGCGGTAAGGAGGTGGTGCAGGCAGTGGCCGAACTCGTGGAAGAGCGTCGTCACCTCGTCGTGCGTGAGCGTCGCGGGCTTGCCGCCGACGCCGGGCGCAAAGTTGCACACCAGGTAAGCGACCGGCGTCTGCAGCTTCCCGCGGAAGACGCAGCGCGTGCGGTCGCCGTCCATCCAGGCGCCCGAGCGCTTGCCTTCGCGCGCGTAGAGGTCGGCGTAGAACTCGGCGATCTTCCCGCCGTCCTTCCAAATCTCGAAGAACTTCACGTCGGGGTTCCAGACGCTCGCCTCGGCGGGCCGGATCTCGATGCCGTAAAGCTTCCCGACGAGCGCGAAAAGGCCCTTGAAGACCGTGGGCTCGGTGAAGTAGCGCTTCACCTCCTGGTCCGAGTAGCTGTAGCGCGCCTCGCGCAGCTTCTCGGCGGCGTAGGCCTGGTCCCAGGGCTTGAGGTCGGCGATGCCGAGCTCCTTGGCGGCGAACTCCCGGAGGTCGGCCATGTCCTTTTCGGCGTAGGGCTTGGAGCGCTTGGCGAGGTCGCGCAGGAAGGCGATCACCTGCTCGGGCGTCTCGGCCATCTTCGTGGCGAGCGACTCCTCGGCGTAGTTCTTGAACCCGAGGAGCTTCGCCTCTTCGGCGCGGAGCTTCAGGATCTCGCTGATGAGCGGCGTGTTGTCGAACTTGCCGCCGTCGAATTCGGAGGCCCTCGTCGAGAACGCCCGGTAGACCGTCTCCCTGAGGCTGCGGTCGTCGGCGTAGCGCATCACCGGCAGGTAGGAGGGGAACTGCAGCGTCAGGCGCCAGCCTTCTTTGCCCGCGGCCTTGGCCTGCGCGGCGAAGAGCGCGAGCGTGTCGGCGGGGATGCCCTTGAGGCGCTTCGTGTCGGGAAGCACCATGTCCCAGGCGTTGGTCGCATCGAGCAGGTTCTCGGAGAACTTCTGCGAGAGGAGCGAGAGCTTCTCGCCGATTTCCTTGACGCGGGCGCGCTCGGGCGCGGGAAGGTCGGCGCCCGAAAGCCTGAAGTCGCGGATCTCGCGGCGGATGATGCGCTGCCTTGCGGGCGAAAGCGCGGCAAAGCCCTTCGAGGCCTCGATCGCCTTGTACTTCGCAAAGAGCGCCTCGTTCTGCGAGAGATCGATGAAGAGCTGCGTCACGGCGGGCAGTTCGGCGTTGTAGGCCTCGCGAAGCGCCGGCGTGTCGACGACGCTCTGCAGGTGCGCGACGGCGCCCCAGGCGCGCGAGAAGCGCAGCGACGCCTCTTCGAGCGGCACGCAGACGGCGTCCCACGTTGCCTCGGTCCCGGGGGCCGTGGCGTGCGCGATGGCGCTCTTCAGTTCTTCGGAAAGCGCCTTCATCGCCGGGGCGATGTGCTCCGGCCTGACGGCGGCATAGTCAATGAGACCGTCGAGCCGCAGGAGCGGGTTGGCGGTGCTGTCAGTCTTGTCCATCTGTTTCCTTCTTCTTTTCTTGCGAATTCGCTTACTTGGCCAAGCGGCGCTCGCAGGCTTCGACCGTGTTGGTCATGAGCATGGCGATCGTCATCGGCCCGACGCCGCCCGGCACCGGGGTGACGGCGGAGGCCACCTCGCTTACGCCCGCGAAGTCCACGTCGCCGCAGAGCTTGCCGTTCTCGTCGCGGTCCATGCCGACGTCGATCACGACGGCGCCCGGCTTCACCATGTCGGCCTTCACCATCTTGGCGCGGCCCACTGCGGCGACGAGCACGTCCGCCTCGCGCGTGATCGCGGCGAGGTCCTTCGTGTGGCTGTGCGTCACCGTGACGGTGGCGTTCTTCTCCATGAGCATCATGGCCATGGGCTTGCCGACGATGTTGGAGCGGCCCATCACGACGGCGCGCTTGCCGTCGAGGTCGCAGCCCGCTTCCTCGAGGAGCTTCATCACGCCGTAGGGCGTGCACGGGCGAAAGCCCGGGCGGCCCGTCATGAGCGCGCCCGCGCTCTGCACGTGGAAGCCGTCGACGTCCTTGGCGGGGTCGATCGCGGCGATCACGATGTCGGACGAGAGGTGCTTGGGGAGCGGCAGCTGCACGAGGATGCCGTCGACCTCGGGGTCGCGGTTGAGCCGCTCGACCGTGTCGAGGAGTTCCTTTTCGGTCGTCTCGGCCTTCATGCGCACTTCGATCGACTTGATGCCGGTGCGCTCGCAGGCGCGGATCTTGTTGCGGACGTAGACCTGGCTCGCGGGATCCTCGCCGACGAGAACGACGGCGAGTCCCGGCCGCCGGCCCTTCGCGGCGAGCGCCTCGACGCGGCCCTTGAGCTCGTCCTGAATGCGGCCCGAGAGAGCCTTGCCGTCAATAATGCGCGCTGTCATGAAGCGTTCCTCCGGGGAAAAAATGCAGTAAAAAAACGGTCTCCCCGTACTGCCGGGGAGACCGTCACAGTTTAGCGGTTTTCGCTACGGCCAGAGGATCAGTGGCCGGAGTTGCTGTTGAGCATGTTGGCGCTCATCACCACGCGCATGAGGTCGGCGACGGTGCCCGAATTGGTCTTGTCCATGATCGAGGCGCGGTGCGCTTCGACCGTCTTGATCGAGATGCCGAGGTCGTCGGCGATCTGCTTGTTGAGGCGGCCGTTGGTGATGCGCTCGAGCACCTGCTGCTCGCGCGGCGTGAGCTTCGCCAAGAGCGCGGCGTTGAGGCTGCGGCGCTCCTTTTCCATATGGCGCTCGCGCGCTTCGCGGAGCATGCGCTCGACGAGCTGCTTGAGGGCGGCCTGCTCGAAAGGCTTCTCGATGAAGTCGACGGCGCCGCGCTTGAGCGCATTGACGGCCATCGACACGTCGCCGTGGCCCGTGATGAAGATGATCGGCAGGTCGGCGTTGCGCGCGAGCAGGTGCTCCTGCACCTCGAGTCCGCTCATGCCCGGCATGCGAACGTCAAGCACCAGGACGGCAATGGCTTTCGGATCGTACTTGGCGATGAAGCTCTCGCCGCTGTCATAGAGCTCGACGCGGTAATCGCTCGCCTCGAGCAGCCATTTCAGGGAATCGCGGACCGCGTCGTCGTCGTCGACAACGTAGACCGTGCCCAGCGTCTCGTTGTTTTCGGCACTGTTGTGTTCGTAGGGGAACATGTCAGGAATTCTCCTCTTTCTGACGAAAATGCATCGCTTGCTGACGATGCAGGATGGCAATTGATTTTATCTCACTGAGCATCGTCGCGGGCGACGGGAACCGTGAAGGTGAACGTCGCGCCGCCGCCCGGGGTGTCGCTGATGAGTATGCGGCCGTGGTGGATTTCCATGATCGAGCGGCAGATGTTGAGGCCCATGCCCATGCCGGTCGTCTTGGTCGAGTAAAACGCGTCGAAGAGCTTGCTCTTGACGCTGTCCTCGATGCCCGGTCCGTGGTCGGCGATCCTGAAGAGCACCGACCCTCCGTCCTCGGCTTTCTTCACCGTGAGCTCGACCGTGCGGTTGTCGCAGTCCTGCACGGCCTCCATGGCGTTCTTGAGGAGGTTGAGGAGCAGCTGCTCGAGCATCACCGAGTCGCCGTTCACCTTCGGGAGGTTCGGCTCGATCGCCGTGCTGATCTTCGCGTCGAGCTTCGCCGCCTGGATGAGCGCGAGCTCCATCGTCTCGCTCACCACCGTCTCGGGCGCGAGCGCGCTGAACTGCGGCTCGGTCTTCTTGGCGGCGGCGAAGCCGCGGATGCGCTTGATGATCGCCGCGGCGCGCCGCGCCTGCTTGTCGACCTTCGCGAACGCTTCCTGCGCGGCCTCGCTCGAGAGCTTGCCCGCCTGCAGCATCATGCCGGCGCCCGAGGCGTAGTTCGAGATCGCGGCGAGCGGCTGGTTGAGCTCGTGCGCCAAGGAGCTCGCCATCTCGCCCATGGTGACGAGCCTCTGCTGCGTTTCGGCGCGGCGCTCCTGCTCCTCGAGCGCGATCTCCGCCTCGCGCTGCGCGGTGATGTCGGTGGCGATGATCATGACGGCCTTCGAGTCGTCGATCCAGGTGAGCGGCTGCTGGCGCGCGTCGAACCAGCGCCCGCTCGCCTCGTCGAAGACGCCCTGGCGAGCCTGGAGCGGGTTCTTCTGGCTCCTGATGAGCTTCAGGAGCCGCAGCGCCCCGTCGACGCGCGGCCCGAAGAAGCGCTCGTAGGGCTGGTTGTTGAAGAGCAGCAGCGGCGCCTCGCTGTCGCAGCTGATCACGCAGATCGCCGAATTCATCGAGTGCACCACGCGCGTGAAGCGGTCGTGCGCGGCCTTCATGCGCTCGCGGGCGCGCTTTTGCTCGGTGATGTCGTAGAGCTCGGCCATCCAGCCGATGACGCGGTCGCGCGCCACCAGGGGCGAGATGTTGACCTGCCCGTCGAAGGTGACGCCGTCCTTGCGCCTAAAGCCGCACTCGATCGTCTTGGTCGAGCGGTCCTCGGGGTGGCGAAGTATTTCCGCGAGCCGCTCCGAGAGGTCCTCGTTCCAGAAGAGGTAGGGCATGCGCATGCCGAGCAGCTCGTCGGCGCTCCAGCCGACCATCTTGAGGAAGGTCTCGTTCATGTAGAGGAGCGTGCCCTTGGCGTCGATCACGTGCAGGCCGGCGATCGAGGAGTCGGAAATGGCGACGCGCAGCGCGTATTCGGCGGCGAGGAGCTCGTGCGCGGTGGTCTGCCGGCGCTGGTAGACGATGAGCATCGCGAGCGACAGGAGCAGCAGCCCCGCGAGCGAGAGGATCACCCAGAACTTGATCGAGTCGGGGGCGATGAGCGCATGCTCGTTGCTCTGCGCCATGAACGTGATGCTCGGGTCGTGCAGGAAGGGCACGCCGCGCGTGTAGACGATCGTGCGCGTGTCGGCCTTGGCGGGCGTGCCGCAGGCGATCGGCTCGCCGTCGCGCGCGAGGCAGTAGCGGTAGCGCGAGTTGCCGCTCGCGAGCACCGCCTCGGAGATGACGCGCGTGAGGTTGATGCGCGCGAGCAGGACCAGCGAGGGCGCCGGCGTGGGGAGCGCGATGTCGACCAAGGCCTGCGTGCCGTCGCGCGACCAGGGCGAGGTGGTGACCGGCGCGTCGCGCTCGAAGGCCTCGGTGACGGCGAGCCTGTCCTCCTTGCCGGTCACCTCGTCGGCGAGCGGCTGCCCGGCCGCCAGGCCTTCGTAGGGCGAGTTCCAGTGGCGGAAGACGTGCAGGTTGCGGTCGACGATCGCGATCTCGATCACTTCGCCGCGCGCCTGCATGAGGCCGGCGGCGGCCATTTCCGCGCTCTCGACGCGGCCGGTGACGCCCGGCACGTGCATGAGGCGCATGCTCGCGCGCTGCAGCATTTCGGAGGTGCCCGCCATGCGGCTCTGCGCGGAGTGGAGCACCGCGTCGGCGCTCTGCTGCAGGCGCACCTGCTCGGCCTTGCGGTCCGAGTCGCTCACGAAGGCCGCCACGGCCGCGAAGCAGACCGCGAGCAGGAGCAGGATCGCCCACGAGGCGTACACGCCGAGGTTCCAGTTGTGCTCGGGTGCGCGCCCGCCGTTGAGCGTGCGGAATGTCGCGGCGACCTGTTCGTCGGAGATGGTCTGTTTCATGGCGTTTCGGGCCGCTTTCGGCCTTCTTTGGTGATATCGGGTGAGGGTTCGCATATTGTATAGCGCCCCGGCGCGTGCGCCCCCTGCGGCGCGCCGCTAAAATGAAGGCCCCTCTTTGACTCTCTCTAGGAAACATCCCCAAATGGCCTATTCTCAGCAGGAATTAAAGGGCATGGTCGCCGAGGCGGCGCTTGCCTACGTCGAGGACGGCAAGGTGCTCGGCGTGGGCACCGGCTCGACGGTCGACTGCTTCATCGAGCGGCTGCCGCAGATCCGCAGCCGCATCCCGGCCTGCGTCTCCTCGAGCGTGCGCTCGAGCGAGCACCTGCGCGCCCTCGGCTTCAAGGTCCTCGACCTGAACGAGGTCGACTCGATCGGCGTCTACGTCGACGGGGCCGACGAAATCGACCCGCGCTTCTGCATGACGAAGGGCGGCGGCGGCGCGCTCACGCGCGAGAAGATCATCGCCTCCGTTTCGGGCAAGTTCGTCTGCATCGCCGACGAGAGCAAGCGCCGCGGCGTGCTCGGGCGCTTCCCGCTCCCCGTTGAGGTGATCCCGATGGCCGCGCGCGCCGTGGCGGCGCGCCTCACGGCGATCGGCGCGAGCGTCAAGAAGCGCGACTTCGTGACCGACAACGGCTGCGCCATCCTCGACGCGTCGGGCCTTTCCATCACGGACCCCGTCGCGCTCGAGGCGGAAATCAACTCGTGGCCCGGCGTCGTCACCGTCGGCCTCTTCGCCAAGCGCGGCGCCGACGTGCTGCTCCTCGGCACGCAGGACGGCGTGAAGACGTTCGAAAAAACGATCGAAAAGTGAGAGCGGGCGGCCGCTTCGCGGCGGCCCCCGGGTAAAAGAAAAGCGCCTTGATTTAGAATTCAAGGCGCTTTTCGAATTCAGGAAGCGGACGGAATCACTTCTTGGCGCTTTCGGGCGGCACGTACTGCTCGGGCGCCTTCACGTCGGCGGCGTTGCCGAAGAAGTAGCGCTCGCACTGCTGCATGAGATTCTTGCGGGCTTCGGGATCGGCCAGGTTGAGGCCGTACTCGTTGACCATCATCGTCTGCAGGCGCGTCCACTCGCCCCAGGCTTCCTTGCTCACCGAGCGCCAGATGCGCACGCCGAGTTCGCCGGGGAACGGGGGATACTGCAGGCCTTCCGCCTCTTTCTTGAGTTTGACGCAGTGAACCATGCGGGCCATTGTTTGCTCCTTGTGTTGCGTGTTCGTGCGGTCCTCCGGGGACCGCCAAAAGTTCTTCGTATTCTAGCGCGGCAGGCCGCGCGCCCGATGCCTCTGCACGCATTCGGGCGCCCCGGGGCCGCGCCGTCAGCAAAGCCAATTTAGCAAAAAACGAAACATGTCGGACCGTGCGCTGTTTGATGCATTCCAGAAGGTGAGGGGCGACGTCGAGAGCGCCCTCGCCGAAACCCGTAAGAAAAAGGAAAAGGAAAGGGCCGCCGAAGAGGAGCGGGAGCGCGCCGAGAAGCGCGCGAAAAAAGAAGCCGCCGCCGCGGCGCTCCGGGCGAGGGCGAAGGCCGAGGAGGCCCGCGCCGCGTCCGCGCGCCCTGCGCAGGAGGGCAGGAAGTCCGCGCCGCCGAAGGCCGCTGCCGCCCGCCGCGCGCCGCTTTCCGCGGCCGCAGCGGCCGCCGCGCCCTTGGCCGCCGCAAGGCGCCTCGCGCAGAAAGGCGCCGTGCACGCCGCCAAGGCCCCGCGCTCGACGGTGCCGCACCGCATCGCGGCGGCCGCCCCCGCCGAGGCCAAGCCGCCCCGGCGCCGCGCCCCGCGCCCGAAGCTCTCCTACGAGGAGCGGCGCAATCCGGTGCCGCCCTTCACGCTCATGCCGGGGCTTCCCGTTTCCGAGCGGGGCGAGGAGATCGCCGAGGCGATCCGCGCCAACCGCGTCGTCATCGTCTGCGGCGAGACGGGCTCGGGCAAGACGACGCAGCTCCCGAAGATCGCCATGATGGCGGGCCGCGGCGAGCACGGCATGATCGCGCACACGCAGCCGCGGCGCATTGCCGCGAGCTCGATCGCCAAGCGCATCGCCGAGGAGCTCAAGACCCCCTTGGGCGAGGTGGTGGGCTACAAGGTGCGCTTCACCGACCAGACGAGCGCCGGCGCCACGATCAAGCTCATGACGGACGGCATCCTGCTCGCGGAGACGCAGACCGACCCGATGCTGAGGGCCTACGACACGGTGATCATCGACGAGGCGCACGAGCGCTCGATCAACATCGACTTCCTGCTCGGCTACCTGAAGCGCCTGCTCGAAAAGCGAAAGGACCTCAAGGTGATCGTCACCTCGGCCACGATCGACGCCGAGCGCTTCGCCGCGCATTTCGCCGAAAACGGCCGCCCCGCGCCGATCCTCACCGTCTCGGGGCGCACCTATCCGGTGGAGATCCGCTACCGCCCGCTCGAGGACGCCGACGAGGCCGACGACCGGACGATGCTCGCGGCGATCGACAACGCCGTGGGCGAGCTCGAGGCCTCGGGCCCGGGCGACGTGCTCGTGTTCCTGCCGGGCGAGCGCGAGATCCGCGAGACGGCCGACTACCTGCGGCGCTCGCGCCGGCCTACGACCGAGATCCTGCCGCTCTTCGCACGGCTCTCGGCCGCCGACCAGGAAAAGGTGTTCCACCCGTCGGGCAGGCGCCGCATCGTGCTCGCGACGAACGTCGCCGAGACCTCGATCACCGTGCCCGGCATCCGCTACGTCGTCGACACCGGCACGGCGCGCGTGAAGCGCTATTCGTACCGCAACAAGGTCGAGCAGCTCCTGATCGAGCCGATCAGCCAGGCCTCCGCGAACCAGCGCGCGGGCCGCTGCGGCCGCGTCGCCAACGGCATCTGCATCCGCCTCTATTCGGAAAGCGATTTCGAGGGAAGGCCGCCTTTCACCGATCCGGAAATCCTGCGCTCGAACCTCGCGGCCGTGATCCTGCGCGCCATGGCGCTCAGGCTCGGCGACATCCGCGAGTTCCCGTTCGTGCAGGCGCCGCCGCCGCGCGCGATCGCCGACGGCTACGCCATCCTGCAGGAATTGAACGCCGTCACCGAGAAAAACGAGCTCACGCCGATCGGCCGCGAGCTCGCGAGGCTCCCGGTCGACCCGCGCCTCGCGAGGATGCTGCTCGAGGGCGCCCGGCGCCAGAGCCTCGAGGAGCTCCTCATCATCTGCTCGGGCCTTTCGGTGCAGGACCCGCGCGAGCGCCCGCTCGACGCGCAGCAGGCGGCCGACGAGGCGCACCGGCGCTTCGCGGACGACAAGAGCGACTTCCTCTCGTTCGTGAAGCTCTGGCGCTGGCACGAGAAGGCGTTCGCCGAAAAAGAAAGCAACCGCAAGTTCGACGCGGAGCTCAAGCGCTTCTTCCTTTCGCCGCGGCGCATGCGCGAGTGGCGCGACGTCTGGCGCCAGCTCTCGCAGCTCACCGACGAGCTCGGGTGGCGCCGCAACACGGCGCCCGCGACGTTCGAGCAGGTGCACCGGGCGCTCCTCACGGGCCTTCTCGGCAACATCGGCTCGAAGGCCGCCGAGAGCGACTTCCGCGCGCCGCCTTACCTCGGCGCGCGCGGCATCCGCTTCTGGCTCTGGCCCGGGTCGGTGCGCGCCAAGAAGGGCGGGCGCTGGATCATGGCCGCCGAGATCGTCGAGACCTCGCGGCTCTTCGCGCGCTGCACGGCCGAGATCGAGCCCGAGTGGATCGAGGAGGCCGCGGGCGACCTGATGCGCCGCTCCTGGAGCGAGCCGCACTGGGAAAAGAGCCGCGGCGAAGTGTGCGCTTACGAGCGCGGCGTGCTCTACGGCCTCACGATTTACCAGGGGCGCCGCGTGAGCCTTGCGCCGCACGACGCGAAGACGGCGCGCGAGATCTTCATCCGCGAGGCGCTCGTCGAGGGCAACTGGGGCGAGAGCGCGCCCTTTTATTCGCACAACGGCCGCCTCATCGCGGAAATCCGCGAGCTCGAGCACAAGACGCGCCGCCCCGACGTCCTGGTCGACGAGGACATGCTCTACGCCTTCTACGACGAGCGCATCCCGGAGACCGTGGTCGGCACGGCGACCTTGAAGAAATGGCTCGCCGAGGAGGACAGGACCGACCCGAAGCGCCTTTACATGACTCGCGAGGCGCTCATGAAGCACGACGCCTCGGGCGTCACCAACCGCTATTACCCGAAGACGCTCGAGATGGGCGGCGTGACGATGGCCCTGAGCTACCTCTTCGAGCCCGGGAGCCCCCGCGACGGCCTCACCGTCACGGTGCCGCTCTACGCCCTGAACCTCATCGACCCGGTGCGCGCCGAATGGCTCGTGCCCGGCATGGTGAAGGAAAAGGCCTGGTGCCTCTTAAAGAGCCTGCCGCAGAAGATCCGCCGCAATTGCGTCCCGATCGAGGGCTACGCCAAGGCGTTTTTCGAGCGCACGAACGAAGGGGAGCCGCAGGGCGTGCCGTTCCGCGAGGCGCTCGCGCGCGACATCCGCGAGAACGCGGGCGTGCCCTGCCAGAGCACCGACTTCAAGGCCGAGCAGCTGCCGCCGCACCTCATCATGAACTTCAAGGTCGTCGACGAGCACGGCCGGCAGCTCGACATGGGCAGAAACCTCGCCGAGCTGCGCGCCTCGCTCGGCGAGGCCGCGCAGCAGACGTTCCGCACGGTTGCGGCGCAGGACAAGAGCGTCGCCAAGGAGCTCGACGACCACATCACCGACTGGACCTTCGGCGAGCTGCCGGAGATCATGGAGATTTCGCGCAAGGGCCAGACGATGATCGGCTACCCGGCGCTCGTTGACTGCGGCGACAGCTGCGCGATCGAGGTCTACGACGACCCGCAGGAGGCCGCCGCCGAGCACCGCAGGGGCCTGATCCGGCTCTTCCGGCTCTCGCTCAAGGAGCAGGTGAAGTTCATCGCGAGGAGCCTGAGGGACCTCGGGCGCGTGCAGATGCAGGCGCAGCTCGTGCCCGGCCTCTCGAAGCTCTTTGAAAGCGCGGACGAGCTCGCCGACCAGGTGATCGACTGCGCGCTGCGCGCCACGGCGCTCGCCGAGCCGATCCCGGCCGACCGCGCCGCGTTCGAGAAGCGGCGCGAGGACGTGAAGGGGAGGCTCACGCTCGTCGCGGGCGAAATCTCGCGGCTCCTGAAGGAAATCGTCGAGCAGGCCGCGCAGATCCCGCCCAAGCTCAAGCGCCTCTCGGACGAGAAGAGCCTCGCCGACGACGTCGTGAACCAGTTGAACACGCTCTTTGCGCCCGGCTTCCTGCAGAACGTGCCGCTGCGGCAGCTCTCGCACTACCCGCGCTACCTGAAGGCCGTCAACTGGCGGCTCGACCGCTTCCGCAACGACCCGGAGCGCGACGCCGCGCGGCAGCGCGACATCGAGCAGCTCACCGTGCCGTACCTGAGGGCGAGGGCGGAGAGGAAGGGCCGCAGCGACCCGCAGCTCGACGATTTCGGCTGGCTGCTGCAGGAGCTTCGCGTCTCGCTTTTTGCGCAGCAGCTGCGCACGCCCATGCCCGTGAGCTGCAAGCGCCTGCAGCGCGTCTGGAATATGATCAAGCGGCTCTGAGGCGAGCGCCCGAGGGCTGTGCGCAGAACACAGCCCGGCGGGCGGGAAAAGAGGGAGTTACATTTTGTTTCATCTTTTTGAGCAGGTCCCGATCGGTTTTTATATTCCCTGTCGGGGACAATTCCCTACAATATTTACAAATGCGGCGGAAAAAGCGATTTTTCCGCCGCTGAATGCTCGATCAGGTACTAAATTCCATTACTTTCTAAGGGGCGCCGCCATGAAACTGAGACTGAAAACTCTCGTCATCGCCCTTGGACTCGGTGCGTTCGTCGCCGCGAGCCCCCTCTCCATGATCTCCGAAGCTCAGGCGAGGACGCCTGCCAAGACGCAGGTCGCCAAGAAGGCGCCGCTCAAGGTGAGCGTGCGCAAGAGCTCTGCCCGCAAGGCGACGGCCCGCCGGGCAACGGCTAAGAAGGCGAGCGTGCGCCGCGCGTCCGCCAAGCGGACCTCGATCAAGACCCGCGCCAAGGCGCGCCGCGCCGTTGCGGCGGCCGCCGCGGGCGGCGCCGCTGCCGCCGCCGCGTCCTCCTCCGATTCGTCGCTGCGCGCCGGCCTTTACGAGACGCCCGATCCGCTTCGCCTCGGCAGCCAGGTCGCCTTCGCGATCGACCAGGACTCGGGCGAGGTGCTCGTCAGCAAGAACGCCGACCATGAGCAGCCGATCGCCTCGATCACGAAGCTCATGACCGCGCTCGTCATCGCGCAGAGCAACCTCGACATGGACGAGAAGATCAGGATCGAGCGCGAGGATTACTTCCTGCCCTCCTCGAGCTTCTCGAAGCTTCGCATCGGCATGGTGCTCACGCGCGGCGACCTGCTGCACGTCGCCCTCATGGCGAGCGACAACCGCGCCGCGCATGCGCTCGCGCGCACGTACCCGGGCGGCATCGACGAATTCGTCCGGCGCATGAACGCGAACGCCCGCCGTCTCAACATGCACGACACGAGCTACGCTGATCCGACCGGCCTCAACAACCAGAACCACTCGACGGCGCGCGACATCGTCAAGCTCGTCAACGAGGCGCAGAAGTACAAGATCATCCGCGACTGCTCGACGACGAAGACCGCCGTGATCCCGACGAACCGGCAGCTGCTGAGCCTGCACTCGACCAACCGCCTGGTGGGCCGTCCCGACTGGGACATCGGCCTGCAGAAGACGGGCTTCACGAACGCCGCGGGCCGCTGCATGGTGGTGCAGAGCGAAATCGCCGACCGCAACATCGTGATGGTCGTGCTGAGCAGCCCGAGCAGCGCGCAGCGCGTCCGCGACATGGAGGCGATGCACACCTTCGTCGAGAACGAAAGCCGCGTGAACCGCCAGATGGGCGACTCGAACCCCTACGAGATGTTCTGAGTTCCCTGCGGGACTCCTGCTTAAAAAGGCGCCGTTTTTTAAAGCGGCGCTTTTTTGTGACCTGAAGCGGGATAAGGGAGAAAAGAGCGCTCTCAGCGCATGCGCAGGCTTTTTTCGAACGGGGAGGGCGCACCCGCTTCGGAGGAGACGCGGCGGGCGGCGTCGCAGAGCTCGGCGATGAAGCCGGGCGGGATGTCCTGCGGCATCGGGGTCGAGAGCGACAGCGCGGCGGCGAGCCTGCCGCCCGGGCCGCGCACGGGGGCGGAGACGGCGAGCGCCGAAGCGAAGGGCCCCGTGGCCTCGGTCCGCGCCCAGCCGTTCTCGCGGATGCGGGTGAGCTCGATCAGGAGCCTGTCGATCGCATCGAGCGGTTCCTTGTCGATGCCCGTGCGGCCGGCGTAGCCGCGAAGCTCGTCGGGCGAAAGCTCGGAGAGGAAGAGCATGCCGCACGCGCAGCGGTGCAGGAATTCGGAAGAACCGGGGGCGGGGGCGTTCGGCACGCGGGCGTAGCCCTCCGCGGCGATCGACTCGATGATGACCGCCCGGTCGCCGCGCCGGATCGCGAGCAGGACGCTCGCGCCGGTCGTGCGGTGCAGCTTCAGCATCGCCTCGAGGGCCCTGCGGCGCATCGCGTTGCGCTCGTAGACGAGCCGCCCGAGGCCGATCAGCCTCAGCCCGAGGCCCCAGGTTCCGCTTTCGTCCTGGTCGACCAGGCCCATGCCCGCGAGCGCGCCGAGGATGCGGTGCGCCGTCGAGGCCGAGAGGCCCGTGGCGCGCGAGAGCGCCGTGAGCGTCATCGGCTCGCTCGATTTCTCGAGTTCCGCGAGAAGGGCGTCGGCGCGCGTGAAGACCTGCGTGCCGGTGCGCTTGGCGCTGCCTTCGTCCTCGCTCATGCTGCGCTTTCCCCGGCCGCGGCCGGGGCCTCGAGCTCGGCCGCGACGATTTCGGCGATATCCGAGATGGGGAGGCCGGCGGCGTCCTTCTCGAGCGCGCGGGCGCTCTCGAGCATCGTGAGGCAGTGCGGGCACGCGACGGCGACGCACGAGGCGCCCGTCGCCCTCAGGTCGTGCAGGCGGATCGTGTTGACCGCCTTGCCCTTGCCGCGGCGCTCGGCCCACATCTGGCCGCCGCCCGCGCCGCAGCAGAGCGCGTCGGCGCCGTGCTCGGCGGCTTCGCGAAGTTCGGCGCCGGCGGCCTTCAGCACGTTCCTCGGCGCCTCGGTGACGCCGTTGATGCGCGCGAGGTAGCACGGGTCGTGGTAGACGGCCGAGGCGGCGTGCGCCTTCGCTTCGGCGGAGAGCGCGATGCGGCCGTCCTTAATAAGCTTCTCGATGAACTCGGTGTGGCTCACCACGGGCCAGGCGAAGCCCTCGAAGTCGGGGTATTCGTTCTTGAGCGTATTGAAGCAGTGCGGGCAGGCCGTGAGGATGGTGCCGAAGTCGTACTGCGAGAAGTTGCCGATGTTTTCCGCGGCGGCCGTCTCGAAGAGGTATTCCTCGCCCATGCGGCGGGCGAATTCGCCGTGGCAGCGCTCCTCGGCCATCACCGCGAAATTGACCTTGGCGGCCTTCAGGATCTTCACCATCGCGCGGGCGACCTTCATTGCGCGGCGGTCGTAGCTCGCGGCGCAGCCCACCCAGTAGAGCACGTCGTAGTGCTTGCCGGACTCCGCGACCGGCACGTCGAGCCCTTCGGCCCACTTCGTGCGGTCGTAGGGGTCGAGGCCCCACGGGTTGCCGACGTCGGCGACGTTCTGCACGGCGGCGGTGACGCCCTCCGGGAACGCGCCTTCCTCGAGCGCCAGGTGGCGGCGCATCTCGACGATCATGGCGGGCAGCGAGATGCCCGCCGGGCAGGCGCGCTCGCAGGCGCCGCAGGTCGTGCAGCTCCAGAGCTCGTCGCGCGTGACGACCTCCGAGAGCTTGGGAAGGTCCTTGCCGTCGGGGTTCGACTCCTCGAGGTGCATGCGGTCCCTCAAGTGCACGATGAGCTCGCGGGGCTTGAGCGGGGTGCCCGCCCTCACCGCCGGGCAGCGGTCGTTGCAGCGACCGCATTCGGTGCAGGCGTCGAACGCGCGGCGCTGCGCCTGCGTGAACTGCGAGAAGTCGGCAATGCCGAAATGCTCCTGCTCCTCGATGTTCGGGATGCGCTCGAGGCGGCCCGGGGCCTTCCTGTCGCGCGCGTAAAGGTTGGTGCCCGTGCGGTAGATGTGGGCATAGTAGGTGAGCGGCAGCGCCGCGATGAAGGCGAGCGCCGAGAGGCCGTGGATCACCCAGAGCACGGTGTGCGTCGCCTCGATCGCGCCCGGCGTCATGCCGGCCTTGAGAAAGGCGAGAGCGATCAGATTGCCGACCGGCGACCAGGCCGCCCAGGCGGGCTGCGTGGCGGCGAGCCGCAGGCCCTCGATCAGGAAGCCCGTGAGGACGATAAAGGCGAGCGACGCGTAGGCGCAGGCAAAGCGCCTGCCGCCCGGGAGCGTGCTGCCCCTTTTCCCAGCGGCGCACCGCGCCCGCGGCGAGCATCGCGAGGACCGCGACGCCCGCGGCGTCGAGCACGAGCTTGTAGGCGAGGTAGACGCCGCCCTTGAGGAACTGGCCGCCGAAGAGGTAGTGGCCGATGTCCCAGTCGAGCGTCGCGAGCGCTGTGCCCATGAAGAGCAGCACGAAGCCCCAGAAGAGGATCAGGTGGCGGCGGCCGGCCGGCGTCTCGCGGATTTTCTTCTGCAGGAAGGCGGCGGAGAGCGCTTCGCGAAGCCGCTTTCCGCGCTCGGCCGCGGGAACGGGGGCGGAGGCGGCGCCCGCCCTCCAGAGGCGGACGTTCTTCACGATGCCCCAGACAAGCAGCGCCACGGCGGCGATGCCGAAGAGGTAGACGCCGATTTCGCCCCAGAGCGGGACATTCCAGAAGGCGGGGCGCACGGGAAAATCGTTCATGATCGATGAGGGTTTCGGTTCTGTTGGAAAGCCGCCATTGTAACGGAAAAGCGCCGCGGCTTTCCACAATGCGGAATGCCGCGGCGCTTCGTTTTAGTAGAGCTGGCGGTAGCGGACGGCGCCCGTTCTCGGGTCGCGGTCGCTTTCCATGAGGACCGGTCCGATGAGCCGCACCGTCCTCTCGGGGAGCGTCATCGGCGGGTAGCCGCGGCGCCAGTTGCGCGCGAGCGTGATGTGCGCCCGGAAGGGCTTCTCGTCGAGCGGCAGGCCGCGGGCGCGGATCTCGCGGCGCACCGCCTCGGCCACCTCGTTGAGCGCCTCGGCCGGCGTGCAGGCCGCATAGAGGATGCGGGGCCGCTCGAAGACGCCGATGCGCGAGATCGTCACCGTGCGCGGGGCAAGCGAGGCGAGCGGCCGGATCGCGGCGGCGAGCGAGAGCGCGTCGTTCATCGGCACCTCGCCGAGGAAGGCGAGCGTGAGGTGCAGGTTCGTGCTCGGCGCAAAGCGCGCGAGCGCGTCGTAGCGCGCAAACGCCTTCGCGTCGCGGGCGAGCGCATCGCACGCTTCGTGCGGCAGGAGCAGGGCGGCAAAGACTCTGGGCATGACAACTCCTTAAAAAAGTCGGGACGGTTATCGAAAAAAAAAGACAATAAAAAGGCGCCGCGGTTCCCCGCGGCGCCTGCATGGTTCCTGAAGCTTTTTCGCCGGATCAGGCCTTGTGTTCGGCCCGCCACTTGGCGACGGCTTCGGAGCATTGGGCGATCAGGGCGGGACCGCTGTAAATGAATCCGGTGTAGAGCTGCACGAGCTTGGCGCCCGCCTCCATCTTCTCGACGGCGTCCTCGGGCTTCATCACGCCGCCCGAGGCGATGATCGGCAGGGCGCCTTTGACATGCTCGGCGATGAGCCGGACCACGGCCGTGGAGCGTTCGCGCAGCGGCGCTCCCGAAAGGCCGCCCGTCTCGTTGCAGTTGGGCATGCCCTGGATCTTGTCGCGCGCGATCGTCGTGTTGGTGGCGATCACCGCGTCGATGCCGCGCTCGATCAGGGTGTCGACGCAGCGCAGGATGTCGTCGTCGGGAAGGTCCGGCGCGAGCTTGACGGCGATCGGCACATATTTGCCGCCGCGCGAATCCTGCAGCTCGCGGCGCTTGGCGGTGATGCCGCTCACGAGATTGTCGAAGCGGTCGGCGCCCTGCAGCTGGCGAAGGTTCTTGGTGTTGGGCGAGGAGATGTTGACGGCGATGTAGTCGGCGTGGTCGTACACCTTGTCCATGCACTTCTCGTAGTCGGAAAGGGCGTTGTCGATCGGCGTCACGGCGTTCTTGCCGATGTTGATGCCGAGGATGCCGCCGCGCAGGCGGAACGCATCGGCGCTCCTCAGGTTCTGCAGCACCTTGTCGCAGCCCTCGTTGTTGAAGCCCATGCGGTTGATGATGCCGTGCGCCGGAATGACGCGGAAGCAGCGCGGGCGCGGATTGCCCGGCTGCGGCAGCGGCGTGATCGTGCCCGCTTCGACGTGGCCGAAGCCGAGCGCGCCGAAGGCGCTCACGCGCGTGCCGTCCTTGTCCATGCCGGCTGCCAGGCCGATCGTGTTCGGGAAGCGCAGGCCCATCACCTCCACCGGGTCTTCCGGCGGCATGTGCGTGAGGAGCTTGTGCAGGCCGAGATGCACGGCCCAGTCGAGGTTGGCCATCGTGACATGGTGGGCCGTTTCAGGCTGCATCGCAAAAAGGATGCGGCGGCAGATCGAATAAAGCATGATCGTCTCTAGGAGGGTTGTTCACTGAGCTCGCTGGCGGGAACTTCCGCCGAAAAGCGGGATTGCGCCGTCCATCTGCCCTTCCAGTACACATCAAGCGGGCTGGAAGCGCGTCTTGTAGTCCATGCCCGGATAGCCCGGAAGCCAGTAGCCGAGGTAGACCCAGCGCAGACCGCAACGGCGTGCGTATTCGATTTCAGCGAGTATGCCGAACGTGCCCAGGCTCGAGCGGGGCTCGTCGGGATCAAAGAAATTGTAAACGGCGCTGATTGCGTTATCCAAATAATCAATTATACAGACGAGCCTGAGGGCATTGGGCTCGGGCGCGTCGGCCGGGTTGCGGAATTCGAGCACGGCGCTTTTCCCGACGCTCGTGAAGAGCGACGCGTTGACGGCGGCGCGGGTCCATGCGGTCCATCGTGCCGCCCTTGTGGCGGCCGTGCTCGTACTTCTTATAAAGGGCGTACTGCTCGTCGGTGACGGGGGCGAGCGGCTTCACCGTCATCACCAGGCCGGCGTGGCGCTTAAGCGTCTTTCGCATCGTGCGGTCGGGCGCGAAGGCCTTCGCGTCGAGCCGCGTCGGGATGCAGCGCCGGCAGCCCTTGCAGCGGCAGCGGTAGACGACCGTGGCGTCGCGCCTGAAGCCGCGGCGCACGAGCTCGTTGTAGAGCAGCCCCGTCTGCGGGTCGTCCGCGCCGCTCAGGAGGGCCTCGACGCGGCCGTCCCTTTCCGGGTAATAGCTGCAGGGCGAGTTAAGGAAGCCGGTGGGCACGGGGCCGAGGAGGCGCGTGCCGATCGAGCCGTGCTTTTCGACGAAGAGCGACGTGCGCGCGCCCTCGCTGGTCGGCGCCCGCGGCGTGAGCTTGTCCTTGTAAACGCCGTTGAGCGCGGCGATCAGGTCCTCGCCCTCGTGCGCCTTCCAGTCGGGCGCCTCGGCGTTGGCGAGCACGTCGTTGAGCTTCAGGAAGAGCTTTCCGCTGATGAGCCCTGCGCCCGCCTCGGCCGTGTGCGCCGTGAGCATCTGGCAGTCGATGAGCGGGAGCCCCTCGCGGAGGCAGAAGGCCGCGAGCCCCGCCAGCGCGAGCTTCGAGATGTCGGGCAGGAGCCGGAACATGCTCTCGCCGTAGACCATGCGGCCGACCGAAGTGAAGTAGAGGCCGCCCGCGGGACGGCCGTCGACCTCGGCGAGCACCGCGTGCGCGTTGCCGCGCCGCGCGAGCGTCTTCCAGACGCGGACCAGGCCGGGCAGCATCCACGTGCCGCCGTCGCAGTTGCGGTGGTCGGCGGCGATCATGTCGATGATCTCGCCGAAGCGGCCCGGCGGGTCGAGCGTGATCTTGAGCGGGTGACCGCGGTAGTGGCCGGCCATCGCGTCGCGCACGCGCTTTTTCATCGAGTGCGTCAGGTGGTAGCGCGAGACGGGCAGCACCGTGCACGGGAAAAGGCGGCCCCAGGGATAGAGCTTCGTCTCGGCGACCTCGGGCGAGGGCCACGGGAAGCCGCCCCGGCGGTAGCCTTCGACGACGAAGTCCGCCGTCAGCCCCCGGCTCCAGCAGGTGACCGCAAAGACCGGATCGGCGCCTTCGGGCCGCTCGATCGGCCGCGGCGGGATGAAGCGCTCGGGAGAGCCGGCGGGAATGACGGGGATTCCCTGGTAGGTTTGGGGCTGTTCTTCGGTCATGTTGGTGTTCGTTAAACGGGCATTCGTTGCGCGGACGCCGCAGGGCGGGGCGCGCTTTCACGATGATAGAGCAAGCGCCGTCAAAAAGATTCTTCCGGACCCTTGACAAATCGAAATTTATGGGATAACATTGCAGTCTCTGTTGGGGAACGCCGGTTTCCCAAGCGACAAGATTACCGCGGGGTGGAGCAGCCCGGTAGCTCGTCGGGCTCATAACCCGAAGGTCGGAGGTTCAAATCCTTCCCCCGCAACCAATAAAGAAAGCGCTTTCAGATTGATGTCTGGAAGCGCTTTTTCGTTGTCCGCATTTTCCTTCCCCTCCCAGCGGACGGGGAGGGGAGGGTTTCAGGCGGTTTCGTAGGACACCGTGAGCTCGCCTTTTTTGAGGCGGATCTTTTTCACCCGGACGGCGCCGATTTCCGAGGTGTCCGCGACGTGGGTGCCGCCGCAGGGATAGGGCTCCAGGCTGCCCCAGGTGACGGTGCGGAAGCCCTTTTCGTCGATTTCCTGCGAGAAGGGGAGCTTTTCTGCGGCGACTTCCTTAAGCCACGCCTCGATCGCCTGCGCTTCGGGCAGCGGCGGAACGGCGCTCGGGTCCGCCGGGCGGAAAACCACGCGGCACTCGCCCGGAAAGTGGTCGCCCTTGAGGGCCTTCCAGCCCTGCGTCTCGACAAAGCGCGAAATGAGGTGGCCGGCGGAATGAAGGCGCGAATGAAGCCGCCTCGCCTCCGCGTCGACCTTGGCCTCAGCCTCTTTCCCGACAGTGAGCGCTTCCTTGAGGCAGTGGACGATGTCGCCCGCCTCGTTTTGGTAAACCGCCTCGACTGGGATGCCGCCGAGCGTTCCGCGGTCGGCAGGCTGCCCGCCTCCCTTAGGGTGGAAAGGCGTGCGGTCGAGAATCGTTTCGTAGAGTCCGTCGCTGTTCTTCGTGCACGCGACGACCCGGACCTGTTCTTCGAGGCAGCCGGGTTCATAGAAATCTTTTTTGGTCGTCATGATTGTGTCCCGCTGATTCAGC
>JBKEET010000008.1:80000-81561 GCA_047777475.1 Burkholderia sp.
GGGATAAGGTGTGCCGCCTTAGCGTGAAGGGAGAAACTCCTGCAGCGCGAAGCGGTCTCAGAGAATCGGTGGCTGCGACTGTTTATTAAAAACACAGCACTCTGCAAAGATGAAAGTCGACGTATAGGGTGTGATGCCTGGCCCGGTGCTGGAAGATTAATTGATGAGGTGCAAGCCTCTGATCGAAGTCCCAGTAAACGGCGGCCGTAACTATAACGGTCCTAAGGTAGCGAAATTCCTTGTCGGGCAAGTTCCGACCTGCACGAATGGCATAACGATGGCCACACTGTCTCCTCCTGAGACTCAGTGAAGTTGAAGTGTTTGTGATGATGCAATCTCCCCGCGGCTAGACGGAAAGACCCCATGAACCTTTACTGCAGCTTTGCATTGGACTTTGAACCGATCTGTGTAGGATAGGCGGGAGCCGGTGATGACAGGACGCCAGTTCTGTCGGAGGCGTCGTTGAAATACCGCCCTGATTTGTTTGAGGTTCTAACCTGGGACAGTCATCCTGTCCGGGACCGTGCATGGCGGGAAGTTTGACTGGGGCGGTCTCCTCCTAAAGGGTAACGGAGGAGTGCGAAGGTACGCTAGGTACGGTCGGAAATCGTGCTGATAGTGCAATGGCAAAAGCGTGCTTGACTGCGAGACCGACAAGTCGAGCAGATACGAAAGTAGGTCATAGTGATCCGGTGGCTCTGCATGGAAGGGCCATCGCTCAACGGATAAAAGGTACTCTGGGGATAACAGGCTGATACCGCCCAAGAGTTCATATCGACGGCGGTGTTTGGCACCTCGATGTCGGCTCATCTCATCCTGGGGCTGAAGCCGGTCCCAAGGGTATGGCTGTTCGCCATTTAAAGAGGTACGTGAGCTGGGTTTAAAACGTCGTGAGACAGTTTTGTCCCTATCTGCCGTGGGCGCTGGAAGATTGACAGGGGCTGCTCCTAGTACGAGAGGACCGGAGTGGACTCACCTCTGGTGTACCGGTTGTCACGCCAGTGGCACCGCCGGGTAGCTATGTGGGGAAGAGATAACCGCTGAAAGCATCTAAGCGGGAAACTCGCCTGAAGATAAGTCTTCCTGGAGGCTTGACCTCCCTGAAGAGTCGTTCGAGACCAGGACGTTGATAGGTCGGGTGTGCAAGCGCTGCGAGCGCTCAGCTAACCGATACTAATTGCTCGTGCAGCTTGATCCTATAACCGTGAAGCTTTTGCTCTGAGAAGGGAGCTTCAGAAAGAATCAAGAAAGCAAGCGCAGCTTGACAAAAGCGCTTCGTTTTTTTCTTCCAAGGATTCGTCCGCAAGGACAAAGCCCTTGCCTGATGACCATAGAGAGACGGTCCCACTCCTTCCCATTCCGAACAGGACAGTGAAACGTCTTATCGCCGATGATAGTTGGTTGTATTTCCAGTGAAAGTAGGACATCGTCAGGCTCCCCAATGCAGAACCCCGGCACCGCTTGGTGCCGGGGTTTTGTCGTCTCCGGAAACGGAAAGTTTCTTCGTTCTCCCCGCGCAGGGATGCCCCCGCGGGAGCAACTCTGTTAGAGTACGGGCCAT
>JBKEET010000009.1:0-67185 GCA_047777475.1 Burkholderia sp.
ATCCGATCATGGACGTCGACTCGCTCTATCACGGCGGCATCATGATGGGGCTGCGGCAGAACGCCGACGGCGCGATCACCTGGGGCTACGGCCAGCGCTACGTCAAGTACGACATCATGGGCCGCGAAATCTGGAACCGCCGCCTCCCCTACGGCTACAACGACTTCAGCCACGCAATGGACGCCGCGCAGAACGGCCATTGGTTCCTGCGCGTGGGCTCCTCCAACCACAAGCTCCCCGACGGGCGCAACGTGCGCACGGTCCGCGACGTCGTGATCGAGGTCGACCAGAACGGCTCGGTCGTCGATGAGTGGAAGCTCTGGGAAATCCTCGACCCGAACCGGAGCGACGTGCTCAAGGCGCTCGACCAGGGCGCGGTGTGCCTCAACATCGATCCCGAGAAGGCGGGCAAGACCCTCTCGAAGGAAGAGCTCGAGAAGATCCAGCGCTCGGACGTCTTCGGCGACCTGCTCGGCACGGGCCCGGGCCGCAACTGGGCGCACGTCAACTCGATCGACTACGACCCGACGGACGACTCGATCATCCTCAGCTCGCGCCACCAGTGCGCCGTCGTCAAAATCGGGCGCGACCATCAGGTGAAATGGATCCTCGGCGCGCCGAAGGGCTGGAAGGAGCCCTTCAAGAGCAAGCTGCTCACGCCCGTCGGCGCCGACGGCAAGCCGCTTCGCTGCGGCCCCGCGCAGTGCGAGGGCACCGACTTCGACTGGACCTGGACGCAGCACACCGCCTGGCGCGCCGACGCGAAGTCCGACAAGCGCTTCCTCTACCTTACGGTCTTCGACAACGGCGACGCGCGCGGGTTCGACCAGCCCGCCCTGCCCGACATGAAGTACTCGCGCGCCGTGATCTACAAGATCGACCAGGAAAAGCGCACCGTCCAGCAGGTCTGGGAATACGGCAAGGAGCGCGGCCACGACTGGTTCAGCCCGGTGACGAGCCTGTGCGAATACAACGCCGACAAGGACTCGGTGCTCGTTTATTCGGCCACCGCGGGCGTCGACTACAGCATCAAGGCGGGCGGCGCGAGCAAGATCGCGAGCCCTTGGCTCGACGAGTTCGAATGGGGCGCGAAGGAGCCGAGCGTGGAGATCCGCATCATCGAGTCCGAAGGCTACCAGGCCTTCGCCTTCGACGTGAAGAAGGCCTTTGCGGGCAAGACGCTCTGAGTCTCTGCCGGATCCAATGAACGCAGGCGCCGCTTCAGGGCGGCGCCTGCGTTTTTTTCATGTTTCTATTTCTTCCGGGCGGCGCCGTTCACCGTCCGAAACGGCAAAAGTCTGTCGATAGACTTTTGCGCGGCCGCTGCGCATGCGGTCAAATTTTCTCTTTAATTTTCAATTAATTAGCAAGTCAATAAGGAATTTCCCTTTACGGCATTCAGCGCATCCCGTCCCTCCCGGGCGCCGATATGATCTGCTCCGGCGCCGATCTTCCAACCCCATCTTTCTCGGACTGCTGAAATGTCTTCTTCCATCACCGTCTGGATAGCCCTGGTCATCGTCTGCGCGACGGTCTGGGCCCTTATCAAGCGCTATGAGACCCGCTTCGTGCTGCTCGCATCGGGCTTTCTCATGGCCTTCGTCTCCCTGCGCCCCATGATGGCGTTCGAGCAATTCGACAAATCGATGACGAGAGCTTCCCTCATCATCGCCATCTGCTCGGCCATGGGCTTTGCCGCCGTCGTTTCCATCACGAAGTGCGACGTGCATCTCGTTGCCATGCTTACGAGGCCGCTTCGCCGGCTCGGCGTTCTCCTCCTCCCCGCCTGCATGGCGGTGACCGGACTGTGCGCCGTGGCCATCCCTTCCACCGCGGGCCTCTGCGCCGCGGTCGGCCCGTCGATGATTCCGATTCTCGTGCGCGCCGGCTTCAGGCCGGCGATCGCGGCCGGCTCGATTGTCGCCTCGCTCATTCCTGCGGCCTACAACCCCGGCATCTCCCACAACGTCTTCATCGCCAAGATGGCCGACATGGAAATCATGGACCTCATCGCCATGTTCGCCGACAAGACGCTGATCGTCTCGGTCTTCATCATTGCCGCGATGACCGTCGCCTGCTTTGCCTTCGGCGACTATAAGAAGCCGGAGCCCGGCAAGGCCGCGGGGACGCAGTTTGACAAGGCGGCAGCAACCTGCCCGAAAAAATCAATTTCTTCTATGCCATTGCGCCGCTCATCCCGGTGTGCCTGCTCCTTTTCGTCTCGCTTTTCACGAGCATGAAGATGAGCGTCGCCACCGCCATGCTGATCGGCTCCATGTACGCCGTGATCGTCACGCGCAGCGATCCGCAGGAAGTGACCCGCAGGTTCTTTGACGGCATGGGCGCCGGCTACGCCAAGATCCTCGGCATCATCATCGCCGCCGGCGTCTTCGCCGCAGGCCTGAAAGCCGCGGGCGTGATCGACGTGCTCGTCGACGCGCTGACACACGCCAACGAATGGGCCAAGATCGGCGGTGCCGTCGGGCCCTATGTGCTCGGCCTGCTGACCGGCTCCGGCGATGCGGCGACGTTTGCCTTCAACGAGGCCGTCACGCCGCACGCGGCAGAGTTCGGGCTCTCCGTTCCGACGCTCGGCTATCTCGCCTTCTTCGCGGGCTGCTTCGGGCGCATCAGCTCCCCGCTCTGCGGCGGCCTGATCCTCGTGGCCGGCATTGCCGCGGTGAGTCCCCTCGATATTGTGAAGCGCACCGCGCCCTGCATGATCGCCGCGCTCGCGCTGTCTTACTTCCTTTTCTGAAGAAGCAAAGAGTCCCCTTTTCGGGTCTTCGCATCTTTCGGTGCATTTCCTGCGGTCCGGGAAATGCACCGTTTTTTTGCCGGCAGGTCCGGCTAGCGCCGGCCTCGCCTGAGCAGCGCGCGCACGAAGGCGGCCGTGCTCCGGTGCTGCACGAGGAGAAGGCCCGCGAGCACCAGCAGGCAGCCCGCGACAAAGGGCGCGCCGACGGTTTCGCCGAGCAGCGCCACCGAATGGATCACGCCGAAGAACGGCGTCATGAAAACGAGGATGCCGAGCCGCGCCGCGAGGTAGCGCTTGAGGAGCGCGTTCCAGGCGAGATAGCTCGCAAACGAGACGATGAGCGTCTGGAAAAGGAAGCTTGCCGTGCTCACGGGCGTAAGGACAAAGTGCGTCTGGCCGGTCGCAAGAGCAAACGGCGTGAGGATCGCAAAGGCCGCCGCGAGCTGCCAGAACAGCATCTGCGAGGGCGGCGCGTCGTTCATCGTGGTGGTGCGCAGGAAGATCGTCGTGAGCCCCCACGAGAGTCCGGAGCAGAGTCCGAGGAAATCGCCGAAGAGCCAGAGCGAGGAGCCCTCCCCGCGGTCCGTGCCACCGATGAGCGCCGGGACCAGGAACGCGGTCACGATGCCGACGAAGGCCGTGAGGAGCCCGAGCCACTGCAGCGCCGAAAGGCGCTCTTCGGGGAGCTTGATCGAAAGTCCCACGGCGGCGAAAAGCGGCGCGGTGTAAAGCAGCACCGACATGTGCGAGGCCGTCGTGAAGCGCAGGCCCTCGGAAACGAAGAAGAACTCGCCCGTGAACCCGAGCCCACGAGGAGCGCGTCGCGAAGGCGCACCGTGCGGCTCCATTTCTCATGGAGGAAAAGCACGTTGGCAAGGATAAGGAGGAGCGCCGCAAAGCCGGAGCGCAGCCCCACCTGCAGCGTCGGGTCGATGTCGGGCGCGGCGCCCTTGATGGCGGTCTGCTGAAGGCCCCAGATGAAGCTCAGGACGGCGCAGGCAAGAAACGCGCGCGCGTCAAGGTCGCGGTGCGCCGAAGCCCCGCTTGGCGGCATTGAATTGCTCAAGGCTTGCTCCCCTCTGTCGAAAAAGACGAAGGGATGGATCTTAGCACCGTGCGCCGGCTCTTCCGGCCGGTGCGCTTAAGGACGGCCGCCGCGGCGGGCCCGGCGGCCCGAAGGCTGCGTCGCGCGGCCCTGCTCGCCCGAAGGCCGGCCGCCGCCGTTATCGGGAGCCGGCGCTTTCTGCTGCGGGTTCCTGGCCTTTTTCTGGCCGCGGCGTCCGTGACCCGGCATATGGAGGTGCGGGCGCTTGGCAGCCGAGATCTTGATCACGTAGCGCACGCGAAGCGGCAGGCCGCCGTAGACGCAGAGCATGCGCACGATGATGATGAGCGCGCAGCAGATCCAAAGCGAGGCATCGGCGTTCCAGCCGAGGATCTCGACCATCAGGAGGTAAATCCAGCACCCGACGAACGCGAGGCTCGCATACGGCTGCTCGTCGGAAACTACGGCTGGGATCTTGCCCGTGAAGACGTCGCGGAGCATGCCGCCGAAAACGCCGGTCGCCACGCCCACGAGCACCGAGACGATGTCGTAGTGCCCAAGCGCCAGGCCCGTGGCGCAGGAGCCGACGGCGAAGAAGGCAAGGCCCGTCGCGTCGGCGAACACCGCAAGGCGCTGCTGCACGGCGCTGTTGAGATGCCGAAGCATGTGCGGCGCAAAGAGCGCAATGAAGAGGCAGACCCAGATCCACACCGGATGCGAGGACCACCAGAAAGGCCGCAGGTCGAAGAGAATGTCGCGGATGATGCCGCCGCCGAAGGCCGTGCAGAAGACGGCGACGAAGACGCCCACAGGATCGACCTTGCGGTCCTGCACGGCGAGGAGCCCCGCAACGGCAAAGCCGATCATGCCGACGTCGTTGCCGAGCTCATTGATGAATTCCGCGGAAAGGTACACCATAAAAAAGCACCGTGCGCAGGCAGACCCGCGCGAGTTTTGACGCAAGGTTAGAGAAATCCGGACCGGAATGTCAACGGCTTTTTCCCTGCATCCGTATTCTCTGAGGCACCGTCAAAGCGCACTGGGCATTGTGCTTAGGTTGGCTTTTTATTTACCCGTTCGGGAATTATTCAAGCTTTTGGGCGGGTTCTTCGCGCGCAAGCCTGGCGTACGGACGCCACGAGGCCGCCCTCGCCTTCATTTCGCCCGCATCGAGCACGCCGCGCGCGAAGCCCTTGCGCAGCAGGCGATCGGGCACGAAGCCGTCGTACTTCTCGAAACCCGGCACTTCGTTCGGGAAGAGCAGCGCTTCGGGGTCGCCTAAGCGCTCGGCCTCGTCGGCGACGGTTTCGTAGAACTCCGCCTCGGAGGCCTTCATGGTGAACATCATGAAGTACGGCTTCGCGCTTTCGAAGCGGGCGATGCCGAGCGTGCCCGCGCAGCGCAGCCGGATGAGCCGCTCGAGCGCCATGAACGCGTAGGTGCCGAGCCACGGGAACAGCGCCCAGGCCGAGCCGCCGAGGTTGACGAGCGGCCTCCTCGCGAGGAGCGCCTTGGCGGAGGCCGCCCTCGCCTGCGCGAGCCGAGCGGCGGCATTGCGCATGAGGTAGGGATAGGCTTTTTGGGAAACGAGCACGTCGCGCATCTTCTCGAGGATGTGCGTGTGGATGTCGCCCGGCACGAGCCCGAAGAACGCGGGCACCTTGCCGCCCGTCGGGCTCACCCAGACCGTATGGCGGTCGCGGTCGAGCTCGTCGACGTGCCAGACGCGGCCCGCGATGGCGATCTTCTCGCCCGGGGGCGGCGGCGCGCAGGTCGTGCCGAGCTCGCGCGACTCCCAGCGCACGGTGAACTCCTCGTTCTCCTGGAAGACGGCGTAAAAGCGGAAACTGTTCACCTGACGCTCGCCGTTCAGGCCGACGATGAGCCCTCCCCGCTCGGTTTTCTCGATCTGCCCGATCTTGATGAGATGCAGCAGAAGCTCCCGGTAGTCGGCGGGCGAGATGCGCGCAAAGGGCGAGAGCGTCATCACGCGCTGCGCGAGCTCGGCGGGCGTGAGCTCGCCCGAGGAGACGAGCGTCGACATCGTCTGGTGATAAAGCAGGCTGAACGGCAGCTTCGACGTGCGGGGCGGCTCCACCCAGCGCTCCTCGCGGTAGCACTCGACAACGGCGATGGCCTGCAGGAGCGTCCACGGGAGCCGCAGCGGCAGGAGCGCCCTCGGCTCGCACTGCTCTTCCCTCACGGCGAACCACATCTCGGGCGGCGCGCCGCGGCGGCCCGTGCGCCCGAGGCGCTGCAGGAACCCCGACACCGTGTAGGGCGCGTCGACCTGGAAGGCCCGCGAGAGCCGCCCGACGTCAATGCCGAGCTCGAGCGTCGCCGTGGTGCAGACGCTCACCGGGTTTTCGTCGTCGCGCAGCGCCTCTTCGGCGTCGGCGCGGATCGACGACGACAGGTTGCCGTGGTGAATGAGGAAGCGGTCGGGCTCGTGCCGCGCTTCGCAGTACTGCCGCAGCGACGAGGTGAGCGCCTCGCACTCCTCGCGCGAGTTGGCAAAGACGAGGCACTTGCGGCCCCTCGTGTGCGCGAAGATCCAGCCGTAGCCGGGATCGGCGCCGGGCGGCGGCACGTCGGTCGCGCCCTCTGGCGGCTCGAGGAGCGGCACCTGCAGCCCGGGCGCGGCACCCTCGGCCGCCTGCGCGCCTTCGTTGAAGAAATGCTCCATCGCGAGGCGCCAGTTGAGCTCGCCCGCGGGCAGCTTCGGCACGGCCACGCGCCGGGGAGAGCTGCCGCGCAGGAACGACGCCGCGGCCGCCGTATCGCCGATCGTCGCCGAAAGGCCGATGCGCCGCGGGTCGACGCCCGCCAGGCGCGAAAGCCGCTCGATCAGGCAGAGCGTCTGCGAGCCGCGGTCGCCGCGCATGAGCGAATGAATCTCGTCGACCACGACGAACCGCAGGTCGCTGAAAAGCGCCCTCGCCGCGCCGGAGCGGCGCATCAGGAGGGCTTCGAGCGATTCGGGCGTTATCTGAAGAATTCCCGATGGGTGTTTTAAAAGAGCCTGCTTGCGGCTCTGTGAAACGTCGCCGTGCCACGCCCAGACCGGTATGCCCTGCTCCGTGCAGAGCTCGGTCAGGCGGTCGAACTGGTCGTTGATGAGGGCCTTGAGCGGCGCGATGTAGAGCGCGCCGACCGAGGCGGGCGGATCTTCCGCCATCAGCGTGAGGATCGGGAAGAAAGCCGCCTCGGTCTTGCCCGAGGCCGTCGAGGCGCACAGCAGCAGATGATCGTCCGAGCCGAAGATCACGTCGCCCGCCGCGGCCTGCACGGCGCGGAGCGACTGCCAGCCACGCGCGTAGATGTAATCCTGGATGAAGGGCGCGTAGCGCGAGAAAACGGACGCCATGATCTGCCTTTTTTAAAGCTAAAGCGTGAAGTTCTTAAGGTCGTCGCGCGCGCCGGGCACGGTCTGCTGAGCGGGCTTTTCGGGCGCAAGCCCGGCGATCGACTCCTCGGTGAGGAGCTCAGCAGGGCTCGTTTCGGGATGCTGCATCAGGATGTCGAGCAGCTCGACGAAATCGCGGATCACCTCGCGCGGCGTGATGTGCGTCTCGGCGCCTTCGCGCCCGAACTCGAGGTGCAGGAATTTCACGAGGTCGTCCTGTGCGAGCCGTCCCTGATAGCCGTAGTACTCGGCGTGCATGGCGGCGAGCTTCTCGATCAGAACAAGGAGCTCCTCGGGCGTGAGCGGCTCGAGCGCGAGCACGGGCGAGAGCATGTCGCGGCGGCCTTCCTGCGCGAAGCGCCCCGACGAGAGCCGCGAGCGCAGCGCCTCATAGCTGAAGAGCCCGCGGCGGCGGTCCTCGACGGCCTGCGGCGTGCCGCCGAAAACGATGCCGAGCCACTTGGCCTTGCCCTGCAGCGTGTCGTTGTACATCGAGAGGATTTTCTCGTAGTTGTACTGGCGCGAGACGGCGTTCGGAATCTTGTAGAGGTTGATGAGCTCGTCGATGAAGACGATGAGGCCGGCGTAGCCCGCCTGCTTCAGGAAACGCGCGAAGAGCTTCAGGAAGTCGTACCAGCTCTCGTCGCTCACGATGAGCCCGATGCCGAGGTCGGCCTTTGCTTCGGTGCGCGTCGCATACTCGCCGCGGAACCACTTGACGACGCGGGCGCGCGTCTCCTCGTCGCCCGCGGCGCCGGCGCGTGCATATTTAAGGAGGAGTTCCGTGAACTCGTAGCCGTAGAGCACGCCGCCGAGGCCCGAAGCGGCCTTGAGGAGCTCCGCCTCGACCCGCGACTCGAGCGCCCCGCCTTCGGGCGCGAGCCCTTCGACCGAGAGCGCCGCGGCCGCCTTGGCGCGCAGCGCCGCCACCCACTGGTCGAGCACGAGCTGCAGCGCGCCGCCTTCGGGCGCCGTTTTCACCGCCAGGTTCTGCATGAGCTCCCGGTAAGTCGCCAGGCCCTTGCCGCCCGAGCCGCGCAGGTGCCGCTCGGGCGAGAGGTCCGCATCGGCCACGGCAAAGCCCCGGTCCATCGCATAGCTTCTGATCGTCTGGATGAGGAAGCTCTTGCCGCTGCCGTAGCGTCCGGTGATGAAGCGGCACGAAGCGCCGCCCTCCGCCGCCGCCTCGATGTCGGAAAGAAGCGCATCGATTTCGGCCTTGCGGCCGACGGCAACGTAGCGCAGGCCGACGCGCGGCACAACGCCTCCCTTGAAGGCCTGGAGGATCGTGCGGGCAAAGCGGCGGGGAATTTTAGGGGGTGTCATCGTTCAAACCGGTTCAAAGACAAATGGACTTTTCTATGCGTTAAGGATACTCGCCGCGGCCCGAGCGGGCATCCCTGCACCCTAGAGGCCGAGCAGTTCCTTGAGATCGGCAGCGTAGTCCTCGACGGCGGCGGGCGCTGCGCCCCGCATCTCAAAAACCGCATCGCCGAAGACATCGAAGAGCGCCTCGTTCAAGCGGTTGACCGCGAGCGAGAGCGTCTCGCCGGGCCGCAGGTGCGCTGCGGGATCCTCGCCGGCGAGAATCGCCGCCGCAAGGGCGCGGTCCTCGTCGGAAAGCTGCGGCGCCTCGCCGGCGGCAGCCGATTCGGCACCCGGTTCGGCAACGGGCTTCTGAGCCGAAAAAGCAGGCTCGGCCGCAGGCGGCTCTGCCGGCGCAGGTTCGGGCTCGGGCGGCATCACCGCCCCGAAGTCTTCTTCGTCGTCCGCTCCCGGCACTGTGAGCTTTGCGGCCGTCTCGTCCGCATCGCGCCGGATGCCCGAAAGGGCGCCGAGGTTGATGCGCGAAACCGGGTTGGCCGCCTCGCGCCGCTCGCGCGCGATCGCGAGCCTCGCATCGGCCGCCGCGCGGAAGAGGAACTCGGGTCCGCCGCCCGCGGCACGCAGCTCCCTCTCGCCTTCGAGGCGGCGGGCCGCATTTTCGCAGGCGCGAAGGAAATTCGCGATCTCGGGGACACGGCCTTTCTTCGGGAAATACTCGACGAAGACGCCCTGCCCGTCCTTCATCTCGAAGCGTTCGGCATCGGAAATCCGGATGCTGTGGTCGGGCGCGCGAAGCGACGAGGCGACGAGCGCCCTCGGAAAGAGCTCGGCGCTCCGGCGAAGCCAAAGCCCGGTGACCTTGAGGAGTTCTTCCCGGCCCGCCCTCTTCGCGGCAAGGCGCCAGGCGTCGGCCGCAACGCGCCGGCAGAGCGCCTCGTGCTTGCGCCAAAAGGCGGTTTTGCCGGCCGAGGCGCCCGCCCAGAAAGCGAGCGCGGACACGATGCTCTCGTCGCCCATGAGGCTGCCTTCGAAGCAGTCGGCCAGGCCGAACGCGAGCGCGGCGGGCGTGCCGGGCTCGGTGCCCTGGCCCCTGATGCCCGAGGGCGCATTCCAGAAAAGCGCGAAGTCCCGGAGCCAGCGCCTCGCGTAGCGCTCGAGCACGGAGTCGCCCCCCGCCCTTCTCCAGGCGCCGACGAAATCGGCGAATTTCTTTAGGCCCTCTTCCGGATCCGTGAAGCCGATGCCGTTGATGAGCTCGTAGAGGTAAACGAAGGCGTAGCTCACCGTGACGCGGCGCACGCGCCCTTGCCGCACCGCCGTGCGAAAGCCAAAATAGGTCCGAAGCTGCCGCAGCGACATGTCGGCGTAGACGGGGAAATACTCCGCGAAAGGCTCGTCGAAAAACTCGTGCTCCTCGATCGCCTCGCCGATTCGGGCCTGGCAATAGAAGAGATCGGCCCGGGAGAGGCCCCTTGCCTCATTCGAGAGCGAGAAATCGATGAGCTTGCGGTAGCGCGCGGGCACGGCTTCGCCCTGCGGCGCTATGCGCGCGAGCGAAGCGCGCGGCGGCACGGCCTCGTCGGTGTAAACCTTCTCGCTCATCGGCTTCCTTTTAAGAAATATTGAATCGGACGCTCTCGATTATGCCCGCTTGCACGACGCGCTGCGCGGTTAAGAAACGGGGCTCCGTCCTCTGCGAACGGAGCCCCCGCTGAACCTAAAGCGCCCGGGCGCTTCAGATCACGTTGTTGTCCTTAAGGACGGCCTGCACGCTCTGCGCACTCTTTTCGAGCTTGTCGAGCTCGTCCTCGGGCAGCGAGAGAAGCAGGCGCTTCTCGACGCCCTTGGCGCCGATCACGCTCGGCAGCGAGAGCGAGACGTCCTTGAGGCCGTACTCGCCCGTGAACGGCACAGAGACCGGATAGACGGACTGCTCGTTCATGAGCACCGCGCGCGCAAGCGACACGGCAACCGCGGAAACGCCCGTGTTGGTCCAGCCCTTGGAGTTGTTCACCTCGTAGGCGACCTTGACGACGCGGTCGGTGATCGCCTGCTTGTCGGCCTTGTCCTTGAGGCCGAAGACCGAGTCGAGCTCGTCGAAGCGGGCGCCGCCGATGCTCACCGTGCTGAACGCAGTGAAGCCGGAGTTGCCGTGCTCGCCGTAAACGTAGCCCTGCACGTCGCAGGCGTTGACGCCGTAGCGGTCAGCCAGCACGCGGTGCATGCGCATCGTCTCGAGCGAGGTGCCCGTGCCGAAGAGCAGGCCGCGCGGATAGTCGAACTCGGTGGCCGCCACGTGAACCATCACGTCGAGCGGGTTGGTGATCATGATGAAAGCCGCGTCGCGCGTCCAGCGGGTCACCTCGGTCATGATGCTCCTCATGCCCGGGATGTTGTGCTTGGCGAGCACCAGCCGATCGCTCAGGCCCGGCTTGATGGTGTCCAGGGCCGCGCAGATGATGACATCGGCGCCGTGGCAGTCGCTCCAGTCGCCGGAGCGGACCTTCACGCCGTAGAAGTCGCGGTCGGGCGTCGCGTGCTGCGCGTCGAGCGCCTCGCCGTAGGCGACGTCCTTGCGAATGTCGATGCAGACGATCTCGGCAAAGAGCCGGGAGGTCACGGCACGGTAAAGGACATCGGAGCCCACATGGCCGAGGCCGATGATGACGAGCTTATGCGGTTTGATCATTCTTGATTTTCCTTTGCTTTTGAATTCAGGTTAAAGCGCTTTCAAGGAGCGCTGCATGGCAGCCTCTTTCGCCCTGCCGCCCGTGCAGCAGGCCCGGTCGGCGTCTCTCGGGGCGAAGGCCTGTCTGCGATTATAGTTCTGCGCAGAGAGCGTAAATCAAACGGCGCGCTGCCCCTGGCAAGCGCGCCGTTTTTCAAGCGTTTGCGGCATTGCGCCGATTATTTTTTGGCACCGTCCCTGCCGGCGTCCTTGCCGGCTTCGCCCTTGCCGTCCTGACGGTGCGAGCTCGTCTCGAAGAACTTCTCGATGAGCATCCGGTCGTCGGGGCGGTTGGGCTTGGTTTCCGCCGCGGCTTCCTTGCTGCGGAGCTTCGTGAGCTTGAGCTGGTCGATGTGGTAGCCGTCCATGCTCGAGACCTCGAAGCGCAGGCCGCCGTACTCGACGTGGTCGCCGAGCTTGGGCACGCGGCGGAGCATGTACATCATGAAGCCGGCGACGGTCTCGTAGGTCTCCTCTTCGGGCATGCTCTTGATGCCGAACTGGCGCTCGATGTCGTCGACCGGCGTCGCGCCCTCGACCATCCAGGTGTCTTCGTCAGTGCGCACCATCTGCGCCTCTTCCGGATTGGTAGACGAGCTGCCCATGATGAGCCAGATGATGTCGCGCAGCGAGATGATGCCGACGGTGAGGCCGTACTCGTTGATCACGACCGCGAAGTCGATGCCGTGGTCCTTGAAGAGCTCGAGCGTCTCGGTTAGCGTGAGCGAATCGGGGATCGTCACCGCCTCGTGCACGAGCTTGGGGTCGCGCAGCGTGAAGGAGCTGCGGTTCTCATAGTGCTGCAGGAGCTTTTTCGTGTCGAGGATGCCGACGATGTGGTCGATGTCCTTGTCGCAGACGAGATACTTGTCGTGCGGATCCTCGACGATGCGCTTCTGCACCGTGTCGAGCGTGTCGTCGAGCAGGAAATAGACGATGCTGTCGCGCGCCGTCATGGCCGAGGGCACGAGGTGGCTCTCGAGGTCCATCATGTTCGTGATGGCGGTGTGCTCGATCGGCGCGATGATGCCGGCCTTGGCGCCCTCTTCCACCGTGGCCATCAGGTCTTCGTTGGTGATGCTCTCGCGGTTGTTCAGCGGAATCTTCATCGCCTTCAAAATCGCGTTGGAGATGCCGGTGAGCACCCAGGCGACGGGCTTCAGGATGACGATGAGCACGAGCATCGGGCGAATCATCTTGACGGCGACGGCCTCCGGGCGGCTCATCGAGATGCGCTTCGGAATGAGGTCCGAGAACATCACGAAGAGCATCGTCACCAGCGCCACGGAACAGAACACCGAAATGGCGAGCGCCGCTGAGTGCGGCATGCTCGAGCCTTCGAAGAGCTTCATGAAGGCCGAGGTGAAGACGTCCTCGCCGACAACGCCGCCCAGAATGGCCACGGCGTTGATGCCGACCTGCACGACCGAGAAGAAGTAGCCGGGATTTTCCTTGAGCTTAAGGACCATCGCGGCTCGCTTGTCACCCTGCTCGGACATGCGCTGCAATCGGATCTTGCGGCAGCCCGCAAGCGCGATTTCCGACATCGCGAAATATGCCGAACAAATGATGAGAAGGAAAATGGCCAATACTCTGAAAAAATCCACAGCAGAATCCTCATGCAAATGGAGACGGAATCCCGGGCGCTGCGCCGGGGATTTCCAGTCCCGCAAGCTTGGTATGATAATCCAAGTTTCTGATATTGATCAAATCAGAGTCCCTGCCGTCAGACTGCGGCAGTCAGCATTGCCCTCCCGAGAACCATTGCTTTAAAGCGAAAAAAACGGACGCCCTCTCATAAAGGGAACGTCCGCCAAGGCGGCTTCGCTTGGGAAAGGAAGCCGCGCATGCCAAGGCTTGGCAAAGGCTCAGGCTGCAAACTTGGAAAAGCGCTTTTTCGCAGCGTCAAGCGCTGCGGCCGCGGCCCAGAGAAGGACCGCCAGCGCGAAGTCGGGAAGCGGATCGCCGAAGCCGAACACCGGCGCCGCAATGAGGAGGGATGCGGCGGCGACGGCCGCCAGCGACCCGGCGCCGAGCGCCCCGAAGATTTTTCTCCCTGCTCTCTTTGACATGGTCTCCCCCTTTATTCAAAAAGAAATGAGAATGGCTTTCATTACTGTTAATGATAACCATTCTCATTTACTTGTCAAGCGCAGAAAGCCAAAATTTTTTCAGCTTCGGCTCCCGGGCCGGCTGTAGTGCAGCGTCCGAAGCGAAAGCCCCTGCAGCACCTTGGGGCTGCGGCAGAGCTTCCCCGCGGCGGTGCGCGGGAGCGCCTTCACCCAGGCGATGCGCCGCGGCGCCTTGAAGCGCGCAAGCCGTTCGGAGACGGCGCGCGCAAGCGCGGCGTCGCCGATCTCGGCGCCCTCTTTTTCCGGCACGAGGAGCGCCGTGACGATGGCGCCCCAGGTCTCGTCGGGGAGCCCCGTCACGAGCGCCGCGCGGATGCCGGGCACGGCCTCGAGCGCAGCTTCCACCTCGCCCGGGAACACGTTGTCCCCGCCCGTGAGGATCATCTCGGAGCGGCGCGAGAAGACGCGAAGGCGCCCTTCGGCGTCGAGCGCTCCGATATCGCCCGTGCGCAGCCACCCATTCTCGATCGGCGCCGCCCTGCCCCAGTAGCCGGCGGTGACCATGGGGCCCTTCACTTCAATCTCGCTCTCGGCGCCGATGCGGATTTCGGCGCCCGGAACGGCTCTCCCCGCGTCGGCGCGCGGCACGAAGCGTTCATCGTAGTCCGAGAGCGCCACCGAGCTGGCCGTTTCGGTCATCGCATAGGTGGTTACGATCGGGATGCGCCGCTCGGCGGCGAGCCCGCGGATGCGCATCGGGCAGGCCGCGCCGCCCACCAGGAGTGCCCGCAGCCGCCCGGGCGCTCGCCACTCGGGGCGCTTCGCGAGCACCTCGGCGAGCATGGCGGGCACGACGCTCGCGAGCGTGACGCCGTCGCGCGCGAGGATGTCGGGGAAGCGCTCGGCGCTGAACTTCGGCGCGAGCGACACGCAGCCGCGCACGGCCAGCGAACGGATCACGACGCCGAGGCCGCCCACGCGCGAGGGCGTGATGGCGAGCTGGAAGACGTCGTCGGGCGTCATCCTCAGGGCAGAGGCCACGGCCCGTGCGCTCGCCGCGAGCGAAGCGCGGGAAATCACCGCCGCCTTGGGGCGGCCCGTGGTGCCCGAGGTCATGATCACGGCCGCCGTCCCCTCGGGCAGAGGCTCGGAGATCGCATCGGCGGCCTTTTTCGCTTCGGCGCGCTCATAGGCGGTGAGCTTGGGCGAAAGGAGCATCACCGGGATGCGCGCCTCGAGGTGCGCAAGGATGCCGGCGATGCCGCCGAGGTCGGCCTCGGCCACGAAAAGCGCCGGGCGTCCCGGAGCGGGGCGCTCGATCTGCGCGATGCGTTCCTTGACGAAGCCAGCAAGCTCCCGGTAGGTCACGTCGCCCTGCGGCGTGCGCACGGCCGCCCTTTCGGGGGCCTCCGCAGCCGCCGCCCCGATGCTGAGGAGCGCATCGTCGTCCTGCGGGCAGATCATCGCATCTCGCTCCTTACGGAAGACGGCGGAACTTCTTGAAGTCCGGACGGCGCTTTTCGAGGAAAGCGTTCTTGCCTTCCCTGCCCTCGTCGGTCATGTAATAGAGAAGCGTCGCGTTGCCCGCGAGCTCCTGCAGGCCCGCCTGCCCGTCGCAGTCGGCGTTGAGCGCCGCCTTGAGGCAGCGGATCGCGAGCGGCGAGTTGGCGAGGATCTCGCGGCACCACTGCACGGTCTCCGCCTCGAGCCGATCAAGGGGAACGACGGTGTTGACGAGCCCCATGTCGAGCGCTTCCTTCGCTGTGTAGAAGCGGCAGAGGAACCAGATTTCGCGGGCTTTCTTCTGGCCGACGATGCGCGCCATGTAGCTCGCGCCCCAGCCGCCGTCGAACGAGCCCACCCTCGGGCCGGTCTGGCCGAACATCGCGTTGTCGGCCGCGATCGTGAGGTCGCAGATCATGTGCAGCACGTGGCCGCCGCCCACGCACCAGCCCGCCACCATGGCGATGACGGGCTTCGGGCAGGTGCGGATCTGGCGCTGCAGGTCGAGCACGTTGAGGCGCGGCGTGCCGTCCGCGCCGACGTAGCCGCCCGTGCCGCGCACCTTCTGGTCGCCGCCCGAGCAGAACGCCCGGCCGCCCGCGCCCGTGAGGATGATCACGCCGATGTCCGCGTCCTGGCGCGCGTCTTCCATCGCCTTGCTCATCTCGAAAACCGTGAGCGGACGGAAGGCGTTGTGCACCTGCGGGCGGTTGATCGTGATCTTGGCGATGCCCTCGTCGCACTTCTCGTAGATGATGTCCTGAAAATCGGCCGCCTTCTTCCACTCGGGAACGGCGGGAAGCTTCGATGTGTCAAGCTTAGGCTGCATGATGCTTTTCCTTCTTCAAAAATAAAAAAACGAACGGTCAGGCCGCGGCGGCCCTGCGGGCGAGCTCCGCCCAGACGGGTGCCTGCCCGGCGATGAAATCGGCAAACGCCCTGCCTTCGAGGCGCAGGGGCTCCGCGCCGCGGCGCCTGAAGCGCGCCGCGACCTCTTTTTGCGAAAGCGCCGTCTGAACGGCATCGGCAAAGGGCCGGAGCGCCGCTTCGGGTGTGTTAAGCGGCGCGGCAAAGCCGTCCCAGGCAAAGAGCGAGACGCCCTTGAGGCCGAGCTCGGCAAAGGTGGGGATATCGGGAGCGATCGGCGAGCGCTCGGGCGTCGTGACGGCAACGGCTGCAAGCACCCCGCTTTCGACGTGCGGCATCACGTTGGGCATCACGTCGATCAGAAACGGGATGCGCCCCGCGAGCACTTCCTTCACGGAGGCCGCGCCGCCCGCATGCGGAATGTGGTTGAACCGGACGCCCGCGCTTTCGGCGAGCAGTTCGCCCGCGAGGTGGCTCGTCGTTCCGACGCCTGCCGATGCGAACGCGACGGCGCCCGGGTTGGCGCGGGCTTTGTCGAGCAGCTCGCGGAGCGTGCCGCAGCCCGCGGCCTTCACGTTCACGGCCATCACGAGCCCGATGCGCGAGAGCGCGCACACGGGGAGAAGCTCGCGCCGTGCGTCAAAGCCGAGCTTCGGGTAAAGATGGGCGTTGACGCACAGGATGCCGTTGGTGACATAGCAGAGCGTGCTGCCGTCGGCTTTCGCCTTCGCGGCGGCGCGCGCGCCCACCGTGCCGCCCGCTCCCGGGCGGTTGAGCACGACGATGCTCCGCTTCATCACGGCGGAAGCGGGCTCGAGCACGGCTCTCGCGAGCGTGTCGCCGCCTCCTCCCGGCGGGAAAGGCACGACAACCTGCAGAGCTTCGCCGGCGGCAAGCGCAGGAAAGGCTGCACCGAGCGCCGCGGCGGCGAAACCCGTCAAAATTTCGCGTCTTTTCATGGAAAACTTCTCCGTATTTGTACTAAACGGTACAATTGTACTGCTTAGTACAGATAAAATGTCAGGAAAGGTTCCCCTTTTTCACCTGTTGAAATGCAGATCCCAAGCAAAGCGAAGACGCAGCGCGGGCGAGACCGCGTTGAAGAGCTTCTCACTCAGGCCATCGACATCTTTATTGAAAACGGCTACGCCGGCACTTCGATCGACGAGGTGATCCGCCGCGCCGGCGGCTCGCGCTCCACGGTCTACCAGAACTACGGCAGCAAGGAAGGCCTCTTTCTCGCGGCGCTGCAGCACATGGCCGACGGCATTTACGAGGCTTACATGAAGCGCTACCGCCACGGGCTGACGCTCGAAGAGGACCTGCGCACCTACGCCGACATCATGCTCACGGCGCTCACCGAGCCCAAGGCGCTCGGCGCACAGCGCCTCATTTACGCGGAAACGACGCGCATCCCGAAAATCGGCCGCTGGTTCTTCCGCGAAGGCGTGCAGAACTGCTACGAGAGCTTCGCGCGCGTCCTCGCGAACCACATCGACGCGCCGCGCGAGTCGCTCATCGACACGGCGGCCCGCTTCACGGAAATGTTCCGCGCGCCGACCACGCTCCGCATGCTCTGCGACCCGTCCTGGGCACCGTCGCGCGAAGACATCCTGCGCGAGGTCAACGCTTCCGTGCGGCTCACGATGGCGGCGATCGGGAAGCTTTACGCCGGGCACTTCATCGCAGATCCGCCGCAGCCGTCGCACTGAGCTGCCCCGCTATATATAAATAAGCCAAAGGCGGGCTCCCCTTCGGAAAGGAGAGTCCGCCTTCCTTTTGCGCCGGACGGGCCTCAGCCCCTGAGCACGCTCGCGACGACCGCGGCGGCGCAGAGCCAGAAGAGCACGGCGCTCACGCGGTTGAGCCACAGGCTGAAGCGCTCGCCCCTGAGGAAGCGCCCGAACATGGCGGCCGTGTAGCTGTAGGCCAGGTGCACGACAAGGCAGATCACCACGAAGAGCCCCGAGAGCAAGGCCACCTGCGGGCCGTAAGGCCGGCTCTGATCGATGAAAGGCGGCATGAGCGAAAGAAGGAAAACCACCGTCATGGGATTGGTGAGCTGCAGCGCCGCCGCGTTCCTGACCACTTTTTTAACGTCCTCGTCCCGGCGGCTTAAGCCCTTGCCGATCGAGCCGAGATCGATCACGGGCGCCTTCCAGCTCTTCCAGCCGAACCAGGCGAGCACCAGGGCGCCCAGCACCTGCAGCGTGCTGAAAATCGTCGCGTTGGCGGCGATGAGCGCGCCGAGGCCCGTCGCCGAGATCGCGGACATCACCGCCACGCCGAGCGTGTTCCCGACGGGGGAGCGCCAGGCGTTTTTCTTTCCGTAGCGAAAGGCATTGCTCACCGTATAGAGCACGCCCGCACCCGGCGTGACGCAGGTGACGAAAGTAACGAACGCATACATCAGAAGCTGTGAATCCATCTCCGGCGGCCTGAAGCAAAGGGTTAAAAAGGAAAAACGCTTCTACAAATATAATTGAACACAAAAATTTTCAGCGCATCAAAATCTGTTGCACTGATTTTCATGTTCTTGCTCACAGGGCTTTCACCATGATCAAGCGCTTTGACTACCGCCTCATCCGCCAGCTGCTGCTCTTTGCCGTCGTCGTCGAGGAAAAGAGCATCCGCCGCGCCGCGGCGAGGCTCTCCATGTCGCAGCCTCCTCTTTCGCAGCAGCTCGACGAGCTCGAGCGCCGCCTCAAGATGCCGCTGCTCGAGCGCTCGGCGCGCGGCGTGCGCCCGACGCCCGAGGGCGAGGCGCTGCTCCCGGAGATTCAGAAGCTCGTGGTCGAAGCGGAGATGCTTAACTACAGCGTGCAGCAGGTCCGCCGCGGGCATGCTGGCGTCATCAACATCGGCGCCGTGTTCGGAGCGATGCTCAGCTGGGTGCCGGGCTTCCGGGCGGCGCTCGCGAAGGCGCTGCCCGAAGCCGCCGTCTTCACCAAGGAAATTGATTCCGCGGACGCCGCCGACGAACTCCTGAGCAAGAACATCGCCTTTGCGGTGGGGCATTTTGAAACCCTGCGCGGACCGGGCATCCGCACGGCGCTGCTCGTGAGGAGCCGGCCCGTTGTGCTGCTGCCGGCCGACGATGCGCTCGCCTCAGAAAAGACGCTTGCGCTCGCCGATCTCTCGGAAAGGGACTGGGTGATGCCGGCCCGCGACGTCTCGCCCTTTTACGTCGATTCGCTTATCGGCGCCTGCCGCGCCGCGGGGTTCGACCCGCACATCATTCATGAAGTCAGCACGACGATGCGCGAGATCGCCTATGTGGCCTGCGGCCAGGGCCTCGGGCTGGTGCCCGAATTCTTCGCGTGCATGCTGCCGCCCGGCGTCGTCGCGAGGCCCCTTTCCGACGCCGGTCCCGTCATCGGCCTTTCGATCGCCTGGAATGAAGCGGCCATGACGCCGATGCGAAGCGAGGCGCTTCGCATCGCGCTCGGGCTTAATCGACCCAGATCGTGTAATTGACGCTCGTGCGGTAGGTGCCCGCCGGCACGTTGGGCTTGAGCTGGCAGACGCCCCAGGAGATCATGCCTTCGCCGTTCATGATGAAGGCGATCGGCCGGATGACGTCCCAGGACCACCAGGGCTTGCCGAGGTCGCCGAGCTTCTGCGTCTGCGCGCTGCCCCAGGGCAGGCTGCCCGAGCGGCTGCAGGTCACGTCGGCGTTGAGGTTGTAGCGGAGCCCCAGTTCCGGAGAAAACGTCGTGAGGTGGGTGTCGCTCGCATCGATGCCGCGCACCGGATCGAGCCTTATGTAGATGCTGCCCGGCTCGGCGCGGCTGCACGATGCGGTGACATAGGTCTCCTTGCGCGCGAGCAGGTCGCCTTCGAAGCCCTGGCGCACCGTGCCGAAGTCGATGCTGGTCGGCGACACCGAGAAATCGCAGCTCGACTTGACGAGCGGCGTGCCGCCGTAGACGATGATCTGGTCGCTCGATTCCGCGCCCTGCACGCCGCTGCCCGAAAGGTCGCGAATGCCGATCTTGAGCGTCTGGATTCTCATGGGACCGGACTCGATCACGCACGGCGTCGAGGAGCAGTAGAGCACGGGCCAGAGGTTTGCCCGCCAGCCGATGGTGTCCCGTCCCGAGCCGGCCTGACGGTAGGCCGAGGCGATCACGGGCATGCCGCTGTCCGTGTGCGTGATGCCCGCCTGCGGATTGGGAATTTCGATGCTCGCCGAGCTCGACCCGGCATAGATTTCGAAGTCGCCGTAGACCGTGAGCTTGAGGCCGTTGCCGAGATCGATGGGCAGCGACGTCGGCCGCGAGCCCCAGTAGGCGACGAGGCCGAAGCGCTGCACGCGCCCCACGTTCTCGCCGCTCCACGAGCCGGCCGGCTGTTGCTGGTCGCCGTACCAGACGGCCGAGTACCGCAGGTTCGCCCTGAGCGCTCCGAGGTCGAGGTCCGGCACCGAGGTGCCCGCGGCGAGCGCCGCGCCGGCAAGGAGCAGCGAGGCCGCTCCCGCGGCAAAAAAGCTGCGCAGCATTCGTTTCATCATGGTGTGGTTCCTTTTTGCTGAGCCTCTCCGCCCGAAGCGGAAACGCTGCGGCAGACAAGATCGGAACGATGCACCCGGTCTTTTCTGCCGAAGACGCCGGCGGGAATCTCATAGGGGCATTCCCAAGCTTTCCGCGCGCCCTTTTCAATCAATTCAAAATGCACTGCGCCTTTCCGGGGCGCCGATTCAAAGTATGCCCTGCCCGTCTCGTCGGTGACGGAATTCGGCGTGAGCTCCCCGCCTTCGCCGATCTGCACCTCCGTTCCGAAGGGCACCGGGCCGCCGTCCTCGAGCTTCAGCGTAAAGAGCGAGCGCACGCCGGAAATGGCCGGGATGTTGATCTCGACAAGGGCCCCGTCGGCGGGCACGACCGATGCTTCGAGAGTGCCGACCGTGACGTGCGCAGGGATCGAATCGGGATCGATGCGCACGGCGTTCTTCATATAGTCGGTGAGCGACACCGCCACGGCGCTGTCGCCCGAAGCCCCGCTGTCGGCCGAATCCTGCAGACGGAAGCCGTCGGCCCCGGGCACGCGGACAATAGCGGCCGACCCCGTGAAGCTGCGTGTCGCAAAGACGCCGCCGCGGTAGCCGATCACCGTGCCGTCGGCGTGCAGGCTCACCGATCTCTCGTCCTCGCCCCAGCTCGCCGAAACGCTCGCCGCGCCGTGGCTGCCGTCATGCGACAGGCCGACCGTGCCGGTGCCCGTGCCGTCTTCGGAGCGCACGCCGGAGACCGTCCAGTTCCAGTGCTTGGCTTCGTCGGCATAGCCGCTCGCGCCGGCCCTGACCGAAGTGCCCGTGTCGGAATGGCTGACGCCGGAATATACCGTTGTGTCGGCGCTGCTCTCGTTGCCGGTGAGGACCGAAAGCGGCAGGTTGACGGTGACGCCGACGGTCCAGCCGCTCGACGAGCTCACGGAGCCGCCAGAAGAGCGCGAGTGCTCGGCGTTGAACGAGAGCATGCCGCCGCGGCGCAGCGGCATGTTAATGGCAGCGGAAAGCGAATTGCGCTTGGCGCCCGACTTGTAATGCGAGCGCAGCCCGCTCAGCGTGAGGTTGAGGCCCCCGAGCGAGGCGATCGACTGCACGACCGAGATCGAAGCGGAATCGCGCAGCGGCTGGAAGCGCAGCTCGTCCTCACTGTCGTAAGCACCGGCCGCCTGCGCGATCGTGAGCGGCGTGCCGCTCAGCGTGCGCGAATAGCTCGCCGTGATCTGCGTGCTGTCGCCCGCCATTTTCTGCCAGGTGAGCGTCCCCGACGTGCCGTCTTCGTCGGCATATTTATAAGACGACGAAGAATTCGACGCCGAGAGTGAAAAAGCGCCGAGCGCGCCGAAGTCTGACGACACGCCGGCCTGCACGTAGCGGTATTTTTCCGCCGCCTGCAGGGCGCCGTAAAGCGTGTAGCCGCCGGAAAAGCCGTACCCGGCGCTCAGCAGCGCGACCGTGTCCTTCGAGGCCCCGGTCTCGTCTAGCCGGCCGATCGCAGCGTCCCAGGAGAAGCGCCCTTCCTTGAGCTGGTTCACGCCTGTCATATAGGGCACGTAATAGGTGCGCTCGGTGCCGTCGTCGCCGCGCACGTTCACTTCGATCGTGCCGCCGTAGCCAAGGCCCGGCAGATTGTCAAAGCGAAAGGGGCCGGCTTCAACCTCGCGCCGCATGATGGTGCGGCCGCTCTGGCGAACCGTGACGACGGAATGCGAAGTCGCCGTGCCCTGGATGACGGGCACGTAATCGCGCTCCCAGGTGTCCTTCTGGTCGTCGTCATCGCGAAGCTCCACGCCTACGATGCCCACGGAATCGTCGAAATGGCTGTACGTTGAAACATCGCCCGCCGTAAGTTTGGCACCGAGCGACGGGATGACGCGCATGAGCCGGGTCTGCACGCGGTCGAAATCGCTTTCGCTCTGCCCCGAACTGCGGTCATAGGTCATCGTCTGCTGGCTTTCGAGGCGCCAGCGCCCGGCATTGGCGCGCAGCGTCACCGAGGCAAACGCCCGCTGCGTGCTTTCGCCGTCCGTGTGCGTGTCAGAGGCATCGGCCGAATAATCGGCGAAAAGCGCGGGCTCGCCCCAGTCCCACATGCGCACCGGCATGATGCGCGAGGGCCTCTCCGAAAGCCAGACCTGCGGCACGCTGATTTCGATCACGCCCATGTTCTCGTCGAGCTTGAGCGTGCTGCCGGGAAGGATTTTTGCGGGATCGCTGAACGTGCTGCCTGCGGGCAGCTCATCGAGCTTCTTCAGGGCGCTTTTTCTCAGGCCCGCCTCGAGCAGGACATCGGCGGGGATCTGCGCGCGCAGCGCACTTTTCCCCTTGCTCTCCGGATCTTTTTCGATCACGACTTTTTTCGAGCCCAGAGAACGGCCGTTGACCTTGACTTCATAGCTCTGCTCGCCGAGCCTGCCCTTGACGGCCATCTCCTCGAGATCGCTTTCTGTGACGTCGGCGCCGAGTTCGCGGCGGATTTCGTCCATGTCAAAGACAAAGCCGCCCTCTGCGGCCGAAGCCGAGAGGGTTGCAAGACAAAGGCATCCGCCAAGCAGGCTGCGGAATCCGCCGAGCCGAGGCCCGGTCATCCGCCTTCTCCGTTCCGCACTTCTGCCGGAACAAGCATGCCGTAGTCGTCGACCAATTTGACGCGGAGCGGCCTGCCGCAGGCGATGCCGTCCAGCGGAAGTTCCGCGCCCGGCGCCAGCATCGGCGAAGGCTCGTTCTGAGGAATGCTTTCCTTTTTGCCGTCACGGACGCTCCTCACGGTAAGCCAGTACGGGGAACCGTTGCGGAGCACCGCGCTGCCGCTGCGGCAGCGCGCATCGAGCTCGGCCGCCTTGGCGGCGTTGCGCACGCGAAGCCGGGCGGGACGAACAAAAATCTTGAGCCAGGAGGTTGTGCTCACCGAGACTTTGACGCCCTCGCCGCTTTTAGCGGCGGCCTTTTCGCCCGGCACCGCATGAAGACGCAGATAGCGCAGGCGCTCGGTGCCGACGTCAGCCTCTTTCACATCCCCGACGAACACGGTCTTGAACGCGGCCTTTTCATGCGCGCCGACGAGCTTTGCGGGCGGGCTGACGATCACGTCGGCGGCGCGGCCCGAAGGCTTGCCGGTTTCGTCAGACGAAGCAGCCGAAGCCGTTACCATATACGGGATATCGGAGCGGTTCTCAAACCACACGGTGGCCGAAGGCCTGTCCGTCAGCAGGACAAGCCGCGAGGCAGAAAGGTGCCAGCCTTCGGCTGCAGCCGCAGGCAGGGCGCCGCAAAGCGCCGCCGCTACGGCAGTCAGTTCTCTCAGCACGCGTCCGATCATATATATAGTTAGCTCTTACTTTAGCCGGGCTTCGACAGGCTGCATGGCGCCGAGGTCATTGACGCCGGACCACGAGAGCGCATCGCCCTTCTTCACTTCGAGCGTTACGGTCTTTTCGGAAAACGGCGCGACCATGTCGCTCGCGTCGATGACCTTGCCGTTGAGGCGGTATTCACCATAAGTGATGTAGTAAGGCGTCGGATTCTTGATATGAAGCCGGCCGCCGTCGACGCTCAGCTCCTGGCGCTTCATCGCCTCGGACTGGCTGTAGGCCAATCCCTTCGGGCGATAGAAAACCTTGAGACGGCTCACGTAGTTGAAGCGCACGGTATTCTCGGCATCGCTCTTGGCCGGGATGGCCTTAGAGTCGAGCCAGAAAAGCGATTCCCTATCCTTGGGCAGCGCTTCCGGATTGGTGACGGCAATGCGCACGCGGGCACTCTTGCCAGGCATCATCTTGTGAATCGGCGGCAGGGCCGCGGCCTTATCTGTTTTCTGCCGATCAACATTTTCAACGCTGTTGCGCACGAGAAATGCCCAATTCGTTTCATTTTTGAGCACGAGACTGCCCTCGGACGCACCGTTTTCGATAACCACACGCGTGCGATCGAAGCCTATGCCGGTCGCTTCTGCGCTCAGAACTCCGAAGAGTCCAGTAGCGAGCAAAACCGCAGCGATCCATTTCTTCATTTGCCTGATTCTCCGAAAAGCCGGCGCACGGTGCCAGCTCTTAAAAAGCCCTGCTCTAAACACAATTCGGCCCGGGCTTAAAAAAGTCCGAGCCGAATCGAGGAAAAAGCTAGAGCTTCGAATTACTTGTATTCAACCGTGTAATCCATCTGAGCCTTAACCGTACCGGCCTTAACAGTAGCGTTCGGGTCGGAATGAACCATTGCTGCTTCAAACGTGACGCCATCATTGGTCCAGTCGAAAGCTTTGCCATCGTTAATCTGAATCGTGGTGGAGGAAGGATCGCGGAAGTCAATAATATTTTCGCCCCTCTTGATGCGGACAGCAACGCCCTCAGCAAAACCTTCGCCAGAAGCCGTACGCAGGAACATACCGGGATTATCACCGGCCATCGCATCTTTCACCGTCATTTCGGCAACCGTCTGCTGAGCGCAGTTATCCATACGAATGGTGACGAACCTCTTCTCAGACTCACCGCCGTTACGCAGGATGCCAGAGGCAATCGTGCCGAGATCAACGACTTTGTCCTCAGTGTTAAGCTGGCAGGCAGAAGCAATCACCTTGCCATTGAACACGACCGAACCTTTGCTGACGGTATTAACAACAGTGCTGTCATCATTGGCAGCGGAACCAGTGGTGTCATCAGCAGAAGCGGAGAAAGCGGCAAAAACGCAAAGAGCGGCAGCGCCGATGCGGAAAAACTTCATGATGTTTAAGTGTCCTGTTTAAAGGTTTATTCAGTCGATGAACTGTTTCAGAAAGGGATGGGAACCGCGCTTGCTGTCAACTTTGTCCTCGACTGAAATAGACGGCGGGACGGCGCTGTTCCTCAGTGGCGTGCATTATACGCGGATAAATGCGTTCAGCATTGAGTGAATCAAGCTATTTTTGCAACAATGTGTTAATTTTTCGCTAATGTATTCTTTAAATAACTCGCAAAGTTCTCTTCGGAAGACCCGAAACGGTTCATAGAAGCTCTCGGCGTGCTTTTGGGTTTCAAAACCACTTTTCACAGAAATTTTTGAAAAATTCCCCTATTTCCAGATGTTTTGGCAAAAATCTCAGCCGGAAAATGAGAAACTTGATGTTTTTTATGAACTTATTCAAACCCGGATTGAACAAGAACGCAGGCGTTTGTCAATAAGGTAATAGCGGTAGACTGCCGATAATTGCCTATCAGGCTTGTAGGCTTTAGATACTGTTCGGGAACTGATTCAATTTAACTGAACGACTACAGAGGGCCGATCACTTGTATTCGATCACGTAGTCCATGCGGGCCTGAATGGTCCCGGGCTTGACGGCGGCATAGCCCTGCGGAGCCCAGAGGAAAGCTTCGAAGGAAAGGTTCTGCCGCGTGTTGTTAACGTACATTCTCACGGGGCCCTGTGAGAAGTCAAAAGGCTCCGTAGAGCCCGCGGCCCTGACGGCCACGGCAATGCCTTCCGCCGTGCCCGCAGCAGTGAGGTATTTGCTCTCCGAAGTGCCCGAGCGAAGGCCGTCGGAAAGCGAAAGCCTTGCGAGGCTAGCCTGACTGCAGCCGTTCATGCTGATGGTGAAGCTTTTCGGTACGGTGCCGCTGTACTTTCGGAAATAAGAGACGGGATAGCGCCCGAGATTGACAGACTGCGTCTTGCTGTCGACAGACACGGCACAGGCGCTCGCTTTCACGGTCACCGTGAAATCGAAAACGCCGCTCTTCATCGAATCCGCCGACGGAGCCGCAAAGGCGGCCGAAGCGCCGAGGATCGGCATGAGCGCGGCTGCGGCCGTGCTGAAAAAACGTTCGCGATTCATCCGCCCTGAAACCTTTTACTTATATTCGACCGTGTAGTCCATCTGGGCAGACACCTTGCCAGGCGTCACCCGTGCGACATCATAGGCGTGCATGTACGCGTCAAAGAAAAACTCGCGCGTCTGCGACTCCCAGTCAATCCTAGCGTAATTCTGACCGTAAACGGCAGAGCCCTTTGAAAAATCAACGTGGTACATCGCAGCCGAACCGCCGCGGCCCTGCGCATTGAGGCGGATCACGACGTTCATGCCCTTGGCATTGCCCTCAGTCTCGGGAACGACCAGCCCGGTCTGCTTGCTGCTGCCGTGATTCGGATCGGTGAGGCGGATCGAGGCGACCGCGCCGGAGTGGCAGTCCGTCAGGCGAATCGAGAACTGACTGACTTTGCCGTAAGGGCTCTTGCGGAGCTCGCCCACCGACTTCGTGCCGAGGTCAACCACCTGATGCAGAGAGTTGCTCGAAATGCTGCAGGCCGATGCGGTGATCTCTCCCGTGAAATTCACGGAGCCCATCTCGGCAAAAGCAGGGCCGGAGAGCAGCCAGCACACGGCGGCTCCCGCGAGCATTAAGAAGTTTTTGAACATTAAGGTTCTGCGGATGACAAAAGCATCGCTGCCTTGCGGCGGCGCGCCCAGCCTTTCAGCTTTGTAATCGTTTTCACTGAACAACCCGTGCAGTCTAACAGATAGGAATCAAAAAGCAAGCCGCTGCAGAGCTAAGAGCAAAAATAAGATGAAGGGCCTTCGATAACGGAGGCCCTGATTTTTGCGGGGAAGGCCTGACTTCACCCGCTATGATGAAGACGGAGAAGAGTCCGGAGCCGGATCACTGCGTCAGTTTTTTTGGAGTTTTATCTCCGTACAAAAATTGCAGTCTCAGGCCTTCGCACCCCCAATTGCACTCTCCCGAAAGGGAAGTAGGCGCATAAGAAAATGAGTTCACTCTCGTGAATCTTAGGTGGCTGAAAGGCCCGTGCCTTTATCCGGGCGGACTCTTCGAGATCCCCACTTTTAGAAGGAGAGGATCATGAGTAAGTCTACTCGGAAACCCACCGACACGGCTACGGCAGCGAACCCGCAAAACGTTGTCGAAGCCGTCTATTCATCCGCCATCGGCGTCGATGTCCACTGCGAACTTTTGGTTTGCTGTTTTCAATACATCGATGCCCATTCCTCAATTCACACGGAACTGCGCAGTTTCGGCACAAGAAGGTCGGAGCTGGAAAAGTTCGCAGGATGGTGCCGGAAATGCAGGCCGGAAACCATAGTGATGGAATCCACCGGCGTCCTTTGGAAGAGCCCGTACGCAGCTCTCGAAAGCGTCGGTTTCAACGCTTCATCGCTTACCCTCGTCAATGCCCGGGACGTTAAAGCTGCCATCGGCCGCAAAACAGATCAGCAGGATGCCCGGCGCCTGGCCGAACTGGCCAGGATGGGAACGCTGAAGAAATCGTTTATCCCTCCGCCGGATTTCCGGCTGATGAGGGAATTGGCCCGGCGCTATCAGAAACTGAAAAGCCATTACGCCTCTCACGTCAATGCCCTGCACAAACTGATGGATTCCGCAGGTTTTCGAGCCGCATCGGTATTCAGCGATATCCGCGGCACCAGCGCAACCAATATCCTGAGAGCCAAGATTTTGGGAGAAGGCAACTTCGAACAGTGCGTGGAAAACAATTCGCGCAGGCTGAGAAAAGCAACGCCCGAAGAAATCATTGACGCACTAAATTTCGACCTTGATCCGCTCCTCAGAGCCCAGATCGCCGATGAAATGCTGGCCATGGACCGAGAACTTGCGTTGGCAGAGCAGACGATGCTGCGCCTGGCAAAACTCCAGGCTCCCTATCAAAAGCAGATTGAACTGCTGAAAACGATACCGTGCATTAAAGAAACCGCTGCAAGACTCATCTTTGCCGAACTGTGCGATGACCTGAAGCAGCATTTCGACAGCTCCGAAAAGTTTTGCTCCTGGATGGGCATCTGCCCGGGGAACAACATCTCGGCCAACGTGCGCTATTCCGGCCACGCAGCCAAGGGCAACAAATGGCTGAGGCGAGTGCTGGTCGAATGTGCCCACGGGGTGAGAATGAGCAAAAACTCACTGTCGGATCGGGTCATGGAATGGAAATTGCGGCGAGGAACTTTGCGCGCCGTAGTTGCCGCTGCCCATTTGCTCGCCAGAATCATTTACAGCATTCTGGTTTCCGGGAAAAGCTACATTCCTTACGCAACGGATAAAGTACGGGCTTTAACCGCAAAGCGGACTCTGCAGAATGCGAAGCTCTTTGCTAAGAATGCGGATGACGAAGAGATTCGCGAAAAGATGTCGGAGGTAGCCGAAGAGATCAAAACACTGGTCAAAAAGGCTCGAAGGACCAAGCGTACGAGGGTTCTGACAAGCTGATTGGCAGGGAAAAACTGCTTGCAATGCTGCCTTTCCGGAGGCGGCAGGGATTTTTGTTTGCTGCTGTTTTTCTCCGTCTTCATAAGAAAAAATGCGTGCACTCGGCACGCATCTTATTGGTTTGCCTAAGGAATATTTACTAGGCCGATAAATGTAACAGAATGTAATTCACACTTCCGTGGCAAAAAACTGATCACTTGTAAGCGATTTCGATGGTGCCGCGGGGATAGGAACCGGCCGGCGCGCTGAAGAGATCCGCGCTGCGGCGCACAGAGACGCGCTGCACAGCGGCCGACTGATAAGAGTTGGAACGCAGGCTGACCGTTGCGCCGAAAGGCTCGTTCCGGTTTTCGAAGCAGCCGGAAAACAAAACTGCACCGTCCTGCTCGGAGACCGAGCAAGCAGATTCAACGACGTGGCCGACAAAAACGATCGTGCCGGCACTGTCGGCAGCAAAGGCTTGGGTTCCGTTCAGAGCAATCGCCAAAAGAATCAAAGCCGGAGCAAAGATTTTTTTGTAGGCATTCATTTTCAGCCCTTCCATATAGATTGCCCTTTACTGTTTTTAATTCTACTGATCCGAACAATTTTTGTCCTCGGAGAAAATACCAATAGTCAAAGCTTTTCCGTTTCTTTTCCGCGACCTTGAGAAAATTTAAGATGTACGCGAATAGCAGTATTAACTTAAAAAAGGCCGACGTTCAGGCAGTTTTAAGTAACTCCCCTGCCTATCAAATTTCTAAATCACGCAATTAATAAAAACTAATGAGCTTTTCCGCTGATAAATGCGGAGCGCCGAGCAGCATTTTCTCGAAAGGACAAATCTCAGTAAAAAGCCTTGTGCTCAGCTGTTTTTATTTTAATTAAAGCAAAAGAACATTATTTATTTTCTGCTCTGCGGCTTTTTTCACGCCGCACTGTGCCCCTGAATGTCAGGCCGGGGATCTCTCTTTGCTTCAGCAGGGTTCACGCCGCATCCGGCTTCTTCGTGATAAAGATTTGCTCCCTCGGGCGCGGAGGGCGGTCCGGCGGCAGGCCGACGATCGCCGAGGCGGCTTCCTCGCAGCTCTTGAAATACTTCCTCATGGCCCCCGCGAACCACTCGAAGAAAACGCGCACCCGGCGCATGCGCCAGGCGCTGCGGTTCGTAATGACAAAGCACTCGCAGGGCTCGCGCGACCAGCCGGGAAGGATCGGCACCAGGCGCCCTTCAATCAGGTCTTCGTAAATCTGCACGAGCGGCAGGTCGACCGCCACGCCCGTGCCGTCAATGACGGCCTGGCGGATCGCCAGCACGTCGGTCGAGCGCGTCGTCGTGCCGTAGCGCACGGGCGCCGAGTGCGTTCCGCGACAGAGAAACTTGGTCTCCCCTCTTACGGGCCCCGCATAAACGTAACCGTGATGACGCTCGAGATCTTCGGGCCGCACCGGAAGGCCGTGACGGCTGATGTAAGCCGGGCTTGCCACGGCCAGGTAAAGGTTTCGGCCGCGGCTGGTGCAGACAAGGCCCGGCTGCACGGGCTCCCCGGTGACCACCGCCACGTCGCAGACGCCCTTGGCGACGCCGTCGGGGCCGACGCCCGTCATGATGTCGATGCTGATTTTCGGATTCGCGCGGCTGAAAGGCTCGAGGATCGGCATCAGCCGCCTTGTGGCGAAGCCCGGCGCCGAAGAGAGCCGGATGCGGCCCGTCAGCGCGCTCGCGTCGTTCTGCAGCGAATCCTTGAGCGAGTCGACCGCCCTCAGGATCGCTTCGGCTTTCTTGAGCGCCGCCGCACCGTGTTCGGTGAGTGCGATCGGCCGGACATTGTGGCGAATCAGCTCGCAGCCGAGGTCTTTCTCGAGGCCCGCGATCATGCGGGAAACGCTCGAAGGCTCCACGCCGAGCTCCTCGGCCGCCGCCGTCATCGTTCCCCTCCTTGCGAAAGCCGCAAAGGCCCGCCATGCGCCCAGATCGTCAATGCCCGGCATCGTGCTCTCCTTTGTTTTCCGGAAACGCCCCGGCCGCCTGCCGGAGCTCTCTGAAAGATGCCTTCAGAATACTTCGCACTCCCCCGGCAGGCATCCTGATTTCCACGGGAATATTTTGCATTTTCTGCACAGTAGCTTTGCAATTTTCACTCTTGTGCACGCTCTGCCCTTCGCGCAGACTGTCCGTAAAAGAAGCACCGGCCTGCCCGGCGCAAATTAGGAGAGATAAGGAGAGAAATGCATGAAGCGTGATGATTTTTTCTGGCTCAACAAGATCAACCGCGCCACGGTGGCGGTCGGCGCCGCCGCGGGGCAGTTCGATGAGAAAACCGCGCGGCTCGCGGCCCGCGGCATCGCCGCGGTCGAGGCGCTTGGCGAAAAAGACCCGACCAAGCGCGTCAAGAAGTACATCGAGTGGGAGCCGATGTTCATCGAAGCGGCCGGCCCCGAGGCGACGGTGATCCACGCCGGGCGCTCGAGCCAGGACATCCTCTCGACGGTGCGCATGGCGATGCTCCGCGACCGCACGCTCGCGGCTGCGGAAGCGCTCGACGGCGCCGTCGGCGACCTGCTCGCGCTCGCCGAAAAGAACCGCGGCGTGATCGTGCCGAGCTACACGAACGGCGTGGCCGCCCAGCCGACGGCCTGGTCGCACTACCTTTCGGGCGTGGCGTACTCCCTTCTGCGCTGCCGCCAGCGCATGAGCGAAGCCTACGCAAGGCTTGACCGCTGCTCGATGGGCGCGACGGTCCTCAACGGCACCTGCTGGCCGCTCGACCGGCCCGGCATGGCCGAAGCGCTCGGCTTTGCCAAGCCCGTTGAGAACGCGCTCGACGCCACGAGCCTCACGCCGGTCGACCTGCCGGTTGAAATCATGCAGATCTGCGCCTCGGCGGCGCTGCGCATCAGCTCGTTCATCTGCGACATCATGCAGCAGTATGCGGAGCCGCGTCCCTGGATCCTGCTGCAGACGAGCTCCACCTATATCTCGTCGGCCATGCCCCAGAAGCGCAACCCGGGCATTCTCAACAACTGCCGCGAGGCCTGCTCCGACATCTGCGGCATGGCGGCGACGGCCATGTTCCGCGCGCACAACGTCCCGACCGGCATGATCGACGGCAAGAGCACCGCCAAGAACGGCGCGATGCTCGATGCGTTCGCGGCCATGCTCGAGCGCTTCCGCAAGATCCTCGCCTCGCTGCAGGTCAACCCCGAGCGCGCCCTCGAGGAACTCAATTCCGACTGGACGGCCTCGCAGGAAGTGGCCGACCGCCTGATGCTCAATCACGGCGTGCCCTTCCGCATCGGCCACCACATGGCAAGCCGCATGGTGACCGTCGCCCGCGCCGAGAACATTCTGCCGCTCGACTTCCCGTATCAGCGCCTCTGCGAGATCTGGAAAGAAGAGCGCGATGCCGAGTGGCCCGCCGGCCCCGCCGAGCTGCCGATGAGCGAGCAGGAATTCCACGATGCGCTTGACCCGCGCAAGATCACGGAAGCCCGCAGGACGCCCGGCAGCTGCAGCCCTTCCGAAGTCGAGCGCATGCTCGGCGAAGAGCGCGCCGAGCTCGCCCGCTTCGAGGGCGGGCGCAAGCGCGCCGCGGAGCACATCGACGCGGCGCTCGCCAAGCTCGACGAGCGCTTCGAGCGCTTCCTCTGACCGTTTAAACGGCTTTTTCAATCCCCGATCTTCGACTCAAGGAGAGATACCATGACAGCCATCATGCCGTGGATAGGCATTCTGGTGACAATTGCCGCCGGCTACCTGCTCATCAAGCGCTACCAGACGCACATGGTCCTGCTTTTTTCAGGCCTGGCCATTTTGCTGTGCGCCATCGCGCTCGGGAACCCGAGCTTCCTGCCGAAGGGCGCCAAGCCTTCCGGCCTGCAGTTCTTCGACCTCTTCACACTTCTTAAGGCGATCGGCACGAAGCAGTGCTCCGGCATCGGCTTCCTGATCATGACCGCCGGCGGCTTCGCCGCCTACATGGACCGCATCGGTGCGGCTCGCTCTCTGGTCAACATCTGCGTGCAGCCGCTCGCGCGCCTCAAGGCGCCCTACCTCGTGCTGGCGCTCGGCTACCTCGTCGGCCAGATCCTGGTCACCGTGATTCCGTCCGCCGCCGGCCTGGCGATGCTGCTCCTCGTCGCGCTCTTCCCGATCCTGAAGGGCGTGGGCGCCTCGCCCGCCGCCGCTGCAGCGGTGATCGGCTCCACGGCCGGCATCACGTTTGCACCGACCGCCGGCACCGCCAACCTCGCCGCCAAGGTCGCGGGCCTCGACCCGATCATTTATTTCGTGCAGTACCAGCTCCCGGTTGCCGTCCCCGCCCTGATTGCGATCGCCGCCGCGCACTACTTCGTGCAGCGCTACTTCGACCGCAGGAACGACGACGTCTACAGCGAAGCGCCGACCGCCGCCGCCAAGCCCGATGCGGACGCCCCGCAGGCGCCTGCCTGGTACGCGCTCTTCCCGGTGCTGCCGATCGTGCTGCTGATCATCTTCTCGAAGCTGGTCGTGAGCTCGATCAAGCTCGACACCGTCGCCGCGCTCTTCATGGTGTGGATCTTCGCCGTCGTCGTCGAGCTCATCCGCTCGCGCAGCCTGAAGAAGGTCTTCAAGGACGCCATGGCGATGTTCCAGTCGATGGGCAAGATGTTCACGGGCATTGTCTCGCTCATCATCTGCGCCGAGTTCTTCGCCACCGGCCTTCGCGTCTCGGGACTCATCGACGTCCTGATCAACTCCGCGCAGGGCGTCGGCGCGGGCATGAACTTCATGACCGTGATCCTTTCGGCGATCGTCGGCGTCGTGACCTTCCTCACGGGCTCCGGCGTCGGCGCCTACTCCTCGTTCGCCACGCTCGCTCCTGACGTGGCCTCCGGCCTCGGCGGCGCCGTCACCGCGCTCGTGACGCCGATGCAGTTTGCCTCCGGCCTCATCCGCGCCATGAGCCCGGTCGCCGGCGTCATCATCGCCGTGGCGGGCGCCGCAGGCGTTTCGCCGATGGCCATCGTCCGCCGCAACGCCGTGCCGATGCTTATCGGCATGGCCGTCACGCTGATCGTCAACGCCGTCATCTTCGTCGCTTAGCCTCAGCGGGCCCTTTGAAAGCCGCCTCTCCTGTTTCCGAAGGACAGGAAGGCGGCTTTTTTCGTCTTTTTTACCTCATCGTTATCGAATCATCCGTCAATCAGCAGTCAATTGACGGCATCTTCCGCTATCGTGCAATCCTCAAAATGTAATAATTTGTAATCCCCGAAATCGCCTTTCTTTTAACAAAAATTCGGGGCTGCGGCACCGCATTTTCTTCTCCGGCAGGCGGTTCATTCGGCAGATTAAGGCTATCGGACGAAAAAGCCGTGTTACCCTAATAAACAAAACGCAGCACCGAAAGTCTAGGGGCACAGAGATTTCAGACAAGCCTTCGAAATTCTTCCGGCGCCGCGTCCCTCTTGACGGCACCCGATGCGGCCCTTAGCAAAGAGAAAAAAGCTTTTTGCCAAAGGTCTCGCCGGGCGTCCCTTTACTAGGAGCTCGTTTTGTCTGAACCTATCGCAGCAGCCGCTAACAACACCCCGCTTTCCACCCGCCGCGGACGGACCCGCCTCGTCATCAGCCCGAGGGTTTTCTGGCCCGCCGTCGGCATCATCTTCGCCACCGTCGCGCTGGCAGCCTGCTTCCCGCAGCGCATGGGCGCCTTTTTCAGCGCCGCCCAAACCTTCATCTCGGAGAATCTCTCCTGGTTTTACATTCTCGCCGTCGCGCTCATCCTGATCGGCATGACCGCCATTGCAATCTCGCGCTTCGGCTCCATACGCCTCGGGCCCGATCATTCGCGCCCGGCCTTCAGCCTGCCCGTGTGGTTCGCCATGCTCTTTTCGGCCGGCATGGGCATCGGCATCATGTTCTTCGGCATCGCCGAGCCGGTGATGCACTTCCTCGCGCCGCCCGAAGGCGACCCGCAGACCGTGGCCGCCGCGCGCTCGGCGCTTGAGACGACGTTCTTCCACTGGGGCCTGCACGCCTGGGGCATCTATGCGGCCGTGGGCCTCGTGCTCGCTTACTTCGGCTACCGCCACGGGCTTCCGCTCACGATGCGAAGCGCGCTTTATCCGCTCATCGGCGAGCGCATCTACGGGCCGATCGGCGACGCGGCCGACATCTTTGCCGTCACCGGCACGGTGTTCGGCGTGGCCACCTCGCTCGGGTTCGGCGTCCTGCAGATCAACTCGGGCCTCAGCTACCTCTTCGGCGTTCCGCAGAACCTTCCGCTGCAGACCGCGCTCATCTTCGGCATCAGCCTGCTCGCGGCGATGTCCGCCGCCTCCGGCATCAGCCGCGGCATCAAGCGCCTCTCGGAAGCGAACCTCATGCTCGCCGTCATGCTCCTGCTGCTCGTGCTCGCCTTCGGGCCGACGTCGTCGCTGCTCTCCCACTTCGTCGAAAACACCGGCATCTACCTTTCCGGCATCGTCGCCAAGACGTTCACGCTCTACGCCTACGAGCCCGAGAACACGGGCTGGCTCGGCGGCTGGACCCTGCAGTACTGGGGCTGGTGGCTCTCGTGGTCGCCCTTCGTCGGCATGTTCATCGCGAAGATTTCGCGCGGCCGCACGATCCGCGAGTTCATCGCGGGCGTCATGCTGATCCCGGCGGGCTTCACGCTCTTCTGGATGACGGTCTTCGGCAATTCCGCGATCGACCTCATCATGAGCGGCCAAGGCGCGGACCTCGCCGCCGCGGTGTCGAGCGACGTGTCGACGGCGCTCTTCAAGTTCTTCGAGCACCTTCCCTTCACCTCGCTGCTGTGCGCGGTCGGCATGGCCATGGTGCTGATCTTCTTCGTCACCTCGGCCGACTCCGGCGCCTACGTCACCGATGCGATCGCGAGCGGCGGCCGCCGCCGCACCCCGGCGATCCAGCGCGTCTTCTGGGCGCTCGTGCCCGGCCTTGCCGCGGCCGTGCTGCTCAAGGCGGGCGGCCTGCAGGCGCTGCAGACGATGACGCTCGTCTCGGCCCTGCCCTTCGCGCTCGTGCTGATCGCCGCGCTCTGCGGCCTCATCCGCTCGCTGCGCTGCGACGACATGCGCCGGCAGAGCCGCCGGCTCACCGTGACGCCGAGCCTCGTCTCGCGCACGCCGGGCGACTGGAAGACGCGGCTGCACACCATCGTCGACTACCCTTCCGAGTGCGAAGTGCGCACCTATTTTGAGCGCGTGATCGTGCCGGCGCTCTCCGACGTGACCGCCGAGTTCCGGCGCGCTTCGCTCAATGCCTCGCTGCGCTGCGGTGAGGACCGCGCCGCGATCTGCATCTCCTATCCGGAAGCGCCCGACTTCCTCTACGAAGTGCGGCTGCGGCATTACGAAAGCCCCGAGACGACGCCCGAAAGCGACCGCACCGAGTTCACGCGCGCCGAGGTGTTCCTGCGCGAAGGCAGCCGCGACTACGACCTCATGGGCTGGAGCCGCGACCAGATCATCAACGACGTTCTCGACCAATACGAGGAGCACCTCACGTTCCTCCGTGCCGTGAACGCGCCGTCCGAAGCCGCCGCATAGCAAATAACTAAAACATTAAAGAACGTAATTTAGCTTTTGCTATAAACAACCTTTTCCCCCTTACTGCCGCAGGCCGTATGACTGCGGCAGCTTTTTTTATGCAAGCTTTCGCTTATCACATCTAACTCTTTGAAATCCGTTAATTTTTTTACATATCGCCGCTTTTTCTTACGATGTGCACCATTTCGGAGCACCCGGTTAAGGCCAATCAGCTAGGCATTAACACCATAAGGTCTTGTTCTTAAGAGAAGTTTCCGATAAGGCATCGACCTTAGGAACAGCGCCGTTTTCCCTGATTACGATAGGAAATGCGAAGGGGACCCTTTCCCTTTCCTCTTTATTGACCAACCATTTATTAGAGTCAAGAATCATCATGAACGGTCTTACCATCATGGTTTTCTCGATCGTCGTGTTCTATCTCGGCTACCGGTTCTACGGCCGCTGGCTTGAGAAGACATGGGGTATCGACGAGAAAGCCCCCACCCCAGCCGTCCTCCACAAGGACAGCAAAGAGTTTGCCCCGGCCTCGCGCCTCACCTGCTTTGCTCACCAGTTCACGTCCATTACCGGCGCGGGCCCTGTCACCGGCCCGATTATTGCGGCGATGTTCGGCTGGCTGCCCGGCCTTCTCTGGATGATTATCGGCGGCATTTTCTTCGGTGCCGTTCAGGACTTCATCGCGCTGTATGCGTCCGTGAAGGAAGGCGGCAAGTCGATCGGCTCGATCATTGAGCAGTACGTCGGCCACATCGGCCGTCAGCTCTTCCTGCTCTTCTGCTGGCTCTTCACGCTGCTGGTCATCGCCGCCTTCTGCGACATGGTGGCCAACACGTTCAACGGCTTCTCGAAGACGGGCGAGCAGGTCATGCCCAACGCGGCCGCCGCTTCGATTTCCATGATCTACATGGTCGGCGCCGTTGCCTTCGGCCTTTACATCCGCTACCTCAAGCCGAGCCCCAAGGTCCAGCTCGCCGTGGGCATCGTGCTCATGGTCGTGATGGTTGCCCTCGGCATCGAGTTCCCGATGTACGCCGGTGCCCAGACCTGGCGCTATGTCGTGTTCGCCTACCTCTTCTGCGCTTCCGTGATGCCGCTCTGGCTCCTTAAGCAGCCCCGCGACTACCTCTCCATGTTCCTGCTCCTGGGCATGGTGGCCGCCGGCGTGATCGGCGTTCTCATTGAAAACCCGACGATCAACATGCCTGCGGTGACGGGCTTCACGGTCAACAACCTCGACATGTTCCCGATCCTGTTCGTCACGATCGCCTGCGGCGCCGTCTCTGGCTTCCACAGCCTGGTCTCCTCGGGCACGACCTCGAAGATGATCACGAACGAGCGCGACATGCGCCCGGTCGGCTACGGTGCCATGCTCGTTGAGTCCACGCTCGGCGTCGTTTCGCTGATCGTCGTGTGCGCCGCCGCCACCGACGGCCACCTGCCCTCGGGCACGCCCTTCCAGCTCTTCTCGAACTCGGTTGCGGGCTTCCTCGTGAACATCTTCGGCATCCCGGCCAACATCTCGGCCTGCATCCTGACGATGTGCGTTTCCGCTCTCGCGCTGACCTCGGTTGACGCCGTGGCCCGCATCGGCCGCATGAGCCTTCAGGAGCTCTTCACGCCGAGCGACGGCAGCAAGAAGACGCCTGTCCAGGCCTTCTTCAGCAACACCGTCGTGGCGACCGTGCTCACGCTCGTGTGCGCGTACATGCTCTGCCTCGCCGGCTACATGAGCATTTGGCCGCTCTTCGGCTCCGCCAACCAGCTGCTCTCCGCCCTGGTTCTCACCGGCCTCGCGGTGTTCCTCCAGAGCACGGGCCGCAAGGGCTGGATGCTCTACATCCCGATGACCTTCATGTTCTGCGTCACGATGACCGCGCTCGTTGAAGCCATCATCAAGATCTTCGGCGTGATCGCCGCCGGCAAGTTCGTCTTCATGATCCACGGCCTGCAGCTCATCATCGCCGTCGCGCTGATCATTCTCGCGCTCCTCGTGGTTTACCACTGCGTCGGACGCCTGATCTCCGGCTCGGAGACCGCTAAGAAAGCCGCCTGACAGCCTGAGCTGATCTAAGCCCAAGCCGAATGCCTCGCCTGTGAACCCCGCAGGCGAGGCTTCTTTTTTCTCATTGCTCGCAAGTCTTTGTCCGATGCTCTCGCAGGACGCCGTCCCGGCACCGATCATGCGGCCCGCTCTGCTATTCTCTTTTTCGCCGAAACGTTTCAGAGGTAAGCCGCATGAGCATCCGTATCATCTGCCACATGATTTCTTCCGTCGACGGGCGCCTGCTGCCCGCCCGCTGGAACAAGCCCGCCGTCGAGGCCGACGTCACCGAGGTCTACGAAAGCACCGCCTCGAGCTTCGGGGCCGACGGCTGGATCGTCGGCCGCGCCACGATGGCCGAGTACGCCGAGTGCGTGCACGAAGGCGCGCCCGCGGAGCTCCGCGGCGGGAACGAGCCCGCGCCGGAGCCTTACGCCGGCCGCCGCGGCGGGCGGCCGCTCGCCGTCTTCGTCGATCCCAAGGGCAAGCTCCTGAGCGACGATGCCGTCCTGCCCACGGGCGAGCATCTCGTCGCCGTGCTCTCGCCGCGCGTGGCCGAAAACCATCTCGCGAAGCTTCGCGCCGCGGGCGTTTCCTACGTCTTCGAAGGCCCCGAAGGCCGCGAGCTCGAAGGCGCGCTCGCCGCGCTCGAGCGCCTGTTCGGCGTCGATACGCTGCTGCTCGAAGGCGGCGGCATCATCAACGGCGCCTTCTTCAAGGCGGGCCTTGTGAACGCCCTCTCGGTGCTCGTCTACCCGGCCGTCGACGGCCTCGCGGGCGTGCCCTCGATCGTGGGCCTGCCGGGAGCGCCGGGCGAGAAGCCCGCGGAGCACGCGCACCTTGCGCTGGCCGGCTGCGAGGTTCTCCGGGGCGGCATCGTCTGGCTCGTCTACAGCATCGCCAACGATTAAGGAAAAAAACGCCGGCGAGAACAAATCTCGCCGGCGGCGTCAAATGCGCGGCGGCCTAACCCTGCTCCGCCGCGCGACAGTCCGCGGCCGTTTTGCGCGGCCTTGTGCGGACTGTTCAGCCCAAACTTAAAAACCCTTTTCTTTTACTTGAGGTTCAGGGCGCGGCGGATCACGTAGTGCAGGTCCGTCTGGTCAAGCAGCCCCGTGAAGTTTGCGGCCATCGGGCCGTAAGCGGCGATGCGCACCTGGGCGCCCGTGTGCGTCATGTCGACGTCGTCGCCTTCGGGAACGGCCGTGGCGTAGCCGATCACCATCGTGCTGCCGTCAGCCGTCTTCATCTTCTGCGTGAGGCCCGGGCTCGTCGTGTCGGGCGGCAGGATCTGGCTCGTGTGCGCGTGGTCGGCCGTGACGATCACGAGCGTATTGCCTTCTTCCTTGGCGAACTTGAGCGCCACCTGGACCGCTTCGTCGAGGTCAACCGTCTCGCCGATCTGGCCGCAGGGATTGGCGGCATGGTCCTGCTTGTCGATCGAGGCGCCTTCAACCTGCAGGAAGAAGCCCTTCGGATTGACCTTCAGCACATCGATCGCCTTCTGCGTCATCGCGGCGAGCGTCGGCACGTCGGCCGTGCGCTTCGGGTTCTTCTGGCACGTCACGACGGGCGCGTCCTTCTCGTAGCCCTTCAGCGTCGCGCGCGGACCCTGCCAGCGCACCGGCATGTTGCCTTCGGCAAAGAGGCCGATCACCGGCGTCTTCTGGTTGGCCGCGCTCACCTTGGAAAGCTCTTCGGCGTTGCGCACGACCTTGTAGCCGCGCGCCTTGGCCTGCTCGAAGAGGGTCTTGCCCTTCCACTCGCCCGCCTTGGCCGTTTCGCCGAAGCTCTTGGCGCCGCCGCCGAGGACGATGTCGGGGCGAAGGTTCAGAAGCTGTTCGGTGATCGAGCCGGCGCCGCCGTTTTCAAGCGCGTTCTTGGGGCAGCGCTCGCTCGTCCTCACGGGGCCGTAGCACTTGCGCTGCGTCACGTGCGCAAGGAGCACCGCGGGCGTCGCGTCCTGGATCTCGGCGGTCGACACGTCGCCCGTCGCCAGGCCCGCAGCCTTGGCCATCTCGAGAAGGTTCTTCTGGGGCTTGCCGTTCACATCGACGCCGATCGCGCCGTTGTAGGTCTTGACGCCCGAGGCCCAGGCCGTGCCCGAGGCAGCCGAATCGGTCACGTAGTTGGGTTTCTTCGTGTCCTTGTTCAGCGAATAGTGCGTGTAAGAGCCCGTGAACGGCAGCGCATCGAGGCCTTCGAAGAAGCCCGAGGCGCCCTTGGCGTAGTTGCGCGCCGCCGTGATTTCGGAAAAGCCCATGCCGTCGCCTATCAGGAGGATGACGTTCTTCGGATGCTTTTCGTTGATCAGCGCTTTGAAATCAGCCGTGATATCGCCCTGCAGCCTGACGGCGCCGCCGGGGACAGTGATATCACTCCCCTGCACCGAGCGCACCGTAATGTCCTGGGCGCTGAGCGCAGTGCAGAAGGCTCCGAGAATCATCGAAGCGACAAGTGTTTTTTTCATAGTTCCAACATTCCTATAGCTTTTCATTTGTCTCTTTGAGACGCCGTCCATGCTAAGGAAGCCATATGAAAATCCGCGCGTCTTTCGATGAAGATTCCGTGCCGCTTGTGAGAATTCGATGACAAATCCGTGAAAGGCAAAATTCCGAAGTCAAAAAATTCCCGCCTCGGTCAGCCCGGCGGCGGGATATCGAAGTCCGGCAAAAACTGCGCTGCTGATAATGCGCAGTCAGGCCAGGATATTTAATTCAAGGCGTTCCTTTTTTATATCTGTCCAAAAAATCAATCACGGTGGCATATCCGCTCGAGAAAGCCATCGCAACAGCAGCATCCGACAGACGGATTACAGCCTTGCCGCTTTTATCAGATGTCCAATAACCATCATGAATCGGAACATCGTAGAAAAAGCCGCTAGGCATAAAGAAATGCGAGTTTGCAGGCAACGGCACTGCCACTTTTACTTGAATGTCTTCCAGTCCGCTGTAGCCCATTGCATCTTTTAGAACTGTCTTCACTTTATTTCGGACAGTCTCGCCAACAAAAACTGTAATTTTATGTTTTTGCCAATTGCCTACGCAGACTTGATCGGCCTTGCAGGTTTCCTGGGTGCCGCCGACGGTTACAGGAACGAGAAATTCGGTAAATGATTCAAAACGTTCCCTTTTGCAGGTCTGGTATTTGACAGCGTCGCCGAAGATATAGGCAACTTTCTGCTTTGCCTGCAGCACATCGCTGGTTTCCAGGCCGGTATCCCTATCCTTGCAGGAAGTGACTTCCACCCGCAGCGCAGCAGTTTTGCTGACAGGTTCTCCGAAATATTCTTCCGTTGCCGCATCCACGGTAAGGTCCGATTTGCAGCCGGTGAGCGCCGCGAGCACCAGCGCGCAGACACTGGCAAGTTTCCATTTCGTCATTTTTGCGATCCTGATTTAAAGATAAAACTGATCGACGTTCATTAATATAGAACAGATGTCGGAATGTTTCGTTGACTGCCGGCAACGGCAAATCGGTTAAATCAGGCTTTTGAATGACAGTTTTTCAGGGCTGCGGTCTTTCACAGAGACGGAGCGCAGCGCAAAAGGAAGGAAAGGGATTCGGCGCCGAAAAAACCGGGCCGGTGCTTTCGCACCGGCCCGGCTTGCTTTGCGCGTCTTCTGAGCGGTGAAGCTCAGTGCTCAGGCTTTAATTAGGCCTTAGCCTTGGCAGCGACTTCGCCGGCGTGACGGCCGTTGATCAGGCAGTCCAGAATGGCGATCGAGCCGAGGCGCACAGCGCCGTGGACGCCGCCCGTGGACTCGCCAGCCGCATACAGATGCGGAATCGGCTTGTCGGTGCGAACGTCGATGACGCGGGTGTCCTCATCGGTCACCAGGCCGCCCATGCAGTGATGGACCTTCGGCTGCAGCTCGCCGACATACCACGGACCCTTCTCCATCGGAGTCTGGTCGTTGTTGATGTAGCGGTTCCAGGTCGGATCCTTCTTCGTCTTCACGATGTTGTTGAAGTCGGCCACGGTCTTCTTAAGTTCGGCGGCGTCAATGCCCATGCCCTTGGCAAGGTCATCGAGGTTGTCGTACTTGAAGACGCACTTGCGGTCGAGCAGGCCCTTGAGCGAGCCCGGACGCTGCTTCATGTACGGCTGGCAGTTTTCTTCGTTGCAGATGGCGAAGCACTTGTTGCCGTTCTGCTGCTGCAGCATGATGGCGTCGGCGCGGACCTTGCGGTTGGCAAGCTCATTGACGAAGCGGTCGCCCTTCGAGTTCACCCACACGCCGTATTCGGCGGCGGCCGTCTGGTTGAACTGCCAGCCGGTGCCCATGCCCTTCTCATGCGGGTTGCCCCACGGGCCGCACTGAATCCAGTCGTTCTGCACCTGCAGGCAGCCGATGGCGGCGGTTTCGCGCCACAGCTCGGAGGTAGCACCCGGCTGGTTCGTCGTGTCGAGCTTCTCGTTGAGCTTCGGATCCTGGTACATGCGGAACTTCACGTCAGCCGAGAAGCCGCCGTAGCAGAGAATGACGCCCTTCGTGGCGCGCAGGAACTTAACCTTGCCGGACTTCGCATCCGGGAAGGTGTAGCCCTCGCGGACCTGCAGGCCTTCGACAGCGCCGGTGTCCGGATTGCGGATGATGTGCTCGACATAGACGCGGGTGCGCAGAGGCACGCCGAGCTGCTTGCACTTCTCGATTTCCTTCGTGACGATGCCGGAGCCCGAGCCGTTCTTCGTCGTGACATAGCGCGGAACGGAGTGGCCGCCTTCCTGGCCGATGGCGTCGGGCAGGAACTCAACATGGAGCTCGTTGACGCACCACTCGTAGTTGGAGAGGGCGTGCTCGGCCATGTAGCGGACCTTGGGCAGGTAGTTCATGTAGTTGCCGGCCTTGAGAATATCCTTCTCAAGGAGTTCGACGGAGTCCTTAATGCCGTGCATCTTCTGCTGCGGGCAGCCCGTAGCCGTCAGAATGCCGCCGTTAATGATGGAGTTGCCGCCGAGAGTGCGCATCTTTTCGAGAACGACCACGTCAGCGCCGGCTTTCTTCGCCTCAATGGCGGCAGCCAGGCCGGCGAAGCCGGACCCGATGATCAGGATTTCGTGGGTTTCATCCCATTTGATGTCCTTCTTGCAGTTGACGTCAGCCGCGAAGGCGGAAGTGCCCGCGACGGCGAGGCCGGCGAGAGAACCCTGAATGAGATGACGACGGGAAATATCGGTCATATATCTTCTCCTGCTTTTATAAGTGCGCCGGGAGTCCGCACCGGAGATGACCTCCCGCGGGCGGCCGGCAGGAAAGAGCGAAGCATCGGGGGTGAAATGATTTTCGTTTCCTCTTCCCTCTTTCTCTGAGATCAGCATATATCCGACGGAGTACCTAGGGCGATGGCATTAACCCTAATTAAATGCAACAAAAATGCCTCTTCCCGCAACATTTCGTTAAATTCATCGGCGGGCTAAACCGCCTGTTGCCCAGATATTTGCAACCGATGCGCTCAGAGGCAGCTTTTCTGATTTTCTGCGGAGATGCCCTGCGCTTACCACGGAAGTCGAAGCACGGCGCGCGGGCCGGTCCTATCATTAAAGGCTTAGGTTATTCTGTTGCTCAGGCCGCTCCGGCCTTTATAAGAAAAATTCTCGTTTCGGCGGGCCGGCCCGGCTCGTTTTCATTCATGTTCAGCGAAGCTTTTCTGCACACCCTCAACAATGTCTGCATCCTGATTCTGGTTGCGGCGCTCGGATGGCTTGCCGCCGCCAAGGGCAAGCTCGACAACGGCGCGAGGATCACCACCTCGAAAATCGTGAACCTCTCGCTGCCGTTCTTCCTCTTTTACGCCATCACCTCAAAGTTCACGCACGCGCAGCTCATCGAGCTGCTGCAGATGGCGGGGCTCCCCTTCGTCACCGTGGCGCTCAACTGGGCGCTTTCCGAGCTGCTCGTCAAGGCCGGGCTCGTCGGCAGGGACAAGGCGGGCGTCTTCGTCGCCGCCTACACGGGCGCCTCGCTCATGTTCGTCGGCGTGCCGTTCGTCTCGGCGCTTTTCAATGAGTCGGCGATTCCCTACCTGCTCATTTACTTCCTCGCGAACGTGACCTTCATCTGGACGGTCGGCCTTTACCGCATCCAGCTCGACGGCGTCGCGAGAAGCGGACGCCCCCACCCGAAGCTGCTTACGGCGAGCAGCCTGAAAATGCTGCTGCAGCCGCCGCTCATCGCACTCGCGATCGGCATGGCGGTGATCCTGCTGGCAATTCCGGTGCCGGGCGTCATCACGGGCACGGCGAAGATGTTCGGCTCGATCACCTCGCCGCTCGCGATTTTCTTCATCGGCATGACAATCTGGAAGGTGGGCTTCTCAAAGCTGCGGCACCTCACGCGCGAGCTCTGGCTCATTCTTTTCGGCTGCTACGTCTCGCGCCCGCTCATCATGTACCTGGTGACGCTGCCCTTTGACATGGATCCGATGATGCGCCGCGTCTTCGTCGTGTCCGCCTCGCTCCCGAGCAGCTCGGTGCTCGCCGTCCTCGCCAAGAACTACGGCGCCGACGACGAGTTCGCCTCGGAAGCGGTCGGCGTCGCCACGATCGGCGTCGTCTTCATGGTGCCGGTCATGATGTTCATCGTGCCGCTGATTTAGAAAAGCATCATCCTCAGGCGGACGGGCGGGAAGCTTCGCGGCTTTCCGCCCTTTTGCTGCCGGGCGGCAGCACGGCCTGGCTGCGAAGCGCGAAATGCTCCTTGAGGAGCTTGATGAAGAGCTCGGCCGCGGGCGTCTTCCAGCGCCCTTTCTGCCAGGCGCAGACCGCGGTCATCGAGGGGTGCTCCATCGCGGTCGGCAGCTCCGCGAGCCGCCCTTCGGCGATTTCCCGCTCGAGCGCAAACCGCGGCATGAAGGCGACGCCGAGGCCGCTCATCACGAAGCGCTTCACCGCCTCGGTGCTCCACACCTCAATGTCCTTTTCCATCGCAATCGAGCGATCCTCGAGGTAGCGCCGGAAAATTTTCACCGAAAGTGCATTCGAATCGTCCTGGATGTGGCTGAGCGCCTTTTTCTGCCCCGGCGTCACAAAGTCGCGTTCGGCGGCGGCAAGGCCGGGCGAGCCGACGAGCGCAAGTCCGAATTCCGCGAGCGGCTCGCAGGCGATCCCGGGCGGATAGTCGCCCACGTCGTAGTGGATCGCCACGTCGATGTCGCTGCCGAGCAGGTCTTCGAAAATTTCGAAGCAGTTGCGGCAGCGCACGCTCAGCCTCACGCGGGGCGCCCTCTCGCGGAATGCCGCGAACACGCTCTGCAGCTCGTAGGTCGCCAGCGTCTCGGGCGCGGCCACCGTGAGCGTGCCGGTGAGTCCTTCTCGGCGGCTGCGGAAAGCGTTGAGGTCATCGACGCTCTCGAGCACCTTGTCCACATAGGGCATCAGCTCGCCGCCCGCCTGCGTGAGCACCATGCGCCCGCCGCTGCGCTCGAAGAGCTGCACGCCGAACTCCTGCTCGAGCGCGCGGATCTGGAACGTAATCGTCGACTGCGCATAGCCGAGCGCAGCGGCCGCCTTCTGGTAGCTGCCGCATTCGAGGATTTTCTTCAGCGTGAAGAGATATTTGAGTTCCATGGCCGGTAACTTCAATATTGTTGAATTAGTATCAATTATATTCAATTTGACTAAACAAATCGAGCGGCCTATAGTCCCTGAATCGCTTCACTTTTCGTTTCGGAGACAACCATGCAGCAGTTCGACACCAAGATCAAAGTCATCCTTCGCGAAGGGCTCGAGCCCTGGCAGGAACTGAACGTCACCGCCTTCCTCATGAGCGGCATCGGCGCGACGCAGAACATCGTCGGCGCCCCGTACGAAGACGCCGACGGCGTGCGCTACCTGCCGATGTCGCAGCAGCCGGTCCTGGTGCTCTCCGCCGACGGCGAAGCGCTCCGCACCGTCATGACCAAGGCCTCCGAAAAGGGCATGGCCGTTGCGATCTATCCCAAGGACCTCTTCGACACGTTCAACGACGAGGACAACCGCGCCGCGGTGAAAAAGCATCCCACGGCCGAGCTCGACCTCGCGGGCATCGCGGTCCGCGGCCCGAAGAACGCGCTCGACCGCATCACCAAGGGCCTGCCGATGCACCGCTGAAAGAGCGGCGGCCGGCCGTTGCGCGTCCGCCGGCGAGGCTACAATGTTCAGCGTTTTCCATCAAGGAGCACCGAACAATGACCAAAAGCTTTCTGGCCGGCCTTTTTGCCTCGGCCGCGCTCTTGGGCGCCCTGCCCGCCGGCGCGGTGGAAGCCATTCCCGAAAGCTGCCTCAAGTGCCGGCAGGCGGGCAGCGACACCGAATTCATCGAGTGCCTCTATTCGTGCCTGGGCTCCGTGAAATCGCTCGATTCTTTCAAATCGGAGCCGAGCGCTTCCGCCTCCGCCCGAAGGGCCGTGCCGGAGACCGGCAGCGGCGCTGAGAACGGCGGCGCGGACTACCCGAAGATCGACGGCTGGACGTTCCGCGAAGCGCAGGACGAGGACGACGGCACGATGCAGCGCCTGGCGCTGCGCCCCGCCGAGAACGCCGTCGAGGCTTTCTTCACCACGGTGCAGCCGAGCCTCGTGCTCGCACGCGCGCAGAAAAGCCGCGTCATGGTGATCATCGACTATTCGCCCGCCGCGCTTGACGGCTTCTCCGACCGCGTGAGCGTGCAGGTCGACAAGGGCAAGGTGAAGACCTACCGCGCCCGCGTCGTGTGGCACGGGCACGCCGTCTTCCTCGCCGACGAGTCGCTCCTCAAAGAGCTCAAGAAAGGCAGCCGCCTCTATGTGCGCGCCCGCCTCTTCGGCGGCTCGGCCGGCACCGCCGCCTTCAGCCTCAAGGGCGTGACGCAGGCCTGCCGCTGGCTCGACGAGATCGGCGACACGGCAAGCTGAGCGCTTTTCCCTTTTCCAAAGAACAGAAAGCCGGGCTTTCCCCTCTGCAGGGAAGCCCGGCTTTTGCCGCTTCAGAGACTGCCGGTCAGGAGCGCGCCGGACGGTCGGCGCCGTAATAGGCGCGGATCGAAGGCAACTCGAAGACGAGCGCCGCGATGACCGTGAAGAGCGTCACGCCGGCCATGATCTCAAGGGCAGGATGGTAGGTGAGCCCGTAGGCCGCCCGCATCGAAACGACGTCCCAGCCCGCGCGGGCCCACTCGATCGCGTAAAGGAAGAGCAGCGCCTCCTCGAACCAGCGCACGAAGCGGCGCCTCAGCGCCATCAGCAGGAAGAACGCCACGGGGATGAGCGCGATGAAAATCGAGAAGCCGAGGTGCAGCAGGTGAGCGCCGAAAAGGATGTGCGCGAGTGCGGGCAAAAGCCAGAGAAAGCGTTTCATGTCAGCGGTTGATGTCGAAGTTTCTTGCCTGTTCTTAATGATTCCGTTCCGATGACGATCAGTCTGCATTGCGGTTGCGGGGCTTTTCGGGCGGTTTCACGGTGACGGAGCGCCAGAGGTGCCGCAGCGCGCCGGCGGGGTCGATCCAAAGGCTCCTCGGGCCGCCCCAGCGCATGATGCGGCGCGCTTTTTCACGGTACTCGGGGGCGTAGCAGTGAATGCGGCACTTGCCGCAGACGGGCTTGCCGCCGCCGTAGGGGCAGCAGGCCAGCCGCCTGCGCACGTACGCAATAAAGTCCGTGCATTCCTCGCAGAGCCCGTCCTTGCTGCCGTGGTGCGCCCGGCAGTACGCCGCTGTGAGCTTTGCAAAGGTTTCGTACTCGCCCGAAAGCACCCTGCTTGCCGTAAGGCGCGCCTCTTTCTGCGGCGAGAGCGCCCACCGCCCGGATGCCGCTTCACTGCCCTCTTTCACCGATCGCTCGTTCCTCTTGGAAAACGGTTCGTCACCGGATCCGCCGCTGCGGCCGGCCCTTTTCAGAGGCGCACGGTGAGCGCATCGCTCACCTCATGCCCTTCGTGCCGGAGCAGCCATTTCTTCGCCTCGATGCCGCCGCCGTAGCCCGTGATCGCGCCGTCCTTGCCGACGATGCGGTGGCAGGGCACGATCACCGAGAGCGGATTGGCGCCGACCGCCAGGCCCGTCGCCCTCACGGCGCCGGGGCGTCCGGCCGCGCGCGCCAGGCCGCCGTAAGTCATCAGGTCGCCGTACTCGATCTTGGCGATCTCGCTCCAGACGGCCTTCTGGAAGTCGGTGCCGGTGAAAGCGAGCGGCAGGTCGAACGCGATGCGGCGCTTGACGAAGTATTCGTCGAGCTGCTTCTTGGCCGCCCGGATCACATCGCTCGTGCCCGGCTCGGTCGTCGCATCGAGCAGGCGGGCGGCGCGGGCGACGGTGCGCGCATGATGCGCGCCGCCGACCCAGTCGCAGAGAACGAGGCTGTCACCGAAGCTCGCCAGCTGCAGCGTGCCGCACGGTGTCTTGTACAAAGCCGTGATGATCCGGTCCATGAACGAAGCTCCCTTTGGTAAGTTTTTGTGATGGCGGAAAGATATTTTAACAAGCTCGCCGCGGGGCTTACTACCCTTTGCGCCGATGCCGCCGATCCCCAGTTTCCAGCGCTTTTCCGCAGCGCGGCAAAGCCGCCGGGAGCCTCCGGAGAGACGAAACGGCCCGCCTCCGGAACTTATCCGAAGGCGGGCCGGCGCGCGGTCTTTGGACGGGTCCGCGTCAGGCTCTCACGGAGATCTTGGAGAAGTCCGTAAGGCGCGAGACGAAGCGGATCTTCGGCTTCGTGCCCGCCGCCTCATTGATGGGCTTCGCGGCGGCGATGAGCGCCTCGGTCTCCTTCGTGGGCGCGTCATAGTCGACGAAAACGAGCGCGCCCATCGGGCAGTCTTCGACGCAGGCGGGCTTCAGGCCCTTTTCCGTGCGGTGCGTGCACAGCGTGCAGTGCTCTGCGTGGCCGGCGACGCGCGTCGTCCAGGGCTGCGGCTCCGCTTCGAAGAGCGGCGCCTTGCTGCCGAAGTAGGACTGCCGCGCCGGGTCGGAAAACTTCGGCGCATGGTACGGGCAGGCCTTTTCGCACATGTGGCAGCCGATGCACTTCTTCGTGTCGACGAGCACCTCGCGGTGCGGACCGAACGAGATGGCCTTGGCCGGGCACACCGGCATGCACTTCGGATCGTCGCAGTGCATGCACGAGACGCGGAAGTACTCGATCACGCGCTCCTTCGGGTGCTCGATGCGCTCGAGGTGGTTCCACTGCACGCCCGGCTTGACGAGGTTCTCTTTCTTGCAGGCGACGAAACACGCCCAGCAGCCGACGCATTTGTCAGCATTGACGATGATTCCATAACGTGACATAGCGCAATCCTCCTGCTCAGGCCTTCTTCACAACCGAGACCGGGGTCTCGAAGTAGCACGGGTAGCCCGACTCGGGATCACGGTGCGTGCGGGGCACGAGCCGCTGCGTGTTGCCCTTCCCGAGCCAGCCGTACTGGCCGCCGATCGTGCCGGGCGGCACGATGATCGAGACGTTGGCGCGCGCCTCGACGGGGCCGCCGTAGCGGCTGCGGAGGATCACGTCGTCGCCCGTCTTGATGCCGCGCTTGGCGGCGTCCTCGGGGCTGATGTCGATCGTGAGCCGGTCCTCGATCTCCATGAGGTAGGGCTGGTCGGTGCGCGTCTTGGAGTGCGTGATGTAGGGCTTGCGCGTGCCGTTGATGAAGCGCAGGTTGTATTCGCCTTCGAGCGGCATCATCGGCTTGTAGACGGCGAGCCACTCGTAGCCGCTCGCGGCGGCAATCTCGGAGAAGAACTCGAGCTTGCCGGTCGACGTCGAGAAGCCCGGCTTGCCGTCGCGGCGCAGGCCGCCCGTCTCGTACTTGCGGTACGCAGGCTTCGGCGCGGCAAGCGCCGTCACCTTCGGCAGCGCCGCCTCCGCGTGCGCCCAGCTCTCGCCGTATTCGCCGAGCACGAAGTCGCAGGCCTTGACCGGGTCGCCGCTGAAGAAGTGCTCCGGCGTGTCGACGATGCAGCCGAGCTCAAGCGCGATGCGCCAGTCTTCCTTGGCTTCGCCCAGCGGCTTCACCGGCGTGCGCACGGCGATGTTGCGGCCGTAGAGGCCGAACGGCGCATAGCGCTCGTAGTTCATCGCCGCCGGCAGGATGATGTCAACGAGCCGATGCGAATCGGGGCGGTAGAAATAGTCGGCCGCGAACGAGAAGTCGATCTGCTCGATCGCCTTGGCGTAGACGTCGGGCTGCGGCCAGATGTTGACGTTGAAGCCCCAGGCGCACATCATGCGGACCTTCTTCGTCTTCATCCACTCGGGCAGGTTGTTGGGGCTCACCTGCTGCTGGAGCTTCGTCCAGAGCGGGAGTTCCTTCGCGTCGAAGCGGCGCTCGAGCTGCGCCCTGTCGTTCCACCAGGCGTCGTCCGCCATCTTCGGGTGCAGGCCGTAGGCGGAAAGCCGCAGGCCCTTCGGGCCCTTGGTGAACGGCACGCCGCCCGGAATGTCGATGTAGCCCATCAGCACCGCCAGGTCGAGCAGCGCGCGGGTGTTGTTGACGCCGTTCGAATTGTGCGAGAGCGACTGCGAGGTGAGAGTGAAGGAGCCGGGGCCCTGCGACCACATGCGGGCCGCGTCGACGACGAGCTTCGCGGGCACGCCGGTGAGCTCCTCGGTCTTCTCGGGCGTGAACTGCTTGGCGTACTCGGCGTACGGCTCGAAGCCGTGCGTCCACTTTTGGACGAATTCCTTGTTGTAGAGGCCTTCGCGGATCAGCACGGCGGCCATGCCCATGGCAAGCGCCGCATCGGTGCCGACGCGCGGCTGCAGGTGGATGTCCGCCTCCTCGGCGGTCTTCGTGCGGCGCGCGTCGACGACGATGATCTTGCAGCCCCTCGCCTTCGCGGCGCGCAGGCCCTGCATCCACTTGGCGGGCTTTGCCCAGACGTTCGTCGCGAGCACCATGTGGACCTTGGTGTCCTTGGAGAGGCCGCCGTTGTTGGGCTGGCCGAAGGTCATCTGCTCGGCGAGCATGCAGCCCGAGCGGCAGCCGACGGAGGATTCCGTGCACCACGTGGTCGAGCCGAAGTAGCGCGCGAGGCGCTGGATGGGCGGACGCGGCTCCTTCGGGTCGCCGGTGTAGAACATCACCGCATCGGCGCCGTACTTCTTGCGCGTCTCGAGCATCTTAGAGGCGATGGTTTTATAGGCTTCGTCCCAGGTGATGCGCACCCAGCCCGGGTCGGCGCTCCCCTTTGGGTTCGTGCGCTTCATCGGGTAGAGCAGACGGTTGGGGTTGTAGAGGCGCTGCAGGGTGGAAAGACCCTTCGGGCAGAGCCAGTGATTGGGATTCTCCTTCCAGTTCTCGATCGTCTGGACGACGTTGCCGACGGCATGGAACTTGATGCCGCAGGAAGGAACGTGGTTGCAGGAGTCGCAGATCGCATACCCCGTCCACGCCTTCGTTTCGGCGGCTTTTTCCGCCGCATTGACGAAAAGCGGCAGCGAAGTGGCGCCTGCGGCCAGGGGCACGGTTTTGAGCAGCGTGCGCCGCGTAATGTTGACTGTCATGACTGTCTTCTTTTCCGCCCGTGACAAACGTCCCGGTCTGACAGACGGAAAGCTTTTTTGGGGCCGGAGCCTTTTGTTCTTATGCTCTCGGTCAGTTTCAGTTTATGACCGACAGAATTTCGCTTCTAGGAGATTTACCCTCATTTTTAATCAAACTTGAATAATGCTATACTCAAATTTGATTATTAATTGGAGGAAACGCCTTGAACGCACCGCTTTCGACCGACCTGCTCCTCCTTCTCGAAGCGCTTTGGCAGACCCGCTCGCTCTCCGAGGCCGCCCGAAGCTGCGGCGTGAGCCTCGCCACCGCCGTGCGCCTCATGGCGCAGGCCCGGGAGCGCTTCCGCGACAGCCTTTTCACCCGCTCGGGGCGGGGCATGCTCCCGACGCCCGCCATGGTCCGCGCGATGCCGCGCATCCGGCTCATCCTCGAGAACCTGCGCGAGCTCGAAACGCCCGCGGCGTTCGACCCGGCGAAGATCGACTCGGACCTGACCATCGCCTGCGTCGACAACGCGGTCTTCGCGCTCGTCGACGCGGCCGCCCGGCGCGTGGCCGCGAACGCCCCGCGGCTTCGCGTGCGCTTCAGGCCGATCGACGAGCACTTCCCCGAAAAGCTCCGCGACGGGCTCCTCGACATGGCGCTCTATGCGCCGCCCGACATGCCTTCCGGCCGGGGCTTCCGTCACGAGGACCTCTTCAGCACCGAGCACGTGCTCGTCGTGCGCCGGGGCCATCCGCTCGTGGAGCTCGCCGAGGCGCAGGGCGGCATTGCGCCGGGCGACCTTGCCAGCTGGCGCAGCATCGACCTCCCCTACCGCGGCAGCGCCGCGCAGGAAGGCGCGGCGAGCGCCCGCGTGCCCGGCTCGGAAACGGGCCTTGAGATGCCCTATTTCATGACGGTGCCGCCCGTGCTCGCCGCCACCGACCTTATCGTGCGGCTGCCGCTTTTCACGGCGCGCATGTTCTGCCGGCATTTCCCGCTCGAGATCGTGAAAGGTTCGGAAAAGCTCTTTCCCGTCTGGACGCTGAAGCTCATCTGGCACGAGCGCACCGACGCGGACCCGGCGCAGGTCTGGGCGAGGACGGCGATCGCCACCCTGATGCGGCGCCGCTTCGGCACGATGATCTCAGCAAAGGGCTGAGCGCCCCGCTGCACACCCTTTTTGCTACAATACGGCGCGCATCGGGACGGCCCGAGCCGCACCACGTTTTCCATTGGGGACGGCCCCGTCTTTTTCAAGTAACGGAGCTCTCTTATGAATTCCTGGCTTTGGCTCGTTGCCGCAGGTCTCTGCGAAGTCCTCTGGGCCGTTTCCCTCAAATACACCGCCGGCTGGAGCCGCCCGCTCCCGAGCGTCATCACCGTGGCCGGCATGATCGCCTCTTTCGTCTTCCTCGCGCACGCGCTCAAGACCATACCGCTCGGCACGGCCTATGCGGCGTGGACCGGCATCGGCATCCTCGGCACGACGCTCTTCGGTATTTTCTTTCTCGGCGAAAGCGCCAGCGCCGTGCGCCTTCTTTCAATCGGCCTCATCGCCGCCGGCATCGCCGGTCTCAAGATGGCCGCCTAGCCCCAGTACTGCCGGATGTCCGCCGGGCGCGGCATCGACGACAGCGGCTCCTCGACCGAGCGCAGGAGCTCGTTGGCTTCGTTCAGGAGCTTGAGCGAGAGGCTTTCGGTGACGCCCTGCGGCTGCAGGTCGCCCGCCCTGCGCCAGGACGCCGTGATGCGGTCGAGCCAGCCGAGCGAGCAGCCGAGCACGCCGCTGATGTTTTCCCGCGAGAGAATGCGCGGCGCTTCCACCCGCCCGTCCGAAAGGCGGCCGTAATTCAGGTTCCAGCTGAGCAGCAGCGCCTTGAGGCACTCGTCTTTTTTAAGGAGCGTGAGGCAGGCAAACGAAAGCCGGTCGGAAAGCCCCGAAAGCTCGCACTGCAGCGCGAGCAGGCGCGGGAGATTCGGATCCTTGGCCACGATGGAGAGAAACGCTTCCTGCGGGCAGCTCAGCACGACGCTCGGCTGCAGGGCCCGGTAGCTGCCGGCGGCCGGCCGGCCCGAAAAGATGTTGAGGTTTCCGGTGGCGATGTTGCCGGGCAGCGCCAGCGCGAACTGTCCTTCGGCGCCCGGGTTGTAGGCCCCGAGCTGGCGGGCGATCATGCCGCGCTCGACGACCGCAAAGCGCGCCACGGGCTGGTCCTCGCGGTAGATCATCTCGCCCACGCCGAGCTCGGTGCGCTCGCCGATGTTCTCGAGGACGCGCCGGAGTTCCGGATGCAGCGGCGGGCAGATCCAGGGCATGAGCGGCAGACGGTAGATGTAATCGAGCACAGGACGGGTGCGCTGCGCGCCGAAAGCGGCCAAAACGGACATGAAAAATCCTCCCGGGTATGAAGTATACGGGAGGAAAGTTCTGCGTCTGTATAGTGGAAACGCCGAAATCCAAAGGGATTTCAGCGTTTTGTCAGATCTTGGCCTTAAGGCGCGGCATCACAAAGTAATGTGCGCGCGACGCATCGAGCACCGCCGGGAGCGACTCGCCGAGCTTGGTCTTGGCCGGCGCCAGGTAGATCCAGGTCTTGCTCGGCAGCTCGGCGGCCATCGAGCGGAAGAGCCGCCCGCTGTCGACCTTGGCCTTGTCAGGGAGCGTGAGCGTCAGGAAAGCCGTGCGCGAGAACTTCCAGTAGCGGCCGCCCGCGGGCTCGATCCAAAGCGGGATCCTGACGGCGGGAGCATCCGCCTCGTCGCGGTCGCTGATGAACACGGTGAGCGAGCAGAGCGACTTCTGGTCGCCCCCGACGCTCTGCGGCGCGGGGCAGCCGCGCGCGGGATCGACGAGCACGAGCTCGGAAGCGCTGTAGCCCACCCTGCCGTAAGTGCCGTGCAGCGTATTGAAGGCGCTGCCCTGCTTGAAGCCCTCTTTCTCGGCCGTGCGCTGCAGCACGCGCTCCATGCGGCGCGTGAGTTCCTTCTGCGCTTCGATGCGCGAGCCATAGTCCCTCTTGGCCATGTAGGCGAAAAGATGGTTCTTGCTCTCGGTGTACTCGGGCCGGATCAGCAGCGTCAGATTCTTCGGAACGGCCACGGTGCCCTCGGGAAGCTTTTGGCCGGGCTTGAGGACCACGGCCTGGATGATGTTCTCGGAGAGCTTCGTGGAATCGGGCATGTCGGAGCCCGGCGTCCTCACCGAATCGCGCACATGCCAGAAATCCATCTGCTGGGCGATGTTGTTGGCGTAAGAAAGATCCGCCTTGTAGCGAAGCTCGCGCTGCGGCTCCTGCTCTCCGAAAAGAGCGCAGCCCGACAGCAGGGCCGAGGCGGCAAGCGCGGCGGCGATCAGGCGAGTGGAAGTGCTTCTGAAAAACATAGGGACGGATCTTTTTTCTTGGGGGCGAAGCGTTCCGGCGGTTCGCCCTTTATGTGGTCGACAAGGTTTGATCTTACGCCAAAGCGCGGATTAAATATGTAAAAAAAAGCCGCCGCACGGCGGCGGCGGCCCTTCTGATGCTTTTTAGCAACGCCCGGGCGGGAGGGCGCCCGGGCGCTGCGGGAGCGATCAGTATTCGAAGGTGCCTTTCACTTCGATATTGCCCTCGCGCATCATGACGCGGCCCTTGCTCACCACGTAGGAGAGCTCGAGCTCGTCGGTGAAGAGGCAGCAGTTGCCGCAGCCGCCCTCCTCGATGACGCCCTGGCCCTTGAGGCCGAGCGCGGCGCCCACGTTGGACGTCGTGAAGGTCAGCGCCTTCTCGATCGGCATGCTGTACTCGGTGATGAGGCGCTTCGTCTCGCGCAGGTTCGCGTCGACGCCGCCCACGCCGAGGCCGACCATCTCGCCCTTGTCGTTGAAGCGCGGCACCGAGCCGTGGCCGTCGGTCGAGAACGTAAGGTGCGTCGGGTCGACGCCCGCGTCAAGCGCCTCGACGATGGCCTGGGCCGGATGGTCGAAGCAGCAGGAGGCGCCCGTCGTGATGTCGATCCAGCCGCCCGCCTTGGCAAACTCGACGGCCGCGTCGAACACGTGGCGTATGCGGGCGCAGTGCGTCGGGCGGATGTGCTTGATCGGGAAGCCCCTCTTCACGATCTCGCGGTACATGTCGAAGGGCCCGGGAATGTTGCCGGTGTGCACGTGCAGGAAGCCGGTCTTGCCGGCGATCATGCCGCCCACGCGGATGTCGGTGAGCATCGAAAGGACCGTCTCGAGCGTCGGGAACGAGGAGCGGTGGTCGCCGAGCGCGATCTTCACGCCGAGCACCTCGGGCACGAAGAACAGGTCGTCGGCGATCGAGTCGGTGAGCAGCGTCGGCGGCACGTGGTAGTTCGACGTGTACATCCAGGCGCTCACGCCTTCGGTCTTGAGCGCGCGCACCTTGGCGAGCAGGTTCGGGATCGAGCGCGTGACGTAGTCCGTGCCCGAGACGCCGACGACGCTCGTGGTGCCGCAGGCGATCAGCTCCGAGAGCATGAGCTCGGGCGTGCGCGTCGCCGGGCCGCCCTCGCCGCCGCCGCCCGTGACGTGGATGTGCTGGTCGAAAAAGCCCGGCGTCATGATCATGCCCTTCGCATCGATCGTCTCGGTGTTCGGGAGCGAGGACGTGAGGTCCCTGCCGACGGCGAGCACCTGCCCGGCGCCCATCAGGACGTCGGTGACGCCGAGATCCTTCGGCGCGAAGACCCGGGCATTTTTAATAAGAAGTGCCATTTTCGAACTCCTTTAAAAGAAAGACGGTTCAGAGGAAGAGCGCCGAAGCGGCGACGTTGACGACCAGCGCGAGGATCATCACGGGGATGGTGCGGCGCACGACGTCAAAGGGCTGCAGCCCGGCAATGCTCGAGACGGCGATCACGACGCCCGCAATCGGGGACATCGTACGGCCGATGCCGGCGCTCAGCTGCACCGGGACGGCGAGGACGGCCGTGCTGATGCCGACCGAGCCCGCGGCCTGCGGCAGCAGGGGCGAGAAAGCGAAGAAGGCGGCGTTGCCGGAGCCCGTCACCAAGGCGGCGAGCACCATGATGCCGAGCATGACGATGAGCATGAGCCAGACGCCGGCGCCCTGCATCGAGGCGGCCGCGTTGATCATCGTCGTGATGCCGCCGAGCTTGGTCATGCCGTAGGCGAAGAACTCGGCGCAGACGATGAGCGAGATCGTCGACGTGAAGACCTTGCCCATGCCTTCGAAGAACGCGGCGAACTGCTTGCAGGCTTCCTTGAAGTCGCGCCGGTGCAGGATGTCAATGAGGAAAGCGATGAGCACCGAGAGCAGGATGCCGGTCTGCAGCGAAAGCTTGTAGGCCTTCACGATGAGCGGCGAGAAAACGAGGAGCAGCACGAGCGGCAGCATCGGCAGGATCGCGTAGTACGAGGGGCCGGCGCCTTCGAACGCCTTCTCGACGTCCTGCTTTTCGCCGGCGGCCTGAACGCCCTTGCCGGCGTCGCGCTTGTCGAACCAGCGCTGCACGAAGAAGTGCCCGAGCGCGACGACGATGATCACGCAGATCGCCACGGGGATCTGGCTGTGCACGAAGTAGCTCACGACGTCCGTGCCGATGAGGTCGGCGGCCCGCATGGCGTTCGAGCTCGACGGGCCGAGGTCAAGGCAGCAGGTCGAGGCGATCACGGCCGCGGCGGCGGCGCGCGACGTGCCGAGCGCAATCAAGAGCGGGTAAACGCTCGCCATCAGCAGCAGCCCGAGGCCGACCGCGCTGTTGATGAAGAGCGCCATGAACTGGCCGATCACGTAGGTGACGGCGAGCAGCACATAGGGCGAGCGGATGGCCGAGAGCGGCTTCACGCAGAGCTTCACGAGCGACTTGGAGGCGCCGATGCGGTCCATGTAGACCGAGAAGCCCGCGATCATCATGATGTTGAGCCCGAGGCCCGGGACGCGGCCCTTGATCAGCTGGTCGAAGGCCTCGACGTAGTCAAAGAGGATCAGGTGCGTGGTCTGCTTGGGCTTGATCGGCGCCACGCCCATGAAGGAAGCGACGACGAGCATGAAGAGGCCCGCCACGAGCAGGATGACGGGCGGGTAGTACTTTTTGTAGACGCACCAGGCGACCATGCCGATCACGAGGAGCGTCACGATGATTCCAAACATGATTTTCTCCGAGGAACCGTTCTGGGAACGGCTATGAGAGGGTTGTGGATGGGGATGCCGTGAGCATTATCACACGGCCCGGGAACGGACCGTTTCAGGAAAAACCCTGCCGCAGCACGGCCTCGGATTAAACTTCGGCCGATTGTTGCTTAGGGAATAAAAAAGGGGTGTTGCTCTGTCTTCTTTGCCCGAAGACTTTTGCAACACCCCCTTTGCCTTTCTCCCCGGAGCCTGAGGCAGCGCGGGGAAAATTTTTTTCAGTCGGCTCAGTGCTTGCCGAACCACTTCGTGTAGAGCTTGTCGTACTCGCCGTTCTCGTGCATCTTCTTGAGGGCGGCGTTGAGCTCGTCGGCCAGCTTCGTGTTCTTCTTGTTGACGATCATCGCGAAGTCGTCGGCCGAGAGCATCTCGGGAAGGTGCACCACCGCGGCGGCGAGCTTCGGCTGCTGCGTGAGCAGGTAATCGGTGACGGGCTTGTCGTTGATCACGGCGTCGGCGCCGCCGTTGGCGAGGTCAAGGATGGCGTCGCCCGCATTGTTGAACGTCGTGATGTGCGCGTCCGGGATTTCCTTGGCCTTGGAGGCGGACGTCGTGCCGATCTGCACCGCGAGCTTCTTGCCCTTCAGGTCGGCAAAGCCCTTGATCTTGCCCTCGTCGCCCCTGCGCACGAGGATGGTGAGGCCCGACTTGTAGAACGGCTCGAGGAAGAGCACGCGCTTCTTGCGCGCCTCGGTGACGGAGAAGCCGGAAGCGCCGACGTCGACCGAGCCCGAAAGGATCGCCGGGATGATGCCGTCGAAGCCCATGTTGACGATCTTGACGTCGTAGCCCGCAATCTTGCCCATTTCGCGGACGAGATCCATCTCGAAGCCCGTGATCTCGTGCGTTTCGCCGCTCACGAACTCAAAGGGCGGGAACGTCGTGTTCGAGGCGACGCGCAGGTCCTTTGCAAAGGCGGCGCCCGAAAGCGCGATGGTGCCGGCGAGCGCGGCGGCAAGCAGGTTCTTCATCTTAAACATGAGGCATAACTCCGTTGATGGCTGTCTTTCTTCTTTTGGGGGCGGAAGCGGGGCCAGCCTTGCCGGGCTCTCCGCGCATTGGGTGGGATTCTATCAGCGCCTCTTATCCAAAAAGCGCCCGCAAGCGGCCGGCGGCACTGCTTTAAATCAAGAAAGATGTGAACAAAATCAACGGTTTACATATGGCCGACCAATGCGGCTCAATTGTCGAAGAGAGAGCCGGTTTCGCCGCGCGCCAAATGCTTCCGGGCCGCGCCGCCCTCTTCGGCCGGCGCGGGCTTGGCGAGGTCGCGCTCGATCCAGCGCACGATGAGGCCTATTGCCCAGGCTTTTTCGCTATCGGTGAGCTCGCGCCCGCGGGGCACGCCCCACCACTTTTCGAAGCAGCCCCGGCAGCAGCAGGCCGTGGCGTGCTGCGCCGTGAAGACCGGGCAGCCCTTCCAGGGCGTCTGCCGCCCGTCGTTGGGAATGTGCGCGGGGAAAAGCCGCCTGCTCAGGATCTCTGAGGCTTTCTGCGCGAGCGCCTCGGCGCCGAGCTCCTCGGCCTTCCGGCGATCCTTCGGGCAGAGGCGGAACTTCGCGCGGAAGCGCGAGAGCGAGAGCCGCCGAAGCGCTTCGCCAAAGTCCTCTTCCGTGCTGCCGATGCGGCTCACTGCGCGCCCCCGGCGGCCTTTACAAAATGCAGGATGCGGCCGTTTTCGCCCACAAACGGGCGGTCCTTGGCGTCGATGCCGTAGAAATAGAGCAGGCCCTTGGCGCGGGCGGCGATCTTTTCCTGGGCGGCGGCGTCAAGCAGCACCTGCCCCGTGCCGTCGAACGAGGAGATCGTGACGGTCCTCACGCGCCAGGCCTCGGGCTGTGCGGGATCGATCCAGGCGGGCACCGGCTCGAAGCCGCTCTCGCCCGGATGCTCGCCCTTGGTGATGTCGCGCGAGCGCACGAGCACTTCGGCGCGGCAGCCCGACGCTTCTTCCGAAGTGGGCGAGGCGGGATCAGCGGGCAGCTTGCAGCGCGTGCCCTCCTTGGCGAAGTAAACCGTCTGCCGCACTGTATAAGAAAGGCTCATCTCCAGGGGCCGGGGCTTGCCCGCGGCGGAGGCCCAGCCCTCTGCGGCGCCCGCTTCGGTGAGCGCCCTCACGGCCTCGGCCGCCGCAACGCGCACCGCGCGCTTTTCGTCGGCGGCGCTTTCCTTCGGGATGAACCCGAAGAAATGCGGCATGCTCAGCTGGTCGCCGCGCGAGAGGCTCGCCTCGACGAGGCCCGAGAAGCTCGGCAGGCCCCAGAGGCCGCGCTGCGTTTCGTCGGCGCCGTAGGGATGCCCTTCGTCCCTCGGGTCCTCGGCCTGCGCGCAGACGCCCTTCTCCGTCATGTCGGGAACGCTGTAGCCGAACTGCAGCATCAGCGCGCGGGCGCGGCTCGCGCCGGGCTCGGGCGCCTGCAGCCCGGCGATTTCGGAAGGCGTGTACGTGCCCGCGCAGCCGGTGAGCAGCGCGCCCGAAATCAGCGGGACGGCGATGAGTTTTGCGTGCATATCAGGCTCCTTGGGCCGAAATGGGAATGCGTTTGACAACTATAGCCCAGCCGGCACGACCGCGCGTGAAAAGCGGCCCCTTGAAATCGGCGGTTTCATCCCCATAGAAAAAAGCATTGCGGCGCCCCGAGGGCGCCCCTTTGTTTTTTTCGGAGCAATTCAACACCATGGCACAAAAAGAAGTCCACGGCTTCCAGACCGAAGTCACCAAGCTGCTCAGCCTGCTGGCCAAATCACTTTACTCGAACAAGGACGTTTTCCTGCGCGAGCTCATCTCGAATGCTTCCGACGCCATTGACAAGCTGCGCTTCCTCGCCATCACGAAGCCCGAGCTGCTCGGCGACGATCCCAACTTTGCGATCCGCGTGAAGGGCGATGAAAAGGCCGGCACGCTCACGATCAGCGACAACGGCGTCGGCATGACGCTCGAGCAGGCCAACGAGCACCTCGGCACCATCGCCAAGTCGGGCACCGAAGAGTTCCTGAAGAACCTCACGGGCGAGCAGAAGAAAGACTCGCAGCTCATCGGCCAGTTCGGCGTGGGCTTTTATTCCTCCTTCATCGTCGCCGACAAGGTGACGGTCATTTCGCGCGCCGCCGGCGCCAAGCCCGACGAGGCCGTGAAGTGGGAATCCGAGGGCCAGGGCACCTACACCTCGGAGCCCGCCACGCGCGAGACGCGCGGCACGGACATCATCCTGCACCTGAAGCCCGACTGCACGGAGTTCCTCTACGGCTGGAAGCTGCGCGAGGACATCACGAAGTATTCCGACCATATCTCCACGCCCGTTTACCTCTGGGCCGAAAAGCTCGGCGAAGAGAAGAAAGGCGACGAGAAGAAGGAACCCGTCTGGGAGTGGCAGCAGGTCAACGACGCGCGCGCCCTCTGGACGCTGCCGCCGAAGGACGTGAAGGACGACCAGTACAAGGCCTTCTACAAGCACCTCACGCACGAGTACGACGATCCGCTCTGCTGGGCGCACAACCGCGTCGAGGGCGAGCCCGAGTACATCTCGCTCCTCTACATCCCGTCGGTCGCGCCGTGGGATCTCTACACCCGCGACAAGCAGCACGGCCTGAAGCTTTTCGTTCAGCGCGTCTTCATCATGGACGATGCCGAGCAGTTCCTGCCGAACTACCTGCGCTTCGTGCGCGGACTTGTTGACACGGCCGACCTGCCGCTCAACGTCTCGCGCGAGCTGCTGCAGGAAAGCCCGGTCACGGCCAAGCTCAAGAAGGCCCTCACCCGCCGCGCCCTTGACATGATCGCCAAGCTCGCCAAGGATCCCGAGAAGTACAAGGTCTTCTGGAAGGAGTTCGGCCGCGTCATGAAGGAAGGCCCGGTCGAGGACTACGCCAACCGCGACGCGATCCTGAAGCTGCTTCGCTTTGCCTCCACGAAGAGCGGCACGTCCGAAGAGAACGTGAGCCTTGAGGACTACGTCTCGCGCATGAACCCGAAGCAGAAGAACATCTACTACCTCACTGCGTCGACCTACGAGGCGGCCGCCGGCTCGCCCTACCTCGAAACGTTCCGCCGCAAGGGCATCGAGGTCCTGTTCATGACCTCCCGCATCGACGAGTGGATGATGCAGAGCGTCACCGAATTCGACGGCAAGCCCTTCGTGCCGGTGACGGCCAAGGACCTGCAGCTCGGCGAGCTCGAGGACAAGGAAGAGACCGCCAAGCAGGAAGCCGCCGCCAAGGAGAGCGCCCCGCTTGTGGAGCGCTTCAAGAAGGCGCTCGGCGACAAGGTGAGCGACGTGCGCGTTTCCTCGCGCCTCACCGACAGCCCGAGCTGCGTGGTGGGCCAGACCGACCGCATGATGACGGCGCAGATGCGCCGCATGCTCGAGGCGGCCGGACAGCAGGTGCCCGAGGAGAAGTACGCGCTTGAGATCAATCCCGGGCACGAGCTCGTGAAGAAGGCGGCCGCCGAAACGGACGACGCGCGCTTTGCCAAGTGGGCGGACTTCATCTACGAAGAAGCCCGTCTCGCCGACCAGGGCTCGCTCAAGGACCCGGGCGCGTTCGTGAAGCTCATGAACGAGCTGCTCCTCAAGTAACGGAAAGCCGCTTATAATCGGGTAGGAGGCTCGGGATCACCCCGAGCCGTCCTCCCACACCACCCACCGTACGGTTCCGTAGTGGGCGGTTACCTCTGGATTGCAATACAACGGACGGGGAGCGGCCTGCGCCGCCCCTCTGCGATGCTTTTCACCAGATCGGCTCCGCGGGCTTTGAGGTGTCAAAGGAGGTCTCTGACCTCCATGCCGTCATCGCCCGCACTGCCCTTGTTCGAGACCACGGCCTTGTAGGCCCGATTCAGGTTCGCTCGATCAAGTATGGTTTCCAGATCAATCATCTCGTCTGTCGTTTGCCTGTGATGTTGTTGCTCCTACGGCTGTCCTCAGATCCCTCACCGACCCGCCCGTATCCTCCCGATTCCGTCGGTACTTTCCGTCCGGTACCCCTCTTGGGGATTTTTCGGCTGTTGCATGATCGTTTCGGTGGCCTTAGGCATCACCTCCATTGGTTTCGGCCCTTCCTGCCAACCATCTCGGCAGTACTACGGCCTCTGCTGACTTCTCACGGCAAGCTTTACTCCGTCAGCCCTTCGGGCCAACGTCCGTGAGACCTCCTCGGGTAAGAACACGATCCTTCCCATCATCCGCCTGCCGCATTTACACCTCGGGTTCCGTGTAGCTTAGGACTTCACCTTGGCTTGCAGGCTTATCCACCCTCGTATGCCTGCTGCGGTTTCTGTTCGTCAGGCCAATGGTTTGCCTCGGGCTTCTTTCAGATCCCGCCTCGCGGCGGACACCCTTGCCTCCGGCTATGTGCTTGGTGCTACCCCCTGCACTCGGGACTTTCACCCGTTGAATCGTGCTCATGCCGAGCACACAAGCCCGATCCCGGCTGCGCCCGCAGGGTGCCGCCGGGATTTATTTTTGCCCGCTTTTCCCCTCGCGCTCTAAGCCGAAAGGACCATGTGTGATTAGGCCGACAGTGGCATTGCAAAAGTGTGACGAAACCAATAAAGTTATGAAGTCATTCACCAACCCGCAGCAAGGACGCATATCCATGAAGCACTGGCTTGCCGCCGCGGCGCTCGCCGCCCTTTCCTTTTCCGCCCAGGCCCATTTCGGCATCGCGATTCCCTCTTCCGACATCGTCGCCTCGCCCAAGGACGCCGACCTCAGGGTCACGGTGGCCTTTGCGCACCCGATGGAGCAGACGGGCATGACGATGGCCAAGCCGAAGGCCGTCTGGGCGATTGCCGGCGGCCAGAAGGAGAACGTCACCGGCCGCCTTGCGCCCGCGAAGCTCCTCGGCAAGGACGCCTGGCGCCTCGACTACAGGATCAAGCGCCCCGGCGTCTACCAGTTCGCCGTCGAGCCCGAGCCCTATTGGGAACCGGCCGAGGACAAGTTCATCGTCCACTACACCAAGGTCGCCGTGCCGGCCTTCGGCGACGAGGACGGCTGGGACGAGCCCGCGGGGCTGCCCTCCGAGATCATTCCGCTCACGCGCCCCTTCGGCAACTGGGCGGGCAACACCTTCCAGGGCCGCGTGACGGTGAACGGCAAGCCGGTCCCCGGCGCCGAGGTTGAAGTCGAGTACTGGAACGAGGGCGGCAGGAAAAAGCCCGCAAGCGACTATCATGTCACGCAGGTCGTCAAGGCCGACAGCAACGGCGTTTTCACCTACACGGCCCCCTGGGCGGGCTGGTGGGGATTCGCCGCGCTCACCGAAGCGGATTACAAGCTGCCCCGCGACGGCAAGGACCGCAGCGTCGAGATCGGCGCCGTGCTCTGGACCTATTTCGCTGAATAAACCATGCATATCGCTGAAGGCGTGCTCTCGGCGCCCGTGCTCATCGCAGGCGCCGCCGGAGCTGCGGCGGCCGTTGCCTACGGCCTTAAAAAACTGCCGAGCGACCGTCTCATGACGGCCGCGCTCTCGGCGGCGGCGTTTTTCGTCGCCTCGCTCATCCACGTGCCCGTCGGCGTGACGAGCGCGCACCTGCTCCTCACGGGCCTCGTCGGCATCCTGATGGGCTGGGCGAGCTTCCCCGTCATCCTCGTCGCCCTCCTGCTGCAGAGCGTCTTCTTCCAGTTCGGCGGCTTCACGGTCCTGGGCGTCAACACGCTGACGATGGGCGCCGGGGCCATTGCCGCCTACTATCTCTTCAACCTGGCGGGCGGCCGTTCCGGCTCGGCCGGACGGCAGTCCGCGGCGGCCTTCGCCGCCGGGTTTGCTGGCGTGGCCGTCTCCGCCGTGGCGACGGCCATTGCGCTCATGGCGACCGAAGAAGGCTTCAGGGCGGCGGCGATCGCACTGCTGGCAGCGCACCTGCCGATCATGGTTGCCGAAGGCGTCATCTCGCTGCTCGTCGTGAGGCTGCTGCGGCGTGCCGCCCCCGAGCTGCTCGCCAAACCCGCGTAAACTTAACCGGCGCCCGGACCCTTTTCGCCCCGGCGCCTTTTTCGGCCTTCGGGCCGGCCGTCATCCTGGGACAAACTGCATGACTAAGCTAACCCGCATTGCTGCCGCGCTCCTGCTCTCGGCTGCCGCGGCGAGCGCCTTCGCCCACCGCGTCAACGTCTTCGCCTGGGTCGACGGCTCGGACGTCGTCACCGAATCGAAGTTCTCGAACGGCACCAAGGTCCGCGGCGGCCGCATCACGGTGACCGACAGCAAGACCGGCAAAACAATTGCCGAGGGCACGACCGATGACAAGGGCGAGCTTCGCTTTGCCATCCCGCAGGCCGTTCTCGCCGAGCGACCCGACCTCAGGATCGTGCTCGAGGCGGGCGAAGGCCACCGCGGCGAGTGGACGATCGAGGGGCGCGACCTTCCGGGCGGCGCCGCGGAAGCACCTGCCGCTCCCGCTTCGACTCCCAAGGGTTCCTCTCCTGCAGCAGGCCTGGCCGCAGCCCCCGCCGCTTCAAAAGCCGCCGCCCCGGCGGCGATCGACGAAGCCGAGCTCGCGCGCCTGATCGACGAGCGCCTCTCGGCGCAGCTAGCGCCGGTGAAGCGTGACCTTGCGGAACTTAAGCAGCGCGACGGCATCACCGTCACGGACATCGTCGGCGGCCTCGGCTGGATCTTCGGCCTCTTCGGCGTTGCGGCCTATTTCCGCCGCCCGGGCGGCAAGGGCCGCTAAATGCGCTTCTCCGCCCGCGCCCGCCTCATCGCCGCTGCCCTCTGGCTGACGGCAACGGCGCTCACCCCGTCGCTGCCGGCCGCCCTGCTCTCGCTTGCGGCCGGTGCGCTCCTCGTGCTGCCGCGCCCGGAGCTGGCGCGCCGCTGGCTGCCGCAGGCGCGGGTCGTCTCGCTTTTCCTGCTTTTCCTCTGGGCTTTCACGCCGTGGACGACGCCCGGCCGGGAATGGGTCTCCTGGGGTCCTTTCACCGTCACGCACGAAGGCGTGATGCTGAGCCTGCTCGTGACCGTCAAGAGCCACGCCGCCCTCTTTGCCTGGTGGGCGCTCATGGGATCGCTCAGGCTCACCGAACTGGCGCGTGCGCTCTCGGCGCTGCACGTGCCCGACAAGCTCGTGACGCTGCTGCTGCTTTCCTCGCGCCAGGTGGACTGCCTGCTCGAAACCTACGGGCACATGCGCGAGTCGGCGAAGCTGCGCGCATTCGCGCCGGGACTCAACGCCCACACCTACCGCACGCTCGCGGGCTGGGTGTCCGCGCTCTTTATCAAGGCGTTCGACCGCAGCCGCATCATGGACGACGCGCTGAAGCTGCGCGGCTTCGAAGGCGTCTGGCCCCACCACACGCCCGCTCCGTTCACGAACGCCGACCGGCTGCTCATGGCGCTTGCCGCGCTTTTCGCCGCTGCGATCGCCGCCCTCTCACTGATATAGAAGAAACCGCATCATGTCCGGACATCATCTTCTCGAAATGACCGACCTGCACTACGCGCCCTCGCCGGATCGCGTGCTCTTCGACGGCGCGGCGCTCGCCGTTCATCAGGACGACCGCATCGGCCTCTGGGCGGACAACGGCATGGGAAAGACATCGCTCCTCAGAATCCTCACCGGACTGCTGAAGCCGCAGTCGATGAAGCTGATGCTCGAAGGCGAGCCGATCGTGGACGAAGAAGGCTTCAAGCGCGTGCGCCGGCGCTTCGGCTATGTGCTGCAGAACGCCGACGACCAGCTCTTTTTCCCGGAAGTGATCGACGATGTGATGTTCGGGCCGCTCAATCTCGGCATGAGCAGCAGGGAGGCTTACGCCGCCGCGGAAGAAACGCTGCGCACCCTGGGGATTTTCGAGCTTCGGCACAGCGAGACGCGCTCGCTCTCGGGCGGACAGAAGCGCCTGGTCTCCATCGCGTCCATCCTCGCCATGCACCCCACGGGGCTGCTCCTCGACGAGCCGACCTCGGGGCTCGACGAAAAAGCGCGCGAAAGGCTCATCGGCATCCTCAACGGCCTGCCCGGCCCGCGGCTCATCGTGAGCCATGACCGCGAGTTCCTGCTTGCCGTCTCGCAGCGCCTCGTCGGCATCAGCAGCGGGCACCTCGTGCCGTTCAATTTCAGCGAGGACGGCCACTTTCACTGACCCAGGCCGGCATTTTGACCGGCCGTGCCCGCTTGCTGCGGGAAACTTCCCGTGCATCGCTCCTGCGCCCTTCGGCACAGGAACGGCTGAGCCGCAGGAAATTCGGGAACTCCCGGCGGCTTTCGGAAAGGATTTCTGATATTTCCCCGATATCGCCCTGCCGCCGTCCCCTGTCTTTTGTTTTGCCTATATCACTTTTCTTCAGGATTCGGGATTTTCAATCGCCTTGAGGATTTCCGCCGACATGGCTTTCCACGAGCGCTCCGTGCGGGGGCTGCCGCCGATCCTGTACGTGATTTTGTGAAGGCGCACGTCCATGGGACGGCGGTAGCGGCAGGTCACGTCCACGCTCCTGCCGGCCTTGAAATCTTCGTCGCTCATGTGCCGGAGCGCATCGAAGAAGGCCGCCCGCGCGGCAATCGTCGTATTGAATTTCTGAGGAAATTTCGTTGCGAGACGAATGTGGACGCCCTTCTCGTCCTGCGTGATTTCATCGCTGAT
>JBKEET010000010.1:0-55771 GCA_047777475.1 Burkholderia sp.
GGGCTGCGGCAAGACCACGGTCGGCCGCCGGCTTGCACAGCGACTGCGGCGCGAATTCCGCGACGTCGACGAGCTGATCGTGAAGCGCGACGGACGGCCCATCCCGCAGATCTTCGCCGAAAGCGGCGAAGCCTATTTCAGGGACCTCGAAACCTCGGTGATCGAAGAGCTCTCGCTCGAGCACGGCCTGGTGATCGCCACGGGCGGCGGCTCCGTGCTGCGGCCGCGCAACCGCGACCTGCTCCGGCGCAACGGCTACATCATCTGGCTCAACCGCCCGATCGACCAGCTGCCGACGAAAGGCCGGCCCGTTTCGCAGGCCAAGGGCGTCGAGGCCATTTTCAAAGAGCGCGAGCCCATCTACCGGTCGCTCGCGGAACGCACCGTCGTCAACACTGCCGCGGCCCAGGCCGTTTCTGAAATCCTCGGGGAGTGAACCCATGAAAATCCTCATCATCAACGGACCCAACATCAACATGCTCGGCATCCGCGAGCCCGACCTTTACGGAAAGACCGACTACGCTGCGCTCTGCCGGAAGCTGCGCGACTGGTGCCGCACGGCGGACGCCGAATGCGCCCTTTTCCAGAGCAACCACGAAGGCGCGATCGTCGACCGCATCCAGCAGGCCTACTACGAGGGGGTCGACGGCATCGTGATGAACCCCGCCGCCTACACCCATACGAGCGTCGCTATCCTCGATGCGCTCAAGGCCGTCGCCATTCCCTGCGTCGAAGTGCACATCACCGACGTCTCGAAGCGCGAGAGCTTCCGCCAGGTTTCCTACGTCTCGAAGGCGGCCGTGCACCGCGTGATCGGCCACGGCATCGACGGCTACCGCGAGGCGATCGAGTGGCTCGTCCGCTGCATCAGGGAACGTTCCGCCTCATAGAGGCTCGCTGAGGCGCCCGCCCCGGCGGGCGCCCTCTTCCGCAAAAAGGGAAACCATCAGCATGCAAGGCTTCACTGTGCCGGAGATGAACGCCAAAATCGGCGAAGGTCTCCCCGTCCACGTGCGCTTTCTCACCGTATGCATCCTGCACGAGCTGCAGCTGCTCAACAAAAGCGGCGCGGCGCCCGGCTTCATGCCCGGCTTCGCCGGCCTCACCGGCAGCGCGAGCGGCTTCACCGAGAACCGCGTGGCGATATCGCCGAACGGCCGCGCGGCGCGCTGGCTGCGGCACTTTTACGGCCGCAAGCTCACGCCCGCGGCCGCCGAGGCCGCTTTCCGCGCCACCTTCCAGCCCGACATCCTCTGGGAGCGCGAAAGCACCCGCCAGAACATCTTCGAAACGCTCGGGCACGATCCCGCCTGCCCGGACGCGCCTTTCGTCTACAGCGTGAGCTACGGGTTCATTTCGGAATTCTTCGGCCGCTACAGCGATTCGCAGGGCGTCGAGAAGATGCTCGGCTGGCCCGACGGGTTCGCCGAAAAATTCTTCGGCAACAGCTACCGGGGCATCGTTCCCGAAAGCAGCCGCAAGGATCTCGCCGCGGGCGACCCCTGCCCGCACTGCGGCGGAACGCTCGCCGAAGACGGCAGCGGCGTGCTCGCCTGCCCGGAGTGCGGCGTGAAGTTTTACTGCGGCGTTTCGTTCGAAGAGGAAGGCCCGAGGGCGAGCGATCTCTCCCACAGCCCGGAAAGCGAGCCGGCGCAGAAGTGCACCTGCCCGCCCGACGACCGGCTTTCCCTCAGCGGCTCCGCATTCGCGCCGAAAAAGACCGATGCCGTGCGCTTTCTCGCCGCCTGCGCGCTGATCGAGATGCGCATGCAGCAAAAGCCCGAAGGCGAAGCGCTCTTTTCGGGATTCGGCGGGGACGAGACCCGCGCCGAGCTCTTCCCCGACGGCTTCGCCGCCAGGGCGCTCGAAGCCTTTTTCGGCCGCCGCCTCACCAAGGCCCTGGTGCTCTCGGCCGCGCAGGCGGCCCTGAAGGCGGGCCCGGTCTCGCTCAAGCTCTTCAGCGGCGTCACCAAGCCCTTCGATCGGCGCGACATGGAAAAGTACCGGAACGGCCTGGCGTTCGCGGCCGACGAGGTGACGCCCTGGATCCTGCGCCCGGCAGCGGGCGGACGGGCGATCCTTGACGGCACGCTGACGCTGCCGGGTTCGGACGCCGCCAAGCCGCTCTGCAAAGGGCGGCCGCAGGACGCCCTCCCGCGCATCGCCGCCGAGGCGCTCGGCCTTTCCGAAGAGGACGCCGAAGCGATTTTCGGCGAAGGCCGGCTTCCCCCGTGGTCCGAGAGCGGCGCCGAGGAAGCCTTTTCGCTCCTCACCGAGCGCTCGCGCTTCTCGCCCAAGTCCGGCGCGCGCCGGTAAGCCGAGCCGAAGCCTAAAAAGAGCCCGCTGCGCTTGCCGCGCGGCGGGCTTAACTGTCTGATGCTGTGAAAAGAGGCTCGTCAGTAAACGAGCATGGCGGGAAGCTTCTTGGCTTCCTCGATGTAGCGGCGCACTTCCTTAAGCGCCGGAACGCGGCCCGAGAGATGCTTCTCGGCGTTGACTTCTTCAAGCTTGGCGAGAAGCTTTTCCGGAACGCGGTGCGCGAGCTCGCGGACCGTGTCAACGCCGGCGCACTCGAGCAGCTCGGCATACTGCGGGCCGATGCCGCGGATGCGGTAAAGATCAACGTGGTTGGCCCATTTAAGGATGAGCTTCTCGGAAATGCCGGTCTTCTCGGCAAGGTTCTTGCGCTGGGCCGGCGTGCGGCACACGGGCAGAAGGTCCTCGGCGTATTTCAGTCCGAGTTCATTGAGCTTGACCGCATAAGTCTCGCCCACGCCTTCGATGTCAATGATTTTGTAGGCCATGACGAAATGTCCCAAAAAAGAGTTTTAGAAGGCCGAAAAGCTCCCGCCGGGAGACGTCCTTTGGGGGCCGGATCGGCGATTCGTTTGCGCTGTTTTATCTTTATTACAAACGCATTCAGTATAAAACCCGTCATAAGAAACCCAAATAAGTAAATTCACGGATATCGCTTGTTATTCAGGCGATTTCATTTAAGCAGACGGGATATCTATCATAAGGAGAAGTATAGGCAATCGGCTTTTGAAAAATGCATATTGTTTAATCTAGCGATTAGCTAGGTTATGAACGCTTGTTCATAGCACAGGCACATTGCCGCCGCAGCAATAACTGCTGTGTGCGGGTCCCGCATCGCCCTTTTTGCTGACGCGCAGAAATTGATATCTTTAAGGTATATTTGCTGATTTGCCTGAAAATGTACTGCCCGGGACAGAAACGGCGCCGGGCAATGCCCGGCGCCGTAAAACTCGCAAAAGAGACAATCGGAGAAGCAGGCCCCCGGGAATCCCTTCAATCGCACAGGCGGCGCGCGTTTGGGAAGGCCTCAGGAGAGCGTGCGGCCGCCCGGGCGGTGCCGCTTTTCGGGCGGCACTTCCTCGAGCGGCACCATGACCCCGTCGTCCCTGCGCACGTAGCTCGAGCCGTAAGGCGCATCGAGCAGCGGCACGATGTCGGGGGCGTAATTGGCGATCGTATTGAGATCGACGAGCGGGAAGCTCGTTTTGTCCTCGATCACCCTGTCGGTTTCCTCGCCCGTGTAAAAGTGCCAGCCGCTGTCCCAGTCCCGGTCGCCCGGCTGCGGACGGTGGCGCACCATGTACCGAAGTTCCTTGCCCTCGGTGAGGATGTCGAGGTTGACGAACGCCATCAGGACGCTCTTCTCGGCGGAGCAGACCGGCTTGAGGCGGCTCCTTTCGATCAGCGGCCTGTAGCGGCGGTCCTTGCAGACATTGCGGCGCTGCTCCGAAACCGGACGGTACGGCGTCGCGGCGAGCCGCTCGCGGAGCGGCTCGGGACCGAAGAGTGCGACGAAATCGCCCTCTTCCGGATAAATCGGCACGAGCTCGAGGAGCTCCGCGGGGAACTTCTTCGAGAGCGCGCCCGCTTCGCCGAAGGCGCAGAGCATGGTGCCCGTGAAGGGCGCCCCCGGCCCGAGCGGCGTGCCGTCGACGTTGCGCACCGTCAGCCCTTCTTCGACGTGCCTGCCGGGCATGCGGCAGGCCTGCACGGCAATCTTGGCCATTTCGGATATCGGCCAGAAATCCCGCGGGGCGAAGCGGTAGCCCGAAAGGTCCTTTTCGGCCGGGAGCGGCACGATGAGCTCGCGGGGATGCGGATTCCTCCCCGCGTCCCCGAAAAGCTGCAGGCCGTAAGTCATCGCATACTGCATGCCCGGCGCTTTCTTCGGGAGCACGATCCAGATTTCGATCGGGTACCAGCCCGTGATGACGTCGTCGACCGGGCCGATCTCGCGCTCGACGGCCTTGAGGAAGCGCTCCCGCTGCGGCTCGAAGGCCTTCACCTGGCCTTTTCGCTTGGCCAGGTCTTCGGCGATTGACCTGCACTCGGCTTCGGCCTGCGCCCTGTCGTCGCCCTCCAGGAGGGGCGGAATCTTCTTCGCTACGGCGAGCGCATCCTTGTCGCGATGCATCATGAGGAGGCAGCGCTTGAGGCAGCTGAGCGCGCCGGCGTCCTTCGGATCCTCGTACAGATTGTCCGATGCGATCACGCTCGCCTCGGCGATGCGGCCCGCGAGGTCCGGGTAAACCGCGCAGTTGAGGAGCGAATGGGCCTGGATGAGACGGAGCGGTTTGGTGCGCAGCCGCGCGGGCGCCTCATAGCAGTAGTCGAGCACGTCGGAGGACTTGAAGCCGCCCTTCTGCCGGATCCTCGCAAAGGCTCCGGTCTCGAGCAGGATCGCCCTCAGGTCGCCCCAGAGATAATGCTTCGAGAGGCGTTTGAGCGCGGCGCTGCACTCGCGCACGGCCTTCTTCGGCTCGCCGCTCTGCATATAGATGCGGGCGCGCACGAGGCGCCGGAACGGGCTGGTGCCGAGGCGGCGGTCGTCGCCGGCCACGATCAGGCCCGCCGAGCGGAGCAGGTCGGCGTCGGCCTTCTCGAGCGACTCGGCCGCGAGGCAGGAAGCGAGCAGGTCGGCGGCGGTGCCGGTGATCCTCCATCTAGGCCCCTTGCGGGCGAAATCGATGACCGCGGCGTCGCCCTCCGAGAGCTTCGCCCTCAGGTAGAGGAGAATCTTCTCGTCGCTGTGCGCGGCCGTGAACTTTTTGGGCACGCGCAGCTTCGGCTCGTCTTCGGATCTCGAATAAAGCGCGCCGAAGAGCGTGCTCGCGATGAGCTCGGGGATGCCTTCGGTGAAGGGCTTCCCCGAGCGGATCTCATCGAGCGCCATGCAGGCGTACTTGATCGCCAGCGGCATCTCGTCTTCGCAGAGGTTTGCGGCAGCGCCGAGCGCGTACGGCAGGGCCGTGTCTTCGAGCGCCGGCACGGCGGCCCGCATGGCGCCGAGCACGGCGGTCGCGTGGCAGCTGTAGTTCCTGGAGTCGGAGAGAATATAGAAAAACGCGTCGTCCGTCTTATCCCACAGGGCGCGCGCCGCCTTTTCGTCCATCTCGGGCTCTTCGCCCGGCCGGGGCGTGACCCGGATAATGTCCGCCGCGATTGTGTAGAGCGCGCAGAGCGCTTTCACGGGAACGCCCTCGAGCTCCTCGAGGTCCGATTCGGGAGTGCGCTCGGCGGCCGCCGCAAAGCGCTTCATGCCGGCGCCGTCGCGGAGCCACGACGAGCAGATCATCTGCATAAGCCGGATCAGGCGCTCGAAGCGCGTGCCCGCAAAGCGCCGTCCCTTGAAAAGCGCCAGGACGGCCTCGGCGGCTTCCTTGGAAACCGGGCTGTCTCCCATGATGCTCTCGGCTTTGGCGCAGAGAGCGGTCAGCCGATCATCGGCGGCTTGTGCTGTTAATGAAGCTTTCACTTCTCTCATCGCTTATTGATGTCCTCTTTCCGTGTGATTCAACTTTAGCAAACCGCGCGGGACAAAACGCCATTTGACGTCCAAAAGACAAAGCTTTTTACCCTTAAGGAACGGCCGCACTGCGCTCGGATACAATAAGCGCCCTTATCAGCCCAAATTTTTTCGCAGGCAGAAGACTCTATGAAGCTTTTCGGACGCATCCTGGCGATTTTGCTCGGCACGGCCGCCGCCGTGCTCACGGCCGTGCTCATTTCGATCGGATGGAGCCGCTGGCTCTATTTCAACCCGGTGTTCCCGCGGGAATGGACCTGGATCATCGGCGCCGCCTTTGCCATCGCCGTTTTCGCCTGCGGCCTCAAGGCACTAAAGTCGGTGACGCTTGCGAGCGCCGCCGCGGTTTTCGCCGCGCTCGTCTCCCTCTTGCTCTGCACGGTTTTCACGGGCGTCGACCAGGCAAACGGCTGGCCGGCCTCATTCTGGGCGGTGGCCAAGCTCGGCATGCAGACCGACGTGATCGAAGACGAGCTTCTCTCGGCGACGGCCGTCACCGCCGGCCTCCTCTATCCCGTCTTCTACATGATCGCGTATGCGTTCGGCGCCTGGCTCATCAGGCACCGCCTGCTCGGCCGTTAATTCCCTATCGGGAACTTATCAGGAATAAAGCTTCCTGATGTCCTTAAAGACGTCCTCGTCGAGCACCGCCTCCGAGAACGCCCCCGTGCCCGGGATGCGCCGTATCGCGACGCCCCGGGTTTCGTTTTTCTCGAGCCAGGGCTTGGCCGCGGGGATATAGTTGCAGACCGTGTTGAGGTCCACCCAGGCGAAATCGCCGGAATAGAAAAGCACGGCGAACGGGTTGGGACTCGCCTCGCTGATTTCGGGCACGTCGTCCGCAAAGAAGCACCAGCCGGAGAAATTCTCCGGGAGCCCCGCCGCGGCGATGAGCCGGCTGTCGAAGTGGAAGAGCACGCTCGGCTCGGCGCCGCCGTGGAAGATGCGGCGCGACAGGAGCGCCCTGCCCCGCTTGTCGGCGTCCTTGAGCACCGTCCGCAGCCGCTCGGCCGGGATGGCGGGCTCCCAGCCGCCGTCGGCGCAGACGCTCTTCCGCTCAAAGGACTCGGGCGGGATGCCCGCCGCGCGCAGGCGCGCGAGCAGCGCCCTCGCGCCGTACCACTTCCAGTACTCGGCCTCGTCGGCATAGAGCGCAATGGTCTCGAGGAGCCGGCAGTCGGTTCCCGAGGCACCCTCCGGCAGCGCAAGCCGGTCGAAGAGCACCTCGGCGAAGTCCGTCCCGAGGGTCGACCTGACCTTGTCGTCGAGCTGCACGAGGCTGCCCGCCTCGGGCAGGAAATCCGAAATCATGATGCGGCGCCCGATCTCCCCCATGAGCCAGAGCGGGAGGCTTTCCCTGCTCTTTTCCTTCCAGCCCGAGAGATCGGCGCTGCGCGGCAGCGTCATGACGAGCTCGCTGTCGGGCGCGTCGGTTTCGGCGCCGTTTTCGGGATCGAGGTAGCTCGAAAGCCCCATCGTCACGACGTACTGCACGTCGGCGTCCCACTTCGAGCGGATGAGGAGCATCCGCAGCGGCGACCAGGCGGCGATCTCTTCGGTGATTTCGCCGAGCGCTTCGGCGAACTCCGCCTTCTGCGCCGCATAGCGGTCGCTCGGCAGCTCGTGGTAGACGGTCTCGCCCGCGGCCTTGGCGCGCAGCCAGGGCAGCACGCGCACGTACCAGCGCGAGTCGGCTTTCGGATCGTTTTCGGCGCGGCGGAGCCGGTCGGCGCTCGCGAGCGCCCGATAGGCTTCGTGGAGCCTGTAGCGCTTGAAGGCGACGAGGCCGCTCGCCTCCTGCCAGATCGCGCCGCGCGAGGCGGCCGGCACGCGTCCGAGCACGCTGCGCGCCTCGTCCATGTCGCCGCGGATATCGGGGATGCGCGCCCGCGTGGCGAGCGCAAACGCTTCGCACTGCAGCGCGAGCGGCGTCTTGAAGCCTTCGGGGACGCTTCTTAAATAGGCGAGCTCTTCCTCGCGGTCCTTCCAGACGGCCTTGAAGGCGCGCACGGCGAGGTCGAGCGACTCGCTTGCGAAGCGGCAGGGGCAGTCCGCGTCGGCAAAAAGCCGGAAGGCCGCATCGTAGTTCTCGCCCGCGGCGCGCCAGTCGCGGCGCGCCGCCGCACAGCGCGCGAGCGCCTGCAGGCGCACCGGGTCGGCGCCCTGCTGCGTGTCGGTGGCGCGCAGGATTTCTTCGGCCTTCGCGATGCCTTCGGCGTCGTTGGCCGAGGCGGCGATGCGAAGCTGCGCGTTGCCGACAAGGAGGCCGACCGAGCCCGGCAGGTGCTTGGCCGGCACCCCCGCGGCGAAGGTGAGGACCCGCGCGGGCGTGTCGAGGTCGAAAAAGGGCTTCAGGGCCGTGAGCATGTCGATCTCGCGCATCGTCCCGCTGATCGGCACGGGCGACGAAGACGACCAGGGTTCCTTGTCTTCCGAGAAAATGCGGTAAGCGAGCACGATGAGCCTGAGGCGCACGCACTCGTCTTCGCGCGAAGCTACCCTGCCCGAGAACTGCGAGATGCCGAAGAGCGCCCTTTTCATCGCCTTGCGGCCGAAGCCCTCTTCGTAGAGCGACGTCGCCGCTTCGAGCTGGTAGCGCGGCGTGTTCCCGGCGCCGTCCTCGCCGGGAAGCTCCCCTTCGATGATGAGCTTCTCGGTCATTTGGCATTTCCCGGCGGATTGAGCGTGTCAAAGCGCTCGGCTTCTTTGGCGGCGATCTTCCTGAGCGCATCGGGCGTCTCGGCCATCAGCTCGCGGCCCGCGTAGCGCTCGAGGCCGAAGGACTTCACGCCGCCGCAGCAGTCGGGATCGGCAAAGACCGTGAGGCCCCACGGCAGCTCGTCGCCGTTCGTGCGGACGTAAGCCTTCGCGTCGGCGAGCCACTGCGCGGCCGGAGTGATGTGCTCTTCGCTCAGCACGCCGAGCGTCTGCTCGTCCTCGCAGAACGCTCCCGTCACGGCGGCAAAGAAGCGGGCCTTGCGAAGCTCCTCCTCGTCGCCCGTCACCACGCAGACGACGTGCGCGGCGTGCGCCGCGTGCAGACTCTTGGCTTCGGCCGTCGGGCGGAATTTCTCCCGGGCGGGGAGACGCTCTTCCATGAGCTGCAGCCACGCGAGCATCCCGCCCTTCCTGATCATCAGCGGCGAGCCGCCGCCGTCCGACTTCTCGATCGCGTCGGCGTCGGCCGAAATGCCCCAGCCGGCGCTGAGCCGCGCGGCATAAATCTCAGGATTCCACTCGGGCGATCGCAGAAGGATCACCCCGACGATTGGGTTTTCGCTCGCAGTCATGCTTGTCTCTTTCGTTAGACGTGCCCCTCAGAGGGCTGTAGCACAATTATGCCTTCCCCGTTCCTTATGACGTCGGATTTTTTGAAAATCCGTACGCGGCGGCCGCGGCTCAGCACTTTCCCCTAGGCCCTGCGCCTTAAGTATTTTATAAACGTCATTAATTTTCAGAAGCGCTGCTTGTGCCCTTCAAAATTAAGCGCTTGCGTTATGCCCAAAAGGAATAGCGAAAACCGATGCCGATTTGCGGTATTGCCTGCCGCGCAGGGAATTCGGCGGGTTCCGCTTTCTATAATCTTTTTTGTAACTCCGGGCGGAAGAGAAAGCCTTCCGCCGCCCGGGGCCTGTGCAAAAATAAGATGAAGGGCCTTCGATTGCGGAGGCCCTAATTTTTGCTGGGAAGGCCTGACTTCACCCGCTATGATGAAGACGGAGAAGAGTCCGGAGCCGGATCACTGCGTTACTTTTTTTGGAGTTTTATCTCCGTGCAAAAATTGCAGTCTCAGGCCTTCGCACCCCCAATTGCACTCTCCCGTAAGGGAAGTAGGCGCATAAGAAAATGAGTTCACTCTCGTGAATCTTAGGTGGCTGAAAGGCCCGTGCCTTTATCCGGGCGGACTCTTCGAGATCCCCACTTTTAAAAGGAGAGGATCATGAGTAAGTCTACTCGGAAACCCACCGACACGGCTACGGCAACGAACCCGCAAAACATTGTCGAAGCCGTCTATTCATCCGCCATCGGTGTCGATGTCCACTGCGAACTTTTGGTTTGCTGCTTCCAATACATCGACGCCCATTCCTCAATTCACACGGAACTGCGCAGTTTCGGCACAAGAAGGTCGGAGCTGGAAAAGTTCGCAGGATGGTGTCGGAAATGCCGTCCGGAAACCATAGTGATGGAATCCACCGGCGTCCTTTGGAAGAGCCCGTACGCAGCTCTCGAAAGCGTCGGTTTCAACGCTTCATCGCTTACCCTCGTCAATGCCAGAGACGTTAAAGCCGCCATCGGCCGCAAAACGGATCGGCAGGATGCCCGGCGCCTGGCCGAACTGGCCAGGATGGGCACGCTGAAAAAATCGTTTATCCCGCCGCCGAATTTCCGCTTGATGCGGGAATTAGCCCGGCGCTATCAGAAACTGAAAAGCCATTACGCCTCTCACGTCAATGCCCTGCACAAACTGATGGATTCCTCAGGCTTTCGAGCCGCATCGGTATTCAGCGATATCCGCGGCACCAGCGCAACCAATATCCTGAGGGCCAAGATTTTTGGAGAAGGCAACTTCGAACAGTGCGTGGAAAAGAATTCACACAGGCTGAGAAAAGCCACGCCCGAAGAAATCATTGACGCACTTAATTTCGACCTTGATCCGCTTCTCAGAGCCCAGATCGCCGATGAAATGCTGGCCATGGATCAAGAACTGGCTCTGGCAAAGCAGACGATGCTGCGCCTTGCAAAGCTCCAGGCTCCCTATCAAAGGCAGATTGGACTCCTGAGGACAATACCGGGGATTCAAGAAAACGCTGCAAGACTCATCTTTGCCGAACTGTGCGATGACCTGAAGCAGCATTTCGACAGCTCCGAAAAGTTTTGCTCCTGGATGGGCATCTGCCCGGGAAACAACATCTCGGCCAACGTGCGCCATTCCGGCCACGCAGCCAAGGGCAACAAATGGCTGAGGCGAGTGCTGGTCGAATGTGCCCACGGGGTGAGAATGAGCAAAAACTCACTGTCGGATCGGGTGATGGAATGGAAATTGCGGCGAGGAACTTTGCGTGCCGTAGTTGCCGCTGCTCATTTGCTCGCCAGAATCATTTACAGCATTTTGGTTTCCGGGAAAAGCTACATTCCTTACGCAACGGATAAAGTGCGGGCTTTAACCGCAAAGCGGACTCTGCAGAATGCGAAGCTCTTTGCTAAGAATGCGGATGACGAAGAGATTCGCGAAAAGATGTCAGAGGTAGCCGAAGAGATCAAAACACTGGTCAAAAAGGCTCGAAGGACCAAGCGTACGAGGGTTCTGACAAGCTGATTTGGCAGAGAAAAACTGCTTGCAATGCTGCCTTTCCGGAGGCGGCAGGGATTTTTGTTTGCTGCTGTTTTCTCCGTCTTCATAAGAAAATGCAGCGCGGGACACCTTACGCCCCGCGCCAAAGGAGAAACATCTATGCGCATGACAAAAAGCTTGCTCGCCCTTTGCCTGGCCGCTTCGCTGCTGCCCGCAGCGGCTGCCGAGACGGGCTACCTGAGCGCGCCCGCCAAGCTCTCCGGCACGCCGAACGCCGATTACCTCGGCAAGGCCGACGCCGGCGCCCCCGTTGAAGTCCTTGAAAAGAAGGACGGCGCCGCCAAAGTCCGTATTTCGGGCTGGGCCCTCAAGGAATATCCCTCGCAGATCTTCACGAAGCCCGGCGTGCGCATCGAGAACGCGAGCCTTGACGAAGAAAGCGCTGTGAAGCTCGACGAAAAGGCGGGCTCGCAGACCGTCCGGGACAACCTCTGGGTGCGCGCGAGCGCCGAGGGCTGGGTCGACGCCTCGCTCATTTCGAACGACCTCAATGCGCTTTGGAAGAAAGCCGAGGAGCGCCAGCACGAGGCCTGCTCGAGCTGCCACAGCGCCCCCTCGCCCGATAAGTTCACGGCGAACCAGTGGGCCGGCACCATCCCCGAGAGGGGCGGCCGCGCCGGCCATACGCGCAAGGGCGCCAACGCCCTGATGTTCCGCTGGATGCAGGAGCACGCCAAGCCCATGTAAAGGGGCAGACGCTCCCCTTTGAAGAGAGGGAGCGGTGCATTCACGGACCGGACAACATTAATAAAGATAGGAATTGAGCAATGACAACTCGTCGCAATCTTTTTAAGATCGCCGGCCTTGCGGCCGCCCTTCCGGGCGCCGCCTTGGCCGCCGACGAAACCAAGGCAACCGCGGCCGCCGAAGCGCCGAAGACCGGCGCCAAGACCTTCAAGGGCGGCGTGACGCTCTGCGAGCCGCTTCCCGCCGCGCCCGAGCTCCCGCTCTCGAAGACGCTCTCGCCCGGCAAGTCGACGTTCAACGAAGGCGTCGTGATGAACGCTTCGCACTGGGGCGTTTACCGCGTGCACGTCAAGGGCGGCAAGATCGAGCGCCTCGAGCCCGTCAAGGAAGACCAGTCGCCTTCGATGCAGCTGCAGGCCATCGCGCAGCAGCCCTACAACCCGGCGCGCATCCGCTGGCCGATGGTGAGGAAGAGCTATCTCGAGAAGGGCTACAAGGCCGGCGGCTCGGGCCGCGGCAAAGAGCCTTTCGTGCGCGTCTCCTGGGACGAGGCGCTCACGCTCGTTGCCAAGGAGATCGAGCGCGTCGAGAAGACCTACGGCCCGGCCTCCGTCTTCGGCGGCTCCTACGGCTGGATGAGCACGAGCTCGATCGGCAATGCGCGCAACCTGATGCGCCGCGCGCTCAACTGCGCGGGCGGCTTCACGAGCATCCTCGGCGACTATTCGACGGGCTGCGCCCAGGTCATCCTCCCCTACGTGATCGGCGCCGACGGCGTCTACGAGCAGGTCACGGCCTGGGACCTCATCTGCGAGAAGACCGAGCTGATCGTCCTCTGGGGCGCCGATCCTTCGGTGAACAATGACATCGACTGGTCGACGACGTTCCACGAGAACGCCGAGGCGTTCCGCCGCGTCCGCGACAAGGGCATCCCCTGCGTCGCCGTCAACCCGCTCAAGCCCGACACGGCCGAGTTCCTCGGCGACAAGTGCGAGTGGATCGCCCCGAAGCCCAACACCGACGTCGCCGTGATGCTCGCCATGTGCCACGAGCTCGAGACGAGCGGCGCCGCCGACCACGAGTTCCTGCGCAAGTACACGGTGGGCGCCGACAAGTTCCTCGCCTACGTCCTCGGCAAGGAAGACGGCGTCGCGAAGACGCCGGCCTGGGCCGAGAAGATCTCCGGCGTGCCCGCCGAGACGATCAAGCGCCTTGCGCACGCGATGCGCGACAAGCGCTCGATGCTGATGGGCGGCTGGGGCATCCAGCGCGCTCAGTTCGGCGAGCAGGTGCACTGGGCCATGGTGGCGCTTGCCGCCATGTGCGGCCACATCGGCCAGCCGGGCGGCGGCTTCGGCTTCACCTACCACTACTCGAACGGCGGCGCGGCCACCTCGGAAGCGCCGGTGCTCCCCGGCATCTCCTCGACGCCCAAGGGCATCACGCCCGCCAAGACTCAGCCGATCCCGCTTGCGCGCTTTTCCGACTGCTTCCTCAACCCGGGCAAGGTGATCGACTACAACGGCACCAAGATCAAGTACCCGGACATCCGCCTTGTATTCTGGTCGGGCGGCAATCCGTTCGCCCAGCAGGAAGACACGAACCGCATCGTCAAGGCCTGGCGCAGGCCCGAGACGACGATCGTCACGGACATCGTCTGGACGGCCTCGGCGCGCATGGCCGACATCGTGCTCCCGGCGTGCACCTCGCTCGAGCGCAACGACATCGCGGCCGTCGGCTCCTACTCGAACCTCGGCTACGTCGCCATGCAGCAGGCAATCGAGCCGCAGTGGGAATCCCGCTCCGACTACTGGATTTACTCTCACCTCGCCGAGAAGCTCGGCAAGAAGGAAGCCTTCACCGAAGGCCTGGACGAGATGGGCTGGATCCGCCGCTTCTACGAGTCCGCCGCCAAGGAAGCGGCCGCCGCCGAGATGGAGATGCCCTCGTTCGACGAGTTCTGGAAGTGCGGCATGGTGCTCTTCCCCGTGACCGAGGAGAGCCGCCGCTTCAACTACTTCGGCGATTTCCGCAAGAACCCGATCACGAACCCGCTTGGCACCGAGTCGGGCAAGATCGAGCTCTTCTCGAAGAAGATCGCGAGCTACAAGTACGACGACTGCCCGGGCCACCCGGCCTGGCTCGAGCCGACGGAATGGCTCGGCGCGAAGCTCGCGAAGGAATATCCGTTCGCCCTCCTCACCTCGAAGAGCCGCTACCGCCTGCACTCGCTGCTCGACAGCACGGCCTCGAACCTCTTCACGAACGTCGACGGGCGCGAGCCCGTGTGGATCCACCCCGACGCCGCGAAGAAGCTCGGCCTCGAATCGGGCGACATCGCCGTGGTCGAAAGCCGCCGCGGCAAGGTGCTCGCGGGCGTGATGGTGACCGACCGCGTCCGCCCGGATGTCGTCGTGGTGCACCACGGCGCCTGGTACTGCCCGAGCGATCCGAGCAAGGACGGCTCGCTCGAGGCGCACGGCTGCGACAACACGCTCACGATCGACATCCCGTCCTCGCGCCTTTCGTGCGGCAACGTGGCCAACACCTCGCTGGTTCGCGTGAAGAAGTACGAAGGAGAGCTGCCGCCCGTGTACGTGCACTGGCAGCCTAAGACCGCCAAGCGCGCCAAAGCAAAGTAAGCATTGAAGCTATCGGCGCCTGAAACCGGCGCGGCGGAGCCTTCCGCCGCGCCGTTTTTCCTTTCTTTTCAAACGTTTCTATCGCCTTCAGAGAAAAAAGATATAGACGGCGGCTTTCAATGGCGAAGAGCTATGAAAGAGAAAGCTTTTCAGAAGGTAAACCTCGCGGGGGACTGTCTGATTGAGCAAAATTAAATGCGTTTTTGTGACCTGCGGGGCGTAAACTTGTTGGAGCGGAGCCTTTACTTTTATGAGGCTGCCGCTTTTCTCCCAACCTAACCCAAGCATTAGCTATGGCAACAAAGAAAAACAACTTTGAATACGATGCGGCGGACATCCCCGCGAGGCTCGATACGGGAGACGTGCCGAGCCGAAGCCAGGCATCCCTCGAAAGCTTTACGAACGTAACCGATTCGAACCGCGTTCTCATTCATGAACTCAGAGAGCTTCTGCGCGAAGCGGAAGCCGAAAACCCTGCCGCCACCGCGGCGGCTCTCACCAAAGCCCTCTCGCCCGAAAAGCGCGCGCAGTTCTTCAATGCGATGCTCGTCAAGGAAGTCGACGAGGCGGGCCTCTTTCCCCAGGTCAAGGCCAACTACAACGAACTGGCCGACACCTTCTCCACCGGCGGCTATCCTTACAAGCACCGCTACCCCCTGCGCCTCTATGAAAAGGAACTCTATGACCTGCAGGTCGAGCTCCTCAAGCTGCAGGAATGGGTGAAGAACACCAACCAGAAGATCGTCGTGATCTTCGAAGGCCGCGACGCGGCCGGCAAGGGCGGCACGATCCGCCGCTTCACCGAGAACCTCAATCCCCGCGGAGCGCGCATCGTCGCTCTTTCCAAGCCGACCGACGAAGAAAAGCAGCAGTGGTACTTCCAGCGCTATGTGGCGCAGCTGCCCAAGCCGGGCGAAATCTGCTTCTTCGACCGCTCCTGGTACAACCGCGCCGTGGTCGAGCCCGTGATGGGCTTCTGCACGCAGGAACAGACCGAAATGTTCCTCAGCGAGGTTTCCGACTTCGAGCGCTCGCTGCAGCGCGCCGGCATCCGCATCTTCAAGTACTGGCTTGCCGTCTCGCAGGAAGAGCAGCTCAAGCGCTTCCGCGAGCGCCGCGACAATCCGCTCAAGCAGTGGAAGATTTCGCCGGTCGACATCGCCTCCGTCGACAAGTGGGACGACTACACCAAGGCGATCAACCACATGTTCGACAAGACCGACATGAACGACACGCCCTGGATGGTCGTGCGCAACGAGGACAAGCGCCGCGGCCGCCTCAACGCGATCCGCGCCCTGCTCCGCTCGATCGATTACGACGGCCGTGACCTGAAGCGCATCGGCATCGTCGATCCGCTCATCGTCGGCCGCGCCGGCATCCTGTTCCACCGCGAAGATGCGGTGACGCAGGCCGACATCCACCAGACCGTGCAGTCCGTCTACAACGCCTTCCTGGCTTCCCAGGCGATCAAGGAGAGCCGCAAGAAGGACAAGGATAAGGACAAGAACGGCAAGAACGGCAAGGATAAGAACGGCAAGGACAAAGATAAGGACAAAGACAAGGATAAGGACGACAAGGATTCCAAGGCTAAGGACGACAAGAACTCCAAGGCCAAGGACGACAAGGACGTCAAGGCCAAGGACGACAAGGACTCCAAGGCCAAGGATGACAAGGACTCCAAGGCCAAGGATGACAAGGACTCCAAGGCCAAGGACGACAAGGACTCCAAGGACAAGGACGACAAAGACTCCAAGGACAAGGACAGCAAAGGCAAGGGCAACTGATCCGGCTGCCGGTCTTTGAAGTTCCCGGGGCGCCGGCCTTCGCCGGTTCCCTGCCAAGGGCGGTGCGCTTCGGCGCCCCGCCCTTTCATTTGCCTTTTAACCTTTTGATTAAGGCTGCGGCGCCGCCCGCTCGATCACGATGGGCGTGCAGGCGTGTCCCGTGGCCGGCACGAAGCGCTCGAGCAGGTCCTTGGTTTTCATGCGCAGGGTGCAGGCGTTGTCCGCGGGGTGGCAGTCGATGAACTCGCGCCCGAGGAGCTCGCTGTCGGCAAAAAGCTCCACCCGGCCCTCCGTGTCGTTGATGAGCGCAAGCGCGCTCACCGACCCCGGATAGATGCCGAGCATTTCGGAGAGCTTCTCGGGCTCGGCGAACGTTACGTGACGGAAGCCCGAAGCGCGGAGCGCCTTTGCCGAAAAGCGCTTCTCGCCGGGGAGCATGAGGAGGAAGTAGCGCTCCTTTTCACGCAGGAAGAGCGTCTTGCAGGACGTGTCCTCGCGCCAGTCCGCGAGTTTCTTCGAGGCGTCGATCGTATAGACCCGCTCGTGGTCAAAACGCTCGAAGGCGATGCCGAGGCGCCGGAGCTCGGCGATGATTTCTTCCTTTCCTTTCATTTTCTGCGGCATCGGATTTCTCCTTTTTGCGAACGTCTGAACGATTTTATCTTTTCTTCCGGTGCCGAAAAAATATTTAAAACAAAACGCCTTAAGTGCATTTCTCGGTGCGCCTTGTGCCCCTGAACGGTGCACGGACAAGGAAACGGCGCGGCGCCGCCGGGTTTTTATTTTTACAAAAAAGCGGAAATTGCAAAAGCGAAAACCCTGTCAAGGGGTGAATGCATTAGGCCGTTGTCCTTATGCAAAACCCGTTTTCGGCTCCATATAATCCCTAAAAGACGCTGTGCAGATTCGCAGAAATTACGAAGCAGCGCGGAATCCTCGGGCTGCCTCGCTTCCCTCCTTCCGCCCTCCTCCTTAAATCAGCTTTTGCCCGGCGTGCAGATTTCAACCCCAAACCTCGGGACACAACCTATGGCTACAACACCAATCTCTAATAAGCGCTTCGTCGCGATCGGCCTCATGCTCTTCGCGCTCTTTTTCGGCGCAGGCAACTTGATCTTCCCGGCCAGCATGGGCCAGGCCTCCGGCGAAAACTACGTCTGGGCCTTCCTCGGCTTCTGCCTTACGGGCGTCGGCCTGCCGCTGCTCGCGGTGATGTCGATGGGCTACTCCGAGTGCGCCAACCTCCAGGAAGCCGCAGGCCGCGTGCATCCCTGGTACGGCATCTTCTACGCCGTGGTTGTCTACCTTTCGATCGGTCCCTGCTTCGCCATTCCGAGAACAGGCACCGTGGCCTTCGAAATCGGCGTGAACCCGCTCATCAGCGCCGATCCCTCCGTCTCTCTCCCGATCTTCCTCGTGATCTTCTTCGGCATCACGCTCTGGTTCTCGATCACGCCGACCAAGCTCGTCGACCGCATCGGCAAGGTTCTCACGCCGCTGCTCGTCTTCGCGCTCGTCTGCCTCATCGTCGCTTCCTACATCACCCCGCTCGGCGAGCCTGCCGCTGCCGGCAAGGCCTACGCCACGGCTCCGACCGCCGTCGTCCAGGGCGTGCTTGACGGCTACAACACGCTCGACGCCGTCGCCGCTTTCGTGTTCGCCGTGCTGGTCGTCAACTTCGTCCGCGAGGGCGGCGCCACCGACCGCAAGGAAGTCACCTCGCAGATTTACAAGTGCGGCTTCATCGCCGTGGGCATCCTCGCCGTGATCTACTTCTTCATCACGAAGATCGGCGCCGAGTCGGTCGCCGCGATCGGCATGCAGGAAACGGGCGCTCCGGTGCTCGCCAAGTCCGCCCAGATCCTCTTCGGAAACGCGGGCGCCGCGGTGCTCTCGATCATCGTGATCCTGGCCTGCCTTACGACCGCCATCGGCCTCATCACCTGCTGCGCGGCCTACTTCCAGCGCCTCACGGGCCTCTTCACCTACAAGATCTGGGCCGTTCTCTTCACGGTGATCTCGTTCCTGATCGCCATGTTCGGCCTCAAGACCATCATCACCTCCACGGTCCCCGTGCTGATGTTCGTCTACCCGCTCGCCGTTGCGCTGATCGTGCTTCTCTTCACGAACAACTTCTTCGGCGGCCGCCAGTGCGTGTACGTCCTCACGACCGTCTTCACGCTGGTCCCCGCCTTCATCAACGGCCTTGAGACCGCCGGCATCGACCTCGGTGCCTTCGAGCAGTTCCTGCAGAACAACATCCCGTTCTGGAAGCTCGGCATCGGCTGGATCTGGTTCGCCGCCGCGGGCTACATCCTCGGTCTCATCTACAAGGCCGCCGTCCCTGAAAAGAAGGCCGCTGCCGCCGCGTAAAGCGACTCAGCCGCTTCCCTGAAATCCGCGCCGCGGGCAAGTCCCGGGCGCGGATTTTTTTGTCATTTTTTTGAAACGGCGCGCTCTCATGCTAGAGTTTGCAGTTTCCCTCAGGCAACGGTGCCTGCGGGGAACCCTCCCAATACAAAAAAATGACAGACAGCAAAAACCGCTACATCGCCATCGGCCTCATGCTCTTCGCGCTCTTCTTCGGCGCGGGCAACCTCATCTTCCCTGCCTACATGGGACAGCTCTCGGGCGCGAATTACGTCCCCGCCTTCTTTGGCTTCTGCCTCACGGGCGTCGGCATGCCGCTTCTCGCGATCCTCGCCATGGGCGTTTCGGGGAGCCCGAGCCTGCAGGAAGCCGCAGGCCGCGTCCACCCCGCCTTCGGCGTCTTTTATTCCGTCCTGGTCTACCTGTCGATCGGGCCGTGCTTTGCCATGCCGCGCACCGGCTCCGTTGCGTTCGAAATCGGCGTCCTGCCGCTCCTGCCCGAAGGTGCCGGCGGCTTCGCGGAGCCGCTTTTCCTCGCGCTCTTTTTCCTCGTTTCGCTCTGGTTTTCGGTCTCGCCCGGCAAGATCGTGGACCGCATAGGCAAGATCCTCACGCCGGCGCTGGTGATCGCGATCGGCGCGCTCGTGGCCGCCTCCTTCATCTCTCCGATGGGCGAGCCCGCCGCGCCGCAGGCCGCCTACGGCAGCACGGCACGGGCCGTCGTCCAGGGCGCGCTCGACGGCTACAACACGCTCGATGCGATCGTGGCGTTCATCTTCGCCGTGCTCGCCATCAACTTCGTGCGCGAGGAAGGCTTCGCGAAGCGTTCCGAAATCCTCGGCCAGATCGCGCGCTGCGGCTTCGTCGCCATGGGGCTGCTCGCGGCGATCTACTTTTTCATCACGAAGATCGGCGCCGAATCCATCGCCGCGATCGGCGTGCAGGAAACGGGCGCCGCCGTGCTCGCGAAAGCGGCGTTCACGCTCGGCGGCCGTGCCGGCACTGCAGTGCTCTCGGTGATCGTGATCCTCGCCTGCCTCACCACCGCAATCGGACTCATCACCTGCTGCGCGGGCTACTTCAGGGAGCTCACGGGCCGCTTCAGCTACCGCGCCTGGTGCGTGATCTTCGCGCTCTGCGGCTTTGCGGTCTCGACCTTCGGCCTCAGGACCATCATCGATGCGGCCGTGCCCGTGCTGATGTTTGCCTACCCGATTGCGCTCGCGCTCATCATCCTGCTTTTCACCGACCGCTTCTTTGAGTCGCGCCGCCTCGTCTACGCCGTCACGGTGCTCTTCACGCTCGTCCCGGCGCTCGTGAGCGGCCTGCAGGCCGCGGGCGTGAGCCTCGGCGCGCTTGAAGAAGCGCTCTCGCAGAGCATTCCTTTCTGGAGCCTCGGCATCGGCTGGGTGAGCTTCACGGCCGCGGGCTACAGCCTCGGCCTCGTTCTCGCGAAGCTCCTCCCATCGAAATAAAAGCCGGGCGAACCTCTTTCCCGCCGAATGCCGCGCTGCCGCAGAAAAGGCAGCGCGGCCTTTCCATTGTTTATGTTCATTTTTCCCCTCGCCGGTTTTCATAAAGGCGGCGCCTGTCTTGTCTCAGGGACAAAAGGCACGGATTAGGACAGCCCGCTCATTTACTTGGAAATAGAATACTTATTAGAAGACGCGGCCCTGCAGGCTTGGCCGAAGTCCCGGGGCTGCGCCGCTTTCTAGAGGAGAAAAGCCTATGACCAACACATCCCGCCGCACGTTTTTCAAGACCGCTGCGCTCGGCGCGGTGGGCGCCGCCGCGACCGTGACGGGCGCCGCCGCTGCCGCCGAAACGAAGGAGGCGGCCGCCGAATATGACCTGATCATCCTCGGCGCCGGCTGCGCGGGCCTGACCTGCGCGGTGCGCGCGAAAGAGGACGGCCTGAAGCCGCTGCTTCTTGAAAAGATGCCCTCGCCCGCCGGCAACACGATCTATGCGGCCGGCTTCATGCTCGGCATCAACACCTCGTTCAAGAAGGGACTCGACCTCCCCGCCGACAGCAAGGAAGCCTTCCTCGAAGACTGGATGAAGGTTTCGCAGGGCAAGGCGGTGAAGGAACTCGCCAAGACCGTCGTTGACAACTGCGACGAAACGCTCGAGTGGCTGCACAGCTTCTGCGGCGTCAACTTCAAGGCGGGCTTCAAGCTCGTCTACCCGATGCTCTCGCGCGCTCACCTCGTTGTGGGCGAGCATAAGCCGGGCGGCGGCCAGCTCGCCGTCACGCTGATGGACAAGGCGAAGGCCCTCGGCGTCGAGATGCGCTTCTCGACCAAGGCCGTGCGCCTGCTTTCCGACCCGAAGACGGGCGCTGTCTGCGGCGTCACCGCCAAGACCAAGAACGGCCTTGAGGACATCCGCTCGAAGTACGGCGTTGTCTTCGCCACCGGCGGCTTCTCCGCCAACCAGGCCATGGTGACGCAGTACATCGGCTCGGGCGGCGCGAAGATGCCGATCCGCGGCTCGCGCGTGATCGCCGGCGAGAACATCCTTCTCACCGCGCCGTTCCTGCCGAAGGTCGTCAACGTCGACCAGTACCACTGCGGCCCGATTTACGGACCCACGGGCGCCAACCCGCTCAACATCGTCAACAACGGCGTGTGCGTGAACGGCAAGGGCGAGCGCTTCGTCGACGAGGGCAGGACCTACGTCGAGATGTCCCGCGTGGTCGCCGCCGAAACGCCGACGAACTGGGCCTACATGGTCTGCGACTCCGTCGCGCACGAGAACAAGCAGCTCGCCAACGACTGGAACAGCTACAAGCGCCTCAATGCGCCGGTCTACGAAGGCCAGACGCTTGAGGAAGCGGCCAAGAAGGCGGGCCTGCCCGCCGACAAGGTCGCTGCCACGGTCGCCGCCTTCAACAAGGCGGTCAAGGAAAACAGCCGCGGCAAGCTCACGCCTCCCAACACCCTGCCGAAGGCCAATCCGGTCGAAAAGGCGCCGTTCTACATCGTCCCGTTCCAGGGCGGCATGACGGCCACCTTCGGCGGCCCGCTCATCAATACGAGCGGCCAGGTCGTTGACACCGAGAACCGTCCGATCGAAGGACTCTTCGCCATCGGCAATGCCGCGGGCGGCCTGTTCTACGACAACTACATCGGCGGCGCGCAGCTCACGAGCGGCGCCGTCTTCGGACGCATCGTCGCCGACTTCGTGAAGGCAAAGAAGGCGGCCTGATAACCGCCAAGGCTCACGCAAAGTGACGCACCGGCGCCGCTTCCCCGAATAAGGGAAGCGGCGCTTTTTCGGTGTGCTCGGCATGAGCACGATTCAACGGGTGGAAGTCCCGAGTGCAGGAGGTAGCACCAAGCACATAGCCGGAGGCAAGGGTGTCCGCCGCGAGGCGGGATCTGAAAGAAGCCCGAGGCAAACCATTGGCCTGACGAACAGGAACCGCATGAGGCATACGAAGGTGGATAAGCCTGCCGAACAAGGTGAAGTCCTAAGCTACACGGAACCCGAGGTGTAAATGCGGCAGGCAGATGATGGGAAGGATCGTGTTCTTACCCGAGGAGGTCTCACGGACGTCAGCCCGCAGGGCGGACGGAGTAAAGCTTGCCGTGAGAAGTCAGCAGAGGCCGTAGTACTGCCGGGATGGTTGGCAGGAAGGGCCGAAACCAATGGAGGTGATGCCTAAGGCCACCGAAACGATCATGCAACAGCCGAAAAATCCCCAAGAGGGGTACCGGACGGAAAGTACCGACGGAATCGGGAGGATACGGGCGGGTCGGTGAGGGATCTGAGGACAGCCGTAGGAGCAACAACATCACAGGCAAACGACAGACGAGATGATTGATCTGGAAACCATACTTGATCGAGCGAACCTGAATCGGGCCTACAAGGCCGTGGTCTCGAACAAGGGCAGTGCGGGCGATGACGGCATGGAGGTCAGAGACCTCCTTTGACACCTCAAAGCCCGCGGAGCCGATCTGGTGAAAAGCATCGCAGAGGGGCGGCGCAGGCCGCTCCCCGTCCGTTGTATTGCAATCCAGAGGTAACCGCCCACTACGGAACCGTACGGTGGGTGGTGTGGGAGGACGGCTCGGGGTGACCCCGAGCCTCCTACCCGATTGCTGTGCTAGGCTTGACGGCATCTCACCAGAGGATGCCTTTTTCATGCTGCCCGCCGATCCGTTTGCCCGCCGCTCTGCCGCCGAAGCCGAAGCGCTTTTCAGGCGCGCCAGAGCGCGCGCCCTCCCTGCGCTCCCCGGGCGTCTTGCCGTAAGTCCCGAAGCGCTCTCAAAAGCGCTCGGACTCGAGCTCGCCGAAGTCAGCGCCGCAGACTATGCAAGAGCCGAAGATGCCGCCCGGGCGATCCGCAGCGCGGCGGGGAAGACCCGGGAAAACACGCTTCTCGTGATCGGCGAGGCGGACCTCTTTGACGGATTTCCGCAGGCGACCGAAGTCTCTGACGCCGTCCGCGAAGCGCTGCGGCGCAGCAAGGGCTGCGTTCTCATCGGCACGCTTGCTTCGGCCGACCGCTTCGCCGCCGCGGGAGCACTCCCGGTCTCAGCTGACGAAACGAGAAGGCTCACCTCCTTTGCGGCGGAAGAGGTGCGGCAGGGATTCGGGAAGGCGATCGAAGAAGCAGCAGCGCGCCGCGGCCTCGGTGCGGTGCTGGCCGCCGAGCGCATCAAAGAGTGCTGCGCCGCAAACGGACGCCTCGATGCCGCGCTCTTTCGCGCCTGGCTTGCCGGCGAAAAGCCCCCTTTCCTTCGCGTGCTCGCGCACCCTGCCCTTGTTTCGCGTCTGCTCTCGCTTCGTAATCCCGGAAGGCTCGTTCTCGGCGGGCGGCTGCAGCCCTCTTCGGACGAAGAGCGCTTTGCCGCGGCTGCGCTTGCTTCGGCGGGCCTGCTCTCGGAAGAAGGCACTATCGATATTAATTCCCGATCGAATCTTTATTTCATACCTAACGAAGGCGCGTCGGCGCTGTTTTCTGAGGTGCTCTGTGACGCACTCACAAACCGCAGGCGCTGGAGAAGCGCCGTGCAGAGCGCGGCCGAAGCGCTTTACAAGGCCGATGCTCCCGGGCTCTCGCAGGCCCTCTCCGACTATTACGCCGCCCTCACCCCTGCACACGGCGATGACGATCGGGCGGATGCGGCCGCCATGGGCTTTGCGGCGACGGGGCTTGCGCCCTCGCCGCTTTCGGACGCCCGCGGCTTTGCCGTGCGGCTCCCTGGAGGACTGCGCGAAATCGCGTTTGTCAGGAGCGCCGAGGAAGCACGGGCCATGCGCCCGGGACCGAAGGCCGCCGCGCGCCTTGCGGTGCTTTTAAGCGAATAGGAACGAAAAAATGAAAGTCACGCTTTACGAAGGCGATGCGGGCGCCCCGCTCGTGATCTACCCCGCCGTCCGCGGCGAAGGCCGCGAGATTTTCGACGCGGTGCGCGCCAAGGCGGGCCGCGCGGCGGTGAGCCTCGCCGAGATTTCGGACTTTTCGTGGTTTGACGATCTCACGCCCTGGGAGGCCGAGCCCCCTTCGAAGAAATTTCCGCCGATGCCGGGCGGCGGCCCCGCGTTTTTAAAGCGACTCGAAAAAGAAGCGCTGCCCGAAGCCCTCTCGCGCCTTTCCGCGCCGGGCGCCTATGCCATGATCGCGGGCTATTCGCTTGCGGGCCTCTTTGCCGCCTGGGCGGTTTACGAGACGAACGCGTTCGCGCGCTGCGCCTCCGCCTCGGGCTCCTACTGGTACCCGGGCTGGATTGATTACCTGAAAAGCCATGAGCCCGTCCGCAGGCTCGCGGCGGCGGCCGTCTCGGTGGGCGAGCGCGAGTCGGCTTCAAGGAACCCCGTGCTCGCGCGCGTCGGCGAATGCGCCCGCCTCACGGCGGAGCGCTTTAAGGAATGCGGGGTGAAGTGCGATTTTACGGTGCGCGCGGGCGGTCACTTCGGCTTTGAAGTGACCGCAACGGCGCAGGCCGTGCTGACGGCGATTTCGCTTTAGAGCTTCCTCTCGCCGCGGCAGGCCGCAACGAAGGACTTGAAGATCGCCATGTGCTCGGGATGCTCGGCCGCGAGCATCTCGGGATGCCACTGGATGCCGAGCGCAAAGCGCTGGCCTTCGATTACGAAGGCCTCGGGCACGTGGTCGTCCGGGCATTCGGCGATGACGCGCACGCCCCGGCCGGGACGCGCGATGCACTGGTGGTGCTTGGAGTTGACGCCGATCTCGGAGACGCCGGTGATCGACGCGAAAAGCGGCGCATCAAGCGCCTTGACGCGATGCGTGATGACGGTGTGGTCCTGCGGCTGCGAATGCCACACGGCGGTGTGCAGCTCGCTCGCGATATCCTGCACGAGCGTGCCGCCCGCAAAGACGTTGAGCGACTGCATGCCGCGGCAGATCGCGAGCACCGGCAGGTCGTGCTCAAGGCACCAGGCGACCTGCGCCTTTTCGGCCTCGTCGCGAAGCGGCGAAGGCTCGCCGCAGAGCGGCTTTTTCTTTTCGCCGTATTCTTTCGGATCGACGTCCTCGCCGCCCGAGATCACCAGGCCGTCGACGCGGCTCAGGATTTCGCCTACGGCTTCGGGGCCGGCGCCGAGCGGCATCAGCACGGGTGCTGCGCCGGCGGCAATGAGGCTCTGGAAGTAGCGGAAGCGGACGCCGATGCGGCCCGTGGCGGGCTCGAGTCCGGAAGCAATGGCTACGACGGGAATTTTCGACGGCATGTCAGCACGCCCCCTTGTTCAATGAAGTGCGGATTATCTTAGCGCGGATCGTCGTCGAAGCGGCCGAACTTGCGCTTCCAGGCATCGAGCAGCGAATACACCGTCGTGCCGCGAAAGCCCGTGACGGTCTCGCCGGCCCAGAGTGCCTTCAGGACCGACTGCTCGGTGGCGTCGGCCGCGGCCTCGAAGAAGACCGGGTCGAGATCCTCGTCGTAAAGGAACGAAACGGGCGGCCGCATGCCGCCCTCTTTCCGGTAGTCGATCGTGTAGGCGGTCGTGAACGCGATCACCTCGTCGCCCGAGCCGTGCCCGAAGACGGAGCCCGTGCGCGCAAGGCCCGCGGCGGCGCGCACCGCAAGGCGCCGCAGCTGCCGGTACTCGAGCGGCGCGTCGGTGGCGACCACCATGATGCAGGAGCCGCTCTCGGGATGCGGGTCGGGCGCGGCGCAGAGCTCCTCGCCCACCCTCTCGCCTTCGATCAGGAGCTGGTGGGGCTTGCCGAAGTTGGTGAGCGCAAGGACGCCCACCGTATAGCTGCGGCCGGCCGCCCTGACGACCCTCGAGGCCGAGCCGATGCCGCCCTTCAGGCCGAAGTTCATCATGCCGCGGCCGGCGCCGACGGCGCCGAGCCTGAAGTCCTCGCGGCAGTCGGCGAGCGCCGCGAGATACTCGCGGTCGCCGACGCTGAGGCGCTGGATGTCGGAAAGGTGCGCGTCCGAGCATTCGCACACCACGGGGTTCACCGAGCTCAGCGTGCGGCAGAGCCCAGGATTGGTGCGGATCGCCTCCCTCACCTGGCTCATCATCACGGCGCCCACGCAGAGCGTGTTGGTGAGCGCGATGGGCGTCTCAAGGACGCCGAGCTCCTGGAGCTGGATGTAGCCGCTCGACTTGGTGTGGCCGTTGATCACGTGCGCGCAGGCGGGTGCCTTCTTGCGGTAGACGTCGCCCGGATGCTCGCGGATCACGGTGACGCCCGTCTGCACGTCGCCCTCGGCGATCGTGCAGTGGCCGACCGTAACGCCCTTCACGTCGCTGATCAGATCGCGGGGGCCGGATGGATGGCGCCCGATGCGGGGCATCGTTTTCTTCATTTCAGAATCGTCCTTTGCTGCTTAAGACTTGTTGGTGTCGAGCTTCGGGTCGAGCGCGTCGCGCAGCCCGTCGCCGAGGAGGTTGAACGCCAGCACCGTAAGGAAAATGGCCGCCACCGGGAAGAACACTTCATGCGGCGCCGTCACCATGTCGGCGCGGGCCTCGTTGAGCATGGCGCCCCACTCCGGCATCGGCGGCTGCGCGCCGAGGCCGAGGAAGGACAGCGATGCGGCCGTGATGATCGAGGTGCCGATTCGCATCGAGAGGTAAACCATGATCACCGAAACGGTGCCGGGCAGGATATGGCGGAAAAGGATCGTCATGTCCGAAGCGCCGAGGCTTCGCGTCGCCTCGATGTAGGTCTGCTGCTTCAGGGCGAGCACGTTGCCGCGCACCAGGCGGGCGAACGCCGGGATCGAGAAGACGGCCACGGCGATCACGACGTTGATCATGCCGCCGCCCAGAATGGCGACGATGCCGATCGCGAGCAGGATGCCCGGGAACGCAAAGAGCACGTCGGCGATGCGCATCGTGATGCGGTCGATCCAGCCGCCGTAGTAGCCGGCCAAAAGTCCGGCCACGGTGCCGATCAGCGTGCCGATGGCAACGGCCACGAAGCCCGAGACGAGCGAAATGCGCGTGCCCACGACGATGCGGCTGAAGATGTCGCGGCCGAGCGCGTCGACGCCGAACCAGTGCTTCATGCTCGGGCCCGCGTTGAGCGCGTCGTAGTCGAAGTAGTTCTCGGGGTCATAGGGCACGACGTACGGGCCGACGATCGCCACGATAACCAGGAAAATCACGAAGCCGGCCGCGGTCATCGCCACGGGCTGGCGGCGGAACTTGCGCCAGAACTCGGAAAGCGGCGTGCGGATGCGGCCTTCGGCGGCCGTGTCTTTTTTGTCTTTCATCATGCAGCCTCTTTTACTTGTAGCGGATGGAGGGATTGACCCAGCCGTAAATAATGTCAACGATCAGGTTGATCACAATGAATTCGAGGGAGAACAGCAGCACGCAGCCCTGGATCACCGGGTAGTCGCGCATGTCGACGGCGTCGACGAGAAGGCGCCCCATGCCGGGCCAGTTGAACACCTTCTCGACCACGATGGAGCCGCCCAAGAGAAAGCCGAACTGCAGGCCCATCATCGTGACCACGGGAATCATGGCGTTGCGGAAGCTGTGCTTGAGGACCACCAGGCTCTCGCGCACGCCCTTGGCGCGCGCCGTGCGGATGTAATCCTCGCCCAGCACCTCAACGAAGGCCGAGCGCGTGAAGCGGGCCATGACGGCCGCGACCGCCGCGCCGAGCGTGATCGACGGGAGCACGTAATGCTTCCAGGAACTTGCGCCCACCGTCGGGAACCACCCGAGCTGCACGGAGAAGACCTCCATGAGCACCATTCCGAGTGCGAAGGCCGGGAAGCTGATGCCGGAAACGGCGAGCGTCATGCCGAGCCTGTCCGGCCAGCGGTTGCGCCAGACGGCGGCGGCAATGCCCGCCGCCAGTCCGAAGATCACGGACCAGATCATGCTCGTGATCGTCAGCAGCAGCGTCGGCATGAACCGGTCGCCGATCTCGGTGATCACCGGGCGCTTCGTGGAAAGCGAGACGCCGAAGTCGCCGTGCAGGACGCCCGTGACATAGCGCACGAACTGCTCGGGGAGCGATTTATCAAGACCGAGTTCCTGGCGCACGAGGTTCACCGTCTGCTCGTCGGCTTCGGGGCCGGCGGTGAGGCGCGCAGGGTCGCCCGGCAGCAGGTGAATGAAGAAAAACACGACCACCATGACGATCAGAATCGTCGGGATGATGCCGAGCACCCGTTTGACAAAATATCGCAGCATTTTTTCTTTTGTCCGTTGGTTCTTTTATTGGCGCGGGGAAAATACGGCCGGAAGGCCCGCCCTGTCCGAAGCGGGCCTTCCGGGAGCCTTTCAGCGGGCTTGCTTACTGCAGCTCGACTTCGTCGAAGTCGTAGCCGCCGTCGGGCATCATGTAGAAGCCCTTGACGCCCTTGCGCTGGGCGTAGACGAGCTTTTCAGTCACAAGGAACGCCCACGGAGCATCCTTCCAGATCTCTTCCTGCACCTTGTGATAGAACGCTTCCTTCTGCTTCGGGTCGGTCGTGTTCAGGGCGTCGCGGATGCCCTTGTCAACGGCCGGGCTCGAGTAGTAAGCCGTGTTGAAGGAGTGCGGCGGGAACGACTCGGTCGCGAGCAGCGGACGGAGCGCCCAGTCGGGCTCGCCCGTCGAGGAAGACCAGCCGACGTAGTAGAGGCGCACGCCGGCCTTGTCCGGATCCTGCGCGCTTTCGACCTGCGCGGTCCTCATGCCGGCTTCGAGCGCCTGCACCTTCGCCTTGATGCCGACCTGGGCGAGCTGCTGCTGCAGGAACTGGATGACCTTCTGGGCCGTCGTGTGGTTGTAGGCCGACCAGAGCGTCGTCGTGAAGCCGTTCGGATAGCCCGCTTCCTTCAGGAGCTGGCGGGCCTTGGCCGGGTTGTAGGGCCACGGGCCGAGCTTCTCGAAGTATTCGATGCCCCTCGGCAGCGGGCCCTCGGCCGGAACCGCATAGCCGTTGAAGGCCACCTTGCAGAGCGCTTCCTTGTTGATCGCGTAGTTGATGGCCTGGCGGACCTTGAGGTTGTCAAAGGGCTTCTTGCGCACGTTGATCGACATGTAGCGGTGAATGATCGAGGGCACCTCGATGATCTCGATGCCTTCCTTGCCCTTCAGGGCGGAAATCTGCTCAAAGGGCATGGCCGTGGCGATCATCGCCTCGCCCGTCTGGATCATGGCGGCGCGGGTCGAGTTCTCGGCCACGGGGATCCAGGTGATGGAGTCAACCTTCGGATAGCCCTTGCGCCAGTAATTCGGGTTCTTCTTCACCTTCATGTAGTCGGTCGGGCGCCACTCCTCGAAGACGAAGGGGCCGGTGCCGCACGGATGGAAAGCGCATTCCTTCTTGCCCTTGGCGAGCGTCTTCGGCGCAATCATGCCGGCGGACGGATGGCCGAGCTGGTTGATGAAGGCCGAGAACGGCTCGTGCAGCGTGAAGCGCACCGTGTAATCGTCGACCGCTTCGGTCTTGGCGATGTTCTTGTAGAGCGTGTAGCGCTTCAGGTGCTGGTTCGGGTCCGTGATGCGGTCGAAGTTCGCCTTCACGGCCGCCGCGTTGAACGGCTCGCCGTCGTGGAACTTGACGCCCTGGCGCAGCTTCACCGTGTAAACGAGGCCGTCCTTGCTCGCTTCATAGGAGAGAGCCAGCACGTTCTTGAGCTTCATATCCTTGTCGAGGCGGAAAAGTCCCTCGTAAAAGCAGCGCACGGCGTTCTGCGAGAGCGTGTCGTTGGCGTCCCACGGATCCATCGTGGTGAAGGTGGACGCCACGGCGATCTTCAGGTCGCCGGGAGCGGCGGCCAGGACAGGCACGGCGGATCCGCCGAAAGCAGCGGCAACGGCCGCGGCAGCAGCGCCTTTCACAAGAGTTCTGCGTTTCATGGATGACTCCTTTTTGATTTCACGATTAATAAGCGCACGGGCCCGCCCGAGGAAGCGGTGCCCGGCGCGGAGTGCCGGCAAAGAGCCTTAAAGCTCTTCGCCGTGTTCTGCGACGAAATGCCCGGGCGAGACTTCGGCCATCGGCTTCGGCTCGCTGCGGTCGCTCACCGCGCGAAGCGGGCTCGGAAGATCTTCGGCGACAAGGTGACCGAGCGGGCGGCGCTTTGTCGGATCGGGCACTGGCACGGCGGCGAGAAGCCGCTTTGTGTAGGGGTGCTGCGGATGCTCGAAGACGTCGCGGCGCGATCCCATTTCGACCATCTGGCCCAGGAACATCACCGCGACGCGGTGGCTGATGCGCTCGACGACGCCCATGTCGTGCGAGATGAAGATGTAAGAGAGGCCGAGGTCGCGCTGCAGGTCGAGAAGAAGGTTCACGACCTGGGCGCGGATGCTCACGTCGAGGGCCGCCACGGCCTCGTCGGCCACGATGATCTCGGGGTTCGTCGAAAGCGCCCTCGCAATGCAGATGCGCTGGCGCTGGCCGCCCGAGAATTCGTGCGGATAGCGCACGGCGACTTCGGGCGGCAGGCCAACGCGCTCGAGCAGCTCGCCCACGCGGCGGCGGATCTGGTCGCGCGTCGCGGTGCCCTGGATGAGCATCGGCTCGGCGATCGAAAAGCCGACCGTCATGCGCGGGTCGAGCGATGCATACGGATCCTGGAAGATCATCTGCATGTTGCGGCGCACTTTCTTGAGGTCGGACGCACCGAGCTTCGTGATGTCGGTGCCGCGGTAAAGGACGCTGCCCGAGTCGGCCTCGATGAGCCGCAGCACGGCGCGGCCCGTCGTCGACTTGCCGCAGCCCGACTCGCCGACGAGCGCGAGCGTCTCGCCGCGGCGGAGGTCGAAGGAAATGTGCTCGCAGGCGTGCACCTCGTGCGTGACGCGCCCGAAGAAGGTCGTGCGCGCGGCAAAGCGCTTCGTGACGCCGCGGGCCGAAAGGATCACCTCGCCCGGCTCCTTGAGCGGCGCGCTGTCCTCTTCGAGCGGCAGGCCCGTGTCGGGGTTGAGCAGCGAGAAGCGCTCCGGCCCGTCGGTGCCCGTCATCGACCCGATGCGCGGCACCGCCGCGATCAGGGCCTTCGTGTAGGGGTGCTTCGGGTGCGCGAAGATCTCTTCGACGGGACCCTCTTCCACGATCTTGCCGTGGCGCATGACGCAGACGCGGTCGGCGATTTCGGCGACGACGCCCATGTCGTGCGTGATGAAGAGCACGCCCGTGTTCACTTTCTTCTGCAGCGAGCGGATGAGCGAAAGGATCTGCGCCTGCACCGTCACGTCGAGGGCCGTCGTCGGCTCGTCGGCGATGAGCAGCGCGGGGCGGCAGGCCAGCGCCATGGCGATCATCGCCCTCTGGCGCATGCCGCCCGAGAGCTGGTGCGGATAGCACCTGGCGATGCGGGGCGCATCGGGAATGTGCACGAACTTCAGGAGCTTCACGGCCTCCTTGAGGGCGCCGTGCTCGGAGAAATGGCGGTGGATGCGGAGCGTCTCGGCGATCTGGTCGCCCACCGTGAAGACGGGGTTGAGCGAGGTCATCGGCTCCTGGAAGATCATCGCCATGTCGGCGCCGCGCATGCGGCGCAGTTCCTCGGGCGAGCTGTGCACGACGTCGCGCACCTGGCCCTCGCGGTCGCGAAGCAGGATCTTGCCGCCGGTGATGCGGCCGCCGCCGTGCTCGACGAGGCGCATGATGGAAAGCGAGGTCACGGACTTGCCGGAACCCGACTCGCCCACGAGCGCCACGGTCTCGCCGCGGCGGATATGGAAGGAAATGCCGTCGACGGCATGCACGATGCCGTTTTCCGTGCGGAATTCGACCTTGAGGTCTTCGACGCTGACGACAGTCGGTGCCCCCGGGTCAATCGCCGCAGCAGAAATCACCTTTTCCGCGTTGCTTTTTGCAGAGATTGCCGTCATCGAAAGACTCCTGAAACTGTCGGTCCGGGCGCCCGGGGAAAACCGCGTCCGGGCGCACCACTCAACGATTTTAGGGTGCTGAGCCCTGCGCAACGGCGGCCGCAGGAACACCGAAAGAACTAATAGCGGATTTTTTGACGGGACGCTTTTTTGGGTATGTTCTTTTTCTTAATGCCTATAACCTATTTCCCCCTTAAACACGATTTATGCAGTTAAAATAAAAACCTTTACGCAATTTGCGGCATTCTCCGTTTACCGCGATTTCCAGGCCGAAGCGAGACGCAGTCACTCTCCCGGACTCCCGGCTCCCGCCGTTAAGGAAAAGCTTCCGCTCCCGCCGGAGCGAAGCCTCCCTTTTCCCCTTTTTCCCCTTTTCCGGCTGCCTTCGGCCGGAGTCTTACCAGCAGACCTTGATCCCCAGCCTGGCTTCGTAGCTCGCGTCGAAACGATTGCCTTCGGTGCGCTCGAACTGGCCGTAAAGCTTCACGCTCTGTCCTCCGCTCCTTGCGAGATACCGTTCGCCGCCGAAGCCGTAGTACCAGCGCGTGCCGAGGTCCCCGATCTCGAAGTCCGTGCCGTTGATAGCGACCGTCTGGTCGCCGAGGAACTCGCGGAGCACGCCCCCCTTGAGATAAAGGTCGCCCAGGAAGGTGCCGTCATCCGCGAGGAGCCTTCTGCCGCCCACGATGCCGAGTCGGCCCGTGAGGCTGTCGGCCGAGCCCTGGTGCACCGTCATGCCGCTGCTGAGCGTGTAGTTTTCGGAGCCGACCCGGTAATAGGCGAGCTGCACCTGCGGCTCGGCGAACCACCCTTGCCTTTCGCCCAGGATGAAATGATGGCCCGACTCGACGGAAAACCCGAAGCCCGCCGTGCTGAAGCGTCCCTTCACCGCCGTGCCGTCGAGCATCGACGTGCGGAACGTGTCGCGGTAGCTGTCGGCCGAGGCGACGAAATCGAGATAAGCGCCCGAATCGAAGAGCTTCGTCGCATAGAGCCCCAGGAACTCGCCCTGCGTGTCGCCCGTGATCGGCGTGAAGGCGTTGCTCGACTTCTGGTCGCCCGTCATCACGCTGACATAGCCGCCGAGCAGCCACCCGCCGCTCACCTTGCTGTCGACGCCGAGGTTCGCGCGGTAGGTTTTCTGCTTGAGCGTCTTGCCGCCGTAGCCGGAAAGCCTCGTGCGGGCGGCCGTGAACGATGCCCAGAGGCCGTCGGACGTGCCCTGGTGGCGCACGTCGCCCAGGCGCTTCCTCAGGTCGCTCAGCGTGCCGAGGTAGTTTGCCGTCTGCGCGGCCGCGCCCTGCATGATGAGGACGCTCTGGGCGGAAGGCGAAAGCACATAGGACGAGCCGCCGGAGTCCGACGCCGATGCGTCATCCGAATCGCTTTCTTCCGTCACCCTCTTCAGGTACCACTCGACGGCGCTTCCCGAGCCGGAGTCCGCATCGACCGTGCGTGCCGCGAGCTCGTAAACGTATAGGCCCGCATCTACTTCGCCCGACTCGTTGCCGAGCGAAAACGACGCATCGCCCGATTCCTCATGCACGAGGTAAGCGCTCATCGCTTCGGCGGAAGGTTCCGTGCCCATGCTGCGGACATAAAGCGTATGCGACCCAGTGCCGCTGCTCACGTAAATCTGGTCGGCGTAATCCTCTTCGATTGCCGCGCGAAGATAAAACGAGCCGCTGCCCGAGAGCGTGCCGATCGTGAGCTTCGTCGGCGTGAAACTCGACTCGGCGGGCTCGAGCGAGGCGAAGTCGGAAGCCTCGGTGCCGAGATAAACGATGCCGCCGTCAAGCGTCAGTTCGGTGACCGAACTCGATGCCGTCATGTTCCAGGCCGCGCCGTCGGAAAGCGAAATGACCGATGTGCCGCCGGAGAGCGAGGAAGTGCCGGTTAGCGCCGAGGAAGCGCCGGTGAGGCTCACGGAAACGGAGCCGTCCTCCGAAGCCGTGATGTCGGCGGTGACATCCGAGGTGCCCGTGCCGGTGAGCGACACCGAGGAACCGGTGCCCGAGGCGCTCAGCGTCCCCTCGTAGGTCAGGTCCCCGGCGGCCGTAAGCGAGACCGTTCCGCCGTCCGAGGCGGTGAGATCGTCGGTCACGTTGACGCTCGCTTCGGCCGTGACCGTCACCGAAGAGCCGGAGCCGTCGGCGCTCACCGTGCCGCCGGTGAGCGTGAGCGCCCCGGTGCTCGTGAGAGAAACCGTGCCGCCGTCCGAGGCGGCGATGTCGCCCGACGCCGTCACCGTGCCGCCCGAGAGCGTCACCGAAGAGCCGGCATTCTCTGCGCTCACCGATCCGCTGACGGTGAGCGACGATGTGCCCGTAAGCGATATCGTCCCGGCGGTTTGTGCCGTGGCATTGCCGTTGAGCGTCAGCGAGGAGCTTCGCAGCGTGCTGCTGCCGCCGGACGAGGTGCTGACATTGCCGGTCATCGTGAAGCCGGCGGACGTCCCTGGCATCGCTGCCAAGGCGGCCGCCGAAGCCAACCATAAAACAGTGCGTGCCGCGGGGGATCTCTTGCACTTCTGCATGGTGCGTCTCCAAAAAGAGAGACCTCAGCGCAGTGGAGAAATGTGTTTAACGTAAATCATATAAAACACTGCGTGTGGGATCAGGAGGTTATTAAAGGATTTTCAGCTGTTCACTGAAAATTTATAATTCGAAAACGATTGTTTTTTAATATTATTAATAGTCAGTCAAAGCTTAGCCGCAAAGCGGCGCTGCGTTTGATTTTCTATTCCGATGGAAATGATTTTCCTTGATTCCCGCCAAGACTATAAGATACTTTTCATAAATTAACCGAACGTGCGCATTGTCTTAACGAGGGGCTGCCGCCGAATGCCGGCGGACTTTCGCCGTGCGGCTGCCGCCGGTGCCCAGCGGCGCAGGACGGACGCCTCGGCCGCGCGGCGCATTGATATACTTCAAAGCGAAGAAACCGAAGCCCGCACGCATCGCTTCGCCGACGCTCCCGGACTTCGGTGCTCTCCGCCCTTCAACTCCCCTTTCGCCCTTGCTGGAAAGCGAAGCCTTACTATGCAGAAAGCTCTTTTAGTCACACTGTTGGCAGCGCCGCTGGTGCTTGCCGGCTGCGGCAGCATGGAATCGCTCGGCTCCGATCAGGAAGTCGTGGCCGCTGCCGTGCAGAGCTGCCAAAAGATCGATTCGAAAAACCGCATCACGCACCGCTACGATTCGCGCATGCGCATCATCCGCCAGGGCCTGCCCGATCAGGTGGGCGGCCAGCGCCTCAATTACAAGGTTTACGAAAACAAGGACATGAACGCGTTCGCCATGCCCAACGGCTGCGTGCGTGTTTACTCCGCCCTGCTCGACCGGCTCAACAACGACGAGGTGCGCGCCGTGCTCGGGCATGAGATCGGACACGTGGCGCTTCGCCACAGCGTGCAGCAGTACCGCACCAACAACGGCGTGTCGCTCGCCATCCAGGGCGCGAGCGCCATCGGATCGCTTTTCGGCGTGTCGGACAGCACGGGCCTGCTCGGCGACGTGGCCTACTCGGCGATCAGCGCCCAGTACTCGCAGCGCCTTGAGACCGAGGCGGACAACTACAGCGTCGACCTGCTCCTGAAGGAGCCCGACGGACGCCGCAAGGCGGAAGCGATGGCGAGCGCCCTGCGCAAGATCTCGACCGAAGGCCAGGGCTCGACGATGCTGCAGAAGATGTTCGGCGATCACCCCGACACGAGGGACCGCATTGCGAACGTCGAAAACCGCATTGCCGCCTCCCAGCGGTGAAGGCGCGCCCCTCCTTTCTGCGCTCTACTCTATATATAGATAAAAGAAAAGCGGCTGAAGGCCCGAACAGCTTTCAGCCGCTTCTTTCTTATTCGGGGACTGCCGTTTCAGAACAGCAGGGCGTCGAGGCTGCAGGCGCCCGGCCCCGTCACGGCCAGCGTCAGGTACGCCGCCAAATAGAGCCAGCCGAGCTCGCGCTTGGCAAAAGGCGTGCCGGCGTGAATCACAAAGAAGATGACCAAGAACTGCAGCGCCACGAGAGCCGCCGCAATCTGTCCGCAGAGACCGACGATCACGAGGATGTTGAGGAACACCTCGCCGATGATCGCCCCGACGAGCGAAACCCTGCGGGGCAGCCCGAAGGCGGTCGGGAAATTCGGCGCGACGGCCGCGAAATTGCGAATTTTCGGCAGGCCGTGTGTGAGGAGCGAGCAGCCGAAAAGAACGCGAAGCAGCAGGAGTCCCGCGGAAGCGGCCGCCGAGACCTCGGCGGGCCTGAGCCAAAGAGCAAAGTCATTCATTTGAAATTTTCCTTTTTGTCAATGCGCAGCCGCTCCGAGGGGAATGCGGCTGAGAACCGTTCGCATCTTAATGTGACAAATTCCTGCAGTTGTAACGAAATATGCTTTCTGTAATACATTGGTTCTTGCAGGGAAATTTCCCCGAGCGGCCGAAAACGCCGGGCGGCTGTGGCCGCTGATAAAAGAAAGCCTTGAAGAACAGGAATTTCGCCGGGAAGCCCTGAGAACGAAGGCAAGGGAAGCCCGGCAACAAACGTTTTCAACTGCAGGCCTTCAAAGGGGCCGGGCAGCCCGCCGGGCGCCGCATCTGAAGCGGCCTCTCTCCCCTCTTCCCCTCTGTGCCGAACGTGCCGCTGCGCATCGCCCGGAGAACAATCAGCCCGTTTCGGCGCCCTTTCGGAACAGCGAATACATCAATCAAAAGCGGCCCCGATTAAAAGCAGTATTAGGCAACAAAAAAGAAACTCGGCAAAAAATTTCTGACAGCGGCGTTTGGCCGTTTCGGCGCATTCAATTTTATTTTTCAAATTCACAATCCGCTCTCAGAGCGGGTTTCCGGCATCCCCGTGACACGCCATGCCGAAAAACGGCAGGGTTCGGCAAAAGGCCGGGACGGGACTTGGCGAGAATTGCCGAATAGCTTCAATTTCCGCTGAAGAGAACGGTTTTTGCGCATAAAGAAAAAGAGCCGGCAGGGGGATTCGCCGGCTCTTCATGCATCAGGCAGTGATCTTCGTCACGCTTGCGAGCATATTACACGAAACTTTCGCTATGCAGAAGCGGAAAAACGCCTTGCGGACGAAAAATCCCGCAGTTTTCGCTGATTAAATGCCAAATGTCAGACATTGGCACAAAATGGCACGGGATAAAAAGGCATAAGAAAAATTTTATTAGCATCTTCTAAAGTAATCTATGGAGAACGGCTCCGGCTTGAAAACATCGGAAAAAATCGCCTTAGGGTTATATCTATTGCTTTCCCGACCTCACTACCTAGAATGGAATAGATATGTGCGAGAGCAACAGAAACGCCAAAAGCAGGTTCGACTCTCGGACAGTATTTAAAAGAGGAGTTCCGCACAATGAAATTTCAAGCAAAAGCCATTGTGATTGCTGCGTCCGCCGCCCTTCTCGGCGGCTGCGCCTCGACGGCCACGGACAATGCCGTCTACAAGGCCCCGAGCACGTTCAAGCCGGGCACCTACACCGCCACGGTCAACGGCCACAACGCCCCGCTGACGGTCAAGGTCACCGTGAGCAAGGATGCGATCACCGCGATTGACACCTCTGACAACCTCGAGACGATCGGCATCGGCAAGGTCGCTCTGAAGAAGATGACCGACAAGGTCCTGAAGTATCAGAGCCTCGGCGTCGATGCGATCACGGGCGCGACGATCAGCTCTTCGGCTTTCTACAGCGGCGTGAAGCAGTGCCTGCAGCAGGCGGGCGCCGATATGGCCGCCATGACCAAGAAGGTTGAGAAGCATCCCGCGGGCGAGCTTAAGCTCAATGCCGACGTCGTCGTTGTCGGCGGCGGCGGATCCGGCCTTGCGGCGGCCATTGCCGCGAACCAGGCCGGCGCCAAGAAGGTCGTTGTTCTTGAAAAGATGGGCTTCCTCGGCGGCTCGACCAACGTTTCCGAAGGCGCTTTGAACGCCGTTGACCCGGAGCGCCAGGGCGCCCAGGGCATCGAGGACTCGGTTGAGAAGTTCTACAACCAGACGATGAAGGGCGGCCACAACAAGGGCAACCCCGAGCTCGTCCGCTACCTCACCCAGAATTCGCTCTCTTCCGTCAAGTGGCTGGAATCCCTCGGCGTGAAGTTCAAGGATCAGATCGGCACGGCCACGGGTGCTCTCTGGCAGCGCAGCCACTACCCTGCCACGCCGTCCGGCAACACGTACATCCGCTCGTTTGAGAAGTACATCGCCGGCACGAACGGCGCCATCCAGGTCATCACCGATGCGCACGTCACCGACCTCATCAAGGCTAACGGCCGCATCTCCGGCGCTGTCGCCGAGAACTTCGGCCGCAAGGTCGTCGTGAGCGCCAATGACGGCGTGGTTCTCGCCACCGGCGGCTTCGGCGCCAACGTCAAGCTTCGTCAGGAAGTGAACACGGGCGTCTGGAAGAAGATCAAGCTCGACAACAGCATCGGCTGCACGAACCTGAAGCTCGCCGCCCAGGGCGAAGGCCTTACGCTCGCCCGCAAGTACGGCGCCGACGTGATCGGCCTTGACGACATTCAGATTCATCCGTGCGGCACTCCGGGCACGGGCCTGATGGAGAACATCCGCACGTCCGGCCGCAACCGCCTGTTCGTCAACACGGACGGCAACCGCTTCGTGAATGAAGGCGCTGCCCGCGACGTTCTCGCCAACGCCATCTTCAACCAGAAGGGCGGCACGTACTGGGTCGTCGTCAACAAGGTTCGCTATCCGAGCCGCGACTACGTCGACCGCAACGGCGCTTCCATCAAGAACATGGTTGCGCTCGGCGCTGTGGTTGAAGCCAACACGCTCGACGAGCTGGCCAAGAAGACCGGCATGAACGCCAAGAACCTGAAGAAGGCCGTCGCCGACTACAACAAGGTCGTCCGCGGCAAGGGCAAGGTCAAGGATAAGTTCGGCTTCGTCGCCGACAACAAGGCCGACACCACCCTCACCGAAGGTCCTTGGTACGCCTGCCGCAAGGTGCCGACGGTCCATCACACGATGGGCGGCGTCCGCATCAACACGAAGGCTCAGGTGCTTGACACCAAGGGCAACGTGATTCCGGGTCTCTATGCTGCCGGCGAAGTCACGGGCGGCATCCACGGCTCGAACCGCCTCGGCGGCAACGCTATCGCTGACATCATGCTCTTCGGCCGCACGGCCGGCACGAATGTCGTGAAGCTTCACTGACCGACAATGAGAGCGGGACGCCCGCAGGGCGCCCTGCCCCCGGCTTAAGCACAGCCGCTTCGGTTTTTCCCGAAGCGGCTTTTTGTTGCCCGATCGTCTCTTTTAATTACACAATTCTCGCTTCGTTACGCCTTTTCGGGCCTTTCGGGGGTATATTAAAAGTGTCCTCGGGAAGGATCCCCGCAGCGGGCAGGGGTTTTCGGTAAGACCGGAAACACCGCTGCGGCCGGCACCGCCTCCCGGCGACGGGTGCCCGGCACAGCACCGGGGTTTATCACCTTCGGCGCAATGCCCCTGCTTGATCGGGCTGTCCGCCGAACAACAAAGCCGCTGAGAGCTTCGGCCTTCAGCGGCTTTTCCATATCCGGACGCCGCGCGTGCGGCGAAGCATTTAAAAAAGATAAAAAGCACCGCCGGCCGGGGTTCCCTGCTGCCGGCGGCAAAACGGACCGCACAGCACGATGCCGTGCGGTTTACGGCCAATCATTTCAGGCCGTAAAAAGCGCTTACGGTTTCCCAGGCCGCCTTCTGCAGCGCTGCCGCCGCCTCGGGCTTGAGCGGCTTCTCGCACTCGCCCGCATAGCCGAGCCCCTCGGGGCTTCGGCGAAAGAGCACTGAATAAAGCACGCTCGCGTAGAGATAAGTGCCCGCCATGGACGGATGGCTGTGGTCCGGCATATAGAGGCGGATCTCGGGATACTCTTTGAGGACTTTCGTCCAGGCGAGCGCAACGGGGATCACTTCGGCCTTCGCCTCGTTAGCGACGCGTATCGTCGCGTCGGCGATCCGGTCGATGTCGCCCTCCCTGCCCTCGCGCGGCCAGGTCATCACGATCATCGGCACCGATCCCGCCTCGCGGACGGTGCGCGCGTGCGCCACGGCGTATTTGCGGAAAATGGCAAACGCCTTTTCACCGCCCGTGATGGCCTGCGAGTTGCCCTGCAGGATCACCGCGGCGAACATCGGCGCAACGAGCTTCCCGTTTTCCGTCTTCGCGTAGGGATCGCCCTCGTGCGGCGAGAGATACTGCGCCATGTCGTGGTACGAGAGCTTCCCGGAGCTGATTGTGAGGAGCCGCGTCTTCGGAAGCGGCTTCATGCCCGCGCTCTTCATCAGGCCGCGGAGCACGCCCTGCACGCCGCAGTTGAAGTACGAATAGGAATTGCCGACGATCAGCATGGTCCGCGGCGACTCGGCCAGGGGCTCGGTGTAAGCGGGCGCCGTATAGGCGAACGAGGCTTGGGAAAAGGCCGCGAGGAAAAGGGCGGCTGCGGCGCAGAGACGAAACGATTTCATGGAATGGCTCCTCCGCAAGGAAAAAGAAAGGTTCCGGCGAGACAGAGCTTATGGCGTTTCGGCGACGTCCGAAAGGACGGCGGCGCAATCGCTTTTTGCAGTCCGCGCAATTTCCCCTCGAAACGCTCTGCGGCCTTGGCCTCCGCCGACCTGTCGGCAAAAACCCTGATCGCCTTTCCCGCTCCGGCCGCCCGTGTTCTTCCTGAGAATCTTCATGAAAGCCCCCTGCAGCCGAAATATTCGCATAAACCCTTATTTTTCGAACGATTTTCCAACTTATGCAAATATGTTCATATGTATTAGGGATTCATCGCATATGCAAACTTGTTCATAATCAACAGACGTTCATTCGGCGAAATCCGGCGGCACGCCGCTTTTCGATAATTTCCTCAGACGGAAAGACCCTTTTGTCCGTCGGCTTTAAGAGGAGATGACTTTATGAGCAATCGCATACTGCTTGACCGCCGCGGCTTCCTGACCGGAGGCGCCGCGCTCGGCGCCGCCGCCATCGTTTCGCCTTCGGTGCTCGCCGAAGAGGCCGCCAAACAGACCGTTCGCCCGCTTTCGGGCAAGGTCACCTACGAAGACGTGCGCAACCGCGCACGCCAGGTCATGATGCCGCGCTGCGCGGTCTGCCCCGAGTGCAACGGCAGAGGCCCCTGCATCGGCCAAGTCCCCGGCATGGGCGGCAAGGGCCCTAACAGGAGCTTCCAGCACAACTACGACGCGCTCGCGAGAATCGACCTGCAGGCGCGCAACATCCACGACGTGCATAAGCCCGACATGACGTTCGACTTCTTCGGGCACAAGCTCTCGATGCCGCTCATGGCCGCTCCGACCGGCGGCACGACCTACAACATGGGCGGCAAGCTCACCGAAGAGGAGTTCGTCACCGCGATCTGCGAAGGCTGCAACCGCGCGGGCACGCTCGGTGCCGTGGCCGACGGCATCGGCGATCCGATCGAAGTCTTTGAAAAGCGCCTGCAGACCCTGAAGAGCAAGAACCTGAAGGCCATCGTCGGCCTCAAGCCCCGCCTGCAGAAGGACATCATCCTGCGCATGAAGCTCGCCGCCGAAGGTGGTGCGATCGCGCTCACGATCGACCTTGACTCCGCGGGCCGCGCCGCGCGCGCCACGCCGGGCCAGACGGTCGAGCCGAAGACGCCCGCGCAGCTCGCCGAGCTCGTCAAGGCTTCGCCGCTCCCCCTGCTCTTCAAGGGCATCATGACGGTCGACGAAGCGAAGGCCTGCCTCAACGCGGGCGCCGCCGGCATCGTGGTGTCGAACCACGGCGGCCGCACGCTCGTCGATGCCGCGGGCACGGCCGACGTGCTGCCCGAGATCGTCGATGCCGTCAACGGCAAGTGCATGGTTCTCGTCGACGGCTGCGTCGCACGCGGCTCCGACGTCGAGAAGTACCTGGCGCTCGGCGCCGACGGCTGCCTCGCCGGCCGCCACTTCATCCGCGCCGCCCACGGCGCTCTGGCCGACGGCGTTGCGCTTTTCGCGAACCGCATCAAGAACGAGCTCTCGGTCGCGATGATCCTGACGGGCGCAAAGGACCTCGCCGCGATCGACCGCCGCATGATCCGCTATCAGCCGAAGGAAGAGTGCTGAAAGCGCACCTGAACCGCTGCGGCCCCGCTTCTCAAAGCCGGGCCGCTCCTAAAGGCAAATTCCGCACAGGGTTACCCGATCCTGTGCGGAATATTTTTATCCTGCGATTTAAAATCCGAGAGTCGTTTCCACAAAATCGCCTAAGCGCCAAGGGACTTATGTACCGCGTCGAACTTTCCTACGATCTTGTTTCCGAGGGCGAACCTCAGCCGGGTATCCGCAACCGTCTCGTCACGGAGCTCGAAGCCATCCGGCAGGAGCAGTCCCTGCAAAAGGCCGCGAAGAAGCTCGGCGTCTCGTACCGCTACCTCTGGGGCTCTGTCGAGGACTGGGAGAAAAAATTCGGCAGCCGGCTCATCATCCGCGAGCAGGGCCGCCCCGCCCGCCTCTCGCCGCTCGGCGAACGCCTTCTCTGGGCTGAGCACACCGTGAAAGCCCGGCACAGCATTGAGCTTGCAAAGATAAAGTCGGAACTGACGAGCGCCTTTGCCATGGCGCAGGACCCGGACGCCGCCGTGCTGCGCTTCGGCGGATGCTTCGATCCCTGGATCGCGCAGCTTCCCGCCGCGCTCTTTCCCGAAGGCACCGTGCTGATGCTCGATTTCACGACGAGCCTCAAGGGCCTGAAGGACATGGCAGCGGGAAAGTGCGACATAGCAGGCTTCAATTTCCCGCTCGGCGCAGGAAAGTCGAGCGCCGCGGCGGCCTCGTTTGCGGGCGTGCTCAATCCGGCGCTGCACGAAGCGTGCCGCTTCTGCCTGCGCTCCCAGGGCCTCGCCGTTGCGCCCGGCAATCCGCACGGCATCGCTTCGATCGGCGACGTTGTCGCCAAGAACCTTCGCTATGCGGGCCGCCAGCCCGGCTCGGGAACGAGCGTTCTCCTCCACGATCTGCTCGTCAAAGAAAACTTGGATCCCGCCGCGCTTGACAGCCCGGCCCTCACCGAGCAGAGCCACCGCGCGGTTGCCACGGCCGTCGCCTCGGGCAAAGCGGACGCGGGACTTTGCGTGGCAAGCGCCGCCAAGGCCAGCGGCGCCGATTTCGTGCCGCTTGCCAGCGAAAGCTACTGCCTCGCCTGGCGAAAGACGATCGACAAGTCGCTGATCGGGCGCCTGCTCGGCGCTATTTCCAAAGACGCCTGGAAAGGCACGGCATCACACATCGCCGGCGTCGACGCGTGGCGCTGCGGCGAGAAGCTCGACCTCAAGACGCTTGGGTGGTGGAATTAAAAAAGCAGGGCTTTCACCCTGCCCGTAAGTTGTCAGGACTGTCTCAAATTTGAGGCGGTCCTTTCTTTTGTGTGCTTCGCCCTGCACTGCGAGACAACAAGTCCGTAGTGATGAAAAAGCCGCCGGGACCTTTCGGGCACCAGCGGCTGTTTCAGTAAGGCTGCCTGCTTAAATCAGGCTTCTTCCTTGCGGTTGGGCTTGTCGAATTCGACGGGAGAGCCCGGCTCGCGTTCGCCCTTCTCTTCGCCCCAGGTCATGATGGCGTTGAGGATGATGGCGCCGAAGGTCGCGGTGCCGATGCCGCCGAGCTTGAAGAAGCCGAGGTCAAGCGTGAAGTCGCCGGCACCGAGTATGAGCGTCACGGCGACGACGATCAGGTTGCGGCTGTTGCCGAAGTCAACGTGGTTGACCACCCAGACGCGGGCGCCGGCAACGGCGATGAGGCCGAAGACCACGATCGAGGTGCCGCCGAGGATCGGCTGCGGAATCGTACGGATCAGGGCGCCGAACTTCGGGGAGAAGCCGAGGATGATCGCGAAGCACGCGGCAACCGGGAAGAGCAGCGTCGAGTAGACGCGCGTCGCGGCCATCACGCCGATGTTCTCGCCGTAAGTCGTCACGCCCGTGCCGCCGAAGAGGCTCGAGACAATCGTCGCGACGCCGTCGCCCATGAAGGCGCGGCCCATGTACGGATCAAGGTTGCGGCCCGTCATGGCGGTGACGGCCTTGACGTGGCCGAGGTTCTCGCCCACGAGAATGATCACCACCGGCACGATCAGCATGATCGCGTCGAGGTTGAACACCGGGTGGTGCATCGTCGGCAGGCCGAACCAGGCGGCGTTGGCAATCGCCGGGAAGTCGATCGGCTTGCCCATGCCCATGCCGTTGGCGAGCACCGCGTAGACGGCGTAGGAAATCACGAGGCCGACGAGGATGAGGAGCTTCTGGATGAAGCCGCGCGTGTAGACGGCGACGGCGCCGATGCAGACCACCGTGAAGATGGCCATCCACTGGTCGAACGTGGTCGAGCCGATGGAGCGGCAGGCGGTCGGAGCGAGGTTGAGGCCGATCACGGCGACGACGGCGCCGGTGACCGCGGGCGGCATGAGCTTTTCAATCCACTGCACGCCCGTTGCCATGACGATGAGGCCGACGATGGCATATACCACGCCGCACACCAGGATGCCGCCCAAGGCGACTTCAATGTTCGCGTTGAGGCCGCTGCCCGCGACGTAGCCCGTCGCGGCGATCACCACGCCGATGAAGGCGAACGAAGAGCCGAGGTAGCTCGGCACGTGGCCGCCGACGATAAGGAAGAAGATCAGCGTGCCGATGCCGCTCATGAGCACCGCCATGTTCGGGTCGAAGCCCATGAGAATCGGGGCGAGAATCGTCGAGCCGAACATCGCGACGACGTGCTGCACGCCCATCGTCAGCGTCTGCCCGAGCGGCAGGCGCTCATCCGGCGCGATGATGCCCTTTGTCTTCAGCTTCCATTCCGGAAAGTAACCCATCGAAAAGCTCCTTAATGCCTCTTAAAACGGCCCCGGAAAACAGCGTTCCCGGGGCCCGTTACAAATGCTTAAACTTTTTCATTATATAGATACAGTTTCGCCGTTTCCACCGTGGCGGGTGATAGTCCTTAGCGTGTTTATGGGAATCTGTGCCAGGACGACGCCGCGAACCAAAGCGGCAGCAGGCTGAAAGCGCCCGCAAGGCAGAGCCTCCCGGCGCCTGCCTCGGGAATGAGGGCCAGGATCGGAACGGCAAAAGCAATCAAAGCGAGCGCGAGCACCGAGGCACTCCAGAGCGAGGGCCTTGCGGCCTGCCCTGCTTCGGCGCGAAGCCTGCGGCTTAAAAGACCGTCAAGGAAAAACGCCGCCATGGCGGGAAGCCAGCCGAGGAGCGCGGCCGAAGCGATGCCGAGACGCTGCGCGGCCATCCTGCCCATGGCGAGCACCGACCGGAACCACGGCGTGCGGGCGGCGTTGCGGCCCGCCCGCGCAAGGCGGTCGTTCAGGACATTGCCGCTTTGCTCCCGAGCATAAGGCCGAAGCCGGTACGTTTCGGGAATCCTTGCGAAGGAGAGAAAACCGCGCTCGAAGACGGCCGCCGCCCTTTTCGCCGCGCCGGGCAGCGCCGCCGTTTCCTCCTCGATCAGCGCGGCTTCCGCTGCGCGGACCTCATCAAACACCCACGCAGGGGTTCTCGCGGGAAGCCAAAGGAAAAGCGCGATCGTGCAGACGAGCGCCGCCAAGGACAGAGCTTTCATTTTATTTAGTTCCCCATCGGTTTCTTTTCTACAATGATCGGCATGCGCCCCTTGTAGAGCCTGCCGCCGCACACCGAGGCGAAGAACTCGGTGTTGGGCAGGCGCCCGAGCATCTCGGGCGGCACCGTTTCGGCGAGCTGCGAAGAGCGCGTGCGCGTCACGCCCGCCCTGAAGGCAGGCAGAGCCGAGCCGACGGCCGTCGAGCTCACCGCTTCGCTCTCGGTGACGAGCGCGGCCTTGCCGAAGGTCTCGCAGACGAACTCCTGCGTGAAGCGGTCCTTGCTGCGGAGCGCGATGAGGTTGTTGAAGTTGCCGAGCGCCTGGCGCGCCCGGTCGGCGCTTCCGAGCTTCACCGCGAGGTCGGAGACGGTCTGCATCGCGGCGGTGACGCCGATGCCCGCTTCGAGGCCCTTGTTGAGGAGCTCGATCATCGGGCGGTTGATCACGTTGGCCGTTTCGTCGATGAAGAGCAAGACGCGGCCCGCCTCGGAGCCCGAGACGCCGCGGTTGTAGCGCTTGCCCGCATAGGCGGCGAGGTCCGCCAGGATGATCGAGCCCAGGGCCTCGGCCACCGTGGCGTCGGGCAGCGCGTCGAGCCCCAGATAAAGGATGTCGCCGCCCTCGATCACGCGCTCGACGGTCACGATCGGCCGGTCGTCCTCCTCGTCGAATGGGTCTGGCGAAAAGCTGCGGCCGAGCGTGCCCGCGGTGAGCATGGAGAGCACCGGCTGGAGCGAGGCGGTGATCTTGGCGTAGTGCTCGCGGTTGTGGCGGAAAACGGCGATCATGCCGCCGATCACCGCTCCGCCCGGTGCCTCCCGCCGGCAGCCGACGAGCTTTTCCCAGAGCTCGCAGGCGGCCGCGAGCTTTTGGTCGGCGGGTGCGCCCCAGCCGCCCGGACGCTCGAGCTCGTCGGCCCTGCGCTCCCAGTCGGGGATCTGCGCCGCGGCAAAGGAGCGTGCCAATGCCTTCCTTAAAAGCGGCTCGATGCCGCCCTCGATGATTTTCTTCAAGGCAAGGAGCGTTGGGCGCTCGGTGACGTAGAAAAGCCCTTCGACCGCGACGTTCACCGCCATCCACGCGAAATTGCCGAAGGCGCCGTTTTCGGGCGGCAGCACCGCGACGATGCGCGAGGCAAGCTCCGTCGGTCGCGTCCAGGCGCCGAGCGGATCGAGCCGCACGCCTTCGTCGGGAAACGCCGGATGAAACTCCAGGGGCGGCCGCCTGCCGGCGGCGCGGGCCGCCGAGCGCATCGCTCCCCGAAGCCGCTTGCTGCTTTTCGGGTCGACGACGATGACAGGCTCGCCGCGGAAGATCGCCTGCGCTATGAGCGCGGTGAGCATCACGCCCTTGCCCGACTGCGTCGTGCCGACGATGAGCGTGCCGCCGCCCAAGCCCGAGAGCGGCGCGAGGATGTCGTCTTCTTCGAAAAGCCCGATGCCGTGCACGGCGCCCGTGCCGATGTCGTTTTCCGAAAGCGGCTCGGGCAGGCCCATCATCGTCCGCAGCGCCCGCGGGAGCCTTGCGCCCGAAGCCCCTTTCTGCGCGCAGAACGCAAGGAGCGAAGCGTGCTCCGGCTTCCAGCGGAAGCCCCGCCCGAGCCAAAGCGCTTCGATGCGGCACCCTTCCCTTGCAGCGTCGAGCCTACAGGGCGCGCCGCCCGCGGCCAGGCCCTCGCGGTAGCGCGAGCGCCAGCTGGGCATTTCTTCGGGGGACGGCCCTTTCTTCATCGCCTTCTCTTTTAACAGGAACGCCGTCTCGGCGAAGGTGACGAACGACGGCCGCACGCCGCAGAGCGCCGCCCGGCGGCGCAGGACGGCCGCGGCCTCGGCAAAGCGCCCGGCGCTCATCGCGGCGAGCGCGGAGGCGGCCAGCAGTCCCTCGGGCATCGGCAGCAAGGCGAGGCTCACCGCAGCCGCGAGCGCCGAGAGGGCGCCGGAGACGGCTTCGTAGGGCGGCCTGAAAAGGCTTTTGTCGGAAGGCTCGGCATTCATTCGGCATCCTCCTCGTCGATCAGTTCGAGCGCATAGTCGGAGGGCCAGGGCGCTTCGGCCGAGGAGCCGCCGTCCCAGCGCTCGATCGGGCGCACGCAGGCGGCGCGCACCAGCACGCCTTCGTAAATGCGGCGCCCGCCCTCCTCGGCGCTCGACCAGGGAACGGGCTGCGGCGATCGGCCCGTGAGCGCGGCACGGCGCAGGTACGTGAGCCGCGGCAGATGCACAAGCGGCGAAGCGCCGAGCCTGCGGGCAACGAGGATGTCCGCCAAGGCCGGGGCGGCGCTAACGAGAAACCCCTCGGGGAGCAGCGCCTCGGGCACGAAAAGCCCCTGCGGCAGCGCAAATTCGCCCGCCGAGAGCGAGCGCGAAAGCCCCTGCACCGCACCCGCAAGCGCCGATTTTTCGGGCGTATCCGCCTCGAAGCCCGGGAGCCAGCCGTAGAGGCCCTGCGAGAGGCGGCCGCCGCTCACCTTCTGGCGGCGCCGCAGCGTCTTGTCGAAAAGCCGCGGCACGGCGGGCGGCACCGGCTCGCCGCGCATCGCCGCGCCCCTTCGCATGACGCCGTCGAACTGCGTCCGGTTCCTGAAGCGCACGAAGGTTTCTTCGTCCTTGGGACGCCCCCTTTTTGAAATCGCGCGCCAGACCGGATCGCCGTCCGCATGCAGCCGCAGGAGATTCCCTGCGGCAAGGGCGCCCAGCACTTCGAGCGCATCGTCCGGCATCTCGGCGCACTCCGCGCTGTCGCTCCCCGCAAGGAGCGCATAGCCTTCGGGCCAGCGCAGCGCCCAGCCGTCCTCGGCGCGCACGAGCGGGCTGCCCTCTTTCCACGGCAGCCACTCGCCTTCGAAAAGGCGGCAGGCGATCTCGTACTCGATCTGCGAAGAAAGGCCCTCGAGCACCGGGCTCCTGCCTTCGCGCAGGGCGGCAAGCCGTGCCCGCCTGTCGGCGGCGCGCCGCACCCCGAGCGCCGCGGCCCGGGCGATGACGCGCTCGGCGTCGGTTTCGCCCGCCCGATAGGCCAGCGCGCATTTCAGAGCCGAGAGCACCGTCTCGCCGCTGCGGCGCTGCGCGCTGCCGAGCCAGCGCAGCGTCGCCTCGGGCACGGTGAGCCGCAGCACGTCGAGCGCCGCGGCCGGGAGTCCCGCGAGCCCCTCGCCCGCTTCGCGCCGCGAGAGCTCGAGCGCCCTTCCGGCGTGGCGCACGGCAAATTCCAGCGCCGTCTCCTCGCAGGGCGAAAACGTTTCGATGGCATGGAAGCGCCCGGTTTCGGGACAGACCGTGCCGGCGCGCAGCTGCGCTTCGCAAAGGAGCGGCACGTCCGCAAGGAGCCCCGCTATCGCCGCGGCAACGCGGATGCGCTCGGTCCACTGCGCCCTGTCGATCGGTGCCATCGAGGGCTCGAGCACCCTGGCGTCCACCGCCGCCACGGCCGAGCGGGCAAAGGATGCTCCGGCCGAGAAGAAGCCGTCCCTGCCCGACCAGAGGCCGCGGGCGCTCCGCGGCAGGCGCTGCACCATCGCGGCCCACCCGGCCAGCGCCGGGAGCACATGCTCGTCAAAAAGCGCGGCGCTCCCCACGGCGGCGCGCAGCAGTTCGATTTCTTCGCGGTGCGCGAGCATGATCGCCACGGGATCGGCCGGCGCGAGCACAGCACGCCCCGCCTCGTCGGCGGTTTCAAGAAGAAGGCTGCCGCTTTCCTTTTCTTTCCCTAACGGGATCTTTATAGGGAAAGGGCCGCGCTGTTCGGAAGCGGGCAGCGCAAGCCAGAGGCGCGTGCGCCTCGCGGCGCTTTCAAGGAGCGCCGTCTCGGGCGAAGCCGCGGCCAAATCCGCGGCATTGGGCAAATCAGTCATTTCTGCACGGAGAAAAGCCCTCGTGCGCGAAGCGCAGAAGGCATCGGAAAGAAAGCTTGAAAAAAGAGGAGACTGTCCGGAACGCTCAGAGCCTGCCGCCCTGCGCGCCTTTGATGAGGCGCTCGCTCACGGCGCGCAGCACGCGCGCGGCGGCGCCCGGTATGTCGCCGGCCGCCGAGGCGCGCGCCGAGAGCTCGGGCAGCAGGTCGGCGTAGTCGCCGACGCCCACCATGGCGGTGAGGATGCCGCGGGCCGCGAGGTCGCGGACGGCCGCCCCGACGGCCTCGCCGTCAAAGGTGCCGTCGCTGATCAGGAAGATCACCCTGGCGGGTTCCGGGCAGCCTTCGAGCGTCATGCCGGCCCAAATGAGCGCCTCGAGAATCGGCGTGCTGCCGTAGCCCCGCACGGGGCGCACAGTGGCCGCCGTTTTCGAGAGCGGCGTCTGCCAGTCCGCCACGGGCGTCACGTCGCGGTCCCGCGCCCCGGGAAGAGCGCAAGGCACGCCCTGAGTCCGCTCATGCCGCGCACGGCTTCGAGCACGCGCAGCGCCGTCACCTTGGCGACCGTCATGCTGTCGGGCTCCATCGAGCCCGACGTGTCGAGCAGCACGGCAAATGCGGCCGAGCGGCCGGGGAGCGGCATTTCTTCCCGGAAAACGGCGTTCTCCCCGGCGCTCATGAGGGCGAGCGCATTGTCGTCGATCTCAAGCCCTTCGTCGGACAGCCGCACGGGCATCGGCACGGAGTGCCGCAGCGACGCCTCGAAGACGCCCCGCAGGCCGCCCGATGCGGGCCAGGCCTCGTCAAAGAGCGCCTTCATGTGCTCCTTCTGCTCCGGCGTGCCGCCGAAGCGCACTCGCTTCGGGACTTCGGGATAAAGCGCGCCGATCGAAGGGTCGCTCTTCACCGAGAGGCGGCGGTTCATGAACTTCCGGAACGCCTCTTCCGAGCCGAGGTCGTCGGCATCGCCGCCCTGCAGCGCCGCGGCGAGCGCCTTCGCTTTCGGATCGGGGTCCGTGAGCAATGCGGGCATGCCTTCGGCGGTCGCTTCGCCGTCATCGCCGAAGAGCGATCCCTGCCCGCGCGAAGCGGAAGCTTTGGGCTTCGGGAGCGGATCCTCTGTGAGGCGGGCCTCCCCGAGGCGGCTTTTGAGATAAGCGGCAAGCTTGCGCGCGCCGGCGAGCGCCTGCGCGGTCGACGCGAGCGGGAAAAGCGCACGCGCTTTTGTGAAAAGGGTTTCGCAGGTGCTTTTTCCGAAGCGCCTGAAGGCGGTTTTCCTGAGCTTTGCGAGAGCGCCTTCGCAGATCTCAAGCCCCAGGACCGAAACTTCGAGGTCCATGAGGAGCGTCAGCAACAGGAGCCGCGCTTCGCCGAGGCTTCCCGGCGTGAGCCAAGCGCCTTCCCCGCTTTTGTCCATGACAGTGAAAAGCGCGCGCCGCCAAAGGAGGTAGCCCGGGTAATCGTCCGCACCCTTAAGGTCGATGCGGATGTCTTCGAGAACGTTGGTGAGCGCAAAGACGAACCGGTCGGTCAGTCCCTGCAGCACGGAGAAATCGGTGTAGACGACGTGATGGCGCTCGTGGCAGCCGTGCGCATAAATGAAGACGCCGGCAAACGGGCTCGAGGCGTCGACCGGCCCGAGCCAGATCGAGCGTCCGTCCGTCATCGGCTGCTCGGTGAAGAAAACGCGCAGGCCTTCGCGGCGGCACATGCCCTGGAAAACCAGCGGTGCCGCGCCGATTGCCTCAAGGCCCTCGCCGCGCGTCAGGCGTCCGGCGAAAAATTCGCTTTGAGCCTGAAGCGCGGCGGATACCGAGGCTTCCCAGATTTCCCGAGAGCTTCTGCGGGTCAAGGCACCGCCTTCGGGCGCATGCCGCGCCGCAGATCGCCCAGGATATTTCCGAGAGCGGCCTCGAGCAGCCTCTCGGCCGTTTCGCGCGCGAGCGCGCCGAGACTGCCGGTGAAGGCCGTGCGCGCGCAGCCGATGACGCCGAGCGAATCGGTGCCGCCGCGGGCGCTGGCCAGCAGCAGGTCCCTCAGTCGCATCAGCGTGCGGTGCGAGAAAGGCACGGCCTTAGCCGCGAAGCCGAGCGCCTCCCTTTCGGAAGCCGCCCTGCTGTCGGCGCCGGCCTTCGCGAGTGCGCGGCACAGCCGCCTCACGCCGTCGGGATCGAACCCTTCGGTGAGGGCGGCCGGCGCGGACTCGGCCAGAAGCTCAGCTTCGTCTTCTTCGGCGAGACCCTCGATGCGCAGGTGCCAGAACCGATCCATGACGGAGCGGTCCTGGATCTGGCGGCCGAAGTAGCCTTCGCTGATTTCGGAGCTGTGCCCGCGGGTGTTGTCGGTGACGATGACGCGTGCCATCGGATGCCGTTCGATGAGCTCGCCGGTCGCGCCGTTGTCAAGCGGCAGGCCTTCGAGCAGGTCGTTGCAGCTCACCCACACGTCCGCCGGCGCGGCGCTGAACTCGTTGACAATCAGCACCCAGCCGTGCTTCCAGGCCAGCGCCGCCGGCCCGTCGGTCCAGAAGGTCGACCCTCCCGCGGCGCTCCAGTGCCCGATGAGCTCCCGCCTGTCCATGCGGGCCCTCGCCGTGACGCTCACGGCGGGGAGCCCGAGCCTGGCGCAGAACTGCATCGCCGCGGAGGTCTTGCCCGACCCGGCGGGGCCGGAAATGTAGAGCGGCTCGCCGCGGCCGATCTCCCACCAGAGCGAGAGCGTGCGGTAAGTCTCTTCCGTAAAGCGATGCAGGGGATTGAGCACGGGAATTCGCCTTTTTTCGCTCGCTGAGAGCGCCTCAGCCGAACGTCCCCGGCAGCCGGGCAGGTGCGCGAGATGCGCGCCGAAAGCGGCGGCCGGAACTTCTTTGGTCAGGAGATCCTGCGTCATGATTTTTTCCTTTGGAAAAAGCAGAGGACGCGCGCCTCCAACCCCAAAGCGGTTCCGAGGGCAAGCGCCCTCGAGGGGTTGAACATAACTGCGGCGGAGAAATCCCCGCCCGACGTTTCGGCCGGAGCCTGCGCCGTCGCCGCGCAGCTTGATAAAAGCGCTTCCATTGTCCGCGACCGGCGGCAAAAGAGTCAACGATGCCTTCCGGGGACATCTCCGCCGTCCGCAGCAGTATCCCGAAGCGAACGCAAAGCACCGTTCGGTCCGTTCGGGGGAACGGGGCCTCAGAATCGCTTCTTCGCGGGGCTGACCCTATCGCGCAATAGAAATTTTCACTGAACCGCAGAGCCGAATGAACGCTTGTTCATTTTGAACCCTATGGGCAACTTATGATTTTGCGCATGTCAGATGCAGCAGGCTTTCCGGCCAAAAAATTAAACTTCAAAACGCCCTGCCGCCGCAGGATTCAGTAAAATCCCTGACACGGTCCGCGGCGCAAAAGCGCGCGGAAACACGCAAACGCCTGCGTTTTAGGACAAAAAGCCTGAGGCTCAGCGTTGTAAGATAAGTTGTATAAACAAGTACGGCCTGATTGAACGGGCACGGCAGCTTCGGCTGCGGCGCCCTCTCTGTGCCGTGCTTATGCGTTTCGATTCACCCGCCGCGGCGCAGCATGCGGCGGGCTTATTGAGAACAACCACAGCGATATGCAGCAGATATATAAGGTCGGCATCGACATCGGCTCCACCACGACGAAGGTCGTGGCGCTCGACGCCAGCGGAAGCGTCGTTTTCAGCCACTATGCCCGCCACTACTCGGAGATCGAGGCCTCGCTCGAGCGCACCCTCGAGCTCCTCTCGGAAGCCATCGGCGACAAACCCTTCACGCTCGCCATGACCGGCTCGGCCGGCATGGGCGTTGCGCAGCGCCTCGGCATCCCCTTCGAGCAGGAAGTCATTGCATGCGCGACCGCCGTCAAGGCGCGCATCCCGCAGACGGACACCGTCATCGAGCTCGGCGGCGAAGACGCCAAGATCACCTATTTCGGCGAAGCGCCCGAGCAGCGCATGAACGGCGCCTGCGCCGGCGGCACGGGCTCCTTCATCGACCACATGGCCTCGCTCCTCTCGACGGATGCGGCGGGCCTGAACGAACTCGCCTCCAAGGGCACGCAGATCCATACGATCGCGTCGCGCTGCGGCGTTTTCGCCAAGACGACGTGCAGGCGCTGATGAACGAAGGCGCGAGCAAGCCCGACATCGCCCTCTCCGTGCTGCAGGCCGTCGTCAACCAGACGATCGGCAACCTCGCCCAGGGCCGCCCCATCAAGGGCCGCGTCGCCATGCTCGGCGGACCGCTGCATTTCCTTCCCGAGCTGAGGAAGCGCTTCATCGAAACGCTGCAGCTCGCCCCCGACCAGATCGTTGAGGTGAAGGACGGCTGCTACTTCGTCGCCATCGGCGCGGCGCTCTCCGAAGACGCCAAGCCCATGGACCTCGCTTCTCTCAAGAAGCTGATCGAAAAAGCCTCCGAGACGAAGAGCCGCACCGCCGCTTCGATCGGCCGCCGCTCTTCAAGGACGAGAAAGAGCTCGAAGCCTTCCGCGCCCGCCACGCGCAGCACAAGGTGCCGCGCGCGAGCCTCGATGACTACAAGGGTCCCGTCTGGATCGGCATCGACGCGGGCTCGACGACGACCAAGATGGCCGTCGTCGGCAAGAACAAGGAACTGCTCTACACCGTGTACGGCAGCAACGCGGCACCCCGCTCGCGACCGTCATCGCGGAGCTCGAAGAGGTTTATGCGAAGCTCGGCGAGGACAAGTACGTCGCGGGCGCGCTCGCCACGGGCTACGGCGAAGCGCTCGTCAAGGCGGCGCTGCACGCCGACTTCGGCGAAGTCGAGACGTTCGCGCACCTTCGCCGCGGCGCAGGAATTCTGCCCCGACGTCAAGTTCGTGATGGACATCGGCGGCCAGGACATCAAGTGCTTCTTCGTCGACCCGCGGCACCATCGGCTCGATCACGCTCAACGAGGCGTGCTCGGCGGGCTGCGGCTCGTTCATCGAAAACTTCGCGCAGGGCCTCAAGATGACCTCGCACAATTCGCCGAGCTCGCGCTCAAGAGCCGCGACCCGGTCGACCTGGGCATCCGCTGCACGGTGTTCATGAACTCCCGCGTCAAGCAGGCCCAGAAGGAAGGTGCCCCGGTCGAGGACATCGCCGCGGCATCTCGCTTTCGGTGATCAAGAACGCCCTCTCAGGTGATGCAGCTCAAGAACGTCTCAGACCTCGGCGAGCAATCGTCGTGCAGGGCGGCACGTTCCTCAACGGACGCGGTGCTCCGCTCGCTCGAGATGCTGCTCGGGCGCGACGTCATCCGTCCCGACATCGCCGGCTCATGGGCGCCTACGGGGCCGCCATTCTGGCGCTCGAGAAAGGCTCGCAGAAGTCCACGCTTCTCGGCCCGGACGAGCTGCTCGCCTTCTCCTCGAAGTCGCGCGTCTACCGCTGCCGCAATGCGGCAACAACTGCCTCATCACGATGCAGCGCTTCAACGACGGCAGCCGCTTCTATTCCGGCAACCGCTGCGAGAAAGGCATTTCCCACAAGGACGCGGTCACCGAGGAAGTCCCCAATATCTACCAAGTGAAGTACGAGCGGCTCTTCGAGCATTACAAGCCGCTCGAGAACGCGCCGCGCGGCGTCATCGGCATCCCGCCGCTGCCTCAACATGTACGAGGATTACCCGCTGTGGTTCACGCTCTTCACCGAGCTCGGCTACCGCGTGTCATCTCCGGCAAGTCGACCGCCTCGCTCTATTACAAGGGCATCGCAACGATTTCCGTCGGATTCGCTCTGCTACCCCGCGAAGCTGGCGCACGGCCATATCGAAGACCTCGCCGACACTGGGCGTGAAGAAGATCTTCTACCCCGTGATCCGTACAACATGATCGATACGGAGCATCCCGGCGACAACCACTACAACTGCCCAGATCGTTGCCTCGTACCCGGAGAACATCGCGGCAATATGGACGTGCTCGCCGAAAAGCACATCACCCTTACAAGCCGGTGCTCCCGCTCAACAACCAGGAGCGCCTCGCGAGCGCCTTGTGAAGGAACTCAAGGGCGAGAACCTCCCGCTCAAGGAAGTGCGCGAGGCCGTGAAGAAAGGCTTCGCCGAGCTTGAGCGCTACCGCGAGGACGTGCGCGAGTACGGCCGCCGCGAGCTCGAGGAAATCCGCCGCAGGGGCGGTCCCGCCATCCTGCTCATCGGCAGCCCTATCACATCGACCCGGAGATCAATCACGGCATCACGAGATGATCGCGAGCTACGGGCTGCCCATCATTTTCCGAGGACGCGCTCTACCACGAGCCGCTCAAGGAAAAGAACGAGCTGCCGCTCGTCAACCAGTGGAGCTACCACGCCCGCCTCTATCACGCCGCGGCCTCCCTGCGAGCACCCCGAGCTC
>JBKEET010000011.1:0-51484 GCA_047777475.1 Burkholderia sp.
TCCGCCCTGAGCCGGGCGATAAGCGCGAAGAAGGCGCGCATCGCGGCCGGGACTTCCGCATCCGTTGGGAGCCCGTCGATGCGCACGGACGCAGTGAGGCCCGCTTCGCGGCCCGTCTCGGCGACGAGCCGCTCGAGCGCAAGCCGCAGCCCCGCCGCGAGCACCGCAAAGCGCGGATCCTTTTCGGAGCCGATGCGGCGCCCGCGCGCCGCGCCCGTGGCGGCTAGCGCGATGCCGTCGGCGGGCGAGGCAACGCCCGCGGCGGCGAGGAAAGAGAAGAAATCGCAGGCCAGGGGCTTCAGGAGCCCCGCAAGGCAGGACTGCGCCACGCCCGCGTCGCACGCGAGGAAGGCGGTGCGGTTTTCCGCCGGCGCGAGCGCGCCGGCTGCGATGCCGAGGAGATGCATCTCGCCCTCGGGCGAGAAAAAGGGCGTCGCGAAAACATGGAATCCCGAAGGCGCCCTGCCGTCGAACGTTTGTGCGCAAGCAAGCGCTTCCTTCGCCTTGGCGGCGAGCGGGGCGACGGGCGTGAGCGCCCTCCCCTTTCCCTGCAGGAGCGGCACGACGCTCTGCTCGGAAACGCCGGCGGCCGCACCCGCCTCCCGGCAGAGCGCCGAGGCGGACGAATCCGAGAGCGCGCCGTAGCCGTACATCGCTTCGCCGCGGCTCATCAGCGCGAGCCTCGGCACGAAGGGCGAAACGGCGAGCGCCTTCATCGCGCGGGCCGTGCCGTCCGCCCAGCCGCCCTCGGGCACGGCACAGCACATGGCGCCGCCCCTGTTGGCCAAAAGCGCCAGCACCGAGCCGTCGGCGCTCGCGCCGGCGGCGAGCCCAGGCAGCGCTATGCGAAAGTCACGCTCTTCCTTCATCGGTTCGATTCCTTCCAATGAAAAGGCCCGCCCTTCCGGCGCGCGCAGGCGTCCGGCGAGGAGCGGGCCCCGAAGTGCCTCAGGCGGCGCTGCTGTCAGCGCAGGCGCCCGTGGCAGTCCTTGAACTTCTTGCCCGAGCCGCAGGGGCAGGGATCGTTGCGGCCCACATGCTCGAAGATCGCGGGATCGAGCTCCTGCTCTTCGGGCGGCAGCGTGCTGCCGGAAGCCGCAGCCTGATCGTCGGAGATCTGAGCCTGATCAACGCTTCTCTGACCGCGGGCCATGCTCTCCTCGGCGGCCTCGTTGGCCTCCTCGGGCATGCGGATCTCGACGTGCATCAGCACGCGGGTGAGCGTCTCGCGGATCTGATCGAGCAGCTGCTCGAACATGTTGAACGCCTCGCGCTTGTATTCCTGCTTGGGCTGCTTCTGCGCGTAGCCGCGCAGGTAGATGCCCTGGCGCAGGGCGTCGAGGGCGGCGATATGCTGGCGCCAGAGCTGGTCGATGACCTGCAGGAGCACCGAGCGCGCGAAGTTCGCGAAGGCCTCGTGGCCGACGAGGTCTTCCTTCGACTTGTAGATCTCGTTGACCTTCTCGATGAGCTTGGCGAGCAGGTCCTCGTCGCTCAGCTTGTCGTCGGAGTCGAGGATCTTCTGCAGGTCGATCTCGACGCCGTAGTCGATCGCGAGCTTTTCGGACAGGCCCTTGAGGTTCCACTCTTCCTCGACCGTCTCAGGCGGCACGAACTGGCGGAAGAGATCCGTGAAGAAGCCTTCGCGCAGGTTGCGCACGAGTTCCGAGACGTCGCTGCTCTCGAGGATTTCGTTCCTGAGGCCGTAGATCTCGTGGCGCTGGTCGTTCTGCACGTCGTCGAACTCGAGCAGCTGCTTGCGGATGTCGTAGTTGCGGCCCTCGACCTTGCGCTGCGCGGACTCGATCATGCGCGTGAGCATCTTCGACTCGATCGCCTCGCCTTCCTGGAGCTTGAGCTTGTCGGCGATGGCGCGCATGCGCTCGCCGCCGAAAATGCGCAGCAGCTCGTCTTCCATCGAGAGGTAGAAGCAGGAGCTGCCCGGGTCGCCCTGGCGGCCGGCGCGGCCGCGCAGCTGGTTGTCGATGCGGCGGGACTCGTGGCGCTCGGAGCCGATGATGCGCAGGCCGCCCGCGGCCACGACCTGGTCGTGGAGCTTCTGCCAGTCGGCCTTGAGCTTGGCGATCTCGGCTTCCTTCTGCTCGGGCGTGAGCGATTCGTCGGCGCGGATCTTGTCGATCGAGTAGTTGAGGCCGCCGCCGAGCACGATGTCGGTGCCGCGGCCTGCCATGTTCGTGGCGATCGTCACGACGCCGGGACGGCCGGCTTCCATGACGATCTGGGCTTCCTTCTCATGCTGCTTGGCGTTGAGCACGTTGTGCGGGATGCCCGCCTTCGTGAGCAGCGCGGAGAGGCGCTCGGAGTTTTCGATCGACGTTGTGCCGAGCAGCACCGGCTGCTTCTTCGCGTAGCAGCGCTTCACGTCCTCGATGATGGCGTTGTACTTCTCGTTGACCGTGCGGAAGACCTTGTCCTGCTCGTCGACGCGGATCATCTTGCGGTGCGTCGGCACGACGACGGTCTCGAGGCCGTAAATGTCCTGGAACTCGTAGGCTTCCGTATCGGCCGTGCCGGTCATGCCGGCGAGCTTCTCGTACATGCGGAAGTAGTTCTGGAACGTGATCGAGGCCATCGTCTGGTTTTCCTGCTGGATCTTGACGTGTTCCTTTGCCTCGACGGCCTGGTGCAGGCCCTCGCTCCAGCGGCGGCCCGGCATCAGGCGGCCCGTGAATTCGTCGACGATGATGATCTCGCCGTTCTGCACCACGTACTGCTGGTCGCGGTGGAAGAGCGTATGCGCTCTGAGCGACGCGTTGAGGTGGTGCATGAGGATGATGTTCTTGGGCGAATAGAGCGTCTCGCCCTCGCCGACCAGGCCGCGGTCGCGGAAGATCTTCTCGATGTGCTCGTGGCCGGTCTCGGAGATGTAGACCTGGTGCGCCTTCTCGTCGACCCAGTAGTCGCCCTCGCCCTTCTCGTCGGCCTGGCGCTTCAGGAGCGGCGGGATCTCGTTGATGACGCGGTAGAGGTCGGTGTTGTCGTCGGACGGGCCCGAAATGATGAGCGGCGTCCTCGCCTCGTCGATGAGAATCGAGTCGACCTCGTCGACGATCGCGTAATAGAGTCCGCGCTGGCGGCGGTTGGCCGTGTCGTACTCCATGTTGTCGCGCAGGTAGTCGAAGCCGAACTCGTTGTTCGTGCCGTAGGTGATGTCGGCGGCGTAGGCGGCCTTCTTGTCCTCGGTCGACTGGCCCGAGAGGATCTTGCCCACCGTCATGCCGAGCCAACGGTAGACGCGGCCCATCCAGTCGGCGTCGCGGCTGGCCAGGTAATCGTTGACGGTCACCACGTGCACGCCCTTGCCCGCCAGGGCGTTGAGGTACACCGGCAGCACGGCCGTCAGCGTCTTGCCTTCGCCCGTGCGCATCTCGGCGATCTTGCCGTCGTTGAGCACCATGCCGCCGATGAGCTGCACGTCAAAGGGCCGCATGCCGAGCACGCGCCAGGCGGCTTCGCGGGCCACCGCAAAAGCTTCGACGAGCAGATCGTCGGTCGAAGCGCCCTTCGCGATGCGGTCGCGGAATTCCTGGGTCTTGGCCTTGAGCTGCTCGTCGGAGAGAGCCTTGATGGAAGGCTCGAGCCGGTTGATCTCTTCGCACTTGCGGCGGTACTGCTTGATCAGTCGATCGTTGCGGCTGCCGAAGATTTTGGTAAGTAATTCGTCGAACATTGCGTTATCAAATCAGAGCGCACGCGCGGAGGCGCGCCGGCATCCCCGCCGTCGGCGGAGGGGATCCCCCCGGAAACGTTCCGTGCTACGCTTTTTCGTAATTCGGAGTGCGCGCGTGCCGCGGCTAGCGGCGGCCGAAAAAATTTCCTTTTCGCTCGGGAGTTTTCCGGGCACGGGCACAGCCTTCGGATTATCGCACAGAATACCCGTGCGGCGAGCCGCGCCGGGGGCAGTTTTGTGCGTCATTTCCTTACACTTTGAAGCGTCAGGGGACCTGCAGAAGCTATGGCCGGCGATTTCACACGGCGCTCCCGCGGAGCGCGGCTCATCTCGAGCACTTTTTCCAGGAACGGCAGCACGCTCGCCGCCGAGTACGCGCTCGCGCGCCGCGCCGGCGCCGCCATCACGCCCGTGCTCCGGCCCTTCCGCATGACGCTGCGCACCGACGACCCGGCGCACTGCCGCATCGAAGGCCGCACGCTCGTGATCCTTGCCGAAAACGCCACGCAGCTGAGCCGCCTGCGGCAGCTCACCGGCCGCATGAGCGCGGCGCTCGCCGCCAAGGGCCTGCCGATCGACGCGATCGAGACGCGCATCGTCCCCAAGAGCGCCGCGGGCATCAGGGAAGGGATCGAGCTCCCCTGCTCGCCGAGGGCGCCTTCCGCCGCCGGCGCCGCGGCCGTGGCAAGCGTCGCCGCCACCGTGAAGGACGAAGAGCTGCGCCGCACGCTCGAGAAGCTCTCCCGCTCGCTCAGCCCGGATCCCGCCGCCCAGAAGGAAACGCTCGCCGAAAAGCTCTCCGCCGAAGCGATGCACCTCGCCGAGGAGCGCCTCGAGCGAAACGGACGCGCGAAAGCGCTCGAAAGCGACATCGCCGCGATCCCGCTCCCCGCGGAGCAGGACGCCGCGCTCTACCCGCGGCTGGCCGCGGCGAGGAAAGAAAAGATCGCGGAAAAAAGCGCGCTCGAAAGCCGGCTTGCCGCGGAGCGCGCCCGCCTCGGGGCGATCGAAAAGCGGCTCGCCGTGCTCGGCAGGGCGCTCGACATGCTCGAGACCGACCCCGCGGGCGCGGCCGCGCTCGCCTACGACATGAAGGGCGTGACGCTGCGCGACGAAAAGCCGCTGCCGCGCGGGGGCCGGCATTCGGCGGCGGCCGCCGCCGCGCTTTACGAGCTCTCGCGCACCTGCGGCAGCGCCGGCCTGCAGAAAACCGCGCGCGAGCTCTCGAAGGCGATCGCGCCTGCGAAGGGCGACTTCGCCGCCTCGCTCCTTCGCGAAGTCGAGGGCGAGATCGCGAGGCTCGGCACTGCCGCGGACTCGCCCGAAAAAGAAAAGCGCCTTGCGGCGCTTGAAGAGGCACGCAGGGCGCTTCGCTCGGGATCGGCCGACGCCGGGGCGCTGGCCCTCCGCCTTTACGGCGCGGCGGGCTAGATGCCGGAGCGGGTCTTCTGCATCCAGAAGTCGACCGGGCAGTCCTCGGCGCGCTCGTAAGTCTTGAACGTCCAGGCGCTCGGGTCGGCAATGAGCGCCCGCAGCAGCTTGTTGTTGAGCCCGTGGCCCGACTTGTGCGCGATGTAGTGCGCGAGCAGCGGGTGCCCGAGCACGTAAAGGTCGCCCATCGCATCAAGGATCTTGTGCTTCACGAACTCGTCGTCGGAGCGCAGGCCGCCCTTGTTGATCACGCGGAACTCGTCCATGACGATGGCATTGTCGAGCGAGCCGCCCTGGGCGAGGCCCATGCGGCGGAGCATTTCCACGTCCTGCACGAAGCCGAAGGTGCGCGCGCGGCAGACCGAGTTCTCATAGGTGACGCGCGAGAAGTCGACGTCCTCGCTCTGCACCGTCTGGTCGATCGCCGGGTGGCCGAAAGCAATTGAGAACGAGAGCTTGAAGCCCTCGTGCGGCTCAAGCCTCGCGAGCTTGTCGCCCTCGCGCACCTCGACGGGCTTGACGATCTTCACGAATTTCTTCGGCGCGTTCTGCTCGACGATGCCCGCCTGGTGAAGCAGGAAGACGAAGCTCGCGCCCGAGCCGTCCATGATGGGGATCTCGGGCGAGTTGACCTCGACCACCGCATTGTCGACGCCGAGGCCGTTGAAGGCGCTCATCAGGTGCTCGATCGTCGCCACCGCGGCGCGGCCGATGTTGACCGTCGTCGCCATGCGCGTGTCGTTCACGTTGAGGGGATCGGCGGGAATGTCAACGGCCGGGTTGAGGTCGACGCGGCGGAAGATGATGCCCGTGCCCGGCTTGGCCGGGCACAGCTTCAGGTGCACCTTGCGGCCGCTGTGCAGGCCGATGCCCGTGGCTTCGACCGGCGCGGCGAGCGTTCTCTGCTTGAACATGCGTTAGTCCTGATAAGGAAGCCGGCGGACCGGACGGCGCGGGGCCGCCGATGCCGCCGGCTTTGGACCGACAGGCGCGCTTACTTGCGCAGGTAAGTCGGAATGTGGAACGAAGCAGCGGGTGCCTCGGCGGCGGGCTCTTCCTTGGCGGGAGCGCTCGGCGCGGGCTCGGCCTCGGTCGCCTTCTCGGCGGGAGCGGCTTCGCCGCCCTCGGCCTTGGGAGCCTCGGCTTCCTTCTGCTCGGCGCCGGCTTCGGGAGCGGGCGCCTTCTCAGTTTCGCCGCCGAAAGCCGGGAACTCGAAGGTCGGCATGTCGCCGCTGTCGCCCGCAGAGACCTGCGGACGGTGCGTAACGGGCTTCTGCGCCGTCTGGCTGTCGCCCGCGTCGGCCGGCTGGTCGAGGCCCGTCGCAACGAGCGTGACGCGGATTTCGTCGCCCATCTCCGGCACGATGGCCGAACCGAAGATCACCACGGCGGACTTGTTGACAAAGGTCTTCAGAAGCTCCATGGCCTCCTTGATCTCGGAGAGCGTGACCGACTCGTCGCCCGTGAAGTAGGCGAGCAGGCCGCGGGCGCCCTGGAGGTTCGCGCCTTCGAGCAGCGGGCTCGCGATGGCCTTTTCGGCAGCCACGCGGGCGCGGTCCGGGCCCTTGGCGGTCGCCAGGCCGATGATGGCCGTGCCGCGCTCGCTCATGACCGTAGTGAGGTCGTTGAAGTCGAGGTTGATGGTGCCCGGGGTGTTGATGATGTCCGCGATGCCGACGCAGGCCTTGTAAAGGACCTCGTTGGACATCTCGAAGCATTCCTTCATCGTCGCGTTGGGCGGGCACTCGGTCTCGAGCTTCTCGTTGAGAATCACGATCATCGAGTCGACCTTGTCCTTGAGGTTCTCAATGCCCTTCTCGGCGACGCGCATGCGCCGCGAGCCTTCGAAGCTGAAGGGCTTGGTCACCACGGCGACGGTCAGGATGCCGAGCTCCTTGGCGATGCTCGCGATCACGGGCGCGGCGCCCGTGCCGGTGCCGCCGCCCATGCCGGCGGTGATGAACAGCAGGTTCGTGCCGCGGATCGCGTCGGCGATCTGCTCGCGCTTTTCCTCAGCAGCCCGGGCGCCTTCTTCAGGACGGGCGCCGGCACCGAGGCCGGTGGAGCCGAGCTGGATGTTGATGTGGGCGCGGGAGCGGACCAGCGCCTGATGGTCCGTGTTGGCCGCAATGAATTCAATACCCTTTGCGCCGTGGTCGATCATGTGCTGCACGGCGTTTCCGCCGCCGCCGCCCACGCCGATCACCTTGATGACGGTTGTCAGGGGGTCAAGTTCCTGAAGAATCTCGAAAGGCATTTTCAACCTCAAAATGTCGAATTCTTTAATTATCGCCGAGATCCGGCGTGTGTGCACGTGATTTTATTAGTAATCACCGCAAAATGTCGCCTTGAGCTTGGAAAGGAAGCCGGGCAGCCGCTTTGTTCGGTGTCCGCGGGACTCTCCCTTGGCGAGTTCCTCGCCCGCGGACATGATCAGGCCGATCGCCACGGCGGCGTCGCTGCGCACCGAAAGGGGCGAATCACCGTCGATCACGCGCGGCAGCCCGATGCGCACCGGCACGCCGAAGATGCGCCGGCAGATCTCGTCGGCGCCCCTGAGGTTGGCGCCGCCGCCGGTGAGCACGACGGAGTGCACCTTGTCGATGACGCCCTTCTTCACCAGAAGCTCTTTGTACAGTCCGAAAAACTCTTCGGCGCGCTCGCGCAGCGTCTGCGCGAGGAGACGCCTCGGGAACGCCGGCGCCACCTGCCCGTCGGGCACGTGCGGCTGCACCGTCTCGCTCGGCAGCGTCTTCTCGGGAAAGCAGTGGCCGTAGTCGGCCTTGAGCTCCTCGGCCTGCTCGAGCGTGATGCCGAACACCGTGGCCACGTCGCGCGTGAAGAACTCCGCGCCGTAGGGGCGCACGTCCGTGTAGGTAAGCATGTTCTCATAAAAGAGCGCGACCGACGTGGTCTGCTCGCCCATGTCGAAGACGACGGTGCCGCAGTAGCGCTCCGTCTCGTCGAGCACGGCCTTGGCGGCCGCCCAGGGGTGCGGCTCGTAGCCCGCAAGCTCAATGCCGGAGCGAACGAGGCAGCGCTTCATGTTCTCCGCGTTCGAAATCGAGCCGTAGACGGCGTGGTAGACTGCCGTCACCTTGTCGCCCGTGAGGCCAACGGGCGAGGTGCTCGTGAACGTGTCGCCGCAGCTGTAGCCCTGCGGGATCATCTTGATGAGCTGCCGGCCCTGGCGGCGGCTGTGCTCGCGCGCGTTGCTCTCGGCCGTGTCGACGTCGCTCTGCTTCACCTCGTTGCCGCGCACGACGGCCGTGCCCGAGCAGTTCTCGCTCGTGAGCGTCTGCCCGCCGATAGCCGCCCAGGCGCGCTCGACGGGCACGCCGCCCGCGGAATCGCGCGCCAGGTCGACGGCGCGGTGGATCGACTGCACGACCTCCTCGAGGTCGGTCACGATGCCCTTGCGCACGCCGCGGGAATTCGCGTAGCCGTAGCCGAGGATGCGGTACATCCCGGGCTTGTTTTCCGACGGGCGGGCGATCACGCAGAGCACCTTGTGGGTTCCGATGTCGATGCCCACCAGCACGTCGTTTTGCTCTTCCGTCATTGTCCTCCGCCCTCGGCGCCCTTGGCGCCAGTGTCGTTAGTCGTTGCGGCCGCTTCCGCCTCTCCGGCCTCCTCGCCGCGCGCCGGCAGCGTCGCGGCGAAGGCCTTGTTGTAGCGCAGGTCCACCGAAGCGGGCGGGCCGTTGAGAATTTCTTTCACCTTGGGATAAACGTTGACGAACGCCGCCAGGCGGTCCGCGGTGCTGCGCTCCGCGGTCTCCTGCCCGATCTCGACGTGCGTCGGGGGCATCCCCGGCCCCTTGATGGTAAGGCCCCAGCTGCCGCGCGCGGAAAGCGTCACGGCGGTGATCTCCGCCTTGAGCGGGGTCACGGCCTTCTTGTATTCCTTGTAGTGCCGAGCGATCTCGGGCACCTGGCTTTCGGGCCCGGAGAAGGTCGGCAGCGCCGAGGAGGGATCCTCGCGTTCCTCGGGGTTGGCGGCGAAAAGCTTGCCGTCCTCGCTCACGAGGCGCCCGTCCTCGAAAATCGCCGCGGGCGTGTACGTGGTCACCGAGACCTGCAGCTCGTCGGGGAAGACGCGGCGCACGACCGCTTCCCTCACCCAGGGCACCTGCTCGACGGCGTCGCGCACCTTGTCGAGGTCCTCGGTGAAGTAGTTGCCGCGCAGAACCGGCTCGACGGCTTCCTTGACGCGGGCGACGGGCACCCTGGCGATGTCGCCGGAGACCTCGAGCCGCGTGAACGAAAACGCCGGCAGGTTGATCACGTAGTCGACCGCACGGCCTCCGCCGAGCACGACGAACGCGACGAACGCGGCCGCGGCAATCACCTTGAGCCAGAAGCGCACGCTCGCGCGGCGCTCCGCGCGGCGCGCGAGCGCCTCGCGTTCCCTTTCCCTCGCCTCGAGGCGTTCCTCGGGCGTCAGGGCGACGGCGGCGGTGCTTTCGCTTTTCTGGGGCATAGGTCTTCCCGGAGTGCGTTCCCTCAGTCGGTCTGCGCGAGGCTCAGCACCTTGAGGCAGAGCTCGGCGTAGTCCATGCCGACGGCACGGGCTGCCATCGGCACGAGCGAGTGCGGCGTCATGCCGGGCGAGGTGTTGATCTCAAGGAGAGCGAAGCTGCCGTCGGGCCTCTGCAGCACGTCGATGCGCGACCAGCCGCGGCAGCCGAGCACGCGGAAGGCCTTTTCGCAGAGCGCGGAAAGCTCGGCGGTCTTGTCCGCGGGCAGCTTTGCCGGGCAGTCGTAGGAAACGGCGTTGCCCCAGTACTTGTTGCGGTAGTCGTAGTCGCCTTCGGGCGCCTTGATTTCGATCACCGGCAGTGCCTTGCCGTCGATCAGGCCGACCGTGAACTCACGGCCGTGGATGTACTCCTCGGCAAGGATTTCCTCATCGCGCTCGCCGGCGGTCCTGAGCGCCTCGCGCACGCTCTCGAGCGTGGGCTTGGCCAGCTTGGTGACGCCGATCGAAGAGCCGTCGCGGGCGGGCTTCACAACGAGGCCCGAAGCGCCGAAGCGCTCGATGACGCCCTTGATGTCATCGTCGCTCGCCTTGGGGCTCAGCATCGCGCCCTGCGGCACGGGGATGCCCGCGGCGCGCCAGAGCGTCTTGGTGACTTCCTTGTCGATCGAGACGGCGCTCGCCGCCAGGCCCGGACCCGTGTAAGGGATGCCGAGCACGTTGAGCACGCCCTGGATGTTGCCGTCCTCGCCGAGGCGGCCGTGCAGGATGTTGAACGCGCGGTCGAAATGCCCGCCCTCGAGCTTGGCGAGGCTCTCCGTCTTCGGATCGAAGCGCGTCACGTCGACGCCCTTCGAAGTGAGGGCCTTGTAGATGCCTTCGCCCGACATCAGCGAGATGTCGCGCTCCGAAGAAATGCCGCCCATCAGCAGGACGACGCGGCCGAAATTTTCCATTTCCTTATACCTTCTGCTTTTTCAGGTGTTCTGCCTCAGGCCTTGGCCGATGCGGCGATCGCCGGAGCGACGCGTCCGATCGAGCCGGCCCCCATTGTAATCACGACGTCGCCGTCTTCCGCGAGGCGCTCGATCGCGGCGGGCATGTCCGCCACGGCGCAGACCTCGGGCTTCGGGCGGCCGGCGTCGGCAAGCGCCTGCGCGAGGTGCTCGCTGTCGGCGCCTTCGATCGGCGCTTCGCCCGCCGGATAGACGTCGGCAAGCACCACGCCGTCGACGCCGGAAAGAACCTTGACGAACTCGCCGAAGAGATCCCTCGTGCGCGTGAAGCGGTGCGGCTGGAAGGCGACGACGATGCGCTTCTCGGGCCAGGCGCCGCGCACGGCCGCGAGCGTCGCGGCCATCTCGTGCGGATGGTGCCCGTAGTCGTCGATCAGGCTGTAGTGCCCGGTGACCTTGCCCTCGGCGTCGCGGATCGGCATCTCGCCGTACTGCGCGAAGCGCCGGCCGACGCCGCGGAATTCCGCGAGCCCGCGCTTGATCGCCTCGTCGGAAACGCCCGCGGCGGTCGCGATGGCGATCGCGGCCAGCGAGTTCCTCACATTGTGGATGCCGGCGAGGTTGAGCACCACCGGCAGCGGCGCATGGTCGGGCCGCAGCACCGTGTAGCACATCTGCGTGCCGCGGGCGCGCACGTCGATGGCGCGCACCTGCGCGTCGTCCGAGAGGCCGTAGGTGATCACGGGCTTGGTGACGCGGTCCTTGATCGAGCGGACGTTGTCGTCGTCGATGCAGAGCACCGCGAGGCCGTAGAACGGCAGCCGCTCGAGGAATTCCACGAAGGCGCTCTTCAGGTTCTCGAAATTGTGACCGTAGGTGTCCATGTGGTCGGCGTCGATGTTGGTGACGGCGGCCACCACGGGCGTGAGCTTGAGGAAGGAGGCGTCGCTCTCGTCGGCTTCGGCGACGATGAACTCGCCCGTGCCGAGGCGCGCGTTGGCGCCCGCGCTGTTGAGCCGGCCGCCGATCACGAACGTGGGGTCAAGGCCGCCCGCGGCAAGCAGCGAGGCGGTGAGCGACGTGGTGGTCGTCTTGCCGTGCGCGCCGGCGATGGCGATGCCGCGGCGCAGCCGCATCAGCTCGGCGAGCATGACGGCGCGGGGCACGACGGGGATGCCGAGCTCGCGGGCGCCCGCCACCTCGGGATTGTCGGGCTTGACGGCCGAGGAGACGACGACCGCGTCGGCGCCCCGGATGTTTTTCACGTCGTGGCCGTAGTAAATGCGTGCACCGAGCTCCTGGAGGCGCTCGGTGACGGGGGTGCGCTGCAGGTCGGAGCCGCTCACGACGTAGCCGAGGTTCAGCATCACCTCGGCGATGCCGCTCATGCCCGCGCCGCCGATGCCGACGAAGTGCAGATGGTTGACAAGGAACATCACTTTAGTGTTTCTCCGCTAGGACGCCTTGGCGGGCGCCGTTTTCTTTTCCCAGATTTCTTCGATCAGGTCCGCGACGCTCTCGGCGGCCTGCGGCCGCGCGCTCGCGCGGGCGTTCTTGGCGATCTCAAGCAGCCGGTCGCGCGTCAGCCCGGAGATGAGCTCGGACATGCGCTCGACCGTGAACTCTTCCTGAGGCACGAGAATGGCGGCGTTGCGGTCCGCCATGTAGCGCGCGTTGCCCATCTGGTGCGCGGTGGTCTTGGCGACGAACGGCACGAGGATGCTCGCGACGCCCGCTGCGCAGAGCTCGGAAATGCTCGTCGCGCCGGCGCGGCAGATCACCGCGTCGCAGGCCTCGTAGCGCGCGGCCATGTCGTCGATGAAGGGCACGACCTCGGCCTTGACGCCGAGCTTTTCGTAAGCGGCCCTCACCGGCTCGTCGCGGCCCTTGCCCGTCTGGTGCACCACGATCGGGCGCTGCGCGGCGGGGATCGCGGCGATCACCTGCGGCATCGTTTCGTTGAAGACCTTGGCGCCGAGCGAGCCGCCGAACACGAAGAGGCGGATCGGGCCCTTGCGGTTCTGCATGCGGTCCTGCGGCGGAGCGACGGCGAGGATCTCGCGGCGCACCGGGTTGCCGGTGGTGCGGCCCTTCTCGCGCGCAAAGGCGCGCGCCCCGCCCGCAAAGCCGCAGGCGAGCGCGTCGCAGAACGGCATGAGCGTCTTCGTCGAGAGCAACAGGTCCGCATCGCAGTTCATAAGCACGAGCGGCAGCTTCATGCGCCCGGCGGCGACGCCGAGCGGCACGGCAACGTAGCCGCCCGTTGAGAAGACCGCGTCGGGCTTGAGCTCCTCAAGCAGCCGGCGCGACTCGAAATAGGCACCGACGAGCTTGACGCCGCCCTTGAGGGCGCCGGCCACGCCGTGGCCCCTGACGCCCTGGAAGTCGAGTGCATGAAACGGTATGCCCTGCTTGCCGACAAGCTCGCCTTCCATGCCCGTCGACGTGCCGACCCAGCTGATTTTCCAGCCCCGCGCGGCCATCGCGCGCGCAACGGCCAGTCCGGGCATCACATGCCCGCCCGTGCCCGCGGCGGCAATGACCAAATGTTTTTCCGAAGTGCTCACACCTGTCCTCCGCGCATCAAAATTCTGTTTTCCTTATCCACTCTCAGCAGCAGTCCGATGCCCGCCAGGGTCGACAGCAGCGCGCTGCCGCCGAAGCTGACGAGCGGCAGCGTCAGGCCCTTGGTGGGCAGCAGGCCCATGGCCACGCCGCCGTTGATGATCACCTGCACGCCGATCCAGATGCCGACGCCTTCGGCGATCAGACCGGAGAAATAGCGTTCAAGTTTAATGGCCTGGCGTCCGATTTCAAAGGCGTGCCGGATCAGCCAATAGTAAAGGAAGAGGAGTCCGACAATGCCGATGAAGCCCGTCTCCTCGGCGATCACGGCCATGATGAAGTCCGTGTGCGCCTCCGGCAGGTAGTAAAGCTTCTCAACCGAGCCGCCGAGGCCCACGCCCGTCAGCTCGCCGCGCCCGAAGGCGATGAGCGAGTGCGAGAGCTGGTAGGCCTTGCCGAGCACGTGGTCGGGCGACCACGGGTCGAGGAACGCGAGGAAGCGCCCGAGGCGCCACGGCGTGTCGTAAATCATCCAGCACACGAAGCCGACGACGAAGATGCTCACCGTGACGAAGATGTTCATCGAAAGGCCGCCCAGGAAGAGCAGGCCCATCATCTCGACCACGATCACGACCACGGCGCCGAGGTCCGGCTGCTGCATGATCGGGAAGACTACGAGCACCATGATGAGCGCCATCGGCAGGAAGCCCTTCTGTATCGAGTGCATGTAGTCCTGCCGCCGCACCGTGTACCAGGCCGCCATGATGAGCGCGGCGACCTTCATCACCTCGGACACCTGCAGGTTCATGATCCCGAGCCCGATCCAGCGCCTCGCGCCGTTCACCGACTTGCCCAGGCCCGGCACGAAAACCAGGAAAAGGAGCGCCAGCGCGCCCGCGAAGATCCAGGGCGCCCACCGCTGCCAGAACGTCATCGGCACCTGGAAGACGAGCCAGCCGACGGCCGCGCCGACGGCAATGCTCTGCAGATGCTTCCTGAGGAAGAATCCCGCGTCGACGCCGTAGCGCGAATTGTCGGCGAACATGCTCGTGGCCGAATAGACCATCACGCAGCCGATTGCGAGCAGCGCGAGCACGCACAGAAGAACCTCCCAGAACACGCCCGTGCCCCGTTCGGTGCGGCTTTCGATGAAGCCTTCGGTCTTCTGCCATTCTTCCTTGGCGCGATTGAGCATCATGACTCAGTCTCTCCCGGCGATCTTCCTGGCGCAGGCGATGAAGCGCGCGCTGCGCTCGGCATAGTTCTTGAACATGTCCCAGGAGGCGCACGCGGGCGAGAGGAGCAGCACGTCGCCGCTGCGGCGCTGCGTCCAAAGCCAGTCGACGGCCTCTTCGAGCGTGCCGAGCTTCTTCATCGGCGCGCCGATGTCCCTGATCGCCGCGGCGATCCGGTCGGCATCCTTGCCGATCAGTGCGGCGGCGCCCGTGCGGCCCCTGAGCGCCGCGGCAAGCGGCGTGAAATCCTGTCCCTTGCCGTCGCCGCCGAGCAGGATCAGCAGGCGGCGGCCCTGCGCCGCGAAGCCCTTCACGGCCGCCTCGACAGCGCCGACGTTCGTGCCCTTCGAGTCGTCGACGAAGGTGACGCCCTCGAACTCGAGCACGCGCTCGACGCGGTGCGGCTCGCCCTTATAGGCGGCGAGCGCCTCGAGCGCCGGCCGGCGCGGCAGGCCCGCGGCTTCGATGAGCGCGAGCGCTGCAAGCGCATTCATCGTGTTGTGGCGTCCGGCGATGAGGAGCCTGTCCTCGGGGAAGAGCCGCTCGCTCCTGCCGTCCGCTCCGACGCAGGCGAGCCAGAGGCGCCCCTCGCCGTCCTTCGCAAGCCCGTATTCGCCGGGCTTCTTCGGCTCGTCGGGGCCGAACGTGCGCATCGCGCCGCCCGCGGCAAGGTCAAGCGTCCGCCTGTCCTCGCGGTTGACGATGCGGACCGTGTTCTTATGGAAGATGCGCGCCTTGGCCGCGGCATAGGCCTCGAGGCTGCCGTGCCAGTCGATGTGGTCCTCGGTGACGTTGAGCAGCGCCGCGGAGCGGCACTCGAGCGTGTGCTCGGTGGCGAGCTGGAAGCTCGAAAGCTCGAGCACCCACACCTCGGGCAGGCGCCCCTCGTCCTCGGCGCGGTCGAGCTCGGCCACGGCGTTGGGGCCGATGTTGCCTGCGGCAATCGTGCTTTTGCCCGAGGCTGCGGCCATCTTCGAGGTGAGCGACGTGGTGGTCGTCTTGCCGTTCGTGCCGGTGACGCCGATCACAATCGGCCTGTAGCCGCGCTCAGCCTCAAGCCTGCGCAGCGTCCGCGCGAACACCTCGATTTCGCCCATCACCTCGATGCCGCGCTTCTTCGCTGCGGCGGCGAGCGGCGCAGCCGCGCCGAAAAAGGGCGAGAGGCCGGGCGAAATCGCCACGGCGCCGACGCCTTCGAGCAGCTTCTCCGAGAGCTCCCCGAGCGAGATTTCCGCCTCGGGCTGCTCCTTGGCGAGCGTCTCGGCGCCCGCGCACTGCGCGCGGGTGTCCGCGGCGCGCACGGCCCAGCCGATGCGCTTCATGTGGCGCGCCAGCGCGAGGCCGGTCGCGCCGAGACCGAGAATCAGCGCTTTCTTGGGAGCGCAGGAACCTGCGGCATTGTCCGTCATATCCGTTTCAGCCTGAATGTTTTGCGAAAAACCCCTCGCTTCAGTGCATCGCGAGCGTCGAGAGCCCGATGAGCGTGAGCACGATCGAGATAATCCAGAAGCGCGCCACGACCTGCGTCTCGGGCCAGCCCTTGAGTTCGAAGTGGTGGTGGATCGGCGTCATCAGGAAGACGCGCTTGCCGTGCGTGAACCTGAAGTACGTCGTCTGGATCATCACCGAAACCGTTTCCATCACGAAGACGCCGCCCATCACCGCCAGGAGCAGTTCCTGGCGGCAGACGATCGACATCATGCCGAGGCAGGCGCCGATCGCGAGCGACCCCACGTCGCCCATGAACACCTGCGCCGGGTGCGCGTTGAACCAAAGGAACGCGAGGCCCGCGCCCGCCAGGGCGCCGCCGATCACGAGCATCTCGCCCGCGCCCGGGATGTGCGGCACGCTCAGCGCGGCGGCGAGGCTGCCGCTGCCGCTCACGTAGGCGAAGATGCCGAGCGCGACGCCGACCAGGGCGCTCGGGAAGATCGCCAGGCCGTCAAGGCCGTCGGTGAGGTTGATCGCGTTCGAGGAGCCCGTCACCACGATGTAGGTGAAGATCAGGTAGCCGATGATGCCGCCCGGGAAAGCCCAGTGCCCGAGGAGCGGTATCGTGAGGTCGATCTTGTCGGAAATCTGCAGCGGGAAGCCGTCGGCGACCCACTGCGCGATCGTCTCGGTGAGCGTGCCGCCTTCGGGCACGCTCAGCGCGAAGGCAAGGTAAAAGACGCCGAGCAGGCCGAGCACGGACTGCCACGCGAACTTTTCCCTCGCGGGCATGCCGCGCGGATTGTGGTGCACGACCTTGCGGTAGTCGTCGTTCCAGCCGATGCAGCCGCAGCCGATCGTCACGATCATCACCGCCCAGACAAAGCGGTTCGAGAGATCGGCAAAGAGCAGCACGGCGACGGTCATCGCAAAGAGGATGAGCGCGCCGCCCATGGTCGGCGTGCCCTCTTTCTTGAGGTGCGTCTTGGGACCGTCGTCTCTCACGGCCTGGCCGAAATGGAGCTCATGCAGGCGGCGGATGGTCCAGGGACCGAGCGCGAAGCCGATCACGAGCGCCGTGAAGGCGGCCAGGAAGGCGCGCAGCGCCAGATGGCCGGAAAGCGAATCAAAAAGATATAAAAGCATAAAAAAGAGCCGGCCGCGGAGGGCTTTCCGAACCCGCCGCGGCAAAAAACATCAATTTTCCCTGAGCGCCCTGACGACGGCGTCGAACCCCATGAAGTGGCTCGCCTTGACGTCGACGGTGCCGCTCGTGACGGCCTTGGCCGCCTTGATGAGCTCGTCGGTCGTCGCAAACCAGCGCGCGCCCTCGCCGAACGCTTCGGCGGTGAGCCTGGCGTTCTCGCCTGCGCAAAGGAGCGTGTCGATGCCGAGCTCCTTGGCGTAAGCGCCCACTTCGCAGTGCGCCTCGCGGGCGTTGTCGCCCACCTCGCCCATGTCGCCGAACACGAAAGTGCGCGGCGCGGGGCTCGCGGCAAGCACGCGCAGCGACGCCCGCACGCTGTCGGGATTCGCATTGTAAGCATCGTCGATCACGCGCACGCCGCCCGCGGTGACAAAGGTTTCGCCGCGACCGGGCAGCGTCCGGAACGCTTCGAGGCCCTTGCGGATCGACGCGTCGTCGACACCCATGGCATAGGCGGCGGCCGCCGCGCCGACGGCGTTGTGGAGGTTGTGCTCGCCCGTGACGGCGAGCTTCACGTCGATATCGCTCTCGGGCGTCTTGATCGTCAGCACGCCGTTTTCGAAGTGGCCGAGCACGTCGGCCTGGCACTTGTCCTCAAGGCCGTAGGTGAGCGTGTTCACGCCGCGCGCGAGCGCAAGGCTGTCCCAGATGTCGGCGCACTCGTCGTCGGCAGGGAACACCGCCGTGCCCGTTTCGGGCAGCGCGACGATCGCCAGGCCGTTCTCGCGCGCCGACATCTCGACGCCGTCGAGGAATTCCTGGTGCTCGCGCTGGGCGTTCGTGATGAGCACGACCGTCGGGCGCACCCAGTCGGCCATGCGGGCCATCTCGCCCTTGTGGCTGATGCCCGCCTCGATCACCGCCCCGGAGTGCCGGAGGCTGAGCTTGAGGAGCATCTTCGGGACGCCCACTTCATTATTAAGGTTGGCCTCGGTGGCAAGCGCCTTCTCGTCGCCCCAGCGGGCGCGCAGGATGCTCGCGAGCATCTGCGTGGTGGTCGTCTTGCCGTTGCTGCCCGCCACCAGGCACAGCTGCAGCGCGAAGCGGCTGCGCCAGGCCTTGGCGATCAGGCCGTAGGCGACGCCCGTGTCGGTGACGACGAACTGCGGCAGGTCGGCATCGACGGGATGCTCGACCACGGCCGCCGCGGCGCCCTTTTCCTGCGCCGTCTTCACAAATTCGTGGCCGTCGAATTTCTCGCCGCTCAGCGCCACGAAAACGCTGCCCGGCACAATGCTGCGCGAGTCGGTGCTCACGCCTTCGTAGGTTTTTTCGCCGTCTGCCCCCGCCTCGCCGATCAGCACCGGCTCAAGGACGGACTCGAGTTCCGTGAGTTTACTCATGCTGCTCCTCCTTCTTGCGGAGCGTGCGCACGCGGCGTTCGTTGAACGCCTCGCGCACGGTTTCCGCATCGCTGAAATGGTGCTTGACGCCGTTGATTTCCTGATAGTCCTCGTGGCCCTTGCCGGCGACGAGGATCACGTCGGCCGGATCCGCCTCGAGCACGGCGCTCCAGATCGCCCTGCGGCGGTCGGGCTCGCTGCGCGATCCCGGCGCGCCCGCGAGGATCTGGCGGATGATCTCGTTCGGGTCCTCGGTGCGCGGGTTGTCGCTCGTGACGAGCGGGACGTCCGCGAGGCGCTGCGCAATGGCGCCCATCTGCGGGCGCTTGCCCGCGTCGCGGTCGCCGCCGCAGCCGAACACCGCCCAGAGCCTGCCGCCGCGCACTTCGGCGACGGGGCGCAGGCTCTCGAGCGCCTTTTCGAGCGCATCGGGCGTGTGGCTGTAATCGACCACCGCGAGCGGCATGCCTTCGCCGCGGATCAGCTGCATGCGCCCCGGCGGCGAGGGAAGCCGCTCGGCGTGCGCGGCGACCTCCTCGAGCGAAAGCCCGAGCGCCATCGCCGCCGCGGCGGCCTCAAGAAAGTTGCTGACGTTGAAAAAGCCGACCTGCGGCAGGTGAATGGCGGCGCGCTCAGAGCCGTCGAGCACCGCATCGAAGCGCGTGCCCGCCTCGGACGAGCGCACGTTCTCGGCTTCGAGCCGGTGTGCCGCCCCGGCAATCGTCCTGCCCTGCATCGTCGTCGCCCACACGGGAACGCCGTGCTTGTGCGCCGCGGCGGCCATCTTCGCGCAGGCCGGGTCGTCGGCGTTGATGACCGCGGCGCGCAGCCCCGGCCAGGCAAAGAGCAGCGCCTTCGCGTCGCCGTAGCGCTCCATCGTCTTGTGGTAGTCGAGGTGGTCGCGCGTCAGGTTGGTGAAGACGGCCACCGCAAAGTGCGTGCCGTTCAAGCGCCCCTGCTCGAGCCCGATCGAGCTCGCTTCGAGCGCAAAGGCCGCGGCGCCCGCTTTCTTCACGTCTGCGTAGAGGCCCTGCAGGCTCACCGCGTCGGGCGTCGTCATCGAGGGCATCGCGAAGCGTTCGCCGCCCAGGCGGCAGCCGACCGTGCCGATCACGGCGCAGGGCTTGCCCGCCGCCGAGAGAAGGTCGGCGACCCAGTGCGTGGTGGTCGTCTTGCCGTTGGTGCCCGTGACGCCGACGCCGAGCATCTCCGCGGTCGGGTCGCGGTAAAAGGCCGTGGCGATTTCGCCCAGCCGCGAGGAGAGCCCCGCGACTTCGAGCGAGGGCACCGGATGGTGCTCCGGAGAGTCCGCGGCGCCCTTGGCCTCGAGAAGCACGCCCGCGGCTCCGCGGGCGGCCGCCACGCGGATGAAGGTGCGCCCGTCGGCATGCGCGCCGGGCACGGCGACAAACACGTCGCCCGGCTGCACGTCGCGGCTGTCAAGCCGCAGGTGCGCTCCCTCGTGGCAGATGCCCCTGAGCCATTCGGCGATCTCGGCCGTTGTTTTTTCCGTCATTTGCTTTTGCTCTCCGTGCTTTCGGCGCCGCGGCGCAGCTTCTCAGCCGTTGCGGGCGCCATTTCTTCTTTTTCGTCGGGCGCCACCATCAGCGTGCGCAGCGTGCCGGCGGCCACTTCGTTGAAAACAGGTGCTGCGGCCAGGCCGCCGAAGCGGAAGCGCTTGGGCTCGTCCATCATCACGGCGATGATGAAGCGCGGCTGCGTGGCGGGCGTGATGCCCACGAAGCTCGCGACCGTGTCGTGCGTGTACTGCCCGTTCTTCACCTTGTTGGCCGTGCCCGTCTTGCCGGCGACGGTGTAGCCCGTCACCTTCACGTTGGAAGCCGTGCCGCCGCGCTGCACCGTGGCCATCATCATGGCGCGGATCTCACGCGCGGTCTCGGGCTTGTAGACCTGCTCGCCCTTCACCGTGCTCCCTTCGGGGCGCTTGAAGAGCGTGAGGTCGATCACGTCGCCGTTGCGCGCGATCGCCGTGTAGGCGCGCACGAGCTGCATGAGCGAGACGCTCACGCCGTGGCCGTAGGAAATCGTCGCCTGTTCGATCGGGCGCCAGGTGCGCCCCGGGCGCAGGCGGCCCGCCGTGGCGCCGGGGAAGCCGATGTTGGGCGCGCGCCCGAAGCCGAGCTTCGAGTACATGTCGTAGAGCACGGTGGGCTGGATCTCGAGCGCGATCTTCGCCGTGCCGATGTTGGAGGACTTCGCGACCACTTCGGCGACGGTGAGCAGGCCGTAGTCGTGCGTGTCGCCGATCGTCCTGTCGCCGATCGTGAGCTTGCCGGGCGAGGTCTGCACCGTGGTGAGCGGCGTGACGATGCCCATGTCGAGGCCCTTGGCGATGGCGAAGGGCTTCATCGTCGAGCCCGGCTCGAAGGAATCGGTGAGGACGCGGTTGCGGATGCGGTCGAACTGCACCGTCGAGCGGTCGTTCGGATCGTAGGTGGGATAGCTCACGAGCGCGATGATCTCGCCGTTCGTGCAGTCGGCGACGACGACGGCGCCCGCCTTCGCTTCCGTGCGCTCGATGCCGCGGTTGAGCGCCTCGTAGGCGATGAACTGCACGCGCGAGTCGATCGAAAGGGTGATGTTCTGCCCGGGCAGCGCTTCCTTGGTCCACACGTCGTCGACGATGCGGCCGTGGCGGTCGCGGATCACGCGCCGCGCGCCGCGCTGGCCGGAGAGCTGCGGGTCGCGCGCGAGCTCGACGCCTTCCTGTCCGTGGTCGTCCATGCCGGTGTAGCCGACGATGTGCGCCATCACCGGCCCGTCGGGATACTTGCGGTGCATCTCGGGCGAGATGCCCACGCCCGGGATGGCGAGCTTGCGCACCGCCTCGGCGGTCTTGATTTCCTGGCCGCGGGCCAGGTAAATGAAGTTGCGCGTGGCGTTGTCCTTGAATTTCTTGGCGAGCTGCGGATAGGGAATGTTGAGGATCTTCGCGAGTTCCTTGAGCTTCTGCTTGTCGATGTCGCCCGCAAACTCGGGGTCGGCCCAGATGCTGCGGTACGGCTGGCTCGAGGCGAGCACCACGCCGTTGCGGTCGAGGATTTCGCCCCTGGCGCCCTCGATCGGGATCGTGCGCGCGAAGCGCTGCTCGCCCTGGAACTGCAGGAAGTCGTTGGCGACGACCTGCAGGTAGAACGCGCGCCCGATGAGGATGATGAAGCACACGACGACGGCGCCCATGGCGGCGTAGGTGCGCCACTTCGGAATCGGGATGATGATGAGCGGATCGGACTCGCTTTCGGGCGAGGCCTTCTTCGCCTCGCGGTCCGCCTTGATGGCGCCCACGACCTTGCCCGCGGCGCGCTTCAGGAAATCGTCGATCATCGGACTTCCTCCCGGGCGGCGGGCTTCGCGTCCTCCGCCTTCGCCTTCTCGTTGGCCTTGGCTTCGGCTTCGGCGCTCTCGCGCGCCTCGCGGATGGCGGCGGCCGTGTCGGGAGCGATTTCGACGCGCTTCGAGGAATCGACCACGAGATTGATCGTGTTGTCGTTGCCCGCCTGCACGAGCCCGAGCGCCGCGGCGCCCTGGGCGATGCTGCCCGGGAGCGAGGCGCGGCGCACCTTGAGGAGCAGGTCGGCCTGGTCGTCGCCGAGCCTGCGGCCGACGTCGACGGCGCGCTCGTGCTCGACGAAGAGCGTGCGCATCTCGTACTGCTTGTTGACGAGCATCAGGGACATGACGAAGAGCACGGCGCCGAGCACCAGCGCGAAAAAGAGCTCGAGGAAGTTGAGGAATCTCATTTCAGCTCCTCGCCCGTGCCGCTCCAGGGAGCGGCGGTGCGCACGCCGACGCGCAGGATCGCCGAGCGGGCGCGCGGGTTCTCCGCGCACTCGGCTTCGGTGGGCTTGATGCGCTCAACGCCGGTGAACAGCGGCTCGGGCATGGCCCCGGCCGGAATCGGCAGCCGCGGATCGAACTCGCGCTCGGGATGCGCGGCTTTCTCGAAGAAGCGCTTCACGATGCGGTCCTCGAGCGAATGGAAGCTGATGACGGCAAGGCGACCCTCGGGCTTGAGGAGCGAGCCCGCCTCATCAAGCGCCGCGCGCAGCTCGTCGAGCTCATGGTTGATTTCGATGCGGATCGCCTGGAAGGTGCGCGTCGCGGGATGCTGCGAGGCGTCGCGGCGGTTGCGCGGCACGACGCGCGCGACGAGGTCGGCAAGCGCCTTGGTCGTCGCAATCGGGCGCACCCTGCGCTCGGCGGCGACAGCCGCGGCGATGCGGCCCGCAAAGCGCTCCTCGCCGTAGAGGCTGATGACGCGCTTGATCTCGGACTCCTCGGCCTCGGCGAGCCACTGTGCGGCCGTGATGCCCGTGCTCGTGTCCATGCGCATGTCGAGCGGGCCGTCGAAGCGGAACGAGAAGCCCCGCGAGGCGTCGTCGATCTGCGGGGAAGAAACGCCGATGTCGAGGAAAACGCCGTCGACCGCCGAGATGCCGAGCCCGGCGAGCTTTTCCTTCATCGTGGAAAAGGGCGCGTGGATGATGGTGAAGCGCGGGTCGCCGATGGCCGCGGCGGCCCTGACCGCCTCGGGGTCGCGGTCAAACGCAATGAGGCGGCCCTTTTCGGAAAGCCTCGCCAAAATGCGGCGCGAATGACCGCCCCTGCCGAAGGTGCCGTCGACGTACAGCCCGTCCGCATTCGCCGCGAGGGCCTGCGGAGCCTCCTCGGCGAAGACCGGGCGATGAATGAATGCCTCGCTCACAGCCAGTTCCCGTTTGTCTTCTTGTTCTGATTTCTTCTTCTAGAAGGTGAAATCTGCAGCGTCCATGCCTTTTTCAAACGCTTCCCGCTCGCGCTCGGCGAGAGCGGCGCGGTCCCAGAGCTCGAAGTGGCCTCCTACGCCGAGGAGCGCCACTTCGCGCGTCAGACCGGCCATCTGCCTCAGTTCCGCCGGAATCAGGATCCGGCCGGCGCGGTCGAAAGGGAGCTCGACGGCGCTGCCGAGCACGAAGCGCACGAAAGCGCGGGCTGCGTACGGCAGCCCGGAAAGCTCACGGCTCTTCTCCTCCCAGAGCGCCTGAGGATAAATCACCAGGCAGCCGTCGGGATGCCGGGTCACGGTCACGCTCTGCGCCGTGCCCAGGCCGAGCGCTTCCCGGTGCCTCGCGGGCACGGAAAGACGGCCTTTCTGATCCAGCGTCAGCAGTGAAGTCCCCTGAAACACATCCGTCGCCTGAAAAAGTCAAAAAAATCTGCCGCGGAGAAAGGCGGAGCGCTTTCGTCCCACTTTTCCCCACTTTGCCACCATCACTTTAGTAAGCAAAGGGCCTTGCGTCAAGGCAAAACAAGGGTTTTTTCCGCACTTTCCGAACCTTGCTCAAGTCCGCGCCGAAACCTTGACGCCGGCCCTTCTGCGCGGCGGCCCCGGTGCCGGCCCTGCTGCCCCGCGGCCTGCAGGCCCGCGCACCTGAAGAGAAGCCTCTCAAAACTGAAGCCGGCGGCAGGATTTTGCCGGCGTTCCCGAATAAAATGGCTCTGTTCTCTCCGCGCCAAGGCGCATCGGCGCCTCCCCGGAATCGTCCGCTGTGTTAGGCTTTCCCTACTCCGGGCGGCCCTCCGGCGGCCGCCGCGAAGAGCTCGCCGGCCCGCCCGGGCCGGGCGCTCAGCCGCCCGTGCAGGCCAAAGAAAACCTACGGACCCCAACACCATGACCGCCATCAACGTTCTGGACAAAATCATGAAGCCGCGCACCATCGCCCTCGTGGGCGCATCGACGCGCGAGCACACCATCGGCTCTGACATCCTCAAGCGCCTCACCGAATACCGCTTCAAGGGCACGGTCTATCCCGTCAACCCCAAGGGCGGCGTCATCCAGAATATCCCCGCTTTTAAGAGCGTTCTCGACATTCCGGGCGAGGTGGACCTTGCGCTCATCGTCATCAACGCCAAGTACGTTCTCGCCGAGCTCGACGAATGCCACCGCAAGGGCATCCGCGGCATCTGCATCATCTCCGCCGGCTTCAAGGAAATGGGCGGCGAAGGCGCGGAGCTCGAGCGTCAGCTCGTCGAAAAGCTGCGCGAGTACGGCATGCGCTGCGTCGGGCCCAACTGCCTCGGCGTCGTCAACACGCACCCCGACGTGCACATGGACGGATGCTTCGCCGAATCGCTCCCCGAGCGCGGCCACATCGGCTTCGTGTCGCAGTCTGGCGCCCTGGGCGGCGGCATCCTCAACATCCTGCGCGACCTCAACCTCGGTTTTGCGCAGTTCATCTCGATCGGCAACCAGGCCGACGTGGACGCGGGCGATGCGCTCGAGTACTGGGAAAACGACGATGACGTCGAGCAGATCCTGCTCTACATGGAATCGATCCGCGAGCCGCAGCGCTTCCGCCGTCTCGCCTCGCGCATCTCGAAGAAGAAGCCCATCCTCGCGATCAAGGCCGGCCGCTCCGCGGCGGGCGCCTCGGCCGCCTCTTCCCACACGGGCAGCCTCGCCGGCGCCGACCGCGCGGCCGACGCGCTGCTCCGGCAGTCGGGCGTCATCCGCGAGCGCTCGCTGCAGGACCTCTTCTCCACCGCGAAGATGTTCGCGGGCAACCCGCTGCCGCGCGGCAACCGCGTCGCGGTGATCACCAACTCGGGCGGCCCGGGCATCATGGCCACCGACGCGATCTGCGAGCGCGGCATGCAGATGGCCAAGATCAGCGACAAGACGAAGGCCGAGCTGAGGAGCTTCCTGCCTGCCGCCGCATCGGTCAAGAACCCGATCGACATGATCGCCTCAGCCCCCATCGAGCATTACCGGAAGACGCTCGAGACGGTGCTGAGCGACGACAGCGTCGACATGGCGCTCGTCATCTACCTGCCCTTCCTCGGCCTCAAGGACACCGACGTCGCCCGCGCCGTGATGGAAGCCAAGAGCGCGCATCCCGACAAGCCCGTCGCCGGCGTCTTCATGACGACGAGCGAATTCTTCGCGGGCCTTTCGGCCGCCGGCATCAAGATGCCGTTCTACATGTACGCCGAGGAAGCGGTCGACGCGATGGCGCGCCTCAACGAGCAGCGCCTCTGGGTCGAGCGCCCCGAGGGCCGCGTGCCCGAGTTCCGGGTTGACCGCAGGGCGGCCGAGGACGTCTTCCGCGCCGCGCTCTCCGAAGGGCGCGACCAGCTCACGACGCGCGAGAGCATGGACGTGCTCGCCGCCTACGGCGTGCGCGTCTGCCGCTCGGTCTTCGCGAAGACGGAGGACGAGGCAGCCAAGGCTGCCGCCGCCGTCGGCTTCCCCGTCGTCATGAAGATGACTTCGAAGACCACGTCGCACAAGACCGACGTGGGCGGCGTGCGCGTCAACATCCGCTCCGAGGAGCAGCTGCGCGCCGAATACCGCGACCTCGTGGCGAAGCTGCGCGAGCGCGGCCTCCTCGACGGGCTCGAAGGCGTGATCGTCCAGGAAATGGTCAAGGGCTCGCGCGAGATGGTCTGCGGCGCCGCCGCCGACCCGCAGTACGGCCCGATGATGATGTTCGGCCTCGGCGGCGTGTTCGTCGAAGTGCTCAAGGACGTCGCCTTCCGCATCGCGCCGCTCACCGACCTCGACGCGCACGACATGGTGCGCTCGGTGAAGGCCTACAAGCTCCTTGAGGGCGCCCGCGGCACGGTGCCCGCCGACATCGCCCAGGTCGAGGAGACGCTGCTGCGGCTCTCGCAGTTCGTCGGCGATTTCGCCTTCGTCTCCGAGCTCGACATCAACCCGCTCATCATTTCGGACGCCAACGGCGAGGCGATCGCCGTCGACGGCCGCATCAAGGTGAACGCAGAAAAGGCGAAAAAGGCGCTTGATATCGCCTGATAGGCGAAATTGGGCAAAATTAAAGGGCGAAGAGCGCTTTTTGAGCTCTTCGCCCTTTTTAAATTCGGGCGGCTGCAGGAGGCGGCCGATAAGCCGGATTATGTTCCCGGCACAAGGCCGGGCGGCGGTCATTCGTCTAGGACGCCGCTTGCGCGGCGCCTCAAGCCATCTACCCGCTGCCGGTCCGGGCCGGACCGTCGGCAGCCTATTTGATGTTGCTCCCCGTAGAGATTGCCCGTTTCACCCGGCCCGAAGGCCGGCTCGTCTCTGTTGCTCTGATCCTCGCCTCGCGGCGGACAGCTGTTAGCTGCTACGGTGCCCTGCGGAGTCCGGACTTTCCTCCCGCGGAAATGAATCCGCCGGCGATCGCCTGGCCGTCTCGCTGCAGTCAGGCCGCACACTCTAAGTGTTTTGCCGCATCTTTGCAAGTCGATTTTACGGAGCGCTGTTGCGAAAACGCCCGTTTCATGCGTTTGGCGGCCTCTGATTATGAGACAATAAGTTTCTCCGCAGAACGTTTCAGGCCTCTGCGGCACGTTTTTTTCATAAAAGCAAGAATAGGGCTGCGGAGCTGCAGCTCTGCCAAGCCATGAAACTTACTGTCAAAGCCTGTGCGGCCGCGCTTGTGTCGGCCGCGCTTTTTTCCGCCGCCCCTGCGCAGGCCCGCTCCTTCTGGGAAGCGGTGATCGACACCACGCCTGCCGGCCTCACGCAGGACTCCTCCGAGCGCAGCGGCTCGTGGCACGACTTTTGGGAAGACACCAAGACGGGCGCCGAGTCCATCATGAGGAACGGCAAGAACTTCCTCGTGCTGCCGCTCTACACCAATCACCCGACCTGGGACTGGGACAACCGCCACGAGCAGAACGGCTACCCGATGGGCATGGGCCTCGGACGCATGCTGATCGACAGCCGCGGCAACGAGCGCTCGTTCTACCTGATTAATTTCGTCGACTCCAACTACCGCATCGAGCCGATGGTCGGCTACCAGTGGCTCGCCCGCTGGCCGGTCGGCAATTCCGGCGTCCACGTCGGCGCCGGCTACCTCGCCTCGATTTCGATGCGCGGCGACTACATGTGGCTCCCGTTCCCGCTGCCGCTTCCGGTCGCCAAGATCGGCACGGACAGCGTCTCGTTCTACGGCACCTACATCCCGTTCACGAACGTGTTCTTCTTCTACTCGGTCTTCACCGTCGACGACGTCAAGGAGAGGACGAAGCCGCTGCCGCTCTCGAGCGCCTGGTCGACAGCCGAGAACTATTTCTACGGCGGCATGGGCTGGGAGTACATGGACAACGGCACCGACGAGCACGACGTGCACACGGTGGAAAACGACACATCGTGGCACGTCGGCATGCGCCACTATTCGGGCCGTCACTGGGCGACCGACGTCTCGTACCGCCAGTCCGAGCACGACATCCGCTCGGGCACCGGCCCGTACACGCCGAAGTCCTACCGCTTCAAGACCTGGGCCGTGCAGCTGCAGTACAACATCGACATCTTCGATTCTCTGCGCGGCTACGCGGGCGCCGGCGTCGGCTACTCGCAGATGAAGGGCCCGGGCGGCCGCGACCACAGCGTGCACCCCGTCTTCTCGCTCGGCGCGACCTGGGCGCCGCTGCGGCATGTCTTCGTGAACGCCGAAATGTTCACGTCGCTCGCCCGCTACCGCGGCACGGTCGAGGGCGCGAGCGAAGGCTACGTGATGACGGCGATGCCGACCGACTTCACGCTCTCCGTGGGCTTCGCGTTCTGACGGTCCAGTGTTAACGGAAGGTTCAGACTTCTCCCGCTAAAATAAGGCATTCCGCGTGCGGCCGCGCTTTCAACAGAAGCCGGCCGCATTTTCATGCTGACCGGGCGCCGGCCCCGCCGAAGGCGCCCTTTGGGGAGAAATTCATGGATCTCAATGACGAACTGTTCGCGCGCGCCCAGGTTTCCATTCCGGGCGGCGTCAACTCGCCCGTCCGCGCCTTCCGCGCCGTGGGCAGCTCTCCGCGCTTCATCGACCACGCCAAGGGCCCCTACATGTGGGACGTCACGGGCAAGCGCTTCACCGACTACATCCTTTCCTGGGGCCCGATGATCCTCGGCCACAACGACGAGCGCGTCATCCGCGCCGTCAACGAAGCGGTGAGCAAGGGCCTCTCCTTCGGCACCGTCACGCAGGGCGAGACGCTCATCGCCGAAGAAGTCCTGAAGCTCGTGCCCTCGATGGAGCAGGTGCGCCTGGTGAGCTCCGGCACGGAGGCGGGCATGTCCGCCATCCGCCTTGCGCGCGGCTACACGGGCCGTGACAAGATCATCAAGTTCGAGGGCTGCTACCACGGCCACTCCGACTCCCTGCTCGTCAAGGCGGGCTCGGGCATGCTCACCTTCGGCAATCCGTCGTCGGCGGGCGTCCCCGCCTCGTTCACCGAGCAGACCATCGTGCTCGAATACAACAACCCCGGGCAGCTCGAGGAGACGTTCAAGGCCTGCGGCGACCAGATCGCCTGCGTGATCGTCGAAGCCGTGGGCGGCAACATGAACATGGTCCGCGGCACGCCGGAATTCCTGCGCACGATGCGCGAGCTGTGCACCAAGTACGGGGCGCTCCTCATCGTCGACGAGGTGATGACGGGCTTCCGCGTCGCGCTGGGCGGCGCCCAGGCCTACTACGGCATCACGCCCGACATCACCATGCTCGGCAAGGTGATCGGCGGCGGCATGCCGGTGGCCGCCTTCGGCGGACGCCGCGAGATCATGAAGAAGATCGCCCCGGAAGGCCCCGTCTACCAGGCGGGCACGCTCTCGGGCAACCCGGTCGCCGTGGCCTGCGGCCTCGCGACGCTCAAGGCGATCCAGGAGCCGGGCTTCCACGAGAAGCTCTCGCGCGCCGCCGCCCGCCTCACCAAGGGTCTCACCGCAGCGGCCAAGGAAAACGGCATCACGTTCTGCGCCGACAGCGTCGGCGGCATGTTCGGCCTCTATTTCCTTCCCGAAATCCCGCACCGCTACGCCGACGTCATGAAGGCCGACAAGGAATCCTTCAACCGCTTCTTCCGCGGCATGCTCGCGCGCGGCCAGTACTTCGCGCCCTCCACGTTCGAGGCGGGCTTCGTCTCGATCGCGCACACCGACGCCGTCATCGACGAGACGATCGCCGCGGCGCGCGAGACCTTCGCGGAAATGGCCGCCGAGCGCTGAGCCCGGAGACTGAACTATGAAGGGAATCGGGAAGCTGCTCTTTGCCGCCCTTGCGGGCCTGGCCGCCTTCGGCGCCGCGGCCGCGGAGGGCACGGGCTGGCTCGACCGCATCGGGCAGAGCGCGCCGCAGGCGCAGGCCGAGAAGCCTCACGTCGCCGTGCGGCTCGCCGCCGAAAACGACGCGCTCGTGCCGGGCGGCACGGCGCGCCTTGCCGTCGAGTTCACGCACGAAGAGGGCTGGCACACCTACTGGGTGATGCCGGGCGACGCGGGGCTCACGACGACCTTCGCGTTCAGCGCGCCCGAGGCGCTGCAGATTTCGGCGCCGGAGTTTCCCGTTCCCAAGCCCGTGCTCACGGGCAAGCTCGTCACCTTCGGCTACGAGGGGCGCACGCTCTTTCCCTTCACCGTCACGGTGCCCAACCCGGCGCCGGCCGGCGAGGCCGTGATCAGCGTGCACGCCGAGTACCTCGCCTGCCGCGAGGTCTGCGTGCCGGGCGAGGCGGACGCCGAGATCGCCCTGCCGATGAACCCGGCGCCGCAGCCGAGCGCCGACGCCAAGGACATCGAGGCCTCGCTCGCGCTCATCCCCGAGAAAACCGAGGTGAAGGGGCTCGAAGCCGTTCGCGAGGGCGAGAGGCTGCGCCTCACGCTTCCCGCCGCGACGGCCAAGGTGGGCCGCTCGCTTTACTTTTTCCCGCTTGAAAAAGGCGTCATTGCGCTCTCGGCCCCGCAGCGCTACGTCGCCGAGAAAGACGGCTCGGCCTCGCTCTACCTGACGCTCGATCCCGCGTTCGCCAAGGCGCCCGCCGAAAAAATCTCGGGCGTGCTCGCCGCCGACGGCGGCCCCGCCGAAGGGGGCTTTGCCGTCGAGACGAGCGCGAAGCTCACCGCGGGCACGGTGCCCGCGGCGCTCTACCGCCCGGGCGGCGAAGAGCGCGCCGCGCAGAGCGTCTCGGTGACCTCGCTCACCGCCGCCGCGCTCGCCTTCCTGGGCGGCCTGCTCCTCAACCTCATGCCCTGCGTCTTCCCGGTGCTTTCGCTCAAGATCCTGCAGATCGTCGGGCGCGGGCGCACGGGCGAGCCGCTCCTGCCGCACGGGCTCGCCTTCACGCTCGGCGTCCTGCTCTCGATGGCCGTTCTCTCGGGCGTGCTCATCGCGCTCAAGGGCATCGGCATGTCGCTCGGCTGGGGCTTCCAGCTGCAGAGCCCCGCCGTTGTGGTGCTGCTCCTCCTGCTCTTTGCGGCGATCACGTTCAACCTGCTCGGGTTTTACGAATTCACGGCCGGCAGCGCCGTCGCCGCCGGCAAGGGGCGCGGCAGGGGCGACCTCGCCGGGTCGTTCTTCACGGGCGTCCTCGCCGTGGTGGTGGCGAGCCCCTGCACGGCGCCCTTCATGGGCGCGGCGCTCGGCTTCGCGCTGACGCAGCCCGCCGCCGAGGCGCTCTTTGTCTTCCTCGCGCTCGGCTTCGGCATGGCGCTGCCCTGGCTGGTGCTCACCCTGATACCGGGCCTGGCAAGGCACCTTCCGAAGCCCGGCCCCTGGATGGTGACGTTCCGCCGCGTCATGGCGGTGCCGATGGGGCTGGCCGCGCTCTGGCTTGCGTGGGTGCTCTCGAAGCAGGTCTCGCCCGCGGGCATGGCGGCCGCCCTGCTTGCCGTGTGCGCGCTCGGCGCCGCGCTCTGGCTTTTCGGCCGCCGCCAGTGGGGCAAGGGCTCGAGCCGCGGCGCCGTTGCCGCCGCCGGCGCGGCGGCGCTGATCCTGACGGGCTATGTCGCCTCGGGTGCGGCCGACCGCCCCGCGGCGCCCGCCGCCGACGGGATCTGGCAGCCCTGGAGCGAAGAAGCGGTCGAGCTTGCGGTTTCGCGCGGGCGCCCGGCGTTTGTTGATTTCACGGCGGCCTGGTGCGTGACCTGCCAGGCCAACAAGCTCGCGGTGCTTGACCGCGAGGACGTGCAGGCGGCTTTTAAGAAGGCCGATGCGGCGCTTTTCATCGGCGACTGGACCAACCGCGACCCCAAGATCACGGCGATGCTCGCCAAGTTCGGCCGCTCGGGCGTGCCGCTTTACCTGCTCTACAGGACCGACGGCAGCGTCGAGGTGCTCCCCGAGCTGCTCACGCCCTCGGCCGTTGAAAAGGCGCTTTCAGGCAAATAAGGCCCGGCCCCGCGCTTACGGCTGCTTCCTCGCCCAGGCGATCAGCCGGTCGATGAAGCGCGTGGCCCCGAGGCCGTTTTCTTCCCCTTCGACGCAGGCGAAAATCGCATAGCGCCTGCCGCTCTCGGCCTCGATGTAGCCGCCTGCGGCGCGCGCGTCGGCGAGGTACCCCGTCTTGATGTGCGCCTTTCCTTCGGAGCTCTTGCGCCGGCGCATGGTGCCGTCGACGCCGGCGATCGGGAGCGAGGCGGCGAATTCCGGCATATAGGGGCTCGTCCATCCGGCGGCGAGCAGCTGCGTCATGGCGCGCGCCGTCACCCGCGTCCTGCGCGACAGCCCGGAGCCGTTTTCAAGGCTCACGGAACCCGCGTCGACGCCTTTCTGCGAGAGCCAGGCCGCGATGCGCGCCCGCGCGTCCCTTTCGCTGGCGCCCTGCGGCACGCCGTCCTTGTTCTTGCCGTCGGCAAGCGAGCCCACGGTGAGGAAGACGTGACGGGCCATCTGGTTGTTCGACCATTTATTAATGCGCACGATCGCCTCGGAAAGCGGGATCGAGCGGTGCTCGGAGAGGAGCACCGCGCCCTCGGGCGTCCTGCCTTCCCTCGCGCGGCCCGTCCATTCGCCGCCCTCTTCGCGCCAGATGCGCGCGAAAAGCCGTCCCAGGTACTCGTCGGCCGCCATCGGCACGACGCTGAGCACCTTCTCGCCGCAGCTCCCGGCAAGCGCGCCGCCGAAGCGCACGGTCCTGTTCCTGCCCTCCGAAATGTCCCAGGCGAGCGCTTCGCGCCAGTCGCCGCAGGCGCCCTTGGCGAGCGGCACCGCCGCCTGCACGGAAACGCCCTCGAGCTCCGGCTCGTAAAAGACGCGGGCGCGGCCCGAGGCGGGATCGGGCACGATGTCGAAGATGAGGCTTCGCGCGTTCACGAGCGCCGCATCGGGCAGCTGGTTGTAGGGCCTGTCGGGGCGCCCGTCGAAATCGCCCGGGTCGCCGGGCGCGGGATTGAAGGCCGAGCGGTCGACGATCAGGTCGCCCGCGATTTTCTTCACCCCCAGGCGGCGCAGGCGGCGCGCCTCTTCGCGCAGCGCATTCGCGTCAAAGGCCGGATCGCCGCCGCCGGCAAGATAGAGAGCGCTCACTTCGCCTTTGGCGGACGGGGCCGCAGGCGCGAGAAAGCGCGTGCGCCAGCGGTAGTCGGGCCCGAGGAGCTCGAGCGCCGAGAGCGTCGTCACGAGCTTCGCGGTGGAGGCGGGCGAAATGCTCTCGGCGTCGCGCCAGGCGGCGATCGTGCGCACGCCCTGAGGCGCGCCCCCGCCCGAGGCGCGGGCGCCCGAGAGGTCGACGACCGAGAAGGCGACGGCGCGCGGGTTCACGCCGAGCTCGGCCGCCGCGGCGGCCAGCTCCGCGGGAAGCTGCGCCGAAAAAGCGCCCGCCGGGGCGAGCGCGGCAAGGAGGATGACGAATGCGGCTTTTTTCAAAATCGGCTCTCCGAAGGGGCGGCGCGGGGCGGCAAAAAATTTTTTTCGGACCGCCCCTTGTTTTTAAAAAGGCCGTCCCCATATAGGGGTTAAATGCTAAGGACGCCCGTTTCGCCGGGCAAGTCCGGCACTTTTTTTCACAAACGGGCGCGCCCGCCGAATCGGTCCGAGCGCGCTCTTACGTCTCTTTTTTATGTGGAGATTATCAAATGCAGATTCGTCCGTTGCATGACCGCGTCATCATCAAGCGTCTTGCCGCCGAAACGACCACGCCGTTTGGCATCGTCATTCCCGATACCGCCGGAGAGAAGCCGGACCAGGGCGAAGTGATCGCCGTGGGCCCGGGCAAGCGCGATGAGAACGGCCGCATTGTCGCCCCCGACGTCAAGGTCGGCGACCGCGTGCTTTTCGGCAAGTATTCCGGCCAGACCGTCAAGGTCGGCGACGAGGAACTGCTCGTGATGCGCGAAGAAGACATCATGGGCGTGCTCGAATAAGCCGGGCCGAGTTCATCGACACTGAATTTTGATTTTCTCTTGAAGGATTAAAAAATGGCTGCTAAGCAGGTTCTTTTCGGTGATGATGCCCGCTCGAAGATGGTTCGCGGCATCAATGTTCTCGCTGACGCCGTCAAGGTGACGCTCGGCCCCAAGGGCCGCAATGTCGTCCTTGAGCGCACGTTCGGCGGCCCCACGGTCACGAAGGACGGCGTTTCCGTCGCCAAGGAAATCGAGCTTAAGGACAAGTTCGAGAACATGGGCGCCGCGATGGTCCGCGAAGTCGCCTCCAAGACGAGCGACAACGCCGGCGACGGCACGACCACGGCCACGGTTCTCGCCCAGGCCATCGTCGACGAAGGCATGAAGTTCGTCGCCGCTGGCATGAACCCGATGGATCTCAAGCGCGGCATTGACAAGGCTGTCTCCGCCGCCATCGACGAACTCAAGAAGATCTCCAAGCCGACCACGACCAACAAGGAAATTGCCCAGGTCGGCTCCATTTCCGCCAACTCCGATGCCGAGATCGGCCAGATCATTTCCGATGCCATGGACAAGGTCGGCAAGGAAGGCGTGATCACGGTCGAAGACGGCAAGAGCCTCAAGAACGAGCTCGAAGTGGTCGAAGGCATGCAGTTCGACCGCGGCTATCTCTCCCCGTACTTCATCAACCAGCCCGAGAAGCAGTCCGCTGTTCTCGAGAATCCGTACATCCTTCTCCACGACAAGAAGATCAGCAACATCCGCGAGCTCCTGCCGATTCTCGAGCAGGTCGCCAAGGCTTCCCGCCCGCTGCTGATCATCGCTGAGGACATCGACGGCGAAGCGCTCGCCACCCTCGTGGTGAACTCCATCCGCGGCATTCTGAAGGTCGTCGCCGTCAAGGCGCCGGGCTTCGGCGACCGCCGCGCCGCCATGCTCGAGGACATCGCCGTTCTGACGGGCGGCACGGTCATCTCCTCGAACGTCGGCCTGTCGCTCGACAAGGCCACGCTCGCCCAGCTCGGCACGGCCAAGAAGGTCGAGGTCACGAAGGAGAACACGACGATCATCGACGGCGCCGGCAAGACCGAAGCCATCGAGAACCGCGTGAAGAACATCCGCATGCAGATCGAGAACTCGACGAGCGACTATGACCGCGAGAAGCTCCAGGAGCGTGTCGCGAAGCTCGCCGGCGGCGTTGCGCTGATCAGGGTCGGCGCCGCCACCGAAGTCGAGATGAAGGAAAAGAAGGCCCGCGTCGAAGACGCTCTGCACGCCACCCGCGCCGCCGTTGAAGAAGGCGTCGTGGCCGGCGGCGGCGTTGCGCTGATCCGCGCCAAGCAGGCCATCAGCGGCCTCAAGGGCGACAATGACGAGCAGAACGCGGGCATCCGCATCGTCCTGCGCGCCATGGAAGAGCCGCTGCGCCAGATCGTTGCCAACGCCGGCGACGAGCCGAGCGTGGTCGTCAACAAGGTTGCCGAGGGCAAGGGCAGCTTCGGCTACAACGCCCGGACGGGCGAGTACGGCGATCTCGTTGAGATGGGCGTTCTCGATCCGACCAAGGTCACCCGCACCGCGCTGCAGAACGCCGCTTCGGTTGCCGCGCTGATCCTCACGACCGACTGCATGGTCGCGGATCTGCCGCAGGATCCGAAGCCGATGCCTGCCGGCATGGGCGGCGAGGGCATGCCGGGCATGATGTAATCAGCCCCTAGCTGATGCCTCAGGGGCCGGTCTCCCGAATTCGGGAGGCCGGCCCCTTCTTTTTGCCTTCCCGGAACGCAAAAAGGGCAGCCCTGCCGGAGCTGCCCTCGCTTTCAGCCGGATCCGGAAATCCGGGGGATCAGAGGCCCGCGAACTTGCGGAACTCGTCGGTCTTCTTGTTGCCGAAGGCCTTGTAGGTGCCGTCCGGCATGCGCAGCACGCCGAAGGGAATCACGCGCGCGCCCGCGCGGCGGAAGATCTTCGAGTTGGTCCACACGGCCGTGCGCAGCTCGAAGGTGATTTCCTTCTGCGCTTCGGGCGTGCGCACGTCGAGGCCGCGGAAAGCCTCGTCCTTGAAGTGCTGCTCGTGCTCGTCGAAGCGCGCGGCGCGGTCCTTGGCGGCCAGGATGTAGGCACCCTGGGGCTCGCTCCAGGGGCTGAGCTCGGCGCAGGGGAAGAACACGAACTTCATCTCGCCGAAAAGCGGCTTAAGCTCGTTGTAGAGCACGCGGCACCACGGGCACTGCGTATCGAAGGCGATGTAGGCGACGCGGTCCGCATCGGCCTTGCCGAAGGTCACGCCGACGCCCTTCTTGTCGTATTCGACAAAGAACTCCTCGGCGTTGAAATCCGTCGGGATGTCGGGCTTCTTAGGCCACTTGTCCTCGTAAGCAAAGGCGGGCGCCGCGGCGGCCAGGCCGAGAAGGCCGGCGCCGGCAAAAAAACGGCGGCGGTTCATGTTCATAGCGAATCTCCTTATCATTTGCGCAGGCCGGGACGAGAGGTCCCCGGCCCTGCCGACTGCGCTAGATTAGCGCCGTTTCCGCGGGAAAGGCTTAAGCGATTCTTATTTTGTTAACATTCCCGCAACGTTCATTTCACGAGCGAGGAGCTTCATGACTGCTTTCACCGAGATGCTGCGCGCGCGCACTGCCGCCGCCGATTCCATGCTCTGCGTCGGGCTCGACCCGAATCCGGCGCGCTTCCCGAAGCCGCTCGCCGGCAAGGAAGGCGCGCTCTACGACTTCTGCCGCGGCATCGTCGACGCGACGGGCGACCTCGTCTGCGCCTTCAAGCCTCAGATCGCCTACTTCGCCTCCTGCGGCGCCGAGGACGCGCTCGAGGAGATCATCGCCTACATCCACAGGACGTGCCCCGGCGTGCCCGTGATCCTCGATGCGAAGCGCGGCGACATCGGCTCAACGGCCGAGCATTATGCAAAGGAAGCGTTCGAGCGCTACGGCGCCGACTGCGTGACGCTCTCGCCCTACATGGGCTTCGACACCATCGAGCCCTTCCTCGCCTACAGGGAAAAAGGCGCTTTCATCCTCTGCCGCACCTCCAACCCCGGCGGCGCGGACATCGAGATGCTGCGCACCGAGGCGGGGGACATGGTCTTCGAGCGCATCGCCAAGCTCGCCGCGGGGAGCTGGAACAAGAACGGGCAGCTCGGCCTCGTGGTGGGCGCGACCTACCCCAAGGAGCTCGCCGACGTGCGCGCCCTGGCGCCCGAACTGCCGCTTCTCGTGCCCGGCATCGGCGCGCAGGGCGGCGACATCCGGGCCGCCGTGAAGGCGGGGCTCGATGCCCGCGGTGCGGGCATGGTCATCAACTCGGGCCGCGCCATCCTTTACGCGAGCTCGGGAGAAGACTGGCGCGAGGCGGCCCGCCAGGCGGCGCGCGCCACGCGCGACGCGATCAACGCCGCGCGCGCCTGAAGCTGCTGAAAAATGGGCGGGCCGTCCGGGATTTCAATATTCCCGGGCTGTCCGCCCTCTCTTCCTTTCCTCATGCCCGGAGCTCACGCCTCCGGGCGAAGCGGCGCATCAGAACGTGCGCCGCAGGCTCCCGCGGATCACGTAGGTCTTCGTGAAGTCGTTGCCGAAGACGTATTCGCCGTCGACAAAGCCGTAGAAGCCCTTTCCGAACCGGCAGCTGAAGCCTGCGCCCACGACGCCCCAGGTGCCGCTTTCATCGCCCTCGTCGGTGTAGCGCGACCAGGTGTTCGTGTGGCGGTCCCAGCTCGAGGCCGTAACGTCGGTGCCGTCGCTGAACTGATGCAGAACGCTCGCCTTCGCATAGAGGCGGATGTCGTCGTCGCCCTCGCCGAAGCGCTTGACGAGGTCAAAGCCGAGTCGGCCGATCGCGCTCCAGTCGCTGTCGCCCTTGATGTGCAGGTCCTGGGAATCCTTGTAGCTGTAACTGCCGAACCAGCCGAGGTGAACCTGGGCCTGCGGCACGATATAGAACGTCGGGGTGAACGGGAACTTCTTGCCGACTTCCGTGCTGAGGGCGGCGTAGCGCTGGTGGTAGCTGCCGCGGTAGCCGGTGCCGGTGACCGAGTCCGTCACGCTGTAGCGGGTCCTCGACGTGCCGAACTTCAGGTAGCTGTCCCAATAAAGCGGTGCGTCCTTCTTCCACTCTTCGGTCTCATCCTTCGGGAAGAACTCCATCGTGTGGTAGAGCGAAAGCCCCATCTGCCGGAAGGCGAGGCTGCCGGCATAGCTGTCCCAGTCGCCGTCGTTGTCGAGCAGGTTGATCGCCAGGCCGGCGCTGTGCCGGCGCTCCTCGGTGTTCGTGAACCAATGCTTGTAGCCCGCCTCGAACACGGGGCCCCTGATGTCGCCCACGCCGTCGACGCCGACCGAGTGCGCGGCAAGGCGCACCCACATGCCGTCCTCGTCGCCGCGGTCCGCGTAGCGGGTCTGGCTGCGGCGCTTGGTGTAGGTGTCAAGCTCGGTGAGGGCGCGCCAGACCACCCGTTCGGCATCGGCCGGAGCCGTAGCGCCTTCGTTCAGGATTTCGGTCACGTCCTTGACGACGTAGACGTTCTTCGAGCCGTCGCCGCCGTACGTTGCCTCGACGACTGCGGTCGTGGGCTTTCTCGTGCCGTCGCCGTTGTAGGCGTCGTTGTAGGCCGCGGTGTTGAGCGGATCGGTCGCGGCGTCGCGGTAGTCGATGCTGAAGGTCGAATAGTAGATGCCGCTTGCCGATGTGTAGACGGTCTTCCCGTCTGTGAAGCCGCCGCCCGCATTGCGGATGGTGGCAAAGCGCACCGCATCGCCGTCGCCCATTTCCGCATCAAGGGCCGCGATGTTCTTCACGGTGAGGGTCTGCGCTTCGGACGTGCCGTTCACGATGTAGAGCATGTCGCTTTCGGACCCCGTCATCGAGAGGTCCATCGCGAAGGTGTGGGAGCCGGAAAGCGTCTCGATTTCAAGCGTATCGCCGCCGTTTTGGTAGCGGACCGTGCCGCCGCTGCCGGAAAGCGACGTCACCGCGCTGTGGGAAGTCATCGTCCAGACCGAGGCGTCGTTGAGGACCAGGTTCACCGTGCCGGTTTCGACCTGCGATCCGGCGGCTATGGTGTCCGGGTCCTCGTTGGTGACGAGGCCGGTGTCCGCCGTGCCGGTGAAGGCCGCGCTGTCCGAGAAGGCCGCTGTCGCGGTGCCTTCGCCGGTCGCGGAGATATCGCCCGTCATCGTGCTCGTGTCGGCGAAGGAAACCGTCACGCTTCCGCCGTCCTCGGCGTACGCACTGCCGGTGAGCGAGCTCGCGTTGATGAATTCGGCATCGACCGAGCCGGCGCCGGCATCGCCCGTATAAACCGAACTATTCGTGTCAGCCTGCGATATGTACTTCCTTCCGTACAAGTTGCCTGTGATCTGAATGTCATCGTCCGCACTGAGCGGCTTGACGGTGACCGCGCCTCCGTAGAGTCCGTCAACGGAACCCTCGATGCTGCTGCCTTTGCCGTAGCTGAGATCAAGGGTTGAGTCCGCTGCCGTCGCGCGCAGGGCGTAGCTGCCGCCCGAAACCGCAGTGGGACCGCTGATCGTGATATGGGAAGGCGAGTAGGAGCTTTGCCCTGAGTTGTTGTCATCGTAGGCTACGGCGGCGACCGCCGCGTGTTCGCTCGAAAGCGGATCCTCGAGGATAAAGGTGTTCATGCCGTCCTCGGCGGCCGTGAGCGTGACCGAAGAGCCGTCGACGGCGGCGACGGCGTTGACGCGGGCCGAAACGTAGTTGTTTTTGCCTTCCATGGTCAGCGTCGAACCCGCTTCCGCCCAGACGCCGACACGGGCCGCCACAGCACGGTTCGTACCGTTTTCGGCGAGGAACGTGCCCGTGCTGCCGCGCAGCCACAGGGCGTTGGTGCTGGTCTTCTCATGCGCAGTATCGCCGTGCAGGATATTGTCGCCTGTCACGGCCGTGACAGTGACGGACGATCCGTCAAGCACCTGCAGGGCTTCGCCGTTGGTGCGGCCGTCTTGGGAATCGCCGGCGCTGTCGCTGGTAAGCTCGCCCGAAACGAATGTGTTGCTGCCGTAGGCTGTCATGGAGAGGGAAGCGTTGCCTGACAGTATGACGGCAGAGTTGTATGCGGTGGAGACGGTGTTGGAGCCGGTCTCGGCAATGACGGTTGCCTTGTCGTAATTGCCCACCGAGATGCCCGCCCCTCCGCCGGTTACGGTGTTGTCGCCGTATGCCTTGAGTGTCACCTCAACGCTGTGGTCTTCTTCGCTGTTCTGCAGATCAACGGCGGCATAAGTCGTGTCGCCGGAGAAAGTGCCGGTGCCCGTGACGGTGTTGCTGCCCTTCTCCGCTGCGAGGGATACCGTGCTGTCGTAGGTGGCCTCAATGCCCCTCACGCCCGTAAGTTCGTTGCTGTCCCTTGCCGTCAGGCTGACAGCGCCGCCTTGAGCCGCACGAACCGCGGAGGCATTCTGGCTTTGGATCACATTGTCGACGGCAATGCTGCCGCTGACCCCGTCTCCGGACGAGACCACCGTGATGGAGCCTGATACGTAAGCGTTGAGAGCGGAATAAACGCTGACGGCCGTGAGACCCGAATTGGCTTTGAGGGTCGCTGTTCCGCTAGTACCGCTGGCACCGCTGATATTGACTGCGTTGCCGGAATAATTTACTGCGTTGTCGGAATAATCCGAAGAATCATAGTGGCCGTAAAGGAGAATCTTTCCATCGGGAGCCGTGAGGGTGACGGTTGTGCCGTCGCCGTAGATGGCACTCGAACCAGAGCTGACAGAGGCATCGCTGTAGTTGAAAGCATCGCCGATCGTGATGCTCTCTCCGCTGCCGCCTTCATAGGTGTAGTTTTCATTGTCTATGGGCTCAAGAGCCTGAGCGGCGGGAACGGCGGATGCGAAGGCGAGGACGGCAAGGGCCTTTGCAAGAGTTTTGTATAGTTCAGAAAGACAAAAATCTTTTTCAACAGATAAGTCGGGGGATTTCAATTTTTTCATACAGCACTCCTTTCGGAGCTTTTGTTCGGGGGAACGGGGGAATACTTGTCTTATATGCGTTGTTATGCAGACAAGACATATGCTTCAAAAGGAATGCCTTTTGAAAGTCATTGTTTTATTTGAATAAATTACAGCTATAAAAAACAAACCGATCTGACGAAAATCAAATAGAGACTTTTTATTATCACAATAGCATATTGATATTCAAAAACAAAAAAGAATGAAATTTTCGTCTTAACACTTCTTAACTGCTCGGAATCAGGCTATTTGATGCGGCCGCACCTGCATGTTTTTCTTCTCTTGCATCTGAATTCTGTCTATCGGTTCATCCTGACCGGCAAAAAAATTCGCTCCGGCGGGCTTTTATGCCCTCCGGAGCGAAGTTTTTTATCGGTGCGCCCTTTTCGCGCTTGTCAGTAGCGGCGGCCCTGCACGTAGATGCCGTTCGAGGTGACCTCAATGTGCGAGGTCCAGGCCTCGCCGCTGTCGGCGAGAAGGCCCTGCTTCTGGATCGCCTCGAGGTCCCTGCCCCACTCGGGAGCGAGCTCGCCGATCTTCTTGTCGATCGTCACCGAAAGCGCCCCGAGGCGCTTGCCGTCCCAGGCGAAGTGCCCGGCCAGCGTCGCCTTCGCGTCGCCGATGCGAAGCGTGCTTTCGTCGAGGTTGAACTGCAGCCCCTCGCTCTTGAACGCGTGCTCGAGCCAGCCCGTCATCTGCTCGCTCGAAAGCGCGGCGATGAGCTCCGGCGTGGCGTTGACCAGCTGGAAGCGCGTCGTCCAGCCGTCGAGCTGCTGCTTCTCGCCGACGGTGATGCCGTCAAACGAGATGACGTAAGTGAGATCGAACGCGTCGGGCCGCGGATTGTCCTTCGCATGGCCCACGGCATCAGTGGCAATGGAGGTCTTCTCGACCGTCAGGGCCTCGCCCGCGCCCCTGTAGACGATGGCGCCGAGCTTGAGGTCGACCTTGCCTTCCGGGAGCGACTGCTTGAGGTCGGCCAGGCCGACGCCGGAGCCCTTGAGCGCGATGCTCGAAATTGCAAGCGACGTCTCGCCGTCCGTGCAGGTGACGCCGCCGTTGTCCGCGGTGAGCTGCCGGTCGGAGCCCGTGAGGGCGCCCGTGTGCGCGATGCGCGTTTCGCCGAGCTTGCAGGTGAGGCCGCTTTCCTTGTCGGTGACCGAGAAGGGCTTCATGTCCCAGCGGTAGCTCACCTCGTCGCTGAAGGGCCGCGCCTCGGCGTGGATGGCGTCGCTGTAGCCCTCGATGCCGAGCGCCTTGAGGTCGCCCGCCGAGCCGAACGTATGGTCGAGCGCCAGGTCGCCCGAGAAGCCGATGCCGAGGTGCACCGCACCCGTCCAGCGCAGCAGCACGTCGCCCGCTCGCAGCGTCAGGGCCACCCCGCGCCGCGTGAGCGAGCGGTCCGTGATCTCGGCGCCGAACGCGTAGTCGGCTCCCGTCGAGGACTCGCTCAGCTGCTTGGCGAAATCGTCGAATTTAGCGTCGAAGACCGTGCCTTCCCAATAAAGGAACCCGGCCGCGCATGCGGCGGCAAGCACCGCCGCGCCGGCTGCGATGCCGGCTTTTTTTGCTGTCTGCATGTCCTTGAAAAACCTTTACGGCGGAGCGCACTTTCGCCTCCGCCGAAGCCTGCGCATATGCTAGCGAAACTGGACCCCTCCGGCGGCCGCCGAAGGGTCATTTTTTGTACTTTTTTACTCTTTAGGCGCCGTCTTGGCGGCACCGTCCGCCGGAGCGGGCGCGGCGGCCTTCTTCACCCTGACGGCGAGCACCTTGTCGATGCGCCGGCCGTCCATGTCGACGACCTCGAGCCGCCAGCCCTCCCACTCGGCGATGTCGCCGTCCTTGGGCACGCGCCCGAGCAGCAGCATCATCATGCCGGCGAGCGTGTTGTAGCGGGCTTCCTCTTCGTCGGGGACGGTCTTGAGGCCGAGGGCGTCCTTGAGCTCCGGCACCGAAATGATGCCGTCGAGCAGCACGGAGCCGTCCTCGCGCTTCCTCACCATCGTCTCCTCGGGGGAATCGGGCTGGAACTGCCCCGTGATCGCCTCGAACACGTCGCGCGGCGTCACGATGCCCTGCACGGCGCCGTACTCGTCGACGACAAGGACGGCCGAGGCGTTGGTCTTCCGGAAGTTCTCAAGGAGCTCCATGCCCGTGATCGACTCGGGCACGTAGAAGGCGGGCGCGAGGTTGGCCCGGAAGTCGGGCTTGCCGGTCTCCATCATCTGCCGCAGCAGCGTCCTCGTGGTGCAGAAGCCCTTGACGTTGTCGAGGCTGCCCTCGCAAACCGGCAGGCGCGAGAAATGCGAATGCTTCACCTTGTCGATGTTCGCTTCGGGCGGATCCTCCACGTCGATCCACTCGATGTCGTTGCGCGGCGTCATGAGCGAGCCCACCTGGCGGTCGTCGAGGCGGAAGACGTTGCGCACCATGTCGTGCTCGTTGGCCTCGATGACGCCCGTCTTCTCGCCCACGTCGATGATCGCGCGGATGTCTTCGGCGGAAACTTCCTCCTCGGGCTTCGTATCGGCGTGCAGAAGCTTCAGGATGAGCCTTGCCGAAGAGCTGAGCAGCTTCACAAAGGGCGCGAGGACGATGGAGAGGCCGTGCAACGCCGGCGCGATGCGGCAGAGCAGCTTTTCCGGGTGGCGCTGGCCGAGGAGCTTCGGCACAAGCTCGCCGAAAAGGATCGAAACGAAGGTGAGCGAAATGAGCACGAGCACCGTGCTCACCGCGGTGCAGGTCTCTTCGGGCAGCCCCGCCTTCTCGAGCATCTCGGCCACCGGGCCGACGAGGGCCGACTGGCCGAAAATGCCGGAAAGCAGGCTCACAGCCGTGATGCCCGTCTGAATGGTCGAGAAGCTGCCGTTTGGGTCGTTCACAAGCTGCAGGCCGCGCCTGGCGCCGGAGACGCCGTCGTCGATCATCGTCTGCAGCCGCGTGCGCCGGCTGGCGATGATCGCCACCTCGGAAAGGCACATGAAGCCGTTGAAGAGGATGAGCAGGGCAAGGATGCCGATGTTTAAGAAGTAGACCGACATAAATCAGGCAGAACGGCGGGACGCCTGCGTGCGGCCCGCCAGAAATAATTCAGTATTCGCAGGGCATCGAGGCGGGGTTGGCGAAGCGCATGAGCTCCGTGAGGCCGCGCAGGGCCGTGAGCACCGTCGCCTCGCGGACGGTGCGCCGGCTGCCCGGCACGTGGATCGTGCGCACGCTCGTCACGATGTGCTCGTTGAAGCGTTCCGCCCAGCCGATGCACACCGTGCCCACGGGGGTTTCCTCGCTGCCGCCGCCCGGGCCGGCGACGCCCGTCACGGCGACGGCAAGCGTCGCGCGCGGGCTGCGCGCCAGCGCGCCGCGGGCCATGGCCTGCGCCACCGCCTCGCTCACCACGCCCTCCTTGCTGATCAGCTCCGGGTCGACGCCGAGGAGCTCGGTCTTTGCGGGCACCGCATAGGTGACGAACCCCTGGTCGAACCACTCCGAGCTGCCGGGGATCTCGGTGATGGCCGCGGCGATGCCGCCGCCCGTGCAGCTTTCCGCCGTCACGCAGACGTGGCGGCGCTCCTTGGCCGCCTCGCCGAGAGCGCGGGCCGCCTCGAGGATCTTTTCTTCAAGCGTGCTCATGGCGCATCACCCGAAAATCCAGGCCAGGGCGCGGATGAGGATCCACGCGTAGAGGGCGGCAACGAGGTCGTCGGCCATGACGCCCGCGCCGTTACGGCACTTCTCGTCGATCAGGTTGCAGGGCGGCAGCTTCACGATGTCGAAGAACCGGAACGCAATGAAGCCCGCGGCCCACCACAGGATGCCCGAGGGGATGAAGAGGTAGAGGAACCAGATCGCCACCACCTCGTCGATGACGATGCCTTTGTGGTCGTGCACGCCGATGTCCTCGCCCGTCTTCTGCGCCGCCCAGGCGCCGAAGATGAGGAAGATGAGCGCGATGATGCCCATGCCGAAGACGCCGATCGAGGGCGCGAGCACGATGTAGCTGATCGCGCCGGCGAGCGTGCCGTACGTGCCCGGGGCTTTCTTGGGCAGCCCCGCTCCGAAGAACGCGGCGATGATGTGAGCCGGATCCGCCCACACGAAGCGCGAGGTCATCTCGACCTTGTTGGCGGGGTTGGCCGGATCGTATTTTTCAAACATAGTCAGGAGTCCTCCGAAATCGGGCGCCTTCAGCCGGCGAAGTGATTGAAGCCGCCGGAAGGCGTGGCGACGATGGCGCCGCTCTGCGTGCGCACTGTGAGATTAGCACCCGAGGAGCCTTCGAGGATCCTGCCGATGCGGGTGATTCGCGTGTCGGCGATGAGCGCGAGCTGCATGATGCGGCCGCGGTGCTCGGCGGGCGCCGTGAAGACGAGTTCGTAGTCGTCGCCGCCGGCGAGCGCCGCTTCAAGCTTCTGCTCCTCGGTGAGCGACTTCAGGGCGGGCGAGATCGGCACCGCGTCCCAGACAATGTCGGCGCTCACGCCGCTGCGCTCGAGGATATGGCCGAGGTCGGCCTTGAGGCCGTCGGAAACGTCGGCGCAGGCCGTGGCCGCCTCGAGCAGCGCGCCGCCCAAGGCGAGCCGCGGCGTCGGGCGGTCCATGCGGTGGAAGATCTCCTCGGCCGCATCGGGCATGAGCTGCCAGTGCCCGCAGCGGTGCATGAGCGCGGCGTAGGCGTCGCCGAGCGTGCCCGAAACCCAGATGTCGTCGCCCGGCTTGGCGCCCGAGCGCGTCAGCCCGCGCTCCGGCGGGAGCGAGCCCATGGCGGTGATCGAGATCGTGAGCGGCGCGTGTCCGCCGCCCTGCACTTCGGCCGTGCGCGTGGTGTCGCCGCCGAGCAGCGCGCAGCCTGTCTTCTCGGCGAGCTCCATCATGCCCTGCGAGAAGCGCCCGAGCCATTCGTCGTTGCGCTCCGGCAGCCCGATCGAGAGGAAGAACGCCCGCGGCGAGGCACCCGCCGCGGCCAGGTCGGAAAGGTTGACCGCCAGCGCCTTGTAGCCCACGTCCTCGGGCTTCGCGTCGGGAAGAAAATGCGTGCCCATCGACATCATGTCGGTCGTCACCGCGATGCGGCCGGCGCCCGTGTCCACAATGGCGCAGTCGTCCCCCACGCCCTGGCTCTTCCACTCGCCGAACGCATCGTGAGTGAAGAAACGATCGATGATCTGAAATTCTCCGACTCGATCCATAGCTTTTCTCAACCCTCCAGGCTCATAAAAAAGCAAAGCCGTCCCCCCGAAGAGGAACGGCCCTAATCGCTGAAAGCACCGGCAGAAAGGCGCTCATGCCTTGGCGGACGCCGTTTCCTCGGGGCGCACGTCGCGCGCGACTTTCTCGAGCACAGCGTTGGTGAAGCGATAGCCGCTGCCGTACTGCTTGGCCAGCTCGACGGCCTCGTTAAGGATCACCAGCCAGGGCGTCTCGGGGCAGTGCATCAGCTCGTAGGCCCCGATCATCAGCGCGGCGCGCTCGACGAGCGAGACGCGCTCGATGCCGCGGTCGATGTGCTTCTGCAGCGCCTCGGTGATGGCGGCGTGCTGGTCGATCACGCCGGCGAGCAGCTGACGTGCAAAGGGACGGTCGGCCTTGGCGAGGTCGCGGGCGGTGATGCCGCTGCCTTCGATCACTTCGCGGGAATCGTCGGCGCCCGCCTCCGCGCCTTCTTCGGCGTCGGCGGTGAAGAGCTCGCCCAGGTGCGGCTCAATGGCCGCATAGTCCTGCGTCGGATCGGTGAGCCACTGGTAAACGCCGAAGAGCGCGATCACGCGGGCCAGGTGACGGCCCTCGTTCATCGCCGGACGGCGTTCCTTGCTGCCTGAACTCATGCGTTTGTTTCCTTTACTTCGTTTCCTGTTCGTCGCCGCTTTCTTCGTCGTCGCCTTCCTCTTCCTCGAGCTCGTCTTCGGTGACGAACTCCTTGGCGAGGTTGGCCATTTCGACGGCGGCGCGGGCGCAGTCGCGGCCCTTCATGTCGATGCGCTCTTCGCACTGCTCGTCGTTTTCCGTCGTCAGCACGCCGTTGGCGATCGGAATGTCGTAGTCGAGGGCGACGCGCGAAATGCCGGCGCCGGACTCGTTGCTGACGAGCTCGAAGTGATAGGTTTCGCCGCGGATCACCGCGCCGAAGGCGATGAGCGCGTCGTATTCGTCGGTCTGCGCGAGCTTCTGCAGCGCAAACGGGATCTCGAGCGCCCCGGGAACGGACACGCGGGTGACATCCTCGTCCATCACGCCGAGCTTGCGCAGCTCGTCCATGCAGGCCTCGAATTCGCCGCGGCCGGCATACTCGTTGAAGCGGGACACCACGATGCCGATGCGCAGATCGGTGCCGTCCAGTTTCGTCGGAACAATATCAACAGCCATTTTTTTGTCTCCTTTTGCGGGAGCTGTTTGTCTCTGATGCAAAGGTTCCGCCGCCGCGGCGCGGGAAGCGCCGCCGCATGCGGAATCCAGTTTGTTTATTTTAGCCTGTTTTGCCGTATGGAACGGCCGCCGGAGGCGGCCTTCCGGGCGGCTTTTCAGCGCGACTGCGCGAGGCGCACCTGGGTGGGCATCGGCAGGTCCGTTTCGCCGAGCGCGCGGGCGGCGTGCCAGCCCCAGCGCGGGTCGTCGAGCATGCCGCGGCCGACGTCGACGCCGTCGGCGGCGCCCGTGATCAGGATCGTCTCCGCCTGGGCCGGGCTCGTGATGCCGCCGACCGCATAGGTGGGCAGTCCCACCTCGCGGCGGATATCAGCCGCAAACGCGACGAGCCAGCCCGGGCCGGCGGTCATCGCCGCGGGGGCAAGCCCGCCCGCCGAGACGTCGAGCCAGTGCACGCCGTGGTCCTTGGCGGCGCGCGCGAAGACGGCCGCATCCTCGGGCGTGATGCCGTCGCTCGCCCAGTCGGTCGCCGAAAGGCGCAGGCCGACGGCCATGCTTTCGGGCACGGACTCCTTGACGGCGTCGATCACCGCGAGCGGGAACTTCATGCGGCCCTCGCGCGCACCGCCGAACCCGTCGATGCGGTGGTTCGTGAGCGGCGAGAGGAATTCGTGGAGCAGATAGCCGTGGGCGGCGTGGATCTGCACGCCGTCGAAGCCCGCGGCGGCCGCGCGCACGGCCGCTTTCCCGAAGTCGGCGATCACCTGGAGGCATTCCTCGCCGGAGAGCTCGCGGCTCGGCATGTCGCCCTCGGTAAGGGCAATCTCGGAAGGGCCGACGGGGCGCCAGCCGCCTTCGGCGGGCGGCACCTGGCGGCCGTCCTTCGTGCTTGCCTTGCAGCCCGCGTGCGAGAGCTGGATGAAGATCTTCACGCGCGGGTTCACTTCGCGCATCACCTCGCACAGCCGATGCAGGCCGGCGACGTGGTCGTCGGTCCAGAGGCCGAGGTCGGCATCGGTGATGCGGCCGTCGGGACGCACCGCCGTCGCCTCGACGGTCACGGCGCCCGCGCCCGAGACGGCGAGCTCAGAGTAATGGATCTTGTGGAAAATCTGCACGATGCCGCTTTTGGCCATGCACATGCACATCGGCGGGACGCAGATGCGGTTCGGAACCGTCACGGGACCGAGCTCGAGCGGCGTAAAAAGATGAGATTTCATGACGCGTTTGCCTGAAACAGAAGAAGCGCCGCTCATTGGGGCGGCGCGTCTGTTTTTTTAGAAGAGCGAGTCGCTGTCCTCGCGGAGCTCCATCATGCGCTCCACGTAGCGGGCGATCAGGTCGATCTCCAGGTTGACGAAGCTCTGCGGCTTGAGGTTCTTGAGCGTCGTCACCTCGATCGTGTGCGGGATGAGGTTGATGGTCACGAGCGTGTCGAGCGCCGTGTCCTCGACCTTGTTGATCGTGAGCGAGACGCCGTTGACCGTGATCGAGCCCTTGTAGGCGAGGTAAGGCGCGAGCGGGCGCGGGCAGCGGATCACGAGCCGGTAGGACTCGGCGATCCTGTCCATGCTCTCGACCTGGCCGACGCCGTCGACGTGGCCGCTCACCAGGTGACCGTCGACGCGGTCGCCGAGGCGCATCGCCTTCTCGAGGTTCACCTCGCCGAAGGTGTCGAGGCCCGTGGTCTTCGAAAGACTCTCCGCGGAGACATCCACCTTGAACTCGGTGTCGGTCTTCGCGACCACGGTCATGCACGCGCCGTTGACGGCGATCGAGTCGCCCACTTTCACTTCGCCGAGGCCGAGCTCGGGCGCATAAATCGTCAGCCGAACGCCGTTGCCGAGCTTCTCGGGCTCGCGCACCTTGCCGATGGCCTGAACAATACCGGTAAACATTACGCTTTCTTCCTCAAAATCAGCCGCAGGTCGTCGCCGACCCGCGAAATATCGTCCGCATGCCAGCGCATCGCGGCGCCGGGCGACGAAGGCTCCGACACCGCCGCGATCGGGTACCCGCTGCCGAAGAGGCACGGGGCGCAGTAAAGCACAATCTCGTCGACGAGACCCGCGTCGAGGAAGGCGCCGTTGAGGCCCGCTCCCGCTTCGAGATGCACGTCGTTGATCTCCCTTTTTCCCAGCATGCTGAGCATTTTACCTAGATCGACGAGGCCGGGGCGCTTGGCATCCGGCACTTTCCAAATCTCGGCGCCGGCGGCGCGAAGCCGCTCCGCGCGGTCCGCGTCGTCGGAGGCGGTGACGATAAGCGTGCCGCCGCCTTCGAGGATGTGCGCGCCGGGCGGCGTCTCGAGCCTCGGGTCGACCACGGCGCGGATCGGGAAGCGCTTCTGGTCGGGCAGGCGCACCGTCATGCGCGGGTTGTCGGCGAGCACCGTGCCGATGCCGGTGAGGATGACGCCGGCGCGGCCGCGGAAGAGCATCGCGTCGGCCCTCGCCGCCTCGCCCGTGATCCACTGCGAGCGCCCGTCGGGCAGCGCCGTGCGTCCGTCGAGCGTGGCGGCGGTCTTCATGCGCACCCAGGGGCGGCCCGTCGTCATGCGGGTCATGAAGCCCGCGTTCGTGAGCCAGGCCTCGCGCTCGAGCACGCCGCTCTCCGCTTCGATGCCCGCCTCGCGGATCATCGCAAGGCCCCGCCCCGCGACGAGCGGGTTGGGGTCGCGCACCGCGGCGACGACGCGCCCGAGGCGCTCCTCGATGAGCATCTTCGCGCAGGGCGGCGTATGGCCGTAGTGCGAGCAGGGCTCGAGCGTCACGTAGATCGTGGCGCCCGCAATGTCGTTGCCGCGCGCCTTGGCGTCGCGCACGGCCATCACCTCGGCGTGCGGGCCGCCCACCTGCTGTGTGAAGCCCTCGCCGAGGACCTCGTCGCCGCGCACGATCACCGCGCCCACCGAGGGGTTGGGCGGCGAAAGGCGCCAGGCGCGCTGCGCGAGCTCGAGCGCCCTCCTCATCCAGCGCTCGTCGCGCTCCGCTGTGCTCCCGCTCATGCGCGCTCCTTGGGCTTAGAGTCGGCGGAGGCCGCGTCGGTGGCGCCCGCGATCGCGTTCTGGATCATCGTGATGAAGGCCTGCGGGTCGTTGATGTTGAAGTACACCGACGCGAAGCGGATGTAGGCGATGATGTCGAGGCGCTGCAGCGCCTCGAGGACGAGCTCGCCGAGGCGGCTCGCGCGGATCTCGCGCTCGCCCGTGAGGATCATGGCCTGCTCGATCGCGTCGACCGCGTCGTCGATCTTGTCCTGCGACACCGGGCGCTTCCTGAGCGCCAGGCTCATCGAGCCGCGGAGCTTGTCGCGGTTGTATTCCTCGCGCACGCCGCCGCGCTTGACGATGACGGGCATCGTGAGCTGGGCGCGCTCGAACGTGGTGAAGCGCTTGCCGCAGGCCGGGCAGCGCCGGCGGCGGCGGATGACGGCGCCCTCTTCGGGGGCGCGCGAGTCAATCACCTGCGTGTCTTTGTTCTGGCAGAAGGGGCAGCGCATGGCTTTCTCCTTATCAGTGGCTGTGCCGCAGCCGCCGGGCTGACGCGCCCGGGCCGGCCGGCAATTCGCAGAGAGTGTAGCGCCGCAGAGTGTGCTCGGCAATCACTGAGCACACAAAATATGGGCTGGCCGCGCCGAGGCGCGGTCAGCCCTAGTGTTGCCGGCCGTCTTTAAAAGACGGTTTCAGGCGCTTCAGTCGCCGTAGACCGGGAAGGCCTTCGTAAGCTTGGCGACTTCGCCGCGCACGCGCTCGAGAACGGCCTTGTCCTCAGGCGCGGAGAGCAGGTCGACGATGAGGTCGGCCACCTTGCGCGCCTCTTCCGGACCGAAGCCGCGGGTGGTCATCGCGGGCGAGCCGAGGCGGATGCCCGAGGTGACGAAGGGCTTTTTCCGGATCGTGCGGGATCGCGTTCTTGTTGACCGTGATGTGCGCTTCGTGCAGGAGCGTCTCGGCGGCCTTGCCCGTGATGTGCAGAGGGCGCAGGTCAACGAGCATCACATGGCTCTCGGTGCGGCCGGAGACGATGCGCAGGCCGCGCTTGGTGAGCTCGTCGGCCATGACGGCGGCGTTCTCCATGACGCGGCGGCCGTACTCCTTGAAGGAGGGCTGCAGCGCCTCGCCGAGCGCGACCGCCTTGGCGGCGATCACGTGCATCAGGGGACCGCCCTGCATGCCCGGGAAGACGGCGGAGTTGATCTTCTTCTCAAGGTCGGGGCGGCAGAAGATGATGCCGCCGCGCGGGCCGCGCAGCGTCTTGTGCGTGGTCGTGGTGACGATGTCGGCGTAGCCGAACGGGGTCGGGTAGACGCCCGCGGCGATGAGGCCGGCGTAATGGGCCATGTCGACCATCAGCAGGGCGCCGACTTCGTGGGCGATCTCGGCGAAGCGCTTGAAGTCGATGCGCAGCGAGTAGGCGGAAGCGCCCGTGATGATGAGCTTGGGCTTGTTTTCCTTGGCGAGGCGCTCGACCTGGTCGTAGTCGATCTCTTCCTTGTCGTTGAGGCCGTAAGGCACGACCTTGAAGTAACGGCCCGAGAAGTTGATGCGCATGCCGTGCGTCAGATGGCCGCCTTCGGCGAGCGAGAGGCCCATGATCGTGTCGCCCGGCTCGAGCAGGCCGTAGTAAACGGCGGAGTTGGCCTGCGCGCCGGAGTGCGGCTGCACGTTGACGGCC
>JBKEET010000012.1:0-31946 GCA_047777475.1 Burkholderia sp.
GAAGGCGCTGCAGAAAACGCCGCGGTGCACGCTCTCGACCTTGAAGACCTTGACGATGACGAGGCTGATCAGGAAGCACGTCCACACCGAGATGAAGGGCACGGCCATCGAGCCGAGCAGCGACAGGAGCTTGTCATGGTCGAGCGTGCGCAGCACGCTTGAGAAGAGGTAGGCGGGCAGCGACAGGAAGGTGACGAGGCGCGCGAGCAGCGTCGGCGAGTTTTTGTCGTACCATCCGCGCGCCGCCGTAACATAGCCGGCGCCGCAGAGAAGGGCAAGGATCAGTATGCATTCGAGCGAATGCAGGAAAGCCCCGAGAATCATGCGGAGGTTCCTTTTTAAGGAGGGGAGCAGGGCGGATTTCCATTATAGAAGGGCGGCCGGCGCCCTCAGGGCAAATCGCCTCGAAATCCTTTATTCTTTACGCATGTCTGTCCCGCCTGAGAGGCTTTTTGCGTTTCTCGGGCGGGCTGTTTGCCTGAGTCCTTTTCCCATGAAAATCCTGCGCGCTTTCATTGCCGCTGCCGCCGCCTTTGCCGCCGGCATCTGCGCCGCTGCCGAGCTTGATGCGCTGAGCGCCGCTTCGGGCAAAAGCGATGCGGGCGCCGGCGCCGTGCACATCAGCGTCATGGACACGCTGATGACGCCCGCGGACGCGGGATCGGTGGCCGACTGGCAGGATTCCTTTTCCAACTTTCTCGAGAAGCACTACCGCATCGCCTGGAGCAGCGTCGTGGCAAGCGACGCCGCCTCCGTGCTCAAGCGCGAGAAGCCCGACTTCCTGATTCTTTCCGCCTCGCAGATCCTGACGCTGCGGCACGAAGGCGTGCCCGCCTATCTTATTGCCGCAAGACGGCCTTCCTACGCGAAAAGCGCCGCCGAGGCGGTGGGCTCGCTCTTTGTGACGCGCGCCGACCGAAGCGACATCCGTGACGTCGCCGACCTGCGCGGCAAGCACATCGCGGCGGTGCACGAAACGTCGCTGCCCGGCTATCTTGCCGGCTTGGGCGAGATCGCCGAGCAGGGCTTCACGCCCGAGAAGTTTTTCGGCCGCACGAGCTTTCTCTACAGCAGCTTTCCCGAGGTCGTCTCGAGCGTGCTCTCGGGCAACACCGACGCGGCGATCCTGCCGACCTGCCTTTACGAGTCGCTCAGGAGCCGTGGGCTGATCGACGCGGCGATGCTCAAGCCCGTCGGCGCCAGGAACGACGGCAAGCTCGCCTGCCTGCACTCGACGGCGCTCTATCCCGACGTCAGCATCGTCTCCTTCGAGTGGACGCCCGAAAGCCTCGAGCGCCGCATGGCGGTCACGCTCCTCGAGCAGCCGGGCTCGCAGGGCTACGAGTGGCTCTCCACGGTGAAGGCCTCGAAACTCGACGAGCTCTATAAAACGCTTGGCATCGGGCCTTACAGCTACCTGCGCGACATGACGCCCGCGGGCATCTATCGCCGCTGGAAGAGCGAAATCAACACGGGTCTCCTCATCCTCGCGCTGCTCCTTTTCAACGAATTCCGGCTGCGGCGCCTCGTGCGGCGGCGCACGGGCCAGCTTTCCAAGGCGCTCTCGCAGCTGCAGGACGCCGAGCGCGAGGCGCGCAAGGTGCGCGAGCAGCTCGGCTCGCTCGAGCGCAAGAACATCGTCACGCAGATGTCGGGCATGATCGCCCACGAGATCCGCTCGCCGATCGGAGCGATCCGCAATTTTGCCGCGGCGCTGCGCATTATCCTTAAAAAACCGCTCGCCGAAAGCGAGATGGCGCGCACGGCGCTCGACGGCATCGATGCGGAGGCGGTGCGCGTCGCGGGCATCGTCGACCGCGTGCGCGGCTACGTGAAGAACAAGCGCACGCGCCACGTGCTGCTCGACCTGCGCGATGCCGTGAAGGCGGGCATGCGCGCGTATTCGCTGAGCTCGGCCGCCTCGGTGCCCGCCAAGATGAAGCTGCCCGAGGCGCCAGCCATGGTGCTCGGCGATTCGCTCGAGCTCGAGCTCCTGGTGCTCAACCTCATGAAGAACGGTGCCGAAGCGGTGAGCGGGGTGAAGGACCGCCGCGGCAGGCCCGCGGGCGAAGTGAGCGTGCGGCTCGCGCCCGAGGAAAGCGGCGCGCAGAAGAAATGGGTGCTCGAAGTGAGCGACAACGGCCCGGCGCTTTCCGAAGAAGAAGCAAAGCGCCTCGGCGAAAGCATGGAAAGCGTCAAGCCCGAAGGCCTCGGGCTCGGGCTTTCGATCGTGCGCGGCATCGTGGACAGCCACGGCGCCTCGCTCTCCTTCCTCTCGGGGAAGAAGGGCGGCGTGACGGTGCGCGTGGTTTTTGACGAGGCCGCCGCGCCCGCGGCCGCGCCGGAGGGAGATGAAAAATGAAGAAAGTGCTGCCGATCGTGCGCATCGTCGACGACGACGAAAGCTTCTGCCTCTCGCAGAAGCTCTTCCTGATGAGCTCGGGCTGGGCCGTGCAGACGTACACCTCGCCCAAGGCGTTCCTCGCGGACGACGACACGACGGTGCCGGGCTGCCTCATCCTCGACATGCGCATGCCCGAGATGACGGGCCTCGAGCTGCAGGAAGCGCTCAACCAGCGCGACGTGCCGCTGCCGGTGATTTTCTTGACCGGGCACGGCGACGTGAACATGGCCGTGCACGCGCTGCAGCACGGGGCGTTCGATTTCCTGCAGAAGCCCGTCGAGCCCGAGCACCTCAACGAGGTCGTGGGCCGCGCCGTGAAGCACTCGCTCGAGCTCTACGAGAAGACCCGGAGCCGTGAGGCGCTCCGTGCGCTCTACGACACGCTCACGCCGCGCGAGCAGGACGTCGTGCGGCTTGCGGCGCTTGACCTGAGCAACAAGGAAATCGGTGAGAAGCTCTTCATTTCGGTGCCCACGGTGAAGATGCACCGCGGCAACGCGTTCGAAAAACTGAGCGTCAAAGGGGCGCTTGAAGCCTACTGGCTGCTCGAGACGATCGGCGTGGTCGAAAAAGGCCGCCGCCCGAACTTCGGCAGCCGCGGCGGGGAGGAGTGATGCCGGGCATTTCGCGAAGGCGGCTGCTCACGGCCGCCGCGGCGGCCGCGGCGCTGCCCCGGGCGGCGCTCTCCTCCGAAGAGGATGCGCTCGCGGGGTTCCCGCCGTTCTGGGACGTCATCGTCATCGGCTCGGGCATTGCGGGCCTCACGGCCGCGGTCGCCGCGAGGGAAGCGGGCGCCAAGAGCGTGCTGGTCCTTGAGAAGGGACCGCTCGCGGGCGGGCATTCCATTTATTCGTCGGGCTCGATTGCCGTGCTGAGCCCAAAGCGGCAGAAGCGCTACGGCTTTGAAGATTCCGAGGACCTCTGGGTCGAGGACGCCATAAAGGCGGGCGACACGCCCGACACCGGCCGCGTGCGCTTCCTCGCGCGGCACTCCGAAGAGGCCGTCGACTGGCTCGAGGCGCACGGCGTCACCTTCGCCGACGTGGTTTACCAGGCCATGGGCGACCTGCACCGGCGCAGCGTCATCGCGCAGGGCAACGGCGCGGGGCGCCGCTACGTGATCGCGCTCTTTGCGGCCGCGCAGAAGCTCGGCGTGAGGGTGCTCTACAACGCACGGGCCCGTGCGCTCGTGCCCTCGGGGCCGGGGCTCGGCGCGGGCGTCGAGACGGAAGTGCAGGGCGTGCTGCGCACGCTTTCCTGCGGCGCCGCGGTCATTGCGACCGGCGGCTTCACCGCCAACATCGCCATGCGGCTGCGCTACGACGACCGGCTCACCGCCGACATCCCGACGACGGCCAATCCGTTCGGCCTCTATTGGGACGGCTCGACGGGGGACGGCATCGCCATGGGCGAGCTGATCGGCGCGGGCCTGAAGGGCATGGAAAACTTCATCCTGCTCCCCTATGCGGGCGGCCGCCTCCTCGACTATGCGGGCGCCGACATTTATCTCAACGCCCGCGGCGAGCGGTTCGTGAACGAAACCTCGACGACGCGCGAGGTGATTGACGCGCTCTTCCACCAGCCGGGGCGCTACATGTGGGTGCTTACCGACAGCGCCTCGCGCAAGGGCGCGACGCTCGGCCTGAAGCTCTCCAACGGCACGGTGCACCGCTCGGAAACGCTCGCCGAGGTGGCGCGCGGCATGCAGATTTCGCGCGCCTCGCTCGAGGCTTTGCTCAAGCTCTACAACGACGCGGCGCGCGGGAAAGCCGCCGATCCGCTCGGGCGCACGCTCTTTGCGCAGACGATCGAGAAGCCGCCTTATTACTGGGGCCGCGAAAGCCCACTCGTGCACATGACGCTCGGCGGCCTCGTCACCGACGAGGCTTCGCGGCTCCTCGACAAAGAAGGCCGCCCGATCGAAGGATACTGGGCGGCCGGCGAAACGGTGGGCGGCATATTCGGGCGCGGGCGCCCGGGCGGCATGAGCATCATGAGCTGCCTCGTCGAGGGACTCGCCGCCGGCAGGGGCGCGGCAAGGCGTGCCGCGCAGCTCGCGGGCTAGCAGGCGCAGGAGAAGCCGCCGCCGTTCTCGTCCTCGTCGTGCGGGGGCAGCTTCGGCGCTTCGATCACGGGCATCGGCACGTCGGGCATCTGCACGACCTTGATGCCGGCGCGGCGCAGGAATTCGAGCCCTTCGGGACTGCGGTAGAGCGTGTGGTAGTAGACCTCGGAGATGCCGCATTTCTGGATGAGCAGCGAGCAGTGGATGCAGGGGCTGTGCGTGATGAAGATCGCCGCGCCCTTGCTCGAATAGCCGTTCTCGGCGAGCTTCGCGATGGCGTTGAGCTCGGCGTGCTGCACTTCGGGGCGGGTGACGAGCTTGCCGTCGACCTCGATTTCGCAGCAGTTGTCGTAGCCGGTCGGCATGCCGTTCCAGCCGAAGGAAATGATCGAGTGGTTCTTCACGATCACGCAGCCCACCTTGAGGCGGCGGGCATAGCTCCGCTGCGCGGTGAGAAGCGCGATCTGCATGTACATGATGTTGTCTTTGACCAGATCCATGGCAGGTTTTCCCGAATGACGATGAAGCGCAGATAACGATAGCAAAAAGCGGGCAAGGGTGCTTTCTCCCGCCCCATAACAAAAGAAGCAGCGTGACCGCTCACGCTGCTTCCTTCAGCAATCGGCTTAGCCGCCTGAATAAGCGGCCGGGCGGATTACTTCACGCGGTTGCGGTACTCGCCCGTGCGCGTGTCGATTTCGATCTTGTCGCCGGTTTCGACGAAGGCCGGAACGGCGAGTTCGTAGCCGGTGGCGATCTTGGCGGGCTTCATGACCTTGCCGGAGGTGTCGCCCTTGACGGCGGGCTCGGTGTAGGTCACTTCGCGGACGACGACGGTCGGCAGCTCGATCGAGATGGCGCGGCCTTCGTAGAAGACGCACTCGGCGGGCATGCCTTCCTCGAGGTACTTGACGGCCTCGGTCATGACGTCCGGCTCGACTTCGTACTGGTTGTACTCCTCGTCCATCCACACGTAGTACGGATCGGAGTAGTAGGAGTAGGTGACGTCCTTGCGCTCGAGCACGAGGTCCTCGAACTTGTCGTCGGCGCGGAAGACGGTCTCGGTGATGGCGTTGGTGAGAAGATTCTTCATCTTCATCTTCACCGTGGAAGCGCCGCGGCCGCCCTTGGAGTATTCGGATTTAACAACAACCATCGGGGTGCCGTCCACCATGAAGACGTTGCCGAGGCGAAGTTCCTGAGCAGTTTTCATTTGTTTAGTTCCTGCAGTATTGCGATATTGGGAGCTCTTGCGCCCGCAGCAATGACCGGCGAGGGCAAGGGTGAAAAAATAGTTTAGCTTCTTATTTTACCAAATTTTCGAGGATTTATCGAGCGTTTCGGCGCACCGCGGAGCGCGCCTGCGTCTCGGAGAGCGCGACGATGCGGCGGGCAAGGTCGCCGTGCGCAAAAAGCCGCTGGCGCCAGCGCTCGGCGGCGCGGCGCTGCACGGGGAGCATCTCGATCCAGGCGGCGAAGGCCTGCGGCGTCATCGTGCCCTTCACCCAGCTCTCGGCCGCGGCGGCAAACGCCCCGCGCGCCGCGCTTTCCCCGGGCAGGTAGGCGTCCTTCACGCGCCCGAGCCAGGCGGCGAGCTTCACCTCGTGGGCCTTGTCCTCGGTCGGATAGACGGACCAGAGGATGGGAAGGGCCGCGAGCTGCGCGCGCACGAAGCTGTCTTCGCCGCGCACGATCGCCGCGTCGGCGCACCAGAGCATCTCGTCGAAGCGTTCCTGCGGCACGAAGGGCGCGGCGATCGCCTTCACGTTCGGCGCGTCCGCGATAAGCCCGCGCAGCTTTTCCGAGGCCGCGCCCGGCGCGAGCACGAGGTTCACGGTCCGCGCGAGCGCACGGAGCCCTTGGGCGAGGCGGTCCACGGCGCTCGTCGGGTAGGCGAAGAAATAAAGCGTGAGCGAGGCCGGGTCGGCGCCGAGGCGCCGCAGCGCTGCTTTCCGATCGAAGGCAAGCCGGCGCTCGTTTAAGCCGTCCTCGATGATGAGGCCGCCCGTTTTCTCGGTGAAGCCGGGGAAGAACCAGAGCTTCTTGAGCGGCAGGCTCGGGTGCAGGCCCCAGATGCCGTGCGAGCCTTCGACCCAGTCTTCGGCCGAGAGATAGTCGAGGTTGAGGTAGAGCCGCGCGAGCCCGTCGCAGAGGCCCGTCTCGACCGCTTCGGGCAGCCGGCAGCCGAAGGTTTCCATCACGATCGAGGGCCAGGCGCCGCCGACAAGCGAGAGGTCTCCCGCTGCGGCGGCCCTTTCCATGGCGTCCCAGCGCACGACGCGGATGCCGTCCGCCTCGCAGCAGGGCTCGTCAGGGCGCACGCCCGGGGCGAGCTTTGCGAGCGTCTCGGGATGATCGATCACGAGCGTGCCCGGCACGCCGAGGGCGCGGAAGCGGCGCATCAGCCGCCAGCTCACGCCCGCATCGCCGAAGTTGTCGATCACGCGGCAGAAAACCGCGGCGCCCCGCGGGGCGCGCTCGGGAACATCGCTCATGGAGAGAATCCTTCACTCTAAAAAACGCCTGCATTTTATCGAGTTTCGCATTTCGGGGCGCAGGGCCTCAGGGGGCCCTGCGCTACAATGCCCGAACGGAAAAAACGAACCGGCTGAAGATGACAGAAACAGAGCTTGAAAGCGGAGCGGCGGGCAGGGAAAGCGCGCCTTTTGACCCGGACAAGGAGCTGCCGACGCTCCCCGACCGTCCTGGGTGCTACCGCTATTTCGACAAAAACGGGCGCTGCCTTTACGTCGGCAAGGCGCGCGACCTGAAAAAGCGCGTTTCGTCTTACTTCCGCAAGAACGGGCACACGCCGCGCATCGCGCTCATGGTGACCCAGATCGCCAGGCTCGAGACGACGGTGACGCGCTCCGAGGCGGAGGCGCTGCTCCTCGAGCGCAACCTCATCCGCGAGCTCAAGCCCAAGTACAACATCGTCTTCCGCGACGACCGCAGCTACCCCTACGTCAAGATCGGGGGCGAAGAGTTCCCGCGGCTCTCCTTCTATCGCGGCGGCGTCGACAGGAAGGCGCGCTACTTCGGTCCCTACCCCAACAGCGGGGCGGTGCGCGAAACCATCCAGTTCATGCAGAAGGCCTTCGGGCTCCGGACCTGCGAGAACTCGGTCTTCGCGCACCGCGAGCGCGCCTGCCTGCTCGGGCAGATCGGGCGGTGCTCGGCGCCCTGCGTGGGCGGGATTACCAAGGAGGCCTACCGCGGCGACGTCGAGCGCGCCTCGGAGTTCCTGCTCGGCCGCACCCGCGAAGTGGTCGATGACTATGAAAAGAAGATGTGGGCCGCGTCCGACGCCTGGAACTTCGAGGAGGCGGCGCGCTACCGCGACCGCATCGCGGCGATCACGTTCCTGCAGCAGCAGCAGGTGATCGAGTCGAAGGACGGCGACATCGACGTCGACATCATTGCGACCGCCGCCGCCCAGGGCGTCATCTGCGTGAACCTCGCCATGGTCCGCGGCGGCCGCCACTTGGGCGACCATCCTTCCTTCCCGAAGATCGGCGGCGGCGCCGAGCAGATGATGCCGGGCGCCTCCGAGATCCTCGAGGCGTTCTGCGCGCAGCACTACGCCGACCTGCCCGTGCCGCCCGTCGTCATCATCGACGGCGAGTCGCTCGATGCGGACGAGCGCGCCGAAACCGTCGAGTCGCTCGCCGACACGCTCACCGGCATGGCCGGGCGCCGCGTCGCTGTGGTCGCCGAGCCGCGCGAGGCGCGGCGTCGCTGGCTCGAGATGTGCGCCTCGGGCGCGAAGATCGCGCTGGCGCGGCACCTGCAGGAAGAGGGCACGCAGCTCGAGCGCCTCAAGGAGCTCATCGACGTGCTCGGCTTCGAGCCCGAGGACGGCGACCCGATGAAGTTCCGCGTCGAGTGCTTCGACATTTCGCACACCCAGGGCGAGGCGACGCAGGCCTCCTGCGTGGTCTTCGAGGGCGGGAAGATGCAGAGCTCGCTTTACCGGCGCTTCAACATCACGGGCATTGCGCCCGGGGACGACTACGCCGCCATGAAGCAGGTGCTCGAGCGGCGCTACAAGCCGGTGACCCGCGGCGAGGCGAAGCTCCCGAGCGTGGTGCTCGTCGACGGCGGCCGCGGCCAGGTCGAAATGGCCCGCGAGGTTTTCGAGGAGCTCGGGCTCGACACGTCGGTGATCGTCGGCGTCGCCAAGGGCGAAGGCCGCAAGACCGGCCTCGAGACGCTCGTTTTCCCCGTCATCGACGGCGTGCGGCGCGAGCCCCTGGTCCTGGGCGAGATGAGCCGCGCGCTGATGCTCGTGGCGGAAATCCGCGACGAGGCGCACCGCTTTGCCATCACCGGCATGCGCCGCAAGCGCGACCGCGCGAGGCGCACCTCGCGCCTCGAGGACCTCGAGGGCATCGGCCCGAAGCGCCGCACCCGGCTGCTCACGCATTTCGGGGGCATGAAGCAGCTTTCAAACGCCTCCGCCGAAGATATCGCTAAAGTGGAAGGCATTTCTGCATCTTTAGCGGCTAAAATCTATGCCCAGCTGCATCCGGTTTCGGTCCCGTCGGACTGACGCCGAAAAAATTCCTTCTTAGACTGACATGCGCCATAAGTTAAAGCCTCCTTTCAAAGTCAACGTCCCCATGATTCTCACATGGAGCCGCATCATCCTGATTCCGTTCGTGATCGGCGTTTTCTACCTGCCTGACTCATGGCTGCCGATGCGCGACAAGAACATCGTTTCCTGCATTCTCTTTATCATTGCAGCCCTCACCGATGCCTTCGACGGCTACCTGGCGCGCCGCTACGAAGGCTGGTCGACGCGCATGGGCGCGTTCCTCGACACCGTGGCCGACAAGCTGCTCGTCTCGTGCGCGCTGGTGACGCTCGTCGGGCTCGACCGCGTCGACATGCTCATCGCCATGATCATCGTGGCGCGCGAGATCACGGTCACGGCCCTGCGCGAGTGGATGGCCAAGATCGGCCAGTCGGGCAAGGTGAAGGTCAACTGGTACGGCAAGATCAAGGCCATTGCGCAGATGACGGCCATCCCGATGCTGCTCTGGTGGGATCCGCTTTTCGGCGGCGCCGTTGACATCGCGCTGATCGGCACGGTCCTCATCGTCATTGCGGCGGTGCTCACGATCTATTCGATGATCGTTTACCTCATGGCCGCCCGCCACGCCTTCGACGACCCGGGCGTCGTGGACTGAGCGCCCGAAGGGCAGAAGGGGGCGTCTTCCGCCCCGCATTTCGGTTTTCTTTAGGAAAGGACCGGCTCTCTGAGAGTGCCGGTCCTTTTTTCCTGCCCGCGGGGGGCGGCCTCGGAGCGGTCCAAGAGCCGGGGCCTCAGGCTACAATGCCTTTCATAAGGCAGATCCGGTAAGGAGCAGTTATGAAAAGCCGCAGGAAAGCGCTGGCCAAAAAGGCGAGCCAAAGCACGCTGATCGACGCCGCCCGCGGCGTGTGGCGCTTTGCCGTCGAGCGTATGCGCGAGACGCAGCTCCAGGAGGTTGCCTCCTCGATGACGCTCACCACGCTCCTTTCGCTCGTGCCGCTCATCGCCGTGTCGGTTTCGGTCTTCGCGCTGTTCCCGGGCTTTGCCGAGGAGCGCCAGGAGATCGAGAACATGGTCTTCCAGAGCCTGCTCCCCGAGCAGTACACCGAAACGATCATCGGCTACATCAAGAGCTTTTCGAAGCACGCCTCGGGCCTCGGCATCTTCGGCCTGGCGGGCCTTGCCGTCACGGCGCTCATGCTGATCGACAAGTTCGTCGTCACCCTGAACCGCATCTTCATGGTGCGGAAGCTTCGGCCCTGGTCGCAGCGCGCGCTGCTCTACTGGGCGCTCATCACGCTCGGGCCCGTCTTCATCGCTTTTTCGCTCACCGTCTCGACCAAGGCCGTGGCCGCGGCGAGCGAAGGCATATCGCCCGGCGTCACCGGCGTGCTCATGGGCGTGCTGCAGTTCCTGCTGCAGGTCGCCGCCTACACGTTCCTCTTCAAGTTCGTGCCCAACTGCCGCGTGCCGCTGCGCGACGCCGCCATCGGCGGCGCGTTCGTCGCGGTGGTCGGCTTCATCGTGCGCGAGGGCTTCCAGTACTACGTGAGCGCGGGCACGCTCGGCACGATCTACGGCGCGTTCGTGGCGATCCCCGTGCTGATGCTCTGGTTCTACGTCACCTGGATCCTGATTTTCGCGGGCGCGGCGCTCACCGCGACGCTGCCGCTGCTCACTTCCGGCCGCTACCGCGACAGCTACAAGAAGGGCAACGACTTCCTCACGGGCGTGGCGATGCTGCGCGCGCTCTGGGAGGCGAGGGAAGCGGGCGAGCCCAAGGTGAGCCTCGACCGGCTCTGCGACGCCGTCGACACCTACCCGCAGGCGGCGATGCGCGTGCTCGACGCGCTCGCCCTGAAGGGCTACTGCGCCGAAGTGCTCGGCCGCAAGTCGGGCAGCGACCAGGTCTGGGCGCTGCTCTGCGACCCGGCGAAGACCGACCTGCGCGGCGCGGCCGATGCGCTCCTGATCGACGGGAGCAACGCGCTGCTCACCGAGCCCAAGGACCGCGCGGATCCCGACGCGCCCGAGGGCATGCTCAAGGGCTGGCACGACGTGCTGCTCGAGAGCGATGCGCTCGATACGCCGCTCTCCGAGCTCTTCGCGCGCATCGGCGCGGACGACGCGGCCGCCGCGAAGAAGCCCGCCGCCTGATTCAGGCCTTGGCGGGCCGGGCGAGCCGAAGGATCCGGCGCACCGCTTCGGCGTCGACGCTCCGGTTTTCGCCGAGCGCGAGGCCGCGCTCCGCAAAGCGGCGGCAGATGATGCCGTCGATGTCCTTCGGGGCGCCCGCCTCCTCGAGCCGCGTCGGGAGCCCGAGCGACGCGAAAAAGCCTTCGAGCGCGCCGGCGGCGAGCCGGGCGCGCTTTTCTTCATCGGGCTCGTCAATGCCGAACACCCGCGCGCCCATCTGCGCGAGCTTGCCTTTTTTCTCTTCAAAGAGCGCCCGGCAGAGCGCCGGATAGACGATCGCGAGCGTGGTGCCGTGCGCAAGCCCCGTGAGCGCCGTGATCTCGTGCCCGATCGCGTGCGCGGACCAGTCCTGCTCGACGCCCATGGCGATCATGTCGTTTAAGGCCAGCACGGCGGCGAGCGCATAGTCCTCGAGGTCGCGCTCCGAGGCGCGGCCCCCGATGAGCGCCGGGGCCGTCTCGCGAAGCGTGAGCAGCAGCCCTTCGGCCCAGCGGTCCATCGTGCGGCTCTGGCCCGTCTTCGTGAGGTACTGCTCGAGCACGTGGGCGGCGATGTCCGCGAGCGCAGGCGCGAGCTGCCTCGGCGAGAGCGTCCTCGCGTAGGCGGGGTCGACGATCGCAAAGCGCGGCCAGAGCGGCGTGTCGAACGAGCGCTTCTCCTTTGTTTCGGCGTGCGAGATGACGGCGCTCCGGTTCATTTCTGAGCCCGTGGCGGGGAGCGTCACGACGCTACCGAACGGGATCATGCCGCAGGGGCGGCGCGTGAGGACGATGTCCCAGAGATCGCGCGGCGCCTTCTCGGCGAGCGCGCAGGCAAGGAGCTTGCCGCCGTCAAGCGCCGAGCCGCCGCCCACCGCAAGCAGGAATTCCGTGCGAAACGAGCGCGCTTCTTCGAGCGCCCGCCCGAGCGTCGCGGTCTGCGGGTTGGGCTCGACGCCCCAGAATTCGTGCACGGCGCAGTGCGAAAGCGCCGCGCGCACGTCGCCGCAGGCGCCGCACGCCTTGGCGGAGCTGCGCCCGTAGAGCACGAAGACGCGGGTGCCGGGGGCGATTTCTTCCTTGAGGGCGGCGGCCGCGCCGCGGCCGAAGTGCAGGACAGTGGGATTGCGGTAGACGAAGGGCTTCATGGCCGGGGATTCACTCGAAAAAAACAGAGGAGGCGGATAACAAAAAAGCTCCCCTTGTCGGAGAGCTCCTCAGCGCGGAATGCGTCGGACCGGGCGAAGTTACTGCACCTTGGCCTGGCGGACGATTTCGGCGTAATGCTGGTTGACGCGCTGGTTCTCGAGGATGCGCTTGAGCATCGGCTTGCGCTTCTCGTAGGTCGGGAACTGGGCGGCGCGCTTGTCGTCGAGCTTGACGACGGCGAAGCCGTTCTCGAGGCGGACCGGCGTCTGGGCGACTTCACCCTTCTTGAGGGCGGCGAACGTCGCGCCGAGCGCCGGCGGCGTCATGCGCGGAACGACCCAGCCCATCAGGCCGCCGTTGGCCTTGGAGCGGGCGTCGATCGAGTTCTCGCTCGCGAGCTGCGCGAAGTCGGCGTTGCGCTTGGAGGCGCGGGTGATGAGCTTCTTGGCCTCGTCCTCGGTCTTCACGATGATGAGGCGGATCTGATATTCGGTGTCGCCGTAGGCGAGCTTCTCGTTGTCATAGGCCTTGCGCAGGTCGGCTTCGGAAACGGGGTTCTTCGAAGCGTAGTCGGCGAGAAGGGCGTTGACGAGGATTTCGTCGTGCGCGTTCTTGATCGCGTTCTGCACGTCGGCGCGCTTCTCAACGCCGGCCTTCTTGGCTTCCTGGAGAAGAACCGTGCGCTGGATGAGCAGGTTCTTCACCTGGCGCTCGAGCTCGGGGCCGGCCTGCTGGCCGCTCGCCACCGCGCGGTTGTAGATCGCCTGCTGTTCGGCGACGGAAACCGTTTCGCCGTTGACCTTGAAGGACGTCAGCGCGGCATTGGCGGCACCGGCCGCCATCAGGGCGGTCAGACCGATCGCCAGAAGTTTCTTTTCCATTTGATTAGGGTCCTGTCATCGCGGGCGCATCCGCTTGCTGCGGCGGAGCACACCGGGAAATGAACGAAAAATACTATTTTAACAGCCCCTTCGCGGGGAAGGCTGAGAGAGACGGGGTTAATTCTGCCGCTCCTCGGCATTTTTTGTCATGAACCAGCCGACGGCAATTGTAAACACAATTGTCAGTGCCAAAAGACCGAAGAGCTTGAAATCGACCCAGATCTCGGTCGAGCAGGCGTAGGCGACGGCCAGGTTGATGACGCCCACGCCGAAGAAAAAGGCGATCCACATGTTCTGCAGCTTGGCCCAGGCGGCGTCCGGCATCGCGATCTGCGCCTTCGAAAGGAGCATGCGCATGAAGTTTTTCCCCGCTGCGTTGCCGTAAAGCAGGATGGCGCCGAAGATCCAGTAGAGGATCGTGGGCTTCCACTTGATGAACATTTCGTTGCGAAGGTAAATCGTGAGGCCGCCGAAGACGGCGATCACCGCAAGGCTGATCCAGAGCATCGGCTCGACCTTGCGGCGCATCGCGAGCAGCACGGCGACCTGCAGCGCCGTCACGGCAATCGCCGTCACGGTGGCGAGCAGCACGGGCGCGGTGAGCGCGGTGACGCCGCTGCCGATCATCGACTGGGCGAGCGCGAGCGACTGCTCGGGCATCGCCCCGGCGACCTTGAAGGTCGTGAAAAAGAGAATGACGGGCAGCAGGTCGAAAAGGAATTTCATAGCGTTGCGCGGGGAGGAATGGACGGGCGCTTCCGAAAGGAAAGCGTGCGGATCAGCATCATAGCCGTAAATGGGCGGCCGTGGGCTAAAATCGCCCGTGACACAGCAGGCGGACGCACGGCGCTGCAACAAAATGTCAAAACACGCAGACAAATGACACGTTTGCGCCCCCGCGTCCTGCTACTGTTTTCGGCGTCTGCCGCCTTTCGGCGCCACGGGAGCGGGGCCAAGGGGCGGCGAAAAATTTTTTCTGTAAAAAAGCCGGACAAGCCATGCAAAAACTGAAAAAAATCGCGCTGCTGAGCGCGCTTGCCCTGATGGGAGCATCGGGCGCGGGCGCGCAGGCGGCCAAGGAGAATGCAGCAGTGACAGAAACGAACATGCCGAGCGCGGTCGTGACGGTGGAAGGCATCACGGAATACCGCCTTCCCAACGGCCTGCGCGTGGTGCTCTATCCCGACGAGAGCAAGCCCACCGCCACGGTGAACATGACCTACCTCGTCGGCAGCCGCAACGAAAACTACGGCGAGACGGGCATGGCCCATCTGCTCGAGCACCTGATGTTCAAGGGCTCGAAGAACTTCCCCGACCCGGACAAGGAGTTCACGCGCCGCGGCTTCCGCATGAACGGCAACACCTGGCTCGACCGCACGACGTACTTCGTCTCCTTCACCGCGAACGACGACAACATGAAGTGGGCGCTCGCCTGGCAGGCCGACGCCATGGTCAACTCCTTCATCGCCCGCAAGGACCTCGACACCGAGATGACGGTGGTGCGCAACGAGTACGAGATGGGCGAGAACCGCCCGATGAGCGTGCTCCTGAAGCGCATGCAGTCGGTGCTCTTCGACTGGCACAGCTACGGCCGGAGCACGATCGGCGCGCGCAGCGACATCGAAAACGTCGAAATCGCCAACCTGCAGGCCTTCTACCATAAGTATTACCAGCCCGACAACGCCGTGCTGACGGTGAGCGGCAAGTTCGACCGCGAGAAGGTGCTCGCCTGGATCGCCGAGGACTTCGGGCCGATTCCGAAGCCTGCCCGCGTGCTGCCCAAGGAGTGGACCGTCGAGCCCACGGCCGACGGCGAGCGCGAGTTTTACGTGCGCCGCCCGGGCGAGACGCAGATGATCATGGTCGGCTACCGCACGCCGGCCGCGCTCTCGCCCGATTTCAGCGCCGTCTCGATGGCGGCCGACATCATCGGCGACACGCCTTCCGGCCGCCTCTACAAGGGGCTCGTCGAGACGGGCCTGGCCACCCAGGTCTACGGCTGGGCCTCGCCCACGAAGCAGCCGGGCTACGTGGTTTTCGGCGCGACCGTCAAGATGGGCGAGCCGATCGAGCCTGTGAAGAAGAAGCTCGTCGAAATCATTGAGAACACCTTTAAAGAGAAGGCCGTGACGCCCGACGAGATCGGCCGCGAGAAGACCGACGCGCAGACCGCCTACGAGCGCCTGCTCGCCGATCCGGAGGAGTTCGCGATCGAGCTCACCGACTACATCGGCCTCGGCGACTGGCGGCTCTTCTTTGCCGAGCGCGACGCCGCCCAGAAGACGACCGCCAAGGAAATTGCGGACGCCGCCGCGAAATACTTCGTGCGCGACAACCGCGTCGTCGGCATCTACGAGCCCACGGACAAGCTCGAGCGCGCCGAGATCGCGCAGCCTCCGACGGCCGAAGAGGTCCTGAAGCACTACACCTTCAGCGAGAAGGGCCAGGACGTCGAGGCCTTCGACGTGTCGCAGGACAACATCAACGCGAGGACGAGGATCGTCACCGCGGGCGATGTGAAGTTCGCGCTGCTGCCGAAGAAGACGCGCAGCGCCACGGTCACCGTGCAGATGAACTTCCTCAACGGCGACAGCCGCAACACGGCCGACGCCGCGCTCAACATGCTGACTTCCTCGATGCTCACGCGCGGCACGAAGACGATGACGCGCGAGCAGATCAGCGACGAGTTCATCAAGCTCAAGATGGACGGCTCGCCCTTCGGGTTCCAGACCGACCGCGAGCATCTGATCGACGCGCTGCGCCTTGCGGGCAGCCTCTTCAGCGGCTCGACCTTCCCCGAGAAGGAGTTCGACACCCTGAAGCGCCAGGCCGCCGTCTCGATCAAGGCGAAGAGCGACGACCCGGGCACGCTCGCGCGCGATGCCGTCATCGCGCACTTCAACACCTATCCCGAGGGCGACTCGCGCCACCAGATGACCACGCCCGAGATGCTCAGGGCGATTGACGCCGCCACGCTCGACAAGGTTAAGAAGCAGTGGCACGACGTCTTCGGCACGACCCGCGGCTACATCGCGGTGGTCGGCGACTTCGACGCCAACGAGGTCGAGGCCGCGCTCAAGAAGGATGTGGTCGGCGTGAAGAAGCCGGTCGACGGCTACGTGCGCGCCGTGAGCGAATTCCGCCCGGTCAAGGCCGAGCGCATCGTGATCGACACGCCGGAAAAGGAAAACGCCGTGCTCCTCGCGCGCGTTGACTTCGCCGCCAACAGCGCCGAGAAGGACATGCCTGCGCTCATCACCGCGAACTGGATCATGGGCGGCTCGAGCGGCCTTTACAACCGCATCATCAACCGCCTGCGCCAGAAGGAAGGCCTTTCCTACGGCGCCGGCAGCTCGCTGCGGGTGCCCGATTTCGGCAACCGCGGCCGCTGGACGGCGTACGCCATCGTGGCGCCGCAGAACCTGAAGCAGGCCGAGGCGAGCCTGCGCGACGAGATCGCCAAGGCCTTTAAGGAAGGCCTGACGCAGAAGGAGCTCGACGAGGCGAAGAAGGGCATCATCGACTCCCGCGCGGTCAACCGCGCGCAGGACAGCGTGCTCGCCGCCAACTGGCTCTCGCTGCTCGAGACGGACCGTGACTGGACCTACTCGAAGCAGACCGAGGAGGCGATCAAGGCGCTCACGCTCGAGGACCTCAACAAGGCCCTGAGGCGCTTCGCCGATCCTGAGAAGATCACGTTCGTGCTCGCGGGCGACAGGGCCAAGGCCCGTGCCGCCGGCAAGGATTTTGCCGAACCCTGATATCTCTTTGGGGGTAAATCTTAGGCCTCTTTGAGACGGCGCGCCGCTGATGCGGCGCGCCGTTTTTTCTGCGGACGGGCAGAAGCGGGCGTTTCGTTCGGGTCGCTTGAACGGTACAGATCGGCCGCCGATGTATTGCCGGGGCTACCAAACAAAGGGTTATCGGTTTTTTGAAGCGTATGTTGAAAATAAATGGTCGGCTAATTGTTCGATTGAATTAAACGTCTAGTGCCGAAGGCATCTCAAAGGCTTAGTAACAATCCATTAGTTTCATTTACGAAGTATGAAATTACCCCCGCCGTCCATTCTTTTCTGTTATATTTGAATTAAAGGATCCCGCAATTAAAAAACGAATCCTGAGTTTCGGTGCGGCACCGCCCTCCCCGGGGGTGCCTCCGAAAATTCCGCTGGGGTCCGGTGTTCTGCGCAAGCAGCGGAAGCCGTTCTTTTCGAGTGAGAATCGGTATGCAGTGACGGTTGCAGTCGGGGGACTCTCCGTTCACACTGAGGCAGTCCTGTCGGGGGACGGACTGCCGGGCAGGACACCGCTGGGATGCCCGGGTTTCTTCGGAAACCCGGGCATTAACCTTATTGAGGGCAGGCGAAGCCGGGCCGCACGCGCTGCGGGCGGGGATGCCGGAGCCCTTCCGCCGCAGCGCCTGCCTTGGCCCGCTTACTTATTGATGCCGAAATAAATTTCCGCGATCTGCACGGCGTTCGTCGCCGCGCCCTTGCGCACCTGGTCGCCGCAGCACCAGAGCACGAGCGAGCGGCTGAAGCTTTCCTCGGGCGCCGAGATGTCGCGGCGCACGCGGCCGACGTAGACGAGGTCCTGGTCGCTGGTGAGAATCGGCATCGGGTACTTGTTGGCGGCCGGTTCGTCCCAGAGCTTCACGCCGGGGGCGTTCGCAAGCAGCTCCTTGGCGCGCTCGGGCGTGATCTCGCGCTCGAACTCGAGCGTGAGCGCCTCGGCATGCGAGCGCTCGACGGGGACGCGCACGCACGTGCAGGAAACGCGCAGCGAGGGATCGTGGAACATCTTGCGGCCCTCGTTCTGCATCTTCATCTCTTCCTTGGAGTAGCCGATGTCGTTGAAGTCGCCGATGTGCGGGAAGAGGTTGTTGACGATCTGGTAGGGGAAGCAGGTCGGGGCGGGGAGCTTGCCGCCGAAGGCATGCATCTCGCGGTAGAGCGAGTCGACGCCTTCCTTGCCCGCACCGCTCACGGCTTGGTAGGTCGAGGCGATGATGCGGCGCACGCGCGCCTCGCGGTGCAGCGGCATCACCGCGACGAGCGCGATGATCGTGGCGCAGTTCGGGTTGGCGATGAGGCCCTTGGCGAGCTTCACGTCCTCGGGGTTCACCTCGGGGATGACGAGCGGCACGTCCGGGTCGAGGCGGTAGGCGCTCGAGTTGTCGACGACGAGCACGCCCTGGCGCACGGCCTCGGGGATGTACTGCTTGGCGACGTCGTTGCCGGCGGCGCCGAGCAGCAGGTCGAGGCCCGCAAAGCGCTTGGCGTCAGCCGCTTCGACCGTCACCTCGCTGCCCGCGTAGGTGAGCTTCCTGCCCGCGGAGCGCTCGCTGCCGAAAAGACGCAGCTCGGAAACGGGGAAGCGGTGCTCCTCGAGCACCTTCATCATCTGCTGACCGACGGCGCCCGTGGCGCCGAGAATGCCGACTTTGTAGCTGGCCATGGTGTTTCTCCTTGGCGCAGGGGACGGGCTCCCGCTCCCTGCGCAATAAATTCCGTCAGTTAGTTTTCCGCGCCGCGGGCCTCGGCGTCGGCCGCATCGGCCGCAAAGGCTTCGTAGATGGCGCCGATGGCCTTCTCAAAGTCCTTGTTCTCAACGCCGACCACGATGTTGAGCTCGGAGCTGCCCTGCGCAATCATGCGCACGTTGATGCCCGCCTCGCCGAGCGCCGTGAAGAGCTTGGCGGAGGTGCCGGGGCGCGAGTTCATGTTGCGGCCCACGGTGGCGATCAGCGCGAAGGGCTCGGTGAGCCGGATCAGGTCGGGCTTCATCTTGTCCTGGATCTTGGCGATGATCTCGTAGATCGTCTGCTCGACGTCCTTCTTGTTGATGACGACGCTGAAGGAATCGATGCCCGTCGGGATGTGCTCGACCGAGACGTGGTACTGCTCGAGGATCGAGAGCACCTCGCGCACGAAGCCCACGCTGTGCGACATGTTCTTCTTGGCGATTTCGATGCCGATGAAGTTCTTCTTGCCCGCGATGCCGGTGACGAGCTGGCCCCTCGGGTCCGGCGCGATCGAGTCGAGAACGATCGTGCCCGGGTCCTGCGGGCGGTTGGTGTTGAGCACGTGGATCGGGATGTTGCGCTCCCTGAGCGGGAAGACCGCATCCTCGTGCAGGACGCTTGCGCCCATGTAGGAGAGCTCGCGCAGCTCCGTGAACGTGATCCGCTCGATGTTGCGCGGGTTGGGCACGATCTTCGGGTCGGCCATGAGGAAGCCGGAGACGTCGGTCCAGTTCTCGTAGACGTCGGCGTTGATGCAGCGCGCGAGGATCGAACCCGAAATGTCGGAGCCGCCGCGGCTCATCACGCGGATCTTGCCGTCGGGCAGGCTGCCGTAGAAGCCCGGCATGACGAAGCGGTCATGCGTGCGGAGCACGTCGGCAAGCCTCGCGGAGGTCTTGTCGAAGTCGAACGACCCGTCGAAGTTGATGGCCACGATGTCGGCCGCGTCGACCCAAGGGAAGCCGAGGTACTCGGCCATGAGCTTCGAGGTGATGAACTCGCCGCGGCTCGCGATCTCGTCGACGCTCATGTTGGGCATCTGCTCGGCGATCGCGTTGAGCTCCGCCTCGATGTTGCACTTGAGCCCGAGGTCGCGCTTGATCTCGAGGAAGCGCTCGGCGATGAGCTTGAAGAGCGGCTGGTAGTCGACGTGGTAGGTCACATGGGCCTGGCACAGATAGAGCAGGTCCGTGATCTTGTTGTCGCCCTTGAAGCGCTTGCCCGAGGCGGACACCACGACGAAGCGCCGCGCCGGGTCCGCTTCGATGATCGCCTTGACTTTCTTGAACTGTTCGGCGTCAGCGACGCTGCTGCCGCCGAATTTGGTGATTTTTATCATGACTGCTCCGTATCAGCCGGTTCGAATCCGAGGAATGAATGTTTTGCTTTCGCTTCGGCTATGAGCTCTGCGAGTGTTTTGTCTTTGACGGTTCCGAAAGAAAAGTACCCCGTGCCTGTGAGCAGCGACGGATCATAGACCAGGTCCTGATCGAGGCAGAGGTTCTGCGCCGTGCCGTCGCGCAGCGCAATGAGGTCCTGGATCACGGCGTCGGCCGTCGGACGGCCTCCTGCGCCCTGACCGCAGAAAAAGAGCCTGCCGACCGCGTCCCCGCGGATGCGGCCGCAGTTGAAGTTGCCGTGCACGCGTGCCTCGAAGGCGTCCTCGCTGAGCACGCGGGGCGCCACGCCCACGGCGTAGCGGCGCCCGAGGCGGCGGGCCGTGAGCATGAAGCGCAGGCACTTGCCGTGCGCGTGGAGGTCGTCGAGGATTTCCTTCGTGAGCAGCTCGACGCCGATCACCGGGAAGTCCGCGGGCACCGCATAGCGCCAGGCGGCGCTGCAGGCGATGACGCTCTTGCTCCGCAGGTCGGCGCCCGAGATGTCGGCGGTCGGGTCGGCTTCGGCGAAGCCGAGGCGCTGCGCCTCGGCGAGCGCGTCCGCAAACGTCGCGCCCGCATTTTCCATGCGGTCGATCATGAAGTTGACCGTGCCGTTGAGGATGCCTTCGATCGAGACGATCTCATCAAAGCGCGATGCCTTCTTGAGGGGCTCGATCCAGGGCATGCCGCCCCCGCAGCTCGCCTCATAGAGAAGCTTGACGCCCTTGCGCTCGGCAAGCGCATGCAGCCCGGCAAAGTCGGCCGCCAGGGCCGCCTTGTTGGACGTGACGACGTGCCGCCCCGAAGAGAGCGCGGCGCGGATCATGCCGAGCGCGGGGTCGCGCCCCGGCAGGCACTCGGCGATGCATGTGATCTCGGGATCCTCAAGGAGGTCTTCGAAGCGCTCGGTCATGCCGGGCGCGTGTCCCTTGCCGGGGCGGCGAAGCACGGTCTTCACCTCAATGCCGCAGGGGCGCTCGCGCAGGAGCTCCGCCACGCTGCGGCCGACGGTGCCGTATCCGAGAAGGCCAATTTTCACTGCTGTCTCCAAAAAGTTCTTTATGCGTGCCCTGTCCCCGGGCACTGTGCCTGTATGATCATAACGGCAAATAAAAGCATACGAAGTGCACCTTCCTGAGCAATCGGACTTAGTTTGCTTGACGCGGCGGGATCGCGGCGCGCTCGCTCTGTGCGGAGACGCAGGCGTTTGTGCCACAATCAGGGAACAGGCAGGAGAGGGGCGCCCGGCCGCCGAAGGCCGCTCGCTCCGCCCGCACTATCGCACTATAGGAAAGACAGAAGCCATGAAATATCACAGCACCCGCAGCGCCGCCGAAACGGCCGATGCGCGCGAGGCCGTTCTGCAGGGACTCTGCCGCGACGGCGGCCTCTTCGTGAGCGACGAGCTCGGAGAAAAACCGCTTACGCCCGCGGACATCAGGGGACAGAGCTACCAGGGCATCGCGCTTGAGGTTTTCTCACGCCTGCTCGGGGACTTCTCCCGCGAGGAGCTTCAGAAGGGCATCGCGCACGCTTATGCCGACACCTTTGCTTCGCCCGCGGTGACGCCCGTCTCGAAGATCGGCCGCGAGTACCTGCTCGAGCTTTACCACGGCCCGACCTCGGCCTTCAAGGACGTGGCGCTCTGCATGCTGCCCGAGCTGATGAGCGCGGCGCTCGCGGGCACCGAGCGCAGGGCCATGATCGTCACCGCGACGAGCGGCGACACCGGCAAGGCGGCGCTCTCGGGCTTCCGGGACGTGCCCCGCACGGGCATCGCCTGCTTCTTCCCCGAAGGCAAGGTGAGCGACATCCAGCGCCTGCAGATGGTCACCCAGGAAGGCCGCAACGTGGCCGTGGCCGCCGTGAAGGGCAATTTCGACGACGTGCAGCGCGAGGTGAAGCGCCTTTTCGCGTCGCCGCTGCGCGCCGAGCTCGAAGAAAAGGGCGTCACGCTCTCGTCGGCCAACTCGATCAACGTCGGCCGCCTCGTCCCGCAGGTCGTCTATTACTACGACGCCTACCGCCAGCTCACCGAGGCGGGTGAGATCAAGGAAGGCGATGCGGTCGACTTCGCGGTCCCGACCGGCAACTTCGGCGACGTGCTCGCCGGCTGGTACGCCCGCGAGATGGGCCTGCCGGTGCGCCGCCTCATCGTCGCGAGCAACGCCAACTGCGTGCTCACCGACTTCCTCACGACGGGCGTCTACGACATCAGCGCAAGGCCGTTCGTGAAGACCATCTCGCCGAGCATGGACATCCTCATCTCGAGCAACCTCGAGCGGCTCCTCTACTACGTGACGGGCGGCGACACCGAACGCGTCGCCGCGCTCATGCAGGACCTCGCCCAGAAGAAGCGCTTCGTGCTCGACGGCGAGTCCTTCCGAAAAGTGCAGGCGGTCTTTGACTGCGGCTTTGCCGACGATGAGGCCACGCGCCGCACGATTGCCGAGGCCTGGCGCGAGAACCGCCGCCTCATCGACCCGCACACCGCCGTGGCGCTTCGCGTCGCGCGCGACCGCAAGACCGACGGCACGCCCTGCACGGTGCTCGCGACCGCGAGCCCCTATAAGTTCAGCCGCGACGTGCTCGAGGCGATCGAAGGGCGCCCGGCCGGCGACGCCGACGGCTTTGCGTGCATGAGGCGCCTTGCCGCGGTCACGGGCGTGCGCCCGCCGGTGCGGCTCGAGCAGCTCGAAGGCAAGGCGATCCTTCACAAGAGCGTCGTCACGCCTGCGGGCATGGCCGATTTCGTCCGCAGGGCCGCCCTGCGGGATTTTTAAAGACAAAGGACTGCTGATGAAAGTTTCTGTCCGCGTTCCCGCCTCGACCTCCAACCTCGGCCCGGGATTCGATTCGCTCGGGCTCGCGCTCGCGCTGCACGCCCGCTTCACGTTCGAAACCGCCGACAAGACGGAGGTGCTCGGCTGCCCCGAGGAATTCCGCGGCGACGACAACCTGACGCTGCAGGCGTTTCGGCGCGTCTGCGAGGAGCTCGGGCGCAAGGCGCCCGCGGTGCGCCTCACCGTCGACTCCGACGTGCCGCCCGCGCGCGGCCTCGGCTCGTCGAGCACGTGCCTGGCGGGCGGCGCAGCGGCGGCGAACGCCTTTTTCGGCTCGCCGCTCACGAAGCATGACCTGCTGCAGATCGTCACGGCCTTCGAAGGCCATCCCGACAACGCGGCCCCTGCGCTTTTCGGCGGCCTCACGGCAAGCTTCATGGACGGCGGCACCGCCGTCACCGTGGAGCTCCCGATCGACCCCGCCTGGCGCTTTGCGGTGATCGTGCCCGACTACGAGGTGCGCACCGCCGACGCGCGCCGGCTGATGAAGCCGACCGTGCCGCTGCACGACGCGGTGCACACGATGTCGCACGCCGTGGCGCTCGTGCGCGCGCTCGAGACGGGCGACGAGACGCTGCTCGGGCTCGCCTGCCGCGACGTGCTCCACGAGCCCGTGCGCAGCACGCTCATCAAGGAGTTTGCCGACGTGAAGGCGCTCTGCCTCAGGAACGGTGCGGCGGCGTTCTTCATCTCGGGCTCCGGCTCGACGATGATTGCGGTCCAGAAAAGCGAAGTCACCGCGGCGCGCATCGCCGAGGCGGTCGCGGAGCGCTGGCCGTCGTTCACGACGCGGGTGCTCCGCGCCTGCCACGACGGCACGACGGTGAAAGTCGGCTGAAAGCCGCAGTGCTTCCCGACAGAGCAAAGCCGCCGTTCCCGAAGAGGGAGCGGCGGCTTTGCCGTCATGACTTCCGAAAAGCCCGCGCCTTAATCGTCGGCGGGCTGTGCGGCGAGCAGCGAAGAGGGCTCGCCGTAGCGCACGAGGCAGATTTCGGCCGTGCCTTTCTGGTAAATGAGCCCGAGCGAGCCCGTCTCGAGGCCCTGTACGCGAAGCGGCAGGTACTCGCTTTCGCCGCCTTCAAGCGGCTGCGCCTCCGCGGGGGTGCGCCCGGCCGTGAGCTCGGTGAAGACCGCATCGAGCGCAGCGATGATCGCCGCGCGCTGCGGCGAACTGACAATGAGCGCCTTGTCGAGGCGGAACTGCTTGGTTTCGAGAAAATCGAGGGGCTTGCCCGCGGCGTCGGCGAGCAGCTCGCCCGCTTCGGCGGAGCGCTCGCGCTCGCGCCAGCGGAGCATGGCCTGCGCGTCCTGCAGCGAGGCGATGGTGATGAGGCTCGGGCGAAGGCCCGGCGTGCGTCCCGAAAGCGGGGAGGGGGCGGCCGGCCCTTCGGCGAAAAGGTCGCCCTGGACGAAAAGGCCCTCGATGCCGGCCGCGGGTTTCCTGCGGTGCGTGCCGCGGGCGCGCCGCAGCGGCAGCTCGCCCTCGCGGGCCGTGCGCGAAAGCAAGAGCGAGATGGCGCCCTCGACCGTCATGCCGGCGTGCCCGAGAACTTCTCTGGCGCGCTGCTCCTCGATTTCATCGAGCGTTATGCGGTACGTGTAAGTTTTTTCCATGGCGGCCTTCTTTCGTGAGCACCCCCTCAGTCTATCAAATGCTCTCGAAAGCGTGATCCCAAAAATCAAGGAGCGGGCCTTTGCGTTGTCGGGGCGCAAACGCTCTTGCCCCTGATGCCGAGCCGTTTCAGCCGGAAGCCTTAGTGCGGGAGAAGGGGAGGCGGCCGGCCGCACCGCTCTTCCGGATCAATAGCGAAGTGCCGGAAAAAGACACGGAAAAAATCGCCCGGCGGGCCTCTCGGACCCGCCGGGCGTCTGTCGCTTTAAGAAAGCGTTTTTTCAGAGCTTCGCGTCATAGGGGAAAGCGACGGGCGCGAGCACGCGCTTTCCTTCCTTGTCGAGCGCAATGCCGCCCGCTTTCAGCGCGTCGCAGAGCGCCGAATAAAAGACGAGCGCGCGGCCTTCGGCTTCGACGGCCTCGATCACCGTGCCGCATTCGCTGCCCTGAGCGAAGACGGGGTCGCCCGCCGCGGGTGCGGCGCCGGCGGCGATGCCTGCCGCCGCGCGGCGGCTCGGGGTGCCGATGTTCTGCACGCGGGAGACGACTTCCTGGCCGGGGTAGCAGCCCTTGGTGAAGCTCACGCCGCCGATCAGCTCGTAGTTCACCGCCTGCGGCACGAAAAGCTCGCGCGTTGCGGGCCAGACGCTCGCGCAGCCCGCGGCGATCTCGGAGGCCCACCAGAGGCCGGAGCCGCGCGCATCGGCAAAGAGCTCTTTTTCCGCCGGCGCGATGACGATCGCGCGCTCGCCGCCCGAAACGAACCCCTCGGCCGCCGCGGCGGGCTGCACCGAAAGGACGGTCACGCCGTCCTTGATGACGGCGCGGCCCGCTTCGGGCACCGGGAGTCCGGCCGCGCGAAGCGTTTCGGCGGCGTCCCAGGCGATGCCGTAAATGTGCCTGCCGGGCGCCGTGCAGGCAAATTCCACCTTGTCGCGGAGCACGTACATGCGAAGGCGCTTGAAGAAAGCCGGGCCGATCGCCTTCGGGACGAGGATCATCACGGCGTCGCCGTCCTGCCAGAGGCGGAAGGCCGCAAGCATCCGCCCCTTCGGGCTGCACCAGCCTGCGTTCTCGACCCTGTCGCCGAGGTCCTTCACGGCATTGGTGAACTGCCGGTGCAGGAAATCGACGGCGTCGGCGCCCGAGACGCGCATGAGGCCGTATTCCGCGGTGAGGGAAACCGGGCCCGTGCCGGAAGGCAGGGCAAAGCGCCCGCTTTCGGGCGCCTCGGTGCAGGCATTGCTGCCGCTGTTGCAGGTGGACATGACGAACTCCTTAAAAAACGTTGCCTTTCAGTGCTGAGGGGCCGCCTTCGCGCCGGCCTTGCCGGCATCGGGTGCCGCCGGGGCTTTCTTCGGCGCATTCAGGATGTACCGGCGCACGGCGCGGTTGTGCTCCTGAAGGGTCTCCGAAAATTCGCTGCTGCCGTCGCCCCGCGAGACGAAATAAAGGTAGTCAGTCTTGGCGGGGTGCACGGCCGCTTCGATCGAGGCGCGCGAGGGCGCGGCGATCGGGCCGGGCGGCAGCGCGGCGATGAGATAGGTATTGTAGGGGGTCGGCGTCTGCAGGTCCTTCTTCGTGAGGTCGCCGTTGAAGGACGGCCCGATGCCGTAGATCACCGAAGGGTCGGTCTGCAGCGGCATTTTTTTCGCGAGCCGGTTGTGGAAGACCGAGCTGATGAGCGCGCGGTCCGCGTCCCTGCCCGTTTCCTTCTCGATCAGAGAGGCGAGGATGAGCGCATCGTAGGGCGAATCGAGCACGCAGTCCTCGCCGCGCAGCGCCCAGGCCTTGGCGAGGATGTCTCTCTGATGGGCGACCGCCGCCTTCATGAGCGCGAGGTCGGTGCTCCCGCTCACATAGTTGTAGGTGTCGGGCGCGAACCACCCCTCAAGCGATTCTTCGGCGATGCCGAGCGCCTGCGCGAGCTCCTTCTCGCTCATTTCGTCCGTCACGTGCTTCAGGCCCGGCGCTTCGCGAAAGAGCTTCAGCACATCCCAGACGGGCGCGCCGTCCGGGATGCGGAGCTTTTGGTCGGCCTGCGCGCCCTTTTCGAGCGTCTCGAGGATGCCGACCAGGGTCGTGCCCGACTTAAAGCGGTAAAGGCCCGTGTGGATGGTGCCGAGCTTTCGGCCCGTCGCCCGCGCCGCGGCGCGCAGCATCAGCGGGCTTGCGTCGAGCCCTGCGTCGCGGATGCTCTGCATGATCTGCGCGGCCGTCTCGCCTTCGTGCACGGTGATTTCCGCGTAGGGGCGGGAGCCGCTCACCGTGAGCGGCTCGTCGTAGATGTAGTGCTTGAAGCCGAGCCAGCCGAGCGCGGCGGCCGCGGCGAGCAGAAGAATGAAAGCCAAAAGCACAAGGCGGCGGTGCCCGTGCGGTTTCTTCCCGGGCAGGGCGCCCTCGCCGGCGCCGGCAGCCTTGGGCTCGGAGGCGGGCCCTTCAGCGGGTTTTTCGGCGGGTTTTTCGTTGGTTTTTTCGGCCGGTTCTTCGGAGGGTGCCGCGGGCGCACTCTCTCCGCCTTCGGCCGAGGCGGCCTCGCCGGCGGCTGCCTCAGCGGACTCTTCAGCGGTCTTTTCGGCGGCGCTTTTTTCGCCGTCAGCGTTCCCTGCGGGCGCTTCGGCATCCGCTGCGGCGGCCTTGTCCCCGGCGGCCTCTGCGGATTCCTGCTCTTTTTCCGAGCGCAGCTCGTCTTCTTTTTTCAGCAGCGCTTCGGTCTCGCGGCGGACGACCTCGCTGCGGCGTTTCTTGCGATGGCTCAATCTGTCTCCCTTGCTTTTCCGGCCGAGGGGGCCGGAGCGCCTCGATTTTAACCTACGGCCCCCGCGCCGAAAGTGAGCAAATGTAGCCCGGCGCCGGCACGGGCAGAAAGCCCGGGAGGAAGGGTACAATGAGGCGGCGGCGGACCTCCCGGAAGGCGTCCGCCAAAGACATTTCTTACGTTTTTCGGGAGAGGGCATGGCGAGAGGGCGCTTCATCACGTTCGAAGGCATCGACGGCGCGGGCAAGACGACGCAGATCGAGGCCCTGCAAAAGCTCCTCGCCGCGCACGGCATCGACGTCGTGCGCACGCGCGAGCCGGGCGGCACGCCCCTGGGCGAAAAAATCCGCACGCTGCTCCTGAACGACGAGATGACGCCCCGCACCGAGACGCTGCTCTTTTTTGCGGCGCGCTCCGAGCACGCCGAAACGCTGATACGGCCCGCGCTCGCAGCGGGCAAGTGGGTGATTTCGGATCGGTTCACGGATGCGACCTACGCCTACCAGACGGGCGGCAAGGGCATGCCGGGCGCCGAAGTGGAGGCGCTCGAGCGCTGGACGCTCGGCGGCTTTGCGCCCGACCGGACGATTCTCTTTGACATCGCCCCCGAGGCGGCCGCGGCGCGCATCGCCAGGGGCCGCACCGACCGGGACCGCTTCGAAAAGGAAAGCATCGCGTTTTTCACGCGCGTGCGCCGCGCTTACCTTGAGCGCGCCGAGCGCGACCCGAAGCGCTTCCTCGTCGTCGACGCCGCCGCCGCGCCCGAAGACATTGCGCGGACCATCGCCGGAGATTTCGCAAAATGGCTCTAGCCCCTTATCCCTGGCTCGAGGACGCCGCCCGGGAGCTCCTCGCGCTCAAGTCGCGCCTTCCCAACGCCATCCTGATCCACGGCCCCGCGGGCACGGGCACCTTTGACCTTGCGCGCGCCTTTGCGGAGAGCCTGCTCTGCGAAAGCCCGCTCCCCGACGGGTCGGCCTGCGGCAAGTGCGCGGGCTGCCGCCTCGTGAAGGCGGGCACGCACCCCGACCTCAGGATCGTCGTCTCCGAATACCTCGCCGGCGAGCTCGGGCTCCCTTACCAACCGCCCGAGAACGCCTCCGGCAAGACCAAGCCCTCGCGCGAGATCCGCATCCACCAGTTCCGCGCGCTCTCCGACTTCGTCACCATGACCGCTCACCGCGGCGGCCGCAGGGCCGTGCTCGTCTATCCGGCCGACATGATCCGCGCCGAGGCGGCCGCCTCGCTCTTAAAGACCATGGAAGAGCCGCCCGAAGGGCTCGTTTTCGTGCTCGCCGCCGACGACATCGACGCCGTGCTCCCGACGATCCGCTCGCGCGCGAGGCTGCTGCGCATCGGCATGCCCGACCGGAAGCAGGCGCTTGCCTGGCTCAAGACGCAAAAGCGCATCGCCGACCCCGAGGAAGCCCTTGCCATGGCGGGCGGCGCGCCGCTCCTCGCGCTCAAGGATCCCTCGGGCCACACGCTCGCGTCCAAGGACCAGGCCGCGCTCAAGGCGCTGCTCGCGAAGGGCGCGTCGCTTTCGGGCGACGAGATCGTGCGCGGCTACTCGGCCGGCATGGCCATTCCCGCGGTGGCGCTTTATTTTTCGCGCTGGTGCTACGACCTGATGCGCGTGAAGTGCGGGGCCGAGCCCTTTTATTTCGTGCACGACGGCGAAGCGCTCGCGCGCATCGCGCGCGGCACGTCCGCCGGCAGGCTCTCGTCGCTCAACGCCGCGGCGGCCGAAATGCGCCGCTATGCGGAGCATCCGCTCTCGCCCCGCCAGGTCTGGGAAGGCGTGCTTATCCTTTACGCGCACGCGCTCGGCGGTCGTTAGAGCACCTTCATCTTTTCCATCGCCTTGGTCAGCGTTTCCTCGTCGGGCCGCAGGTAGCGGCCCGTCGTCGCGACCGAGGCGTGCCCCATGGCCGCCTGCACGATGTTGACCGAGGTTTCCTTGAGGGCGTTGACGGCAAACGTGTGCCGCAGCCAGTGCGTCGAGGCGGCGCGGAGCTTTGCCGCGTCGCGCGGGCTGCCGGCCGCAACGCGGTCGGCGGCATGGGCGAAGAATTCCTTGAGCACCCGGTAGAGCCCGTCGCGCGACATCGGCGCGTTGGGATGCGGGCCGCGCCCGAGGTTGATGAGAAGGGGCGTGCCCGCGGGCGCATCGGAAAGCGAGGCGATGCCCCGCGAGCGGAGCGCGCTTTCGACGATCGAGAGCTGCTCGTCGTTCAAGGCCAGGATGCGCACCTTGGAGCCCTTGCCGACGATGCTGATCGCCGCCCTCGAGCGGAACCCGACGCGGCGCATCTCGATCCAGTCCGTGGTCGCGTCGACCATCTCGGCCGCGCGCATCCCGAGGCTCTTGCCCATCATGAGGATGAGCTTCATGCGCTCGCGCGGCCACCCTTCGGGCAGCTCGTCGATGCAGGCCGTGATGTCGTCCCACTGCTCGTCGGTGAGCGAGCGGTCGGCGAAGGCCTTGGGCACGCCTTCGCCCTTCAGGTAGGGCACCTTGGGGCTCACCTGGTCGAACGGATTGAAGACGAGGTAGCCCGTCTTCGTGAGGAAGCTGAAGAGCTGCCGCACGACGACGATCGCATACTTGCGGCTCGAGGCCTGCAGCGGCCCGTTGAAGGGATGCCACTCGTCGGAGTCCCGCGAGGCGTTCTTGGGGCCGATCCAGCAGGCCTGCGGCAGCCGCCACTGCCGGCTCCAGGCCTTGGGGTCGGTGCGCCCGAGCCCCTCGAGCCAGTGCAGGTAGAGCGCGGCGTCGTTGGCCATGATCGAGGAAAGCGCCGTCTGCCGCTCGCAGAGGCACCAAAGGAGGAACCGCTCGGCTTCCTTGCGGTAGCTCGCGGCCGTGTTGCCGTTGGCGGCGCGCGCCGTGAGCCACGTGCGGATTGCCGCGAGGTCGTCGGGCGCATCAAGGGCGCTTGCCATGCCGGGCGCGCGGTTGCGGCCGTGCGCGCCCGAGAGCTCCTCGGGCACGGAAAGCCGCTCGAGCGGCACCACGCCCATGCGCGCGCCGAGCGTGAGGTCGTCGCTGGGGGCGGCAGGCGAGCCGCCTTCCTTTGCGGCGGCCTTGGCGCCCGGCGCACGGCCCGGCAGGTAAAAGCGCTCGGTCACTTCGCCCACGCGCTTCCCGCAGCGCGCGAGCCACTCGATGAGCGCAGTGGCGCGGTCCGCATTGATGCCCGGCACCGCCTGGAACCAGCGCGAGCCCGCGTTGGCCGCGCACTCGTAAAGATCCTCGGCCGTCACAATGCCCACGTCGCTCAGCGGTTCGGCGAGATCGGCGGGCAGCACGCCGGCGAGCGGCGTGTCGTACTCGAGATCGGCGTCCTTGATGCGAATGGTGCTCATGGGTCCTTCAGGAAGTGGCAAAATGACAGAAAACATTGTATCGGCTTATTTTGCCGCGGAATGCGCGTCACGGAACGCCTTTTTCCGCCCGGGACCCGAATAAAACATCATGCCTCTGCCCCTCAAGCACGCCGCTGCGGCCGCCGCCGCGGCGATTCTTGCCGCCGCCTTTGCCGCCCCGCAGCTTTTCGCCAAGCCCTCGTCTTATCTCGGCATGGGCGCGCAGACCGGATCGCCTTCGGGCGACGTGCGCGCCGCTATCAAGAGCGACAGCAAGAAAAGCGACCTGATCATGTCGCGCCCCGAGCCTGCCGAGGGCGGGGCGCTTGCCGCGCCTTCGGCCGAGGAGCGGCCCGCGATCCTGAACGGCCTCGCGCTCAGCCGCCCCGATCCGCATCGGCGTGGCCGACGTGATGGAGCACCGCACGGGCTTCACGATGATCGCCTCGACGCGTCTCTACATCAAGAGCATGTTCGGCGAAGAAAACGTCAATTTCTATCTCCTGAACCGCGCCGACCTGAGCGCCGCGATCCGCACGAACCAGGTCGACTTCTTCATCGCCGACCCGGACTCGTTCGCGCTCGAGCAGTCCATGGGCGGCGTCGAGGAGCTCGCCTCGCTCTGGCCGAGCGCGAGCAAGTCGCCGCTCGCGGTGAGCGCCTCGGTGCTCTTCATGAAGCGCGAGGGTGAGAGCGGCCCCGAAAAGGCCTCGATCTCGGCGGCGCTCGGAAAAAGCTTTGCCGCGGGCTATCCCTCGACCGTCGGCGGGTGGCTTGCCGCCGCGGGCGAGCTCTCGCGCCGCCACGTCTACGGCTACGAAGAGTTCAAGAGCCGCACCTCGTTCACCGGGAGCGACCTGAAGCTTGTGGTCGACGCCGTGAAGCGCGACGGCAATATCGTCGGCATCCTGCCCGCCTGCGAATTCGAGTCGATGGTGCGCAAGGGCTACGTCTCGCGCAGCGACATCACGGTGCTCGGCGAGCGCTCGGGCGACGGGCTCACCTGCGTGCACTCGACCGATGTCTACCCGGGCCCGGTCTTTGCGACGCTCACCGACACGGATCCGACCGTGCAGAAGGCGATGACGGCCGTGCTGCTCGGCATGTCGGGGCGCCGCTACGGCGCGGAGTGGGCGCTCCCGGTCACGAACCGCTCGGTCTTCGACCTTTACTACGAATTGAAGGAAGGCCCCTACCGCGACCTCGCGGGCTGGAGCCTCGAGCGGTTCCTGCGGGAGCACGCCGAGCTCA
>JBKEET010000013.1:0-16010 GCA_047777475.1 Burkholderia sp.
TGATGCCCGCCCCGAGGCCCACAGAAAGTCCTGCGAACTTCTTGGCGTCGCCGTGGCGCTTGGCACCGATGCTCTGTCCGATCATCGTCGTGGCAGCCTCAGAAACACCGTACCCCGGCATATAGCAGAGACTCTCGGCCGTTGTGGCGAGCGAATGCGCGGCGATCGACGCCACGCCGAGCGGCGAGACGATCGTCATCAGCACGACTTGGCCGCTCGTCATGAGGAAGCGCTGGAGACCGAGCGGGAAACTCAGTATGAAGGCGCGCTTGACCGTCGCAAACTGCGGGCGCCAGCTCCCCTTTTCACGGACGATCGCCAGGATCGGCGAACGCACAAAAAGGCACCAGAGCAGCACCAGGCCGATGACGGCGTCGGACAGCAGCGTGCCGATCGCCGCCCCCGTAACCCCAAGGTCAGCACCCGGCGTCGTGAATGTCACGCCGAAAAGCGTTCGCGTCTCGGTCGGGAATATCAGCAGGAAATTGAAGATAACGTCAAGAACGCAGAGAAGGACGTTGAGCTGCGAGGGCGTCTTGATATTGCCCGATGCCCGCAGCAGTCCGCCCGCCGTCATTTCCAAGACGACGAACGGAATCGACAGCGCAAAATAGAAGAAATAGCTCGTGGCGTCCGGAATGATCTCGGGCGCGGCGCCGAGCCACCCTGCAATATAGGGGTGAATGGCAAGCGCCAGAACCATAACTGCCAGGGCCCCCGCCATCGACACCGTGAAGCACTGCCGCACCAGGGCACGGGCGCCCGCGAAATTCTTCGCGCCGATCAGGTGCGACACGGGCACCGTGAAGCCGATCACGGCCGCCCCGCACACGCCGAAGAAAAGCCAAGTCGTGGACATGAGGATGCCGATCGCGGCGGAAGCGTTGGCACCGAGATGGCCGACCATCGAGGCGTCGATGTACTGCATCGCAATGACGGAAATCTGTGCCACCATTGCCGGCAGGCTGAGCCTCAGCAGAAGAGAGAGCTGCTCGCCCGAGGAGAGCTCTTTGCCGTCGCGCAGCGCGGCGAGCAGTTCATCGGCGGATTGAGAGCGCAGTGTCATGCGGTTGAAACGTCCCGAAAAGAACGGATAAATCAGGCATCGTTTGGGAAAAACTGCTGAGAGTTTAGCGGTTAAACGGCTTTTGCGCCAAAGTTGGCAAACCCCGTCTGTGCATTCCGATATGATTGACGGGTATCACCTTGAAAGAGCCTCCCCCGAAAACGTTTTTTCATTGAGGAACAGACAACAGTCATGGAAAACTTCGATTTCGACCGTCTCATCGAGCGCCGCGGCACGCTCTCTTACAAATGGGAAAGCTGCCCCGATCCTGATGTTCTGCCGATGTGGGTTGCCGACATGGACTTCATGACCGCGCCGGCGATCATCGAGGCGCTCCAGAAGCGCGTTGCGCACGGCATCTTCGGCTACGCCAGCGTTCCGCCCGAATTTTACGAGGCGGTCTGCAGCTGGCACCTGAAGCGCCACGGCTGGCGCATCAAGCCCGAAGAGATCCAGTACACGACGGGCGTTGTGCCCGCCATGTCGGCCGTGATCAAGGCCTTTACAAAGCCCGGCGACAAGGTCGCGATCCATACGCCCGCCTACAATTGCTTTTTCTCCTCAATCCGCAACAACGGCTGCACCGCGGCGGAAACACCCCTGGTGCAAAACGGCCTGCGCTGGGAGATGAACTACGAAGAGATCGACCGCATCCTGGCCGATCCCGCCGCGAAGATCTTCCTGCTCTGCAGCCCGCAGAACCCTGTCGGCCGCGTCTGGACCCGCGAGGAACTCGTGAAGCTCATCGAGCTCTGCAAGAAGCACAGCGTCATCCTCTGCACGGACGAGATCCACGAAGAGTTCGTCTACCCGGGCCACACGTTCATCCCCGTCGCTTCGCTCCCGGAGGCCGATCCGATGAGCACCGTGACGCTCACCGCGCCTTCCAAGGCCTTCAACACGGCCGGCCTGCAGCTCGCCACGATCATCTGCGCGAACCCCGAGATGCGAAAGAAGATCGACCGCGCCGTCAACGACAACGAATGCTGCGACGTAAGCCCGCTCGGCGTCACCGCCGCCATGGCCGCCTATGAGAAAGGGGCGCCCTGGCTCGATGCCCTGCTCGTTTACCTGCGCTCGAACGCAGACTTCGTCGAAGCGTATTTCTCGAGCTTCCTGCCGGGCTTCGCAGTCTCTCCGCTCGAAGGCACCTACCTGATGTGGATCGACTGCCGGAAAAAAATCTCGCTCACCTCGCAGCAGATTGAAGAGAGCCTCATCAAGAACGAGAAGATCTGGATCAACGCCGGCACGCATTACGGCGCCGCCGGCGAAGGCTTTATCCGCCTCAACATCGCCTGCCCGAGGGCACGCCTCGAAGAAGGACTGAAGCGCCTTGAGAAGGGCCTGAAGCGTCTCTCGAACCGCTGATTCCAGTTCCATCAGCACAAAGCGCCTGCAGGACCTGTAACGGCCTGCAGGCGCTTTGCTGTATCAAGGGCCAAGGGCCGGCAGAATGCCCTGCCGGCCTTCTTTAGATCCTCTCAGAGGCTCTGGCGAAGGATCGCCACAATGTCCTCACGGCCGAGCGGACGGATGGCGGTGCCCATGTCGCTCCAGACCTTGCGGACATGATCGGCCATCTCTTCGAAGTGGCTGCCGTCGACGCCCATTTCGGAAAGGCGGCTCGGCATGCCGATCGACTTGAAGAACTCGGCCGTCTTGTCGATGGCCTTGTTCGCGACGGTCATCTTGTCTTCGCTGGGGTCAAGGCCCCACACGCGGACGCCGTAGTTGGCAAAGACCGGAGCCGTCTGCTCGTTGAGGCTGTAGCGCATCCACACCGGCGTAATCACGGCGAGTCCGGCGCCGTGCGTAACGTTGTAGTAAGCGGAGACCTCATGCTCGATGCCGTGGCAAACCCACGGAGACGGATCGCGGCCGATGGCCAGCAGGCCGCAGCAGCCGAACGAGCTCGCCATCATCAGCTGGGCACGCGCTTCGTAATTGGTCGGGTCCTTGACGGCAACAGGCGCGTACTTGAAGACGGTGCGCATCATGCCTTCGCAGAAGCCGTCGGTGAGCTCGTTGCCGTGCATGACGAAATACTGTTCGAACGTGTGCGAAAGAATATCGCTCGCGCCGGCGGCCGTATGCCATGGATTGACCGTGAACGTGTACTGGGGATCAAGAATGGCGGCCTTCGGGAAAAGAACGCCGCTCATGATCGCCATCTTCTCGTCGGTCTCTGCATTGCTGATCACGCCGCCCGCATCGTATTCGGAGCCCGTGGCAGCAAGCGTCATGACGGCAAAAATCGGCAGCGCCTTGCCGACCTTGCTGTGATCTTTCACGAGATCCCAGGGATCGCCGTCGTAGAAAGCACCCGCGGCGATCGCCTTCGAAGCGTCGAGCACGCTGCCGCCGCCGACGGCGACGATGAAATCAACGCCTTCTTTTTTCGCCGTTTCAACGCCCCTTCTCACCGAAGCGATCTGCGGGTTGGGCTCAATGCCGGCGCATTCGAAAATTTCGTAATCCTTGAGAAGCGAGCGGACGCGGTCATAAAGGCCGCTCTTCTTAATGCTGCCGCCGCCGTAGGTCAGAAGCACTTTCTTGCCGCTGCCGGCAACGAGCTTCGGCAGTTCGGCAATGCGGTCCTTGCCGAAAACGAGATGAGTAGGAAGATAAAGATCAAAATTCTGCATGATCTGAGTCCTCAAATTGAGCCCGCTCCCGCGGGCGGAATAATTCGGTTCAGAGGCGCAGTTTCTAACGCCTTTCTGATGTCTGCATTGTGCCACCGGCCCGGAGAATGCAACGTACGAAAATTTCTGATTATTGGTCCGATCCTCTCGGCTCCGAAAAATTGCAGTTATGAAAAAGCCCCGGTGCCTAAGCATCGGGGCTTATTGGCTTGATTCAGCCCTTAGGAGGCTGATTCAATCACAAGATTAGAACTTGTGACGCAGACCAACCGTGAACACGCCATAGGACGGCTCGTAGGAAGTGCCTTCGTCCGGATCGATCTTGTCCTGGCCGTAGGAAGCGGCAACGTACATGTTGGTGCGCTTGCTGAACGGATAGGCATAGCCGACAGACCCGAGGATACGGGTGAAGTCGAAGCTCTTGTACAGATCTTCCGTGGAATCGGCTCTCTCAGCATCGACATAGCCGACACCGGCGAGGAACGTGCCGCCAGCGAGCGGAGCAGAAACAGAGAGGTTGGCAGACCAGCCGTTCAGCTTAGCAGTCGAACCGATCTTCGTGGTGGGGTTCATCACTTCCTGCCAAGCGGCATTGTCAATGCTCGAGCTGGTGAAGGAGTTGGCCTTGACCTCATCGAAGTACTGAGCAGCGAGGTACAGCCTGGCCGGGCCGAAGTCGTAGTTGCCGCCGAGAAGGATGCTGTAGCCGTCGTCGTAGTCTTCAGGATCATCCGGCGTAGCCGCATAGTCACGCCAGTCAGCGCCGAGCAGGGCTTCGAACGGGCCGTTAGCGTAAGTGAAAGCGAGAGCGGCGTAACGGTCGCTGTCGGAGTGGCCTTCACCCGTCTTGATGGCAATGCCATTGCTGTCACGGTCGGAAGACTTGAAGGAGTACATCACATAGCCAGTGAAGCCGGCGAACGTCGGGGTCTTGTAGACCAGGGCGTTATCCTGGCGGTCACCGCCGGTGAACGTAGAACCAGCCTGGGCGACATAGTCACCGAAGCTCGTGCCAAAGGCAGACGTCATGCCATAGAGGCCATACGTGCCGTTGCCGCTCATCGGAGAGCCCATACGGCCGGCGGCCAGTTCGCCCCAAGCGCCATTAACGAAGAGGCGAGCCTCACGGCCGAACAGGCGATCGCCCTGGCCGGAAACACCGTCGTCAGCGCCGAAGCCGGACTCGAGGGTAAAGCCAACGTTCATGCCGTTGCCGAGTTCCTCGACGCCCTTGATGCCCCAGCGGGAGCCGGACTGAATGCCGGACTGCAGGCCGAAGTTATCCGTGGAATCATTGATGTCGTCATCGAGGTGCGTATAAACGAGGCCTTCGTCGACGATGCCGTAGAGCGTGACGTTAGCAGCCATCGCACCGCCGGCAAAAGCGCCGAGCACAGCCAGCGCAGCAAGAGTCTTCTTCATAATAGATTTCCTTTTAAGTGAATCCCGCTTCTTTCACCGTGCCAAAAATTTGATTTTTCAGCATATACCGAGTTCCTGAAGCGGTCGTGGTCATTATCTCAGAATTCAAACGAAATGCCGCAACTATTTTTTTCAACGGTCTTTTGGAAGTTCCTATGTTTTTCTTTTTATATCAAAGTGTTAACTTAAAAATTTCATACTTTTTGTACTGTTGTTTTATAGCAAAAAAAGCCTGTTCCGCCTAACAGATGCTCGTTTTCAGCCTTTCCAGCGTTTAGCTCCGTTCTTCTTCCCTGCCCGCTTGCGCAAAAAGGCCCCCGGAACTAAATCCGGAGGCCTCTTCATTCACTTATCGGAAATCTGGCGGGGGCTAAGTCCCCCGCTTTGTCAAGCCCCTATCAGAAGCTGTGGCGAAGGCCGATGCCGACCTTGGCGTACGACGGCTTCTGATCGTCCGAACGGCCGTTGACTTCGAGCTTGTCCTGGCCGTAGGAAGCGAACGTATAAAGCGTCGTGCGCTTGCTGAACGGATAGGTGTAAGCAACGGTGCCGACGTAGCGCGTGAAGTCAAAGTCCGTGCCTTCACCGAAGGTGTCTTCGACCGAATCAGCCGCTTCGGCGTCAACATAGCCGAGACCCGCAGCGAGGCTGCCGCCCCACACCGGGAAGCTCGCGGAAAGGCTGGCGGACCAGCCCTTCATCTTCATCTGATCCCAAAGAGCGGAAAGCTGCCCGTCCTTGGCAGTCGAAGCCAGACCAACGTTGTCCCTCGTCTTATAGATGCCCGTGCTGCCGAGCGTGCTGACGCGAACTTCATCATAGTACTGGCCGGCCAGGTAGACCTTGGCAACGCCGAAATCATAGTTGCCGCCAAGGGCGACCGTGTAGCCGTCGTCGCCTTCGGTGTTGGCAGAGTAATCCGTGAAGTCACCGACCAAGAAAGCCATGAACGGGCCGTTTGCGTAGGTCAGGCCCAAGGCCGCGTAGCGGTCAGTGTTCGAATGACCCTCGCTGCCAAGCGAAACAGACTCCTCGGCGTCAGAATCCCACGTCGTCGATTTATTGTCCTTGCGGAACGAGTACAGCGCGCTCAGCTGGAAGCCGGCGAATTTCGGCGTCTTGTAGAAGATTGCGTTGTCAACGCGGCCGGCCAGCGAAAAGATGGTGCCCGCCTGAGCCGTGTACGTGCTGTAAGAAGTGCCCAACGCCGTGGAATTACCCATGATCTGATAAGAGCCCGCACCGCTCACCAGGGAGCCCGCGCGGCCGGCGGCCAGGTGACCGTAAGCGCCTTCCACGAAAAGCGTGGACTGACGGCCGAAGAGACGGCCGCCGTTGTCGGATTCGCCGTCGCCGGCGTCAAAGCCGCTTTCGAGCTGGAAGCCGACCTTGGTGCTGCCGGAAAGCTCTTCAACGCCCTTGATGCCCCAGCGGGAACCGGAAAGAACACCAGAGTCGAGCGAGAGAGTGTCAGTCGAATCGGAGCCAGCAACATCCTTGTCGAGATGCGTGTACACAAGACCTTCGTCAACGATGCCGTAAAGCGTCACGTTGGCGGCCAGAGCCGTGCCGGCGAAAGCGCCGAGGACAGCGAGAGCAGCAAGCGATTTTTTCATGATTTATTCCTTTTTGTTCCGTCCGTGCGCCGGCGGCACCGGCATTCCGGGCGATTGAAATCCCGTCCTTTTTCCCGAACGGTCTCTCGAATTATCCTTGGAGCGCTTCTCACCGTCATTGGTATTCCGGAAACAAAAAAACGCCTATTCATTAAGATTTACTGGACAGCAGGCGATTGCATGAAAATTCAGTAATTCTCCCAATTGTTGCAATTCCGCCAAAACGGCATGACGTTCTTCTAGTCTTACATATAACCTGATGATTACCCTACTGCTTACGCCGTTCTTTGATTATGTAACTTCTTCAGTTCAATTTTTTAAAAAAATGCCCTTTTCTGCAAATCAGCATAATTTCGTTTTAAAGCGGGCGTTCAGTTTTTCCAGAAGTTATGAAACATTGTGTTAAAAAGTTTTCCGGAAACAGCAAGTAAAAAAGCTTCGCACCTGAAGAGATGCGAAGCTTTTGCTGATTCGAATTCCTGCAGGGAGGGATGCATCACCCCGCCCTGCCGGAAGTTTTATCAGAAGCGGTGCAGCAGACCGAAGCCGGCCTTGGCGTAGGACGGCTCGAGACTCGACTTGCCGTCGGGGTCGATCTTGTCCTGGCCGTAGGAAGCGACGGCATAGACCATCGTGCGCTTGCTGAGGTGATACTCATAGGCGAGCGTGCCGACCAGGCGGCTGTAGTCGAAGTCATTCTCGACACTGTCTGCGTTCTCGGCGTCCATGTAAGCGCCGCCGGCAATCAGAGTGCCGCCCGCAACGGGGAAGCTCGCCGAAAGCAGCAGGCCGTAACCCTGGAGCTTAGAGCCGGTGAGGCCTTCGTTGGCGATGGCATCCGTCATCACGCCGTTCGAAGCGAAGGTGGACACGCGAGCCTCGTCAAAGTATTGGCCGGCGAGATAGAGCCTGGCGGGACCGAAGTCGTAGTTGCCGCCGAGGGTGACGGTGTAGCCGTCGTCATAATCCTTCGGATCGTCCGGCGTGGCGGCATAGTCGTTCATGTCGGCGATGAGGACGGCGTTGAACGGGCCGTTCGCATACTTGAGGCCCAACGCGTAGTAGCGGTCGGCCGCAGAAGTGCCTTCCGTGCCGTCGGTCGCCTTATCGTCCATGCGGAACGAGTACTGCGCATAGCCCGTGAAGCCGGCGAACGTCGGCGTCTTGTACGTGAGCATGTTGTCGACGCGCTGCAGCGTGTTGGCAAACGCAGCCGAGGCCAGAGCGGTGTAATCGCCGTAAGCCGTGCCGAGGGCGCTGGTGGCGCCGGCAAGGCCGTAGCGGCCGGTGTTGCTGGTGAGAGCGCCGGTGCGGCCGGCAGCGAGCTCGCCGTAAGCGCCCCTCACATAGAGGAGCGCCATACGGCCGAAGAGGCGTCCGCCCTGGGCGGACGTGCCGTCGTCAGCGTTAAAGCCGCTTTCAAGATTGAAGCCGACCGTGACGCTGCCGATCTCCTCTTCTCCCTTAATGCCCCACCGGGAGCCGGCATTCACGCCGGATTGCAGACCGAAATTGTCGACACTGTCGGTGCCGTCAGCGTCCTGATCGTAATGAGAGTAAACAAGGCCTTCATCGACAAGGCCGTAGAGAGTCACGTTGGCAGCAGCAGAAACGCCGGCAAAAGTGCCGAGCACTGCCAGAGCGGCAAGAGTCTTCTTCATTTCATTTCCTTATGGTGTTTGCGCCGGAGCGGGGCATCCTCTCCGCTGCGCGCCGAGCGGGCCGTAGCGCGTCTCGGTTTGCTCATTATCTCCGAGCCTGCCGATCCATCAATGGCAGTTATTGCTTAGGTAGAACTGACTGCAAAGCACTGTCCCCTCTGCGGCTCAGTCGTTTAAAGCCGATCGGGATGCCGGATCAGTCTGTTGCTTTTTTGTCTCAAAGGCCGTTTTTCCCGGCAAATTCCCGCTCCGCCTCCCCTTTCTCCGCTCTTTTCTGCCGCAGAATCCGATTTTTCGGGCAAAGAAAATGCCCGGCTCTTCGCAGAACCGGGCTTGCGGGAACTCAAGGGCATCCGTACAGGATGCCCTCAGGTTCGCCTATCAGTGAGCGGCGGGCTTCGGAGCCGGCGTCGTCTTGGCGATGATCGCCTTGACTTCGGGCTTCTTCACCGGCGTCGTCTTCGCCATGATGGCCTTGACGGCGGGCTTCGCTGCAGGCTTAGCCGCCGGCTTGGCGGCAGCCTTCACGGCGGGCTTCACGGCCGGCTTCGCAGCAGGCTTCGCTTCGGGCTTCTTGTCGGCGGCCGGAGCCTTCGGCTCAGCCTTCTTGGCGGCCTTCACGGCCTTGGCGGCTGCCGGCTTGGCGGCCGTCGCCTTGGCGGCAGGCTTGTCGGCCTTTTTCGCCGCAGCCTTCTTCGCGGGAGCCTTCTTGACAGGCTTCAGATAGGCGTCGATGACGGGGCCGACGAGCTCGGCGATTTCCTTGTCGCTCGCCTTCTTCATCGCAGGAAGCTGAGCGATGTAGCGGCCGAGGCCGAGGCCGACGATGTGCGTCATGGCAATCTGGGCCTTCAGCGGATCGACGTCATGGACGCCGCCGAGCACCTTGTCAAGGACAAAGGAGCGCATCAGCGGAACGGCGCGCTTCGTCACCAGCAGATGGCGCACAAGGCGCGTGCGGGGCGTATCGTCCAGCTTGGAGACAATGCTGAAATAAATCAGGATCAGCTCCTTGCCCGGGGCGTGACGCTTCAGGGCATCAACGAAAGGCGCAGCAGCCTTGGCGTAATCCTTGGCAACGTCTTCCATGAAAGCCTTTCCGCTTCCGACCTTCTCAATGTCCATGCCGACTTTGTCGGCCATCTTCTTGAGACGGTCCTTGTCAAGACCGACGTCCTTGAAGGCGTTCTTTGCAGCCTTAACAAAATCCTCATACTTCATATCTTTCATCGGTTGATACCTCCTGGCTTTCAGATTCGCCCGCTTTTTCCGGAAATTGCACCGATAAAACAGGCGTTCCTGAGTCGTATTCCATCACTTAAAACGCTTTCCTGTCAAGCAATTGCACCGGGTTATTTGCGACCCCGGAGAGGTTTCTGACGGCGTTTTTTGCTTCCGAGCGTCCGAAAACCCTTGTTTTCAAGCGAAAAGGACGGTTTTGCATTTGTCACTTGTCTTTCTGGCGAGACGTCAAAAGTGTTGCCAAATACTACACGAGCTCCCGAAAGCGCCGAAGATTCAGCAAAATGCAATGATTCGTAGGAACCATGAAGCAATGCGTATGAAAAATCCCCGAAGGCTGCCCTCCGGGGACGAAGAAAAAAGCGATTCTGCTAAGACGGCCGATCAGTGCGGAAGCAAGTCGGGCCGGAACTGCTGGAAGTACGCCATCAGGCAGCAGGCTGCGCCCGAAAGCGGCACGAAGACGTAAAGCAGCGACTTGACGAAAATTCCCTGGTCACGGACTTTCGCCCATGCGATGAAGATGAAGGCAATATCCGCGAAGATCACGATGAGGCCGCGCTGGAAATTGGCGCGGGCTTCCTCGACTGTGAAGCCGAGCCAGCCGGTGATCACCACCGCGAACGCGAGGGCGCAGACGAGCACGCCGGCGAGATACAGCATCTTCTGCATGTTCTCGCCGCCCCTTATTTTCGGCTTGGGCAGGTCCTGATCGACCTCAGGCGCCGATTCGGCGCGCTGCGCCTTGTTGCGAAGTTTTTCCTTTGACATGATGGGCAGAGATTGTAACCTGCCCGGGCCCTCGGCGTCAGCGCCGGCGGCCCGTTCCCATGATGCCGCTCACATGGCGGACGCCGGAAAACTCCGGCCTGTGGGCACGGGCGAGGCAGTCGGCGATGCACATCGCGTCGCCGCTCTTCGGCTTCGCGAGCTCTCCGCGCTTGCTGCGCGTGTGCGAAACCGAAAGGCGGGAACTCGAATATTTGAAAACGTAAGGACCGGCGGCCACGCGTGCAATATCCGGGCGGTAGAGCCCGTGCAGCGTCAGGTAGCTCTCGAGCATGCGCCCGAACGTCTTCTCGTCCATGTACGAGGCCAGCGCATCGATGCTCGCCGGGCTGCGTGAAAGCAGATGCGCCGCTCTCTGCATTTCCATGGGAATCCAATCTTCATTGTCCGCCATTTCTGCGTCTCCTTTACAAGCGGTAACACGAAAAATAGGATTACTCTACCAAAGAGATTTATGTTTTTCAATCGTTCGAAATCCCCGCCGATTAGCCTGTTTAAGGGCAAATATGGCTCAAAAATGCACTCTTCAACGTGCATTTTGCATCTTTCGGGGCACTCCGTTATTTCTGTTTTTTGAAAAATTTTCTGTTCCCTGCAAAGACCGCCGAAAGCCTTTCGGGAAGCGGCATGCGGGGTTTCGATTGCGGCGCACGGAAGTGTAAACATTTGTAAAGACACCGCAAAACCGCAGCCCCTGATGCGGCAGGACCCCGGAATGCGGTCATCGCACTTCGGGGTCCCGGATTTGTTTTCCGGCCTTTGGGCTTCTTTTCAGCGCATGTAGCTCTCGCCTTTTTCGCAGAGAGCGGCGATGTCGGCCGAGCGGCGAAGGCCGGCGATCCAGTCCTCGGGAATGCCCTTCTCGCCGCCGATGCCGTAGAGCACGCCGGCAAGCCCGCCCGTGACGCTCGCCGTTGTGTCGGTGTCGCGTCCGAGATTGACGGCCGTCTCCACAGCTTCGCGATAGCTCGAGGTGTTGATGAGGCACCAGAGCGCCGCCGTGAGCGTATCGACGACGAAGCCCGAGCTGCCGATCGACGCGCGCGCCAGGATCTTGAGCTGCAGGAGCTTCTCAACGATGTACTCGGGCACCCAGCTCGGGCGCGGCGTCACCGCCGCTTCGACGGCGGCGCAGGGCGCGAGCCCGTTCAAAAGTCCGGTCAGCACCGCTTCGTAAAGGCGGCAGCACATGACGCTGATCTCATGGCCGTGCGTGAGCTTGCCGGCGGCGTCGATCCACTGAAGGCGCTTCGGGTTCTTGAGAAGCGAGAGCGGCAGCATGCGCATCAGCGCGCCGTTGCCGTTCGAGAGCACGTCGGCCGAGCCGCAGAGCTCGGGTTCCGTGCCTTCGCGGAAGCGCGAAAGCGCAATCGAAACCGTGCGGCCGATGCCGAAGGCGCGGCCCGTCGGCGTGTAGCGCCCTTCGTAGCGCCAGGCCGCGAAGCGCTCCATCATATCCTTGGCGCTGAACTCTCCGGAACACGCGATGAGGCTGTCAAGGACAGCCAGGGTCATCGAGGTGTCGTCGGACCAAACGCTCGTGTCGGCTCTTGCGCCGTTGACCGTGCGTGTGCGCACGTCGAACGTGTCGCGCTTTTTGCCATCGTACGGCACGCCGAGGGCATCGCCCGCAGCCACGCCGAAAATGCCGGCCTGCAAGTGGGACATGGGGTTGTTCTCCTGAGATGCTTCCGCCGCGCGGAGGCTTTTTGTTTTTACACTTAAGTATAAACCCTAAGCATGTGCGGCGACTGCCTATTTAAACACCCTTTTTTATCTGCATCTCAGCGGGATTGCGCGGCATCCTTAAAAACCGCGCGGCTTTCAGAGAGCGTTGGCTTCGATGCGCTTCAAAACGCGGCGGAAAACGGCCAGGTCCCTGTCGCTTACGCCCTGCACGAGCCCTTCGAGGAAACTGTCGTCAATGGCGGAGACCTCCGCATAAAGCGCTTCACCCTCTTTCGAGAGCGCAAGGCGCCAGACCCTGGCGTCTCGGCCGTCGGGCCTGCGCTCGACGAGCTTTTTCTCCTCGAGCCGGTCAACGATCGTCTTGACGTTGTTCGCGTCCTTTTCGAGCAGCTCGGCGAGGCGCGCCTGCGTGACGCCGCCCTCGCCTTCGCCGATGAAGCGCAGCGCGCTCCACTGCGGCGGCGTCACGCCCCAGGGCTCAAAGCAGCCCTCGAGATGCCGGCGGATTTTCCGGGCAGCGCGGCAGATGCTGAAGCCGGGTGCGTCGTGGAAGCGCTCCTGCGCGCCCGGCGCGTGCTTCGTCATTTCTTCAGGTGCCCGTCGAGCCAGGCAATGATGAAATCGACCACGCTGTCCTGCACCCAGTACTCGCCGCCGTGCTTGGCGCCGGGGACAAGCACGCGCTCGGCGTCGACGCCCTTCGAGCGCAGCGCCTGGTACATCAGGTCGCTCTGGCTCGGCGAGACGACCGTGTCGGCCGTGCCGTGCATCAGGAGCATCGGAGCGGATTTCTCCGTGACATAGGCGACCGGGTTGGCCTTCCTCGCGGCTTCCGGATCGGCCTGGATGCCGCCGTCCTTTCCGCCGAAAACGACCGAGCCGTTCACCCAAAGCGCTTCGGTCGCGCCCGCGGAGCGGTGCCCGGCCTTCACCTCGTCGGAGAAGTCGTCGCCGATGCGGGGCCGGATCCGAGACGCCGTAGAGGTCGACCGCGCAGCGCACGGCGCTCGAGACGCCGAGGTTTTCGCCCGCGTCGAACGCCTTCGAGCCGCTCGTTGCCGCAGCGAAAGCGGCGAGGTAGCCGCCCGCCGAACCGCCCATGATGCCGATGCGCTCGGGATCGACCCCGAAGCGCGCCGCGTTGGCCCTCAGGAAGCGCACGGCGGACTTCACGTCCTCAAGCGGCTGCGGGAAGCGCGACGTGGGCGCCACGCGGTAGTTGATGCTCGCCACGACGTAGCCCGCCTCGGCGATGCGAAGGCGCTCCTGGATCGCGTTGGCGCGGTTCGCGTTGATGAACCCGCCGCCCGTGACGTAAATGAGCGCGGGCTTCTTCGCCTTGTTCTGCGGCACGAGGAGGTCCATCTTGAGCGCCACGTTCTGGAAGCCGCGCGAGGCGACCTGGGAATAGACGACGTCCGGGATGAGCTGCACCTTGTCCTTGACGACCTTCACCTCCATGGTGCGGCTCTCGAAGTGTGCGGCCTCGGCCGAAATCGCCGGCGCGGCGGCAAAGGATGCAGTGACTGCCGCGGCAAGCACCGCGGCTGCGAAACGGAATTTCATAAGCAATCTCCGTAGGATTCAGAATTCGTATGTGTGCGTATTATACGTATACATACGAACTGTGCACAAAAAAACGCGCCGCTCGGGGCGCGTCTTTTTCTCAGCGGAACCCTCGGGGCTCAGCTGTTCTTCGCATCGAGGTGGCGCGTGAAATCGACCGTTTCGCGCAGATCCTTGCCGGCGCGGAAAGCGACCACGTAGCGGGCCTTCGCGAACACCGCCTCGCCCGTGCGCGGGTTGCGGCGCTGGCCGGCCTGGCGGTACTTCGTGGAGAAGGAGCCGAAGCCGCGGATTTCGACGCGGTTGCCGTTCACGAGCGCATCCTGCAGGGAGGTGAGGATGGTCTTGAAAATCGCGCGGGTTTCAGAGGGGAAAAGCCCCGGGGCATACTCCACCAGCTCATCGGCCAGATCGCGGCTCGTCACTTCTCTTGCGGCACCCATCATCAGACTCCTTCGTTCAAAAACATGCCTAACTTGCTGCCCGGGGCGCCGTATCCGGCCCGGCCCCGCAGCTCAAAACTTCCGAAAGTTCATCATGATACAGGATTGCACGGAAAATTGCGCTGACCTCGGGATCGCTTTTTGACCTGCGGACATTCCGCGCCCCGTGCAAAATTCCGGAACCCTCTGCTACAATGCCTGTCTCTTCGCGCTGTTAGCTCAGTTGGTTAGAGCAGGCGACTCATAATCGCTTGGTCGCTGGTTCAAGTCCAGCACGGCGCACCAGACAAAGGCTTTCGTTTCTAGAGCGAAAGCCTTTTCTTTTTTCTTCTTCCGGGCGATGCCTCGGCAGGCAGGCGCCGCTTACGCTTTCTGCGAAAGCTCCTTAATGAGATCGAACATCCCGTCGAGGCTGCGGATGCGCTTCGTGAGGATGAGGTAGCGGCCCTTCACGATATAAGCCGGAACGCCCTGCCGCTTCGCGGCCGGGTACCCTGCCTTCCAGCTGTCGGCGAGCGCCTGCACGTCGGGCGTTTTCCGTTCCGCCGCGACGGCGCTCGGGTCAAGCCCGGTTGCCTTGCAGAGCGTCTCAATGAACGCCCCTTCGCCCTGCGGCCAGCGCTCCTCCATCTTGTTGTAAGCGAAATAGGCGGCTTCCTTGGCCTTGCGGAAAAGCGACTCGGGCGCATCGAGCCGCCTGGCCGCTTTCCGGTCGCGGAGGATGCAGAGCGCGAAGAATTCGCTCGCCGCGCGGCCGTACTTCCCCTTCGTTTCAAGGTGCATCGGCATGAACGCGAGCCCGAGTTCCTTTTCGGCCCGCGGCGCGATTTTCGGATCGACGGACTGGTCGAACTTGTAGCAGAACGGGCAGTCGTAGCTGAACACCTTGATGAGCGCGTTTTCCGCACCCTCGATCGGCTTTTCGAGCTCCGTCCAGTCCGCCTCCTTCTCAAAGGCCAGTGCATCGAGCGCCGCCGTCATGAGTGCGGCACCCAGGAGAATTCTTCTCTGCATGTTCTGCTCCACAAAGGGCTGTTTTCAGCGTCAAATGTTTCGCGAAAGTATATTCGCTTAAGAAAGGATTTATATCCGTAGGATAGAATTTTTAAATTCAAAAAAACTTAACAGCGGATTTTTACTTCCGCTCCCGGCGGTCCGCTTCCGCCGGGATCTTAACCGCACAGGAGACAGACGACCGCCATGCCAAAGATTTCAAGACGCCGCTTTTCCCATCTCGTCCTCGGGCTTCTCGGCGCCGCGGCCCTGCCGCGCGCCGCCCTCGCCTTCGGCGGCCCCTCGGGCGCCAAGACGCTCTATCCGGTTCAGGGACACTTGGGCGAGCTCATCATGAATCCCTACCGCATCGCCCCGCTCACGGCGATCATCCGCAACGGCGGCTACGAAGTGCGCCGCGCCCGCGTGCGCATCGTCCCTAAGGAAGGCGGCCAGGAAATCGCTTACGGCGTCAGCGACGCCCAGGTGCTCACGCACGGCGGCATTCCGGTCTTCGGCCTCTATCCCGACTGGGTCAACAAGGTCGAGGTCTCCTACGACCGCATTTACGCGGGCAAGACCGAGCACTTCGACGAGACCTACTCCATGTATGCGCCGCCCGTGGTCTTCAAGCTGAGCGGCGTGGTCGACACGAAGTCGAACTCGCCGAAGATCGAGGTGAAGAAGCGCTCCGCCAAATTCGCCGACCGCCTCTACTACATCAACAACATCGCGCCCAACGACAACAACTCGCGCCACGCCGTCTGGAACAACCCCTCGGGCGGCGCGCTGCAGTGGACCGACTACCCGCTCAACTTCATCATCGACACCTGCGGCGAGATCCGCTGGTACCTCTTCGCCGATCCGATCATGGA